>NZ_JACEHE010000025.1 GCF_013778455.1 Streptomyces himalayensis subsp. himalayensis | reverse complement strand
ACGCCGCGAGGCAGGCGCCACTTCCGACACAGGCCCTAGGCCGCGGCCAGGTCTGACGGATGCTGGGCAAGTGGAGTGACGTCGATCGACATGTACGGGAAGAGCGGGAGGCTCCACAGAATCCGGTGCAGTGCCTCGTTGTCAGCGACGTCGAAGACGCTGATGTTGGCGTACTGCCCGACACACCGCCAGATGTGGACCCACTCCCCCGACTTCTGCAGTTCCTGGCAGTACGCCTTCTCGCGCGCCACCAGGTCCGCGCGAACCTCGGGATCGAGGTCGCGCGGAATCGCCACGTCCATCCGTACCGCGAACAGCACCGTGCATCACGCCTTGTCGAGGACGAAGTCGTACGTGACCTCGCGGCCGTTGCCGTCGCTCGACGGGCCGGGGTCGAGGATGAGCTCGGGCTTCACGGCGGAGGCGATGTCGTCGGAGACGTGGCTGCCGCCCTTGAAGTAGAGCTGGGTGGTGATGAGCTGGTGATCCGGCGCCGACACCTTCAGGTGGAGGTGGGCGGGGCGCCACGCATGCCAGCCCGCGGCAGCGATGAGCCTGCCGCAGGAGCCGTCCGTGGGGATCTGGTAGGGCGCGGGCTCCATGGTGTGGATCTTGAAGTTGCCCTGGTCATCGGCGACGACGGTGCCGCGCAGGTTCCATTCCGGAAGGTTGGGCGCGAACTGGGAGTAGTAGCCGTCGTTGTCGGCGTGCCACATCTCGACCGTGGCGCCTGCCAGCGGGGTTCCGTCCACCGAGGTGATCTGGCCCTGGAAGAGCAGCGGAGTGCCGTCCTCGTCGTCCCTCATGGGCAGAGTCGCTTCGGCCGGGAGACGCGGCGAGTCGGGGATGTAGTACGGGCCCTCGATGGTGCCCTTGCTGCCCTCGCGGTTCTCGTTGGCGACCTCCTCGACGACGTGCTCCAGCCACACGTCGAGGAAGAGCGGCCACTCGCCGTCCTCGCCGACCTGGATGAGCCACGACTTGAGGACGTCGTACTCGGCGTAGGTGACCTTGTGGCGGCGGATGATGTCGTGGGCGGCTGTGAGGAGTTCGGAGACCAGGGTGTCCACGCGCTTGGTGTCGGAGTCAGCGGTTCCGGTGCGCTGCTTGCTGCGGAACTGCTCAGTGGCGGCGGCTCCGGACGCGGCCGCGGTGGCCTGCTCGACCTGCTCGGTGATGGTGTCGGTCATGGTCTTTCCGTCCCTTGTCTGTCTGGTGTCGTTCTGTCCGCTGTATGTCTGGTGTCGTTCTGTCCGCCGGCCTCTGCCTGAGGCCGTCCGTCAACGGTCCTGGCGGTAGCGAGCCAGCTTCTCGGGGTCGACGTCGATGCCGAGGCCGGCGCCCTCGCGGATGCGCAGGGTGCCGTCCTCGATGGTCAGCGGCTCGGTGAGGAGGTCGTCGGTCATGTCGAGGAAGTTCGACAGCTCGCCGGCGTGCAGGGAGGTCGTCCGGTGGGCGGCGCCGAAGGCGGCCGAGCACAACGTGCCGATCTGGCCGTCGATCTGGTTGCCCATCACCACCTCGACGCCGAGCCCCTCGCACTCGTGCAATACGCGCTGGGAGGCGCTGAAGCCGGTGCGGGCGGTCTTGATGCTGATGGCGGTGGCGGATCCGCCGAGGAGTTCGCGGGTGACCTCGGCGGCCCGGGTGGCGCTCTCGTCGGCGATGAAGGGCACCGGGCTCTGCGCGACCAGCCAACGCCTGCCCAGCACGTCGTCGGCGGGGCAGAGTTCCTCGGCGAAGGTCAGGCCGAGGTCGGCCATCTCACGCAGGGCGCGGGCGGAGTCGGAGGCGCTCCAGCCGCGGTTGCCGTCGATGTAGAGCTCCACGTCCGGGCCGAGCGCCTCGCGCAAAGCCCGGCAGGCCACCACGTCTTCGGTGTACGGCTGCCGCCCCACCTTCACCTTGAACGTGGTGACCCCGTACGTGTCCCGGATCCGCTCCGCCTCGGCGACCATGCGGTCGGCCGGCGCGAACCCGACCATGTGGCTCACCCGCATACGGTCCGTGTAGCCGCCGAGCAGTCCGGAGACCGGCATGCCGGCGGCCTGGCCGAGGATGTCCCACAGGGCCATGTCGATGGCCGCCTTGGCGGTCGGGTTGCCGACGGTCCGGTCGAGCTTCTCGTGGACCGCCTCGCGCTCCAGCGGCGTCAGTCCCAGGATCCCCGGCGTGAAGATCTTGTCGATCACCGCGACGATCGACTCCTGGGTCTCGCCGTAGGTGTACGGGCGAGGCGGCGCCTCGGCGGTCCCGGTCAGGCCCTCGTCCGTGTGCACCCGCACCAGGACGTGGTCCGCGGTGTGCACCTCACCGCTGGCGAACTTCAGCGGCTTCTCATAGGGAATGGCAAAGGGTATTGCCTCCACGTTGACGATCTTCATGCCACTCCTTCGGGCACTTCAAGAAACATGTCGTGCTGCTCCAGCACCTTCAGGAGGTTCCGCAGCAGCGGCGAGTCGTCGTCCTCGCGCCAGGCCAGGTCCAGGCGTACGGACAGCGCGTCCTCGATCTCCTTGCACAGCACTCCCTCGCGGGGCGCGGAGCGGATCGAGTCCGGGAGCACGGCGACGCCGAGGCCGGCGGCGACCAGCGCCAGAGCTGCCGAGGTCTCGGTGACCTCGTACGCGCGGTGCGGGTAGAAGCCGGAGGCGAGGCAGCTGCGTACGACGGCGTCGTTGACGACGGAGCCGAGCGCGGCGCCATACATGATGAAGTCCTCGTGCCGCAGCTGCTCCACGCGGACGGATTCCGCGTCGGCGAGCCAGTGCTGCTCCGGGACCGCCACGATCAGTGGTTCGGAGGCGATGGAGCGGTGGGCGATGCCCTCCTGCCGTACCGGTGGGCGCAGGACCCCGACGTCGAGGCGCCGCTCGATCAGCCCCGCTTCCTGGGCGGGCGTGAGCATCTCGGTGTGCACCTCCAGCATCACGTGTGGCATCTCTCGCTTCATCAGCCGTGCCAGCGCGGGCAGTTGTCGGTACGAGGCGGAACCCGTCAGGCCGATCCTCAGCACCCCCTCCACCCCGGACGCGAAGCGCGCGACCCTGGCCACCGCTTCGTCGACGGCTTGGAGGATCCGCTCCACATCGGTGCGGAACACCTCGCCGGCGCCGGTCAGGGCGACCTGGCGGGTCGTGCGGGTGAACAGCTCCACGCCCAGTTCCGACTCCAGTCGGCGGATCGCCTGGGAGAGCGGGGGCTGGGCCATGTGCAGGCGTTCCGCGGCCTTTCCGAAATGACGCGTTTCGGCGACGGCCACGAAATACCGGAGGTGCCTGAACTCCATCGGGCTGCCCCTTTCCTGTTTCGGGGCCCCTCGAATGCCCCTCAGCGTAGGGAGCGCCTCCCATACACCACAAATACCTGGTTGGAGGTTATTGAGACGCCGGAGATATCAGTACCCCCCTGGGTCAACCCTGGGGAAATGTCTGGGGCCGACTCTTCACCGCGCTGCCATGGTGCTGAAAAGCGGCCGTAACACGCCGTTGCCGACCGGAGAGGCCGCTCGGCGACATGAATCGCGGACAGGAATCGGAGGGACGGACCATGGCCGACGACCTCAGCCGTGCACGGACCATCCTCGAAGACGCCCTCGTGGAGGACCCGGACAGCGGTGTGTACCGGGTGCGCCGGAGCGTCTTCACCGACGAGGAGCTTTTCGAGCTGGAGATGAAGTACATCTTCGAGGGCAACTGGGTCTATCTCGCTCACGAGAGCCAGATCCCGGAGATCGGGGACTACTTCACGACCTATATCGGCCGGCAGCCCGTCGTCATCTCCCGCGACAAGCAGGGCGAGCTGCACTGCCTGATCAACGCGTGCAGCCACCGCGGCGCGATGCTCTGCCGCCGCAAGACCGACAACCGCACCACCTTCACCTGCCCGTTCCACGGCTGGACGTTCAACAACAGCGGCAAGCTGCTGAAGGTGAAGGACCCGCGCGAGGCGGGCTATCCGGAGCAGTTCAACACCGACGGCTCCCACGATCTGAAGAAGGTCGCCCGGTTCGAGAGCTACCGCGGCTTCCTCTTCGGCAGCCTCAACCCGGACGTCAAGCCCCTCACCGAGCATCTGGGCGACGCGGCGGTCGTCATCGACATGGTCGTCGACCAGTCCCCTGAGGGTCTGGAGGTGCTGCGCGGCTCGTCCACGTACCACTACGACGGCAACTGGAAGCTGCAGGCGGAGAACGGCGCCGACGGCTACCACGTGTCCGCAACCCACTGGAACTACGCGGCCACGCAGGCCCGCCGTACGTCCGGGGAGTCGAAGAACGACACCAAGACGATGGACGCGGGCGGCTGGTCCAAGCAGCAGGGCGGCTTCTACTCCTTCGACCACGGCCATCTGCTGCTGTGGACCAAGTGGCTCGACCCCGCCAACCGGCCCCTCCACGAGAAGCGCGACGAGCTGGCGGCCGAGTTCGGCGAGGAGAAGGCCGACTGGATGATCGGCGTCTCCCGCAATCTGTGCCTCTATCCCAATGTCTATCTGATGGACCAGTTCAGCTCGCAGATACGGCATTTCAGGCCCATCTCCGTCGATAAGACCGAGGTCACCATCTACTGCATCGCCCCCAAGGGCGAACCGGCCGAGGCGCGTGCCCGCCGCATCCGGCAGTACGAGGACTTCTTCAACGCCACCGGCATGGCGACCCCGGACGACCTGGAGGAGTTCCGCTCCTGCCAGAAGACCTACCTGGCCGAATCCATGCCCTGGAACGACCTCAGCCGCGGCGCCGTGCACCAGATCGACGGCCCCGACGAGGACGCCAAGAAGATCGGCATCAATCCCATCGCCAGCGGCGTGCGCACGGAGGACGAGGGCCTCTACCCCATCCAGCACGGCTACTGGCTCGAGACCATGCGCAAGGCCCTGGAGGTGGCGAAGTGACCACGGCGATCGACACCACGATCACGCCCGGCGCAGTCACGCTGGAGGGCATCCGCCAGTTCCTCTACCGCGAGGCGCGTCACCTCGACGACCGCGAGTTCGAGAAGTGGCTGGAGTGCTACCACCCGGACGCCGAGTACTGGATGCCCGCCTGGGCGGACGACGACGAGCTCACCCGCGACCCGCAGCGTGAGATCTCGCTGATCTACTACCCGAGCCGGGCGGGTCTGGAGGACCGGGTGTTCCGCATCCGCACCGACCGCTCCAGCGCGACAAGCCTGCCCGAGCCGCGCACCGGCCACAACATCACCAACGTCGAGATCACCGGCCAGGACGGTGACCTGGTGGACGTGCGGTTCAACTGGTTCACGCTCTACTACCGCTACCAGACCGTCGACACGTACTTCGGCACGTCCTTCTACCGGATCGACTTCTCGGGCCCGGACCCGCTGATCAGGAGCAAGAAGGTCGTGCTGAAGAACGACTACGTGCACCACGTCGTCGACATCTACCACGTCTGAGCCGGCCAGTCCCCGTCCTGATACGACGCCCCCTTCTTGAAATGAGCAAGCGCATGCCCTTCCAGGTCGCCCTGAACTTCGAGGACGGCATCACCCGGTTCATCGAGTGCCGGCCCGACGAGACGGTCGCCGAGGCCTCGTACAAGGCCCGGATCAACATCCCCCTCGACTGCCGCGACGGCGCCTGCGGCACCTGCAAGTCGCTGTGCGACTCGGGCCGTTACGACGGCGGCGACTACATCGACGAGGCACTCACCGAGGACGAGGCGGCGCTCGGCTACTGCCTGCCCTGCCAGATGACGCCGCAGAGCGATCTCGTGCTGCGCATCCCCTCCTCCTCGGCCGCGGCCAGGACCGCCGCGGCCACGCACACCGCCACCGTCGCCGGCATCAAGCACCACTCACCCACCACGGTCGAGTTCACGCTCGACGTCGACGACCGGGAGGCGCTGGACTTCCTGCCCGGCCAGTACGTCAACGTCGCCGTGCCCGGCACGGACCAGGCCCGCTCGTACTCGTTCAGCTCCGGCCCGAACCAGCAGCAGACCTCGTTCCTGGTGCGGATCGTGGAGGGCGGCGCGATGTCCGGCTACCTCACCGAACGCGCCGCGGTCGGCGACCGCATCGAGTTCACCGGTCCGATGGGGAGCTTCTACCTGCGCGAACTCACCCGGCCCGCCCTGCTCCTTGCGGGCGGCACCGGCCTCGCACCGCTGCTGTCGATGCTGGAACGCCTGGCCCAGAAGCCGGTCGCCCACCCGGTCCACCTGCTCTACGGAGTCACCACCGACCAGGACCTCGTCCACCTCGACACCCTCGAGGACTACGCGGAGGTCATCCCGGGATTCACCTTCGACCACTGCGTGGCCGACCCGTCCAGCAGCGCCCGCAACAAGGGTTTCGTCACCGGCCTGATCGACTCCGGGACGCTGCACGACGGTGACGTGGACGTCTACCTGTGCGGACCGCCGGCCATGGTGGAGGCTGTACGCGGCCACATCACCTCCCTCGGCGTGACTCCGGCGAGCTTCCACTACGAGAAGTTCACGCCGGCCGCCGCAAGGGAGACGGTGGAGGCGGCCGCGTGAGCGTGACCACCATCCACGCAGACCGGTTCGCCGGGAAGAAGGCCGTGGTCACGGGTGCGGCGCAGGGCATCGGTCTCGCGGTGGCCCGCCGCATGGCAGCCGAGGGCGCCGAGCTGACCCTCGTCGACCGGTCCGAGCTGGTCCACGAGGCCGCCGCCGCACTCGGCGCGCACTCCGTCACCGCCGACCTGGAGACCTACGCGGGAGCCGAGTCGGCCGTCGCCTCCGCCCTGGAGCAGCACGGCCGGATCGACGTCCTGGTGAACAACGTGGGCGGCGCGATCAACTTCAAGCCGTTCACCGAGTTCACGGCCCAGGAGATCCAGGCGGAGATCACACGCTCGCTGATGACCACCCTGTGGTCCTGCCGAGCGGTGCTGCCGACCATGACGGAACAGGGACACGGCGTGATCGTCAACGTCTCCTCCTGCGCGACCCGCGGCATCCACCGCATCCCGTACTCCGCGGCCAAGGGCGGCATCAACGCGCTCACCGCCTCACTCGCCTTCGAGTGCGCCGACGCCGGCGTCCGCGTGGTCGCGACCGCGCCGGGCGGCACCGAGGCGCCCCCGCGCAAGATCTCCCGGGGCACTCCGACGCCACGGACCGCACAGGAGAAGGACTGGTTCCAGGCCCATATCGACCAGACCATCGCATCCTCCCTGCTGAAGCGGTACGGAACGCTGGCCGAGCAGGCCGCCGCGATCTGCTTCCTCGCCTCCGACGAGGCGTCCTACATCACCGGCACGGTGCTTCCCGTAGCGGGCGGGGACCTCGGCTGAGTCCCCCGTCCCCTTTCCTACAACTCCCCCCACGGCCGCCCCTCATGTGCATCACCTCCCCACCCCTGCACGCCGCCGCCCGGGCGCCCCCTCGCCCGCGCCGCGGAGTCACCCATCCGCTCACACACCTGGGGCACCAGATGAACGCTCGACAGCACGGCACGGCGGACCCACGCCACCGCGCCACGCTCCGCTGGATCGTCGCCATCGCCACCGTCACCCTTCTCTTCGACGGCTACGACCTGGTCGTCTACGGCACGGTCGTGCCCGTCCTCCTGCGGGACCCGAGCCAGCTCGGGCCCCTCACCCCCGGCCAGGCCGGAGCCCTCGGCAGCTACGCCCTCATCGGTGTCATGGTCGGCGCCCTGATCGCGGGCGCCATCGGCGACCACATCGGGCGGCGCCGCGTCATGCTGGTCAATATCGCCTGGTTCTCGATCGGCATGGGCCTGAGCTCGTTCGCCACCGACCTCACCGTCTTCGGCTTCCTGCGCTTCTTCACGGGCATCGGTGTGGGGGCCCTCGTGGCCACGGTCGGTGCCCTGATCGCGGAGTTCGCCCCGCCCCACAGGCGCAACTTCTACAACGCGGTCGTCTACAGCGGAGTCCCCGCCGGAGGCGTGCTCGCGGCCGTGCTGGCGCTGCTCGCCTCCGACGCGGTCGGCTGGCGTGGGCTGTTCCTGTTCGGCGCCCTGCCGCTGGTCGTGCTGCTGCCGCTCGCCCTGCTGCGGCTGCCGGAGTCGCCCAAGTGGCTGCTCGCGCGCGGGCACACGGCCCAGGCCCTCGAGGTCTCCCGCCGCACCGGCGTCCCCCTACCCGGCACGACACCCGACACAGCCTCGGACATCTCAGGGGACGTGACAACTGGTTCGACGCCGGCGAGGACCAAGGTCGGCTTCCCCGCCCTGGCCACCCGCCGCTACGCCCTGCCCACGCTGCTGCTCGGCCTGATGAGCTTCACCGGCCTGCTGCTCACCTACGGCCTCAACACCTGGCTGCCCGAGATCATGGGCCGGGGCGGCTACGGAAAGTCGTACTCGCTGGTCTTCCTGCTCACCCTCAACGGCGGCGCCATCGTCGGAGGCCTCATCGCCTCTCGGGCCGCCGACCGGATCGGTCCCCAGCGTCTCGTCGCCACGACGTTCGTCCTGGCCGCCGCATCCCTGGCCCTGCTCACGCTGCGGCTGCCACTCGGCGCGCTCCTGCCCCTCGTCGCCGTCGCCGGAGTGGGGACGCTGGGCACCCAGGTGCTGATCTACGGCTACGTCTCCCACTACTACGACACCGTGGCCCGTGCGGCCGGAGTCGCCTGGTGTGCCGGATTCGGACGACTCGGCGGAATCGGCGGGCCCGTCATCGGCGGGGCGCTCCTGGGCGCCGGGCTCCCACCGATGTACGCCTTCTACGTGTTCGCGGGCGTCGCCGTCATCGGAGCGGTGGTGACCGTGTTCGTCCCACGCCGGTCCACCGAGCCGGCCACCGCCCCCGCGACTCCCGCACCCGCGCCTCTCGCCAGCGGCGGTGCTAGCGTGCTGGCACATGAATGACCGCCCTGAGCAGCAGCAACGCCTGATCGGGCGGGCCGGCGAGGTCGCCTCGCTGGCCCGCGCGGTGAGCGCTGCCTGCGCGGGCCGGCCCTCGATGGTGCTCGTCGAGGGGCCTGCCGGTATCGGCAAGACGGCCCTCGTCGATCATGTGCTGCGGACGCAGCAGGCGGGTGCCGGTCATACGGCGCCCCGCGTGCTGCGTGTCGCCGGAGTGCCGTGGGAGTCGGCCCTGCCACTGGGCATCGCGGCGCAACTCGTCCGGGCCGGTCTCGAGCGGTCCGATCTCGCACGAGCCGATGACCTACGAGCCGACGGCGTACGAGCCGACGGCGTACGAGCCGACGGCCTACGAGCCGACGGCCTACGAGCCGACGGCGTACGAGCCGATGACGTGCGAGCCGATGACGTGCGAGCCGAGGGGCCGGGCACCACCCGTCGGCCCGACCCGGCCTCGTCCGAGGCGGTGCTGGACATGGGCCGCTTCCTGCACAGCCGCCTGGCGGCCCAGCAGGAGCGGGAGCCCCTCGCGGTCATCGTCGACGACGCCCACTGGGCCGATGTGGAGAGCCTGCGCGCGATCCTGTCGGCGATCCGCCGGATGTCCGATGAGAGGGTGCTCGTCATCCTGATCGCGCGTGACGAGCCGCACGAGTTGTACGAGATGAGGGAAGCGCGCGACGAGCCGCCCCTCTCGGTCCTGCGGACCCTGGAGTTCCTCGACGGCTGCCGGGACAACGCCATACGACCGGCGCCGCTCACCCCCGAGGACACCAGGACCCTGGCCCGGGAGTTCTGTGGCATCCCCATGGACCTCCCCACGGCCCGGCACCTGTGCCGCCACACCCTGGGCAACCCCCGCTACATCACCCAGCTGCTGCGCGAACTCCCCCGCGAGACCTGGCAGGACTGGCGGCCCAAGCTGCCCGCGCCCGCCCGCTACGCCTCGGCCGTCCGGCACCGGCTCTCCCAGTGCGGCGCGGCCGCCCGGAACCTGGTGGACGCGTGCTCCGTCCTCGGAGACGACGCATCCCTCGCCGAGGCCGCGGAACTGGCCGCCCTCGACGATCCGCTGCCCGCCGTGGACGAGGCTCGGGCGGCGGGCCTGCTGACCACCACCATCGACCCCGGACGCATGCTGCTGTCCTTCACCCACCCGCTGGCTCGGTCCGCCGTCCTCACCGCGATCGATCTGACCCGCCGCGCCGAGCTGCACCGCCGGTCGGCAGCGATCATCAAGGACCGGGGCCGGCAGCTGGCCCACCAGGTGGCCGCCACCAGCTCAGCCGACGGAGCGCTGGCCGAGGAACTCGACCGGTACGCGGCCGAGCGCGCGTGCGCCGGCGAGTGGGCCACCGTGGCCGACACCCTGGTCCGGGCCAGCCGGCTGAGCCCCGCCCGCACAGCCCGCCAGGACCGGCTGCTGCGTGCCGTCGACGCCATGATCGGTGCCGGGGACGTACCGGGCGCCGCGGTCTTCGCCGCGGAGCTGGAGAGCTTCCCTGCCGGCACCCTGCGCGACGTGGTGCTCGGCTATCTGGCCATCATGCGCGGCCGCCCGTCGGAGGCCGAGACGTTCCTGGCCCAGGCCTGGGAGCGCTGCGACCCGGAACACCATCCGGAACTGATGGCGAAGATCTGCCAGCGGCGTGTGCTGCACGCCCTGGGGCGCTGGGACGCGGGCGATCTCGTCGCCTGGGCGCGGCGCGCGCTCGAAGTGGCGGATCCCGGCGACCCGTCGGGCATCGAGTCGGAGGCCGTCCTCGGCCTCGGACTGGCCGCGATGGGCCACCCCGAGGAGGCCATAGCCGCCTACGAGACGGCCGCGGCCAAACTGCCCGGCGGCGCCCAGCCCCAGCGCTTCCAGCTCGGCCGCGGCTGGATCGATCTCGCCCTGGACGCCCCGGAGGCCGCGCGCAGAAGGCTCGAAGCCGCCGTTCCGACCGGCTACCGGATGGGATCCACCCGTATCTCCCTGTGGGCGCAAGGCTGGCTGGCCCGCACCCAGTTCGCGCTGGGGGCATGGCAGGAGGCCGTCGAAACCGTGCAGCGGGCCGCCTCCCGTATCGCCGAGGTCCGCATCGAACTCGTGCGTCCCCTGGTGCACTGGACCGGAGCCCAGATCCATGCCCTGCGCGGCGACTGGGACATGGCCGAGTACCACCTCAACGAGGGCGCCGCCGACCTCCACCACTACGAGGTCATGCTGGTCCCGGCCTGCTTGGCGCGTGCTCAGGTCGCCGAGGCACGCGGAGACTACGCACGCGTCATCGAGGCCCTGTCACCCGTGGTCCAGCTGCCCGCACGGCAGTCCGTCGACGAGCCGGGCTTCTGGCCCTGGCCGGATGTGTACGCCAACGCTCTGGTGATGACGGGACGCCTCGACGACGCCGACGCCTTCCTCACGCCGTACGAGCAGCTGGCCGAACGCCGCGGCCACCGCTCCGCCATGGCGCGCCTCGGCCTGGCGCGTGGACGTCTGACCGCGGCACAGGGCGACATGGACACCGCATGCAAGGACTTCGAGCAGGCGCTCGCGCACCTGGAGCAGCTGCCTCTGCCCTACGACCGGGCCCGGGTGAACTTCGCCTACGGCCAGACCCTGCGCCGTGCCGGCAAGCGCCGTGAGGCCGACACCGTCCTCAACAACGCCCGTGACGCCTACGTCGCGCTCGGCGCCCGCACCTACGTGGAACGGTGCGACCGCGAACTCAAGGCGGGCGGCCTGCACGCCAACCGCCTGTCCCCCGGCCTGTCCCGGCTCACACCCCAGGAACAGGCCGTCGCCCAGCTCGTCGCCTCAGGAGCGAGCAACAAACAGACGGCGTTGGAGCTGTACATCTCCGTCAAGACCGTGCAGTACCACCTGACACACATCTACTCCAAGCTGGGCATCCGCTCCCGCAGCGAACTGGCGGCGCGGTTCAGGGATGTGCCGGATGCGCCGTGAACGCCAGAGTGGCTACTGCCCGCACGCGCTGTCTGTTCGATGGCCTGACCGAGCGATGAAAGGCCCAGGACTGAGCATCGTCGCATCCGGCAGTACGCTCGAGCGACGGCCCCGGGGCGGACCGGCACCCTGCGGCGAGTGCCGAAGCATTCGGTCTCTATGCTCAACATCATGAACACCGCACACCTGGACATCAGGCCCGCAGCGGAAGGCGCAGTGTGACGACGGGGGAAATGCTCGCCGTCCTCGGAGCCGGCATCAGCGCCGGCGCAGTCAACACCGTTGTCGGCTCTGGGACACTGATCACCTTTCCCATTCTGCTGGCGACCGGCTTGCCGCCCGTCACGGCCACGGTCTCCAACGCACTCGGTCTGATCCCCGGCTCGATCAGCGGAGCCATCGGCTACCGCAGCGAACTCAGCGGCCAGACAAGGCGCATCCTGAAGCTGAGCATCGGCGCCCTGCTCGGCGGCCTCGCGGGCGCCACGCTCCTGCTGGCCCTGCCCGCCACGGCATTCGAGAGGATCGTGCCCGTCCTGGTGGGCCTCGCTCTCGTTCTGGTCGTCCTCCAGCCGCGGATCAGCAAAAACCTACGGCATCGCCGCGAAACGACCGGCAAATCCGTTCGCCCCGACGGCGGCCGGCTGCTGCTCACCGGGCTGACGCTGGCCAGCGTCTACGGCGGCTACTTCGCCGCCGCCCAAGGAATCATCTACATGTCCCTGATGGGCATGCTGCTCGACGACAGCATGCAACGGCTCAATGCCCTCAAGAACGTTCTTGCCGCTGTCGTCAACGCCGTCGCCGCGATCGTCTTCCTCGTCGTCGCGGACTTCGACTGGACGGCCGTTGCACTCCTCGCGGTCGGTTCCGCCGTCGGCGGCCAGATCGGAGCCACGGCAGGCCGCCGTCTCGGCCCGGGAGTTCTGCGCAGCCTCATCGTGGCAGTCGGCACCGTGGCCATCGTCCAGTTGCTGCTGCGCTGACCCATGGCGGCCGACCCGGCCGTTACAGCTACTCATGGGACGTCTATGACGGCGCCACCATGAACTGCGCCAAAAACGTGCACCACGACGACTCACCGGCGGGTCCCCTGCTGACCCGCCTCCGCACGGTGAACCGAAGGGCTGCCCGCCACCGTCGGCAAGGACCTGCACCCGATGCAGGAGGCCTGGCTGGAGATCGACGTCGCGCAGTGCGGCTACTGCCAGCCCGGCCAGATCATGACTGCCGTCGCCAAGGTACGCCAGGCCGCCGCGGACGGCCGCGAGATCAACGACACCGACGAGATCCGTTGCGGGACGTACCGTTCCTAGACACTGAGCGGGGGTGAGTCCTGTTGCCGGGACTGCTGCTCGGTGGCGCTGCCCCGAACGGTGTTGGGCAGGCTGGTTGTCCGCTTTCGCTCCACCGCCGGCGACGCGCATCTCGTGCGTGGTCCGGGCAGGTGGGGGCGGGTTCCCTCACGCCGTCGGTTCTCCGACCCGGCCTGGACGGTCCGATGCCCCACCGCATCACTCTGGTGCGGTGGGGGCGGTGCCGTCCGTCGCCTGATCGGATATCCGAGGGCGCGTCGCCCGATCGCGATGCTCGCGGCATCGTGCCGGGTCGTCTCACGTCGGCCGGTGGCCAGCGGCTTCTGCCAGTGCTGGGCACCCCACCGACTGGTATAGGCAGGGTCGACCGCAACGATCGCCACGTCCTGCTCGGCGGCCATCGACACCAGCCGGGCGGTGAGCCTCGCGGTCGGGAAGCGGGAGATCAGGCGGCGGAACCGCTTTTTCCGGCCGTGCTTCTCCCGGGTCTTGCTGTCGGCGAAGTCGAGGTCCTCGATGGCGATCGCGGCCACGCCGCAGCGGCGGGCGTAGTGCAACAGCCGGGTCAGGGCGTGCCGGATCTGGGCATCCCGGTGCGCGGCGCTGCCCGACAGGTCGTAGAAGAAGCGCTGCGGCTCACCGACGGGGTTGCCGTGCTGATCGAGACGCCAGACAGCCAGGTGGTCGTCGTTCATGTCGACCCCGACCGTGCCCCGGGCCAGCGCCGTCTGAAGCGGGAGGACGGGGACCGCAGCGCGCTGCCAGGATGCCGTCACATACCAGCGGCCGCGCAGCACGTCGTGGTGGACGCGGTACGCCACCGCACGGTCCGCGGTGATCCGGTCGAGCCACTCCTGGCCCCGATGCTTGAAGGCCACCCTCGCGTGCAGCTCGTACCGGCCGTGCGGGGCATTGGCCAAGTGGGCCAGCGCAGCGGGCAGTTTGATGGAGATCTGGCCGGTGTCGGTGATGCGGATGGTCTCGTTGCCGAAGCGTTTGCCGGATTCGCCGTCTGCGGCCAGGAACATCCGGGCGGCCTCCCACCGCGACCGCCATGCCTTCTCGTCGAGCCCGGCCTGCGCCAGGTGGTGGCGGGTGTTGGCAAGGCGGCGGCCGCCGCGCACCACGTGCACCCGGCCCGTGTTCCAGTCCGCCTCCACTGCCGCGAGCCGGTCTTTCAAGGTCTGCAGGCGCCGGGACTTGGCGTGCCATTCGCGCCGCGAGGCATAGCCTTTCGGTAGCCCCTCGTGCTTGTCGGCCTTGGCGCCGAGCGGCCGGTCCAGCCGGGCCCCGATCTGCGCGATCTGCCGGCGCAGCCAGGCGATATGCGCAGCCTGTGCGCGCCGGGCCAGCGCCCACTGGTCGTGGGTGGCCTTGGTGACAGAGCCCGCCCAGCGCGATGACGACCGACCGGTCAGCTCCCGCTTACGCACCGCCCACGCGGCGGCGTCGTGCTCCAGGCCCTGGCGGCAGCGGTCGGCGAGATCACCGGCGGCCAGTGAGCCGAGGAAGGCGCCGACCTCACGCAGCACGGCCGCATCCTTGTCCGTCACGCGCAGCCGGTCCCGGACAGCGACCCCGGCAGGCCCCGGCACCACGAACGATGCCGCCAGCTCCCGAACTCCGCCCACCCCTTCACCCCCTCCGGCCCGAAGGTACCGTCACGGCACTCAACGACCACCACCGGCAAAGGTCACCCATTCGACTCAAGAAACTCTGTTCCCACTCCAGAAGGCCCGGACAGGCGTCGTGGAAAGCAGCCTCCAGTGCATGGCCAGACGCCCAGACCCAGCCCCAAGCCGACCAGGCACTCACTTCTACTCACCAAGACTCACTACAGCTCAGCAAATCGGCAGCAGTTGGCGAGCCCCGTATCCGCGAGGCCATCAGACTCGGCGCCAAGAACATGTGAGCCCCCCACCCGCACACCCTGACACTGCCGCGACGACTGAGTTCACTCCGGGAGGGGAGGTTGGCCGGCGTCATAGACGAGCAGGCGGCGGTCGGGCACCAGGCGCGCCTCGGGGCTCGGGAGGTGCCGCTGCAGTGTGCCGTCGTGCATGAGGTGCAGGACCTGGACCTCGCGGGCGAGGGCCAAGTAGTCGGCGATCATTTTCCGGTGGCAGCGCCACCACACGGACTCCGCGCACATGACCGCGGTGCGTTCCCCGGCCGCCTCGATGAGCAGGTCGTCGATGGCGGAGAGAAACTCCGGGGAGCGCATGTGGGCGGCGTACCCGCCGAACGCACGGTTGCGCAGCGCGGTGTCCGGCGTGTCCGGCCGCGGCTTGCGCCAGCCTCCGAGCCGCTTCTCCCAGCGGTAGGCGATGCCGGCCTGCGGCAGCCACTGAGACATCGCCTCTCGGTTGGCGTCGGGGTTGTGCCGGCTGCCGGGCGCCGTCCGCACGTCGACCAGTCGGCGCACCTCGGCGCCGTGCAGGAGCCGGGTCATCGCCGCCGCATCAGCGGTGCCGTGGCCGAAACTCAGCAGCTGCATGTCACTCACACTGGCTTTCCCTCAGCAGTCGCGCCACCGCCGCGTGGCCGAGGGCGTCGCCCACTTCCTGCTGCGGCCCTGTGCGGCGCGGGGCTACTGCCTCCTCAGAGGACACCGATGCACCTTACGAATAGACTCGAAGGACCGGTTCGGGGACGAGGGAACTGCGAGCTCAGGGACTGGGAGCTCGGGGACTGGGAGCTCGGGGACTGGCAGCTCGGGGATTGAGAGCTCGGGAACTGGCAGCTCGGGGCCCAGGAGCTCGTGACTCGGACCGGGGACCGGGGGGATGGCCACCCCAGGAGGACGCGATGTTGCGGCACACCAGACTGGCCGGGGAATCAGAGGACTACCTCGCCGCCCGCGAGGAGCTGCGCCAGGCCGAGATCGAGCTCATGCGCCACCGCGAGAAGGTCGCGGCCCAGCGACGGGCGCTCCCGCAGGGGCCGCCCGTCGACGACTACGTCTTCATCGAGGGTCCCGCGGATCTCGACGCCGGCGACACACCGGTCCGCGAGGTCACCCTGAGCGGCCTGTTCACCGCGCCGGACCGCCCGCTGATCGTGTACCACTTCATGTACGGCAAGTTGCAGACCGACCCCTGCCCGATGTGCACGATGTGGATCGACGGCTACAACGGCATCGCCCACCACATCGCCCGCAACGCCGACTTCGCCATCGCCGCGGCCGCCGACCTGCCCACCCTGCGGCAGCACGCCCGCAACCGCGGCTGGGACCGGCTACGGCTTCTGAGCTGCGGCGACAGCACGTTCAAGTACGACCTGGGCAGTGAGGACAAGGACGGCGAGCAGGACTCCACGATCTCCGTCTTCACCCGCGACGGCGACGGCACGGTCCGCCATTTCTACTCCGCCCACCCACGGATGGCCCACGACATCGAGGAGCGCGGCATCGACCTCCTGGCCCCCGTCTGGCACCTGCTCGACCTGACCCCGCAGGGGCGCGGCGAGTGGTACCCGAGCCTCGACTACTGACGCCGACCGGCGGTGACGGCTCCCAGCATGTGTCACGTCGGATATCACGGCGCGTGCTCCGGACGGCCGACCGGATTCACAGGACTGCCGTACGCCCGTAACGGAACGCCGTTGACCGCCGAAGGCGGGCTTGCGAGCATCGGCGCATGGTCTTTCCGCTCCCGCTCCCGCTCTCGCGCTGTACGGACTCCCGCCGCCGCTGAGCCACCTCGCTCGGCGGCTTTCCGCCGTCCTTCCGTTGAGCGAGGGGAGCCGATGACCGCCGTCTCCGATCATGCCCGGCCGCCGCTGCTTGTTGCACCGCCCGCGCGGCCCGAACCTCTGTCCGTCGAGGGCGGCGGCCCGGGCGCCCTGCTGCGTACGTTGCTGCGCGACGGGCCCACTGCCCGCACGGAAATCGTGGCCAGAACCGGGCTCAGCCCAGCCGCGGTGTCGCGGCACACCGCGGAGCTGATCGGGCTCGGGCTGCTGCGCGAACTGCCGCCGCGCCCCAGTTCGCCGCGTGCCGGGCGGCCGCAGGTGCCGGTGGACATCGACCCCGGCCACCACGTCGCCTGCGGGGTGCACATCGCCCTGGAGCACATGACCTTCGCTGTGGTCGATCTGCGTGGCCGGGTCACGGCGCAGCAGCGGTTGCCGCATCCGGGCGGGCCGCGGCAGGTGCTGGAAGAGATCGGCAGGCGCCTGCCGGGCTTCCTCGGCAGGCACGCGGCGGGGCGTTCGGTGCTCGGGCTCGGCGTCGTGACCGGTGGCTGGGTCGACGCAGAGCAGGGCACGGTGATCGAGCATGGACCGCTCGGCTGGCGGGATGTGCCGGTTCGGCGCGTGCTGAGCACCGCGACCAGGCTGCCGGTGCATGTGGACGGGCACGCGCGGGCGCTGGCGCACGCGGAGCTGCTCTTCGGCGCGGGGGCGGGGCGCTCGGACCTGGTGCAGCTCTTCGTCGGCAATGTGGTGGACGCGGCGATCGCGGCGGGTGGCAGCGTGCTGCGCGGGCGCCGGTCGGGTGCGGGTGATGTGGCCCATCTGCCGCTGGGCCACAGCGGTCAGACCTGCGGGTGCGGCCGTACCGGCTGTCTTCAGAGTGCGGTGTCCGAACTCGCCGTGGCCGAGCGCGCCTTCGAGGCCGGGACCATCCCCGCACCGGACTTCGCTCAGCTCATCGACCGGGCCCGCCGAGGCCACCACGAAGCGCTGCGGGTGCTGCGCGAGCGGCTGCGGACCGTCGGACGTGCGGCCGCGCTGCTGCTCGACGTACTCAATCCGGAGGTACTGGTGGTCGTCGACCGCACGGCCCTGACCTTCCCCGAGCTGCTGCCGGACCTGTATGAGGAGGTCGACGCACACTCGCATCTGTGCATCGATCCCGAACAAGCCGTCGTGCCCAGCAGCTTCGGGCCCCACGTGCTGGCGGTCGCGGCCGGATCGGTGGTACTCGACGCGGTGTACCGGCGACCGATGGAGCTGCGTACGGCGCGTTCCGCGTGGTGAGGGTGCGTGCGCGATAGCCCAGTACCGGCCTCCCGATCGCGGTTTCTTCCACGGCGTCGCAAATTATTGTCGCCCCGACAGGCAGCGCGGGAGAATCGCCCTATGGATACGACAGGGAGGGCCGCGGCGCGTGACGCCGCCGGGCGGGAGACGGTCAACGCCTTCCGTGCCCACCACTTCGCCGGTCTGGGCTGTCGTCGGCCCGCCTGCCGCGCGCGCTGAGCCGAGCGCCGCCCGCGCGTTGTCCGTCTCCTGGTTGCCGTTTCCTTTTCCGGCCCCGTAAAGGGCCGCTTCCCGCCCTGTAGAGGGCCGACTTCTCCGTACACCTCCGTACGCCTCCGTACACGTTCACCGGTCAGCGCATCCGCAGATGCGCGCATTGGAGCTGCCCTGCCATGTCTGCACCCACCCAGACCGTCCTCGATGTCGTCAAGGTCGCCGGGAACATAGGCGCCGAGATACGCGGCGTCGACCTCGCCTCCGACCTGCCGAACGACACCGTCGCGGCGATCCGCGCCGCCCTCCTTGAGCACAAGGTCGTCTTCTTCCGCGGTCAGGACCTCGACGAGGCGAGCCATGAGCGCTTCGTCCGCCGCTTCGGCACCCCCACCACCGCGCACCCGACCGTCCCCGCCCTGGAGGGTGCCCCGGCCGTTCTCGATCTGGACTACGGCAAGACGACATCCCGGGCCAACCACTGGCACACGGACGTCACGTTCGTGCAGCGCCCGCCGCTGGGATCCATCCTCCGCGCGGTGACGATCCCGCCCTACGGCGGCGACACCGTGTGGGCCAACACGGCCACGGCGTACGCGAATCTGCCGGAGGAGCTGCGGGCGCTCGCCGACCAGCTGTGGGTGGTGCACTCCAACCAGTACGACTACGCGGCCTACAAGCCGGCGGACGACACCGAGGCGGCCCGGCGCCACCGTGCCGTCTTCACGTCGGTCGAGTACGAGACCGAGCACCCGGTCGTGCGCGTGCACCCGGAGAGCGGTGAACGCGTGCTGGTGCTTGGCGGGTTCGCGCGCCGCTTCGTCGGCTGGTCCGCGGAGGACTCGCGCGAGCTGCTGAGGCTGTTCCAGTCGTACGTGACCGAGCTGGAGAACACCGTACGCTGGCGCTGGGCGCCCGGCGACGTCGCGTTCTGGGACAACCGGGCCACGCAGCACTACGCGGTCGCCGACTACGGCACTCTCCCTCGCCGCGTGCAGCGCATCACGCTGGCCGGCGATGTCCCGGTGTCGGTGGACGGCACGCACAGCAGGGCCGTCGCCGGTGACGACACCGCGTACAACACCGCCCTCGCCCAGCCAAATGACGGGGAGCGATGATGCGGAGGCGTATCAGAGCGCTGGTCGCTCCGCTGCTGCTCGGGTTGTTGCTCCCGGTCGCCACGGCCTGCGGCGGGGACTCCACCGCGGCCACGTCGCCGGACGGCAGCGGCAGCCAGGGCAAGGTGACGCTGCGGATCGGCGACCAGGGTCAGAGTCTGCTGACCACTCTCAAGGTGTCGGGGCAGCTGAAGAACCTGCCCTACAAGGTGGAGTTCAACCAGTTCGACAGCGGGCCGCTGGTCAACCAGGGGCTCCAGGCAGGGGCGATCGACTTCGGCGTCATGGGTGACACTCCGGCGGTGTTCGCGCAGGCGAGCGGGATTCCGGTGAAGGTCATCGCGGTGTCGAAGACCGTCGGCCCCGGCTACACGCTGGTCGCGCGGGCGGGCACCGGGATCAGGACGATCGCGGACCTCAAGGGCAAGAAGATCGCGATCTCCAAGAACACCGCGAACCACGGCTTCCTGCTGCGGGTCCTGGACAAGGCGGGGCTGAAGCAGAAGGACGTCACCGCCGTCGACGTTCCGCTGCAGAACATCGGCAACGTCCTCGAGTCCGGAACGGTCGACGCCGCCACGGCCTCCGAGGAGACCCGCGCCAAGTACCTGCAGGACCATCCCGACGCCGTCCAGGTCATCAACGGCCGTTCCGTAACGCCCGGTTACGCGTTCCGGCTGGCCACCGAGAAGGCCCTGGCCGACCCGGCGAAGCGCAAGGCGCTGCTGGACTTCACCGCACGTCTGGCGAAGGCCAACGCATGGATCCGCTCCCATCCGGACGCCTGGGTCGACGCCTACTACGTCAAGATCCGCAAGCAGACGGCAGCCCTGGGCAAGCAGGTCTTCCAGGCCACGGGCGAGACCACCTACGTCCCCATCGACGACACCGTCGTCCGGTCCCAGCAAGAGCAGGCCGACCTCTTCACAGAGAACGGCCAGATACCGCAGAAGGTCGACCTCTCCCAACAGTTCGATCCCTCCGTCATCAAGGACTTCAACGCGGTTCTCGCCGCTGCACAGAAGGGCTGACCACCATGACCTCGACCGCCTCGACGAACCCGACGACCTCCACCGCGACCGTACGCCCCGCCTCCGGCCACACAGGCGCCGACATCTCCGGCGTCGACCTCTCCAAGCCCCTCTCCGACGGGGACCTTGCGGTCATCAAGGAGGCGCTGCACCGCTGGAAGGTCGTCTTCTTCCGCGGCCAGGACCTCGACCACGCCTCGCAGATCGCCTTCGCCCGGCAGTTCGGCGAGCTGACCTATGCCCACCCGCACGACGACACCCCGCCGGAGGACCACCCGGAGATCTTCACCATCGACCCGCGCCGCTACGAGGAGCGCTACGGCGAGGGGTTCCGCGAGGCCACGAAGAAGCGCCGCTACAGCTACTTCTCCGGCTGGCACACCGATGTCACCGCGGCCGTCAACCCACCGGCCGGATCGATCCTGCGCGCCGAGACCGTCCCCGAGTTCGGCGGCGACACCCAGTGGACCAACCTGGTCGCCGCTTACGAGGGCCTGTCCGCCCCGGTACGCGCCTTCGTCGACACGCTGCGTGCCGAGCACCGCTACGGCGGCGCCGACAAGCCCACCGGCGACAGCGCCTACGCCCGCCGCATCAACGACAACCTGCTGGTCTCCGTCCACCCGGTGGTCCGCGTCCACCCCGAGACCGGGGAGCGCGCGCTGTTCGTGAACCCCGGCTTCACCAGCCACATCGTGGACGTGACCCCGAGCGAGAGCCGCGCCATCCTCAATCTGCTCTACGAGGAGATCACGCGCCCCGAGTACACCGTCCGCTTCCGCTGGGAGCCCGGCAGTGTCGCCTTCTGGGACAACCGGGCCACCGCCCATCTCGCCCCGCGCGACATCGAGCACCTGAACGTCGAGCGTCGGCTGCACCGCGTCACGCTGATCGGTGAGCTCCCGGTCGGCCCGGACGGACAGGAGTCCGAGCTGGTCGCGGGCAAGCCGTTCACCGCCGACCACCGGGTGGTCGTCGGTGCCTGATGCGCTGACGACCGAGGTCGCCGCGCCGTCCTCCGCAGAGGGCGGCGCGGCGCCGCCGCCGCATGCGTCGGGCCTGGTCGACGCGGCCGCGCTGAGCAAGCCGCGGCGCACCCTGGTCCCCCTCCCCCGCCCGGTACGCCGCCTGGCGGGGCCCGGGTCCGTCCTCATCGTCTGGCAACTGCTGGGCACCCTCGGCATCCTCAGCGACCGCGTGCTGGCCCCGCCCAGCGCCGTACTCTCCGCCGGCTGGGAGCTGACCCGTACCGGCGAGCTCGGCAACCACCTGCTCGCATCCCTCACCCGGGTCACGTCGGGGCTCGCGATCGGGGTTTCGGCCGGTGTCGCGCTGGCCGTGGTCGCCGGGCTCTTCCGGCTCGGCGACGAATTCCTCGACTCCACTCTGCAGGTGCTGCGCGCGCTGCCCGTACTTGGCCTGCTGCCGCTGGTCATCATCTGGTTCGGGGTGGGCGAGCCGCCGAAGATCGCGCTGGTCTCCTTCGCGACGCTGTTCCCCGTGTACGTCAACACGTATGCGGCCATCCGCGGCGTCGAGAGCCGGCTCGTCGAGGCGGGCCGGGTCTTCGGCCTCGGCCGGCTCGGTCTCGTACGCCATGTGATCCTGCCCGGCGCCGTCCCCGGTTTCCTCGTAGGACTGCGCTTCGCCCTCACCGGCGCATGGCTCGTGATGATCATCGCCGAGCAGCTCAACGCAACCGACGGCATCGGTTACCTGATGAACCAGGCCCAGAGCTGGTACCGCACCGACATCATCGTGCTCGGCCTGCTGATCTACGGGGCGCTCGGGCTGGCCGCCGACGGCATCGTGCGGCTCCTTGAGCGGCGCCTGCTGTCCTGGCGGCGCGGCTTCGAAGGAGGCCAGTGATGACCGTCGCACAAGGAGTACGCCGTGCCTTCGACGGCCGCGAGGTGCTTGCCGGAGTCGATCTCACCATCCGCGAGGGCGAGTTCGTCGCCCTGCTCGGCCGCAGCGGCTCCGGCAAGTCCACGCTGCTGCGTGCCATGGCGGGGCTCGACCCGGAGATCGGCGGGCAGCTGCTGGTGCCGCGGCGCCGCTCCGTGGTCTTCCAGGACCCACGACTTCAGCCCTGGAAACGAGTGCTCGACAACGTGGTGATCGGCCTCCCCCGGCAGGGCGCCCGCGAGCGCGGCCGCGCCGCCCTCGCCGAGGTCGGACTCGCCGCGCATGAACGCGCCTGGCCCGCCACCCTCTCGGGAGGCGAGGCCCAGCGGGCCGCGCTGGCCCGCGCCCTCGTCCGCGAGCCCGAACTCCTCCTCCTCGACGAGCCGTTCGGTGCCCTGGACGCGCTGACCCGCATCCGTATGCACGCGCTTCTACGCGAGCTGTGCGCGAAGCACCGGCCCGCCGTCCTCCTGGTGACCCATGACGTCGACGAGGCGATACTCCTCGCCGACCGTGTGCTGGTCCTCACGGACGGCCGCATCGGACTGGCCCGCGAGGTACGGCTCGAGGGCGCCCGGCAGCGTACGGACCCCGCCTTCGCGGAGCTGCGCGGAGATCTGCTGGCCGAGTTGGGGGTGGCGGACGGAAGCTGAGGTTGGGCCGGGCCGATGTGTCACGGCGTCGGTTTTCCTGTCGGCGCACCTTCGGCACGCCTGAGCAGGAGTATCGGTAGTTCCGGAGTTCCGCTTGGCCCGGAACCTGTGCGGGCCAAGCGGACCGGTCTGTCGGCGCAAGGCAGAACCGACAGACCGTGGTCACCGCCCGTGCTTGTTCCGCGTCGCGGCGCACGGTCGATTCAATCTGCTCAGAGGGTCGAGATGAGACCCGTGACGGCCGAGGTGTCGACGTGACCGGCACCCTGGCCGGACAGGGTGAGCTCGGCCGGGACGAGACCGCCGACGCCGCCGGAGATCCAGGCGCCCTCGCTGTCGACGCCGGCGGAGAGCCAGGCGCCGGTGCCACCGGACACGGTGTCCAGGTCGGTCTCGGAGATCTCCTGGGTCGCAATCTGGGGGATGGAGCTCATGGTGTGAGGTTCCCTTTCGGTGGGCGTTGAGCGATGGATACGGCCGTTCGGCCGACCGGCGTGCACACAGTGCATGCCGCAGTCACGGGAGTCGGTGCGGCGCCAAGTTGCCTGTAACAGCATCTTTTCGTACGACTTCCGCGCCGCGAAGAGCAAAGCATGCGCGCTGCTTGCAGTGCCAACTGCGCCACGTCCACTTGTGCAGCGTTTCACCGCCGGAGTGTGCGGCGTGCCCGCGCGTCCACGACTTGGTGGCAGATTCTTCACGCGATGGAAGGTGTATTTTCCGCGGGCTCTACAACCTGCCGTAGCGAATCAAGACATAACTGCTCCAAGGGAATTGCTTGCTGCCCCGGCAGGGCGGGGACTCTCGCAGACCGTGTGCCGTCTGCGTCACCTCTGTGCAGATTCGCTGTAGGACGCCGACCGCCGACCTCGCCGAGCCTCAGCGAACTGGTGTCTCACCCGTCCCAGAGGTCTTCCAGCCGAAGCCGTACGGCATACAGCCCGTCGGGCCCGCCGATGGTGAGCAGCCCCTCGGAGGTGAGGGCGAGCGCGTGGCAGGCGTGCAGCAGCGGCAGGATGCGCACCCTGCCGGAGAACACGTCCCACACGTGCAACTCGGCATCGCCCCAGGCGGCGGCGAGCACCGGACCGGTGGGTGTGTCGGCCGCGGCGAGTGCGGTGACAAGGGCCGGCCGCTCCTGCACGGGGACCGGCATCGGCTCGGCCGAGGTCTCCCACAGCCGCAGGGAGCCGTCCAGTGCGGCGCTGAAGACGAAGGTCAGTCCGTGCTCGGGGCGGTGGAGGCAGGTGGCGGCCGTGACCGGCTGCTCGTGCAAGCGGCAGGACCACGGGGTCTCCTGATAGTCACTCAGGGACCACACGTGCACGGTTCCGCCGCCGTCGCCCACGACCGCGTAGGGGCTGGGCAGGCACCCGCCGAGGGCGGTGACCCGGGATTCCTTCTCCGTGAGGGCTGCCGAACCGTGGTGCTCGGCGATGTGCGCGAGCACTGTCGCCGCGGCTGTGTCGTCCTCGGGTGCCAGCGGCAACAGGGCGCCGTCCTCGTCAAGGAGCAGCATGGACCGGGCGTCGCGCGGGGCGACGGAGCCGGGTCGTACGACCGGAGGAGAGCCGATCGTGGCGGTGGGCGCACCGGTGTCCAGGTCGTACGCCCGCAGCCTACCCGTGGCGTCGGCCACCAGCAGGTGCCGTTCGCTCCCGGGCAAGGGTGACAGCGCCGCCACGGGGGTGTCGCGCCGAGCCCACACCGCTGCCCAGTCGTTCCGCTGTGCGAGGGGACGCAGATACTCGGCCAGGGCGGCATCCGTGCCCACGGCCGCGGCGTGGAGCAGGGCCGCACGCGCGGCACTGCCGGTATGGACCGCCGTCAGCTCGGGCGCGGCACGCCGCCACACCTGGCGGAGCCGTCCGGGAACGGGGATGCGCTCGTCGGCGAGTACGGACGTGATGGCGTCGGCCGCGCCGTGCACCAGGAACCCGGGGTCGGCCAACAGGCCCCGGACGGCCGCTGCGCCGTCGTCGGCGCGCAGCGCCGCGTCGAGGGCATGGCGTCGGACCGCGTCGGGCGCCTGGGACCAGTCCGGGCGGCCGTCGGGCGTGTGCGGCACCGCTGCGACGAGCTCCGTGAAGGCGGCGGGCTTCGGGCTCGCCGGGCCGTCCGCAGGAAGGCCTGCGATCACGGGCGGGCTGCTGCCCAGTTCGATGGTCTCCACACCCTCCGCGGGCAGCAGTCCGGATGCGCCGACCTCCACCGCCGCGCGGAGGTGGGGCAGCGACAGCAGGGGTTCCAGCAGCTCGGCGACCAGAGCCGCCGGGTCCGCTTGCGGCAGGTCCGCAGGACCGGCCCCGGCCCGGTGCAGATCCGGTACGAGCAGCAGCAACGGCCGCTCGTCCCTGCGCATCCAGGCCAGCAGACGTGCCGGGGAGAGCGGGCCGTAGCCGAGCTGCCGCCCCAGTTCCCACGCGAAGGTGTCCACCGTCAGCCCCTCGGCCGGGACGGTGGCATGGACGGTCGTGTGCGGATGGCCGGGCGACCCGGCCAGGAACCAGGCGAGCAGATGGCTCTTGCCGCTGCCTTCCGCGCCCTGCACCAGGCACAGTCGGGGTCTGGCCCCGCTGTCGTCGGCCGCCCAGTCGAGCAACTGCTGCCCGAAGGGCCGCTTGTCGTCGTCGAGCGGCGGCCAGGAGGCGATGTCCGGCACGGCGATGTCGGCGGTGATGGCGTGCTCCCCCTTCCCTTCGTTCCCGGGTTCCTCGTGCGACCCCTACTGAGGAGGCGGCGCAGCCGCCTCGCGTAGCTGCCGGATGCCCTCGGCGCGGGACTCCGCCGTTTCCCCGTAAGGGAAGTTGTGGGTCAGCTGCGCATCGGGAAAGACCTGTCCGAGCCACATGGCGCAGTAGTGCCCCGGCATGAAGCAGGCCTCCAGCTCGGTGTGGATCCGCAGCACCTGGTCCGGCTCGACCCCCGCCGCCTGCAGCCGGGCCCACAGCCGCTCCTCGGGGTGGACGCCTATCCCGCCCGCCTGCGTGACGATCTGCTTCTCGCCTTGGCCGTCGACGATCTCGAAAGCGCTGAACCACTCCGCGCTCGCTGTGTCCCTGATGTCGTCGAGCACGAGGGGCCACCAGTTCTCGCGCCCCTCGAAGGCCCGCGGGTCGATCGCCCGGAGGCGCTGTTCGAGCTCGGTGTGCGCGGCGGAGGCCTCTTGTGGCCGGTCGGTGCCCAGGATCACGCCGAGGGCCCGGTCGAGCGTGGCGAGCGACTGCGCGAAGCCTTGCGGAGTCGAGTTCACGAATCTGAACTCCTCGGCCCAGTCGAGGAGTACCGCGCGCACCACGCCCTGGTGGTCGGCGCAGATCTCGAATCCCCGGTCTGATCCGAGCCGCGCCCAGTCCCGGCAGCCCTCTTGCACGACCGTGCGCCCGACGGCCCCTGCGAACTCCGCCAGCCGCACGGGATCGGCGTCGGCCGTCGCGAAATACGGACCGACCCGCAGGGGGACGGCGACCTGCGCGAGCCGCCGGGCGCTCTCGGGGCTGTCGGCCGGATCAATGGCCGCGCTCGTCCCGAAAAGCCGAACGCCGTCGTCACTCATTGCTGCGCACCCCCGGGGAAAGGACCCTTACCGTGCCGGAAAACTACCACATGCCGCCGGCGATATCGGTGATCACGCCTTCCCAGAGGCTGGGACCTTCGAAAGGAATCGGGTCGATCCGGGAAAGTTCCGCCTCGATCTCTCCGGCGATCCGTTCCAGCTCTTCAACCGGCAGCATTTCGACTGCGTCCTCCGGGTCGTAATCCGGCCGCCGCTTCTCCAGGAGCCACATTCCGTACACCATGGATGAAAGGTCGGTGTGCAGAGGTTCGATCTGGCGCAGTTCGCTGATGTCATACACGATTCCGGTTTCGCCATCGAGCGCGATGTCGCTGTGAATGGCTTCGCCGAGATGAATCCAGTGGCTGAAGTCAGCCGGTGCGCCCTCGTACTCCGCGAAATCGGTTGCGGGCCGGTGGGACAGCAGAGGCGTCAGCCCTTCGGCGAGGTCGTCCCTGATCTCGAACAGTACTCCTTCGGCCTTCGGAATACCGATCTCGGCCAGGAATGCGCGGGACTCCGCGTGGCTGAGAATCGAGCTCTGCCGGTCCAGTGGCGTACGTGAAATCTGCTCCGCGGGGAAAACACCCTCCAGGAGCTCGGCGGTGACCGGAGCGATCATGGCATGTCCCTAAATCATGCTGTGCGCGACATGGGCAGGCGCCAAGGTAGCACGTCCTGCCCCCGCCCCTGCGGCCTGTTCAGTGGGCGAGGCGGCCCAGTGCGCTGACATACTTACCCATTTCCCTGTTTCCTTGTCTCTGGGATTCCAGCAGCGCCGCTTTCCGGTCCTTTTCATCGTCCCAGGTCGCATGCTCCCCGTATTCAAAGCTGTGTGACATATTGGCGTTCGGGAAGTGTTGCTCCATCCACTCCCCACAGAAATATTTCGGTGTTCGGCAGGGCGCCCGCTCGCTGTAGGCATCGGTGACCAGGTCGGCCATTCCACTGTTCTTCAGCGGGACTCCGACTATTCGCTCCGAGTGCGGGCCGTCGACCCGCCCGACCAGAATGAAGCTGTTGTCGCCCTCGCCGACCCGGAACGCCGCGTAGTTCTTTCCCTTGTAGTATCCGTCGGAATGCCGGGCCAGTTGGGTGGCACGCGACAGGTCCGTCGATCCTGCGACGATCGGCGTCGAATTCTTGCGTGGCCCCTCCGCGCTCGCCGTGTCCCGGTCGAGCGGCACGGCCTCCCGCTTGCCGTCCGGCATGGGATTTTCGTCGGACAGCAGCCTGCTCAAAGCGCTGTCCTTTTTGGGATCGAGCGAGCCGGGATCCACCTCGACTTTCTTGCCGTCCGACTGGAGAAGGCTGACCTTCCCAGATTTGTCGACGAGATAGACGGGCGTTTTGTCGCCGAATTTCGCGAGCTCACCGAGGGAGTGCGCCTTGTGCAGCCCCTCCAGGTCGCGAGCCGATCGACCGTCGCTGTCGCGGTAGTTCTGGCCCATCTTCTTCATGCCGCGCGTCATGCTGTCGTCGAGATGCTTCGCGGCGGTTTTCGCGGCGTCCTCGATGCCGTCCAGCACCGTCTGGATGCCGGCGTTCGCGGCATCCGCGATCTCGTCCCTGCCCTTGGTCCGGCCGTGCGTCGACTTCGCCCGGGACAGCTTGCCGCCCGCCTTGTCGCGCACCTTGCCGCCGGCGTTCTTCAGCCCGGAGTCGGCCCGGTCGAAGGAATCCGGGTCGAAGCTGAACTTCCCGCCGCCGACCTCGCCTCCGTCGTCGCCGCCGCCCGCGCTGTTGAGGCGCATCGTCGTCTTGGCGGCGTCCACGCCCTGCGCGAGGCCCTCCTGGCCCGCCTTGGCGGTCCGGCCGAGATCCACCCCCTCCTGGACGCCCAGAGCGTTCCCGCCGAGCTGCACCACCAGGTCGCCGACCATCGAGCCCAGGGCCTCGTAGACCGGGCCCATGGCCACGTTCACGATCTCTTCGGCGACCTGCTCGCAGACCTCCTTGAAGATCTTCTTCACCGCGACCCGGGTGACCTGCGTCGCCGCCAGGCCGCCGAGCGTGGACAGGCCCAGGGTGACGGGGGACGCGGCGATGGCCGCCGCGATCTCGGCAGCGAGAATGCCCAGTTGCGCGATCGCCGCGAGTTTCGCGCCTTCGATCAGCCGGGCGACCCCGTCCAGCGCGGTCGCCGTCATCCGCCCCGCCTCGGCGAGGTTCTGGAGATGCGTGTCCTTGACCTTGCCCCAGTGCTTCTCGAGGGCCTGTATCGCGAGGCCTTCGTTCGACCCGATCAGATCCGTCAACGCCTTGTGCGCCTCGGACGCGCCGTCGTCGATGTCATCGGCGAACTCGCGCATGGCCGTGGCCATCTCGCGATAGTCGTCCTCGTCGACGTTCGGCCAGCTGACACCGATGAGCTCAAGGGCTTCGTCCAGATAGCCCGGCAGCGTGACACCCACAAGAACCCCCGTTCGAAGGTCACCTGACGAAACGTAACTTCGAATGGTTCAGAGGATCAAGCGCGCTACGGCACAGCGGCTGCATCTGTGACGAAGACGTCACGGGATCGCCAACTCGGCGACTCTCGACGGCTATGCGTGCGCCTCCACGCCCGGTCCCTAGCGCCAGTCCCCCGCTCCGGGCCCAAACTTCCGAATACCTTTACGAGCAAAGGGAATTGATACCTACCCCAAGCGTGGGGTGTGGCCGGTGAGGGGAGTGGGGTGGCTGACGACAGAGCCGGCAGAACCGAGCGGGACGCCGCGATACGCCGGCAGCTTGCTCGGAACCTGCACAGACCGCAGGGTCCCCTGCAGCCGCTGCCCGCGCTCGTGCTGCTCGGCGGGCGCGGCAGCGGCAAATCGGCGCTCACGGCGCAGCTGCGTGAGTGGGCGCAGCGCATCCCGCTGGCCGCGCTCGATCTGGAGTCCATCGGTGAGCGTGGCGGCACGCGCATCGACGTTCTGACCGAGCTGGCGTTCCAACTCAGCGCTCATCGCGACGGGTTGCCGCAGCTGGGTTTCCCTGCGCTGGGCTCGCTGCTGGCCGCGGTGGGCACCGCGGTCGACGTGCGCAGCCGGGAGCGCGCCGTGCGCGACATGGCCGAGGCGCTGCGGCAAGGCCGCGCACGGGAGCACTCGTACGAGGAACTGCAGGGCATCGCCGACGGGATCGCCCAGCTCGCCGGGCTGCCCGGGTGGACCTCCGCCGTGCTGCCGCTCGTGCAGGGCGGTATGCGGCTGCCCCGCCTGATGCGGCTGCGCCGCCGCTTCGCGGAGACCTCCGCGGGCGGACCCGGCCGGGGCTCCACGGCCGACTTCCTGGTCGGCGTCAACCGTCTCTACCACGGCTATCCCGCCCAGCGCGCCGAGGCCGAGCAGGTGCTGCTCGACGCCTTCCTGGCCGACCTGCGCGGCGCCTACGCGACGAGGAGCGCCGACCGGCGGCGCACCACGCACTGCCTCGCCCTGCTCGACAACGCCGACTCCCCCGTCGGCGAGTCCTTCCTCAACCTGCTGCTCGACGCCCGCACGCGTTCCGGCCGCCCCGACCCGCTGCTCCTGGTCGCCACGGCCCGCCGTCGGCCGGAGGCTCTGGTACGCGCCGAGACCGGCGGCGGACGCCGCCTCGACTACCGCGCGAGCTGGTCGCAGGAAGGGGAGTTCCTGCCCCTGTCGGCGGGGCTGCTCAGTGCCGGGCGGTTGCGCGATCTGGAGCGGCGGGAGGTCGAGGCGCAGGCCGCCGCCACACTCGACTCAATTCCGCCCGGCTCCGTGCTGCCCCGCGCCGACAACGCGGTGCGCTGGCTCGGCTGGATCGTGTACGAGCTCACGCGCGGGCACCCTCGCGGTACCGCCGCCGTCCTCGACTCCCTGCGCCGCATGCCCGCCGACATGCCCTGGGACGAGCGGGTACGCCAGTGCCTTGCGCCGCTTGACGGCAGTGTCCAGCCGCAGCCGGTGCTGTCCGCCGCGCCCGCCCTGCTCGAGCTGCTGCTGCGCGACTGCTCAGCGCAGCTGGCGCGCGTTCTGCCGCGCACCGCCGCCTGCACAACGCTGGGCCGTGCCGAGACCTGCGAGGGCCTGTGGGAGGGGCAGGAGCCGGTGCTGCGCGAGTTCGTCAGCCTCAGCGCCGACGACCTGCGCACCGTACCGGATCCGGACGAGGGGCTGCCCGCGCTGCACCGCCTCACCCGATTCCTGCTTCTGCGCCGCCTCGACGCCGTACAGGGCGACGCCGTTCAGCCGGACACCTGGACGGGTGCGCACCAGGCGCTGCGCGCGGCCGCCCGTGCCCGCGGCGACCTGCGCGCCGTGGCCTACCACGACCTGGCCCTGGGTGACCTGGGCGCCGCGGCGGACTACTTGAGGGAGCGGTTCGACGAGTGCGGCGCCGACGAGTGGTGCGCCGACCTCGCCTGGATCCAGCGGGCCCCCGCGCGCTGGGGCGGCGCCCTGCCCGAACCGGCTCGCGAGCGCTACGAACGCCTCGTCGGAGTGGCCGAGGGCGATGCCGCGCGGCGCGCCATCACCCGCCTCCTCACGGCGGGCTGGATCACCGCGCACCCCAGACAGGACGGTACGGGCCCGGCGCCCTACACGGATCCGCTCGGCGATCCGTACGCCGAGCTGTACCCGGACATCGCCGAGGAGTTCCTCACCCTGCGCCGGCCCATCGGCAACGAGCACGACCGTCATGTGCTGCTGCGCATGGCCCAGCGCTACGAAAGGAAGCCCTGGTGGTGACGATGACCGACGACCTCCCGTTCGTACCGCCGCGCCCGCCGCGCCGCACGGCCCTCTGGGTCGCCGTCGGCGCCGTGGTCCTGGCGGGCGCGGGGTGGGGCGCCTGGGCGGCGTGGAACGAGTGGCATCAGGACCAGCAGGAGTGCGCGCCCGGCATCCTCAGACAGGGGCCGCGCCAGGAGTGCATCGGCGTCAGCGACGGCTCGTTCACCTTCGACAAGTCCCTCGACGACGTCATGGGCAAGATCGAGGCGGAGAACCGCCGGGTCGAGGAGTCGAAGAAGCCGTACGTGTCGATCGCCTACGTCGAGCCGCTGACCACAGTGAAGGGCGAGGAGGAGGCGAAGTACGGACTGCGCGGCGAGTTGATCGGCGCCTACCTCGCCCAACGCGAGCTGAACCATCCGGAGTTGGGCATGGGCCGCGGCGAACGCCCCCAGATCCGGCTCCTCGTCGGCAATCTCGGTCTGCGCTCCGAACAGTGGAAGCCGCTCACCGACGACCTGATCGCCCTGTCCAAGGACCACAACCACCTCGTCGCCGTCGCGGGTTTCGGCCAGAGCCGAGGCGGCACCCAGAAGGCGGTCGACGCGCTGCGTGCCGCCGGCATTCCCATGATGGGGGCGACGGTGACCGCGGACAGCCTCAGCAGCGCCTCCGAGCCGGGATTCTTCCGGGTCTCGGCGCCCAACCGGGACCAGGCGAGCGGCGCCGTCAACCACCTCAAGGAGCAGCAGAAGAAGGACCGCGGCTACAAGGTCGTGGTGATCCGGGACCGCAACACCGACGACATCTACAACACGTCCCTCTCCGCGTCCTTCGCGTCCGCCGCGAAGGACCGCGGGTTGCGGCTGCACGGCGCCCCGCTGGAATTCCTCTCCGGAGTCGACGGCGTCTCGAACGCGTTCTCCTCCGTCGCCGACAAGGTGTGTGCGCTCAAGCCCGACGCGGTGTTCTTCGCCGGCCGCGGCATCAACATCCGCAACTTCGTCAACTCGATGTCGGCGCCGGACCGCCGCTGTCCGATCACCTTGCTGACCGGGGACGACGCGGTCGGCACGTACTACGGGTCCTCGGCGAGCGAGTCGCAGCGGGAGAAGTTCCGTACGGAGTGGCAGGACAGCCAGGTCACCGTCCTGTACACGGCGCTCGGCCACCCCGGTCTCGCCGCGGAGCTGTATCCCAAGGCCAACAACCCGCTGCCCGACTTCCTGGACCTGTACCACGAGGAGTTCGGCGGCGCCTCCGGCGACGACCAGCGGGTTCTCCAGGACGGCCAGACCGTCCTTGGTCACGACGCACTGTGGACGGTCGGCGTCGCGGTGCGCAACGCGGCGGGACCCGACGGCAACGGCGCGGTGAATCCAGGAGCCACCTTGCAGATGCTGCTACAACTCGGCGGCTCCAAGGCGGTGTCCGGGCTCAGCGGCCCGATCTCCTTCAGCTCGGACGGCAACCCGGACGACAAGCCGATGGCCCTGGTACGGATGGAGCCGAGCGGCACGTACACGTTCCGGGGCGTGCTGCGGCCGTAGCGGGCGGGGCGGACCATGGGGCGCGACCAGCCTCCCGGCGAAGGCGGCATCACGCACGGGTTCCGGTAGCCGTGTCGTACGGATTACGTAGCCGGGGAAGTGTCCACGGCCCTCCCAACCTCGTGCGGCTCGTACGATCTTCGCAGTAATCGACGGGAGCGCTCTGCTGTCTCTTTGGGCTGAGATCGCCAGCCCTCCGGTGGAAGCGCGCCCCATGTGAGCGCGCCGCGACAGGTTCCCCCGGCGGTCAGGGAAGAGACGGAAGGCCGGGAGCTGCGGGTCGTATGGCCTTGAGCGGCCGTGGACCGGGCCATCCGGTCCACGCTTCTTCCGGACTCTTCCGTCACGACAGGCACCCTTGACAGCGTGCGTGGTGCTTCGCGACGTTTGAGCCTCGCCGAACAGTTCGAGACTCGGTCGTCGACCCGTGGAACGAGCGTGTACACGGCGTGGATCAGCAGATGCTGAAGCAGTAACAGGACGCGGACAGCGCGTCGTGGGGGGAAACGGGGGGCGGTCGCCCATGCGCATCACGATCCACAGACCGGAGGAGCTGAGTACCTCGCTGCTTCGGGACTGGCACGGGGCGATGGACCAGTCGCCCGATTACGCCAATCCCTTCCTGGCGCCGGAGTTCGCGGCAGGGGTCGGCAGGCACCGCGGTGGGGCGCGGGTGGCGGTCCTGCACGAGGGCGGAGAGCCCGTGGGCTTCTTTGCGTACGAACGCACAACCTTCGGCGTAGGCCGGGCCATCGGTCTCGGCCTCTCCGACTGTCAGGGCCTGGTGCACCGCCCCGGGGTCACGTGGGACACCGAGGAACTGCTACGCGCCTGCGGGCTGTCCGTCTTCGAGTTCGACCACCTCGTCGAGGAGCAGAAGCCCTTCGGCAGATACGTCACGGGGACGTTCGCCTCACCGGTGGTCGACCTCAAGGACGGCGACGACGGCAGCTACGCGGAGTGGCTGCGTGGCGCGTACCCGGGGCTGGCCAAGACGACGCTGAAAAAGGAACGCCGCCTGGGGCGCGACCTGGGCGAGATGCGGTTCGTCTTCGACGAGCGCGACCCGCGGATGCTGCACACGCTCATGCAGTGGAAGTCCGCCCAGTACCGCAGGACCGGACGCATGGACCGGTTCTCGCGGCCGTGGATCGTGGACCTGGTGGACCATCTCTTCCAAGTCCGCGAAGAGCACTTCACCGGCGTGCTCTCCGTGGTGTACGCGGGCGACCGGCCGGTGGCCGCGCATTTCGGGCCGCGATCGCGCACGGTGTTCGCGGCCTGGTTCACCGCGTACGACCCCGAGCTCCGCTACTACTCGCCGGGGCTGATCATGCACCTCCGGATGGCCGAGGCGGCGGGCCGTCAGGGCGTGCGGCTCATGGATCTGGGACGGGGCGACAAGGAGTACAAGGACTGGCTGAAGACCCGTGAGCTGCGTGTGGGCGAGGGGTTCGCGACCCGCCCCCACCCGGTGGCGGCGGCACACCGGCTGTGGCGTAGACCGGTGCGGGGACTGAGGAACACGGTCCTGGCCCATCCGACACTGCGGGAGCCAGCCGACCGGCTGCTGAAGATGGTCGGCACGCTGCGCACGTCCGGTGGGGCGGGAGCCCCCGCACGCTGAGCAGGCTTGCCCACTCCCGGCCTCCGCCGCACCGCGCTTCCGTCGTCGTCACCGCCTGTGAGGACCCGACGCCGAGCGCTACCGCGCTGCCCCCTCCACACCGCACGGCGGGCCGCAATGGCGAGGTCCCGCCCTGCCGTAAGCCCGGTCGGCACCTGATCGACGCTCACGAGTGACCTGTGCCGTCTCTTCGACGGCCCTTCGACGGAAGAGGTGACGATGCCGTACGGATCGCGGCTCGCTGCGATGATGACACGGCGAATCGGACGCGAATGCGTCTACACGCCCTCGGCACGGCTGGCTCTGTACCTGGCACTGCGGCGCTGGTGCCGCCCGGGCGCACGGGTGCTGATGTCGCCGGTGAACGACGACGTGATCCTCTTCGTGGTCCTCGCAGCCGGGCTGCGCCCGGTCCAGGCCCCCGTGTCCGTATGGGACGGCAACATCGACCCGGCCGCCGTACCGGAAGCGACCTGGCGGAGCGTGGACGCCGTCCTGACCACGAATCTGTACGGGATGCCGGACCGAGTCCTGGAACTGCGGCGCCGCTGCGACGAATTGGGGATTCCCCTGTTCGAGGACGCGGCGCACGCGATCGGCACGCACGTGGACGGCCAGCCGATCGGGACCTTCGGGAAGGCGGCGGCATTCAGTCTGTCCAAGCATGTGGCAGCGATGGCCGGGGGCTTCCTCGCCGTCGAGGACGCGCGCACCCGACGGGAGTTGGAGCTGCTGCGCGACGATCTGCTGGTGCCGCGCCGCCTCCGCGCCGACCTGGCCACGACTTTGCGGCCGCTGGCGCGTTCAGCCGTGAGCTCCCTCCACCTGGTGCGTCCTGTGTGGCGGACGATGCAGCGCCTGGGGTTGCTGGAACGCGACGACTTCCGCATGGCCCTGCACGCGCCGCGGCTCTCCGCCAGCGCGCGCGAAGCACCGAGCCTGTCCGCGTACGAGCCGTGGGTGCGCGTCGACCTGCACGGCTTCCGTTCGCGCCACGGTGCTCTGGTCCGCGGGCAGATGATGCTGCGGACGGCTCTGCTCGACGGCAACCTCACCAGACGCAGGGTCGGTGTCTCGCTGCTCTCGGGTACCGCCTGGGCCTCCCCGGCTCTCCGCGACCGGGCGGCGCAGGGCGTCCCTCTCCCCCTCTTCCGGGTTCCGCTCCTGGTCCATGACCGCGACGCCCTCATAGAACGTCTGGTGAGGCACGGCGTGGTCGCCGGCTACGTCTACGACCCCCCGCTCGACGACTACGCGGGCGCGGAGTTCGTCGAACCGTCCCCCGACCCGTCGGCCGCCCGCTGGTTCGCCTCACACGTGCTTCCGGCGGATCCACTCCTGGCCCGCAAGATCACCAACGCCCTGACAAAGGAACGAGCGACGACCGCGCACCCCTCAACCCCCACCCCGCTCATCATCCCTGACACCACGCCACCGACACTCCTGGGCCATTGAGGCAGGTTCAGCAGGCCGGCACGCTGCCGGTGGCGCGCTACGGAGTGACAGGGCGCTCGAAGAGGGTCTCGAGCACAACGGTGGCCTGAGTACCGCTGACGCCTTCGATGGCGTACATACGGCGCAGTACGTCCTGGAGTTGCTCTTTCGTCGAGGTCCTGACCTTGACCAGGACCGAAGCGCTGCCGGCGATGACGTGCGCTTCCTGGATCTCCGGTATGGCCGCGAACTGGTCGCCGGAGTCACCCACCCACTTCGTCGAGTCCACCATGACGAAGGCGAGCACACCCCGTCCGATCGCTGCGGGATCGACGTCGACGGCTGTCCGGCGGATGACGCCTCGCTCACGTAGCTTCCGCACGCGTTCATGCGTGGCCCCCGCGGACAGTCCAACGGCCTGCCCCAGCGCCGCATACGGCCTTGAGGCGTCCTGCTGGAGGAGAACGAGCAACTGCCGATCGACGTCGTCCAACGAATCTCCTTCGGAGAAGAGCTTGATCTATCGAATGTCATTCTGCATAGTTTGGATTTGTCAGGTCAACATTCGTTCGACTCAATGGTGAGGATGGCAGCATGCCCGGCGAGCGACCGCAGTTGTACGAGATCCTCGATGACCGGTTCCGGACTGGCAGGTGTCACGCGGGCGACTCGAAGCTGGAGACCCTCTTCGAGGGCTGCCGCTGGGCCGAGGGTCCCGTCTACGTCCCGGCCGGGCGGTACCTGGTGTGGAGCGACATCCCCAACGACCGCTTGCTCCGCTGGGACGAGACCACCGGGACGGTCGGCGTCTTCCGCTCACCCGCCGGTCACCCCAACGGCAACACCTTGGACAACGAGGGCCGCCTCATCACCTGCGAGCAGGGCAACCGCCGCGTCACCCGCACCGAACACGACGGCTCGATCACCGTGATCGCCGACCGCTTCGAGGGCAAGAGGTTCAACAGCCCGAACGACGCCGCCGTGAAGTCCGACGGCTCGATCTGGTTCTCCGACCCCGACTTCGGGATCACCAGCGACTACGAGGGCCACCGTGCCGACAGCGAGATCGGCGCCTGCAACATCTACCGCGCAGACCCGCGCAGCGGCGAAGTACGGCTGGTCGCCGACGGCTTCAGCGGCCCCAACGGCCTCGTCTTCTCCCTCGACGAGCGCAGGTTGTACGTCTCGGACAGCCGTGCCAACCACATCCGCGTCTTCACCGTCCAGGAGAACGGCACCCTCACCGGCGGCGACATCTTCACCGAGTGCAAGATCGGGAACTTCGACAACATCCGCTTCGATGACGACGGCCGGCTCTGGGCCGCCGCCATGGACGGCGGCGTGCACTGCTACGACCCGGACGGCACACTCCTCGGCCGCATCCTGGTCCCCGACACCGTCGCGAACATCCGCTTCGGCGGCGCCAGACGGAACCGCCTGTTCATCGCTGCCGACACCGCGCTCTACTCCCTGGTCATGTCGGTCACCGGCACCCCACCCCTGCCTACGGCACGCCGGCCTTCCTCACCGACCAGCTGACTTCCACGGGCATGCGCTCGTTGGTGGAGCCGGCCACCGTGCGGACGGGGCCGGCTCACCCTGCCTGTTGCTTACGCGGACGCGGCGTCCAGCTTTGCCAGCTCCTCACCCGCCAGCTTGAGGTCGGCCACCGCGACCAGTGCCGGCAGCTGCTCGACCGTGCGGGCACTGGCGATCGGCGCGGCGACCGTCGGCTGGGCGGCGAGCCATGCCAGGGCCACGGTCGGGACCGCGGCACCGCGCTCCTGCGCGATCTCGTCGAGCGCGGCGAGAACGCGTACACCCCGCTCGCTCTGCAGGTAGGCGGCCGCACCCCCGGCCCGCGGGCTGTCGACCGTCGTACCGGGCCGGTACTTGCCGGTCAGGAAGCCGGAAGCAAGCGCGTAGTACGGCACGGCGGCGAGACCGGCGCGGTCGGCGACGGCCTGCAGGCCCCCTTCATACGTGTCGCGGGAGACCAGGTTGTAGTGGGGCTGCAACACGGTGTAACGGGCCAGGCCCGCACGGTCGGAGAAGTCCAGGGACTCCTGGAGCCGCTCCGGGGTGATGTTGGAGGCACCGATCGCCCGCACCTTGCCCGCCCGGACCAGCTCGTCGAGCGCGGTGATGATCTCCTCGACGGGAACGGAGGGGTCGTCGAAGTGCGTGTAGTAGAGATCGATGTAGTCGGTGCGCAGACGGCGCAGGGACGCGTCGGCGGCCGCCTTGATGGTGGCGGCGGACAGGCCCTTGTACTGCGGATGGGCCCCGACCTTGGTGGCGACGACAACATCGGACCGGTTGCCGCGCACGGCCAGCCAGTTGCCGATGACTGTCTCGGACTCGCCTCCCTGGTTGCCCTCGACCCACGCGGAGTAGGAGTCGGCGGTGTCGATGAAGTTGCCGCCGGCCTCCGCGTAGGCGTCGAGGACGGCGAAGGACTGCGCCTCGTCGGCGGTCCAGCCGAAGACGTTGCCGCCGAGAGCCAGGGGGAAAACCTCGAGAGCGGATGAGCCAAGCTTGCGTAGGGACGTCATGTGAGGGTCAACGCCCGCGCGGATGATCGCATTCCGTCGACCGTCACGGTGCCGCGCACCGGCCACTCCGCCCCGGGCACCGCGCACCGCACCGGGCACCGGGGACCGGGCACCAGGCACCAGGCACCAGGCACCAGGCACCAGGCACCAGGCACCAGGCAACCTAGGCGGTGTTGACCGAGACCTGACAACAGACCAAGATCCTTCGTGTCACCCCCCACGTCCAGCGCACCGGCCCCACTTGCCACCCGTCGTGAGGAGCACCGTTTGTCTGTCACACCGCTGACCCGCCGCCCGTTGCGTTGCGCCGTCGCCGTCGCCGCCGCGCTCGGGGCAGTCGTCCTGGCCCTCCCACCGGCCGCGTCGGCCGCGTCGGCCGAGCCGGGGAACTGCCCGGTGAAGGACGATCCGTCATGGTCCGGATGGACCGACTACGCCCAGCTCACGGAGGAGCTGGACCAGATCGAGCAGACCAGCAAGGGCCGCGTCCAGGTCGATGTAGCGGGCCGCACCACCCAGGGCCGGGACCTGTACGCGGCCCGCGTCGGCACCGGCGACCGCGTGCTGCTGGTGACCAGCGCCATCCACGGGAACGAACGCACCGGCACCGAGGCCCTGTTGGGCATCCTCAAGGACCTCGGCTCCAGCGACGACGCCGCCACCCACCAGCTCCTCAGCGAGGTCACGCTGGTGGCGATGCCGATGGTGAACCCGGACGGCGGTGAGCTCAACCGCCGTATCAACGTGCGCTCCTGGGACGAGACCCTCGCACAGTTCCCGCAGCTGGCCGGGGCGCCGCGGGCCTGGTACCACAGCCTCACCGGCGACGGGATCGCCCAGCCGGGCTACGACCTCAACCGGGACTTCAACCCGGACCTCGACTACACCCCGCGCGCCGCTGATCTGCCCGGCCAGCAGACCGACGCCGGTTTCTTCCTCTCGCCGGAGTCCCGCGCCATCCGCGACACCTACACGGCGCTGCGCGACGAGAAAGGCGCGGTGGACGCGTACATCGATCTGCATCACATGGGGCCGTGCGAGCGGATCACCGGCGGGCCGCAGGACGGCAAACTCGTCACGGTCTCGCTGGACTACCCGCCGCTCGGTGTCAACGACGGTGCCAAGTACAAGAAGGACTGGCCCAAGCTCGACCAGGACAAGTCGCGGCGTTACGCGGTGACCGTGGCGAACGGCATCGCGGATGCCTTCGGCTCCCAGTCGCGGCTCGCCTCGACGGCCCGCTATCTCCATCCCGACACCCGCGAGTACGCGGGACAAGGCCGCTCCGCATTCGCGCTCAACGGCACCGGCACGGTGCTGTTCGAGGTGCGCGGCCAACAGGACGACCTCGGGCAGGCGCAGAAGGGCATGTTCGTGAAGGCGGTGCGCACGGGCGTCGAGTCGCTGCTGGGCGGCCTCGCCTCGGGCACCGCCGACACGGTCGACGGCGACACCTTCTTCCAGCTGCCCGACTACGGCTGGGAGACGACGGCGGACTGATCGCGAAAGGGGCCGGGTTCCGGCAGGAGCCGTTCACGTAGGCCGGTACGGGCGCACCACGCACTGAGAGGTGCGCCCGTCTCGGTCCCCGGCACAGGCGCACCAGGCACCGGCGGGCGCGCCCACACCGGTCCCCGGCACGATGGGTGGTCGTGCACCGTCGGGGCCGGTATGAAAGCCTCACTGCACACTGGCGGTCGGGCGACCGGTATCGGTTGCCGGACGGGATCGTGGACGACGAGGGGCGGCGGCATGCGCATCGGATTGCTCGGTACAGGACCGTGGGCCGAGGCAGCCTACGCCCCCGCGTTGAGCGGGCATCGTGAACTGGACTTCGTGGGGGTGTGGGGCAGGCGCCCGGACGCGGCCAAGGCCCTGGCCGACCGTCACGGTGCACGCGCATACGACGACGTCGACGCCCTGCTCGCCGAGGTGGACGCGGTGGCCATCGCCCTGCCGCCCTCCGTTCAGGCCCCACTCGCGGTGCGCGCCGCGCAGGCGCACTGCCATCTGCTGCTCGACAAGCCCCTCGCTTTGAGCGTCGAGGAGGGGCGGGCCGTCGTCGAGGCGGCCGAACAGGCCGACGTCACTTCCGTCGTCTTCTTCACCGCCCGTTTCCAGACCGCGACGGAAGACTGGATCACCGAACAGGCCGCTGTGGACGGCTGGTTCACCGCACGCGCCGAGTGGCTCGGCTCGGTGTTCACCAGCGACAGCCCGTTCGCGGCGTCGCCATGGCGGCGGGAAAAGGGCGCCCTGTGGGACGTCGGCCCTCACGCCCTGTCCGTACTGTTGCCGGTTCTCGGCGACGTGAAGCAGGTGGCGGCCGCGGCACGCGGCCCGCAGGACACCGTCCACCTGGTCCTCGAACACGTCAGCGGGGCGTCGAGCACCCTGACCCTCAGCCTCACCGCTCCGCCCGCGGCTGCCGGAGCCACTGTCGAGCTGCGCGGCAAGGCGGGGGTGACCGTCCTGCCCGCATCCTCCGATGGACCGGTTCACGCCCTCACTCGAGCCGCTGACGCTCTCCTCGCCGGGGCCCGCACCGGCCGACCGCACCCCTGCGACGCCGCTCTCGGACTACGAGTGACGGAGATACTCGCCACGGCTGAAGCACAGTTGGCCAACGGCATCGGGACGCGATGACAGCAGCGACAGTGCGGGGCAGGACACCCACGTGTCCTGCCCCGCACTCGTGCGCGATGGGGATCAGCCGATCTCGACGAGCAGGTCTCCGCCCTCCACCTGCTGGATCTGGTTGATGGCCAGCCTGGCCACCGTCCCGGCCTTCGGGGCGGTGATCGCGGCCTCCATCTTCATCGCCTCGATCGTGGCCACCGTGGCGCCGGCCGCCACCTCGTCTCCCTCGGCGACCGCGAGCGTCACCACTCCGGCGAACGGCGCGGCCACATGGCCGGGGTTGGCCCGGTCGGCCTTCTCGGTCGCCGGGATGTCCGAGGCTGCCGCCGTGTCGCGTACCTGGATCGGCCGCAACTGACCGTTCAGGGTGGACATCACGGTGCGCATACCGCGTTCGTCGGCCTCGCCGACGGCCTCCAGCTCGATGAGCAGCCGGACACCGGGTTCGAGGTCGACGGCGTACTCCTTCGCGGGACGGAGCCCGTAGAAGAAGTCCTTGCTGTCCAGCACGCTGGTGTCGCCGTACGCCTGGCGGTGCGTCTCGTACTCACGCGTCGGCCCGGGGAACAGCAGCCGGTTGAGCGTCGCGCGCCGGTCCTTCGCCAACGCCGTACGGTCGTCCGCGGTGAGCTCCTGCACGGGCTTGGGGTCGGCGCGGCCCTCCAGCGCCTTGGTACGGAACGGCTCCGGCCATCCCCCGGGCGGGTTGCCCAACTCGCCGCGCAGGAACCCGATGACAGAGTCCGGGATGTCGAACCTGTCCGGCGTCGCCTCGAAGTCCTCCGGGGACACACCGGCGCCCACCAGATGAAGGGCGAGGTCGCCGACCACCTTAGACGAAGGGGTGACCTTCACGAGCCGGCCGAGGATACGGTCGGCGGCGGCGTACATCGCCTCGATCTCCTCGAAGCGTTCGCCGAGGCCCAGCGCGATCGCCTGGGTACGCAGGTTCGAGAGCTGCCCGCCGGGGATCTCATGGTGGTAGACGCGCCCGGTCGGCGAGGCCAGGCCCGCCTCGAAGGGTGCGTAGACCTTGCGGACGCTCTCCCAGTACGGCTCGAGGTCGCCGACGGCCTGGAGGTCGAGACCGGTCGGCCGCTCGGAGTGGTCGGTCGCGGCAACGATCGCCGACAGCGACGGCTGCGAGGTGGTGCCCGCCATCGACGCCACCGCGCCGTCCACCGCGTCCGCACCCGCCTGGATCGCGGCGAGGTAGGTGGCGAGCTGGCCGCCCGCGGTGTCGTGGGTGTGGATGTGCACAGGCAGGTCGAACTCCCGGCGCAGGGCCGATACCAGCGTCGCGGCCGCCGGGGCGCGCAGCAGCCCCGCCATGTCCTTGACGGCCAGGACATGGGCGCCCGCGGCCACGATCTGCTCGGCCAGCCGGAGGTAGTAGTCGAGGGTGTACAGCCGCTCGGACGGGTCGGACAGGTCGGAGGTGTAGCACAGCGCGACCTCGGCGACGGCCGTTCCGGTCTCCCGCACGGCGTCGATGGCGGGCCGCATCTGCTCGACGTCGTTGAGCGCGTCGAAGATACGGAAGACGTCGATGCCGGTGGTCGCGGCCTCCTGCACGAAGGCGTCGGTCACCTCGGTCGGGTACGGCGTGTAGCCCACGGTGTTGCGGCCGCGCAGCAGCATCTGCAAGCAGATGTTCGGCACCGCCTCGCGCAGGGCTGCCAGGCGCTCCCAGGGGTCCTCGGCGAGGAAGCGGAGCGCGACGTCATAGGTGGCGCCGCCCCAGCACTCCAGGGACAGCAGCTGCGGCAGGGTCCGCGCCACCACCGGGGCGACCGCGAGCAGGTCCTTGGTACGCACCCGCGTGGCGAGCAGCGACTGGTGGGCGTCCCGGAACGTGGTGTCGGTGACGCCGATGGTCGGAGACTCGCGCAGCCATCGGGCGAACCCTTCCGGTCCGAGTTCGGCGAGCCGCTGCCGGGATCCGGCGGGCGGTTCCGTGGCCGGCAGCGGTGGCAGCTTGGTGATCGGGTCGATCAGCTCGGGCCGCTCACCGTGGGGCTTGTTCACCGTGACGTCGGCGAGGTAGGTGAGCAGCTTCGTACCGCGGTCGGCGGAGTGGCGGGCGGTGAGCAGGTGCGGACGCTGTTCGATGAACGACGTGGTGACCTGTCCGGCCCGGAAGTCCGGGTCGTCCAGCACGGCCTGCAGGAACGGGATGTTCGTGGCCACGCCCCGGATGCGGAACTCGGCCACGGCACGCCGGGCGCGCCCGATCGCGGCCTGGAAGTCCCGGCCCCGGCACGTGAGTTTGACCAGCATGGAGTCGAAATGCGCGCTGATCTCCGTACCGGCGTGGGTGGTGCCGCCGTCCAGACGGATGCCCGACCCGCCCGGCGAGCGATAGGCGCTGATCCGGCCGGTGTCCGGGCGGAAGCCGTTCGCCGGGTCCTCGGTGGTGATACGGCACTGCAGTGCGGCGCCGCGCAGCGTGACGGCCTCCTGTGACAGCCCGAGGTCGGCCAGCGTCTCGCCGGCGGCGATGCGCAGCTGCGACTGCACGAGGTCGACGTCGGTGACCTCCTCGGTCACCGTGTGCTCGACCTGGATGCGCGGGTTCATCTCGATGAAGACGTGGTTGCCGTCGCGGTCGAGCAGGAACTCCACGGTGCCCGCGTTGCGGTAGCCGATCTCCCGGGCGAACCGCACGGCGTCGGCGCAGATCCGCTCGCGCAGCGCCGGGTCGAGGTTCGGCGCGGGCGCCATCTCGATCACCTTCTGATGGCGGCGCTGCAGCGAGCAGTCGCGCTCGAACAGGTGGATGACGTTGCCCTGCCCGTCGGCGAGGATCTGCACCTCGATGTGGCGGGGATCGACGACGGCCTTCTCCAGGAAGACTGTGGGGTCGCCGAAGGCGGACGCCGCCTCGCGGGCGGCCGCCTCGATGGACTCGCGCAACTGGGCGGGGTCCTCGACGCGGCGCATGCCGCGCCCGCCGCCGCCGGCGACGGCCTTGACGAACACCGGGAAGCCGATGTCCTCGGCGGCACGGACCAGTTCGTCCACGTCGGTGGAGGGCGCCGAGGAGCCCAGCACCGGTACGCCGGCCACGCGGGCGGCGGCCACCGCGCGCGCCTTGTTGCCCGTCAGCTCGAGCGTCTCCGCGCTCGGCCCGACGAAGACGATGCCCGCCGCCTCGCACGCGCGCGCCAGGTCGGGGTTCTCGGACAGGAACCCGTAGCCCGGATACACGGCGTCCGCTCCCGCCCGGCGCGCCGCCCGGACGACCTCCTCGACGGAGAGGTAGGCCCGCACCGGGTGTCCCGGCTGGCCGATCTCATAGGCCTCGTCGGCCTTCAGCCGGTGCAGCGAGTTGCGGTCCTCGTGCGGGAAGACGGCGACGGTTCTCGCGCCCAGCTCATAGCCGGCACGGAACGCGCGAATCGCGATCTCACCACGGTTGGCGACCAGCACCTTGCGGAACATTCAGGATCCTTTCGCCTGCCGGTGTCGCGCACCATGCTGTCGGCGACGCCTGTTCCGTGCCATATGAGCCACGCCACTCATGTGTCACTGTCACCAATCTTGGCGGTCGGCTCATTTCGCCGGCGCACGGCGACGCTCGACCAACTCAGTCGTGGACGGGCCCTGGTCAACATCGTCAGCGGACTGGACAACCTGGCCGCGTACCGCGACACACGCATCAGCCGGCTCAAGACATTGAGCGAGCAGGTGGGCCGCCGGCACAAGCCACTCGAGTTCGGGCTGGAACTGTCGGCGTGTTCCAGGTGTCGTTGAGCGGCACGGCGGGGCTCCTCCTACGGGTCGTAAGGTGCGAGGGTCAGGACCGGCGCACTTCCAGGGGTACGGGTGTCAGGCCCCGCGCAGTTCCAGTACGCGAACGCCTCGCTCGGGCAGGCAAACGGTGTCGGCGGGCGTGCCGTCGAGGTCGTACAGGGTGGCGTCGCCCTCGACCACGGGCTTCACCATGATCTCCTGGCGGGCCTGGCTGACCAGCCAGACGAAGACCCGGCCGTCCTCGTGCTCCAGGCGGTCCACGACCACCCTGGGGTCCGCGACCGTGACCGGGCGCCGCACCTCCGCGTGTGCGCCGAGGGCGTCGTACAGGGTGACGCCGTCTTCGGGGTTGACCCGCGGGGTGACCGCCGCCATGTGCTCGAGGGGGTAGGTGCTCAGGATCACGGAGCCTTCGCCGACCCGCCGCAGCAGCAGAGCGGGGCGGCCGTGGGCGTCGACCGCGAGCACCTCGGCGTCGGTGGGCTCGACGGGGAGGAAGACGCGGCTGTTCTCGGTCCCGGCGGCGCGGAAGGTAAGCCGGGCGCCCTGGGGGAGGTTGCCGAAGGGGCGGACGAACGTGAAGGCCACCTCGTCGTCCTCGATGGGGTCGACCAGGCCGTACTCCAGTTGGTGCTCGACGCCGAACATCTCGTTCAGATGGGCGTACCAGGGGCCGCGTTGCTCGTCGTGGTAACCGGGGCAGTAGGAGACGTACACGGTGGCGCCGGCGCGGGCGCGGTCCTCCAGCTCGTACCAGGTCGGGGAGAGCAGCTGCTTCGTGGATGGTACGAGGTAGAGCCTGGCCTCGCCGGGTAGGTCGTCGCTCTCCCGGGTGACGGCCGGGGCGAGTCCGGCGAGGCGGCCGGCGACCCAGGCCTGGCGGGCGGTGCGGTAGATGTGGTCGGCGTCCTCGGGGCGGGTGAAGGGGTACTCCGTGTCCAGGTACGAGGAGATCACGACGGCGGTGTCGGTGTCGGCGCGCCGGGTGCGGCCGAAGTCCACCTTCTCGAGCAGTTCCGCGAAGTCCTTCAGCTCGCGCAGTTGCGGCTTGGCGGTGCCCTTGGCGTCGGTGAGGCCGAAGTGCATCTCGAACGCGTGGTGCAGGTAAGGCGGTTGGTGCTTGAGGTTGTCGTAGTCGGTGTTGTTCCAGGCGATCCAGCCGGTGGCCCCGGCGAGCAGGCTGTTGTGCAGGACCTGGCGGTAGTAGTGGGCGGCGTTCGGGCCGGAGACGAAGTCGGAGCTGACGCCGAACTCCTCCAGCACGACGGGCCGCCCGAAGGTGCCGGTGAGTTCGCAGACCCAGGCGGCGGCGTGGTGCTGGCGGACGGGGTCGTCCTCCATGCGGTAGACGTGCGGGCCCAGGAAGTCGCAGATCTCGGCGGTGTAGCGGACCGAGAAGCCGTTCTCGTTGCCGGTGTTCTCACGGCCCCAGGCACCTTCGCCGAGGGAGAACGGCTGCGTGCCGCCTGCGGCACGGACGGCGTCGGCGATGATCTGGGCCCAGGACGAGACGGTCTCGCGGTCCTGGGTGCGGTTGCCGTAGATGGGCATCTCGTTGGAGACCAGCCAGCCCGCGACGGCCGGGTGTTCCTTGAAACGGCGCACCATCTGCCCGGCGAACCAGGCCTGGCGGGCGACCATCCATACGTCGGAGTACAGGTCGCGGCCGCCGCGCCAGGACGGGTCCCAGTTCTCACCGGACATGTGCCCGACGATGAAGGTCGGGACGGTGGTCATGCCCAGCTCCTGGTGCCGATCCAGGAAGTCGGCGAACAGGGCGCACTTCTCCTCGTCCACGGTGTAGGGGGTGGGCATGAAGTCCGGCCAGTAGTAGAAGGACCGGGTCATGTTCAGCCCGTGGTCGCGCAGGACGCGCAGTTCCTCGGTCACCACGTCCGGGTCGTAGGAGCGCCACATCAGCGGACCTCCGGTACGCGACCAGTAGTTGGCGCCGAGCCAGGTGACCGGCGTTGCGTCGGAGGTCAGCCGGGCGGAAGTGCGCTGCATGGGCGGGATCCTCTTCTTCTGGAGTGGTGGTCGGTGCACGGCAGGGGGCGTACGGGGTTTCGAACGCGAGAGGAACGTTTCGAGGGCGTGCGCCTACGACGTGGCCGAAGGTTGCGGGGAGGCGGGGAGCTGACGGCGACACGGCCGCGCACCGTGACTCGCGGTCCGCCCTCGCCTGGCGGTGATTCGCTGCGCGGCGCATACGGTGTGGTGGCCGGGCGGTTCCCCGGACGGCGGGACGATGGAACCACTGCACCGGTTTAGCGTCAAGACATCGCGGGGAACTCGGCCGAGATTCATAAACCGGTTTATGCGATGGTCCGACATCTCCGGCCCGGAGGGCGGCCCCTACCACTTCCCGCCTCCCGCCCTGGGCGGTAGCCGCCTCACCGCAGGGCTCGTCCGATCGGCGAGGTCACGACACCGGGCCCGACCGTCGCCGGTCGGCGGCCGGCCACACTCGCCCTTTTTGGTCATGGTCGAGCAAAACCGGTTCAGTTGAGTATGGGCCGAGGACGCCGATGCTTCGCGAGATCAAGAACTCTTTTGTTTTGGAAGTGTTGACATCGGATTACCCGGACTCTAATTTTTGCCCACGCCGACTGTGACGGGGCAACCATCCCCGTCCCGCCGACGCACGTCGCGGACGCCTACAGGCGCCCACCGAGCCGCACCACTCGCATAGCTCCACGACTTGCGCAGCCGTACCACCACGTCAGTTCCGCACGGCTCGAGAATTCCGTTCTGACATCGTTGTCATACGCGATCCACCCGCACCTCGTCATCCGCTTGCACGCAGCGCCTCCCCCCAGCCCCCCACGAGTGCTCACTCCCCTCCGACTCCTCACCCCTCCAACCCGCCCACCGATCAGGGGATCACCGATGAACCTCATGAGAGTGGCCCGGCGGCGTCTCCTCGCCTTCGGCGCAGTACTGGCTCTGGCCGCCACCACCGCCACCGCATGCGGCGGGGGAACCTCCGCCAGCCCCGCCGCGACCGGCATGGTCACCGTCACGGCTTCCTCAGGCAACTTCACCCGCAACTTCAACCCGTTCTCGCCGAACGCCCAGCAGGGCACGCACGGCATGATCTACGAGCCGTTGTTCCTGTTCAACGCGGTGAAGAGCGGTGACGTCAATCCCTGGCTCGGCAAGTCCTACACCTGGGCGGACGGCGGCAAGACCCTGCGTATCAAGATCCGCACCGACGCCACCTGGAACGACGGGGAGCCGTTCACCAACAAGGACGTGGCGTTCACCTTCCGGATGGCGCTGAAGAACAAGGACTTCAACAGCTACGCCCTGCCCCTCACGTCGGTCACCACGGACGGCACGGACGGGGTCACGCTGAAGTTCTCGCAGTCGGCGTACACCAAGGAGTACTTCATCCTTGGCAAGGCCGACCAGTTGCCCGAGCACATCTGGTCGAAGATCCCCGACGGCAAGAAGAAGACCGTCCTCAACAGCAAGCCGGTGGGCACAGGTTCCTGGACGGTCAAGTCGGTCGCCAACACGGTGATGGACCTGCAGGCGCGCAAGGACTATTACATCAAGGCCAAACCCAGCATCAAGACGCTGCGCTACCTGTCCTTCAGCGGCAACAACAGCGCCAACGCCGCGATCACCTCGGGGAAGGTCGACTGGGCCGGCGCCTTCATCCCCGACATCGAGAAGAACTACCTCGCCAAGAACAAGAAGTTTGACCTGGTCAACATCCCGCTCGCGGTCACCTTCTTCGTGCCGAACACCAACAAGGGCCCGACCGCGGACGTGAACGTGCGCAAGGCCGTCAGCGCCGCGCTCGACCGCGACTTCATGAGCAAGACCGTCTACAACGGCCAGGCCGGCCCGACGAACCCGATGGCGCTGCTGCTGCCCAACTACCAGTCGGTGCTCGACCCGTCGCTGAAGGACGCCACGTTCGAGACCGGCGAGGCGAAGGTGGCCTCGTACCTGAAGGCCGCCGGCTACTCCAAGGGCTCGGGCGGCATCTACGCCAAGGACGGCAAGAAGCTGTCGATCACGCTGGAGGTGGTCTCCGGCTGGACCGACTACATCAGCGTCGCGCAGATGGCCAAGCAGCAGCTCGCCAAGGCCGGTATAGAGCTGAAGGTGCGCACCGAGGCATACGCACAGTGGGTGGCCAACCAGTCCGCCGGCAAGTTCGAGATGCTGCTCAGCAACTACGGCTACACGCCGGTGCCTTACGCCTACTACGACCAGCTGCTCGACAGCCGGATCGCCCCGAAGGACGGGCAGAGCACGAACATCGGCAACTACGGCGGCTACGCCAACTCCGATGTGGACGCGGCGCTGGACGCCATCGCCTCGACCACCGACCTGGAGAAGCAGAAGCCGCACTTCTACAAGATCCAGCAGCAGTTCATCAAGGACATGCCGCTGATCCCGCTGTTCAACGCTCAGAACGAGATCGAGTTCAACGGCAACCACATCACCGGATACCCCACCAAGGACAACGCGTACGCCGCCCCGTCGGTCTGGCTGGCCCCGGACAACGGCTGGGTCGCCATGCAGCTCAAGCCGGTGAAGTAACGCGGCACACTCCCGTCCGCACTCCGGTGCGGTGCCCTCCTCCCCTCGCCGGCTCCTGACACCGGCGCGGGGCGGAGCGGCACCGCACCGGCCCCCCGGCCGAGCCGGCAAGGAGCTTTTCGGATATGCGGTACCTCTTGAGAAAACTCGGGTTCTACGCGATCGCCGCGTGGATGGCGGTCACCCTCAACTTCGCGCTGCCCCGGCTGATCCCCGGCGACCCGGTGCAGCTGATCATGGCCAGGCAGGCGCAGCAGGGCCCGGTGCCCCCGGGTGAGAAGGAGGCACTGGCGAAGATGCTGGGCCTGGGCAACGGCAACATCTTCGTCCAGTACTGGGACTACCTGGTCTCCACGGCGCAGCTGAAGTTCGGCCTCTCGGTCACCTTCTTCCCGACCCCGGTGTCCTCGGTGCTGAACTCCTCGGTGCTGTGGACCCTGCTGCTGGTCGGCGTCTCCACCGTCATCAGCGTCGTCATCGGCATCACCCTGGGCACGGTCGCCGGGTGGAAGCGCGGCACCTGGCTGGACTCGCTGGTGCCGTCCACCACCTTCCTGGCCGCCATCCCGTACTTCTGGTTCGCGCTCCTGCTGCTGTACCTGCTGACCCAGATCTGGCCGGTGTTCCCGGGGAACGGCGGCTACGACCCGGGCGTGACGATCGGCTGGAACGGGGCGTTCATCCAGTCCGCTGTGCAGCACGCGGCGCTGCCCGCGATCACGATCGTGCTGAGCTCGGTGGGCGGCTGGCTGCTCGGCATGCGGAACATGATGGTGTCCACCCTGTCCGAGGACTACGTGTCCGCCGCCGAGGCGAAGGGCCTCAAGTCCCGTACGGTGATGATCGGTTACGCGGCCCGCAACGCGGTGCTGCCGTCGGTGGCCGGTTTCGCGATCTCCCTGGGCTTCGTGGTCAGCGGCTCGCTGGTCATGGAGATGGTCTTCTCGTACCCCGGCATCGGCTACACCCTGTTCCAGGCCGTCAGCAACAACGACTACCCGCTGATGCAGGCCGTCTTCCTTGTCATCACCTTCGCCGTGCTGTCGGCCAACTTCCTGGTGGACATGCTGTACGGCTTCGTCGACCCGCGTACGAGGCAGGCCCGATGACCACCGCACCGATCACCTCGACCCTTCCGACCGCCACTCCGCCCGCGTCCGGCTCCTCCGGCGGCCCGGCCGCCTGGGCGCGCGGCGCCTGGCGGACGCTGCGCCGCTCCCGCCGGCTCACCATCGGCTTCGCCATCATCACCGCCTTCGTGCTGGTGGCGGCCTTCGGCCCGCTTCTCTCCGGCAACCCCGACGCCTTCAGCCAGGACCTGTCCCAACCGCCGTCCGGCGCCCACTGGCTGGGCACCACCCAGACCGGCCAGGACGTCTTCGCCCAGCTCATCGCCAGCACCCGAGGGTCGTTGGTGGTCGGCGCCGCTGCCGCCCTGCTGGCCACGGCCGTGTCGATCGTGATCGGCATCGGCGGCGGCTTCCTCGGCGGCTGGGCCGACGAGGCGCTGTCGCTGATCAGCAACGTGTTCCTGGTGATCCCGGGCCTGCCACTGGTGATCGTGATCGCCTCGTACGTGAAGGGCAGCAGCACGCTCGCCACCATCGGCGTCATCGCGCTGACCAGCTGGGCCGCCTCCGCCCGTGTACTGCGCGCCCAGACGCTGAGCCTGCGCAGCCGCGACTACGTGCAGGCGGCGCGGCTGTACGGCGAGCGGCGCTGGCGGATCGTGCTGGTGGAGATCCTGCCGAACGAGGTCGCGATCATCGTCTCGCAGTTCATCTTCGCGGTGATCTTCGCGATCCTCACACAGGCGGGCCTGGCGTTCCTCGGCCTTGACGACCCGTCGGCGATGACCTGGGGCAACATGCTGTATTTCGCGCAGAACGCCGAGGCGCTGTCCGGCGGTTCCTGGTGGTGGTTCGTCCCGCCCGGCCTGTGCATCGCGGTCTTCGGGGCCGCCCTGTCACTGATCAGCTTCGGCCTGGACGAGGTCCTCGACCCGCGGCTGCGCGTCCACCGGCCGCGCTCCGGCCGCCGTACCCGTACGAAGGGGACCGCCCGATGATCGACACCGTTGCCGGCCTGGCCGCCGATCCCTCGGGCTCCACCGCCCAGGATGTCGTGCTGCGCGCCGAGAACGTCCACGTGGAGTACGACGGCGAGCGCCCGACGCGCGCCGTCCGGGGCGTGAGTTTCGAGCTGCGGCGCGGCGAGGTACTGGGTATCGCCGGGGAGAGCGGCTGTGGCAAGTCCACTCTGGCGTACGCGGTCACGCGGATGATGAAGCCGCCCGCGCAGTTGACGGGTGGCAGCGTCGTCTTCCGCGACCGGGAGGGGCGGGAGACCGACCTGCTGGCGCTGGAGGGCGAGGAGCTGCGGGCCTTCCGCTGGAACCGGCTGTCGATGGTGTTCCAGAGCGCCATGAACGCGCTGAATCCAGTCACCACCGTGGGGCGGCAGTTCGACGACATCTACGGCGCGCACCGTCCGGAGATGACGAAGTCCGAGCGGGCGGAGCGTACGAAGGCGCTGCTGGAGATGGTGGGCATCGACGCCGGCCGGGCCGACGGCTATCCGCACGAGCTGTCCGGCGGTATGCGCCAGCGGGTGGTGATCGCCATGGCGCTCGCGCTGGAACCGGACGTCGTCATCATGGACGAGCCGACCACGGCACTCGACGTGGTGGTGCAGCGGGAGATCCTCGACGAGATCGAGCGGCTCCGCGAAGAACTGGGTTTCAGCGTCATCTTCATCACGCACGACCTGGGACTGCTGCTGGAGATCAGCGACCGGCTGGCCGTGATGTACGCGGGCGAGATCGTCGAGTACGCCCCGGCGGAGCGCCTGACCGACGCCCGGCACCCCTACACCCAGGGTCTGTTGCGGTCGTTCCCCGACCTCGTCGGGGAACGACGCGAGCTGCGCGGTATCCCGGGCTCGCCACCGGACCTGCGTGGCGAGGTCGTCGGATGCGCGTTCGCGGACCGCTGCGAGTACGCCTTCGAGCCCTGCCGCGCGGTGACTCCTCACCTGCTGGACATCGCGCGCGAGGGTGCCGCGGGTTGGCGCGCCGCGTGCCATCTCAACGACCCGGAACACCGCAGCTCCGTCTCCGACGCCGAAGGACCGCAGTCATGACCGCCCTCGAAGTCCGCGATCTCGTCGTCGAGTACGCCCAGTCCCGCGGCAAGCCCTTCCGAGCCGTCGAGAAGCTCTCCTTCACGTTGGAGGCCGGCCGCACCCTCGCCCTCGTCGGCGAGAGCGGCAGCGGCAAGTCCAGCGTCCTGAAGGCGCTCTCACGCCTGGTGACGCCGGCAGGCGGGCAGATCCTGCTCGGCGGCCGGGACAAGGTGCCGGCGAAGGAGTACCGGCGCGCGGTGCAGATGGTCTTCCAGGACCCGTTCGCCTCGCTCAACCCGTCGCACAGTGTGGACCACCACCTGCGGCGTCCGCTTCTGGCCACCGGGCGCGCGCGGCGCGGGACCGAGGCGGACACGGCTGTCGCGGAGCTGCTGCGGCAGGTGAACCTCACCCCGGCGGCGGACGTGGCGCGCAAGCGGCCGCACGAGCTGTCCGGCGGGCAGCGGCAGCGTGTCGCGATCGCCCGGGCGCTCGCTCCGGCGCCCGACGTGCTGCTGGCCGACGAGCCGGTGTCGATGCTGGACGTGTCGATCCGTCTCGAGATCCTCAACCTGCTGGACGACCTGAAGCGCCAGCGCGATCTGGCGCTGCTGTATGTGACGCACGACCTGGCCACGGCCCGGCACTTCTCCAGCGACATCATGGTGATGTACCGGGGGCAGGTCGTCGAGCGCGGCCCGAGCGACGAGGTCATCCTCAACCCGAAGCATCCATATACCCAGTTGCTGGCGGCTGCGGCGCCCAGGACCGGAGCGACGCGTGCGGAGGTCCGGGCCGCGCGGCAGGTGCGTGCGGCGGCGCGCTCGGCGCGGGACGCCGAGCGGCGGGAGACGGTGGTCGGTGACGGCTGCCGGTTCCGGCCGCGCTGTCCGTTCGCCATGGACGTCTGTGCCACCAGGCCGCCGGAGGCAGCCCTCGGCGGAGGCCACAGGGTGCTGTGCTGGCTGCAGTCTGAAGGGAAGGCCGCCGCGTGACCGGGGGTGCCGGTTTCGAGCCGGTCACCGGTTTCGAGCCGGTCGCGACGCTGACCGTGGACCCGGGCACCGCCCGGATCCACGCCGAGGGCTGGCAGTCCTGGAGCGTCACCGACTCGCTTCCGGTCACCGCCGTGCCGTACCGCCCGACGCTCGCCAACTCACTGGCGATGGACTGCCACTACAACGCCGCCCCGCCCGAAGGTGTCTTCCAGGGCGAGGGCGTGCTGGCGGTGGATCCCGGCGACGGCGGGCCGGTGCACGTGTTCGCGGCCGATCGCGCCGACCGGACGGTGCCGCGGGTGCGCGCGGAGCCGGCGCCGGGAGGCGTGCTGCGGATCTCGTCCGACGCGCCTGTGCTACAGCTGGAGGGCGAGGACGGCGCGACGGTGCAGTCTGCCCTCGGCGCCTGGGCGGACGGGTTCGCCCGCCGGGCCAGGGTGTCCGAGGAGCGCCTGACGCGGGCGGCGCCTACGGTGTGGTGCTCCTGGTACCAGTACTGGAACACCGTCACCGAGGCGGACATCCACGCGGAGTTGGACGCCATGGACGAGCTGGACCTGCCGTTCGGCGTGGTCCAGATCGATGATGGCTATCAGGCCGCGCCCGGTGACTGGCTGCTGCCGTCGGACCGGTTCGCGGACCTGCCGGGGCTGGTCGGCCGGATAAGCGGTCACGGCCGGCGGGCCGGGATCTGGACCGCCCCGCTGCTGCTCGGCCTGGGCAGCCGTCTGTACGCCGAGCACCCGGACTGGGCGGTCATCGACCCGGCCTCCGGTGAACCGGTGTTCGCCGGCGACGCGATCGGCGACCGCTGCACGGCGCTGGACGTGACGAACCCGGCCGCGGCCGCGTACCTCAGCGGGGTGTTCGAGGCGATGCGCGGCTGGGGCATCGCCTACTTCAAGATCGACTTCATGTACGCGGCTGCGCTCGAGGGCCGCCGGTACGCGGACGTGACGGGTGTCGAGGCCTACCGCGAAGCACTGCGGATCATCCGCGACGCGATCGGCCCGGACTCGTACCTCGTGGGCTGCGGAGCCCCGCTGCTGCCCGCCGCCGGATTCGTGGACGCCATGCGGGTCGGCCCGGACATCGCCGCGTACTGGCAGGCGCCGGGCGGGCATCCGTCCGAGCCGAGCCAGCACAACGCCACCCGCAATGTGCGCGCCCGCGCCTGGCAGCACGGCCGGCTGTGGACCAACGACCCCGACTGCCTGATGCTGCGGCCCGGCGTCGAGCGGCGAGAGGAGTGGGCGCGGACTGTGGAGACGCACGGTGGCCTGCGGTCGTCGGGCGACGGCCTGCGCGCACTCGACGACTGGGGGCTCGCGACCACCCGCCGCCTGCTGTGGCCGTCCTAGACTGAGCCAGGCAAAAGGGAGAGGAATGCACAAGTGAAGCGCCCGACGATGGCAGACGTCGCCCGGCGAGCCGGAGTCACCAAGGGTGCCGTGTCATTCGCGCTCAACGGCAAACCGGGCGTGTCCGAAGGAACGCGCCGGCGGATCCTCGCCATCGCGGAGGAGCTCGGCTGGAAGCCCAACAGCGCGGCCCGCGCCCTGTCCGACGGACGGGCGGGTACGTACGGGCTCGTCGTCGACCGGCCCGCGCGCACCCTGGGCATCGAGCCGTTCTTCATGCAGCTGATTTCCGGCATCCAGGTCGAACTGTCCGGCCGGGGTGTGTCGTTGCTGTTCACCCTGGCCGAGGACACCGCCGCCCAGATCGCCGTCTACCGCGACTGGTGGGCGAGCCGCCGGGTGGACGGCGTGTTCCTGGTGGACGTCGCGGTGGACGACCCGCGGATCCCCGCACTGGAGGAACTACGCCTGCCCGCCCTGGTGGTCGGCCACCCGGTCGGCACCGGGAGCCTGCCGGCCGTGTGGAGCGACGAGGCGGGGGCCGTACGTGCGGCTCTTGCGCATCTGGCCGCCCTGGGGCACCGGTCGGTCGCCCGGATCAGTGGTCCCAGCGCACTGTGGCACACCCGTATCCGCACCGCCGCGTTCGAGGAGGTCACCCGCGAGTTCGGGATGCGGCTGACCACCGTCGAGACCGACTACACCGGCGAGCAGGGTGCCGCCGCGACCCGCGAGGTACTGGCCGGCGATCCGCGTCCCACGGCCGTGCTCTACGACAACGACGTGATGGCCGTCTCCGGCCTCAGCGCCGCCCGCCACATGGGACTGTCCGTCCCCGGCGACGTCTCGATGGTGGCCTGGGACGACTCCGCCCTGTGCGAACTGGTCGAGCCCGGACTCACGGCGCTGAACCGGGACATCGTGGACTACGGGGCCCGGGCGGCCCAGCAGTTGCGGGAACTGGTCGAGGGCAGGACGATCGACCACTTCCAGGTCACCGGTCCGAAACTGGTGGAACGCGGCAGCACGGGACCGGCGGTCTGACGGACGGGCGGAGCCGACACGAGCCGCAGCGCCGGAACCGCCTGGTGGAGTGTGCGGGGGCGGCGATCGGCAGGGCCCTGGAATGCGCCGTGCGGGCGGAATGCGCCGTGCGGGCCATCGGCAGGGGCCCGGGATGCGCCGTGCGGGCCGCAGGTACAGGCCGGTGGCCCGCGGCATGGCCAAGCGCTGCAAGGCTCCGGCTGCATCTCGATCGAAACGCTGGGTGCGGTAGTTGCCGTGCACGGTGGGAGCAGCAACGTGCTCCGGCACCGACTCACCGTCGTGCGCTGGTAGGTCGCCCGGCCACAACTCTCATGGACGAACCGGGCGGTGCCCGCTCCGGCATGCCCGCGAACCACGACTCGGACCATGGGCTCCGCTCGGCCGTCCCCCGCCCATCCATGGTGTGGATGACCCGGATACGGGATTCGGATCGTGTGGAGGATGGCGGCGCCCTCCGGGACGGCCCATAGTCGTCCCTACCCGCACGCCGCCGTCCGGACCAGCCGCCGGTGTGAGGCCTACCCAGGCATGCCCTGCGCCGTCGGCGGCGCCCCTGGTGGCATGCCCGCTCCCGTACACCGTCCCCTGGAGTCGCCATGCCTGGTTCCGTGCCCCCGTCCCCCGCCGCGGTGGACGACGTCACTCCGTCGCCCGTCCCCGTCTCGGGCCCTGCCCGTCTGCTGCGCGTGACCCTGCTGATGGCAGGCAGTTGTCTGCCGATTCTGGGGGCGGTGCTGATCGCCCCGGTGCTGCCGAAGATGCAGGACTACTTCGCCTCGACCCCGGGGGCCAAGGCACTGGTTCCCCTCGCGCTGACCGTTCCGGCTCTGTCGCTGGCTCTGCTGGCCCCGTTCGCCGGGGTGATCGTGGACCGGCTGGGCCGCAAGCGTCTGCTGATAGTGGCGACCCTCCTGTACGCCGTGTTCGGCACGGCCCCGCTCTGGCTGGACTCGCTGGGCGCCATCATCGCCAGCCGGGCCCTTGTCGGTGTCACCGAGGCCGCCATCATGACGTGCTGCACCACCCTGATCGGCGACTACTACTCCGGTCACCAGCGGGTGAAGTACCTCGCCCTGCAGACCATGTGCGCCTCCGCGTCGGCCACCGCGTTCTTCGTGCTCGGCGGCGCCGTCGGGGCGGCCGGCTGGCGTGTGCCCTTCTGGGTCTACGCCGTGAGCCTGGTGCTCGCCCCGCTGATGGCCACCGCTCTGCCCAACCCGGCAGCCCGCGCGGCGGCCGACGAGGCCCCGGCCGAGAGCGAAACGGCCGAGGCCTCGACCAGCCGTCCGTTTCCCTGGCGGCAGATGGCGGGTATCTGCGCGCTCACCTTTTTCGGGGCGATGGTCTTCTACACCGTCCCCGTGGAGATGTCGTACCTGCTCGACGATCTCGGCGTGGAGAACACGGGTGTGATCGGCCTTGCCACCGCGATCGCGAGTGCGGCCACCGTGGCCGGAGCGGTCACGTTCGCCCGGCTGAAGCGCTCCCCGGACCCGATGCTGCCCGCCGTACTCGCGCTCTGCGCGGCCGGTTTCGGAGTGATGTTCCTCGCCGGCAACCCCCTGCTGCTGGTTGTCGGAGCGGTGGTCAACTGCCTGGGCACGGGCATGCTGCTGCCCGCCCTCCTCACCAGTGCCATGTCCCGTCTGGCGTTCGAGGACCGCGGCCGCGGCACTGGGCTGTGGATGGCGGCCTTCTTCGGCGGCGAGTTCGTCTGTCCGCTGGTGCTGCTGGCCCTGGAGCCGGCGGTCGGCAGTCTCGTGGGCGCGGTGGGCGTGCTGGGGGTGGCTGCCGCGGTCGTCGCGGCGGGGCTGTGGGGGGCCCGGCGCCGTGCGGGCGCCGCGGATCCCCGGCCGCTGCCGGAGCAGTTGGCCTGAGCCCGCGGAGGCGGACGGGCCGGGGAGTACCGGGCGACGGTGCCCCGGCCCCGTCACGCGTGTCGGTCTCGCCGTCGTACCAGACAGACGGCGAGGCCGACACGTGCCGAACACACCTGCCGCCGGGCGGGCTTTGCCGTTCATCGGCTGCCGCCGGGCCGGGATCAGGGCAGGACTGGCGCCGGCCCCGCGCCCTGTACGTCGGGTACGGCCTCGGTCGTGCCGCGCCCTGTCAGCGTCGCGCCCACCTCTTCCGCTTTCTGCCGCAACCAGATGTGGGCCGCGTCCTGGGAGTGCACCGGATGCCACCACAGCGCCACCTGGACCGGTACGGCCTCGAAGGGGCAGGGCAGGACACGCACCGCGGCGGAGAGGACCGCCCTGCGGGCCAGGCGCTCCTGGATCATCGCGACCCGGCGCGTGCCCTCGACCATGTGGGGCAGCAACTGGAAGGTCTGCACGGAGACCTCCACCCGAGGGCTGATGCCGAGCATGCTCAGCTGGCGGGCCGCCGGTGCGTCGTAAGGCCGTTGGTAGACGGCCCAGGGCAGGCGGGCCAGCTGGTCGAGGGTGAGTGCGTCGCCGACCTCGGGGTGGTCGTCGGCGACCATGCACAACCAGCGGTCCGTGAAAAGGTCGACGGCGGGGAAGCCGTCGATGACGCCGTGCGGCATCAGCAGTCCGTCGACGGTACTCAGCAGGGCGGCGGTGTTCTCCTCTACGGAGGGCGCCGGGTGCTGGAAGGTGAGCCGGATGCCGGGGGACTCCTCATGCACGGCGCGGGCGAGCACTGCGCCGAAGACGGCCGCGCTGTAGTCCGAGGCGAGCAGGGTGAACTCGCGGGTCTCGGCGGCCGGGTCGAAGTCCGCCTGGCTGGAGAAGACCCGTTCCAGCAGGTCGCACGCGGTGGCGCTGCGGTCGCGCAGGGCCACGCCGAGCGGGGTCAGCTCGTAGCTGTTGCCGGTGCGGGCGAGCAATTCGTCGTCGAAATGGCGGCGCAGGCGTGACAGCGCCGCACTCATCGCGGGCTGGCTCAGTCCGACGCGCTCGCCGGCCCGGGTGACGTTGCGCTCCTCCAGCAGCGCACGCAGGGCGACGACCAGATTGAGGTCGAGTCGGGACAGGTTCACCGGGCACCACCTAGTAAGCGAAAGCCATCCACACCATGGATTCATTACATCCACAGGATTGATTTCCGTGATTGGCCGATCGGAGCCAGAGTAGACCGCAACCCAGCAGGAGGAAATCTGATGGCAACGCTCGCGCAACCTGCCGGCCCGTTCGCGCTCGGCACGTTCTCCGCTCCGGACGGGGAGCCGTTCCCCGGTCTCCTGGCCAAGGACCGGGTGGCCGACCTTCGTACGGCTCTCGGCGAACCCGACCTGACGGCCCGCGGGATCTTCGAACGCTGGGCGGAGCTACTGCCCCTCCTGCACGCCCTCGCCACGGACACGACCGGCGACTGGCGGACACTCGACGGCCTGCGGGTCCACGCCCCCGTCGAGCCCCGCCAGATCTTCCAGTCCGGCGCCAACTACCGGCAGCACGTGATCGACCTCGAGGTCGCCCACCGCTCCCCCGACGACCCGCGCACCGTCGAGGAGGCGCGCGCGGAGATCGCCGCGATCATGGACCGGCGGGCCGCCGAGGACCTGCCGTACGTCTTCATCGGCCTGCCCAGCACCATCGCCGGCCCGTACGACGACGTCGTACTCCCTTCCTGGGCGGAGAAGCCGGACTGGGAGCTGGAGTTGGCGGCCGTGATGGCCAAGCCCGCCTACCGGATATCCGTAGAGGAGGCCCTGGAGTACGTCGCCGGCTACACGATCGCCAACGACCTCACCGACCGTGCCACCGTCTTCCGGCGGGACATGCCGGCCATCGGCACCGACTGGCTGCGCTGCAAGAACGCCCCCGGCTTCACTCCGCTCGGGCCCTGGATCGTCCCCGCCGAGTCCATCGCCGACCCGGCTGATCTGCGGGTCACCCTGAAGCTGAACGGTGAGACCATGCAGGACGAGTCCACCAAGGACATGCTCTTCGGCATCGCGCGCCTGGTGTCGTACATCTCCCAGACCTCCCGGCTCCTGCCCGGCGATCTGGTGCTGACCGGCAGCCCAGCCGGCAACGGGATCCACTGGGGGCGGCTTCTGCGGGACGGCGACGTCATGGAGGGTTCCATCACCGGTCTGGGCGTGCAGCGCACCCGCTGTGTGGCGGAGGGGGCCGCATGAGCCTGGACCGCCACGACCCGGAGGGCGCGATCGCCGAGGCCGCCAAGGCGTACTCGAACTGGGGGCGCTGGGGCGAGGACGACGTGCTCGGCACCCTGAACTTCCTCGACGAGGCCAAGCGGCGCGAAGGCGCGGCCCTCGTGCGACGGGGCGTCAGTTTCTCGCTCTCGCAGTCCTTCGACATGAACGGCCCGCAGAAGGGCTGGCGCCGACGCACCAACCCGGTGCACACCATGCTCGACACCGGCACCGACGCGGCCCTCGGCAACCAGGGCTTCCCGCACGGCATCGGCGGCGCGGACGACGTGATCGCGATGCCGTTGCAGTGCTCCACCCAGTGGGACGGCCTCGGGCACATCTTCGACCACGGCAAGGCCTGGAACGGACGCGACGCGGAGAAGGTCGTCACCTCCGACGGCGACCTGGTCACCGGCATCGAGCACATGGCTCCGTACGTGGCCGGGCGCGGCGTACTGCTGGACGTGGCCCGGGTCATCGGTGACGACGACGGTGAACCGGAGCTGCCCGACGGATTCGCGATCACCGCGGGGCACCTGACCGCGACCGCGGAGGCCCACGGCGTGACCGTCGGCCGCGGCGACATCGTCCTCGTCCGCACCGGACACCTCGCCCGCGCCCGGCGCGACGGCTGGGGCGACTACGCGGGCGGACCCGCACCCGGAATGTCGTTCACCACCGCCGGCTGGCTGCACGGTACCGAGATCGCCGCGATCGCCACCGACACCTGGGGTTTCGAGGTCCGGCCGAACGAGTTCGAGAACGCCTTCCAGCCGCTGCACCAGGTCGTCATCCCCAACATGGGCCTGTTGATCGGCGAGATGTGGGACCTCGACGCCCTCGCCGCGGACTGCGCCGACGACGGCGTCTACGAGTTCTGGCTCACCGCCGCTCCCCTCCCCATCACCGGAGCCGTCGGCTCCCCGGTCAATCCCATCGCGGTGAAGTAGCCCGCGCAGTCGCCGGGCCCCGCACCAAGCGGACCCGCCGAAGTCCGGCGCGGTACCCGGCGCCCCGAAGGGGCGCGGGGAACTGCGCGACCAGCCACAGACAGCCCGCAGCTTTCGTACCGCACTCTCAGCGGAGCGCTCGGCGGGCGAGCGCCGCACCCCCGCCGCCCGAAGCCGCGCGGCCCAACCCCGGAGGTATCCCCGACATGGCTGACAGCCTCACCCTCCCCCAGCCTCCGGCCGGGGGGACCCCCATCGTCCTGGTCATCGGCGGGGGCGCCTCAGGCAACGCCGTCACCATCCTGCTGCGCCGCGCCGGCATCGCCGTCGACCTGATCGAGGCCAAGCCCGACTGGAACGCCACCACCGGCTCCGGCATCACCCTCCAGGGCAACGCCCTGCGGGTCCTGCGCGAACTGGGCGTGTGGGAACAGGTGGAAGCCTCCGGATACCCCTTCGGCTCGCTGGGCGTAACCACCCCCGACGGCACCGTTCTGTTCGTCGCCGAGGACATCCAGACCGGCGGCGATGACCTGCCCGCCACCCTCGGCATGCAGCGCCCCCAACTGCAGCAGATCCTCATCGACGCGGTCCGCGCCTCCGGCGCCGGCGTTCGCCTGGGCACCACCGCCGAGGCGCTGGAACAGGACGCCGACGGCGTCTCGGTGCGCTTCAGCGACGGCAACGAAGGCCGCTACGACCTCGTGATCGCCGCCGACGGTCTCAACTCAGCCACCCGCGCCGCGATCGGCATCACCGACAAGCCCGAGCCCACCGGCATGGCCATCTGGCGCATCGCCGCCCCACGGCCCGAGAGCGTGACGCGCACCGACCTCGCCTACGGCGGCCCCGCCTACATCGCCGGCTACTGCCCCACCAGCGAGAACACCATCTACGCGTACGTCGTCGAAGGCTGCCGCGACCGCGCCTCCATCGACCCGGCCACCTACGCCGACGAGATGCGCCGCCTGGCGGGGGCCTACGGCGGGGTCTGGCCGGAGATCACCGAGCACATCACCGACCCGAAGAAGGTCAACTACACCTGGTTCGACCGCCTGCTGGTCGAGGGCTCCTGGCACCGGGGCCGGGTCGTGCTCATAGGCGACGCCGCCCACTGCTGCCCGCCCACCATGGCCCAGGGCGCGGCCATGTCCCTGGAGGACGCCTCCGTGCTCGCCGAGCTGCTCACCAGCGGACGGGACTGGGACGACGAGCTGCTCCAGGCCTACCACGGCCGCCGCATCCCCCGGGTGCGCACCGTCGTCGAGGCGTCCGTGCAGATCGGCCAGTGGCAGCTGGACGGCGTGCGCGACGCCGACATGGCCGGGCTGATCGGCCGCACCATGAACCTCCTCAAGGAGCGCCCGTGACCGCCGCCGCGGCCTCCGCGCCGACGATCGACGTCCACGCCCACCTCCTCCTGCCTGAGATCGAGGAGACCGTCGCCGGTCAGCCCGGCCTCGCCGAGGCCCGCAATCTCGACGCCCGCCGCAACGGCCCGGCGGCCCTCGCCGTGAACGGTCCCATGGTGGGCGCGCGGGTGCCGAAGCTGACGGACGTCGCCGTGCGCCTGGCGGCCATGGACGCGGCCGGTGTGGACGTGCAACTGGTGAGCCCCTCGCCGGGCCACTACCACTACTGGGCCGCACCCCAACTGGCCGAGCGGGTATGCCGGTTGGCTAACCAAGGGACCGCGGCGCACTGCGCGAAGGCCCCCGACCGGCTGCACGGCCTCGGCCTGGTCCCGCTCCAGCACCCCGACCTCGCGGTCGGGCTGCTCGACCACGCACTGGATCAGGGCTTGAGGGGCGTGGAGATCTCCTCGCACGCGCAGGGGCCGGGCGGGACACGGGACGTGGAGCTCTCCGACCCGCGGCTCGCGCCCTTCTGGGCGCGCGCGGAGGAGACCGGCGCCCTGGTCTTCCTGCACCCGTTCGGCTGCACGCTCGACGAGCGCCTGGACCAGTGGTACTTGTCCAACACGGTCGGCCAGCCCACCGAGAACGCCGTCGCCCTCTCCCACCTGATCTTCTCCGGCGTCTTGGACCGCCATCCGGGTCTGAAGCTGATCGCGGCGCACGGCGGCGGCTATCTGCCCACTCACATCGGCCGCTCCGACCACGCCTGGCGGGCCCGCCCCGACGCCCGGGACTGCGCCCGTGAGCCGAGCACCTACCTGAAGCAGCTGTACTTCGACTCCCTCGTCCACGACCCCCACGTACTGCGGGAGCTGCTCAGGGCCGCTGGTCCGCAACGGGTCCTGCTCGGCTCCGACTTCCCCTTCGACATGAGCACCGACGACCCGCTGGGCGCGCTGCGCGCCGCGGGCCTGCCCGACGCCGACTTCCACGCCGTGCGCGGCGCCAACGCCGCCGCCCTGCTCGACCTCGTCTGAGGAGGAATCCCCATGAGCAACCGCCTGCTCACCCACCTGCGGCACGTCGACCTCGCCGTGCCCGACTACGACAAGCAGCTCGACTTCTACGCCGGCGTCTGGGGCCTGACCAAGGTCGCCGAGGACTCCGGCATCTCCTTCCTCGCCGCCGAAGGCAGCCCAGAACAGTACGTCGTACGACTGCGCAAGGCCGACGAGAAGCGCCTCGACCTGGTCTCCTACGGGGCCGGGAGCGCGGCCGACGTGGACACCCTCGCCGAGCAACTCCTCGCCGGAGGCGTCCAGTTGATCTCCCAGCCCGGCAAGATCGACACCCCTGGCGGCGGCTACGGCTTCCGCTTCTTCGACGTCGACGGCCGCACCATCGAGGTCTCCGCCGACGTGGAGGCACGGCAGCACCGCCGCATCGAAGAGAAGGAGTCGATCCCGGTCCGCCTGTCGCACGTGGTCCTCAACTCCCCGGACCTGAACAAGACCCGCCAGTGGTACGAGCGCCACCTCGGCTTCCGCCTCTCCGACACCCTCAGCTCGCCGCACATGGGCGAGGTCATGCACTTCATGCGGATCAGCAACCAGCACCACTCCATGGCCATCGCGCAGTGCCCGCACACCTCACTGCACCACATCTCCTTCGAAATGCGCGGCCTGGACGAGTACATGCGCGGCTCCGGCCGCGTGATGCGGTCCGGGGCCCGCAAGATCTGGGGCCCGGGCCGGCACATGGCGGGCGACAACACCTTCACGTACTTCCTGGACCCGCACGGCAACACGGTCGAGTACACCACCGAGCTGGAGGAGCTGGACGAGGACACCTGGCACCCCCACGTCTACGACTTCTCCCAGCCCGAGGTCACCGACCAGTGGGGCACCGCGAACCCGATGAACGAACTGGTCGCCAAGGAGTCGTTCAACGACGTCGACCACGGCGTGTTCGTCGCCCCGCCGGTCTGATCCCGCTCAGCTCCGGGGGCGCGGCGACTCCCTGTCACTGCCCTGACTGCCCGCCGCGTCCCCGGGCGTCCGTGCCCGCCCGCCCCACGTCGACAGGACCTCTCCCATGCGTTTCGCCACGTACGAACACCGCAGCCGACACCATGTGGCCGTCGTCGAAGAGGATGGCACGCTCCGCCCCCTGCCCGGTGTCAGCTCCCTGACCGGACTGCTCGCCGAGGGAGGCGGCCTGCCCGAACTGCTCGACGCGGGCTCCGCGATGCTCGACGTCCCGGCCGGTCCCCATGTCTCCGAGGTACGGCTCCTGCCCCCGCTCCAGCCGCCCACCGTGCGGGACTTCGTCACCTTCGAGGAACACGTGGAGGGCGTACGGCGGTCGGTGGACGGGGCAGCCGGTGTGCCGGAGCGGTGGTACGCGGCCCCGACGTTCTACTTCACCAACCCCTACGCCGTGTACGGCCCGCACGACGACATCCCCATGCCCCCGGGGTCGATCGTGCTCGACTTCGAGCTCGAAGTCGCCGCCGTGATCGGCAAGGAGGGCCGCGACCTCACCCCGGAGCAGGCCCGCGACCACATCATCGGCTACACCGTCTTCAACGACTGGTCGGCCCGCGACCTGCAGTCCGCCGAGATGAAGGTCGGCCTCGGCCCCTGCAAGGGCAAGGACACCGCCACCACGCTGGGCCCGTACCTGGTCACCGCCGACGAGCTGGAGAAGTACCGCGACGCGGACGGCTTCCTGCGCCTGGCGCTGACGGCGGAGATCAACGGCGAGGTGGTCGGCAAGGACCTGCTGTCCAACATGAGCTGGACCTTCGAAGAGATGGTGGCCTACGCCTCGCGCGGAACGTGGGTGCGTCCAGGTGACGTGCTCGGTTCCGGGACGTGCGGCAACGGTGGCTGTCTCGCCGAACTGTGGGGCGTACGCGGCAGGCAGGACCCGGCGCCCCTGAAGCCCGGCGACACGGTCACGCTCACCGTGGAGGGCCTCGGCACGGTCTCCAACACAGTGGTCACCGGCGCCGATCCCGTCCCGCTCCCGGCCGCCCGCCGCCGTACCAGGGAGCGGCCGTGAGCGACGTGCATCCCAGGCGACTACTCGGCAAGGTCGTGGTCGTCACCGGCGCGGCCGGCGGCCAGGGCGCCGCGGAGGCCAAGGCACTGACCCGCGAGGGCGCCCGGGTGATCGCCACCGACGTGACGGAGACACCCGGCTGCCGCCGCCTCGACGTCACGAGCGAGAAGGACTGGGCGGAACTCGCCGCCGAACTGCGCGAGGCGTACGGGCAGGTGCACGGCCTGGTCAACAACGCGGGCGTCACCTGGCGCGCCCGTATCGACGACGTACGCCCCGAGGACATGGCCCGGGTCCACGCGGTCAACGTCACGGGTCCGCTCCTGGGCATCCAGAACCTGGTGCCGCTGATGCGCCCAGGAGCGTCGATCGTGAACGTCGGTTCGTCAGCGGCTCTGACCGCCCACTACCCAGTCGCGTACACAGCGAGCAAGTGGGCACTGCGCGGCCTGTCGAAGACCGCCGCCATGGAACTGGGTCCCCGCGGCATCCGCGTGAACACCATCCACCCCGGCTTCATCGAGACGGACATGACCGCCTCCGCCGCGCCCGCGTTCCGCGAGGCGAACCTCCGCGGGACACCGCTCGGCCGCACCGGGACCGTCGACGACATCACCCCGCTCGTGGTGTTCCTGTTGTCCGACGACGCGTCCTTCATCACCGGCGCCGAGATCCCGGTCGACGGCGGCCTCACCGCGCACGGCGGCGCCAAGCCGATCTCGGACGCCCTGCGCCCGAACGCCTGAACGCCTGAACCAGCAACAACGCACGACAGAAAGGCCCTCCCTCCATGGACAAGGTCTGCGCGAGCGCCGCGGAGGCGGTCGCGGACATCCCCGCCGGCGCGTCGCTGGCCGTCGGCGGCTTCGGCCTCAGCGGCATCCCGGACGTGCTCATCCAGGCCCTCCACGCCTGGGCACCGGCACAAGCCGGTACGGGCGGAAGTGACCGGATCGGGCGATCGGCGGTCAACATCAATTAACGCCGACTGTCCCGAAAGTCGCCGTTCACGGTTTGCTGCTTGCTTGAAGACCTCTGGTCAGGCGCGCGAGCGTCTCAGGCACCCTGCGCACGGTCATGCTCTGTTTCAGGAGTTCGAGGTCGGCGCCATGAGCGCCGAGGTGTGCCAGAAGCGGCTGGTACCGGTCGGGGCGATCACGGAGGAACTCGGTGGTCAGCCGGAGCTCCAGCCCCACGCAGTCGAGGCGGTGCCCGCCGGAGTCCACGGTAACGTAGTGCCGCCAAGGGCCGGGCCCCTGACACTCCCATCCATCCTCGTCGCACGGTACTTCCACCGTGCTGACTTCGAATCCAACGCCGTCCAGGCTGTAGCGGGCAAAGTACTGGCGGGCCGATGCGAGCCATTGCGGAGCGGTCACACACGGCAAGTCCGCCAGCGCTTCGGCAACGGCGTCGACGTCGCGGCGCCGGTCGACGAGGATGTCGACATCGCCCACCGGCAAGTCGACGCCCTGCAGGCAAGCCGCTGCCGTGCCGACGAGCCGGTACCGGAGCCCCGGAGCAACAGCCCGTATCAGGTCAAAGCAGGTGCGCAGCACCGCGTCCAGTTCGTGGCGGTCGCCCAGCGGCCGAGTTTCGATTCCATCCATGGTCGACAGGATGCCCGCCGGGTCTGACATTGCTCGATCTTGTCGTGGATCGCCGCCTACTGGCGCACCAACCTCACCCTGCGACAACTCACGCCGCTGTTCGGGGTGTCGAAGGCGGCTGCCGACCGCATCGTCGGCCACTCGGGCCCTCGCTCGCGTTCCAGCAACGCAAGCCGTTCCGCAAGGACACCGTGCTCATCGTGGACGGCATCTGGTCCCCACCGAACGACGGCTTTCCAACCCGCCAGGAGTGATGGGACACGGGAAGCCTGGCGCCCCGCGACCGATCCCCGGCCCGTGCTCGTGCACTGGGCCGGGGTGCAGTCGGGCCGCTTACCCGGTGGCGTTCAGGCGTGCCGTCGCGCGTAGGAGGGCCGGTGAGATGCGGCCGATGAGGCGTGCGGCCTTGGCCTCGAAGGTGACGGGCACGACCGGACGGCGGTGGAGTACGGCGTGGACGATCTGCTCGGCGACCTTTTCGGGCGGGTAGTTGCGCTTGGCGTACAGGCCGGAGAACTTGGCCTGTTTGGCGGCCTGTTGTTCGGGAGTCAGTCCGGAGAAGGTGGCGGTCCGGGTGATGTTGGTGTTGACGATGCCGGGGCAGATGGTGCTCACGCCGATGCCGGCGTCCACGAGTTCGGCGCGCAGGCAGTCCGACAGCATGGACACCGCCGCCTTGCTGGTGGCGTAGGCAGCCAGCACTTTGGAGGGCAGGTACGCGGCGGCGGAGGCGAGGTTGACGATGTGGCCGCCCTCGCCCCGCTCGGCCATGCGGGTACCGAAGGCGCGGCAACCGTGGATGACGCCCCAGAGGTTGACGTCGAGGACTCGCTGCCATTCCTTCTCGGTGGTCTCCAGGAAGGTTCCGGAGTGGCCGACCCCGGCGTTGTTCACGAGGATGTCGGGGACTCCGTGCCCGGCGGCGACCTCGGCTGCGAAGGCCTCCATGGCCGGCCCGTCGGAGACGTCGAGCCGGTAGGCGTGGGCGGCGGGGCCCAGCAGGCGGACGAGTTCGGCGGTGCGCTCGGCGGCATCCAGGTCGATGTCGCACACGACCACGTCCGCGCCACGTTCGGCGAAGGCGAGCGCGGTGGCTCGTCCGATGCCGCTGCCCGCTCCGGTGACGACGGCCAGCCGCCCGGCGAAGGGTCGGCCGCCGGCCTTGCCCGCGCGACGGGCGGTCTGCCGGATGCGGTGGGACCGGTCGAGGCCAGGAGGCGCGGCGGCACCCTCTGTGTGGGCGGCGAATTCACGGACCATGCGTGCCACGGTCGTTCCTTTCTCCAGCAGTGCCGACCAGTGGGTGGCGGGCAGGGTACGCAGCCACAGGTTCGGAGCCCACTGCTCCAGGCCCTCGGCCAGTGCGGGGCTGACGTAGTGGTCCTTGGTCAGGGTGACGAGTTGCACCGGAACCTCGGTCGGACGCTGCCGCGGGCGCAGCACTCTGGGCAGCATGTTGGCGCGGTACAGGCCGATGCCGCGCACCGCGTCGTCGCGGAGGGTCGGCTGCGGGTGGCCGGGCCGGGGCGTGACGTCCTCGATCCGGTGGAGTACCTGGTCCCAGCAGCGGGCGAGGCCGTGGCGCCAGACCGCGGGTGCGAGGAGTGGCAGGTGGAAGGCGGCGATGTACCAGGAGTGCGTACCCTGGGCGAGGAGTTGCCCGAGGTGCCTGGGGGTCGGGCGGGTGAGCCGGCGCCTGATCCAGTGCCCGACGTGGTCCAGGCAGGGGCCCGACATGGTGGTGTACGAGGCGATGCGGTCGGCCGCCCGGGGGTCGGTGACCGCTTCCCAGGACTGGATGGAGCCCCAGTCATGGGCGACGAGGTGAACGGGCCGATCCGGGCTGACCGCGTCGGCCACGGCGAACAGGTCGTCGGCGAGCTGCGGCAGTCGGTATCCGGCGCGCCGCGCGGGCGCTCCGGAGCGGCCGGCGCCGCGCACGTCGTAGCGGACGACGTGGTGGTCCTCGGCGAGTGCCGCACTGACGTCGTCCCACACACGGTGGGTGTCGGGATAACCGTGCACCAGCATCACGGTGGGCTTCGCGGGGTCGCCCTGCTCGTAGACGGCCAGGGCGACGCCACCGCAGATCACGGTGCGCCGGCGGGGCTCGGCTTCGGCGGGCGCCCTGGGGGTGGGGCCGCCGGCGGGTTCGGGAGTGGTGGTCATCGGGCCTGTTCCTTCGTCCAGCGGTGTACGTGGGGCAGGTCGTCGTCGAGCCAGTAGGCGTCGTCCTCGGTGACCACGAGGAGTTCCTCGAACTTCAGCCCCACGTCGTGGAATCCGACGTGCGGTTCGACGGCCCATAGTCCGGGGGTGGGGGCGTGCCGGGAGGAGCGGCCGTCGGCCCACAGGGGGGAGCGGCCGTGGAGGCGTTCGCTGATCAGCTCGCGGCCGAGGGTCTGCAGGGTGCGTACTCCGAAGCCGAAGACGGTGACCCCGGCCGGGCCCCGCGCCTTCATCCGGGTGACCTGGTGTCCGATGACCCTGCCCGGGTACACCTTGTGCCGGTTGTCGTAGCCGTGGTGGGCGATCAGGGCGTCGACCGCCTGGTAGATCTCGTTGAGCGGCTTGCGCGCCCGGACCTCCCGCAGGATCAGCTCCCGGTATTCACACAGGTCGAGGGCGATGCGGTCCCACACCGGGTTCTCTCCGACCTTGCCCGCGTAGCCGATGTCGGCGGTGTATCCGTCGACCACCGGGGCGCAGTCGAGGATGAAGGGCATGCCCTCCTCCAGGCGCCGGCGGCCGGCGAAGAACTGGATCGGGGTCTTGAAGTGCCGGAACGCGGTACGGTCGCCGAACCAGGCGAAAGGGACGTGGAAGAAGTCCTCCACGCCTTCCCGCGTCAGCTCGCGGCGCAGTCGGGCGGCGGCCTGTCTTTCGGTCACGCCCGGCTCCAGCCAGTCGGCGACCCGTCCGGCGCACCGGTAGGCCAGTTGCTGGAGCTCGCGGAAGCGGTCGAGGTCGGCGTCGTCGAACGGGAAGGCACGGGCGGCTCGGCGCCTCCCGCTCGAGGGCTGGATCGGTGTGGTGGTCATGGGAGGCTCATTTCCAGGTCGTCGGAGCTGCCGTGGAACGGGCGGGTTCCGTTGGCCGGACGGGTTGCTGTGACGAGACGGGTTCCGTGGTGCGGCCGAATCTCACAGGTCGAGGACGAGGCGCTCGCCCTCGGGTCCGCGGGAGACACAGACAAGCATCTCGCCGGCGGCCCGCTCCTCATCGGTGAGCCTGCGATCGCGGTGCTCGACGCTGCCGCTGACCACACGCTGGCGGCACACACCGCAGAAGCCCTGCCGGCACGAGTACGGCAGCGCCGGGAGGTTCTCGCGCAGCACGTCGAGCGCTGAGCGGTCTGCCGGTACGGGCAGCACCCGCTGGCTGCGTTTCAGCTCGACATCGAACGGCTTGCCGTCGGTGATCGGTGGCGGCGCGAACCGTTCGAAGTGCAGGCCGGAGAGCCTGCCGGGGCCCAGCCGGTCGAACGCCGCGCGGATGCCGTCGAGCATCGGGGCCGGGCCGCAGCAGTACACGGCGGCGCCGGCCGGCGCCCGGCGCAGCAGCTCGCCGCAGTCCGGCACGCCGTGCTCGTCGTCAGTGAGGATCTCCACCCGGGACGAGTCGAGGCGTGCCAGCTCCGTGGCGAGGGGCAGGGACGTCCTGGTGCGGCCGGTGTGGATGAGCCGCCAGTCCAGGCGTCGTTGGGCGGCCTCGCGGGCCATGGGCAGGATCGGGGTGATGCCGATGCCGCCCGCGATGAGCAGAACGGCCGGGTCGCCGGCGAAGGGGAAGGCGTTGCGCGGTCCGGTGACGGTGACGCTGCTGCCCGGGATGAGGGAGTCGTGGACCTCGACGGATCCGCCCCCACCGCCGTCGAGGCGGCGTACGGCGATGCGGTAGCCGTACCGGTCGGCGGGGTCCCCGCACAGCGAGTACTGCCGTCTGCGCCCCGACGGCAGGTGGAGGTCTATGTGGCTGCCGGCCTGCCACCGTGGCAGCCGCCCTCCGTCCCCGGCGGTGAGCCGCAGTGAGACGACGTCGCCGCTGTCCGTCGTCCGTTCGGCCACGACGAGGCGGAGGGTGCCGCCCGCCGGGCCGGTGGGACGGCGATCGCCGGAGCGTCGCTCGGCCGTCCTCGCGACGAGGGGTATGTAGGTGTCGCTGAAGGCGGTGAGGGCCCGCATCAGGCGGTCGCCGCGGTCACGGCCGTACAAGTCCGGCGGTGGTGCGGGGTACGTGGCGCTCGCATCCATGGATGGTCGTTGGTCCTTTGCGGCTCGGTTCGCTGTCCTTCGGGATCAGCGGATCAGTGGGCGGCGGCGCGAGCGGCCGGAGAAGAGCCGAGATAGGCGATCGCCTGCCGGGTCGATCCCTCCTGACTGGGGTGATAACCGCGGCGCAGGTAGCGCACCGCGGAGCAGGCCGTCTTCCCCAGCTCAGGCAGCAGTCCGCGGCGCGACGCCGCCATGTATGCGCGCCAGCCGGCCTTGACCGCGCCGCTCAACTCAGGGTCGGCGGCCATCAGAAAACGGGCGCCGCGGATCCACAGCCAGTACAGCACCGGCCCGGCGACGGCCATGGCCCGGATTCGCCGTGCGTAGCCGGGGTCGAGGTGGGTGAGCAGGTCGTAGGCGACACTGCGGTGTTCGACCTCCTCCGCGCCGTGCCAGCGCAGCAGGTCGAGCATCACGGGGTCGACGCCCGCCCGGTCCAGGCCGTCGGCGTTGAGTACCCAGTCCCCGAGGAATGCGGTGAAGTGCTCGATCGCCGCGATCAGCGCGACCCGCTCGATGACGTGTTCCCGCTGCTGAGACGGCGTCAGGCACTCGCGATCGCCCAGCACCCGGTGGAAGAGCCACTCCATGTGCCGGACGTACGGGGTGGGGTCGAGCCCCTTGGACAGGAAGTGGTCGAGCACACCCTGGTGCGCTTCGGCGTGGACGGCCTCCTGTCCGACGAAGCCGATTACGTCCTCCCGTAGCCGCTCGTCGGTGATCATCGGCAGGGCCTGCTTGAACGTGCGCACGAACCACCGCTCGCCCTCAGGCAGCAGCATGTGCAGCACATTGATCACATGACTGGCCAGCGGCTCGCCCGGAATCCAGTGCAAAGGGAGCCGCGCCCAGTCGAACTCCACGTCCCGCGGTTGCAGGACCAGATGGTCGTGCTCGTCCTCACGCGGGGTCGGAGGAGTGGGGATTCGTGCTGACTTCTTGAGCATGGTAGGCCTCTCGGTCGCACACGGGGGCGGTGGCGGGCAGCGCTTCAGCAGCCGGGCGCGGGACGGGAGTTGCGGCGCACCTGTGACCCCTATGACGCCTGCCGCACCCCGGACCGCAGGGCCGCTATTGAGTGTTACTCAACAGTAGAGCTTGTTGACTTGAAGTCAATAGGATGTGCACATGGCACGCTCCGACTCGTCCGCACGACGGCTTCCCCCCGATGACCGCCGGCAGCAGATCCTCGCCACGGCCCGACGTCTGCTGGACACCCGGACCATCGACGACATCTCGGTCGAAGCCGTGGCCGAAGAGGCCGGGGTCTCCCCCGGGCTGCTCTTCCACTACTTCGGCTCGCAGCGCAAGTTCCGCCATGCGATCGTCCAGATGGCGGCGGAGGAGCTTCTCGGCAAGCTCGCACCGGACCCCGTGCTCAGCCCCGCGGAGCAACTGCGCTCCGGCATCGAGACCTTCGTCTCCTACGTCGCCCGCCACCCGGTCATGTACCTCGCCGTGGTCCGCTTCTCCAAGAGCGGCAACGACCTGGGCACCCTGCACCGCACCGTGCGCGCCACCCTCGCGGAATGGATCCTCACCGGGCTCGCAGGGGCAGGGATGCCCACGACACCGGCCGTGACCCTTTCCGTCAGCGGCTGGCTGGCCTTCATGGAAGAGGCCGTACTCAGCTGGCTCGACCAGCCCCGAATGACCCGTACGGAACTGGTCGGCCTGTGCGAACGCGCCGTCTACCAGCTCCTGGCCGGCGCCGTGAACGACCCACAGCACTGGGACGAGATCAGGACCGCCATCGAGCAGCGTCAATGACCAGTCACCTTCTGGGCGTGAAAACGGCCGGGCTTGTGTACGTCGCCGGTCACGCCTCGTCGCGCTCCCGACCCCCTACGGCAGGACGGTCACGGGTCGCACCCAGCCCTACCCCTCAGCTCAGGGGGAGGCGCCGGCACCCTCGCCGCGGCACAGGCCGCCTGCCACAGGTTCACCGCCTCCACCCCGGTGCCCGGCAAGCTCGCGAGCCTTGCTGAAGGCGGGAAGGATGGACGTAACCACTGACCCCCAGACGCCCAGCACGCTCAGCACGCTCAGCGAGCGGCCGGGCCGGAAGGACCGGCATGAGACAGCGCAGACTGGTCACCTTGAGCGCGGCGCTGTGCACAGCCGCATCACTGGGTGCGGCTGTGCCACAGGTCGCCGCAGCCATCCCCAGCGAGTGTTCCTACGTCTCGTCGACGTATCGGCCGACCCTTACGCAGGGTCACATCAGCACAGCGGTCAAGCAGGCACAATGCCTGAGCAACATGTGGGGAGGCCAGCCGCCCAAGCTCACCCTCGACGGGGTCTTCGACTCCGTGATGCTGAAGAAGGTCAAGTGGATCCAGGGCTGCCACGGCCTGCCCGAGAGCGGCGTCATCGATCCGAACACCTGGCGGGTGCTCTATCACCCGGCCCTGGACTGCTACCTTCCCTACCCGCCCTGAGCAGCGGGTCCGTTCCCAAGCAGGAACATCGCGGATCCGGTGGACGCACTGCGGCCGGTCCAGTCAGGCTTCAACCTGCGAGATCTGCGCCTGCCGCCAGGCGATATACGTCGGCCTGTCCACGCCGGTCCAGCGCCCACTGGTCATGGGTGGCCTTGGTGATACTGCCCGCCCAGCGCGATGACGACCGACCGGTCAACTCCCGCTTGCGCACCGCCCACGCGGCGGCATCGCGTTCCAGGCCCTGCCGACAGCGGTCGGCGAGATCGCCGGCGGCCAGCGAGCCGAGAAATCCGCCGACCTCACGCAGCACGTACACGGGCAGCAGTCCCAACCCCTCGTAGCGTTTCGCCAAGCAACGCACCAAAGGTCCGGACGCGGGCGAAGACCCGAATCTTCGCGGCGACTTGGAAGACATGGCCACTCCTTGGCTGCCGCCGCGACCTACAAGATCCCCGCATCGCTCCCGTCCCGTCATCCGCCGGACGCTGCACCACTCTTGACGGGGCGCCGAGCAGGTCCATAGGTTCGGCAGACCCGCCCACTGAACCTGGTTCACGAACATGAACCGGACCGACTTCCCTTCTGAAACGTTACAAACCCCCTGCTCGCACAGCCCTGTGTCCCCCCATGCACCCGCCCCAGGGAGACCCCCACCGTATGAGCCTCGCCGAACTGCAACATCTGACTGCCGACAGGCGCGGGAAACCACGCCTCCGCAGCGAAGAACGCAAGGAGCAACGCAAGCTCCGACGGGTTTCCGAGCGCGACAACAAGGCCGCCGCGATCTTCCTCCTGCCCTGGCTCATCGGGCTGGCCGGGCTGACCGTCGGACCGATGCTGGTCTCGCTCTACCTGGCCTTCACCGACTACAACCTGCTCCAGGACGCCAACTTCACGGGCTTCGACAACATCGTGAAGATGATCAACGACGAGCGGCTGCACCAGTCCCTCGGGGTCACCTTCGCCTACGTCCTGATCGGCGTACCGCTCCAGCTCGTGGTCGCCCTGGTGCTCGCGATGCTCCTCGACCGCGGGATGCGCGGCCTGTCGTTCTACCGCTCGGCCCTCTATCTGCCGTCCCTGCTCGGCGGCAGCGTCGCCATCGCCGTCCTGTGGCGCGTCATCTTCGGCGACGACGGTCTGTTCAACGGGCTGCTCGCGTTCTTCGGCGTCACCGGCCAGAACTGGATCTCCAATCCGGACACCGCGCTCAGCACCATCATCCTGCTGCACATCTGGCAGTTCGGGTCTCCGATGGTGATCTTCCTGGCCGGCCTGCGGCAGATACCCCGCCAGTACTACGAGGCCGCGTCCATCGACGGGGCGAGCGCCTGGCGGCAGTTCCGCTCGGTGACGCTGCCGCTCCTGAGCCCGATCGTCTTCTTCAACCTGGTGCTCGGGATCATCAACGCCTTCCAGTCGTTCACGCAGGCGTTCATCGTCTCCGGCGGCACCGGCGGGCCCGCCGACTCGACGCTCTTCTACACGCTCTACCTCTACCAGGAAGGCTTCGGTTCCTTCCTGATGGGTTACGCCTCCTCGCTGGCCTGGCTGCTCCTGGTCATCATCGGGGCCTTCACCGCCGTCAACTTCTGGGCCGCAAAGTACTGGGTGTTCTATGACGACTGAAACGGCCGACCAGCCGTCCCTGTCCCCCGCACCGGCCCCGGCATCGTCCCGCACGGCGCCCCCGGTGACCGGGAAGCCCGCCCGCACCTCCCTCGCCCGGGCCGGGAAACACGTCCTCATGGTCGCGATGGTGGTGATCGCGCTCTATCCCGTGGTGTGGATGGCCGTCAGCTCGCTGCGGCCCGAAGGCCGGATATTCACGGACACCGGCATCTTGCTCGACACTTTCAACCCGGAGAACTACACCAACGGCTGGAACGCGCTCTCCCACCCCTTCGGCACCTATCTGCTCAACTCCGCGATCGTCACGCTCGGCTCGATCATCGGCAATCTGGTGAGCTGCTCGATGGCGGCGTACGCCTTCGCGCGCCTCTCGTTCCGCTTCCGCCGTACGACCTTCGCGATCATGCTGATGTCGATCATGCTGCCGATCCATGTCGTGATCGTCCCGCAGTACGTGATCTTCGCTCAGCTCGGCTGGATCAACACCTTCCTGCCGCTGATCGTGCCGAAGTTCCTCGCCGTGGACGGGTTCTTCGTCTTCCTGATGGTGCAGTTCATCCGGGGTCTGCCGCGTGAGCTGGACGAGGCCGCGCGAATCGACGGCGCGGGCCACGCGCGAATCTTCCTGCAGATCATCCTGCCGCTGATGAAGCCCGCCCTGGCCACCGCCGCGATCTTCACGTTCATCTGGACCTGGGGCGACTTCTTCACCCAGCTGGTGTTCGTGACCGACCCGGCGCTGTACACCGTCCCGGTCGCGCTGCGTTCCTTCGTCGACGCCCAGTCCCAGTCCTCGTACGGCGCGATGTTCGCGATGAACGTGGTGTCGCTGCTGCCGGTGCTGCTCGCCTTCGCCGTCGGCCAGCGCTACCTGATCCGCGGTATCGCCACCACCGGCATGAAGTGAGGCCCGAAGACATGCCACAGCACACCTCACCGTCCCGTCCGTCCGAGCCGTCCAAGGCGTCCGGTCCGTCCAAGGTGTCCGGCCCGTCCCGCCGTACGACGGTCCGGGCGCTGGCCGCACTGGCCGGCGGGACCGCGCTCACCGCCGCCACGACGAGCTGCGCCGTCGGCGGGCCGACCGGTCCCGACCGGCTCTCCGACGGGCCGGTCACCCTGCGCATGACCTGGTGGGGCGGAGACGCCCGGCACCAGGCCACCCACAAGGCGATCGCGCTGTTCGAGAAGAAGTACCCGAGGATCACGGTCGAGGCGGAGTTCGCCGACTGGAACGGCTACTGGGACCGGCTCGCCACCTCCGCCGCGGGCGGCAACGCCCCCGACGTCATCCAGAACGACATCGCCTACCTCGCCTCGTACGCGGAGCGCGGCGGCCTGTTCGACCTCGGCCGGTCGAAGCACTTCGACGCCTCCCTGTTCACCGAGGAGACCCTGGACACCGGACGGCACAACGGCGGTCTGTACGGTGTCCCCGCCTCGGTCACCTCCATGGCCATGCTCGTCAACCGCACCCTCGTCGACGAGCTCGGCCTGCGGCTGCCCGACACCCGCTCCTGGACCTGGGACGACCTGGAGAAGTTCAGCCGCGAGGTGACCCGCGCCTCCGGCGGCAAGGTGCACGGTTCGATCCCGCTCGGCGGCCCCGGCATCCCGATCCTGTGGGCACGCCAGCACCGGCAGGAACTCTTCGGCCGGGACGCGAGCGTCGCGGTGGACCCGGACGTCCTCGGCGGCCTGTGGGAGATGACCCGGGACTGGTCGGACAACGGGGCGGCGCCCGGTGCCGGCGTCATCGTCGACAGCCAGGTGCTGCCCCTGGACCAGTCGCCGATCGCCACCGGCAAGGTCGTGATCTCGCCGGCCTGGTGCAACCAGCTCATCGCGTACAAGGCCGCGGCCGGTGGTGACGAGCTCGAGCTCGTGGACCTGCCCAGGCAGCCCGGCAGTCCACGCCGCCACCAGTTCGTGAAGCCCGGCATGTACTGGTCGATCTCATCCCAGACCCAGCACCCGGCCGAGGCCGCGCTCCTGGTCAACTTCCTGGTCGGCGACGAACAGTGCACCAAGGTGCTCGGCGCGGAGCGCGGCATCCCGGCCGCCACCCGCACCCGCGAGAACATCGCGCCTTCCCTCGCCCCCGACGACACCGCCGCCCTGCGCTACGTCGAACGCATGGAGAAGAATCTGGCCGGTGCCCCGCTGCCCCTCTTCCCCAACGGCGCGAGCGCGGTCGAGGACATCCTGCAGCGCTACGTGGAGGAGGTGCTCTTCGGCCGGAGCAGCGGACCGGAGGCCGGCGCGGGCTTCGTGGACGAGCTCAGCGGACTGATCGAGTCGGCCTCGTAGAGACCACACGACGCCGCACCACGTACAGACGCCGCACCACATACCTACGGAAACATCGATCCGGAGGAATTTTGCCCACCCTCACCACCCCCCGCCGGTACGCCGTGTACGGCACCGGCCACCGCGCACGGATGTACGTCCACGCGCTGCTCGACACCTACGCGTCCGACGCCGTCCCGGTCGCCTGGTGCGACACCAACGAGGCCCGGATGCGCCACTACGACACCCTGGTCGCTGACGCCGGGCACCGGCCCCGCCACTACCACCCGGACGACCTGGAGCGGATGCTCGCCGAGGAGAGGGTGGACGTCCTGGTCGTCTGCTCCCCCGACCGTACGCACGCCGACGCCGTGTCCACGGCGCTGCGGGCGGGCGTCGACGTCGTCTGTGAGAAGCCGCTGACGGTGGACGAGGACGGGCTGCGGGCGATCCAGGCCGCGGTCGACGCGTCCACCGCACGTCTCACCGTGACGTTCAACTACCGCTACTCGCCGAGGAATTCGGCCCTGCGGCAGGTGATCGCGGACGGCACGGTCGGCAAGGTGCTCTCCGTACATTTCGAGTGGCTGCTCGACACCGTGCACGGCGCGGACTACTTCCGCCGCTGGCACCGCGACAAGACCGTCTCGGGCGGACTCGCCGTACACAAGGCGACCCACCACTTCGACCTGGTCAACTGGTGGCTGGACGACATACCCGAGACGGTCTTCGCTCTCGGCGGCCTCCGCTTCTACGGCGACACGGGCGCGGGGCGGCCGCCGGGCGAGCGGCCCTCGCTCGGCCGTGACTCCGCGGCCGAGGACCCGTTCGGCTTCGACATGGCCACGGACCCGCATCTGCGCGCCCTCTACCTCGACGCCGAGCACGTGGACGGATATCTGCGCGACCGCGACGTCTTCGACCCGGGCATCACCACCGAGGACACCCTGAACGTCCTGGTCGGCTACCGGGGCGGCGCGTCCATGTCGTACGCGCTGACCGCGCACAGCCCATGGGAGGGCTACCGGGTGTGCGTCAACGGCTCGGAGGGCCGGGCCGAACTGGAGGTCGTCGAGCGGGCCCATGTCACGGCGGGCGACACGGCCCGCACTCTGCACTCCAAGCACGCACCCGTACGCCCGGCGGTCGACCCGAGCGCCACGCCCGAAGCCGCCGGGCCAGGCGCCGGCGAGGGCGGCGCGGTCCGGGTCAACGGCACCCGGCTGGTGGTGCAGCGGCACTGGGAGGAGGCCCAGGAGGTCGAGGTCAAGGAGGGCGAGGGCGGCCACGGCGGCGGCGACGCACTCCTTCTCCACGACGTCTTCGTCGGCTCCGGAGACGACCCTCTGCGCCGCCGCGCGGGCTACCCGGACGGACTCCGCAGCGTCGCGGTCGGCATCGGCATCAACCGCAGCCTGGCCACGGGCGCTCCGGTGCACCTGACGGACCTGGGACTGCGGCTGTCCTGAGCTCCGTGGAGGCCGGGGCGCGCGGACGTGCCCCGGCCTCGCCGCGACGACCGCACGGAGCGACTGCGGAGCTACGGAGATCCTCAGGGATCCTCAGGAGTAGAAGGCGGGCCGGTCCTTCATTCCGACCGTGACGATCCGGCCGCACTCGAGGGCTTCGACCGTCGCATCTTTGACGCCCCGTGGCGGTGGACCCTGTGAACGACAGGGGCACCCACCAGTAGTCCCGGGCGAGGGCACTGCCGGCGACCGGACCGTGGCCGGGCAACACCGTCAGCACCCCATCCGGCAGACCCGCTCCAGCGGCGAGACCTGCCATGTCCGAGCGCGGGGTCGCCTCGGTCGGCTTGAGCAGCAGGAAGTTGCCCGCAGCGAGCGGGTCCGACCGTCTAGGCGGCCAATCGCCAGCGGGTAGTTCCACGGCAGGATGCCCGCGCCCGGAGGGTGCCGTGGCGCTCATGACCGCTCACACGTAGGTCGGGGGCGCTGCGGTCGAATCTCTGACGATGAGCTTTGTGGCGAGCTCGGTCCGTTTGGCGTCGAAGGGTTCGCCGTCGATCTGCCGGAGCAGGGAGTCCAGCGCGGTTCGGGCTATCGCGTTCAGGGGCTGGTTGACGGTCGTCAGCCGGGGGACGGACTCCTCGGCCGGGTAGGACCCGTCGAACCCGACGACGCTGAGGTCCCAGGGGATGGTGAGGCCGCGACGGCGTGCCTCGGCGAGGATGCCGGAGGCGATGAGGTCGTTGGCCGCGAAGACCGCTGTGGGGGGAGCGCTGAGGGAGAGCAGGGCGGTGAGGCCACGGACTCCGTGTTCGGCCAGGAATTGGCCGTGGATGATGTACGGCTCGTCGGCAGGGATGCCGGCGGCCATGAGGGCCGCCATATAGCCGTGCAGGCGGGCGAGGTTGCAGTCGAGGGTCACGGCACCGCCGACGAACGCGATGCGGCGGTGGCCGAGTTCGATGAGGTGTTCGGTCGCCGACTTGCCGCCGGCCCAGTCGGTCGCCCCGACGCTCACCACGTTCGACGGTGTGTTGTGCGGGTCGATGACCACCACGGGGATCTTCCGGCGGAGGAATGCGTTGAGTTGTGAGTCCCGTGCGGTGGCGGCGACCACGAGGAGACCCCGGCGCCCCTCCTCGACCATGCGCCGAGCCCGGCCTTCCGCTGTCGGACGCCGGGCGGACAACCCACTCGTCTTGCTCACGACCGTCTCGATGCCGAGCTCGGCTGCATAGTCGAGCAGTCCGCCAAGGACCTCGGTCATGTAGCCGGCGCCGAGCGAGCCGATCAAAATCTCGATCACCGGGGGGCCGTTGCCGACGGCTCCCGCTGCTCGGCGTTGCCGGGGAGACTCGTATCCGGCCTCTTCGAGCGCCCTGACCACCCGGGCTCTGGTCTCCGCAGACACGTCGGTCCGGCCGTTGAGCACCTTCGACACCGTCGGCGCCGACACGCCTGCTCGCCTGGCCACGACCGCGAGGGTCGGCTTGGGTGTCTTCTGCACCGCATCACGCATGAGCCGCCTCCCCACAGGACGAAATAATTTCGAGCCTGTTCAGCCTGGCGGCCATCGGGCGCCGAGTCAAGCAGCGTCTCTGATCAGCGAAAAGAACGAATTCCGCCCCGGGTATCACCGCCCGATCCAGCGACTTGTCGGGCGATTGCCGAGATCGGGCATCCTTGACGCCGCCTGAGCTGCTTCTTATGGTCACTCCGGTTTCGGGTTCTCCCGAAATTATTTCGAAGCCCGGCGGGGGAACCGCGTCCGGGATTGTTCGCCCAACGATCACCTGGAGTGGAGAAGGCATGGAGATGCTCGCGTCGCGCCGCTCCTCCTCCGCAGGCAGAGGTTTCGCTTCCGCGCCCTCGCCGACTGTTGAGCGGCGCCGCACGATTCCACCGAAGGAGAACGTTCGCCAATGCACCGCAGACAAGCCCTTGTCGTGCGCGGCGGCTGGGACGGCCATCAACCGGTCGAGGCGACCGAGTTGTTCATTCCCCATCTGCAGAACCACGGGTACGAGGTACGCGTCGAGGAGTCTCCTCGGGTCTACGCGGACGCCTCTTTCATGGCCCGCGTAGACCTGGTCGTGCAGTGCATGACCATGTCGTCCATCGAGGAAGCGGAGGTGCAGGGCCTGCGCGCCGCGGTCGAGGCAGGCACCGGCCTCGCCGGATGGCACGGCGGCATAGCCGACTCCTACCGCAACAGCTCCGACTACCTCCACCTGATCGGCGGTCAGTTCGCGTGCCATCCCGGGGTGCGTCCTGCGGAACGCACCGGCGAGCAGTCCGACAACTACGTCCCCTACACCGTCAACATGCTGCCGGCGGCCGCTGACCATCCCATCACCCGCGGCATCGGCGACTTCGAACTCGTCACCGAGCAGTACTGGGTGCTCTGTGACGACTACATCGATGTGCTGGCCACGACCACGCAGAAAGTACGGGACTGGGACCCGTGGCACCGGCCAGTCGTGTCCCCCGCCATCTGGACCAGGCAGTGGGGCCAGGGCCGGGTGTTCGTCGCCACTCCCGGTCACCACATGCCGGTGCTGAAGGACCCCAATGTGAGGACCATCATCGAAAGAGGACTGCTGTGGGCAAGCCGCTGAACATCGGCATGATCGGCTGCGGTGTCATCAGCGGCCAGTATCTTGCGAGTTTCGACAGGCTGGAGGCGGTCAACCTGGTCGCCGTCGCCGACCTCGCCCCCGACCGCGCCGCGGCAGCCGCCGAGGGCCGCACCGGCGTGAGAGCCTGCACGGTCACAGAGCTGCTGTCCGCCGCCGATGTGGAACTGCTGGTCAATCTGACCGTCCCCGACGCACACGCGGAGATAGCCCTTCAGGCGATCGCGGCCGGGAAGAGCGTCTACGGGGAGAAGCCGCTCGCCGCGACCACCGCCCAGGCGCGAGCCGTTCTCCAAGCAGCGGCGAAGGCGGGGGTCACCGTCGGCTGCGCTCCCGACACGGTCCTGGGAACCGGCGTCCAGACCGCTCGTGCAGCGATCGACGCAGGGCTGATCGGCGCACCCATCGCAGCGACAGCCACCATGGTCGTCCCCGGCCACGAACTGTGGCACCCCAACCCGGACTTCTACTACAGACCCGGCGGAGGCCCCCTGCTGGACATGGGCCCCTACTACGTGTCCGCCCTGGTCACGCTACTCGGCCCGGTCACCTCGGTGCTCGGGACCGCCAGCCGCACCCGGCCCACCAGGGTCATCGCGTCCGGCCCACGCAACGGGGAAGTGATACCGGTCAGCACCGACACCCACGTCACCGGCATCCTCACGCATGCGTCCGGGGTGCTGTCCACCCTCCTCATGAGCTTCGACGCCGTCGCCACGAAGTCGGCGAACATCGAGATCCACGGCGAAGCCGGCAGCCTCGCGGTCCCGGACCCGAACCACTTCGACGGAGAGGTGCAGCTGCGCCGCCTCCACAGCGACGCATGGGAAACCCTGCCCGTGTCCGCGGGGTACCGCGACGCCGGCCGGGGGTACGGAGTCGCGGACCTGGCGTTGACACCGCCCGGTGAGGAACCGAGAGCCGGGGGCGCCCTCGCGTATCACGTGCTGGACATCCTGGAATCCGTCCTCACCTCCGCCGTCGACGACCGAAGAGTGCGCGTGACGAGCAGGGCAGAGCGACCCGCCCCCGTTCGCCTCCAGTCGCTCGACCGTGAACCGCCTCCGTGAGGTGTGCTGCGGTCGGCAGCCGAGCAGTCACGGCGAGACTTGGCCGTACTCGCCGTCGGTGCGGGAGGGCGCGAGGAAGCCGCGGGCCCCAATAGGGGTTCCTCGCGTTGGTCCGCCAGTTCTCCAACTGCCCGAGGATCAGGTCGAAGTAGGAAGCGTGCATGTTCCCGGATTCCGAAGTGGGCAATGCGCTGAACCCGTACGCCGGAACGCGAGATCGCAGTCAGGCGTACGGGTTCTTTGATGGATAGAGCTAGTTGCTGTCGGCAGGTGGTTGGTTCCGCCGAGGCTCAGGGGTGATGAGGACCTTGAGAGTGTCGCGTTGATCCAACCGACCGCGTGTAGCGGCCATCATGGGAATCCATCTATCAGGGGCGGGCTCTTCCGGTCGGTCGTCAGCTTTCCGCGGGGCGTTCGAGCGCCACCTTGGGCAGCCGCCGAGCGAGTGGGGCGGGCATCCACCAGGCCCACCGGCCGAACAGCTGCATGACGGCCGGGACGATAAGGCAGCGGATGACCAGGGCGTCCATCAGGATCGCCACGGCGAGGCCGAGCCCGAATTGCTGGAGCATCCGGTCGGCGCTCAGCATGAAGGCGCCGAACACCACGATCATGATGGCCCCGGCCGCCGTGATCACCTTGCCGGTGGAGGCCAGTCCTTCCCGTACCGCGAGGGAGTGGTCCTTCGTGCGCTCCCATTCCTCGTGGATCCGCGAGACCAGGAACACTTCGTAGTCCATGGACAGCCCGAACACGATGGCGAAGATCAGTACGGGGAGGAAGGCTTCGATCGGCCCCGGCTGCACCCCGAGCCAGCCGTGCTGGAACACCAGGGTCATGGCGCCGAGCGCGGCGGAGATCGAGAGCAGATTCAGCACGGCTGCCTTGATGGGGATCAGCACCGACCGGAAGACCAGCATGAGCAGGAGCGACGACAGCCCGACGACGACGGCGACGAACATCGGCAGCCGCTTCGAGACCGTATCCGCGAAGTCCTGGGAGGCGGCGGTGGAGCCGCCGACCAGGATCTGGGCGCCGGTGTCGCGCTCCAGCCCCGGGGCCACGTCATCGCGCAGGTGATGCACGAGATCAGTGGTGCCCTCGTCCTGCGGTGCTGTCTTCGGGTAGACGATCACGGTGGACAGGGCGCCGTCGTCGGAGGGCAGCGCGGGGCTGGCCGCGGCCACGCCTTCGACCTTGGTCAGCTCGGACTGGACGGCCCGGCCGGCGGCCTCGTCACCTTGTGCCAAGACGACCAGCGGACCGTTGAAGCCCGGGCCGAAGCCCTCGGCGAGCAGGTCGTACGCCTTCCTGGAGGTCAAGGTCGTCGGGTCGTTGCCCGCGTCGGCGAAGCCCAGACGCATGCCCAGCGTCGGTGCGGACAGGGCCAGCATGGCGAAGACGGCGACCAGCAGCGCCGGCAGCGGACGGCGCTGAACGGCTTGGGCCAGGGCCCGCCAGCGGCGGCCTTCGACCTTGCCCTTGGCCGCGGCTTTGGCCGCGTGCTGCAGCACGTGAAGCTGGATGCGGTTGCCGAAGAACGCCAGCAGTGCGGGCAGCAGGACCAGAGAGGCGGCCATGGTGGTCAGCACGGTCACTGCCAGGGCGAGGGCCACGCCCTGCAGCGAGCCGAGGCCGAGCGCGACCAGGCCCAGCAGGGCGATGATCACGGTGCAGCCGGCGAAGAAGACCGTGCGACCGGCGGCGTCCAGGGCCTTACGGGTGGCTTCGGCCGGCTCGGCGCCGTCGGTGAGTTCCTGCCGGTAGCGGTAGAAGATCAGCAAGGCGTAGTCGACGCCGACGCCGAGTCCGACGAGCATCGTGATGGGCGGCGTGAAGTCGGCGATGGTGAAGACGTGCGAGGCGAGACCGATCAGGCCGATGGCGGCACCGACCGCGAAGAGGGCGGTGATCAGCGGCACGGCGGCCGCCACCACGGAGCCGAAGAGCAGCCCGAGGATGAGCACGGCGGCCACGATGCCGGCGAGTTCCGCAGTCGGGCTTCCCTTCTCCTCGGCGCCGCGCACGGCATCGCCGCCGACCTCGACCCGAAGCCCGTCCGCCTCGGCACTCTTGGCGGTGTCGATGATCGCAGTGACGTCCTCCTTGGGCACGGCCTCGGCCTTGCCGTCGAGAGTCACAGTGGCGTAGCCGATCGTGCCGTCCTTGGACACGGCGGAGGCATCGGCGTACGGGCTGCGTACATCGGCGACGCTCGGCAGCCCCTTCACCTCGGCCAGCATCTCCTCGACGGCGGCCTTGCGGCCAGCGATGCCCTGGCCGTCCTTCAGCACAATCTCGACGCTGTCGCCGGCCTGGGCGGAACCGTGCTTTGTGTACAGGTCGGTGGCGGCTTGGGAATCGGTGCCCGGCAGGGAGAAGTCGTTCTTGTACGCGGAGCCTGCCGCTTGCGAACCCAAAGTGACGGCGGCCAGGACGGCCACCCAGAGCAGCAGGGCGGCCCAGCGGTGACGCTGCGCCCAGCCGGCGAGGGCGCCGAACCGGCCGACACGCGGCTTATCTGGCCGGCCCGGTGTGGGCGGGGCAAGGGACGCGGCTACGCCGCGGGTTGGAGACATGGTGACTACCTCGGATGGAAGCGGGGGTGGCCTGGCGGTAGAAGCACGCCCACCACGGCGCCGCACAGCGTGAGCGCGCCGATCGCCAGGGCGGTAAGCACGCCGCCGATCTCCAAGGCCAGGGCCTCGAAGGCCGCGACCAGCAGAATTCCGGCGGCAGCCCCGACGAGCGCGAAGACGAACGCGGCACTGGCCCGTGCGAGGAAGGTGGGTGCGTTCATGCCAGTGATCGTGCACGCGCGAGGGGGTCGGAATCGTCAGTCTCCGGACGACACCCGACGTACCTCAGCGGATGTACGCTGCCGGGACGTCGTACCTCAGGGGTGCCGCGGCCGACGGTTCGCCGGGGTGGGCCGGCGGCCCCGCCGCGGTCAGGGCCTAGTCCGCCAGCCAGCCCGGGCTGACCATTCCGGACTCGTACGCCAGCACCACAACCTGCGACCTGTCCCGCGCCCCCAGTTTCGTCATGATCCGGCTGACGTGCGTCTTCGCCGTCGACAGTGACAGCACCAGCCGCTCCGCGATCTCATGGTTCGTGCGCCCTGCCGCCACCAGCTGCATGACCTCGCGCTCCCGGTCGGTGAGGACATCGAGCCGGGGATCCGGCTCCGGGCCCGTCACCCGGCCCGCGAACTCGGCGATGAGCCGCCGTGTGACCGACGGGCTGATCAGAGCATCACCCCGAGCGGCCACCCGCACCGCTTGGAGCAACTCCTCCGGCCCCGAGTCCTTCACCAAGAAACCCGTCGCCCCGGCGCGCAGAGCCCCGTACACGTAGTCGTCCAGATCGAAGGTCGTAAGGATGACCACCTTCACCGACGCCAGCTGCTCATCCCCGGTGATCACCTGGCAGGCTTCCAGACCGTCCATATCCGGCATCCGGATGTCCATCAAGACCACGTCCGGCCCCAGCTCGCGGCAGGCCGACACCGCAGCTTGTCCGTCCCCGGCCTCCCCCACCACCTCGATGTCGTCCTCGTCCTCCAGGACCGACCGGAACCCGGCCCGGACCAGCCAATGGTCATCCGCCAGCAGGACCCTGATCATCGGTCACTCCACTCCATCGCCTCTCCTGTGCTCCCGTACGGCAGCCGGGCCCGCACCGCGAATCCGCCCTCCGGCCGCGGGCCCGCGGTCAGCTCGCCACCCAGTGCCCGCGCCCGCTCCGTCATGCCGGCGATCCCGCTGCCGCCACCCGACCCGGCCGGGCGGGGCGCCGCGCCCCGGCCATCGTCCTCGACGGCCACGGTCAGCTCCCGGTCCCCATAAGCGATCCGGATCGTGACCCCACTGGCGCGGCTGTGCCTGGCGGCGTTGGTCAGCGACTCCTGCACGATCCGGTACGCGGCCAGGTCGACCGGGGCGGGCAGCGAGCGCTCAGCCCCAGTCCGCTCGATCCGCACCGCGAGCCCCGCCAGCTTGGCAGAGACCACCAGCTCATCCGCCCGGCCCAACCCCGGCGCGGGTGCCCTGGGCGCGTCCTCATCGACCCGGCGGAGCACGTCGAGGGTGGCCCTGAGCTCCCGCAGGACCTCCCGGCTGCCCACCTCGATCGCGCTGAGCGCCGCCTCTGCCTGGGGAGCAGGATCCTTCTTCAGCCGGTGGCGTGCCGCGCCTGCCTGCACGTTGATCATCGAAATGTTGTGCCCGATCACATCGTGCAGCTCCCGAGCAATGCGCAGCCGCTCCTCGGTCGCCCGCAGCCGCGCCTCCTCCTCGGCGTAGGCCACCCGGCTATGCCGCCCGTTACCGAGAGCCACGACGGCGACCAGCCAGCCGGTAAGCATGAACACCGCCGTGCCGTTGATATCGCTGTTGCCCGCGAGGGTGCCCGCGGACACGCCGATCACCATAGCCGCCGCCATGGCGACGGCCGGCTGCAGCCGGCCCTGGGCCGCGATGGCGTACAACACCACGATCGGAACGATGACCAGCGGGCCGTCGATGTCGCTCAGCAGATAGTAGGCACCCGTGACCAGCACCGTGAACCAGCCCACCGCCACCGGATACCGGCGCCGGAACAACAGCGCTCCACACACCGCCATGATCAGCAGCCAGGACACGACCAGCGAGGGCATCGAGTCGCCGCCGTGGCTCAGCCGCTGCCCCTCAGCGACGAGCGCCACCAACACGAACACCCCGATGGCCAGCGCGGCATCAGCGGGGGCGCCACGAGGCAGCCGGAAGCGGGTCTGATCGAAAGACGGCATGGCTCCATCTTCTCCGCAGTGCCGATCAAAGCAGGAGGTCCTGCGGGAGACACACCCCACCGATACTTGCGTGCCTGCCTGCAGTCGCCTGCCCCGGTCTGGACCTCGTCCCGCACGAGGCCGCGCTGACAGGCTGTTGGGCACATCATCCCCGAGCGGGCCGACCAGATCAGCAACGGCCTCCGCGCGGTCGCCGCGGCGCAGCCCGCCGGCCTTCGACAATGGCCTTGAAGGCGCTCGGGTCACACCTTGACCGCCGTGAGCTTTTCCGGGTTGCGGACGCAGTAGATGGCCGTCACGACACCGCCGCGGATCTCGACTGAGGTCACCTGATCGAGTTCGCCGTCGATGAGCACCACGACGGAGTGCATCCCGTTGTAGGCGCCGATGCGGACGTCGAGTTCGCCCATGCGGGCGCCCTTGGCCAGGAGCCCGAGAAGCAGCCGGGCCACCTTGTCGGGCCCGATCACGGGGCGCCGCACCGCGTTAACGACCCCGCCGCCGTCAGCCAGGAACACCACATCGGGTGCGAGCAGGTCCATGAGGCCTTGGACGTCACCGGTCGCGGCCGCCGTCAGGAACCGTTCGGCGACCGGCTGTGCCTCAGCAGGGGTGGCGACTGCGGTGTGTCGCCTCGCGCGCACGCTGTTGCGGGCGCGCTGGTTCAACTGCCGCACCGCGGCCTCGGACTTGCCCACCGCGGCGGCGATCTCCGCGTAGTCGAAGCCGAACACCTCGCGCAACACGAACACCGCGCGCTGAGTAGGGGTCAGAGCCTCCAGAACCAGCAGCATCGCGGTGGTCACGGCCTCGCCGGTGAGCACGTGGTCGATGCCGTCGGGTGCGTCGCCGGCAGCGTCGGTCACCAGCGGCTCGGGCAGCCACGGCCCCACGTACTGCTCCCGGCGGCGGACGGCCGACCGCAGTACGCCGAGCGCCTGACGGGTGACGATCTGTGCCAGATAGGCCCGCGCGTTCTCCACCGAGGTGTGGTTCACCGACCGCCACCGCAAGTAGCTGTCCTGCAGGACATCTTCGGCGTCGGCCACCGACCCGAGGATCTCGTAGGCGATCGAGAACAGCAGAGCTCTGTGCGTGGTGAACTCGTCCGCAGGATCCGGCTGCTCGGTCACTTCGAGCCCCGCAGCCAGGCGTAGGTGGCGGTGCGGGCACCGAACTTCGCGTAGCGACAGACTCGTTCCTTGACCACAGCCGCGGTGCGCCCGGCGAAGTAGAGCCGCCGCACGGTGTCGTTCCTGCGGCCGACCTGCAGCAGCCCGTCGCGCCGGCCCAGGCTCAACGCCTGTCCGGTGTACCCCATGGAGTACGGCTTGGGCTTACGGCCTTGGATCATCCGCGCCAGCGTATCCGCTGCGTGTGCGCCCTGAGGCATGGCCGTCGCGCAGGCCGCTCGAGAGCCGGGAACCGCCGCGCAGTCGCCGACGACGAAGATCCGCGGGTCGGTCACGCTGCGCAGATGCTCGTCGACCACCGCACGCGCGTCGGCATCCACCTCAAGTCCACTGCGGGCAGCCAGGTCGGGCACGCTCCCGATGATCGCCCACAGCGTGAGGTCGGAGGTGAACTGCGGGCGCGAGTGGAGACGCACCATGTCGCCTCCACCTTCCCCGGCGCCAGGGTCAATCTGCTCGACGGAGTCCTCCACGATCTCCACGTTCAAGCGGTCCAGGGCGGTCCGCACACGCTTCTGCGCTCCTGCCGACAGGCTTGCGGCGATCGTCTGTCCCACGATCCGCACGCGGAGGTCGGGTCGGCCGAAGGCGATCTCGGATGCCGTCTCGATGCCCGTCAGGCCGCCACCGATGACGGTGACCGCCTTCCCGCGGGGCAGTCCGGCCAGCGCGGCCCGCGCCTCCTCCGCGCCCTCCCAGGTCCCCACCGGAACGGTGCCCGGCAGCGGTGCGACCGTGCTGCCCACCGCGAGGAACAGGTAGTCGAAGTCGAGACTCGCCCCGTCGCCGAGAGTGACCTGACCGTCGCCGATCTTGTCGACGGCGCCCACCCGCGTTGCGACCCCTTCGCTCAGCATCGACGTCAGCGGGGTCGCCGCGGCTCCGGTCCCGGCGATCTGCTCGTGCAGCCGCACCCGCTCGACGAAGTCAGGACGGGGGTTGATCACCGTAATCTCCGCTGCCTTCACCCGCTTGGCCAGCCGGTTCGCCGCGATCGTCCCCGCGTAGCCGGCTCCCACCACCACGACCCTCATGTGTGCCTCCTGTTGTGGAATCAGTTCACACACGGGATGCAGCCCACCTCGCGTTTGTGACGGGCAAGCCGAGTGACCTGTATCACTCACGGTGAAGCCGTCGATGCTGGCTTTCAGCGTGGCGGCGTGGGACTCGCGTTCGTGCGGCACCACATCAACATGCTCGGCCGGTACTCCTTCCAGCACCCGGAGCCGGCGGCCTGCGGCCCGTACGCGACAAGGACGCCGCCGACGGGGCATGACAGCGAGAACGGGGGAGGAAGTAGGGCGGGCCGCTGCCCGACTACCGTTGCTCCGCATGACCCACACCGAGATCGAGATCACAGCGGAGTTGGTCCGGGACCTGCTGCGCGACCAGCACCCTGACCTGGCCGAGCACCCCTTGAAGCTCGGCGCGCGTGGTTGGGACAACCAGCTGTGGCGGCTCGGCGACGACCTCGCCGTCCGATTGCCCTGGGCGACACAGTCCGCGGACGCGCTACTACGCAAGGAGCACGCCTGGCTGCCCGTTCTCGCCCCGCACCTTCCGCTGCAGATCCCCGTCCCGCAGCGCCTCGGTGAGCCCTCCGAGCGGTTTCCGCGGCCCTGGCTCGTCACCACCTGGGTGCCGGGCGAGCCCGCCGACCGCGCCCCCGCCACGCGCGCCGCGGAGGCGGCCGACACCTTGGCCGCATTCCTGACAGCTCTGCACCAACCCGCCCCCGACCGGGCACCCGCCGACGAGTACGGCCGCGGGGGGCCACTGGCCGACCGCGCCGAGCAGTTCGAGAGGCAGCTCGCCTCGGTCACCGAGCTGGGGCTGATCCCCGACTCGGACGCCGTCCGCGCGGTCTGGGAAGACGCCGTCGCCGCGCCCGACTGGGCGGGCCCGGCGCTGCGGCTCCACGGCGACCTGCATCCGGCCAACGTCCTCACCGAAGGCGGCACCTTCTGCGGCGTGATCGATTTCGGCACCCTCTGCGCGGGCGATCCGGCCATCGACCTCGCCGCTCCTTGGATACTGCTGCCGGACGGCGCCGCCGTCCGCCTCGTCACCGCGCCGCGAAGATCCGGGCGGCGGGACCGGCTGGCACCTCGACGACCGGCACGCCCCCGGCCGTGCGGATCTTCCACTCCGGCAAGGCGACCGGATAGACCTGCTCGACGGTCCGCCCGCGCAGCCCTGGCAGCCAGATCTCCGCGGCCTCGCCGCGCGACCACAGCGCCAGCAGCGACTCGGAACCGGCGTCCAGTTGCAGCGCTATCACTTCGTCGTCCCAGCCCGGGAGGCCGAGCGGCCACACCGGATGCGCCTCGGCGATGCGGTGCCGCCAGTCCTTGTGGAGCGCAACGGCTTCGCGCACCAGCGCGAACCGCTCGGAGTCGAGCTCGCCCAGGAACCCGGAGAGGTAGAGCCGGCCCATGACGCCCGCCGTCATCGCGAACGCCGTCTCCTCAGGGCTCATCGACGCGGCCGGATAGGCCCAGTTCCCGGCCTGCTCGGGGAGGACGCTCGCGGGCGCGGCGGCGGCGATCGGCGCGTACCGCCGGAAATCCTGCTGGTCGCTGGTGGACTGCAGGTGCGCCACGGACAGCAGGTTGTAGTCCATGCGCATCCCGCCCGAGGAGCAGCTCTCGAACAGGACTTCCGGGTGCCGCGCCTGGGCATCGCTCAGCCAGTCGCGGAAGGCCCGGGTGTGCCCCAGGAGCCCGGCCCCGGGCCCGTCGGCGTCCACGTCGGTCCCGACGCCCGAGTTCACGTTGTAGTCGAGCTTGAAGAACGAGAGCCCGAATTCGTTCACGAGCCGGTCCACGGCCTCGTCCAGATGGGCGCGCGCCGCCGGGTGCCGGAAGTCGAGCTGAAAATGCCCGGTCTCGCTGACACGCCGGCCGAACCGCTGGAAGAACGCCTCCTCGGGCAGCTGCTGCCCCAGCGCCGCATTGGCGCCGACCGCTTCGGGTTCGAGCCAGATCCCCGGGCGCATCCCTTTGGCGCGGATCGCGTCGATGACCGAGATCAGGCCGCCGTTGAACTGCCCGGGGGCCTCGTGCCAGTCGCCCGAGTCCGTCCACCAGTTGCCGGTGCCGTACCACCCGGCGTCGATGCAGTAGTACTCCGCGCCCGCTTTCGCCGCCGCCTCGATGAGCGGCAGCTCCTTCTCCGTCGACGGACCGGCCATGAGCGTGTTCATGAAGTCGTTGTAGACCAACGGAAGCCCTGCATCGACCGGGCGCAGTTCGCGGATCGCGCGCCGGTAATCGGTGAGCGCCGCGAAGGCCGCGTCCCGTCCGCCGTCCGCGACGCAGAACCCGGCGGGCACCGTCGTGAACTCGCCTCCGGGAGCCAGGCGCTCGGCGAACTGGTGGTACAGGTCGGTCGGGCCGTACACGCCGACGGTGACCGTGCCCTCGTTCTGCGTCGCTTCCCAGTGCCAGCCCGCGCTGGTCTCGACCTGCCACGCGATCGAAGGCCCGTCATTGATCGCGAGGACCCCGGTCGGCAGGAACTCGCCGCTCGAGAAGGACCCGTGACTGGTCACCGAGAAGTTCCCGCGCGGGCGCCGGCCGTGGAACGCCGGGTTGACATCCGGCAGCAGCTCCGAGATCGGACGCTGATGCCAGCGCCCTTCGGCGAGCCATTCGCTTTCGCCCCACAGCACGTCGTGCGCCCCCTCCGGGACGGCCACGAGCGCGGAGCTCACCGAGAGGAGCATGAGGTCGTCCTCGGTGCCGTTGCGAACGGTGTGCCGGATCTGGACTCCCGGCCCTGCCGCCCGGAAGACGCTGGTCACTTCGAGGCCGCTCTCCGGATCGTGCTGGCGAATCCGCAGCTCGTCGCCGTGCGCTTCGTGACCGGTGTAGCGGAGCCGCAGCCCGGCCCCCCAGAGCAGGAGGCTCTGGTTGTGGCGCGCGCGGTGTTCCCCGGCGGTGCTCACGTCGACGATCGCCGAGGGCGCGGCCACAGACGGGGCGTCAGGGCCGGTCGCCCAGTGGACGAGCCGGACGGGGTGGTCGTCGCCGTGGTCGAACCGCAGGTGCAGTCCGGAGTGGGCCCACTCGATGGCGGGTTCGCGGTCGCGATGCTGCGGCTCGGTCGATGTCACTGTCTTACTCCACTTTGGATTACTGCGTACTGACGAGTCGGGACGGCTGGACGCGGTCTTCTCTGCCGCCCTTCACGCGGCCTGTCGGCGCCCGGCGCGGCTGGCGGCGGACCGTTCCAGCCGCTCCGGGCGCCTGGAGACTCATTGGGCGGCGGCCTCCTCGGTGGTGAGGAAGCGGAGGTTGCGGACGTGGTCGTTGACGAACATGGGCACGCCGTCCGAGGCCAGGTACCAGGCGGGCTTGCCCCCGCTGTCGCGGATGACGCGGCCGTTGATGCGGAGGTTCTCGAAGGTGATGTCCTTGATGAGGTGGTCGGCGTCGAGGCCGATGAGCATCGAGATTTCGGCGTTGGTGCCGTTGTAGGTGAGGTCCTTGATGTAGACGTTCTCGATGCCGCGGCCGGCAACCTGGTTCCACTTCGGGTTGAAGGAGACCTGCATGTGGACGAGGTGGCCCCAGCGGAAGTCCTCGACGCGGATGTCGTCGAACCTGACGTCCCGGACGAGGTTGCCGTCGCCGGCGTTGATGGCGAGGCAGCCCTGGGCGATCACCTGTGGTTCGCGGTGGTCGAGGATGTCGATGTTGGTGAAGTTCAGGTTCTCCAGCACCTCGTGGTTGGCGGGGTCGTCGTTGCCGTGCACGGCCATGTTGATCGGGTGGGCGACATCGGCCCACAGGGTGGAGTTCTTGACGGTGATGTTGCGGGTGTCGCCGTAGAACTCCCAGCGGTGGGTGTAGAGGGCGATGCAGTCGTCGGACGTGCGCAGGAAGCAGCCGTCGATCGTGACGTTCTCGGAGCAGTAGAGCTGGATGCCGTCGCCCCAGGCCAAGTGGGTGAAGGCGCGCAGGTTCGTGATGGAGACGTTCTCCGACTCGGCGATTTGGACGTTGTACCGGGAGTTGAGGAGGGTGACGCCGTCGACGTGGATGTTCTCGGAGTCGCGGATGCCGATCGAGCCGCCGGTGTCGTTGCGGAGGACGCCGTGGCCGGTCAGCCGGCAGTTCTCCACCCCCTCGAAGATCACCTCGGAGACGAGGACCGCACCGGCGGCCAGATAGACGGTGGTGCCGCTGGGCACCTTCAGCATCCGGTCGGGAGGGGTGTGCAGGCCGGGGCCGAAGTACATGACCTTCGGGTCGCCCTCGGCGGGCGGGTTCTCCTCGATGGGGTTGGAGAACAGGTGCAGGCAGTCGAAGATCTTGTCGTCGACCTGGACGACGACGTTCCGGGGCCGGTCCAGAGTGAAGCGGGCGGTGCTGCCGAGCACCTCGGGCTTGATGCCGTACGAGTCGGGACGGACACGGACCTTCTCGAAACCGCCCGGGTTGTAGGTGACCTCGACCTCGACGGTGCCGGAGAAGTCGAACATGGCCACGGAGGAGTTCTGGGCCCGGCGGCCGCCGGTCAGGGCGTCGATCAGGTCCAGCTTGACCAGGTAGACGTCGAGTCTCTGCCAGGTGCCGCCGGCCGGGCGGACCTTGACGGTGAAGGCGGTGTTGAGGGGGACGCTCGGGAGGGTCGGGTGGATCACGACGCTGTCGCCGGTGGTGTCCGACTCCGCCGCCGGGGTGGCGCCGCGGGCAACGCCCACGAAGCCGGTGGCGGAAGCGGCGACGGCACCGGCGGCCGTCAGGGCGCTGCGCCGGGACAGGGACGAATTCATCATGTCGGCTCCTGTAGAACGAGTGGATGAAGCGGCCGCGGCGGTACACGCCGCGGCCGACGCGGAAGCTGCTCTTGCGAGGGCGGGATCTCGGCGTTTGCGGCTCCTGTTCCGCGGGGTTGGGTGGGGCACTCGGTTGTGATGCGGCCGCGGGGCGGAGACGGTCTCGTAGGACCCGCGAACGAGACGACGAGGCCCCGAGAGGCGTACGGGATCTCGCCGGGCCGAGTGCCGGCACGGCCGCCGCCGGCGCGAAGCGGCTCAGGCCCAGGGTGTGACGGCCCGGAAGGAGCTGTCGTCGCGGAAGAGCTGGGTGGCGTCGTAGGAGTCGAGCCACAGCTCGTAGTTGCGGTGGCGCAGGAAGCGGCCGGGGAAGTTGGACGACTCCAGCCGGACGCTGCCGCTGGCGGTGCCGGGGCGTGGGATGAAGGTGGCGTCCGAGCGGAAGGCGGCCGTGCCGTCGTCGGCGGCGAGGCGGATGCGGAAGTTGTTGTGGCGCAGGTACTGGCCGTTGGCGGCGCGGAGGGAGTAGCCGTTGGGGGCCGCGAGGCCGGGGACGATCGTGAACGTGGCGTCCTGCTTGACCTGGGTGGTGCTGGCGGCGGTCACCTCGTGGAGGTAGCCGAGGTAGTTCTGGTGGCGGATGTAGCGGGTGGGGAGGTTCACCGACTGGAGCGAGCGGGCGCCGGTCGGCAGGGTGGCCGTGCCGGACTCCCGGGCGTAGGCCAGCGTGCCGAAGCCGAGTTCGTCGAAGCCGCCGCTGGTCGTGCCGTAGTCGCCGCCGCCTCCCTCGGGCCTGACGCGGGCCACCATGTCGCCGGTGTTCGGCATGGCCATGCCGCGCCTGATGGCGTAGTGGTGGTAGACCCGCTCCCAGACCGGGCGCCACTGGCCACGGCCGCTTTCGGAGATGACGGTCTGCGCCGTTTCCACGCAGTGCGGGCCGTTTCTCCAGATGTAGGTGGTGTACGGCACGTCGTAGCCGAGGTTGTACCGCGCGACGTACTCGCATGCCTTGCGGAACCTGGAGTCGTCCGCGGCGTAGAGGTCGACGCCCTGGTTCCAGGCCATCTCGCAGATGGTGCCCATCAGGCCGATGCCCATGATGCTGTGGGCCTGGTCGCGTCCGCTCTCCTGCCACTGGGCCAGGCCCACGTCGTTGTAGACGTAGGGGATCGCGTTGGCCAGCGAGCCGTTGCCTGCGCCGTTGTAGAAGTAGTCCACCGTCTCGTCGAACTTGGCCGGGTCGTCGCAGAGGATCCCGATGGCCATGAGCGAGGCCATGGAGCACAGGTCCCAGTTCGCCCAGTAATGGCCCCAGCAATTGGTGGTGCGGTTCAGGAAGTCGTGGTTCGCCGGATAGAAGTAGGTGAGCATCATGGCCTTGAAACGGGCCAGGTCGAAGCCGGGGTAGCCGCGCATGATCTCGCCGACGTTGGCGAACTGGTACCCGTAGATGCCCGCCAGGAGCACGACTTCGGAGCCTCCGCCGATGCCCTCCAGCGTCCCCGACCAGGCGTTGCAGATGTCCCGCGCGGTGTCGGCGTGTGCGGTGTTGCCGGTGACCTTCCAGCGCAGCGCGTTCTGGTACGCGGCGTGGATGTCGTTGTAGAGGATCGGGTAGTTCTGCGGGTCCGAGCCGCCGCGGAAGACCATCTTCTGCGGTCGGGGGGTCCAGCCGGCGGCCGAGTGGCCGTTGGCGACCAGCCGGTCCCAGCCCGCCTTCCAGGGCTGATAGCCCGCGTTCACCATCGCGCGCATGCGGTCGAAGTCGGCCTGGGTGTGGAGCATGCCGGGGTGGGTGAAGGTGGCCGGGGCGGCGCTGGCCGTGCCGCCGAGGAGGGTTGCGGCGCCGGTGCCCGCCGCTGAGGCGAGGGCGAGCCCGCCGGCGGCCTTCAGCATCCCGCGCCGGCTGATTCCGTCGGCAGACTGCGCTTTGTGCGTATTTGTGCGGCTCACGGTGTCTCTCCTGTCTGGTAGGGAGTCGGACCTTCGGAGACGTCGTGCCGTGCGGGCCACCCGGGTGCTGTCGTCCCACGATCACACCGGGGTGGTCCGGTCCTTGCTGTGCGCTGCGGCCGCGGGCGATCACGGCAGGCGTGCCACGTGGCGGAGTCCGCCGAGGAGATGGGCGCGGAAGTCCGGATCGTCGTAGGCCTCGGCGGTGTGGCCGAGCGCGGTGTGTGCAGGCTGAGCGGTCGGCTCGCCGACCGCTCCCCCGCGCTAGTCGCGTGTCACCTCGGCGGGCTCCTCGGCGCCCGGATTGGACAGTGAGGGGCCGGCCGCTCCGGGCGCCTGGAGACTCATTGCGCGGCGGCCTCCTCGGTGGTGAGGAACCGGAGGTTCTGCACGTGCTCGTTGACGAACATCGGCACGCCGTCCGAGGCCAGGTACCACGCGGGCTTGCCCCCGCTGTCGCGGATCACCCTGCCGTTGATACGGAGGTTCTCGAAGGTGACGTCCTTGATGACGTGGTCCGCGTCGAGGCCGACGATGATCGACAGGTCGGCGTGGGTGCCGTTGTAGCTGAGGTCCTTGATGTAGACGTTCTCGATGCCGCGGCCGGGTGCGGTGTTCCACTTCGGCATGTAGGTGACCCGCATCTGGACGAGCTGGCCCCAGCGGATATCCTCGACGCGGATGTTGTCGCACCTGACATCGCGGATGAGGTTGCCGTCGCCGGGGTTGAGGGCGATGCAGCCCTGGGCGCTCACCTGCGGCTCGCGGTGGTCGAGGATGTCGATGTTCTCGAAGCGCAGGTTCTCCAACACCTCGGGGGCGTTGGGGTCGGGGTTGCCGTGGATGCCGACGTTGATGGGGTGGGCGACGTCGGCCCAGAGGGTGCAGTTCTTGACGGTGATGTTGCGGGTGTCGCCGTACCAGTCGTTGCGGTGCGTGTAGATGGCGATGCAGTCGTCGGAGTTGCGCAGGAAGCAGCCGTCGATGGTGACGTTCTCGGAGCAGTAGATGTCGATGCCGTCGCCCCAGCCGTCGGCGCTGAAGGAGCGCAGGTTGGTGATGGTGACGTTGTTGGACTCGGCGACGTTGGCCGAGTTGTACCGAGGGTTGAGGACCGTGATGCCGTCGATGTGGACGTTCTGGGAGTCGTGGACGGAGATCGCGCCGCCGGTGCGGGTGTAGATGACGCCGCGGCCGATCAGGCGGCCACTCTCCACCCCCTCGAAGATCACGTTCGCGGTGAGGACGGCGCCGGCGGCCAGGTAGACGGTGGTGCCATCGGGCACGGTCAGCTTGCCGTCGGGGCGGGTGTGGTAACCGGGCCCGAAGTACATGACCTTCTTGTCGCCCTGCTGGGGCGGGTCCTGCTCGATGGGGTTGGCGAGCAGGTGCAGGCAGTCGAAGATCTTGTCGTCGACCTGGATGACGAGGTTGCGGGGGCGGTCGAGGGTGAAGCGGGCGGTGCTGCCGAGCACCTCGGGCTTGATGCCGTAGGAGTCCGGGCGGATGCGGACCTTTTCGAAACCGCCGGGGTTGTAGGTGACCTCGACCTCGACGGTGCCGGAGAAGTCGAAGGCCGCCATCGATGAAAGCGGGGCCTCGTTGCGGGCGGTGATCGGGTTGATGAGCGCGAGCCTGACCCGGTAAACGTCCAGCGTCTGCCAGGTGCCGCCGGCCGGGCGGACCTTGACGGTGAAGGCGGTGTTGAGGGGGACCTGCGGGAGGGTCGGGTGGACAACCACTCTGTCGCCCGCGGCGTCGGACGCCTCCGCCGCCGGGGTGGCGCCGCGGGCAACGCCCACGAGGCCGGTGGCGGAAGCTGCGACGGCACCGGCGGCCGTCAGGGCGCTGCGCCGGGACAGGGACGAGTTCATCATGTCGGCTCCTGGAGTACGAGTGACAAGTAACGATTTCTGGAAGGGTGATTCGTGCAAGGCGGCAGCCGTGTGGGAACACGGGTTGCCTGATGTGCGGCCCCACGTCATCGGTCGCTGTCGTCGAACGCCCGTAGCGTCGCGCCGAAGCACATGGTGAGGTCGCCTGATCTGGGTGGAGTCGGTTGCCTCGGCCCGTGCGTGTCTGCTCGGGCCGCTGTCAGGCGTCAAGCTGGCGGACTGAAGTACTGGGCGAGCCGGATCATGTTCCAGGACAGCGGTTCGAGCTCGGCGCTGAGGGTGCCGTTGCTCAGGGTGGTCCCGGAGACCTGGTGCGGTGTCACGCGTGCCGGATCCGTGAGGGTGTTGCGGGCGTCGGGGTCGGCGTCGGCGAGTGCGCTGTGTTCGACGACCGACGTCAACGCGAGGCCGTTCAGGGTGACTTGCAGGGGAAGGGATTCTGTGCGGCTGCGGTTGACGGCGAAGACGGTGACCGAACCGTCCTCAGCGCCCACGGCGGTGGCGTGCAGCAGGTCGGCCTCGCCGTATTTCTCCGTCTCGTACGTCGGTGAGTCCACACGCACGTCCAGGACCTGGCCGCGGCCGTATTTCGAGGCCTGCGCGAAGGGGAAGAACGTCGTCTGCCGCCAGGCCGGGCCGCCCGGCTCGGTCAGGATCGGGGCGATGACGTTGACGAGCTGGGCGAGGCAGGCGACGGTCACCCGGTCCGCGTGGCGGAGCAGGGCGATCAGGAGGGAGCCGAAGACCACGGCGTCCAGGACGCTGTAGTGGTTCTCCAGCAGACGGGGTGCCTCGGCCCAGTCCCGCGAGGCGGAGTTCTCGATCGCGAGCCACTCCGCGGTGTACCAGACGTTCCACTCGTCGAAGGAGAGGTTGATCTGCTTCTTCGACTTGAGCCTCGCGCCTACGTGGTCGCAGGTGGCGACCACGTTCTCGATGAAGGACTCCATGTCGACGGCGGAGGCGAGGAAGGAGTCGACGTCGCCGTCCCTGGGCTCGTAGTAGGCGTGCAGGGAGATGTAGTCGACGAGGTCGTACGTCTCCTGCAGGACCGTCGCCTCCCACTTGGCGAAGGTGGGCATGCCCTGGTAGGAGGAGCCGCAGGCGACCAGTTCCACGGACGGGTCGATCTGGCGCATGGCGCGGGCCGTCTCGGCGGCGATGCGGCCGTACTCCTCGGCGGTCTTGTGGCCGGTCTGCCAGGGGCCGTCCATCTCGTTACCGAGGCACCACAGCCGGATGCCGAAGGGTTCCTTGTCGCCGTGGGAGACGCGGAGGTCGGACAGGGCCGTGCCGACCGGGTGGTTGGCGTACTCCTGGAGTTCCAGGGCCTCGGCGACGCCGCGCGTGCCGAGGTTCAGCGCCATCATCGGCTCGCTCTGCGGGCCGATCTTCTTCAGGAAGGCGATGTACTCGGACAGGCCGAAGCGGTTGGTCTCGGTCGACCTCCAGGCGAGGTCGAGGCGGCGCGGACGCGACTCCACCGTGCCGACCGAGTCCTCCCACTTGTAGCCGGAGACGAAGTTACCGCCGGGGTAACGGATCGTGGTGACGCCGAGCTCGCGGATCAGGTCCAGTACGTCCGTGCGCATGCCCGCCTCGTCGGCCGAGGGGTGGTCCGGCTCGAAGATTCCGGTGTAAACGCAGCGGCCGAGGTGTTCGACGAAGGAGCCGAAGAGGCGGGGGTTGACCTCGCCGACGGTGAAAGCGGGGTCGAGGGTGAAGCGGGCCGGGCGGGTGGGAACAGCCTCGGCAGTACGGGTGCTCATGGGGTCCTTTCCGCAGAGCTGCTTGAGCGTGGGCCAGCCGTCGCGCATCGGTTCCTGGCGGTTCAGGCCGGCGTCCCTTCCGTGTCACCGATGTGGAAGCGGACGGTGAGGGTCGCCGAGTGGGGGTGAAGACGGTGCTGCGGAAAGGCGTCCGGGCCGCATGAGGCACTGCCGAGCCCGTGGTGGGCCAGGTCGAGGGTGAGCCAGAGGGTGCCGTCCGGGACGAGGTCGCTGGTGTGCTGTGCCGCTTCCATCGCCTCGGCCGTCCACGGCCGCAGGGACAGGTCGATGCCGGTGGGTGCGGAGAGGTCCAGCACCTGGCCGTCAGCCCAGCGGATCGCCGCTTCGCGCACGCCGCTGCGGTTGCCGTTCTCCTGAGGCCGCACATAGGGGGTCTGCAGTTCCTCCACGGTGGCGTGGAACCTGCCGAGGCGCGCGGCCCGCCCGCTGTCGCGGTAGGACTCGCCGGGCCCGTACCCGTACCAGTCGAGGCCTGCCGCGCCGCCCGGCAGACCGAGCCGGATCCCGAGTTTCGGCAGAGTGGCCGGCTGCGGCAGCACCTCCCCGTGGCGCGCATCCCCACGGCCGGTGTCGAGTTGGCCGGTCGGGGTGAGGTCCAGCTTCAGCTCGAGGGCTCCGGAGTCGTATGCGGTCCACGTCCAGCGGCCCACCATGCCTCCGTCCTGGCCGGCGGCCCGGCTGACGGTGTCGACGACCAACTGCTCACCGTGGACGGCGCAGTCGACGGTGCGGTGCACGAGCCGGTGCAGGCCCAGTTCCCTCCACACCCGTACGTGTCCTTCTCCGCCGCGGTCGTTGTCCGTGGGGGCTCGCCAGAGGTCGAGTCGGGGAGCGACCAGCGCCAGGTCGCCGAGCCGGACGAGTTCGCCGTGGGCGGTGAACTCAGCCTCACCCAATGTCCATCCCCCTGCCGTGCGCTGCGGGGGGACGGGGACCGGGTTGCGGCACGGCTTTCCGGGCATCGGCAGCACCAGCTGCGTGAAGGCGATCTCGTGTCCGGCCGGGACCCCGTTGTGGTCCTTGGCCAGCACGGCACGCACGGTCAGGACCTGTTCGCCGCCGGCCGACGGAACCGTGGTGACCACTTCGTCGAGGGCCGCCTCATGGCTCGCACGGGCCGGAATCGGCGGCAGGTCCAGGACGCCGTCCGCCAGCAGGCTCCCGTCGGCTTCCAGGCGCCAGCCGAAGGCGAGGAGGGATGTGTCGAGGAAGTCGAAGCCGTTGCGGATCAGCAGCGCCAGCCGGTTCGGCGCGTGCTCCAGTCGCATACGTACGGGGGCGATGACGGCCTTGTACTCGACGAGGCCTGGCGAGGGCGTGCGGTCGGGGAAGACCAGTCCGTCAGCGATGAAGTTGCCGTCGTGGACCACCTCACCGAAGTCGCCCCCATAGGCGTAGAAGGGCCGGCCGACGTCCGGGCCCTCGGTGGTCTTCTGGAGGATGCCGTGGTCGATCCACTCCCACACGAAGCCGCCGTGCAGCCGGGGATACCGGTCGAACAGCTCCTCGTACTCGGACAGGCCGCCCGGGCCGTTGCCCATCGCGTGCGCGTACTCGCAGAGGATGAACGGCAGCCGTCGGCGGTGTGAGTCGGCCGCGGCGTCGACGGTGCGGGGCTCGGCGTGCATCCCGATGAGGGCGACCTCGTCGAGGGGGGCGTACATCCTGCTGTAGACATCCACGTAGGGGCTGTCGTAGTCGCCCTCGTAGTGGACGAGGCGGTCCGGGTCGCGGCGGCGGGTCCACTCGGCCATCGCCCGGATGTTGTCACCCTCGCCGGCTTCGTTGCCCATCGACCACATGACGACGCTGGGGTGGTTCTTGTCGCGTTCGACCATCCGCTGGACCCGGTCCATGAGGGCGTCGCGCCAGCGGGTGTCGGCGGACGGGTTGTTCTTCCAGCCGAGCATGCCGAACCCGTGTGTCTCCAGGTCGCATTCGTCGATCACCCACAGGCCGTACTCGTCGCACAGGTCGAGGAATCGGGAGTCGGGCGGGTAGTGGCTGGTGCGGACCGCGTTGATGTTGTGCTGTTTCATCAGCAGAACGTCGGCGCGCATGGTCTCCAGATCGAGGGTGCGGCCGGTCTCCGGGTGCCATTCATGCCGGTTGACGCCCCTGAAGCGGATGGGCGAGCCGTTGACGGTGATGGTCCCGTCGACGATCTTCACGGTGCGGAAGCCCACGGAGAGGGTGAGCGTCTCCCCCTCGGACCGGAGTGTGCCCGCGTACAGCCGGGGCGTCTCGGCCGTCCAAGGTTCGACGTGCGCGATCCTGTGCGGCTCGCCCGCGGGCAGGCCGGTGACGCCGAGTTCGGGGATGTCCATCACGGCGGGGACGTCGCACTCGACGAGCAGCAGTCCCTCGCCGGTGCGGTGGTCGAAGTCCGCGTGCACGAAGTGGTCGCCGATGGCACCCGCGGGCCGCTCGATCAGGTGGACGGAGCGGAAGATACCGGAGAGCCACCACATGTCCTGGTCTTCGAGGTAGCTCCCGGCGGACCACTGATGGACCCGGACGGCCACTACATTGCGGCCCTCCCGCAGCGCGGGGGTGGCATCGAACTCGGCGGGCAGCCGGCTGCCCGTCGCCCAGCCGAGCTCCGTGCCGTTCAGCCAGACCGTGAAGTGCGAGTCCACACCCTCGAAACGCAGCACCCAGCGCGCGCCGGGAGCGACGGAGTCGAGAGTGAACTCCCGGCGGTACTCGCCGGTGGGGTTGTCCTCCGGCGGGTGCGGCGGATCCACCGGGAAGGGGTAGACGATGTTGGTGTAGGCGGGCAGACCGAAGCGGCCCTGCCCCGCGTCCAGGAGGTCTCCGTTCTCGTCACGCAGGCCTTCCATCTGCCACATGCCGGGAACGCGCAGGTGGTCCCATGCCGAGTCGTCGAACCCGGCCTCCTGAAACCCTTCGGTCATCTCCCGGACCGAAGGCCTGAGCCGGAACCGCCACCGACCGTCCAGATCGAGCCTCCGGACGTCGCTGCGGGCGCTCGCCCTCGGCGCCAGACGCCCCTCGCCGGGGCTGAACGAAGCAAGCCGTTGGCTCGTCGGGGTGTGCAGGGTCATGGAACGCCCTCCGTGGCGGGGTCGAATGGTTGGTGTGGCCTTCGGGCCTGGTACTCGGCCGGTGGCCCTGAGACGAGTGCGACTACTCGACGACTGCGACTACTTGACGACTGCGACTACTTGACGACTGCGACTACTTGAGAAAGCGCTTGCCGCACCGGCATACGCGGTGTCGAGCACGCCGGCGACAGGCGCTGTCCTTGCGACTCGCGCTCGGAAGACCTACGGCATGGCGGTCAGATCGAGTCGGACGGGCTCATCGCGGTCGCAGTGCAGTCTGCCGTCGACGACTCGTGCGGCGGCGACCTGGAGCGAGGAGCGGCGGGTGGCCAGGGTGCCGTCGTCATCGTTGGTGTATGCGGGGCGGCCGGGATGTGTGAAGTAGAAGATGTAGGCCGTCTCTCCCTGGACGACCACGTCGGCATGGAGGCCGATGTTGCCGTCGTCGGGACGGCTGCCCGGAGAGTCCAGGATCAGCCCCTGGTGTTCCCAGGTCGTCAGGTCGTCCGACCGCAGCACTCCCTGTCCGCGCCACTCGTCGACGATCATCCAGTAGTGGCCGCCCAACTCGAAGACGTTGGGGCCCTCGTGCCCGCGGTGATCGAGCACCACGCCGGTGGGCCGCCAGTGGTAGAGGTCGGGGCTGTCGGCGGCGCAGGTGATCGAGCCCCGGGAACCGTCCTTGAACCACATCCGCCAGCCACCGCCCGGCAGTGGGTACACGCATGCGTCGATGACCTGGTCGGAGTCGAGGTCGAGCTCCCCGAGATACGTCCACTCCAGCATGTCGGGGCTGGTGTAGTGGCGGATGTGGGCGGCTCCGGTCCAGGAGTCGGGTACGCCGCGGATGTAGCTGACGTACATGTGGTACAGGCCGTCGTGCCAGATGATCTCCGGTGCCCAGAAGGTGTTTCTCCCCCACTCGGTTTCCAAGCCGGTGAGAGTGCCCCGGCATGTCCAGGTGCGGCCGCCGTCTGCGGAGGCGGCCACGCCCAAGTCGGTACCGTGCACCCAGGCGAAGCCAGGGCCTGGGGCTGTGGCGCGGCGGTTGGTGTAGACGAGCCACCATTCGCCGCTTTGGCGGTGGTGGACGGCGACGGGGTCTGCCGCCCCGTCATATACGGGGTCGCGGAACAGGGGGGCGTCGGCTACGGCGTTCACCGGTGGTCTCCCTTGTCTGTGGAGTGGTCTGAAGAACCGGGGCGGTGCGGCGGCGGCACTCGCTTCCCGGTCGGCGGCCAGGCGAGGCGAGGCGTGAGGGTGGGCACGGAGGAACAGGGAAGGGCCTGCCTGTGGCAACGGCGGTCAGCGCCGCGGGGACCTCGGGGAGGCTGGACCGACGGGGCTCGGCAGGGCCGGCGATCGTACGCCTTGCCCAAGTGCGCGACCCTGGACGGCCACGCCCGGACGGCCCGCTCAGCCGCCTGTCGACTCCCGGATCACCAGGGAGAAGGAGCTGACGAACTCTTCGTGCTCCGCTCCGGGCTCGGTCGCCTCGATGCGCCTGATCAGGAGGTCGACCGCCCGTTCGGCCATCGCGTCGTGGTCGGGGTCGACGGTGGACAGCGAAGGGACGAGGAACTCGCTCTCCTTGACGTTGTCGAAGCCGATGACCTTGACCTGCTCCGGCACCCGCACCCCGGCACTTGCCAGGCCCCGCAGCGCACCCATGGCCACGGAGTCGTTCTCGCAGAACAAGCCGTCGAAGTCGAGTCCGCTCTCGACCATCTTCCGGGCCCGTTCGGCACCCTCGGCCATGTCCGGCTTGTCCACCGTCTGTGTCAGGGCCGGATCCGCAGGCAGGCCGGCCTTTTCAAGCGCCTGCCGGTAGCCCCTGAGCCGGAGGCCGGAGGTGTCGACTTCGTCGATGCCCCCGCAGAGGATCGCGATACGTCGACAGCCCCGCTCGATCAGGTGGCCGGTGGCCGCCTCGGCGGCGTCGACATTGGGCATGGCGACATGGTCCACGGGACCGCCGAAGCTCCGCTCGCCCAGGATGACCACCGGGTGATCCACCTTGAGCCGCTCGGCATCGGCCGGCCCCAGTCCTGCGGCGCAGAGGATGAGCCCGTCGTAGAGACGGTTACGTGACAGCGACAGCGCGGCGAGTTCGTTCTCCCGCGACGCGCCGGTCTGCTCGATGCTCACCCTCAGGTTGTGACGCTCGGCCGCGGTGATGACGGTGGTGGCGAGCCGGCTGTAATAGGGGCTGTTCACCTGGGGGACGGCGAGTCCGATGGTGCCGGTGCGGCCCTTGCTGAGATTGCGGGCCGCGACGTTGACGCGGTAGTCGAGCCGCGCCATTGCCTCGAGGACCTTCTCCCGCGTTGCCGGGCGCACGTTCGGGTGATCGTTGATGACGTTCGAGACGGTCATCGCCGAGACTCCGGCCGCCTTAGCGACATCCCGAATCGTTGCCACGTTCGCCCCCGGTCTGCGGTCTTGGGTCTCACCCGGATACTGCGTCCGGCATTTGCCTGTGCCGTGCCCCGGTGAAAAAGAATTCTTTCTCCGGCACGGAAAGACAGCGCACAGAATCCTATACGTCTTTCTGCCCTGTGTCGGCATGAGCGATTCAGGGTCCCGTCTCGGCTCACATCTCGCGAGCCGTGCGGCGGCGTGCGCTCGTTCATGAAGGCCCCGTGAGCGACGACCTCGCCCTCGGTCACGGGGGTGCCGTCTCGGCCGCTCGCCTGGCGGACCGGTTCCGTCCCTCCGGCCGCGGGCGTCGGCGAAACAGCCCTCCGGCCGACGCGAGTTGGGGATGTCCGAGATGCGCAGGGGCCACACGAAGCCCAGGCGGATGCCGCTCCTGCTGAACATCGGCGAGTCCTGCTCGCCCCGTAGGCCGCCCTGGCCGCAGCGGCCCAGCTGCTCGGTGACGTGGCCTTTCAGGTTGCGGCTGATCTTCGGTCGCTCGATGCCGACGGTGATGACCACGGTGGGAGTTGGCACGGACGTACTCCAGCGGTGATGTGGTGGCGTGTTCAGACCTCGGGCCGTCGGGCCGTCGGGTTGCGAGCAGGTGCAGCACGGCACGGCCGGCCACGCGGCTCTGGCGGGTCAGTAATGACCCACTGTGCGGGGCTTGCTTGTACCGGTAAAAAAATCTGCCACCGTGATGCCCCAGGCGTCAAGAGCCGTGCACCGACTTGCTCAGCCGTAGGATCGTCAGCCCTCGCCGGCGGGGTAATCCAACCCTCTTGACACCCTCGAATGGACGCACCTAACGTTCGCCGAAGTCCCTTCAGTGACCGGTTTCGCGGTGCGGCCTTTGCCGGACCTATATTTCCGCCGAGCCGACGATCCGGGACTATCTCCCCCAACACTCAGAACTGCCGCGCCGGCGGAAGCCGACGGTGGGAGAGGTGCGCGATGAAGCGATCCTGAAAATGCCCGGCAGCCGCCGGGACACCCGTGCCACTGCCCGTGTTCCCGATGAAGCGCCGGATGCAGGACCAGCCTGGTCCTTCCTCCGTCCTCGGGCATGCCGTTCAGCTACGGCGTTCACTGCCTCGCTCGACACTGGGAAGCCTGCCCACGCATGGGCAGCGCTGCCGACCGCCCCTGGGACGGGGCGGCGTCTGATCCCGTCGACGTACCGAGGCGCAGACCGCATGGTGCAAGAGGCCCCGCACCACGGCTGAGTGCAGACCGCGCGCTCCCGCCCGCTCTCCTCATGCCTTCCTGCGCGCAGCACTCGTCTGTCCGCATCCCCTGTATGCATCCGCACGAAAGGTTTCACAGGCATGCCTATTTCGTCCTCAGTCTCTCTCGACAGACGGCGTTTCCTCGCCGTCTCCGCCGGTGCCGCGCTCGGCGCGTCCGCGCTGTCCGCCTGTGCCGCTTCCGTCGACAACGGGAGTGGTTCCGACGGCAGCGGTTCGGGCGGGGGTGGCGGTAAGACGACACTCACCGTCATGAGTAACGACAGTGAGCTGGGCAGTAAGGAGGTCATCGCGTACGCGGCGCAGACGCTGGGTGTGAAGATCAGCCTCATCGCCTATGACCCGACGAAGCTGAACGCCATGCTGGCCAGCAAGAACCCGCCGGCCCTGGTCCGTGGCTACGGGGCGCTGGACACGCCGTACTTCGCCGCTCGCGGGCTGATGACTGATCTGGACCCATACTTCGCCAAGAGCTCGGTGCTCAAGGCCTCCGACCTGGACCCGGTCAATGATCTGTGGCGTTTCGACGGCAAGAAGCAGGGGTCGGGCCCGCGCTATGGCTTCACGAAGGACTGGAGCCAGGACGCGATGTTCTGGTATCGCACCGACATGTTCGACGCCGCGAACCTGGACCACCCCAGCGCCAGCAAGCCGCTGTCGTACGACGAGTGGCTGGATCTGGGCAAGCAGCTGGTCAAGCGGCGGCTGGGCAAGGTGAAGGTCTACGGCATGAATGCCGGGGGCGGCAACATCCAGATGTTCCAGCAGATGACGGCCTCGGCGGGCGGCAGCCTGTTCGCCGATGACCTGGCTTCTGTCGACTTCTCCTCGCCCGAGGCGCTGAAGGCGCTGAGCTGGTATCTGGAGTATGCCAAGGCCAACATCGGCCCGAGCCCGGTCAACCCGAACCCGGACGGCTGGGACTGGCCCACCTTCCAGGCCAACCGGATGGCGATGGCCAGCGACGGCTACTGGTTCGGCGGGTCCATCGGCGCTGACGCCAAACTCGCCAAGGTCACCCGTTTCGCGCCCGCGCCGCTGCTGGGCGGCCACCGCATCAGCCCCTGCTTCGGCGCGACCGGCTACTGGATGCCCAAGGAGGCCAAGAACAAGGACGTCGCCTGGAAGCTCTTCGAGTGGTACATGGGCGGCAAGCCGGCCAAGGAGCGGGCCGGCGGCGGCTGGGGTATCCCGGCGCTGAAGTCGATGCGCTCGATGATGCCGCAGGCCACGCCCTTCCAGAAGCAGGCCTTTGCGGTGCAGGAGCAGGAGCTGCCGTATCTGCAGGTGATGTCGATGACTCCGTACGTGCAGTCGACCGCCCTGGATGCGGTGATCAACAAGGTGCTGCCGGGTGCGGTCAAGTCAGGCACCTCGGCCGGGAAGGTCGCGGACACGCTGAACAAGCAGATGAACGCCGCGATCTCCCAGGGCAAGGAGCTGGTGGGGTGAGCAGCGGACAGCTCCTGAAGGACTCCGCCCGGGTCGTGCCGTCCCCGTCTTCGGGGGCGGCCGCCCGCCCGCGCCGCAAGCGGCTCTCCCTCAGGCAGCGCAGGCAGGGCGCGTTCTACGCGTTCACCGGCCCCTGGGTGCTGGGCTTCCTGGGCCTGACGGCCTACCCGCTCGGCTACGCGCTGTGGCTGAGCTTCACCAACTCCGACGGCCTGTCCAACCGCAGCCGCTTCGTCGGCCTGGCCAACTACCGTGAGGTCTTCACCGACCCGGACACGCTGGCCTCCCTGGGCCGTACCGCGGTGTTCACCGGAATCACCGTGCCGCTGTCGATCCTTGCCGGACTGATCCTGGCGGTGCTGGTCAACCAGCCCATCCGCGCCCGCGGCCTGTTCCGCACCCTGCTCTACCTGCCCGCCGTCGTCCCGCCGGTCGGCGCGGCACTCACCTTCAAGCTCATCTTCGACCGCGACTCGGGCGCGGCCAACGGCGTGCTGGACCTCCTCGGCATCAACGGCATCTCCTGGCTGACCGATCCCTACGCCCGCTGGGTGCTGATCGTGCTGACGATGTGGGGCGTCGGCAACGTCATGATCGTCTCGCTGGCCGGCCTGCAGGACATCCCCAGAGAACTCCTCGAGGCGGCACGGGTCGACGGCGCCAGCTCCTTTCAGTCCTTCACCCGCATCACCCTGCCGCTGCTCAGCCCGGTGATCTTCTTCCAGGTCGTCACCGGAATCATCGCAACGCTGCAGAGCTTCGCGCCGCTGCTGATCGCCCTCAACCCCACCCCGGCAGGGGTGACGTCCGTCCCCCAGAGCAACTACTTCTACATGATCGACGTCTTCGCCCAGTTCTTCGCCAACGGACGCTACGGCTACGCCTCGGCGATGCTGTGGGTCCTCTTCGCCATCATCATCCTCGTCACCCTCCTGCTCTTCAAAATCAGCAAGAGCGCCGTCTTCTACTCCGTGGAGCCGGAATCGGCGAAGAACAAGCCCCGCACGATAGGAGACGCGTGATGGTCTTCGCCCGCCGCAGTGCCATCTACATGCTCCTGGTGGCGCTGCTCGCGCTCTTCCTCAGTCCCTTCGGCTGGCTGGCGGTCACCGCACTCAAGGACGCCTCCGAGCTGCGGGTTCTGCCCATCCACTGGTGGCCCCACGACCCGAACCCGGACAACTTCGCCGGGGCACTGACCACGTTCGACTACCTCGGCTACGCCCGCAACTCCTTGACCATCGCCACGCTCTACGCCGTGCTGGTCACCCTCGCCTCGGCCTGGGCCGGATTCGGCTTCGCCCGGCTCAACGCCCCCGGCAAGCGGGCCATCTTCGGCGTCCTGATGTCGACGATGATGATGCCGACGATCATCACCCTGATCCCGACCTACCTGATGTTCTCCAAACTCCATCTGGTCAACACCTACATGCCGTGGGTGCTGTGGGGACTGTGCGGCGCACCGTATCTGATCTTCCTGTTCCGGCAGTTCTTCAGCAACATGCCCAAGGAACTGGAGGAAGCGGCAATCGTCGACGGCTGCGGCACCTTCCGGATCTTCCTGCGGATCTTCCTGCCGCAGTCGTGGCCGGTCATCGCCACCAGCATGATCCTTTCCTTCAGCTGGACATGGGGCGACTACATCGGCCCCGCGCTGTTCCTGGACGACGCGCACACCACACTCGCGGTGAAGCTCGCCGGCGGCTACGTCAACGCGCACGGCGAACCAATGCCCAACCTCGTCGCCTCGGGCGCCGTGATGTACGTCGTGCCCGTGCTCGTACTGTTCCTGATCATGCAACGCGGCTTCGTCTCCGGAATCGCCACCTCGGGACTGAAATGACGGGCGCCTGGGCAGCACGGTGCAGACGCACGTGCACGCACAGGCGGAGCACAGCGGCCACGCAAAGTTACGTGTAGATCCAAGCTTTGGGTTCAAGGCCGCACAAGCTTGTTCAGCGGCCCTTGAGAAGAACAGAGGAATCCCTTGTCCTACAACATCCGCGCGGGGGGCCTGGAACGCCACACCGCCGAAGAGATCCTCCGCATCGAGCCATGGGGACCCCACGGCGTCCGGGTGCGGGCCTCCTCGGGGACCGTCGATCCCGCGGCCCCCGGCGCGCTGGAGAGCCTCCCGCCCTCCCCCGACGCCGAGTTGTCCGTATCCGACGACGGCTCCGCCCGCCTGGTCAACGGCCGCCTCGCCGTCGAGGCCTCGGCCCACGGCCGGCTGAGGTTCCTGCACGCCGACTCGGGCCGTGAACTGCTCGCCGACAAGACCCCGTACCACCACCACGACGGTCCCCGCATCCACGCGGCGGGCGGCCGTACGGAACAGCACTTCGAGGGGTACGACGGTGAGCGGCTGCACGGCCTCGGGCAGCATCTGCACGGGCTCCTGGACCAGAAGGGCTGTGTGATCGACCTCGTCCAGGGCAACACCGTGGCCAGCATCCCCTTCCTGCATTCCTCGCGCGGCTACGGACTGCTGTGGAACAACCCCGCCACAGGCCGCGTCGAACTCGGCGCCGACACCACCCGGTGGGTCGCCGACGGCGGCGGGCGCGTCGACTACTGGGTCACCGCGGGCGACACCCCGGCCCAGATCATCGACGCGTACACCCTGGTCACCGGACGCCCACCCCTCCTCCCCGAGTGGGCGTCCGGTTTCTGGCAGTCGAAGCTGCGCTACCGCACCCAGGACGAACTCCTCGCGGTGGCACGGCAGTACAAGGAGCGTGGGCTGCCGCTGTCCGTCATCGTCTGCGACTTCTTCCACTGGCCGAAGATGGGTGACTGGCGCTTCGAGGAGAGCGAGTGGCCCGACCCCGCCGCCATGGTCAAGGAGCTGACCGAACTCGGGGTGCGGCTCGCGGTCTCGGTGTGGCCGACCGTCGAGCCCGGCAGTGACACGTTCGACGAACTGCGCGCGTCCGGACACCTCGTACAGGACGCGGACGGCGGCCTCCTCACCTTCCCATGGCCGTCGCGCAGCGCCGAGGAGCCGATGCGCCCCATGGCGTACTACGACGCCACCCACCCTGGAGCACGCGCCGCGCTGTGGCAGCGGCTGCACGACAACTACTACGCGCTGGGCGTGAGTTGCTTCTGGCTGGACGCCTGCGAGCCCGACCTGACCCGGGAGGTCGCCGAGCGCGCCGTCTACGCGGCCGGGCCGGCCGCCGAGGCCGCGCACCTCTACCCCGTGCTGCACACCCGTACGGTCGCCGAGGGCCTGGCCGAGGCGGGCGACGACCGGCCGCTGTCCCTGGTCCGGTCCGCGTGGGCCGGCAGCCAGAAGTACGGGTCCGCGCTGTGGTCCGGCGACATCCCCACCACCTTCGACTCCCTGTCGCGCCAGATCAGGGCCGGGCTGAACGTCGCGATGAGCGGCATCCCCTGGTGGAACACCGACATCGGCGGCTTCGGCGGCGGCAACCCGGACGACCCCGCCTATCGCGAGGTGCTGATCCGGTGGTTCCAGTACGGCACCTTCAGCCCCGTCATGCGCCTGCACGGCGACCGTGAGCCCAACCACCCCACGTTCTCCGCGGACATGACCGGCGGGCCGAACGAGGTCTGGTCCTACGGCGAAGAGGCGTACGGCATCCTCCGGGAGCACCTGCTGCTCCGCGAGCGGCTGCGCCCGTACCTGAGGGAGCTGTCCGAGGAGGCACACCGCACCGGCGCCCCGCCGATGCGCCCGCTGTTCTTCGACTTCCCCGACGACGAGCGCGCCTGGGACGTGGACGACCAGTTCCTGCTCGGGCCCGATGTGCTGGTGGCGCCCGTGTACGAGGCGGGCGCGCGGACCCGCCGGGTGTACCTGCCGTCCGGAGCGCGCTGGCTCGACCCGGTCACCGGACGTGTGGTGGACGGCGGTACGACGCTCGACGCGGACGCCCCGCTGGAGCGCATCCCCGTCTTCGTACGCGAGGGGGCAGCCGTCGCCGCGCGGTTGAGCTGACCGAACCCCGGTGGCCTCCTCGGACTTCTCGGCACCGTGGAGGCCACCGCCACCCGGCCCGAGGGGACTTCGCCCCTCGGGCCCAGTGCCGGGAATCGCCGCGGGCCCCGACCGGGCCGGGGGCGCCCCACGCCTACCCCTCCCACGAAGTCCGGCCGCGTCCCGGCACCCCTGTGTCCTCGCCGAACCGTGACGCTCCTCCGCACGAAAGACAGGAAAGCCATGCACTCCGTACGCCCTTCCGGGGGCGACACGATCTCGCCCACGCCGGGCCTGGTCGCGCTCCCCGACCGCGGGATCCATGACACCGCTCCCGCCGATTCGTGGACCGACGGCTTCCTCACCGGCAACGGCGAATACGGGGCCGTGGTGTACGGGGACACGGCGCTGGAGAAGATCGTCTTCGACCACCACCGCCTCGTCCTGCCGAACGGCACCCGCGACGTCACCCCGCCGGTGCTCGCCGACCGGCTGGAAGCGGTGCGGGACAAGGCGCTGGCCGGGGACTACGCCGGAGCCTCCCGGGACTTCGCCGCCGGGTGGGAGCTGCGCTGGACACAGACCTACCACCCCGCGTACGAGCTGCGGATCGCCACCGCAGAGGACCCCGTCGCCGACGAATACGTCCGGGTCACCGATTTCCGCACGGGCCAGGTCACCTCCGCCTGGACGGACGCGCACGGCACCTGGTCCCGCCGGGTCTTCGTCTCCCGCGCTGACCGGGTCGTCGTCCACGAACTGGTGCCGGCCCCGGGCCGTACCGTCGACGTCACCCTGGGCGTGCACACCGCGCTCGACGACACCGCGACCATCCACAGCGGGGGCGACACCCTGCACACCCGCATGACGTTCACCACCCTGGTCGACGTGGGTGAGGGCTCCGGGTGGCTGAACCTGCGCGGCACCTACCCCGAGGGATTGGGCGCCTACGGCTACGAGGGCGTCACCCGCGTCGCGCCCACCGGCGGCACGGTCGCCGTCAGCGGCTCGACCGTCGTCGTGACAGGGGCGGCAAGGCTCACCCTCCTGACCCGACTGGACAGGTACGAGACGCCCACCGCCTGGGACGCCCGACCCCTGCACGCGGGGCTGGCCGCCCTGGAAGCCGACTACGAGGTACTGCTCGCCCGGCACACGAAGATCCACTCACAGCTGTACGACCGCTCCCGCCTCGACCTGAACGTCCCCGAGGCCGACCGCCGCCTGTCGACCACCGAGCTGATCACCCGTCAGAACGCCGACCGCGGCGTCATCGACCCCGCCCTGCTGGAACGGCTCTACGACTGCGGCCGCTACCTCTTCCTCAGCTCCAGCGGCATCCTGCCGCCCCGCCTGACCGGCATCTGGACGGGCGCGTGGACCGCCGCCTGGGCCGGTGACTTCACCACCGACGCCAACGTCAACCTCCAGGTGGCCGGCGGCAACATCCTCGACCTGACCGAGCTCATGGAGGGCTACTTCGACCTGATCCTCGGCCAGCTCGACCACTGGCGCACCAACGCCAGGAACCTTTACGGCGCCCGCGGCTTCCTCGCCCCCTCCCGTACCGACGGCGAGTACGGCCACATGCTGCACTTCAACGGCGGCGACTTCCCCGGCCACTGCTGGACAGGCGGCGCCGACTGGCTGCTCCACCCGCTCCTGGAGTACTACGAGGTCACCGGCGACCAGGCGTTCCTGCGTGACAAGCTCGGCCCCGCCCTGATGGAACTGGCCCTGTTCTACGAGGACTTCCTCACCCGCACGGACACGAACGGCAAGGCGGTCTTCGTGCCGTCCTTCTCCATGGAGAACGCCCCGGGCAACACGGGCGAGCACCTGTCCGTCAACGCCACCGGCGACATCACGGCCGGCAGACACGCCCTCCAGGCCGCCATCGACGCCGCGGGCGCCCTCGGCGTCGAACAGGGCAGCGGCGAGGGCGTCGAACGCTGGACGGCACTGCTCGACAGCATCCCCGACTACCGGATCAACGAGGACGGCGCGCTCGCCGAATGGTCCTGGCCCGGCCTGACCGACCACTACGACCACCGCCACATCCAGCACCTGTACGCCGCCTGGCCCCTCCACGAGATCAACCCGGAGGAACGCCCCGACCTCGTGCCCCCGGCACTCAAAGCGCTCGAACCGCGCGGAGACCAGAACCTCTCCGCACACGGCAGCCTGCACCGCGCCCTGGCGGCCGCCCGACTCAAGGACGGCGCCCAGGTGTACGACAACCTCCGGAAGATCATCGGCAGTGACATGCTCTTCCGGTCGCTGATGACCTCCCACAATCCCGGGCGGGACATCTACAACGCCGACGCGGCGAACGCCCTGCCCGCCGTACTGGCCGAGGCGCTGCTCTACACGAGGCCGGGTGTTCTGGAACTCCTTCCCGCTCTGCCCGAGCAGTGGGACAAGGGCACGATCACCGGCATCCGGGGCCGGGGCGGAATCCGCGTGCACAGCCTGGACTGGGATCTGTCCGGCGGCACCACGACGGTGACCGTCACCTCGGACCGGACCCAGGACGTCACGCTGATCAGCCGCCGCGGCATCACGGCCGTCACCACCCCCGCACAGGTCGGTCCCTCCATGCTGGGCCCACATGCCCGGAACGTCTCCCTCACCACCGGGCAACGCACACAGATCACGATCTCCCTGCCGACGGGTACGTCGGCCCAGGCGCACCGCAGGCCGGAGCAGAGCGGACACGACCAGGGCGGCTGAAGCCGCTGACCAGTGAGGACACCGCGCAGGGCGCTTCGCCGCGTGCGCCGGTGTCCTTCGCGAGGCCCGCGGATCGCCGCTCCCTCCGGACCTGCCCCCCACCACACTCAGGAGTGTTTGTGCATCAGCCGAAACCGGTCTACGTCGGCTATCTGCTCGTCTATTTCGTCGGTAACCCGTCAGTCGACGACGAACGGATCCGGATGGCACTCAGCCACGGCAACGACCCGTTGCACTACCGGGAACTGAACGACGGAGAACCCATCCTGACCTCCAGCCTCGGCACCCGGGGAGTACGCGACCCCTTCGTGATCCGCTCCCCCGACGGCGACAGGTTCCACCTGATCGCAACGGATCTGCGGACATCCGGCGACGCCGAGGACCAGGTGCAGCTCACCTGGGACAGAGCCGAGCGCGCCGGCAGCAAGTCGATCGTGGTGTGGGACTCCTCCGACCTGGTGAACTGGACCGGTCAGCGCCTCGTCAAGGTGTCCCCCGACACCGCCGGCAACACCTGGGCGCCGAAGGCCTGCTACGCGGACGAACTCGGCACATACGTCGTCTTCTGGGCCTCGAAGCTCTACGCCCAGGACGACCCGGACCACACCGGAACGAGCTACCAGAGGATGCTGTACGCCACCACCACGGACTTCCGCACCTTCAGCGAGCCCACCCTCTGGCACGATCCGGGGCACGCCGTGATCGACTCAGCGGTGATCAAGCACAACGGGGTGTACTACCGCTACACGAAGGACGAGCGGGACCAGACACCTTCCGCGCCCAGCGGGAAGCTCATCATCGCCGAGAAGTCCCGCGAACTGACCTCCACCACATACGATTTCGTGGCCGACCGCATCGGCGAGGGGGCTGTCAGCCGTGGTGAGGGCCCGGCCGTGTTCAAGTCGAACACGGAGGAGAAGTGGTACATGTTCATCGACGAGTTCGGGGGCCGCAACTACGTCCCGTTCGAGACGACCGATCTCGACTCCGGGAAGTGGATCCCGTCGACGAGCTACCGACTGCCCCCTGAGGCCAAGCACGGCTCGGTACTCCCCCTTACCCAGGCGGAGTACGACCGGCTGCTGAGTGCCTACGGCGGTCAAGAGAGCGATTCCTGATCACAAACGATCAGTCGCGATACTCTCCGCCGCAGGCCCGCAG
>NZ_JACEHE010000024.1 GCF_013778455.1 Streptomyces himalayensis subsp. himalayensis | reverse complement strand
TCCGTTTCTCTCCTTGCGTGGCTTGGGGGCGGCTTTTTCGTATGCGTATCGGCACGCGCCGGGACCTCGTACCGGCACCGACTCCCACACCCGCGGCACCCGCCGTCGTGGGTTGTGCCCCCACAACAGGACCCGCCCTGATACCCCCCTGGCCCCCGGCCGGCCGCAGGGCCGTCCCCTGCCCCGAAAGCGACCCGGCCGGAGGCCTCCCCTATCCCGCCGCGCAGGGCGCGCCTCCGCTCGGAGCGCGCCCCACGCGGCCGGGGGCCTGCTACTCGCCCGGGTGGGCGAGTTCGATGTCGTGGCCGTCGACCCCGCGCCCGCTCACGGAGAGGCCGGTGGCCACCGGCGGGTAGCCCGTCGCGATGACGGTGTACTCGCCGGCATCCAGGTCGGTGAAGGCGTACGCCCCGTCCGACCCGGTCGTCGCCGTGCCGACCACGTTGCCCGCGGCGTCGACGAGCGTGACGCGCGCGTCCCCGAGCGGTCCGCCGGCGGCCCGTACGGTGCCCTGCACCTGCGCGCCGGAGCGGAGTGCGACCTCGATCCGGGTAACCCCGGTGCCGCCCACCTCGACGGGCAGGGCCAGCGGACGGTGTCCCGCCGCGTTCACGGCGACGGTCACCTGGCCGGGCACCAACTCGGCGAAGTCGAACTCGCCCTGTTCGCCGGTCAGTCCGGTCGCCAGCACGTCTCCGCGGACATCGGTCACGATGACCATCGCGCCGGTGACCGGCGTCCCGCCGTCGGCGGCCCGCACCACACCGCTGAGGCCGCTCGTGCCGCTCAGCAGGATGTCGTACGCGACGGGCTCGTCGTTGACGTTGATCGTCGAGGCCTGCGGCTGGAAGCCGTCGGCGGAGGCGATCAGGACGTAGCTGCCCGCGCTCGGAGCGTCGAGCGCGTAGCGGCCGTCGGCCTGGGCGACGGAGCGGCCGAGCTGACGTCCGGCGAGGGAGATCAGCGTGACAGCGGCCCGTGCCACGGGTGCGCTCTCGGCACCGCGGACGAAGCCCCGTACCGGAATCCCGCCACCGGCGGACCCGGCCGCGGAGTCACCCTGGGCCGTCGCGACGGTGGCCACCGCGGCCAGCCGCTGCGTGCCCTCGGGACCGGTCTCGGTGCTCGAGGCGGCGACGGCCCAGCTCGGGATCCGCTCCTGCGCGCCCGCGGCCTCGGCGGCCACAGAGGTGTCGGCCGGGGCAGGGGCGGTGCCCGACTCCTGGCCGGTGGCCTCCTCCAGCGAACCCGAGGACTTCAGCGGGACCTCCTTGATGAACAGGGTCACCAGGAAGGCGAGGAAGGCGATCGGCGCGACGTAGAGGAAGACGTCGGCGATGCCGTGCCCGTACGCACTCTGCATCAGCGCCCGGATGGGCCCAGGCAGTGCGTCCAGGTCGGGGATGCTGTCACCGCCGGAGCTGCCCATCGCCTTGGCGGCCTTGGGACCGAGATCGGCGATGCCGTCCTGGATGTAGTGCGTGATACGGCTGGACATCACGGAGCCGAGCACCGAGACACCTATCGCACCGCCGAGGGAGCGGAAGAAGGTGACGACGGAGCTGGCCGAGCCGAGATCCTGCGGGTCCACCTGGTTCTGCGTGGCGAGCACCAGGTTCTGCATCATCATGCCGACGCCGAGACCCATGATCCCCATGAAGACCGCGACCTGCCAGTACTCGGTGTCGTACCGGATCGTGCCCAGCAGACCGAGGCCAGCGGTCACCAGCGCACCGCCCGCGACCAGCCACGCCTTCCACTTGCCGGTCTTGGTGATGATCTGGCCGGAGACCGTGGACGAGACGAACAGGCCGGCGATCATCGGGATCGTCATGACACCGGACATTGTCGGGGACTCGCCCCGCGCCAGCTGGAAGTACTGGGCGAAGAAGACGGTGCCCGAGAACATCGCGACACCGACGAAGAGCGAGGCCAGCGAGGCCAGCGTGATGGTGCGGTTGCGGAACAGCCGCAGCGGGATGATCGGCTCGCTCGCCTTCGACTCCACGAGGAGGAAGATCAGCGCGAGGACGACGGCGCCGCCGACCATCGCGTACGACTGCCAGGACAGCCACTCGTACTTGTCGTCCGCGAAGGTGACCCAGAGGAGGAGCAGGCAGACCGCGGCGGTGATGAAGAAGGCGCCGGCCCAGTCGACCTTGACCTTCCGCTTGGCCACCGGGAGGTGCAGCGTCTTCTGCAGGACGATCAGGGCGATCGCAGCGAACGGCACGCCTACGTAGAAGCACCAGCGCCAGCCGAGTGAGTCGGTGTCGGTGATGACGCCGCCGAGCAGCGGTCCTCCGACGGTGGCGACGGCGAAGACCGCGCCCAGGTAGCCGGAGTAACGGCCGCGCTCACGCGGGGGGATCATCGCGGCGATGATGATCTGCGCCAGCGCCGCCATACCACCGGCACCGAGGCCCTGGATGGCACGGGCGGTGATCAGCGTCGCCGCGTTCTGCGAGACGCCGGCGACCATCGAGCCCACGACGAAGACGATCAGGGCTATCTGGATGAGGGTCTTCTTGCTGGTCAGATCCGCCAGCTTGCCCCAGAGGGGGGTCGAGGCCGTCATCGCCAGCAGGGTCGAGGTCACGACCCAGGTGTAGGCGCTCTGTCCGCCGCCGAGATCGCTGACGATCTCGGGGAGTGCGTTGGAGACGATGGTGGAGGAGAGGATGGTGGCGAACATGCCGAGCAGCAGCCCGGAGAGCGCCGTCATGATCTGCCGGTGCGACATCGGAGCGCCGCTCTCGGCTTCCGCTCCGTGCTTGGCATGGCTGCCCCGCACACCGGCCGGTGTGGTTGTTGCCATGGACTTCCTTTTCTTACTTCTGCGCGGGCTTGTCACGCGGGTGTACGGGTGGTCGGTTCTGTGAAATCTGTGATGTGGGTGAGCCGCGGTGCGGCGCGGCAGTCACCGAAGCTCTCGCGCAGGCGCGCGAGCAGGGCGTTGAGCTGGTCGACCTCTTCGTCCGACCAGTCCGCCAGGTAGTGGGCGAGCGCCTCGACGGCGTTCTCTTTGAGCTCCGCCAGCTTGTTCCGGCCGGCGGGCGTGAGCCGCAGGATCCGTGAGCGCTTGTCCGCGGGGTCGGGGGACCTGTCGATCCAGCCCCGGTCCGCGACATGGGCGACATGCCGGCTGGTCACCGACATATCGACGGCGAGCAGCTCCGCCAATCGGCTCATCCGCATCTCGCCGTCGCGGTCGAGTATGAGAAGAACGGCGGCGGAGCCCCCCGGACAGTCGTGCGGGAGCATGCGTCCGAGGCCGCGCTTGATGGCTCCGATGGCGCTGAGTCGCCGGGCCAGCTCTTCGTACTGCCGCTGCGTGGCCATCACACCTCTCCCGTTTGTTGCTTAGGGCAACCATAGGTCCGAATGGTTGCTACAGGCAAATTAAAACGGGCGTAGCGGATCAAAGAGATGGCAAAGTGACGTTGGGTGAAAGGTAAAAGGGCTGGTCAGCGCCGGGGTAGCGGTAGGGGCCACCGGCGGGCACAGATCAGGGAGGGTGCCCCTTGCTGAGGGGCACCCTCCCTGATGCATACGGGTGAGCCTGCGCTCCCGTCCTTATGCGGATCCACCGCACGGACCCCGGCTCATCAACACGTAACCACCGTGACGTAGCCGACAGTGACGACGCGGGGGACGCACCCGTAGCCGCCGTACCCGCCGAAGCCGTTGAAGCCGTTGTTGAAGCCGTTGTTGAAGAACCCCAAGTTGTTCCCGAAGGCGCCGAGGGTGCCGAACCGGCACCCGTACGGGTCGCGGCCGCACCAGCCGTTGACGAAGGAAGGCTGCGCCTGGACCGGGGATGCGGTCGGTGCCGAGATCTGGGGTGCCGCGCTCGCGGCAGGTGCCGCTGCAGATAGGGCGAGCACCGAGGCCAAGCACGATGCACCTATGAGACCTATGCGCCGCCGGACAGTTCTGGCCATATTGAGTCCTCACATGATGGGCGTTGCCGCGTTCCGCGGTGTCCCCGAGCGGACCTGATGACTGGGTCCGGACACCCGTGGGTCCGTTCCCATGTCATCAGGCTCCGCCCCTCTCCGAGGTCTCGCAACATCACTCTGAGTGGCGACATCACTCTGCGTCGCCGGACAGCCACGTACCTGGCACTTGGGTAGCTCGCACGCATTCGCTAGGGTCCTGCCCCATGGCACACAACCCCCACGCCGCGCAGGGCCCCGAGGGCAACCACGACCCCGCGGGCAGCACGCAGATGTTCCGCGCCTTCGTCGACGACGGCGCCCCTCAGCCGGGTCGGCAGGCGGCCGCTCCGGCAGGCCCGCGGATCGGCCTGATCCTCGGCGTGGTCGTCGCCGTGGTGATCGTGGCGGCTGTCGCCTGGCTCGCGCTGTCGTAAGGCTGCAGTTGCCGCTGCCGTGAGGCCGCGGCTCCTACTGCCGTGAGGCCGCGCCTCCTGTTGCCGTAAGGCCATGGCTCCAGCTGCCGTGAGGCCGCGGCTCCTACTTCCACTCCACGGAGACGTCCTGCGTCTCGATGTGCATGCCCAGCGGCACTCGCCAGGCGTCCACGCACACCGTCCAGGTCTTCTTCTCCGTCTCTCCGGCGTCGATCGGTGCCGGGAGTTTCTCGGTGGACTCGATCGTCGCCCAGTCGACGCCGAGTGCGCCGATGATGTGCGTACCGAACGTCACCGTGCCCGAACGCACCGCTGAGCCGCCGGAGTTGTGGAAGGCGACCGTCACCCTCTCGCACCACCGGTCGTCCGTGGGTTCCCGCACCACGTCCCCGATGTCGAGGACCGCGGGCCCGGACGGCGTGGAGGCGTCTGGGGTGGACGGGGTGCCGGATCCTCCGCTGCCGCCCGTCGAGCCACCGCTCGCTCCAGCAGGAGACTCGCCGGAGGGAGTCCCGCCCGTACGGCTGGAGCCGGCGCCGTCCCCGCCTGCGCCCGAGTCGCCGTCAGCGCTGGCGGACGTACCGGAGCCCCCCGTGCCGCCGGCCGAGGATGCCGAACCCGTCGCCGAGCCGTCCCCCTGGCCCGAGGTGTCGTCGCCCGCGCCCCCGGATGTACCAGGCTCCCTGCCGCCCTCCGAGGGGCTTCCGGTCTCGTCGCTGTCGAGCGGCACCAGTTCCACGTCGCCCGTCGGCGCCACGCCCTTGCCGGGGGGCGCCTGAGGGGTGGCGGCGGCCGCGCCGACCGCGACGTAACCGTCGTCGGCACCGCCTCCGTCGGCGCAGGCGGCCAGCAGACCACCAAGGCAGACGACGGCCGCCGAGGCGCCGGCCAGGGCACCTCGGCGGATGCGCCGTGGGTCGTGGGTGTGCCCCCCGGTGAAACACTGCCAAGCGTTTCGCATCGCGTCAGTGTGTCTGACGGTGCGTCAAATAGGAACCTGTCGGAACGGACATGAGCTCGGAGCGGACCACCGGGTCCGCTCCGAGCTCATTCAGTCCGCTTCGAAGTTCAGGCCTAGTCCGAGATCAGGCCGTCCCGCAGCTGCGCCAGCGTCCGGGTCAGGAGGCGGGAGACGTGCATCTGGGAGATGCCGACCTCCTCGCCGATCTGGGACTGCGTCATGTTCGCGAAGAAGCGGAGCATGATGATGCGGCGCTCGCGCGGCGGCAGCTTGGCCAGCAGCGGCTTGAGCGATTCACGGTACTCCACGCCCTCCAGCGCGCTGTCCTCGTAGCCGAGGCGGTCGGCGAGCGAGCCCTCTCCGCCGTCGTCCTCGGGTGCCGGGGAGTCGAGCGAGGAGGCCGTGTACGCGTTTCCGACGGCCAGGCCGTCGACCACGTCCTCCTCGGACACGCCCAGTACGGCGGCGAGTTCGGGGACGGTCGGGGACCGGTCGAGCTTCTGGGAGAGCTCGTCGCTCGCCTTGGTCAGCGCCAGCCGCAGCTCCTGCAGACGGCGGGGCACGCGGACCGACCACGACGTGTCGCGGAAGAAGCGCTTGATCTCGCCGACGACGGTGGGCATCGCGAAGGTCGGGAACTCCACGCCGCGCTCGCAGTCGAACCGGTCGATGGCCTTGATCAGGCCGATCGTGCCGACCTGGACGATGTCCTCCATCGGCTCGTTGCGGCTGCGGAAGCGCGCCGCCGCGTACCGCACGAGCGGGAGGTTCAGCTCGATGAGGGTGTCTCGGACGTAGGCCCGCTCCGGGCTGTTCTCGTCGAGTGCGGCCAGCCGCAGGAACAGGGAGCGGGACAGGGTGCGGGTGTCGATGGCTTCGGAGCTGTGAAGGTCCTGAAGCACGTCGGGCTCTGCCTCGCTCTTGCTGAGCGTGAGCACCTTCGAGCTGCCCTGGTCTGCGGACATGCCACCCCCTTGAGGTCGCTGATGGTCGCGGCCGGCGATCCGGTCGAGGAACGCAGCCTCCACCTGAATACCGGAGGCTGAGCCCCGGCAAACGCGGTTCCAGCAGAATGTCACATGTCGGCAACACGCTGTAGTGACATGTCGACATGTAGGGGGCGAATCAGTGCAGGCAGAGAGGGGTTCGGCGGGGTGCCGAGGATTTTCCTGTCGGAAAGTGCGCCCTGGTCACGCCACTCGATGGGGGTACTTTCCATGCCGTCGAGACAACCGGGGAGGTTACGACTCGATCCGATTTGCGGATCGCAGACGCGCGAAACTTCGGGCGAGAAGCCTTGACACATGCATCTGAGAGACACCCAGTTCTGCGCTGATCTGGGACTGCGTCAGATTGCTGTAGTACCGGAGCAGGAGGATCCGCTGCTCGCGCTCCGGCAACTGGACCAGCAGATGGCGTACGAGATCGCGGTGTTCGACGCCGTCGAGCGCCGGATCCTCGTAGCCGAGCCGGTCGAGCAGTCCCGGCAGTCCGTCGCCCTCCTGGGCCGCCTCCAGTGAGGTGGCGTGGTACGAGCGGCCGGCCTCGATGCAGGCAAGGACCTCGTCCTCGGAGATCCGCAGCCGTTCGGCGATCTCGGCGGTGGTCGGGGAGCGCCCGAACGCCGTCGTGAGGTCCTCGGCCGCACTGTTCACCTGCACCCACAGCTCGTGGAGCCGGCGCGGGACATGGACCGTGCGAACGTTGTCACGGAAGTACCGCTTGATCTCGCCGACGACGGTGGGCATCGCGAACGTCGGGAACTGCACGCCCCGGTCCGGGTCGAACCGGTCGATGGCGTTGATCAGGCCGATCGTGCCGACCTGGACGACGTCCTCCATCGGCTCGTTGCGGCTGCGGAAGCGCGCCGCCGCGTACCGCACCAGCGGCAGGTTCGCCTCGATGAGCGCGCTGCGTACCCGGGTGTGTTCGGACGTGCCGGGTTCGAGCTCCTTGAGCTCGGCGAAGAGCACCTGGGTGAGGGCGCGTGTGTCGGCGCCCCTGCGTTTCTCCGGTGCGCCCTCCGGCGGTGCGGGCGCAGCCTCCGGCGGTGCGGGCGCAGCCTCCGGCGGTGCCGGTGCATCCTCCGGCGGTGCCGGTGCATGCTCCGGCGGTGGGGACTGCGCGTCCTGGGGTGGGGCTTGAGGCGCGGTACTGGCCGACACGGTCAACGCCACCCCTTCACTGCGTTCGCAAGGTTGTTCCAGACGTCCGTCAAAAGCGGTCATAGCATCACAAGACATGTCCACTGTGTGCAAGCACCGCATAACGCCGTGTTGAGGGCCAGTTGGGCTGCGAAAACGCCTGTCATCCCTCACTGGAGGGGGGCGTGGAGAGGGGGTCTGCCGTGCGGCCTGCTCAGAACTCGTAGTCGGCGATCACCCAGGTGGCGAACTCCCGCCACAGGGCGACGCCCGCCTGGTGGGCCGGGTGCTCGAGATAGCGCTTCAGGGCGTCGGTGTCGTCGACCGCCGAGTTGATCGCGAAGTCGTATGCGATGGGGCGGTCGGTGATGTTCCACTCGCACTCCCAGAACCTCAGCTCCGGGATCTGTCCGCCGAGGGCCTTGAAGGCCTTCACGCCCTCGACGACGCGCGGGTCGTCGCGTTCGACGCCGTCGTTCAGCTTGAACAGGACAAGATGGCGGATCACGGGCGCTCCTTCGTCAGCTGTTACCGCCGTTGGCGATCCACGTCATGAAGTCGCCGATGGCCTGGGCGGCGCTCGAAATCCCCTCGAACCCTATCTGGACGTAGTCGGCCGCCTTGGCGGGGTCCGTGATGACCACATAGAGCACGAAGACGACCGCGACGTAGAGACCGATCTTTTTCGTCTGCACCACGCTCTGGCCTCCCCTGCCTGCCTGTTCGTACGGCCGCTGCGGCCGGCGGTGAGTGTAACCCGGCCGTGTGACAGACGAGGTGCTGCAGGGGGGCGCCCGGACCGGCGAACAGGGACCAACGGCCCGGCAGTCCGGGGCCTTTGCTTGGCGGTCCGGGTCCTTTGCCCGGCCGCTCCGGGCGGCCGGACGCGCAGGATGGAGGGGAGCCCGGCGGATCTGGCAGGAGTCCGCCGGCAGGGACGGGCCCCGCTGCGGGGTCCGCGCCGCAGGACCTCCCCCGGACCGTGGCGTGGACATGTGGGCCTGACCTCGTCGGGGGGAGTGGCTGGTCCCCCTGTGCCGCTCCCCCCGCCCCGATGGGACGGGCACCCCCGGCGCCTTCGCGGCGCCGGGGGTTTCTGCCGTCTGGATGGTCGGGGCGCCGGGAAGCACGAAGGGCCCCGTCCTGCGACGGGGCCCTTCAGAAGCGGTAGCGGAGGGATTTGAACCCTCGGTGACTTGCGCCACACTCGCTTTCGAGGCGAGCTCCTTCGGCCGCTCGGACACGCTACCGAGGGAGATCCTAGCCCAAGGTTGGCCGTGGTCCGAAATCCGTTTCCCGGGGACTGCGGCCGGCGTCCGTTCCGGTCGTCCGGCGGATGTGCTCGGCCGGTCCCCGTCGGGGCCCGGGTGACCGTCCGGTGAGACCAGGCGAGCCCCGGTCGGCGCTCGCGGCAGCCCTCGCATCAGCGCTCGCGGCAGCCCTTGCGTCAGCGTTCGCGGAAGAAGTCCGTCAGCAGGCGCGCGCACGCGTCCTCGAGTACGCCGCCGATCACCTCCGGCCGGTGGTTGAGCCGCCGGTCGCGTACGACGTCCCAGAGCGAGCCCGCCGCGCCTGCCTTCTCGTCGCGGGCGCCGTAGACCACGCGATCCACGCGGGACTGCACGATCGCGCCTGCGCACATCGTGCACGGCTCCAGTGTCACGACGAGCGTGCAGCCCGTCAGCCGCCACTGGCCGAGTTTGGCCGCGGCGCGCCGGATCGCCAGGATCTCGGCGTGCGCCGTCGGATCGCCCGTCGCCTCGCGTTCGTTGTGCCCGGTCGCGAGCAGTGCCCCGTCCGCCGACAGCACGACGGCGCCGACGGGGACGTCACCGCCCCGGACGGCCAGTGCGGCCTCGTCCAGGGCGAGCCGCATCGCCGCCCGCCAGCGGTCGCGTACCGGATCGGGCTGCTGATCCTTCGACTGGTCCTTCGCTGTGCTCACCCGCGGAACCTATCGGTGCCCGCCCCGAGGCCGGACGACAGGGCCTAGGCCCTGTCGTCGACTCCCGTCTGCCCCGCGCTTCGGGCGGACGACGGGAGTTTGACGACAGGGCCTAGCGGACGGTCTCCAGCACCTCGGAGGCCCCGAGGACGTCGGCGATCTCGCCGAGGGCGTCGCCGCCGTCCAGGGCGAGCAGTTCCTTCTCGTCGACGCCCAGGTCGGAAAGGATCTCCGTGTCCCCGATGGGGCCCGAGGGCACGGAATCGGCGGCCTCCACGGGCTCGTCCTCGTCCTCGGACTCGTCGTCCTCGGGCTCGCCGTCCTCGGTGCCGTCGAGGTCGAGGGCGTCCAGGTCGTCCTCGGCGTCGGGGTCCCGGCCGAGCAGTTCGTCGGTGAGCAGGATCTCGCCGTACGAGCTGCGGGCGGCGGCGGCCGCGTCCGACACGTAGATACGCGGGTCCTCCTCGCCGTCCACGCGGACGACGCCGAACCACGCGTCCTCCTGCTCGATGAGTACGAGCACCGTGTCCTCGTCGACCGAGGCGTCACGGGCCAGATCGGTCAGATCCGACAGGGTCTCCACATCGTCGAGCTCTGTGTCGCTCGCTTCCCACCCGTCTTCGGTGCGCGCGAGCAGTGCGGCGAAGTACACCGTGACTCTCCCACTGGTCCTAGGCGTGCCGGTTGGGGGTCCCCCCGGCGGAGGTTGAGGGCGGGGAGTGCAGTTCAAGCCCCGCCCAATCGGAATCGTGGCAGAAACCCGGCGTTCAGGAGAGGTCTTCCGCCCGCTGTGTCCCGCCTTGTTGTCACTGGATGGGCCTTTGGGGGGCACTGGCACCGGTCCCACTGGGCCAGGCGATACGCCGACCGTGGGGTGCGGTTACCAGCGGAACGTACGCATGCGCATCGCCTGGCGCATCCGTGCGGCCCGGGCGCGGCGCGGCTGGACACGTTCGCGCAGCTCCCGCGCCTCGCGGAGATCACGAAGGAACTGCGCGCGGCGCCTCCTGCGTTCGGCGTCGCTCTCCCGCTGTTCCGCGTTGTGCTCCCGGTCCGGCATCGTCCCCACCACCCCAGTCCGTCCTTCCCACTTTCCCTCCGTCGGCCCGTTTGATGCCAGAGCGGGCGGGCGGTGGGGCCGGTCGATGCCGGAGCGGGCGGGTGATCGGGCCGGTCGATGCCGGAGCGGGCGGCGTCCCTGCCCCGTTAGTGTTGTGGTCATGCGTCTCCACGTCGTCGACCACCCCCTGGTGGCCCACAAGCTCACCACTCTGCGCGACCAGCGCACCGACTCCCCGACCTTCCGGCGCCTCGCCGACGAGCTGGTCACCCTGCTCGCGTACGAGGCCACGCGGGACGTGCGCACGGAGCAGGTCGACATCACGACGCCGGTGGCGAGGACCACCGGCGTCAAGCTGTCCCATCCGCGGCCGCTGGTCGTGCCGATCCTGCGAGCGGGCCTGGGCATGCTCGACGGCATGGTGCGGCTGCTGCCGACGGCCGAGGTCGGCTTCCTCGGGATGATCCGGGACGAGGAGACGCTGCAGGCCTCGACGTACGCCACCCGGATGCCGGAGGACCTGTCAGGGCGGCAGGTCTACGTCCTGGACCCGATGCTGGCCACCGGTGGCACGCTCGTCGCGGCGATCCAGGAGCTGATCAAGCGCGGGGCCGACGATGTGACGGCCGTGGTGCTGCTGGCCGCGCCCGAGGGCGTCGAGGTCATGGAGCGCGACCTCGCGGGCACGCCGGTGACGGTCGTGACCGCATCGGTCGACGAGCGCCTCAACGAGCAGGGCTACATCGTGCCCGGGCTGGGCGACGCGGGGGACCGGATGTACGGGGCGGCCGAGTAATAGTCACCTCCGCCGGAGCGACGCCGTTCAGGCGCAGGAGGCGGAGGGCGCCGGGGACGGACTGCCGAGTGCGGCCAGGGCGCGCTCGGCGTCCTGCTTCTTCGTCAGCTCCTTGAAGGCCGTACCGATGATGAGGTCGACGTCGTCGCCCTTGCGGGTGTCGGTCTGCCGCTCGGCGCCCGCCAGCTGGGTGGCGAGTACCGGCAGGGCGGTGTCGGCGGCGGACTGCGGCCCGAGCAGCACCCCCGGGCCGGCGACCTTCTTGTCGTACTTCTTCGTCGCGTTGCCCACCTTGCCGATGGTGAAGCCGCGCGCCTTGAGTTCGTCGGCCGTCTTCTTGGCGAGGCCGCTACGGGGCGTGGCGTTGAAGACGTTGACCGTGATCTGAGCCGGTTTCGGCACGGGCTTCGACTTCCCCGACGACGGGGTCGCTGTGGGCTTGCACTGCCGTGCCGGGCCCGCGGCGTTGGCCTTGCCTCCGCCCGAGAAGACATCGATGAGCTGCAGCGTTCCCCAGCCGATCAGGGCGACCGCAGCGGCTGAGGCGACGACCGCGAGCACGATCCTGCGTCTCCGGTTGTTCCGGCGCATACGCGGATATTTGTCCCCCTTGATCCGGTACTGGCCACCCATGCCGGGGGGAGTGAGCATGCTCATGAGCGCAGAGTAGTGCGGCTCAGCCTTGATTCCTACTAAATGATCATTGACTCGCGCCCGGTGCAACCCGAAAGGGTCAATGCGGCCGCGCGATCCACGCGGACGTGTGATCCATGCGGTCGCGATCCATGTGGCCGGGCGATCAAGTCGGCCGTGGGAGGCGGCCGTGCAGAGCCAGCCGTGCACAGCCGACCGTGCGAGGCGGCCGTGCGAGCCGGCCGTACGAGGCGGCCGTGCACAGGCGCGGTGTCGGCCCGCCCCGGGGTGGAGCGCGGGCGCCGGGGTGTCAGTCCAGCTCGAGGACGCGGGCGTGCAGCACCTGACGCTGCTGGAGCGCGGCCCGGACGGCGCGGTGCAGGCCGTCCTCGAGGTAGAGGTCGCCCTGCCACTTCACGACGTGCGCGAAGAGGTCGCCGTAGAAGGTCGAGTCCTCGGCAAGCAGCGTCTCGAGGTCCAGTTGGCCCTTGGTCGTCACGAGCTGATCGAGGCGGACCGGGCGCGGCGCGACGTCCGCCCACTGCCGGGTGCTTTCCCGGCCGTGGTCGGGGTACGGCCGGCCGTTTCCGATGCGCTTGAAGATCACACGGAAAGCCTACCGGGCGAGGCTCTCCGGGCGCAGCCTCGCAGGCGGAGTGCGGCGGTGGAAAATAACGCCGTAATGCCCACAAACCGGTAACGCCCCAGCCAGGAAGCCCGGCTGATGCGAGCCGCGGCGCGCCGATCGCGTCCACGCGCGTTGACCGGGTCCTACCGGTGAGGGGGTGCTGCGGGGCGGCGGAACCCGCGTGGAGGGAGCGGCGGAGCCCGTCCGGACGGAGCGCCGGTGCCCGCCCGGAACCGGTGCGTCCGATGAGGCCGACGGTGCGGCGGGCCCCCCGGAATCGGTGCTCCCGATGAGGCCGACGGTGTCGCGGGCCCGGCCGCCGCGGGAGTGGATGGGCCGCCAGGGGAGCGGGTGGGCTCGCCGCCGCGGGAGTGGATGGGCCGCCAGGGGAGCGGGTGGGTCCGCCGCCGCGGGAGTGGATGGGCCGCCAGGGGAGCGGGTGGGTCCGCCGCCGCGGGAGTGGATGGGCCGCCAGGGGAGCGGGTGGGCTCGCCGCCGCGGGAGTGGATGGGCCGCCAGGGGAGCGGGTGGGTCCGCCGCCGCGGGAGCGGACGGGCCGCCACGGGAGCGGGTGGGTCCGCCGCCGCGGGAGCGGACGGGCCGCCACGGGAGCGGGTGGGCTCGCCGCCATGGGAGCGGACGGGCCGCCACGGGAGCGGGTGGGCTCGCCGCCGCGGGAGCGGACGGGCCGCCACGGGAGCGGGTCCGCCGCCGCGGCGCGGCTGGGGGCACTTCCTGGCCCCATTGCCGTACGCCATGCGGGGGGATCTCGGGCCTCGCCCGGTGCGTCGTCGCCGTACCCGGGGACATGACCTCCTATGAGCACCACCCGCTCCCGCGCCCGACGCCGTATGCGTCCATGCGCCTGGGCCAGGGTGATCGTGCTTCTGGCGCTGCTCGTCGGTACGTCCGTCACGCTGACCGATCCCGCCGGGGCCGACGCCCCGCTGCCCCTGGTGGCCGTCGTCGGCGAGGCCGGCGGCGAGTCCACCCACGACTCGCCGGAGTCGACCCTCCGACTGCCCACCCGGCACCCCACTCATCTGCCGGACGCCCCCTCCGTGACCCGGGCCGGGGCGGTCCGTGCTCGGCCGTGGCCGCGTCCCGGCCCCGCAGCGTCGTACGTCCCCTCCGCGCTCTCCTTGCGCTGCATCGTGCTGCGCTGCTGAGCGGCGGCCCGGTCACCAGACCCCCGCCTCGCACCCGCCGGCAGAGAACGCGCGAGCGATCACGCACACGAGCAACCAGGTACGCGAGCAGTCAGGCATGCGACACAACCACGCATTCGCGCTTCACGCGTTCGCGTCATCACGCATGCGTGCACCCCGTCTGCGAGTACCGCCCCACACAAGACACACGAGCAGAAGGACAGCACAGTCATGGCCCACGATCCCTACGCGGCTCTGCACGCACTCGTACGCGCCGAGGCCCTGCGCAACTCCCACGCCGAGCCACGGCCGGCCGACCCTGAGCACAAGGCCGATCCCGAGCACCCCAGGGAGAAGCAGCCCGACGAACGTGACCGCGGCTGAGGCGCGGCACACGACGACGGCCCGGAACCACCCGCGGTTCCGGGCCGTCGGTCACTTCGCTGCCTTTGCCGCCTTCGCCGCGGCCTTCATCTCCTGTTTGTGCGCGCGGACCTTCGCCAGGGATTCCGGGCCCGTGATGTCGGCCACCGAGCGATACGACTTGGCCTCGCCGTACGGACCCGCGGCCTCCCGCCAGCCCTCGGGGCGTACGCCGAGCTGCTTGCCCAGCAGGGCGAGGAAGATCTGGGCCTTCTGCTTTCCGAATCCGGGCAGGTCGCCCAGGCGCCGGAGGAGTTCCCTGCCGCTGTCGGCGCCGTCCCAGACGGCGCTCGCCTCTCCGTCGTAGTGCTCCACGAGGTACTGGCACAGCTGCTGGATGCGCTGGGCCATCGAGCCCGGGTAGCGGTGCACGGCCGGTTTGGCGGAGAGGAGCGTGGCGAAAGCCTCGGGGTCGTATGCCGCGATCTCGTGCGCGTCGAGGTCGTCGGCTCCCAGGCGCTGGGCGATCGTGTACGGCCCGGAGAACGCCCACTCCATGGGGATCTGCTGGTCCAGCAGCATCCCGACGAGTGCTGCCAGCGGACTGCGGCCGAGCAGCTCGTCCGCTTCGGGCTGCTGGGCGAGGTGAAGGGTGACATCCATGTCCCGATGATTGCGCGCCCGCGTACGCGGCGCAGCACGCGTCCGTACGGGGTGACGCGGCGGGTCGTGCTGCGTCAGCGCACCGTCGGCGGATCAGGCCGCGCGCGCAGGGACGTACTCGGTCAGCAGCAGCGCGATGTCGTCCAGGCGGTGCGGGGTGTGGCGGGCGTCGATCAGCAGACGGTCGGCCAGTTCCTCCAGGGATGAGGCGTGTGCGTGAGCCAGCGAGGATCGCAGCGCTTCGATGCCGGTACCGAGGTCCGAACCGCGTCTCTCGATCAGCCCGTCCGTGTAGAGCGCAAGGACCGAGCCGGGTGACAGGTGCAGCTCCGACTCCGGGTAGTCGGGTGCTTCCTCTACGCCGAGTATCGGGCCGCACGGCAGGTCCAGGGCCCGGGTCCGGCCGTCCGGCTCTCGTAGGAGGGGCGGGCAGTGGCCCGCGCGGACCAGGCGTGCGAGCCCGGTACGGGGGTGGAACAGGACATAGCAGCAGCTGGCGAGGAGCCCGGAGTCGAGGCCGAGAAGCAGCCGGTTGGTGCTGGCGACCACGTCGCGGGGCCGGTGTCCGGCGGTGGCGAAGGCACGTACGGCGCTGCGCAGCTGGCCCATGAGCGCGGCCGCGGCGACGTTGTGACCCTCGACGTCCCCGACGATCAGGGCGACACCCTCACCGGCGGGGATGGCGTCGTACCAGTCGCCGCCGATGTCCATGCCGCGGGTGCCGGGGAGGTAGCGGCCGGTGACGTGCATGTCCGGCAGCCGGGGCAGCCGGTGCGGCAGCAGGGCGTCCTGCAGGCCGCGGGCGATGGCGGACTCGGCGTCGTAGAGCCGGGCGCGTTCCAGCGCCTGGGCGATCAGCCCGCCCATCGCGGTGAGGACGCCGCGCTCCTCGCTGGGAAACCGGTGGGCGTCGTTGAAGCCGAGGATGCAGACGCCCACAGGACGGCCGGAGGCGATGAGCGGCAGGAACGCCCAGGCGCTGGAGTCGATCGCCTTGGTGCTGAAGCCCGGATAGTTCTTGAGGAGTTCCTGCCGGTCCTCGATGAACCGGGGGGTACCGGAGGTGAGTGAGTCCGTCGCGGGCTGGCACGACTCCAGGAGTATGCCTTCGAACTGGTCGAGGAAACCCTCCGGGTAGCCGCCCTGCCAGAGCAGGTGCAGTCGCCGCTCGTCCACCTCGAAGACCGCCAGCTTCTGGCCGCCGAACGCCGGGAGCAGCTGTTCGGCGACGGCCCTGCACACCTCGCGGGCGGTGACCGCCTCGGTCAGCGCGCTGCCCATGTGCAGCACGCGGTAGAGCGACCCCAGGCGGGGGGCGGCCATCGGCGCGGAGGACGTGACGGTCGCGCCTTCCATGACGGTCGCGCCCTCTTCGGCGAGCCGCTCCGCCACCGGCTTGCCCGTGGCCGGAGCGGCCCACCCGGTCATGCCGTGGGTGCCCGGGTGGAAGGAGAACACGAGCCAGTGGTCGGGCGGGCGGCGGACCAGGAACGAGACCGGCTTCTGGGTGATGAGGGCGGCCCGGTACCGGTCCTCGTAGACGGGGTCGGACAGCCAGGGCAGTACGTCCCAGGGGCGATGGCCGAGCAGTTCGTCCTGGCCGACGCGCAGCAGCCGTTCGAGACCGCGGTTGGCGTAGGTGACGCGCCCGTCCGGGGCGAGCGCGAAGAAGCCGTCCGCGAGCCGTTCGATGGCGGCGACCGCGGCCAGACCGGTTCCGGAGTCGAGGACGGCGCCGACCAGGCGGGGCGGGGGGCGAGTCTCGGCCCGCCGGTCCTCGGGCACGTCGGCCGCGTGTCCCCACACCTCGACGGTCCGGTGAGTCTCGCTGTCCCTCATGCGCAGGTACTGGGCGAGGACGCGGCCCTCCTCGATCGCGACGCGGGCGGCGGAGCGGAAGCCGCGGACGTCCGTGGGGTCGAGCCTGGCCTCCAGCGTGGCCGCCCGCCCGTCGAACTCATGAGGGGGGATGCCGAAGATCGCGCACATCTCGTCGTCCGCCGTGACGGCCCCGGTGTCGAGGTCCCAGTCGAACAGGCCCACCCTGACCGCCGGGCCGGACGGCACCGGGACCACCAGTGGGATGTTCGCGGCGTCCGGCCCGTCGAGCGCGCCGTGTGCGTCCAGCGCGGCGAGCGCTGCGCCGAGACGGTCGGCCGCGGCGCGCAGCTGCCGTCGCTGCGTCTGCGACAGGCCCTCTCCGCTGGGCCGGGAGGCCCACACCACGGACATGGCCCCGAAGACCCGCCGGCCTGACTTCACCGGTACGGACGCCGAGCCGAAGGGGTACGGCATGGCCACGGCGAACTGGGGGAACCGCCGTACGGTTTCGTCGGCGTCGGCCAGATGGACCGTCCGCCCGGAGCGGTACGCCTCTGCCACGGGGAGTCCGCTGTTCACGGGGATCCGGTGCCAGCCGCCGATCAGGGAGGGCGGTGTGCCCGCTGCCGCAGTGAGCACGAGCGAGCTCTGGTCGCGCGCGATCAGGAAGGCGCTTGCCGCATGCGCCCCGGTCACCTCGACGGCCTTGATGACGGCCGCGACCAGGGCGTCGTCACGTCCCGACGTGCCGCCGACGCCCTGGGCACCGGTCGGCTGCGCCCTGCGTTCCGCACCGCTGGAGCCCATGCTGCCCTCAATCGGCCACAAAAAGGCTTTGTGCGTAGTTTAGGCCGTTTAGTCCACTCTGAGCTGGGCGTGCGGGCCCGCGGATATCGGGCGATGGCCGGTAGCCATCCGGAGTTCCCGGCCTCCCCCCGGCATCCGCCGAGACGTCCCTGAACCATTACAGAAGCGCACACGGAGGGTGTCCATCACGTTTCGAGAAAGACGGACAAGACCCCCTTGACGCATGACAGGACATCCGGCTGTTATAACCCCCACGATGTTCGGTCAGGTTGATTTCTGGTCGATTTTGCTCTCCGCCCCTCCTTCGACACAGGTCCCTGGCTGACCCTGCCCTCAGGAGCCGTCATGCACATCTCACCCTCCGGTCTCTCCGTCCCGGGCCCGAGCCGTCGCACGCTGCTGCGCGGCATCGGTGGCGCCGCCGCTCTCGGCGCCGGCATACCCCTGCTCAGCGCCTGCGGCGGCAGCGGCACGGCCGCCGACCCGAAGACCGTCACCCTCGGCTCCAAGGCGTCCGACCCGGTGCCGAAGAAGGCGTTCGCCGACATCTACGCGGCCTACAAGAAGAAGTCCGGCATCACGGTCGACGTGAACACCAAGGACTCCAACACCTTCCAGGAGCAGATCAACTCCTACCTCCAGGGCACACCGGACGACGTGTTCACCTGGTTCGCCGGGTACCGGATGCAGTTCTTCGCGGCCAAGGGACTGGCCACCCCGATCGACGACGTGTGGAAGACCATCGGGGGCAACTTCCCCGAGGCGATGCACAAGCTCAGCAAGGGCGAGGACGGCAAGTACTACTTCGTGCCGCTGTACTCGTACCCGTGGGCCATCTTCTACCGGAAGAGCGTCTTCAAGGAGAACGGCTACGAAGTCCCCACCAAGTGGGACGACTTCGTCGCCCTGTGCAAGCAGATGAAGAAGGACGGCCTCGTCCCGATCGCCTTCGGCGACAAGGACGCCTGGCCCGCGCTCGGCACCTTCGACCAGATCAACTTCCGCCAGAACGGCTACGACTTCCACGTCGAGCTGATGGCGGGCAAGGCCTCCTGGACCGACGCCAAGGTGCGCAAGGCCTTCGACCTGTGGGCCGAGATCCTCCCCTACCACCAGGAGGGCGCCGTCGGCCGCACCTGGCAGGACGCGGCCCAGACGCTGGCCTCGAAGAAGGCCGGCATGTACCTCCTGGGCACCTTCGTGGCCCAGCAGTTCACCGACAAGGCCGCCCTCGAGGACCTCGACTTCTTCGCCTTCCCGGAGATCGACCCGGCGTACGGGCAGGACACCGTCGAGGCGCCGACCGACGGCTTCATGATGAGCAAGAGCCCGAAGAACAAGGCCGGGGCGGTCAAGCTCCTGGAGTACCTCGGCACCACGGAGGCCGAGGACATCTACCTCAAGTCCGACCCGAGCGTGGTCCACGCCGCCACCGGCGCCGACACCTCGTCGTACAGCGCCCTGCAGAAGAAGGCGTACGACATGATCTCCGGTGCCAAGTCCCTGACGCAGTTCATGGACCGTGACAGCCGGCCGGACTTCACCTCCACGGTGATGCAGCCCGCGCTGCAGAAGTTCGTCCGTGACCCCAAGGGCGTCGACAGCCTGCTGTCCTCGATCGAGCGCCAGAAGAAGACGATCTTCGCCTCCTCATGACGACCGACATCGCCAAGGAGATCCCGGAGGCGGCCGACGTGCCGCCTTCGGGCGCTGCCCCCGCCACGAACGTGCCCCATGGGCACCGCCGCCTGCTGACCCGCCGCGACCGGCTCACCCTCGGTCTGATGGCGGGCCTGCCGACCATCCTGCACATCGCCCTCGTGTGGGTGACGGCCCTCGCCTCCATCGCGCTGGCCTTCACCACCTGGGACGGCATCGGCTTCGACTCGATCCAGTGGGTCGGGCTGCAGAACTTCAAGGAACTCTTCGAGCAGAACCCGCAGTTCTGGCCCGCCGTCCAGCACAACGTCATCTGGTTCGTCGTCCTGATCGTGATCCCGACCCCGCTCGGCCTGTTCCTGGCCGTGCAGCTGGACAAGAAGATCCGCTTCAGCAGGGTGTACCAGACCGCGTTCTTCCTGCCCGTCGTGCTGTCGATGGCCGTCATCGGCTTCGTCTGGCAGCTGATCTACAACCCCGACACCGGCCTGATCAACAGCATCATCGGGGCCAACGAGCCCGGCAAGTACATCGACTGGATCGGCGACCCGGACCTCAACCTCTGGGCGGTCCTCGTCGCCGCGTCGTGGCGCCACACCGGCTACATGATGATCCTGTACCTGGCCGGCCTGAAGGGCGTCGACCCCGCACTGCGGGAGGCCTCCGCCCTCGACGGGGCCAACGAGTGGCAGACGTTCAAGAACGTCGTCTTCCCGACGCTGCGCCCCACCAACACCGTCGTCCTGGTCGTCACCATCATCGAGGCCCTGCGCTGCTTCGACCTGGTCTTCGTCTTCAACAAGGGCGCCGAGGGCACCGAGCTGCTCTCGATCCTGGTCACCAACAACATCATCGGTGAGTCCAGCCGCATCGGATACGGCTCCGCGATCGCGGTCGTCCTGCTGCTGATCTCGCTCGTCGTGATCATCCCCTACCTGGTGGCCACCTTCCGGAAGGAGCGGCGCGCATGAGCACCGGCACCGTCGCGCTGAAGAAGCGCGCCCCCATCCGCCCCGCCCGGGTCCTGCTGCACCTCTTCCTCGCCGGCGCGGCGCTGGCCTGGCTGGCGCCGCTGCTCTGGGCGGTCTACTCGGCGATGCGGCCGTACGCGGAGACCAGTGAGAAGGGATACGTGTCCTGGCCCGACACGCTGAACTTCGACAACTTCACGAACGCGTTCACGCAGTCGGACATGTCGCACTACTTCCTCAACACGATGATCATCGCCGTCCCGGCGGTGCTGTTGACGCTGTTCCTGTCGTCGATGGTCGCCTTCTACGTGAGCCGCTTCGACTTCCGCCTCAACCTGGCGCTGCTGCTGGTCTTCACGGCGGGCAACCTGCTTCCGCAGCAGGTCATCATCACCCCGCTGTACCGGCTGTACCTGCTCATCGACCTGCCCGGCATCACGATGAGCGGCAAGCTCTACGACTCCGCCCTGGGCCTGGTGCTGATCCACGTCGCGTTCCAGTCGGGCTTCTGCGCCTTCGTGCTGAGCAACTACATGCGCACGCTGCCGCACGAATTGACCGAGGCCGCGCTGGTGGACGGCGCCTCGGTGTGGCGTCAGTACTGGCAGATCGTGCTGCCGCTGTGCCGCCCGGCGATGGCGGCCCTGGCGACGTTGCTGTCCATCTGGATCTACAACGACTTCTTCTGGGCCCTCGTCCTGATCTCGACCGGTGAGAACATGCCGATCACCTCGGCGCTGAACAACCTCTCCGGGACGTACTTCACCGACCCCAACCTGGTCGCCGCCGGCGCCCTGCTCACCGCGATCCCCACGCTGATCGTGTACTTCGTGCTGCAGCGGCAGTTCGTCAGCGGGCTGACGCTGGGCGCCAACAAGGGCTGACGGCCCCTTTCTTGAAAGAGACACCCGTGCACCACCCCTTCACGCCGCTCGCCTCCGTCCCCGTGGACCCGGCCCACGCCCGCGTCCACGAGGAGGGCTGGCAGTCCTGGAGCCCCAGCGGCGCCTACGCAGTCGACGCGGCGCCGTACCGCCCGACCAACGACAACTGGGCGACCGTCTGCTATCGGCCCGGGGTCACCGTTCCGGCCGGCACCTTCCAGGGCGAAGGGCTGCTGGCGCTCGACCCCGGGGACGGCTCGCCCGTACGGCTGTGGGCGGCCGCCGATCCGCTGCGGTCCGTACCGTCGATCCGGCTCCAGATCCGGGACGGCCGTGCCGAGGTCAGTGCCGACGGGCCGGTCACCGAGCACAGCCACGAGGGCACCGGTGGCATCCAGGCCGCCCTCGCCGCCTGGGCGGACGGTGTCGTGCAGGCCCTCGGGCTGCCGGCTCCCCGCCCGGCGCCGACCGTGTGGTGCTCCTGGTACGAGTACTTCACCGCCGTCACCGAGGACGACATCCACGAGAACCTCGGCGCCATGGACACCCTCGGCCTGCCCGTCGACGTCGTCCAGATCGACGACGGCTACCAGAGCGCCCTCGGTGACTGGCTCACCCTCTCCGGCCGCTTCCGGTCCCGCGCCGGGCTCGCCGACACCATCCGCGAGAGCGGCCGCCGGGCCGGTATCTGGACCGCCCCGTTCCTGGTCGCCCCCGACAGCGAGCTCGCCGCCGAGCACCCGGACTGGCTCGTACGGGCCGCCGACGGCACCACACCGCTGCACGCCGGGCGCAACTGGGGCCACGACCTCCACGTCCTGGACACCACCCACCCGCACGCGGCCGGGTACCTCGTCGACGTCTTCGCGACCCTGCGCGCCGAGGGCTACGACTACTTCAAGGCCGACTTCCTCTACGCCGGGGCCATGGACGGCGCCCGCCACTCCGGCGCCGACGCCCTCACCGCCTACCGCGAGGGCATCGCCCTGATCCGCCAGGCCATCGGCCCCGATGCCTACCTGCTCGGCTGCGGGGCGCCGATCCTGCCGTCCATCGGGCTCTTCGACGCCATGCGCGTCAGCCCGGACACGGCCCCGTACCGCGATCCCGAGAGCGGAGATTTCAGCCAACCCGGTCAGGAGGCAGCCGAGTTCACGGGCGTGGGCCGCCAGTGGCAGCACGGCCGCTTCTGGGTCAACGACCCGGACTGCCTGATGGCCCGCCCCGCCGTGGAGACTCGGGAGCGCTGGGCCGCGCACGTGGAGGCCACCGGCGGCCTCATGGCCAGCAGCGACCGGCTGCTGTCCCTGGACGACTGGGGTCTGGCCACCACCCGCCGCCTGCTCACCGCGCCTACCCGCCTCGCCCTAGAGGGAGCCTCCCAGTGACCGCCCAGCGCACTCTCTCCGTCCCCGGCATCGCGTACGGCGGTGACTACAACCCCGAGCAGTGGCCCGAGGAGGTGTGGGCCGAGGACATGCGCCTGATGCGCGAGGCGGGCGTGACCATGGTCAGCGTCGGCATCTTCTCCTGGGCGTTGATGGAGCCCTCCGAAGGCGTCTACGACTTCTCCCGCATGGACCGGCTCCTCGACCTGCTCCACGAGAACGGCATCGCCGCCGACCTGGCCACGCCCACGGCCGCGCCTCCCGCGTGGTTCTTCCGCGCTCACCCGGAGGCGCTCCCCGTCGACAAGGACGGCCGCACCCTCTTTTACGGCAGCCGCCAGACGTTCTGCCCCAGCAGCCCCGCCTACCGCGACGCCGCCCTGCGGATCGCCGGGGCCATCGCCGAGCGGTACGCGGACCACCCGGCCGTCGTCATGTGGCACGTGCACAACGAGTACGGCTGCCACAACGCCGCCTGCTACTGCGACACCAGCGCGGCAGCCTTCCGCCGCTGGCTGAGGGCGCGGTACGGGGACGATCTGGACGCGCTCAACCACGCCTGGGGCACCACGTTCTGGAGTCAGTGGTATTACGACTGGGACGAGATCCTGCCGCCCCGCGCGACCGGAGCCGTGCCCAACCCGACGCACCAGCTGGACTGGCGGCGCTTCTGCTCCGACGAGCTGCTGTCGCTCTGCACCGCCGAGCGGGACGTGCTGCGCGAGGCGGCCCCCGCCATACCCGCCACCACCAACTTCATGGTGATGCAGAACTTCGACGCGCTCGACTACTGGCGCTGGGCGCCCGAGCTGGACGTCGTCTCCAACGACCACTACCTGATGTCCACCGATCCCGAGTCGGAGATCGACATCGCGCTCGGCGGCGACCTGGTGCGCTCGCTGGCGGGCGGGCCCTGGCTGCTGATGGAGCACTCCACAGGCGCCGTCAACTGGCAGCCCGTCAACCGCGCGAAGCGCCTGGGCGAGCTGCGCCGCAACGCCCTCGCCCATGTCGCGCGCGGCGCGGACGGCATCGCGTACTTCCAGTGGCGGGCCGCCAAGGCGGGAGCCGAGCAGTGGCACTCGGCGATGCTGCCGCACGCCGGGACGGACAGCCAGATCTGGCGGGACGTGGTCCGGCTCGGCGCCGATCTGAAGGCCCTGGCCGAGGTGCGCGGCAGCACCGGCACGGCGGAGGTCGCGATCGTCTGGGACTGGGACGCCCGCTGGGCGCTGGAGCTCCCGTCGCAGCCCAGCGGCGAGCTCCGCTTCCAGGACCTCGTACGGGACTGGTACGAGCCGCTGTGGCGGGCGGGTGTGGCGGTGGACTTCGTACGCCCCGACGCGGACCTCTCCCGCTACCGCCTGGTCCTCGCCCCGAGCCTGTACCTGGTCGACGACGCGGGCGCCGCCAACCTCACCGGCTTCGCCGAGCGCGGCGGCACCTTCGCTGTCGGGTTCCACAGTGGCGCAGTCGACGAGAACTGCCATGTGCGGCTGGGCGGTTATCCCGGGGCCTTCCGGGACGCACTCGGCGTACGCACCGACGAACTCTTCCCGCTGCTGCCGGGCGAGTCACTGGGCCTGACCGGGGACGTGCCGGACGGCGCCGGCTGCACCCTGTGGTCGGAGCGGCTGCGGCTCGCGGGTGCGGAGGCGGTGGCGTCGTACGCGCAGGGGCAGCTGGCCGGCGTCCCGGCCGTGACGCGGCATGCACACGGGGCGGGTACGGCCTGGTACCTGGCCACGCGCCCGGACCCGGCCACGCTCGCCTCCCTCCTCGACCGCATCCGCGACGAGGCGGGTGTCCAGCCGGTCCTTCGTACGGCCGTCCCGCCCGGCGTCGAGGCGGTCCGGCGGCGCGGCGCGGACGCCGACTACCTCTTCCTGATCGACCACGCCGGTGACGGCGCGGACGTCCCGGTCGCGCCCGACGCCACCGAGCTGCTGACCGGCAAGCCGGCCTCCGGATCGGTCACCGTCCCGCCCGGAGACATCGCCGTCGTACGGGAGCCGCACTCCTGAACCTGGGCGCCTGGGGGTACTCGGCCGCAGTGGATCTCGCGCGGATCGCGGGATCCGGCCGGCCGAGTGCGCGGATGGCGGTGGACGGCATGCCTGAGCTGCCGGATGTCGAGGCGTTCCGGGAGGTTCTCGCCTCCTGCGCGAAGGGGAGGCGGATCGAGCGGGTCGACGTGCGCGACCCGGGCGTCCTGCACGGGGTCAGCGCGCGGAAGCTGCGCCGCGAACTGGAAGGCCGGAGGTTCACCGAGCCCGAGCGGCACGGAAAGTGGCTGCTCGCCCGCACCGACTGGGGGTCCCCCCTGCTCGAGCGAAGCCGAGAGCTTGGGGGAGGGCCCACCGTCATGCTGCACTTCGGCATGACCGGGCAGCTGCTCTGCTGCGCCCCCGACGACGCGCCGCATCCTCATGACCGGGTGCTCTTCACCGTGGGCCGCGACAGCGCGGACCGTGACGGCGTGGGCCGTGACGGCGTGGGCGGCGACCGTCAGCTCCGCTACCGCGACCAGCGCAAACTCCAGGGACTGTGGCTGGCCGACGACACCGGCGTGGCGCGGATCCTGGACCGGCAGGGGCCCGACGCGATGGCGGTGGACCGCGACGCGTTCGACACCGTGCTCTCCGGGCGACGCGGCCGCGTCAAAGCCGTGCTCACCGATCAGTCGGTACTGGCCGGTCTCGGCAATCTGCTGGCCGACGAGATCCTGTGGCGCGCGGGGCTGCACCCCGCGATCCCGGCCGCCGCCCTGACCGACGCCCAGCGCGGTCGGCTGTACAAGGACATGCGCCGCACCCTGCGGTCGTCCATCAGCGCCGGCTGCGTACCGCCCCGCAGGTCCTGGCTCACGGGCCACCGTGACGACAGCGATGCCGCCTGCCCGCGATGCGGTGAGCCACTGCGCCGGGACCGCATCGGGGGGCGCGGCACGGTCTGGTGCCCGCGGTGCCAGCCGATTGCCGCCTGACCCTGCCTGCGTGCCTTACGTCCCTGCGTGTCCAGTCCTTACGACGTACGGCTCTCGGCGTACCACTGTGCGTACGCCGAGAGCCGTCCCCTCCTGCTGTCTACCGGGCCGTACCGAATTCCTGGGTCCAGTAGTCGTTGGGCTGGGCGAGACCGACGCCGATCTCCTTGAAGGAGCAGTTGAGGATGTTGGCCTTGTGGCCGGGGCTGGACATCCAGCCCGCCATGACCTGCTCGGGAGAGGAGTATCCGTAGGCGACGTTCTCGCCGTAGGTGCTGAAGCTGTAGCCGGCACGCGTGATCCGGTCGCCGGGGGAGGACCCGTCGGAGCCGGTGTGCGACATGTTCTGGTGTTCGGCCATGTCCTCGCTGTGAGCCTGAGCGGCCTTGGAAAGGGTCGCGTTCAGGGTCACGGGGGAGCATCCGGCCTTGCTGCGCTCGTTGTTGACGAGTTCCACGATGCGAGCGACGGACCCGGAGGCCGAGGCGGGCGCGGTAGGGGTGCTCGGAGACGCGGGCGTCGCGGAGGTGGGCTCGGTGGTCTTCGGAGTACCGGCCGTGCTCGGCGTACCGGGAGACGAGGTGGTCTCGGGCTTCGGCGCGGTCGTCTTCGGAGTGCTCGGAGACGTCGTGGCCGGGGACTCCGGTGCGGAGGTCTTCGGGACAGAGGTCTTCGGTGCGGAGGTCTTCGGGGCAGAGGTCTTCGCTGTGCCGGGAGGCGCGGTGCGGGTCTTCGACCCCGTCGAATTGTTCTCACGGTCCCAGTTGCGGGCCCAGCGCTGCCAGTCGGCCTCCGTCCCACGCTGCTGGAGGGACGCGGTCTTCTCGGCGCTGTGGAACTGACCGTCGCTTCCGTCCGGCCATTCGGTACAGGCCATGGCGACGGACGGCACTCCCACGGCGCCGATCGCGACGGCAGCCACGGTTATCCGGCGGTAGTAGTTCTTCTTGCGGTGCTTCCCCATGGGTGACCTCACTCGGTAATCGCAAAGCGCCCCTTGTGCGGCTGGTGCTCTGCGCAGACTCCGCTCCTGAACTGCGGAGACGTACTGCGGAGTCGTCATTCTTAGGACCGCTGCCAATACAGGGCAAAGGGCTCTCGTACTACCTGGCTTCGTAGCCTTTGGCGGCGCTTGCCATGGGCGTACGGGCGTGCTGGCCGGGGATGCGGACGCTCCCGGGAATTCTGGCGGCCCGTCAGGAAGCCTTTATGCTCTGTAAACGGGCGAAAGTGTCGAGCGGGTGGAATGCCGGGCGGCCCGGCGCGATATGCCCCCATGCCAAGACGGACAAATCCCATATGTCGGCAGAGCGGCATCTACTAATGGGCACGCTTAGTGCCGGAAGCCGGTATGACGGATGTCACGGAACCATTGATTCCGCTTGCGCGTCGGGCGTCAGGTCGTGCCCACCGGCCGACGGTGCCGGCATCGACGACGGCGGTGGTCTCCCGCGTGCTTTCCGGTCTTTTCGGTGGTTTTCCCGTGCCGCATGACCTTGCTGGCGCGACGCTCGCGTCGCAGGCTGGTGACATGGGTGCTGAAGGCGGCCCTACGCTCATCACGTCCGTGCAGCGGGCCTTCCGTCTGCTGGAGGCAGTCGGCGCGCACGAGGGCGGCGCCCCGGCGAAGCAGCTGGCACGCGAGACCGGCATGCCCATCGCCACCACGTACCACCTCCTGCGCACTCTGGCGCACGACGGGTATGTGCAGAAGCTCGACGACGGCGGGTTCGTACTCGGCGACAGGCTGCACGGACTGCAGACGGGAAGCCGCGCTCAGGCGCTGCTCAGCCGTATCCGCCCGACCCTCACCGCGCTGCGGGACCAGCTGTCGGCCGCCACCTATCTGACCTTCTACGAGGAGGGCGAGATCCGCGTCGCCGAGATCGTCGACAGCCCCAGGGCGCCGCGGGTCGATCTCTGGGTGGGGTTCGAGGACGCGGGCCACGCCACCGCGCTGGGCAAGTCCGTGCTGCGCGAGCTGGACGACGAGTCCCGCAACGACTATCTGTCCCGGCACCCCCTGGCCGACCTCACCCCGCGCACCATCACCCAGCGTGCCGAACTGCTTCGCAGGCTCGACTCGGATCCGGCCACTCCCACGGTCATGGACCTGGAGGAGTACACCCTCGGTACGGTCTGCGTCGCGGTGCCCGTCTACAGCGGGAACACGCTCGGCTCGCTCGGTGTCTCCGTTCGGGCTGACCGTCTCTCCCGCATCGACCGGGTACGGGAGCGTCTGATCCCGGCAGCAGGCCGTGTGACGCGGGGCCTGTCGCTCACTATCTGAAAAATCTCGCTTGTGGCAGGGTACGAAGACCTTGTTATCTGGATGAAGCGGACATTCGCGCGTGTTATCGCCACCGGACGAGGATTCCGTCGGGCGCCCACCGCGGCCGACGGGCATTCCGTCGGTGAAGCACTCCAGCAGGTGACGATTCTCGGAGAGGCATGAGGCAGGCGGATCATCAGCGTGATCGTCGGCCGGCGTGGTTGTTCACGAAGCGACCGGCCGGCTGCGGGCGACGGACCGGCGGCGGCTCGGGGGCACTCGTCGCCGCCGGCGCGCCCGCACTGATCGTCTTCGCCGTCGTGATCCTCTGCTTCGTCGGCGGCGCCCGGCTGTGGCTGCCGCTGCTCCCCGTCGGTCCCGCGCTGGCCGCCGCCGTCAGCCGGCCGCGAGCCGTCGTGTGCGTCGGATTCCTCGCCTCCGCCCTGGGAGCCCTGCTCGGAACACTGGACGGCATGTCGGCCGGCGACCTGGCGGTCGTGCTGGCCACCGTGGTCGCCGTCACCCTGGCGAGTGGCCTGGCCAGCGCACTGCGCGGGCGCCGCGAACGGGTTCTGGCAGCCGTGCGTTCGGTTGCCGAGGCCGCCCAGCACGCGCTGCTGAGACCCGTTCCTGCCGCCGTAGGCCCGTTCCAGGTGGCCGTCCGCTACAGCGCCGCCGCGGCGGAGGCCCGGATCGGCGGCGACCTCTACGCGCTGGTGCCCACGCCGTACGGGGTCCGGCTGATCGTCGGCGATGTGCGCGGCAAGGGGCTGCCCGCGGTGAGCACCGCCGCGCTGGTGCTCGGTGTCTTCCGCGAGGCGGCGTACGACGAGCCCGACCTCCTCGACGTCGTCGCCAGGATCGAACGGAGCCTGGCGCGCAACCTCGCGGCCGACGACTTCGTCACCGCCGTGGTCGCGGGATACCCGAAGGACGGGCGCATGGAGCTGGTGAACTGCGGGCACGCCCCGCCGCTGCTGGTGCGCGACTGCGAGGTCACAGCCGTCGAGCCGTCCCGTCCGGCCCCGCCGCTGGGGCTGGGGGCCCTCGGCGGCGAGACCCCGGCCCTCCACATACTGCCTTTCGACGACGGGGACCAGCTCCTGCTCTACACCGACGGGGTCACCGAGGCCCGCGACCACCGCCGCGAGTTCTATCCGCTCGGTGAGCGGCTCGCGCGGCATGTCACCCACGATCCGTCCCATACCGTCGCCGCACTTCACGACGAACTCCTGACGCATGTGGGGGGCCGCCTGCACGACGACGCGGCGCTGATCATGCTGCGGAAGCCGGTGGGGTCCGCGGCGGCCTGGGTGGTGGACTCCGCGGCAGGGGAGGGGACGTCCGGGGAGGTGATGTCCCGGGAGGGGACTGTCGGCTCCGGGGAGGGGACGTCCGGAGAGGGGACTGTCGGCTCCGGCGAGGGGACGGTCGGCTCCGGGGCGGGCGTCGCCTGGTCCCGGGAGGGTGCCCGGGGCAGGGCTTTCGGTTACGGCGTGGGGGCCCCGGAGTTCGGGGCAGGGGCCGCCGCCGGATTCGGGGTGAACGCCGCAGGGTTCGGGGCTGGGCCCGCCGGATTCGGGGTCGGGGCCGCCGAGGGCGATGGCGGAGGTCAGAGGCGGCCTCGGCTGCCGCGTACGCCTTGTCTTTGAGGGCCGGGGCCTTTGAGGGCCGGGCCTTTGAGAGCCGGGGGCCTTTGAGGGCTAGGGGCCTTTGAGGGCGGGAGCCTGAGGGCCCCGGCTCGCAGCTCGATGGTCATCCGAGAAGGCCAGCCAGCCGAGCCCTGGGTGTAGGGGTGCCGGGGGAACTCCCGCGGACGGCGGCCCGTTACGAACGAACGGATGATGAAACCGGATTGAAGCCCAGTGCACCAAGCTCACCCGGTTCATAAAGTTCCCAAGAGTTCCGAGAGTTCGCAGAGTTCGCTGAGGTACTGAGAGTTCGCTGAGGTACTGAGTTCGCAGCCCCACCCCACTCATCACGGAGGCAAGGAACCATGACCCGGAACCACCCCCAGCCGTCCCGGCGCACCGTCCTCGGCGGTGCCGCCGTCGCCGCGCTCGCAGTGGCGACCGGCGCCGGCACGGCGAGCGCTGCTTCCGCCGCCACGGCTGCCGCGTGGCCGACCGAGTTCCCGCTCCCCAACGGCTTCCTCCCCGAGGGGATCACCATCGGCGGAAAGCCCTACGCCTATATGGGATCCCGCGCCAACGGCGCCGTCTACCGCACCGATCTGCGCACCGGCGAAGGCGGTTTCCTCTACGAGGGCGCCACCGGCACGGCCGCCATCGGGCTGAAGCTGGACCGCGACGGCCTGCTCTACGTCGCCGGAGGCGGCGGAGGGACGGCGAGGGTCGTCGACAGCCGCACCGGCAACCTCGTGACCACGTACCAACTGACGGACCCGTCCGGACACTTCATCAACGACGTCATCCTGCTCGGCGACCGCGCCTGGTTCACCGACTCCCGCGACAGCGTGCTCTACGGCCTGCCGCGCGGCCGCGAAGGAGAGATCCGGGCCCTGCCGCTCAGCGGTGACTGGGTGCAGACGCCCAATGTGAACAACGCCAACGGCATCGTCGGCACCCCCGACGGCCGAGGGCTGATCGTCGTCAGCAGCTCGCCCGGCAAGCTCTACCACGTGGACCTCAAGACCGGTCACGCCACCGAGATCGTGCTGAACGGCGCGGCCGACGTCGCCAACGGCGACGGCCTCTTCCGCATCGGCCAGGCGCTGTACGTGGTGCAGAACCGCCAGAACCTCATCAGCGTGTTCGACCTCGACGCCAAGATCAGCTCGGCCACCCTGCGCCGCACGATCACGGACCCCCGCTTCGACGTCCCCACCACAGCCGCCCGCTGGGGCGACCGCCTTTACCTGGTCAATGCCCGCTTCACCAGCCCCCAGACCCCTGACACGACGTTCAACGGCGTCGCGGTCTCCATCTGACGCGAGGCTTCGCCCTCGGTCCATCTGACGCGAGGCTTCGCCCTCGTCGCCGGGCCCCGGCCAGTGTCCGGTCGGGGCCTCGTTCGCTCTGGTGTGCGGCGGGCCGCAGCGCACGCCGTCACTCGGACGCGGTTCGAAGTCCGACTGAGACGCAAAAGCCAACTGAGACGGAAATACGGAAATTGAGACGGACAACGTCGAAGGGCCCCACCGCGAACGGTGGGGCCCTTCGACATCGTGCCCGGTGAGGCACTGGCGGAGGATACGAGATTCGAACTCGTGAGGGGTTGCCCCCAACACGCTTTCCAAGTCTTCGTCCGGGGGTTCGGTGGGGGGCGGGGGTGTTCTGACCTGGGGTGGAGTGGGTGATGGCGGAGCTCTTGGACGGTTCCGGACGGGGGCGAATGAGACCAGAACTGAGACCAGGGTGCTCGGTGTTCTGCCTGGTCAGGCACCGCATTCGAGCCCATGCGACGTGCCGATCAGGAGCCGGTGTCGCCTGGCTGGCTGCGTGGCCCTCTCGGAGTCTGTGTATGCGGGTTGTCCCTTCGGAGTGTCAGTGGTGCCCGGTAGGTTCTGCTGGGGCACGTCACCACGAACGGGGAGACATCTCGATCATGTACGACGCCGAATTAATGGCTGTGGCCACTGGCGCAGCCGGCACGCTCGTCGCGGCCATAGCCACGTCGGGCGCCGAGAAGATGCGCCTGAAGGTCGCGCACTTCTTCCGCCGCGCCACCCCGGATGAACAGAGAGCGGCCGCTCAGGCAGTGGATGACACCGCTGCCCAGCTCACGGCGCCCTCTCCAGAGGCCCAGGCGCTCGCAGCGACCGCCTGGGCGCAGCTCATCGCCCAGTACCTTGCCGAGCACCGCGACGCCATGAGCGAAGTGGACGAACTCGCGGTACCTACCCCGCCGGCCTCGAAGGTCTGGAACCAGCACAACACCGGCACAGGAACGTTCATCGGTGGTGACGTCCACGGGGGCATGACCTTCAACTACGGCGGGGCGTCAGATGGCGGACGCTGAGCACCGGGAGCAGCACAACCACGGCTCCGGCACGTTTGTGGGCGGCGACGTCCACGGTGGCCTCTGGCAGGTCTTTCTCCCGCCGTACGGGAAGAAGACGTCCGGCAATCCGGCGCCGCCGAAGCGCCGGCCCGAGCAGGACGACGACGAGGAGGATGACTACGAGGACCGCCTGGAGTCTCTGTTCGGGTCGGCATGGATTGCCGCTTCGGCGGGTCTGGCCGTCGTCTATGCGGTCATGGGCTGGCCTTGGACCGACCATGAACCGACTCCGGGTATCGCTGCACGCATCGGCGTAGGGCTCGTCGCCTTCTATGTTTGCTTGGCCGCGGCGGCTGCCTTCTTCGCCCGTCTCGCTCAGGTCTTCGAGCTCTGGTCGGAGCAATGTGCGATCACGGCTGCACAGAGCCGAGGTCGATTCGTTGCCAGGCCCCCTGCATCCATGTCCAGGGCGATGGCTGCATCGACGGCAGCGGCAGCTCTTGCAGCCGAACTGCTGGCATCTCTGTTCGGTTGGTCGTCGTTCGGAGGCGAGGTAGCTCAACGCGCGCATCTAGCCCGGCTCAACGCGGCTACCAACGCAAAGTCGGCTTGCGCCGCTACGAAGGGGCGCAAGGCATAGTCACGGGCTGGCGGGGCTCACCGTAGGCAGGCGATACCCGGCGTAGGGCGCGGGCGCCGCTGCCAATCTCCCACACGCCGTGGTGTGTTCAAGCACGCGCTGCTACAGCCCGCATAGCTGCTGGAGGAACTTCGCTGCGTCGAGCCCTGCCCGCTCTGCCAGTACCGGGATGTCTGCGTTCCCCAGCTCCAACCCCGTGATCTCGGGCATGTCCTCGGGTCGGTCCCAGTTGCCCGACGCATCGAGCGCTCCGCCAACAGATGTTGAGCCGGTCGATGTCGAGTCACAGCACAGGTATCTGACGGTCACTCAGCGATGTCAGTGGCGTGTCGTACAGTCCACCCACAGGAGACCCTGCCGGTTCTCGTCGGCAGCTCCGTCCACGAAATTCCGTACCGCATCGTTGCGTACATCGGTACTTTCTTTGGTGAGCGCGCGTACTTGTCAGAGTGAGGCGAGGCACAGTGCAAGAACCCACACCTGTCACCGTCTACCAGTCCAGCTTTGCCGCCTGCACGCGGACGTTGGATCCTGGGCTGCTTGAGACACTGCGAATCAGTGAATCTGCCGTGCTCTTGATGGAGGCCTTCGTCTCGCTGTGCAAGGCGCTGACCAACGACAGTGACCCGCGGCCGTGGCAGGAACGGGTTGAGGACTGTTTTTCAGAGGTTACAGAAGAGCGGCTGAAGGAAATGGTCCAAGCCTTCGTTGATGAATGTGAAGGTGAGCAGCTGCAACGCTGGGTGGAGCGGTTTAAGAACCAGAACTACAGCAGCTTCGCTGAGCGCCTTCTGGGGGCGGCAACGTATAAGCGCTTCATTGATTCCCTAAAGCAAGATGGTGCCGTGGTCGCGCTGGCCGTTCGACGCGGGGTGCGCGCACTCACTCCTTTCATTGTGGCATGGAATGACGCCGTCAAGATTTCTTCACAAAATCAGCTTAAGGATGTCCAGCCGGCCAATATTCTCGCGGTGAATGCCGTCGAAATGCTGGTGTCGCTCGACGACTTCCTCGGGGAGAAGGTCCTCGCCGCCCTTCCCATGGAACTGACAAGTGCGAAGAAATCTGATCTTGCGACGCTGGCGCCAGAAGGCATAGACGACCTGGTGGCCAGCTTTCGCTCCATGGTGGCGGAAGCTTCGGTCAAGCGTGTGGAGCGCAGGAATTCTCCGCTTGTACGGAAAATTCGAGGCGCGCGAGACGCTCTTCGATTCTCGGAGGATGGTGTTTCCCAGGCCGCCAACTCCCTCATCGAGTTGCTTGATCGCATCATGCGAGAAAGCTTTAAGCCTGCAGAAGTTCTGGCCTGGGTGGATGGCAATCTTCCAGATGGGATAGATTTGACGCACGAAGTGCAAGGGCAAAGGCGCCCGACCAAGCGTGCGGAAGCCCTATGCTTTGTTTATGGCGGCGACCCCATCATGCCACGCGAGGCTAGCGACAACGATGATGGTCAAGGTCCCGACTTTATCCACGATGTGATCGCTATTTCATTGGTCTCTATTCGGAATCAGTTGCAGAAGATGAAGCATGCTGATCACGGGACGCCTGAGGAGAAGGTTCAGCTCTTGAGCGTCCTCGCGGCGCTCGAAGGGGCTCTTATGCTGGGTCTCACTATTGGCAGCCTGTCAGCTGAACCGGAACCTTCCGAGGAATTGCCTGCGGCGTAGCTGCTTTGAAGGGTGGATGGGGAGTTCAGGTCGACGGGCAGGGCGTGGAGCCACTCGTTGGGGCTGAGGAAGACTCACAACCCCGTAACAGGCTGCCCTGTGAGTGCCTGCGCGACTTGCCACAACTGACCGCCGCGGGACGCCTTCACCAGAACGACGTCGCCGGGGCGGATGATGGACTTCAGGTAAGCGGCGGCGGTGCCGTTGTCGCCCACCATCGCGATGTCCGGCACGCCCGCCGCGCCCGCCGCCAAGGCGAGTTGCTTGGCGAGGTCTCCGCCGACCGCCACCACGAAGTCGACGCCGTTTTCGGCCGCCATGCGTCCGACCTCGCGGTGGGCTTCGACGGACTCGTCGCCCAGCTCCAGCATCTCTCCGAGCACGGCGATCCTCCGGCCGCCCGCGGCCTCGGTCGTGTCGCCGTCTGCCTCGGTCATCAGGACTCTCCGTTGTGAATGAGGGGCGCGAAGGTGATTGCGCGGCCGGTGTAGGAAGCGGATACGCAGCTGAGGGGGACTCGATCGTGTGTCTGGCCCCAGGCCGACGGGTCTCGGAAGTGGATCGTCGGGTCGGGGCCATCCTCGTAGCCACGGAGGATGACGAGGTGGCCGCCGGCGCGGCCGTCGTCGGGAAACTGCTCGGTCACGGACACGATGAGCGGTGCGTCGTCGAGCCACCGCGTCAGGTCCTCGACCGGGACCGGCTCGGCGGTCGAAGGGACTCCGAGGTCGGTAGCCAGGCTCGCGATCCCCGCGTGAACGGCTCCACGCGGGGTCAGAACCTCGTGCTTGACCGCGAGTTTCAGCAGTTCCGTGACCGTGGGTGCCTTGCGCCCGTAGGCGAGCAGGATCATTCTCAGCGACGCCAGGCCGCACGCCCGGTTGGACCATTCCAGCCTGTCCCCGAGTGCCCATCCTCCGTGCAGATCCCATTCGGCGGGGGCGATGAGCTGTCGGCACATGGGGACATCGTGGACGCGCGACACAGTGGGCGGGCTCCTACGGTGAGACGGCAGTCTCCCGAGTCAGTGTGGTGCTGGAGAACGCGGGAGTGGGCAGGGGGACATCGTATGGCGGTCGGGTCAACGCCTCGTGCAACATGGCCACTACGACATCTGTGTGCGTGAGTCCGACCATCGCGGCGCCCACCACGAAGTTGCTGTCACGGGACATGCCCGGCGTGCTGTTGACCTCCAGCACGTACGGCTGGTCGTCCTCGGTGAGGATGAAGTCGACGCGCGCCGATCCACGCAGCCCGAGTCCGTCCCACAGCGCCGTGGCGTACTCGGTGACCTTGGCCCGTACCTCGGGTGACAGCTCGGCTGCCCGTACGGCTACGGCGCCCCTGGACTCCACGTCGAGCTTCGTGTCGGCGTCGTAGAACTCCGCCTCGGTGGCTTCGGTGGCCAGTGGGGGAAGTACGACGACCACGCCTCCGGGTAGTTCTAGGAGTCCCACGGTTAGTGGTACGCCGGTCAGGTAGTCCTCGACCAGTACGGCGTCGCCTTCCTCGCCGGCAGCCTCGGCCAGCGCCACGGGAAGGTCCGCCTGTTCGCGGACCAGGCTCATGCCCACGCTGGAGCCGCCGAAGGGCGGTTTGACCATCGCCGCCCGCCCGTTCCAGTGCATCGGGCCGCCGGACCAGACCCACCATCCGGGCGTGGGGATGCCGAGGCTCAGCATCACCCGCTTGCACAGGATCTTGTCTGCGGCTACTGCGGACGCTGCGACTCCGCTGCCGCAGTACGGCACGCGCAGGTAGTCGAGCAGGCCCTGCAGCCGCCCGTCCTCGCCGTACGGACCGTGAAGGTTCGAGAGGGCGACGTCGTAGCCGGCCAACTCCGTGATGAAGTCCGGCTCGCACGGGTTCAGTATTTTCCAGCGGGCGCCGATGTCGTCGAGGGCCTCGGACAGTGCGGTCACGGAGCGCTGGTCCACGGGGCACTTCGAGTGGTAGAGCCGGTCCTCTGCTGATACCGGCCCGTAGACGAGGGCGACGCCGAGCCCCTCTCGGTCGCGCTGCCAGTCGCGAAGGTTCTGGGCGGCCTCGCGCACCGCGAGGCCGGAGCTGGAGTCGAGGAACTGAGTCATGCGAGGACCCCTTCGAAGGTGTTGGTGACCGGTCCACCGACCCAGTGAGTCCGCTTCGGCCGGTCGGGATGGGGCCGGACCGTGAGCGGCTCCGCGGCGCGGTTGTGGACGGTGACGGCACGCGGCGACACGAGGCCGCGCAGGGTGGCGATGACGACGGCCGCGACGGCTCCGCTCCCGCATGACAGGGTTTCCGCCTCGACGCCGCGCTCGTAGGTGCGGATCTTCAGCGCCTGGCTGCCGGCGGCCTGTACGAAGTTGACGTTCGTCCCCAGCGGGGCAAGGTCCGCGTGGTGGCGGACGAGGCGTCCGACGAGTACCGCGTCGATGGCGTTCACGTCGTCCACGATGGCGACGACGTGTTCGGTGCCGGTGTGGGCGCTGTCGAACCAAGTGGGCTTGCCGTTGATGACGGTCTGAACTCGTCGCGGGTGGACCGCGCCGACTTCGGCCGTGACCCACACGGAGTCGTCGCTCACGATCGCCTCGTGCGTCACCCCCGCCATGCGGAGGCTCATCTCGCGGAAGCCGTGGTCGTGGTGGGCGGCCCAGGCGGTACACCGCAGAGCGTTACCGCACATCGTCGCGATCGAGCCGTCAGCGTTGAAGCAGCCGACTTCGAGGACGACCGGGCTGATGCTGATCAGGCTGCTGATGACAAGGCCATCCGCGCCTACGCCGGTTCGTCTGGCACAGAGGCGCTCGGCCTCCTTTGGCCAGTCCTTCTCGCCGTCCGGCGCGGGGTCGGATAACAGGACGAAGTCGTTCCCCGCTCCGTGGATCTTGCGGAAGCGCATGGCAAAGCTCCTCGCTGGCGTGAGGTGACAGTTCTCGTGATGGCTGAATGGAGCTTCGGGTCAGAGGAGTTCGACGGGCCGATACGTCGTCGCCGACTCCTCCATGACCCACGGGGAGTGCCCGTCGAAGATCAGAACCCGGCGCCCCGCGGTGCCGGCGGATCTCATGTCGCGGACCCGCAGGTACAACCCGTCGAGGAACACGAAATCGCCTATGTGGACATCGCTTGGTTGCCTGTAACCGGGGACGGTGCCGAGGGGAGGAGGCACAGAGGTTGGTTCGGTGGTGCGGCGCTCGTACATTCAGCCTCTCCAGATGGCCAGGAGGATCGAACCGCCGAGTGCCAAGAGGCTTGCCACGTAGCAGAGTTGTTGGTTTCGGGGGCTCACGGGGCGCCGACCAGGTGGCCGTGAAGGCGGTTGCGGACTGCCGGGATGCCGATCTCCCCGAGGGGCATCCAGGCCGCTGCACCCGCTTCGATCACCATCGGAGCGACGGCGCCGGAGTGGGCCTGGAAGAGGTATCTGAAGCCGATCCGGAGGCGGGGGCCGTACCTGTGTTGCCCCGCTCTGGTCACGTCGATCAGGAAGGGGCCATCGCCGTCGGGTTCCGTCCACACCTCCCGGATGCCGACCGCCTCGGCCAACAGGCGAAGAGCCGCTCCACTGAGCGAGTCGTCCTGGTCCTCCGGCTCCACCTCCGCGAGGGCGAAGGCACCTTTGTGCCGCAGAGAGAGTACGCAGTTGCGTTCGTCGACGATGACCGCGCCCGTAGTCACGAGGGGGCAGCGCTGGCTGTGGGTGCAGGTCCTGTGCTGTGCGTGGTCGCGGGCGGAGTCGTACACCGGCATCAGCGCCATCTGCTCGCCAGGGTGCTCGTAGATGTAGTGGGACAGCTCCCGGACGATCTGGTCCTCCCGGATACTCACGGGGCACCGAGCCCGTGGCGTTGTGTGTAGATCCACAGGAGCCTTCGCGTGATGTCGGCGACATCCCGGAGGTAGATGAAGACGCCGAACGACGGAGTCTCCGCGGTCGGACGGTTCTGCAAGTCGAGGAGCCGGTATCCCTTGCGGAACAACTCCCGCACGTCCTCGTCCTCGTCCGCCCCCAGATCCTCACCGAGCAGAAGGTTGAGGTGCCCGACGATCTCCGGCAGAGACGCGTCCATGTCCTTGCGGGTGGAGGTGGCCATCTGCATGGAGAGGGCTACCTCGGTGCTCTCCGAAATCGTCTCGACGGCGACTGGGAGAACTTCGGTACCCGCGCTGTCGGTTGCTCTCGATGCCTTGCCGCTACTTGCCACAGTGATCACCGTCTCGCCCCTTCAGCGCGCGTTTCCGGCCGTGCCAGTAACGCTAAGAAGGGCGACAGGAAGGGCTCTACGAGTGTGCCGGAACTTGCCCGGCATTCACCCCAGGGATTCGATGGCCGCCGTGATGATTTCGCGCGCCGCCGGGCCGTAGACGGCAAGCTCGGCCAGATCCGTGAACGTCTGGGCATACATGGCAAGTTCGTGCTTCTGCGTGACGGCGAGATGGGCCGAGACGAGTTCGACGTGGACCGTGTGGTCGTCGTACAGGAAGAAGCCCTCGACGGGCCAGAGGCTGGAACGGTCGGCGTCCTCAGGAATGATGCCGATACTCACCGAAGGCAGCGCCATAACGCTGAGCAGATAGCCGAGTTGGCCGGCCATCACCTCCGTCCCACCTATGCGCTTTCGGAGCGCTCCCTCTTCCAGGAGGATCGCGAACGTGTGGTTGCCGTACACGATCTGCTGCTTCTCCACACGCACCTTGACGGCAGCCGGCACGTCATCAATGAGGCCGCGACGATTCCGAATTGAGGTGAGCAGCGCGGTGATGTACGAGGCCGTCTGCACCGGGCCGGGAATGAGCCAGGGGGAGTAGATGCGGAAGCGCTGGGTGCGTTCCCACAGGGGGAGGACGGACTCCTGGGCCTGCTTCAGGCCGGTGCGCTCCAACCGGCGCCACTCGACGTACATGCCTTCGATGCCGCGGGCTGTCGAGACGAGATCCTCGGCCGCGCTCTCCGCACCGCAAGCAGCGGCCCATGCACGCAGGTCGCGCTCCGAGGGCGGACGCGTGCCGCTCTCGAAGCGCGAACACTTCGACTCATGCCAGCCGAGACTGCTGGCCAACGCTCGCTTGGTGAGCCCGGCTTCGAGCCGGATTTCGCTCAGGCGTCTGCCAAGAGCCCGGCGGGCTTCCTGAACGCTCGAAGATGGCGATGTCATGTCGCTGCGACGGTGTTTTTCGGGCTGTCAGACCAGCTGGAACTCTGCGTGCGGTGTTGCCCGCGCCCATACGGCCTCGAAGGCCGACTCGCAGAGCTTTACCACCTCAGGGTCCTCCGTGAGTTCCACCTCCATGTTCTCGCCTTCACCATCGAAGTGGTTGACGAGAACGAGGCTGGAATCGAAGAGCCAGAAGTCGTTGCCTGGAAGTGCGAGGCCCGTTGCGTTTCGCCGGGAGAGCCAGCGGACGTCTTCGCCGGCGGCGACGTTCAGTCCATCCGTCACGTCGTACTCGAAGCGGATGTACTCGCTGACGGGCGTCGAGACGACGCGGGCTCGGCGGACCTCGACGCTTCGTGAGGTCGCTTCTGTGACGATGCTGTGCCAGTCGCCCCAGCGCTCGGCAGGGTCGAGTGTGATGCCGGCCTTCCAGTCGATGAAGGCCGGGTCCGACTTCATGTAGGCGTCGCGCATCTCCAGATGGACGGCCGTCCTCTGGCAGTCGCGGAACAGCTCCTCAAACGTCGGGGTCCTCATCGGCCTTCTTCACCTCCAGGAAGAACTGCACCATGCGTCGGGGGATCTCCACCACCGACTCGTGGCCGGGGATGTCCATCTGCCCGAGGCGCTCGATGTCCTCCACCTTCAGCCCCTGCACGAGGTAGCTGTCCTTCTCCTCGTCGAGGTAGATGGTGGGGGAGCCGCCACTGGGACTCTCCGGGTCCTTACCGAGCCTACGCAGGGCCATGATGTCCTCCTCGGATGCCGGTAACGATCTCTGTGCCAGAGCTTGCCCGCGACTGAGTCGTCGAGCCAGGAACTTGCCCAAACTTGCCAGGACTTCGGACGGCTGGTCACTCGTCCGCCGGCCTATTTCTACGGGTTCACCAGTTCGCCGGAGGCAGACAGGGAAGATCCCGAAAGCACTGGTGTACCGCGAACCTGCATGTCAACGTGGACAATCTTCCGAACCCCCAGGTCAACGACGGTCAGTGACCTTCCCCGATCCTACGGAGGCGCCCCTGCAACCGCACCACGCCAGCGATCCCTTCCGTCCAGAATTGCCGGATCCGGTGTACTGGGTCACCCCGCGCCATTTGGCCGGAGATGACGATGCGCTCGCCGAGCGGATCGGCGACACCCTGGTCGGCCTCGGCTGGCGCATGTGGCCGACCGCCCGCCACACGCTGCTGTATCTGAGCCCGGACGGGTTGTGCGGCGCCGAGTGGACCCTCGCGGCCTACCCATTCGAGCTGGGTGGACTGCCGGTGGCCTGGCAGCTGAGCGGCCGCCGGCATGGTGCCTCCGTGATGGCGGAGTGGAACGCGTACTTCACTACCGGCGTCCCGTACGAGGCGCTCGCTGATCTCCTCATTGCAATTGAGGCCGGTGAGGCGCCCGATGCCGGCATCGCGGAGTCGGAGACGGTCCTCACCGCGCTCAGCGCCGGAGGCTGGATCCGCGACGTGGACCGCCCCCGCACCACCGCCACGGACCCCGGGTTCTCCCCTTGCGTCTCCCGGGAGCTGCTGCCGCCGCTCATCGAGGACGCTGATCCACGCCCTGACTTGGTGGGCTGGCAGGCGTGGGCGGAACCCGTTCTCGGTGCTCCCTATCTGTGGTGCGCCAGCTTCAGCGCCAGCGTCCCCCACGGCCTGGTCACCGCGTTCGCCTCCTCGCTCGCCTCACCGGTCCCGGTGCCCCGTCGCACCCTGCCCAAGTGCGCGGCGGGGCGGCTCACAGTTGTCCGCCGCAGCTGACGGCTGGTGCCCTGCAGCAGGCCGTTTCCCTCGTGCCAGTTGAAATGCCGCCCTTGTACTGGAGGGGCCTCAGGAGCCGGGCAGGAGGGCCGTGACCGTGGACTGGACGAGCTGGGCTGCGGCGAGGAGGTTGGGGATGCCGCCGCAGCGTTCTACGAGGTTCTGGAGCATGTAGCGCAGAGTGCCGGGATCGCGTTCGGGTTCGTCGAGGCGCGGGGTGATCATGTCGAGGTCGCGCAGGGCGGCGTCCACTTCGGGGTACTGACCGCGCAGTTCTTCCAGTCGCCGGCGGAGGTCTTCGATGCTTTCGCGGGCCTTGTCGACGGCTTCGTTGGTGATGTTGTTTGTCTGGGTGGCGTTCTGGGAGAACGGCGCGGCTTGGGCGGGCCCGGTCATGTCACCGTTGTTGATGATGCCGAAGTTGGGGCCGTTGGGTACCGGATTGGGCTGGCGGCGGATGGACATGTGGGCTCCTGGCGGGTTCGTGGGTCAGTTCGTCATGGACGGGTTGACGGAGAACGGCGTGGCCTGGACTGCGCCGGTCATGGTGCCGCCGTTCATGACGCCGAAGTTGTAGATCGCGGTCGACTGTTGGCGATAGGCGGCGATGTCGACGTTGTGGTCGCGCAGGAAGATTTCGGTGGAGTCGAAGACCCGGCGCTGCATCATCTGCACGTAGTAGCGGGCGTCGTCGTGCATGTGCATGTCCTCGAGCCAGCGGACGCTGTAGACCTCGCGGAGGCTGACTGGTCCGCTGCCCGGGTCGAGCTCAGGCCGCTTGCGGGCCTTGCGGCGTATGAGCCAGTCGAGTCCGACGTACACGTCGCCGAGGGCGTTGAACGCGGTGCGGCCCAGCCACTTCAGGCTGCGCGGATCTGCGGGCTTGAGACCGGCGACCTGCGGGTTGAGCGGTCCCATGATGTGCGGGCGGACGGTGACGCGCAGGAAGCCGCCCTGGTAGGCGAAGTTGACGAGTACGGCGGCGACGAGGTCGCCGTTCCAGGCGGTGACGCGGGCCCAGATGTAGCGGCGAGCGATCTCCTCGGCGGGCTTGTCGCCGATGTTGTCCAGGGCGAGGGTGTGCAGGCTGCGCCAGGCGTCGTCGCCGATCTGGTCCCAGCGCTTGTTATGGATGCCGGCGATCCCGATGACCTCCACGCGAAGCTTGGGGTGATCGCGGTGATGGGACGGTGCCGGATCGTCCAGGCGGCGTGCGATGTGGGCATGCAGCTGAGCGGCGGTGAAGTGCTTCAGCGGCTTGCGGGCCACCGGCTTGTTGTGCTTCGTCAACGCGTCCAGGACAGCCTTGGCTACCTCGGCCATGTCAGGTTGACCGGGGTTCTGCGCCGGTGAGCTGGGGCCCGTAAGCGTCCACGCCCTGTCGTATTCGTCGTCCTGGCTCTCGGGGGCGGGCTCGACGTCGATGCCGATGACGGCCTCCTGCCATGCCTGAAGCCCGGCCCCCAGGAACCGGTGCCGGTCGCCGTTTCGGCGACGCTCGTAGAAGTACGGCAGGGCGTGGGCCTGCACCGCTGTCGGAGGCGCGTGCAGTTCTCCGGCCATCAAGGCGTTGAGCCGTAGCTGCGCCAAGTAGCGCTCCACCAGGTAGACGCCCCACAACCCGGTCAATAGCGCGAGGACCGCCCAGCCTGCGGTGAGGGCACCGACGATGGCCTGCCAGACAACGACGCCGACCACGAGCACGATGGCCACTCGGCGTCTTCGCATGTGCTGGATGGCACGATCGCACGCGTGCACCACCGGCTCCTGATGGAAGCCGTAGACCGGTACTGGCCGCGCCGACTTCTTGATCCGACGGCGGACCCAGACGGCGTAGTCCTCACCCAGTACGACCGCTGGCGGTGTCGGCTCCGCTGCCTCGGCCGTCTTCTCGGCCTCCTTGGCGGGGAAGAGCCATCGCAGACGTTTCCGTACGGCGGCCTTCAGGTCTTTCCACAGTTGCGTCAGTACGGCGCGGAGTACTGCCAGCCAGTCCGTACGGGCGAAGGTGGCGGCGCTCAACCGGCGGGTGATGCCCTCGGTGTAGGCCCCTTGCCTGATCACTTCTCGGGCGTCGGCCGCCGTCCCCAAAGGCACTGCGGGCGCCGAGAACACCGACTGGTGCTCCGCGTATGACAAGTCCCCACCCCCGTGTTTCCTGGCGCCCGGCCACGACGATGGTCAGCGGCGGGCACAGAGGGGCATCGTCCTCGGACCCAGGAAGAGCCGCCATATCGCAAATCCATACAAGACGCGCACGGAGGCGTTCCGATCGAACAATGACCGAAAGCCGCCTCCGTGGGGCGGGATTACCTGCGAGTCCCACGTCCAAGACGCGGGGAGGAGACGGAAGCGTCCGTCGCCACGTTGTCATGCGACAGCGGAGGGGAAGGCGGCGTACCTGCGTCGGCGGGCAGGTCGGCCATGCGTCGCAGCCGCCACACGAGCACGTCGCTGATCGACCCGGCGGTGCCCAGCTCCCGCCGCCCGGCGGCCTCGGTCAGCAGCACCGCCGGGTCGTGGCCGGCGCTCTCGGCGTCGGCGAGCGTGGCGGCCAGGGCGTGCCAGCCCGGTTCGGCGAGAACCTGATCCGCCAACTCCGGCACCGCCTGGCGCAGGTGGACGGTCTGCCTCTGGCGTAGGGACTGCGACAGGCGCTGACCCCGCTGGTGCAGCACGCCCAGTGGGACGTTGGCAGCGGCTTGGTAGGCGGCGCGCAGGTGCTCGGCGGACTCCCGGGCGGCGGCTGCCTGCTGGGCGTGCCCCTTCTTCGCGTGCCAGTGCGCGGCGGCCGTGACGAGGAAGAACGCCATGTCGATCACCATTGCCGTGGTCGCCCCGTCTTCCCCGCGGCCGAGCGCCGGCCCGCTGTAGACGAGGTCGCGGGCTGCCTGGCGCAGGGCGCGTTCGTGCCCACGCTTGGCCTTGACGTGCGAGCGGGTGGCCCGCTCGAACGCGAAGGCCGCCTCGCGCAGTTGATGGCGGGTGTGGGCGGCGGAGGTCTTGGCGAGCGCGTCCAGGACCTCCCCGGCCGCCGCGATGTGCGCGGCCACTGCCGCGTCCTCACCGTCGTCGACGACCAGCACCGCCTGCCACACAGCCGTGGCTGCACGGCGCCGCGCAGTAGCCGGACCGCTTGGCGCGGGATCGGAGGCTCGGTCGGACGGTGCCATGTCGCTTCCGTCGGCGGCGTCGCTGTCGCCGGAGAAGCGTTTGCGGATGCGGGGCAGGGACAGGTCGGGGGAGAGGGTGGAGCCTGCGTAGAACACTGGTTCCTTGTCGCCATTGCGGTTGTCCGGGAGAGCGACCTTGTAGCCGAGCAGGTCGCCGGAGGGCGCGACGCGCTTGTGGATCAGCAGGCCGGCGGCGGCCAGCCGGTCGAAGAACTCCTCCTCACTCGTCGCTCCGGCCACTGCCCGCCGTACGGTCTCCCGCAGCTCCTCGCGCGCTGGCTGCTCCCTGCCCTCGCGTTCCGCCTTGTGGCGTTCGGCGCTCGTGGGGCGCTTGGCGGCGGTGCCGTCCCGGGCGCGACGCGACGTAGCCCGTAGCCGACTTCGATACGGCGGCATTCGGCCTGGGCGCGGCGGGCCTCGTTGTGCCGACGGGGTCGGCGGCCGTCGTCCCGGACGAGGGTGGCAATGATGTGGATATGGTCGTCGGCATGGCGGACGGCTGCCCACCGGCAGGCTTTCTCATCGCCGTCGGGGGCGATTCCGGTGGCGGCGACCATGCGGCGGGCGATGGCCGCCCAGTCCTCGTCGGACAGGATCGGGTCCTCCGGGGCAGCCCGCACAGACAGATGCCACACGTGCTTCTCGGGGCGCTTACTGGCGGGCAGGGCGTTGACGGGCTGGTCGAGCAGACGCTCAAGCTGCTCGTAGGTGGCCTTCGGGTCGCGGCCGGGGTCGGGACTGAGCGGGTCGAAGGCGGCTACCAGGTGGGGGTCGATGTGTTCCTCTTCGGTGCCGGGGCCGTAGAGGTAGCGGATCAGGCCGATGGTTTCGCTGCCGCGCTTGTGGATGCTGGGGATCACGCAGGGGCACCGCCGTCGCGGTGGGCGAGCAGGGCATCGGCGGCGTCCTCCATACGGCGGGCGGCGCTGCGGACGGCCTGGGCTGCGGCATCCAGGTGGGGTGCGTCGGCGCCGGAGTTGAGGGCCTTGGCGATCTGGTTGAACAGGCCGTGGATGCGGCCCAGGTGCCGGCGGGCTGCGAACAACTCGTCGATGACTTGCCGTTCGGTGGCGATCTCGGCGGCGGTGCGGGTCAGGTCGCGGGCGGCTTTGTCGACGGCGTAGGCGAGGAAGGCGGCGTTGGACATCTTGCAGTGGGCGGCGGAATCGGCGAATCGCTTGAACTCGGCGTCGTTCATACGGCAACTGGGCTGGTGCAGGCGCTTGCGTGACTTCGGCTGACGCGCGCGCTGACGTCTCTTCGCAAGGGACTCGGCCTGCCGTTCCCCTCCCTGCTGCGATCCGCCCTCGGTCGCAGCCTGCTGGTCCGGTGCCCCCTGGCGCCGGACTGCTCCCGCCACCCCTGGGGCGGGAACCCCGGGAGCATTGCTCCCGGTACAACTTGCTCCCGGCGGGCTTGCGGTAGTCATCTCCTTTTGCTGGTGGGTAGTTCGTGGTGCGAGTCGTGCATTGGGCGGTCTTCCTTGGGCGTTGTGGGTGGAGCGGGTTCAGTGGGGGTGGCCGCCGCGCGCGGCCTTCAGCTCGGCCTTGACGGTGCGGACGACCTCCCCGGCGGTGTCGCTGGCGACGCTGTAGCCGTCCTCGCGAACGGTGTCCTCCAGCAGATCGCGGGAGAGACGTCCGGTCTCGCCGTGGATGCGGTGGGCGTAGGCGATGAGAGCTTCCCGTGTCGCGCGCGGTTTGGGGCCCGGGCGGTTCAGCTTCGCCCGTGCGGCCTTGCCCGGATCGGCATCGGGTTCTTCCTCGCCCGTTTTCGGTTCCGGGCTCGTGATGGTGCGGGCGGGCCGGTGCGGGCGGTTTTCGGGCTCTGGGTGGGCAGCCCGGTGGGCCGTGTCATCGCCCGCATCGTTCTCGGGCGGGCGGCCCGGATTCTCTGCCCGCCTCGTCGCTGTGACGCGCGGGCGGGCAGGCGTGGAGCCGCTCGGCGTGCCCGCGGTAAGGGCGGGCCAGCGCCGGGGCAGGGGAATGGAGGCCAGAGCGAGGGCCTGTTGCCGGGTGGCGAGCTTGCGCAGCAGCAGCTCGTCCTGGCGCTTGTCGCGGTCGACGTCGGCCTGCTCCAGTGCTTGGTGCAGGCGGCGGGTGAGGCGCCGGCCTCGCCCCTTGGCGCGTTTCTCGGGTTTCATGGCCTCTGCCCGGAGGATCAGGGTGACGGCCCGGTCGAGGGCGCGCTCGCGGATGATCCGGGCTGCGTCCGCGTCCCGGTCGGCGATCCCCAGACGGGCCAGCAGCCGTTCCCGCATCTGTCGGGCGAGGACGGCGGTCAGGCTGCGGGAATCGGCGTGTGGGCTGCGGCTGCGCAGTTCGATGCCCATGGCCAGGTGCCAGAGCACGGCCGCCAAGACCGGGCCGACGACGGCGCGCACGGTTCCGCCGACCAGCCCGGACTCGGCGTAGGCGGGAACGATCTGCACGGCGGTGATCACCCAGGTGAGGGTGCCGGGCGCCCCGGGCGCCTGCTTCGGGCCATTGAGGTTCTGCCGGGCCATTAGCGCGGTGGCGAACAGGGCGAGTTCGGCCGCGGCGAACATCGCGGCGCGCTCGATGGTGCCGCCCATATCGAGGTAGTCGGCGGCGAAACGCCAGCTGGTGTCCGCGCTGTAGGCGGTGCAGCCGATCGCGGCGACAGCGGCGACCGGGATGGCGGCGGTGCCACGTCGCTGCCCGGCATCGGGGTTCTGGGCGCGTCGGCGCTGCAGCCATCCAGCGAGCAGGGCGACGAGGAGCAGAACTGCGCCGGCCGCAGACGAGGTGGTCCAGTCAGGCAGGAGCGACATGGTGTCGCTGTCGGCGCTTATGTGTGCGGTGTTGCCGAGGGTCATGCAGACGGTCTCCAAGGGGAGGAGGGCGATGGAGTGAGGGGCTTTCACGGAGGGGGCGTACACGCGGGCCCCCTTCTAAAGGGGGCCCCGCGCGTGATCGCTAGGGCGCGTGTACGGCGTGGACGCTCGCGTGATCGCTTGACCTGCGATTTTGCGATGAGCGTGCACGCTGTGAGCGGTTCACGGAGGGGTGCCGGCATTGAGGGCCGCGTGTACGGTCGCGTGATCGCTTCACGCGGGCCGAGAGGGGTTCACCCGACGGCGGTGAGGTGGCGTGCGGAGGCGTAGTAGCGGGTCTGCTGCCCGCCTCCGGCACCTCCGGCGATCCCGTCGGCCTTGGTGGCCAGGCCGCTGTCGACGAGGCGGCCCAGGTGGCGTCGTGCCTTCTCCACGTCGGCGCGGTCGGGGTCGCCCCCGCCGAGCAGGGCGACTGCCAGCTCTCGGGCAGTCAGTCCGTTCGGGGCGTTGCGGATCAGGACGGCGGGGTCCTTGGTGGGGTCGACCGTGGTGGTGCCGCGCACGTGGTCGTGGGTGACGTCCAGCGGGCCGATCTCCCCGGTGGGGGTCTTGAGGTGGTGCAGGGTGACGGCGGGGTCGCCGGCCTTGCCGGTGACGAACAGGACGCTGCCTGCGCCGGAGACGTACCAGGTGGAGCCGTAGACCTGGTCCAGGCTGGGGCGTTGGCCGCGCGGGGCGTCGGCGGTGGCCTTGCGCTGGTGGTGCAGCTCCAGGATCTCCACGCCGCCTCGCAGGGCGCGATTGCGGGCGTTGTGGAAGGCGACCGCGAGGCCGTCGTCGACCATGGTGCTCACCGCGTCCTTGAGGCTGTCGATCACGATCGTGTCGGCCCGGTGAGCGGCGGCGAGATCAGCGAGGAGGTCGGGCTCCTTGTCCAAACTGGCGGGTAGTGGGCCCTGCCAGACGACGAGCCGCTCGCGCAGGATCTTCTCGTCGGTGTCGAAGACCCGGCGGGCCATGGCCTTGGCGATCTGCTTCGGGCGGTCCATGGCCAGGTAGAGCACCCGCCTGCTGGGAGTGACCGGCATCTCCAGGACCGTCTCCTGCAGGCCGAGACGGGCGAAGACCACCTGGTGGGCCAGGGTGGTCTTGCCGACGCCCGGGGCGCCGACGATCATCAGGCTCTCGCCCGGTGCCCAGACCGTCTTGTCGCGCGTTCCCCACAGAGGTTCGGCGTGCGCGCCGGTCTCCTTGACGAAGGTCCATCCGTCTTTGGCGAAGCGGGACAGGCGGCCCTGTCCCGAAGCGAGAGCACGCTCGCGCTCGGCGCGCACTTCCGCTTCGATCTCGCTGCGTATCTCGTCAGGGTCGGCGCCGGGCTCCTGGGCACGCTGGACGGTTCGCACGGCGGAGGCGTGCAGGCGGCGGAGGTCGGCCTTCTTGCGGATGATCTCCGCGTGGTGCTCCGCGCTGCCGGCGTCGTAGAGCGCACTGGCGAGCTGGTGCAGGTAGACGGCGCCGCCGACACGCTTCAGATCCCCCTGCTCCTGGAGCAGCTCGCTGAGAACGATCGGGTCGGTCGGCCTGCCCTCGCGGTGCAGGGCGAGCAGTGCGCGCCAGACCGTCTCGTGCGCAGGCCGATAGAAGGCGTCCTCGCCCAGGATCGGCCGGACCGCGTCGATGACGTCGCAGTTGTGCATACAGGCGCCGAGCACCGCGCGCTCGGCTTCCAGGTTGAAAGGAGCCTGCGCGGACTCGTCCGGAGACGGCGTGGGGCCGTATCCGAAGCGGGATGGCATCTCGTGCATGTGACCCGTACTCTCGGTCAATAGGACTCCTCTCCCGGTAGGCCACATGGAGCGCCAACTCCGGCCACCGGTCCAGATCGTCATGGTTGGGCGGTTGTGAGGGTTTCCGCTTCGCCCCCGGTGTTCCAGCACCGGGGGTTTCTGCTTGTCCAGCCGTGTTCACCGCCGGACGCCATAAGCCTACCCTGAGCATTCGGGAGACGTCTAGTTGCATTCGGCTTCCAAATGATGTTAACTGGTTCACCCTAGGCCGCAGCTGTACGGCAGGCCCGCACGACGAGGAGGAGAAGATGGCCAGCGGCAAGGGCGACGACGACGCGAGCGCCACGAACGCGCGGCCTCCGGTCGAGGACAACATCGCCGAGCGCGTGAAGCTGGAGCGCGAGGCACGCGGCTGGAGTTCGGTCACCCTGGCCGAGAAGATGGCCGAGGCCGGCCACCCCATCGGTCAGTCCGCGATCTGGCGCATCGAGAGCGGTAAGCCGCGCCGCCGCGTCAACACCGACGAGGCGCTCGGCTTCTGCAAGGTCTTCGACATGACCCTCGACGAACTGGCCAGCCCGCCAGGGCAGATGGCCAACCCGATCATCCGTCGGCTGGTCGGTGAGTACGTCGAGCTGTGGAAGGAATGGCGTTCCCTCGGCAAGTCCATGGACGCGGTCCAGGACCAGCTCCGGGAGTACACCAAGGCCAACCCGGACCAGGACACCATGGTCCGCAACCTGCTCGCCCACGAATTGGACGCAGCCTCCAACGGCGACTTCCACCGCCACAAGGGAGCCCGCTCCCGGCTTATCCGCTGGCTCGGCGACGCCTTCAGCCCGCAGGCCGCTGAAGCTGACGCTGACGTCGACGAGTAACCCACCCGCCGCCAGGCCCTCGGTGCTGGAACACCCAGGGCTTCCCTCTGCGGCACCTTCGCGCGTCTGCGCAACCGCCCAACCATCACCCACACCACCACGACCGGTCCGACCGGAGTTGGCGCTCCGTACGTGACCGGGTGAGGAGCCCTCTTGCCCGAGTTCCCCCTGCCCGTGACCCAGATCGCCCAGCTGCTCGGCATCCCCGAGGGTGCCCTGCGCGCCCTGATGCCCGAGCGGGACGACGTACCCGGCGACCCCACCCTCGTCGGGCTCACCGTCGAGGAGGCCGCCCGCCGCCTCGGCATCGGCCGGACGAAGATGTACGAGTACGTCTCGTCCGGGGAGATGCGTTCCGTAAAGATCGGCAGCCTGCGCCGCATACCCGCCGAGGCGCTCGCCGAATTCCTGGCCCGCCGCTACAGGCCCTCGGACTTCGGCGCCGCGGCCTGAGCGGGGCGCACATGGCACAGCCGAAGAAGCCCCGCACGTCCCGCCAGCCCAACGGCGCCTCCACCATCTACCTCGGCAAGGACGGCCGTTGGCACGGCCGCGTCACCGTCGGCGTCAAGGACGACGGCAGCCCGGACCGCCGCCACGCCAGCCGCAAGACGCGCGCCGAGATCACCAAGGTCGTACGCGAGCTGGAACGCCAGCGCGACGCCGGCAGCGTCCGCAAGGCCGGCCAGCACTGGACGGTGCAGACCTGGCTCACACACTGGGTGGAGAACATCGCCGCGCCGAGCGTCGGCGAGTACACGATCGACGGCTACCGGGTCGCCGTCTACCGTCACCTCATCCCCGGCCTGGGAGCCCATCGCCTGGAGAAGCTGGAGCCCGAGCACATCGAGCGGCTCTACAAGACGATGCAGGAGGCCGGCAGTGCCGCCGGCACCGCGCACCAGGCCCACCGCACCCTGAACACCTCCCTCAACGAGGCTGTGCGGCGGCGGCACATCACCCTCAACCCCGTCTCGATCGCCAAGGCGCCGAAGATGGAGGAAGAGGAGGTCGAGCCGTACACCATCGAGGAGGTCCAGCGTCTGCTCCTCGAAGCCGAGAAGCATCGCAACACCGCCCGCTGGGTCATCGCCCTCGCACTCGGCCTGCGCCAGGGCGAGGTCCTCGGCCTGACGTGGGAGGACGTCCACTTCGATGCCGGTGTGATCCATGTACGGAAGAGCCGCCTGCGGCCCCGCTACAAGCACGGCTGCGGCAACCGCTGCGGCCGTAAGCCCGGGTACTGCCCGCAGAAGGTCAACACCCGTAAGGAGACCAAGGGAACGAAGTCCAAGGCGGGTAAGCGCCCGATCGGTGTTCCCGAGGAGCTGCTGAAGCTGCTCCTGCAGCACAAGGAGGAGCAGGCCCGCGAGCGCGTCCTCGCCCGCGATTTGTGGGTGGAGAAGGGGTACGTGTTCACCTCGCCGACGGGTGAGCCGCTCAATCCCAACACCGATTACCACCGGTGGAAGGACCTGCTTAAGGCTGCCGGCGTCCGCGACGGCCGCCTCCACGACGCCCGCCACACGGCCGCGACCGTGCTGCTCATCCTCGGCGTCCCCGACGCCGTGGTGGACCGGATCATGGGCTGGGAGCCCGGCAACTCTGCCCGGATGCACCGCCGTTACCAGCACCTGACCGGTCGCGTTCTGAGGGACACAGCCGCCAAGGTCAGCGGACTGCTGTGGCCTATGGCCGCTGACGGAGGCGGGGAGGCCGCCAGTGCGGCCGAGGCTTCCGACGGCGTGCTGGTGTACGTCGCTCGCATCGGCGAGTATCTCGTCCCCTTCCGCGATCGTGAGCCCGCCGACTTCGTCGTGGAACGCTGGCGCTCCGAACGGCCCGGGCAGCTGGCGGAGGTTGAGGAGTGGGACCGGCGGAATTGGGACCGGGAAGGGCCGGGTGGCCGGAGCGCCGTCCGTGACCGCCTTCCCGACCGGCGCGTTGTCCACCATGCCCACGCCGCCTTCCTGCCCGGCGGGGCGCGTGAGTCGGCTACTCGTCCTGATCCCTGGTCGGTCGACGCCTGGGAGTTCGAAACGGACCTCTACACCGACCAGGTGGTGCGCTGGAGCACCCTTCGCCGAGTGGGAGGAACGATCGACGTTCGGGCGAGCGGCACGGACGAAGGAGCCGTGACGGCGGCCTTCGCGGCGGCTTGTGCACAGGCTGTGGATCGCGCGAAGGATCCGGGTAAGTACGGCGACGGCGACGAGCGGTAGTCGACGCCGAAGCGGGTGGGCTGCACCGGGGCCGGTGCTGCCCACCCGTCTGTTACGGGGCAGGTTCACCAAGATTGACGATCCATGCTTTCCTGAATTCAGGAATCTATGTACTGTCGTGCTGTGCTGACTGTTGCCTCCGACATCGACGTGCTGGCCCGGTTCGGCCGCGCGCTCGCCGACCCGATCCGCTGCCGCATCCTGCTCGCGTTGCGCGAGGCCCCGGCCTACCCAGCTGATCTCGCCGACACGCTCGGCATCTCGCGCACCCGACTCTCCAACCACCTCGCATGCCTGCGCGACTGCGGCCTGGTCGTCACCGTGCCCGACGGCCGCCGCACCCGCTACGAACTGGCCGACGAGCGCCTCGGCCACGCGCTGGACGACCTGCGTGTCGCTGTGGTGGCTGTCGAGACCGACCGCACCTGTGCCGACGCCGACGAGAAGGGATGCTGCTGATGACCACGATCTCCCTCAGCCCCTCCCCGGTCCGCCGAGACGTGCTCGCCCGCCGGATACGTCTGCTGGTCGCGGCGACCATCACCTACAACGTCATCGAGGCGGCCGTCGCCATCACCGCCGGCACCCTTGCCTCCTCCACCGCCCTGATCGGCTTCGGCCTGGACTCGGTCATCGAGGTCTCCTCCGCCGCTGCGGTGGCCTGGCAGTTCTCCGCCCGTGAGCACGCCGTGCGCGAGGCGCGCGAGAAGACAACGCTGAGGATCATCGCGCTGTCGTTCTTCGCGCTCGCCGCCTACGTCACTGCCGATGCCGTCCGCGCGGACGGGGGCCGACATGAGCGCTGCTGACGCGCTGCGGGCGGCGTCGGCAGCGATGGGGGATTTCGCGTCCCGTCGCGACGTTGCGACTTAGCCGCGTGGCCCCGCGCCGTGCAGGAGGGTGTCGATGACGAGCGTGGCCAGTGCGTCCGGGTCCTGCGCGGCAGGGTCCTGCTCCGCGCCGGGCCTGTTGATGGCTTCGCTGAGGAGGGCGTAGTACACCTGCCGCGTCCACTCCAGGTCTGCGTCCGGGGCGAGTAGCCCCTCGCGCTGCGCCCGGTTCATGAGATCGACGGTGTGGGTGTTGATCTCGCCCCAGAGGCCGGCTGCGGCGGGGGTGTGAGCGGTGGCGTGGCTGAGGGTGAAGCGCCAGGTGTTCTTGACCCGTAGGACGTTCGCCGTCACTCGGTGCAGCGCCACGAGTGCGGGAGCGGCGTCCGGCCGGGCTTCCTCGATGGCGTCGATGAGCTGCTGCTTGGCGGAGACGGCGAGCGCCTCCAGGAGGGCCTGCCGGTTCGCGAAGCGGCGGTGAACGGTGATCCTGGTCAGTCCCGCCGCCTCGGCGACCTGTTCCATGGAGGCGCCGGCGTCCTGGGCGAAGACCTGCTCGGCCGCCTCCAGAATCGCGCGCACACTGCGCTCGGCATCTGCCCGCAGTGCTCGGCCCATGTCTGTCTCCTGTCTGGTTCGCTATCCGGTCCCCTGTAGAGGATACGTGAACGCTACGGGTATCTCATTAATTGATTCTCTGATGTTGCAACTCTGGCGATAGTTGATACCTTAGTGACACCGTTAAGGGATCGCGCCGCACCGACGGAGCGGGCATCTGCACGACCGTCGCTCACGACCGGTATCCCGTCTCCCCTGCCGGAGGAGACATCCGAACCCGACTCAAGGAATTGGCATGCCCACAACGAAGCTACGCACCCGTGTCTCCCGACGCACCGCAGTGGCGCTGGCCACCATGTCGGTCGTCGCCGCCGTCGCCGGCGCCGCGCCGAGTGTGGCGAGCGCAGTGAGCGACAGCTCCAGCGTCACCCGTCACGCGGTCGTACAGACGCAGAGCCCCCAGAGCGCCGCCACCGCCCCCAACCTGCGCGTCAAGGCCGCCAACGGCGTCACCTACCAGTACCGGCGCTTCGGCAACCCCAGCGCCGGCAGCGTGCCCCTGCTCTTCCTCCAGCACTACCGCGGCACCCTCGACAACTGGGACCCCCAGCTCATCGACACCATCGCCGCCAAGCGCGAGGTCATCCTCGTGGACAACGTCGGCGTCGGCGGCTCAACCGGCACCACGCCCAGCACCATCCAGCAGATGAGCCTGGACGCCATCGACTTCATCGACGCCCTCAAGCTGCCCCGCTACGACGTGTTCGGCTTCTCCCTCGGCGGCCAGGTGGCTCAGGAGGTCGCCCTGCGGCGCCCCTGGCAGGTCCGTCGCGTCGTCCTGGCCGGCACCGGCCCGCAGGGCGGGGTCGACCAGAGGGCGTCCGACCCCAAGGTGCTGGCGAGCGCGTTGGCGGACAACCCCGGCCCTGCCGACTTCCTCTTCCTGTTCTTCAAGAACACCGCATCCAGCCAGGCCGCCGGAACTGAGTTCCTGCAGCGCCTCGGCCAGCGCACCACTGACCACGACGCGCCCGCGAGCCTCCAGACCCGCGACGCGCAGCTCACCGCGATGTCGGAGTGGGGCATCCCGGACAAGTCCAAGCTGGTGCGGCTCAACGCCCTCTTCCAGCCCACGCTGGTCGCAGACGGGGACAGCGACATCCTGATGCCCCCCAAGAACTCCCACCTGTTGGCCAAGTACCTCCCCAACGCCCAGCTCAGCATCTACCCGAACGCCGGCCACGGGTTCCTCTTCCAGTACGCCGCCAAGTTCGGCGCCGAGGTGAACACCTTCCTCGACCACTGACAACCCATCAATCCATCACCGCGAGACGGTCACCGACACCGCACACGGTGACGGCCGATCAACACACCTGCCCCGCCGGAGCCCCGTCCGGCGGGGCAGAGCCACGCAGAGAGTCCCCCGGCGCCCTCGCAGCCCTCCGCGTCACGACTGCGCACCCCAGACCATTCGCTCACATCTGCGCCGCCATCGAAGCCATGGGCCCAATGGGCGACTGAGGCGCCCCCGCGGCCGGTGGCGCGTGCTGGCCGCGAAAGGGTCGGTGCGTCGTCCTGGCCGTCACGGCGACGGCCTGCGTGTCCGCCCGGCCCAACACGTCGTTGCAGCTCAGCCCGCCGTCCGCGGGTCTGCTTCATGGAGCCGGCGGCACCTTGGAACGACCCCTGCCCGGCAGCGTCAGCCCATCCGTTGACCTTCCGTAGAGGATACGTTGACGCTACGGATAACCGATTAATTGATGCTCTACTGTTGCTGCTACAGGAAAACCTGATACATTGATGAAACCGATTGAGGGGACACCGGAAGCGATCCCCTACACGGCAAGACACACGCGATCCCCTGAGTCAGGAGTCCGAGATGGCAACGACGACACGACCGGTAGCCCTCATCACGGGTGCGTCCTCCGGCATCGGAAAGGCAGCCGCGCTCGCGCTGGCCGCGGCGGGCTACGACGTGGTCGGCACCAGCCGCAACACCGTGCACGTCACCCCGGTGAAGGGCGTGACCTTCCTCGACCTCGATGTGACCAGCGACGATTCGGTGACCGCTGCGGTCGGCGAGGTGATCGACCGGTTCGGGCGGATCGACGTCCTGGTCAACAACGCGGGTATCGGCTCGGCGGGCGCCGCCGAGGAGAGCTCCGCCGCGCAGGCGCAGGGCCTCTTCGACATCAACGTCTTCGGCGTCATCCGCATGACGAACGCCGTCCTGCCGCACATGCGCGCCCAGCGCAGCGGACGGATCGTCAACATCTCGTCCATCGTCGGGTTCATGCCGCAGCCCTACATGGCGGTCTACGCCGCCTCCAAGCACGCCGTCGAAGGCTACTCGGAGTCCGTCGACCACGAGGTACGCGAGTACGGCGTACGGTCCTTGCTCGTCGAACCAGCCTGGACCAACACCGCGATCGAGGCGGCCACCGTGCGGCCCGACCAGCCCCTGGACGTCTACGCCAAGCGGCGGCTCGCCTTCGAGGAGTACATGGCCGGCGCGGTCAAGGGCGGCGACGACCCCGCCGTCGTCGCCAAGGAGATCGTCGCGGCGGCCACCGACGCCAAGCCCAAGCTGCGCTACACCGCCGGCGCCATGACCGGACGCGTCCGCACCATGCGCCGCATGGTCCCCTCCCGCATGTTCGACCAGCAGTTGCGCAAGCTCAACCACCTGCCCGCCTGACGACTCCCAGAAGACCTCCACGACACATCGACAGGAAAGCGAACCCCGCCATGAGCACATACATTGCAGACGCGGCCGAGGACCTCACCGTGGAAGGACCCTCCGCGACGTTCACCTACCGGCGCATCGGCCCGCGGGGCGGTGTCCCGCTGGTCCTGCTGAACCGGGTCCGGGGGACCCTCGACTGGTGGGACCCGGAGTTCCTGGACCACCTCGCCGCCAGCCATGACGTGATCGTGTTCGACAACGTCGGCACCGGCTACACCACCGGCACCCCGCGCGACTCGGTCGAGGGGATGGCCGACGGCACCGTCGAGTTCATCGAGGCTCTCCGTCTGCCCCAGGTGGACCTGCTCGGCTGGACTCTGGGCGGCACCATCGCCCAGCACATCGCCCGCCTTCGGCCCGACCTGGTGCGCAAGCTGGTCGTGGCGGCCGCCAATCCCGGCGGCACGGTGCCCGGCGCTCCCGATCCGGACCCGAAGGTGCGGGCCACCATTACCAAGCCCGAGACCACCGGGGACGACCTTGTGTTCCTGTTCTTCCCCGAGACGGACACCGGGCGCGCCGCCGGGTACGAGCATCTCGCCAGGGTGGCCACACGGCTGGCCACCGGGCTCGCCGACGTGTCCGAGGCGGCGGCCATGGGTCAGATGGCCGCGATCGCGAAGGACGCGTCGATCCCCTTCGAGCAGGTGCGAGCGGACCTGGCAACCATCCGGCAGCCCGTTCTGTACGCCACCGGCATCAAGGACGCGATGATCCCCGCCCTGGCGTCCTACACCGCCGTCCAGTACGTCCCCGACGCCACCCTCGTCGCCTACAGCGACGCCGGCCACGCCTTCCTCTTCCAACACGCCGAGGACTTCGCCGGCCAGGTGAGCGCCTTCCTCGCCGACTGACCGTTCACACGGACACCGGCCCCCCAGGAGGCACGACAAAGTCGGGACGCCTCCCGCACCGAGGAGAGTCATCGTGCAGTTGAGTGCCAGGCACTTACCCAGGTACAGGCTTGCCGTCGGAGATGTCCCCACCGCCGCACCACACGGAGAGCTGGGCCAAGCAGCGCCCCGCGCGGATGATGGCCGACATGCGCATCCGCATCGACGCTGTCGACCTTCCCGGGCTCACCTGCCCACCCGGAGCATTCGCACGCGACGACGTTCCGGCGTACCGCAACATCCACGTCGCCGTGCAACGCCGCGACCGTCCGGCTGAACTCCTTGACCCCAAGCCTGGCGACGCTGCCTCGGCGACCTGGACCCTGGCGTGCACCACGGCGGCCTCACCTGGCGGCACCGACGTGAAAGGACCCTACGTTCAGGGACGCCCAGGAGCTCGGTTCGTCTACCTGTCGTGGGGAACCGTCGATGACTCCGGCACTTTTACGATGTTCCGCCGCGCCAAGCTGATGCTCGACGCCGTGCCCGCCGACGTACTCGACGCCGCTGCACTCACCGGTCTGCTGGTAGGCCGCCTCGGACTGACTGACATGCGTGGCGGGCCCCTGTGCGCAAGTGTCGTGCCACCGCGCATCGCCTGGACCGCGGAATCCGCCGAACCCGCCGAGAACGAGTGACCGTCACGGTGAACCAGATCACTGTTCGCCGAAGTCCACCCCGGTCCAATCACAGCAACTGAGACCAAAACTGAGACCACGCACGACGAAGGGCCCCACCGCGAACGGTGGGGCCCTTCGACATCGTGCCCGGTGAGGCACTGGCGGAGGATACGAGATTCGAACTCGTGAGGGGTTGCCCCCAACACGCTTTCCAAGCGTGCGCCCTAGGCCTCTAGGCGAATCCTCCGCCGGAAACATTACATGACGGCGGGCGGTGCTCGCGAACTCGTTCGCGCCCGTGGAATCGGGTACCCTGTGCAGAGCCCCTCACGTGGCGCTATCTGACTGAACTCCCCCAGGGCCGGAAGGCAGCAAGGGTAGGTTGGCTCTGGCGGGTGCGTGGGGGGCGCTTTGCGTCTGCACCGTGTGACTCGTTGTGACGGACACCTGGCGACTGGCGGCCACGCACATTGCCGGAGCCGCTCTGACGAGGCCGGAAGGGTTCTCGAAGCCGTCCGCGCGCAGTCCGTGTTGTCAGTGGGCGCCTATAACCTCGTATGCGTGTCGTCTCTCGCGCTGTACCGCCGCTATCGCCCGGAGTCGTTCGCCGAGGTCATCGGGCAGGAGCATGTCACCGGCCCGCTGCAGCAGGCGCTGCGGAACAACCGGGTCAATCACGCGTACCTGTTCAGCGGGCCGCGCGGCTGTGGCAAGACGACCAGTGCCCGGATCCTCGCGCGGTGTCTGAACTGCGAGCAGGGGCCCACACCGACGCCCTGCGGCGAGTGCCAGTCGTGCCGGGACCTGGCGCGGAACGGGCCGGGTTCGATCGACGTCATCGAGATCGACGCCGCGTCGCACGGTGGCGTGGACGACGCCCGTGACCTGCGAGAGAAGGCGTTCTTCGGGCCGGCCGCCAGCCGTTACAAGATCTACATCATCGACGAGGCGCACATGGTCACCTCGGCGGGGTTCAACGCCCTGCTGAAGGTGGTCGAGGAGCCGCCGGAGCACCTCAAGTTCATCTTCGCCACGACCGAGCCCGAGAAGGTCATCGGGACGATTCGGTCGAGGACGCACCACTACCCCTTCCGGCTCGTCCCGCCGGGGACCCTGCGGGACTATCTGGCCGAGGTCTGCGGGAAGGAGAACATCCCCGTCGAGGACGGAGTGATCCCGCTCGTCGTGCGCGCCGGTGCCGGATCCGTGCGTGACTCCATGTCCGTCATGGACCAGCTGCTCGCCGGTGCCGGTGAGGAGGGTGTGACGTATGCCATGGCGACGGCCCTCCTCGGGTACACCGACGGGTCCCTGCTCGACTCGGTCGTGGAAGCCTTCGCCTCCGGTGACGGCGCGGCGGCCTTCGAGATCGTGGATCGCGTCATCGAGGGGGGCAACGACCCGCGGCGGTTCGTCGCCGATCTTCTGGAGCGGCTGCGCGACCTCGTCATTCTGGCAGCGGTGCCCGATGCCGCGGAGAAGGGACTCATCGACGGCCCTGTCGACCTCGTTGAGCGCATGCAGGCGCAGGCGGGAGTCTTCGGCGGCGCCGAGCTCAGCCGTGCCGCCGACATCGTCAACGAGGGGCTCACGGAGATGCGCGGCGCGACATCGCCACGCCTTCAGCTCGAGCTGATCTGCGCGCGCGTCCTGCTGCCCGCCGCATACGACGACGAGCGTTCCGTGCTGGCCCGCCTCGACCGGCTCGAGCGCGGGGGGAACTTCGTACCGGGCGGGGCCGGGCCGGCGATGGGCTATGTTCCCGGGCCCGACGCCCACGCCCCGATGGCGCCGGCCGCCGGACCGGTTGTTCCTCCTGGCGGCGGGCCCGCGGCGGCGCGGGCGGCGGTACGCGGGGGTGCCGGCGGAGAGGGGACTCCCGCCCAGGCTTCCCCGGCGCCCGCGGGCGTGCCCGCGGCTCAGCATGATGCCGCCGCGCCCCGAGCGGACGCCCCGTCCCCGAACCTGGCGGAGGCCCCTTCCGGCACGTCCGGGTCCTCTGGGCCTTCCGGGCCTTCAGCGCCTTCCGGGCCTTCAGCGCCTTCCGGGCCCTCAGCGCCTTCTGGGCGCCCAGCATCTTCCGGGCCTTCAGCGCCTTCCGGCCCCTCAGCACCTTCAGTACCTTCTGCACCTTCTGCGCCTTCGGCACCTTCTGTGTCTTCCGGGTCCGCACCTGGGGCCTGGCCGACGGCGGCCGCAGCAGGGGCGGGCAGCGGGCGGCGTCCGGGCGGCTGGCCCACGGCGGCAGCGGCGGGTGGTGGAACCGGCCCGGCGGGGGCAGCCGCGACCAGTGGCACCTCGCCCGGCGGCTCCACGCCATCGGTGACCGCATCTGCCCAGTCGGGTCCACAGCCGTATGCGCCCTCGGCAGGGCCCGCGCAGCCGCCGCAGGCACCGCAGCCGCCGGCATCGTCCGCGCAGCAGCCCGCCTCCGGAGGCCTCGACCCGCGAGCCCTGTGGCCGAACATCCTCGAGGCCGTCAAGAACCGAAGGCGCTTCACCTGGATCCTGCTCAGCCAGAACGCCCAGGTCACAGGGTTCGACGGGACGACCCTGCAGCTCGGGTTCGTCAATGCCGGTGCCCGGGACAACTTCGCGAGCAGTGGCAGCGAGGACGTACTGCGTCAGGCGCTGGCCGAGCAGTTCAACGTGCAGTGGAAGGTCGAGGCGATCGTCGACCCGTCGGGTGGCGGTGCCGCATCGCCGCCCGCCTCCGGCGGGGGGTTCAACAGCGGTTTCGCCGCGGGTGGCGGTGGACCGGCCACGCCGCGCCCGGTCGCTCAGCAGCCACCGGCCTCGGCTCCGCGACCGGCCGCTCCCTCGGCCCAGGCCCCCGCCCATGCCCAGCCCCAGCCCCCTGCTTCGGCGGCGCCCGCGCGGCCAGGGCCGCCGCAGTCCTCGCCCTCCGAGCCGGAGCGCCGCGAGGCGGAGCGGCGCCATGTCGCCCCCGAGGACGACGTTCCCGAGGCCGACGACCCGGATCTCGACGAGTCGGCCCTGTCCGGCCATGACCTGATCGTCCGGGAGCTGGGCGCGACGGTCGTGGAGGAGTACTCCAACGAGTAGGGGGAGTACTCCAGCGAACACCGGAGTAGTCCAACGAACAGGGCGAGTTCTCCAACGTTTGAGCGCGTCGGCGGGGCGGCAGGCTGGAGGAACGCACAAACGCTCCCCACCCCCACCTTCGGAAGCCCGTACAAGCGCATACGCCGTCGGCGGTTAGGCTGGCTGCCGTGAAGGTCCTCGTCATCGGCAGCGGCGCCCGCGAACACGCCCTGTGCCGCTCTCTGTCCCTCGACCCCGACGTCTCCGCCCTGCACTGCGCTCCCGGTAACGCGGGCATCGCCGAGGTGGCCGAGCTGCACGCGGTCGACGCCCTCGACGGCGCGGCCGTCGCCGCCCTGGCCACGGAGGTGGAGGCCGACCTGGTCGTGGTCGGCCCCGAGGCGCCGCTCGTGGCCGGCGTCGCGGACGCCGTGCGCGCGGCGGGCATCCCCTGCTTCGGCCCCTCGAAGGAGGCGGCGCAGCTGGAGGGGTCCAAGGCCTTTGCCAAGGAGGTCATGGCCGCGGCCGGAGTCCCCACCGCCCGCAGCTACGTGTGCACCACGCCGGACGAGGTGGACGAGGCGCTCGACGCGTTCGGCGCCCCGTACGTCGTCAAGGACGACGGCCTCGCCGCGGGCAAGGGCGTCGTCGTCACGGGCCACATCGAGGCCGCGAGGGCCCACGCGAACGCGTGCGACCGCGTGGTCATCGAGGAGTACCTGGACGGCCCGGAGGTCTCGCTCTTCGCGATCACCGACGGTACGACCGTCGTTCCCCTGCAGCCCGCGCAGGACTTCAAGCGCGCCCTCGACAACGACGAGGGCCCGAACACCGGCGGCATGGGTGCGTACTCGCCGCTGCCGTGGGCCGACCCGAAGCTGGTCGACGAGGTCCTCCAGACCGTCCTGCAGCCGACGGTGGACGAGCTGCGGCGGCGCGGTACGCCGTTCTCCGGTCTCCTCTACGCCGGTCTGGCGATCACCGCGCGCGGCGTACGGGTCATCGAGTTCAACGCGCGCTTCGGCGACCCCGAGACCCAGGTGGTGCTGGCGCGTCTGAAGACGCCGCTCGCCGGGGTGCTCCTGGCCGCCGCAAACGGCACGCTGGCCGACCTCGAGCCGCTGCGCTGGAGCGACGACGCCGCCGTGACGGTGGTCGTCGCCTCGCACAACTACCCGGGCACGCCGCGTACCGGTGACGCCATCGAAGGCCTCGACGAGGTGGCGGCGCAGGATGCCCCCCACGCGTACGTGCTGCATGCCGGCACGAAGCAGGACGGCCCCGCCGTCGTGAGCGCGGGCGGGCGCGTCTTGTCGGTGACAGCGACCGGCGCGGACCTCACGCAGGCGCGCGAGCGCGCGTACACGGCGCTGTCCCGCATCCAGCTGGAAGGCTCCCAGCACCGCACGGACATCGCCGCGAAGGCGGCGGAGGCCGCTGGGGACTGAAGCTCCGATTCCGGGGGCCCGCATGCCTGAGCCCTGGACCCCCGGACCGGTGCATCCGGCCCCGGCCACAGCACGGGCTGCCGGCCTCCGGCTCCGGCTCGGGCTCGGGCTCGGAGATTCCTGCCCTGGCACCGTCCCGGGCCGTCGGCCTCGGACTCGGAGAGTCCGGGCTCCGGCCGACGGGCCGTCGGCCTGCACCGGAGAATCCGGCCGTGGGGCCACAGCCCCGGGCCGTCGGCCCCGGCCCCGGAGACTTCCGGCGCCCAGCCCACAGCCCCGACACCCGGATCCCCTCCGATTCAGGGCCCAAGCCTCACCCACCTGTCATCCACCTCTACCCAAAGCCCCTCCATCGAGTGAGCGCTGACCCATCCGGCTGACGCGGGCGGGAGCCCCAACTAGGGTGCGGCGCAAGCGTTCCGGCACTTGGCCCACCGGCATTGCGATGTCAGTGGTGGGTGCCACAGTGGGGGAGTGAGCAACGCCAAGGACGTCCGACGGCGGTGGCTGGCACAGCACGCGCCGGGCGGGCACTAGGGGGTGACATCCGGTCGTGTCCGGTATGGCTGTGGAGGTGGGCGCGCAGGTCGCGCGCTCCCGGGCCCTCGCCGTGCTGCGCATCCGCAGCAGGGCGCTGGCCGTTGCTCTGCTGCCCGCCGCCGTCGCCGTCGTACTGCTGGCCGGCGGCGCCACCGGGCATATGGGCGGCCGTGGCTGGGACGCCCTCCGGTGGATCGTGACGTTGCTCGCCGTCGCCGTGCTGGTCGCCGCAGCGGGCGTTGCTCTCGTCATAGCCCGCTCCAGACCGGCGGTGAGTCCCACAGTGTCGATCCCGGAGGCGTCCGCCCCCGACCTCTACCGGATGGTGAGGGACCTCGCGGACCGGCTCGACGTGCCCGCACCCTCGGCGATAGCGCTGACCCCGGACTGCGACAGCTGGCTCGAGGACCGCACCCACCCGGCGCACGGCCCGCCTGCTGCCGAAGGAAGAGACGACATACGTGGCGCGATACGCGGCGTGCAGACGGCATCGGCCCGGTCGCGCCGGGGCACGGCGGCGCCGGTCCTGGTCATCGGATCCCCGTTCCTGTGGTGGATGCGCGTCGGTGAACTGCGGGCGGTGCTCGCCCCGGTCGTCGCTGGTACGGGGCCTTCCGCGCACCCCGACATATCCGCGGCCCGACGCTTCGTACGAGGGTTGGACGCGGCGGTCGCGGTGACGTCCGTACCCAGGAGGGGGCCGCTGTCCCGGGCGGTGCTCGCGTCCGTCGGGTGGGTGGCCCGGCTCCTGCTGCGCAGCTGTCGCGGGCATGCGGCCGAGATGGAGCGGGGTGTGGCGGCAGCGGCCGCCGAGCGTGCACAGGCTGTGGACTACGGTCTGCGGATCGTCGCTCAGGAACAGGTGGGCCTGGCGTACGCCGGATGGGACCGGCTTCTGACACGGGTCGCACTGCCGGCATGGCGGATGGGGCGCTGGCCGTCCCGGCTCGACGCGGGTGTGGTGGCCGCCCTCACCGAGCTCTCGCGCCGCGACCGCCTCGCCGAGGGCTTCGCCTCCCGGCTCGGGGAGCGGCCGGCCTGTGATCTGCTGGAGGAGCCGGGCGCGGTGGACGAGGCGGCGTCCCTGCTCGCCGCCCACCTCTTCCACGGCGGGCCTGCGGAGCCGGGGCCCGACTGGGCGCCGGTGAGCTGGCAGGAATATCCGGACGAGGTGGTCGACCGCAAGTGGCGTACGGACGCGGCGCGCCTGCATCGTGTACTGGACGCCCTGTGGCCTCTGCCCCGCACGGCCGGACACGCCGCGGCGCCCCACTCGGAGGGTCCGACCCTGGCGCGAGTGATGGACCACCTCACCGTCCGCGGCACCGGCCCGTCGACAAGCTCGACACCTGCAGCACCCGCCGCAGCTCCACCACGCACCGCAGCTCCAGGCTCCCCGTCCCCGGCTGCTCCCACCGCGCCTACGTACGGCCCGACGCCCAAGCCGGCACCTGCTGCCGCATCGCCCGCGCCCCGCGCAGTCGGCGCCGATGCGGGTGCCGAGGCGGGTGCCGGTGCCGGTGCCGATGCGGGTGCCGGCGCAGACGGAGGCGCCCGCGCGGAGGCCCCCCCGAACACCGGCTCCGACGCGGCCTGCACCGATATGGCCGACTCCGACGCGGCCCGCACCGACGTGGCCGACCCCGGCATACCCCCGCATGGCGAACACGGGCGGGGCGAAGCCCTCGCGGCGTGTCTCAGCGCGGAGCTGGCCCGGGAGGAGTCCGCGTCCCCGGACGCGCGCTCTGCTGCGGCGGATCGTTCCGGTAGCACTCCTGGCGCCGGTACGGGAGGGGGCGATGGCCTGTGGGACGACGGCATGCTGCCGCTCTTCCCGTCACAGCCGCCGCGTACCGGCCGTGAGCTGCTGACCGACCATGTCACGGCGATGGTGTGCTGCGCCGCCGTGGACACCGCCGGGGCCGCTCCCGGCCTCGACTGGCTCGACGGGCCGGCGCTCCTGGTCGGCGGCGAACGCGCGGCGGACCTTACGCCGCTGGTTCTGAGACTTGTGGAAGACGGCGATCCGGAGCCGTTGCGTGGCTGGATCGCACGCCTGGGAGTCCGCCCGGAGAAGCCGGTACGGCTGGTCTGACCTGCCCGTTATGGCGTCGGACAGCCGCCGTGGGTCGACGGCCGGGCATAGCAGTACTCGTCTGGCGGCGCTCCGTCCCACGCCGGCCGACCCGGAGGCTGCCCACTCCGGATCGAGTCAATTCACAACGAACGGTGACGGAGTGAGTGCGTAATGTGATGTGCTGGGTATCGGCCGACTGATGCGCGGCCGTATGGCGTCCGATCCACAAGTTCTCCGGGATACGGCGCACGCAAGGACAAGGACTCCGGGACATGAGGGAGGGGAGCAGGCAATGGGGCCGGATCGTGGCGAGCAGGGCACAAGGCCGGAGGAGACGGAGCAGCGGCCGAAGCGGACCGAACGACCGCAGCCACCGACGCAGTCGCAGCCGTCGGCGCAGTCGCAGCCGCAGGCAGAGCCGCGGCCGGCGGCGCAAACGCAGCCGACCGAGCGGCCGCATCCGACCCCTCCCCCGAAGTCGACCGGCCCCTCGGCGGGGACGGAGCCGGGACCGACCGTGCCCCCGCAGATGTCAGAAGCCGAAGCCCACCCACTACCCCCCAAGGCACCCCAGCCCCCGGCCGCCTCACAGCAGTCCCTGGCCGCCTCACCCCAGCCCCCGGCCGCCTCACAGCAGCCCCCGGCCGCCTCACCCCAGCCCCCGGCCACCTCACAGCAGCCTCCGGCCGCCTCACAGCAGTCCCTGGCCGCCTCACCCCAGCCAGCACCGGCGTCAGCCGAGCCAGCACCGGCGTCAGCCGAGCCCCGACCGGCCTCACCCGAGCCCCCACCGGCCTCACCCCAGCCCCCACCGACCTCACCCCAGCCACCACCGACCCCAGCTCAGCCCCCGATGAGCTCCTCCCAGCCCGTGATCCGCCGCTGGGAATCCGGTGCCCTCGCGCACGCCGTGACCGACCCCTTCGGCCAGGGCCCCCTGCCCTGGCTCCGCGGCAGCGAGCACTACTTCGACGACACCGGCCAGGTGGTCCCGTGGTACGTCGACCACGCACCGGCCCCCGGCGCCGCACGGATCCCGGCCCCCCGTACGGGCGGCCCCCGAACCGCCGACGACGTGCACCGCCAGATCAAGGGGTTCACGTCCACCGGCGCGGCCGCCCCCGGCGAGGCGATCGACTTCCACGTGACCGTCGACCCGCCGCAGCAGTTCAGCGTCGACATCTACCGGATCGGGCACTACGAAGGCGACGGCGCCGCGAAGATCACCACGAGCCCCCGCCTCTCCGGCATCGTCCAGCCACCCCCGCTCACCGCCGACCGCACGGTCTCCTGTCATCACTGGTGGCTGTCCTGGCGCCTGCAGATCCCGTCGTACTGGAACATCGGGGCATACGTCGCCGTCCTGACCACCGCAGACGGCTACCGCTCCCACGTCCCCTTCACCGTCCGCGACCACAAGCCCGCCGATCTGCTCCTCCTCCTGCCCGACATCACCTGGCAGGCGTACAACCTCTACCCGGAGGACGGCCACAGCGGCGCCAGCCTCTACCACGCGTGGGACGAGAACGGCCGGCTGCTCGGCGAGAGCGAGGCCGCCGTGACGGTCTCCTTCGACCGCCCGTACGCGGGTGCGGGGCTGCCTCTCCACGTCGGTCACGCGTACGACTTCATCCGCTGGGCCGAGCGGTACGGATACGACCTCGCGTACGCCGACACCCGCGATCTGCACGCGGGCCGTGTCGACCCCACCCGCTACCGCGGCCTGGTCTTCCCGGGACACGACGAGTACTGGTCGGTCCCGATGCGCCGCGTGACCGAGCTCGCCCGTGAGCACGGCACCTCGCTCGTCTTCCTGTCCGCCAACACCATGTACTGGCAGGTCGAGCTCGGCCCGTCCCCCTCCGGCGCACCGGACCGCCTCCTGACCTGCCGCAAGCGCAGAGGCCCGGGAAAGCCTGCGCTCTGGCGCGAGGTCGACCGGCCCGAGCAGCAGCTGATGGGCATCCAGTACGCGGGCCGCGTGCCGGAGCCGCACCCCCTCGTCGTCCGCAACGCCGATCACTGGCTGTGGGAGTCGACCGGCGCGCACGAAGGCGACGAGATCGACGGCCTGGTCGCGGGCGAGGCCGACCGCTACTTCCCGCGGACCGTGCTCCCCGAGCACCGGCGGCGCATCCTGCTGGCCCACTCCCCGTACCAGGACGGCGAGGGCGTGCAGCGCCACCAGGAGACGTCCCTGTACCGCGCCCCGTCCGGCGCACTCGTCTTCGCGTCCGGCACCTTCGCATGGTCCCCGGCGCTGGACCGCCCGGGCCACGTCGACGAACGCATCCAGCGAGCCACGGCCAACCTCCTGGACCGCATCTGCAAACGCGCCTGACGCGATCCCCACCGCCCCGCGCGTCCATTCCCCCCTCGGCCATCCTCCCCACACGCCTGACCGGGCCACCGCAGGCGTGCCGCAGTCGACCCCTGGCAAGGGCCACCGCACGCATACGGGAGAATCGAGGCAGCACATCAGACAGAACCACGGGGAGGAACCGTGTCCGGATTCGTTGAGAAGCCCGAACCGATCGAGGTTCCGGGCCTGGTGCATCTGCACACCGGCAAGGTGCGCGATCTGTACCAGAACGAGGCCGGCGACCTCGTCATGGTCGCCAGCGACCGCCTCTCCGCGTACGACTGGGTGCTCCCCACGGAGATCCCCGAGAAGGGCCGCATCCTCACCCAGCTGTCGCTGTGGTGGTTCGACCAGCTCGCCGACCTGGCCCCGAACCATGTGCTGAGCACAGAGCTGCCGCCGGGCGCGCCGGCCGACTGGGAGGGCCGCACGCTGATCTGCAAGTCGCTGCGGATGGTCCCGGTCGAGTGCGTGGCGCGCGGCTATCTGACGGGTTCGGGCCTCGTCGAGTACGAGCAGTCGCGCACGGTGTGCGGCCTGGCCCTCCCCGAGGGACTCGTCGACGGCTCGGAGCTGCCCGCCCCGATCTTCACGCCCGCGACCAAGGCAGCGGTCGGCGAACACGACGAGAACGTGTCGTATGAGGAGGTCGCGCGCCAGGTGGGCGCGGACACCGCCGCCCAACTGCGCCAGGTGACCCTCGCCGTCTACGCCCGTGCCCGTGACATCGCCCGGGAGCGCGGGATCATCCTGGCCGACACGAAGTTCGAGTTCGGCTTCGACGGCGAGGCGCTCGTGCTCGCCGACGAGGTGCTGACGCCCGACTCCTCCCGCTTCTGGCCCGCCGACGCCTGGCAGCCGGGGCAGGCCCAGCCGTCCTACGACAAGCAGTTCGTACGGGACTGGCTGACGTCGGCCGAGTCCGGCTGGGACCGCAAGAGCGAGCAGCCGCCGCCGGCGCTCCCGGAACACATCGTGGAGGCGACGCGGGCGAAGTACGCGGAGGCGTACGAGCTGCTGACCGGGAGCACCTGGTCGTAGCCCGACAAGCGCGCGGAAACGACGAAGCCCCCGGCGGTCTGACCGCCGGGGGCTTCGTTCTGGAGCGGACGACGAGGCTCGAACTCGCGACCTCAACCTTGGCAAGGTTGCGCTCTACCAACTGAGCTACGTCCGCATTGCGCTGTTGCGCGAGAGCTACTATACCCAACCTCGCTCGCGAGCGAGACGCACAGCCGCATGACGGTTCTCCACCCCGAGCTTGGACACGGCCGACGCCAGATAGTTCCGACCCCGGCCGCCGTCAGCACACCCTGTGCACCCGTGAGTTCGAACCCGAGGTCGGCCTCCCGATATCCCGTACGACATCCGGCACCTCGCGTTGCGACTCCTGTGCGTACAGCCCGCCCACATCCGCGCGGTCTCCGCGACGGTCAGCTCCGACGGGAAAGCCGCCCTCCGCCGTTGGTGCCCAGCAGCGCGAAGATCTCCCCGCGGCCCACACGGAACGTGATTCCGCGCACAGCCTCGAATCCGCCCCCGTACACACGCCTCAGGTCGGTGATCTCGATCACGTGCTCGTGTTCGTTCGTGTCCATGACCAACAGCGTCCCAGTGATCAAGTGCCGGCAGCAGTGCGCGCTGTCATCACTCCGCATGACAAATGTCAGAGAAATCGCCGGATGGGCAGCCGGACGAGGACAGCTGGATGAAGACAAAAGGAGAGGTCCCGGTCGATGACCGGGACCTCTCCTGCTGGAGCGGACGACGAGGCTCGAACTCGCGACCTCAACCTTGGCAAGGTTGCGCTCTACCAACTGAGCTACGTCCGCACTGCCCCCGATCAGCTTTCACTGACCGGTGCGAGCACCAGCCTACCTGATCCACAACCGTGCTCGGTAAACCGGGTCGGAAACCGTGGTCGGTAAGCGATGCAGAGCGGGTGACAGGAATCGCACACTGCGCCTCCCCCTTGGAAAGGGGGTGTTCTGCTACTGAACTACACCCGCAAGACCCCGTGAGGTGCGGCTTTTCGGCCTTGCCCCTCGGCGTGATCCAGACTCTAACTGATCAGCGGGGGTGCCGCGCAAGTCGGTTGGAGGGAGGGCGGGACGGGGCCCGGGTCACTCTGACCGCCACCCTCCGGTACTGGCGGCGCCCCGCCCGCCGGCGCTGAGTGGGTGCGGCGATCCGCCCACCGGCACCGATGGCGCCACCGAGGGCGACGCCACCTTCGCCCGCGTCCCTCAGTTCGCCGCGTCGAACGCCTCGTAGACCTTCTTCGGGATCCGGCCGCGCGGCGGTACGTGCATCTTGTTCGAGCGGGCCCAGGCGCGGACCGCCGCGGGGGACGCGGCGACGGCGGTGTGCGTGTAGTCGGCGGCCGTCTTGCCCGCGCTCCCGCCGGTGGACTTCCCGGCGGCCGTCCGCTTGCGGCCGGCCTGCATGTACGGAGCCAGCGCCTTACGCAGTTTCCTGGCATTGGCGGGATTGAGGTCGATCTCGTACGACCTGCCGTCCAGCCCGAAGGCGATCGTTTCCGCCGCTTCTCCGCCGTCGATGTCGTCATAGAGGGTGACCACGACACGTTGCGCCACGAATATCGGTCCCTTCAAGCGACATCACTGCGTTGACGTGCGGTGATGGCGACTGATCAGCAGTTTTGAGCAAAGTACGGGGCAAGTATCGGCTATTGCCAATTCCTTTGTACAGGGCTTGGCATTGCATTGTGAAGCCCGACTGAATACGTCCGCGTGTCCGGTATCGGAGTGAGGGTGGCGGTAGGGGAGCGTAGGCGCAATGCGACCCCGCGGTTTTTTCCCTGAATTTTCCGTGAAGACGCCCGGGCCGATACCGGATCGTGATCGCGGTCACGTGGGTTGCTCCATGTCTACGCGAGTAGAAATCGGGGCCGGGTAGTCTGAAGACACTTGCTCACGCACCACACACCGGGAGTGCCAGTGGCACGCGTCGTAGTCGACGTCATGCTCAAGCCGGAGATCCTCGACCCCCAGGGACAGGCGGTGCAGCGTGCACTGCCGCGCCTCGGCTTCGAGGGCATCTCCGACGTTCGTCAGGGAAAGCGCTTCGAACTCGAGGTGGACGGGCCGCTCGACGAAGCCGCCCTCGCCCGTATTCACGAGATGGCGGAGACCTTCCTCGCCAACACCGTGATCGAAGACTTCGTCGTAAAGGTCGAAGAGGCCGAAGCTGTAAAGGTGGAGTCGTGACCGCTCGTATTGGAGTCGTCACTTTCCCGGGCACGCTCGACGACCGTGACACCCAGCGCGCGGTCCGGCTTGCCGGTGCTGAGGCGGTGCCGCTGTGGCACCGCGACAAGGACCTGAAGCAGGTCGACGCGGTGGTTCTGCCGGGCGGATTCTCGTACGGCGACTATCTGCGCGCCGGAGCCATCTCGCGCTTCTCGCCGCTGATGGAGACGGTCATCGACCAGGCGAAGGCCGGATTGCCGGTTCTGGGCATTTGCAACGGCTTCCAGGTGCTCACCGAAAGCCACCTCCTTCCCGGTGCGATGCTGCGGAACAACCATCTGCACTTCATCTGCCGCGATCAGAAGCTGCGCGTGGAGAGCGACCGCACCGCCTGGACCGCCGACTACACCGCCGGCCAGGAGATCTCCATTCCGCTCAAGAACATCGACGGCCGGTACGTGGCCGACGAGCGGACGCTGGACATGCTGGAGGCCGAGGGCCGGGTCGCTTTCCGCTACTTGGCCCGCGGCGAAGCCGCTGATGGATACGGAAATCCGAACGGGTCGCTGCGCGACATCGCCGGCATCACCAACGAGGCGGGCAACGTCGTCGGCCTCATGCCGCACCCCGAGCACGCCGTGGAGCCGGGGATCGGGACCGGCCGCACCGACGGCCTCGGATTCTTCACCTCGATCCTGAAGAAGCTGGTCAACGTCTGATGCTGCATTCATCCGGGGAGCGACCCCCGTACCCCCGCAATCTCGACACCGTCAAGCACGCCACCGAAACGCCCGACGTCGAGCAGCCCTGGTCCGAACTGGGCCTGAAGCAGGACGAGTACGAGCGCATCCGCGAGATCCTCGGCCGCCGTCCGACCGGCGCCGAGCTCGCCATGTACTCCGTCATGTGGTCCGAGCACTGCTCGTACAAGAGCAGCAAGGTCCATCTGAAGCAGTTCGGCGAGAAGGCCCCCGAGAACGACGCCATGCTCGTCGGCATCGGCGAGAACGCCGGCGTCGTCGACGTCGGCCAGGGCTACGCGGTCACCTTCAAGGTGGAGTCGCACAACCACCCCAGCTACATCGAGCCGTACCAGGGCGCGGCCACCGGCGTCGGCGGCATCGTCCGCGACATCCTCGCCATGGGCGCCCGCCCGGTCGCCGTCATGGACCCGCTGCGGTTCGGCGCGGCCGACCACCCCGACACCAAGCGCGTCCTGCCGGGCGTCGTTGCGGGCATCGGCGGCTACGGCAACTGCCTGGGCCTGCCCAACATCGGCGGCGAGGTCGTCTTCGACGACTGCTACCAGGGAAACCCGCTGGTCAACGCCCTGTGCGTGGGCGTCATGAAGCACGAGGACATCCACCTCGCGAAGGCGTCCGGTACGGGCAACAAGGTCATCCTGTACGGGGCCCGGACCGGTGGCGACGGCATCGGCGGTGTGTCCGTCCTGGCTTCTGAGACCTTCGAGTCGACCGGCCCGGCCAAGCGCCCGGCCGTCCAGGTTGGCGACCCCTTCCAGGAGAAGCTCCTCATCGAGTGCACGCTCGAGATCTTCAAGGAGAACCTGGTCGCGGGCATCCAGGACCTCGGCGGTGCGGGCCTTTCCTGCGCCACCTCCGAGCTGGCGAGCGCCGGCTCCGGCGGTATGCGCGTCGAGCTGGACACCGTGCCGCTGCGTGACGCGACGCTCTCGCCCGAGGAGATCCTCATGAGCGAGTCGCAGGAGCGCATGTGCGCGATCGTCGAGCCCGACAAGGTCGACCGCTTCCTGGAGATCTGCGAGAAGTGGGACGTCATCGCCACCGTCATCGGTGAGGTCACCGAGGGCGACCGGCTGGAGATCTTCTGGCACGGCGAGCAGATCGTCGACGTACCGCCGCGGTCCGTCGCCCACGAGGGCCCGACGTACCACCGGCCGTACGAGCGGCCGTCCTGGCAGGACGCGCTGCAGGCCGACGACGCGAACAAGCTGCCGCGGCCCGCCTCCGGCGCCGAGCTCAAGGAGCAGGTCCTCAAGCTCGTCGCGTCCCCGAACCAGGCGTCGAAGTCCTGGATCACCGACCAGTACGACCGCTTCGTGCAGGGCAACACCGTGCTCGCCCAGCCCGAGGACTCCGGCATGATCCGTATCGACGCGGACACCAACCTGGGTGTCGCCGTCGCGACGGACGGCAACGGCCGGTACGCGAAGCTCGACCCGTACGCGGGCGCGCAGCTCGCGCTCGCCGAGGCCTACCGGAACGTGGCGACGACCGGCGCCAAGCCGCTCGCCGTCTCCGACTGCCTCAACTTCGGCTCGCCCGAGGACCCCGCGGTCATGTGGCAGTTCGCCGAGGCCACGCGTGGTCTCGCGGATGCCTGCCAGACGCTCGGCACCCCGGTGACCGGCGGCAACGTCTCGCTCTACAACCAGACCGGCGAGACGGCGATCCACCCGACCCCGGTCGTGGCGGTCCTCGGCGTCATCGACGACGTGACCCGCCGTACGCCGGTCGCCTTCAAGGAAGAGGGCCAGCTCCTCTACCTGCTGGGCGACACCAAGGAGGAGTTCGGCGGTTCGGCCTGGTCGCAGGTGATCCACGGCCACCTCGGCGGTCTGCCGCCGGCCGTGGACCTGGAGCGGGAGCGGCTGCTCGCCGAGATCCTGATCTCGGCCTCCCGCGATGGCATGATCGACGCCGCGCACGACCTGTCGGACGGCGGTCTGATCCAGGCCGTGGTGGAGTCCTGCCTGCGCGGCGGCACGGGCGCACGCCTGGTCGTCCCGGACGGCCTGGACGCCTTCACGTTCCTCTTCTCCGAGTCGGCGGGCCGCGCCGTGGTGGCCGTGCCGCGTTCCGAGGAGCTCCGCTTCACCGACATGTGCGGGGCGCGCGGGCTGCCCGTGACCCGTATCGGTGTCGTCGACGGCGCTGAGTCTGATTCCAATGCAGTGGTCGACGTCCAGGGCGAGTTCGTTCTGTCGCTGGCCGAGCTGCGCACGGCGCACGAGGAGACGATCCCGGCGCTGCTGGTCTGACCCACGCGCAGGACATGCGTCGGCCCATGCGCTGAACAGCCCCCGCCCGGCTTCGGGCGGGGGCTGTCGTGGCTCTCCTCTTCTGCCGGGCCCGCGCCCGCTGTCACCCCGACCGATTAGCCTCGCCCCATGCCGCCGGCCAAGAAGCGCACCCGCACCCGCTCCTACGACTCCGCGAAGATCCGCGCCGCCGTCCTCACCCAGTTCGGCTCCGTACGAGAGGCCGTACGCGCCCTCACGGACCAGCAACTGGCGGCCCCCGCGCAGCTCGGCGACTGGACAATCCGGGAGCTGGCCGCGCATATCGCCATGACCGTCGAGAGCGTCAGCCGGAACGTCGAGCGGGACGCGCCTGCGAAGGCCGACCTGGACCTGGTGGACCTGCTCTCCGCGTCTGCCTCACGCGCCGACGACATCGCCGTAGGCGCCCGGAAACTCGCCCGCGACACCCCGGACCTCGACGCGCTCTACTCGCGCACCGAGCAGCGCATCGCCGGGCACCTGGCCGCCACCCCCGACACCCGGCTGCTGGCCACACCCGTCGGGGCCATCAGCCTCGGCGACTACCTGGTGACCCGCACCGTGGAACTCGTGGTCCACACCGACGACCTCAACCGCGCCGCCGGGCTCGACATCCCGTACGACCGCCAGGCGCTCGCCGCCTGCACCCGGATGCTCGCCGACGCGCTCGCCCTCAGGGCGCCCGGTGCCTCCACCGAGGTGCGCGTCCCGCCCTTCGCAGTGGTGCAGTGCATCGAGGGCCCCCGGCACACCCGCGGCACCCCGCCGAACGTCGTCGAGACCGATCCGCTGACCTGGATCCGGCTGGCGACGGGCCGAACGACCTGGGAAGCCGAGCTGGCTGCCGCCCATGTCTCGGCGAGCGGCGAGCGGGCCGACCTCTCCGCGCTCCTGCCCCTCATGGGATGACGCATCTCATGCGGTGCGACAGGGAACCCGCTCGGTGTCGCATACGTCACATCGCCGTGAAGCGAGTGATGAACGTGACGTACGCGGCCGTGGCCCTGCTCGGCACCGCCGCCCTGACCGCCTGCGGCAACCAGCCCGGCAGCGGCCAGGTCGGTGGCGACGTGCAGGTTGCCGACACGCGCTGGGTACCGGAGAAGGTCACAGTCGACGGTAAGGACATCCCCCTGCCGGAGGAGGCGCACAACGCCCATGTGACGTTCAAGCCCGGCGCGGCGAAGCCGGGCGAGGGCGGTGGCCAGTCCGGGGGCTCCGTGGGCTGCAACAGCATCGGCGCCGACGTGGAGGTCGAGGGCGACCTCGTGAGGGTCTCCGACCTCGCGAGCACCGAGATGGGCTGTCCCGGCCCTGTCCAGGACTTCGAGGAGAGGTTCACCAGCATCTTCCACGGCGATCTCAAGGCCAAGGTCACGGAACCGGAGGGCAAGCCCAAGACCCTCACGCTGACCAGCGACAACGGCGACAGCATCACCTTGCGCTCAGAGGCCGCCCCGCCGCTGAAGGGCACCAAGTGGACGGTCGACGCGCTCACCGGGAAGGGCGCAGAGGGTACCGCCGAGTCCCTGCCGAAGGCCGCCCGCGGCAGGGCGTATCTGGTCCTCTCCAAGGACGGCACGGTGCGCGGCAGCCTGGGCTGCAACACCTTCTCCGGCAAGGCCACCGTCAAGGACGGCGCTCAGGGCACGATCGAGTTCGGCCGTCTGGCGACCACCCGCAAGCTGTGCTCGGCCCCCGTCATGAGGACAGAGAACGCGATCAAGGAAATACTGGACGGGAAGGTCGCATACGAGAAGGAACACGACGTCCTGACCCTGACCGCGGACTCCGGCAAGGGCCTCACCACCAGGGCGGAGGAGGAGGAGTGACCGCGGCGGAGAAGGAGGAGTGACCGCGGCGGAGAAGTCAGAGTAAGAAGTCCCACTGTCCGCGAATTCGGACCAGTGGTCGATCTCGCCTACACTCGATGGCGTGCCACGTGGTGACGGTCGACTCAATCATGATCTGCTCCCCGGTGAGAAAGGCCCCCAGGACGCTTGTGGCGTCTTCGGTGTCTGGGCTCCGGGTGAAGAGGTCGCCAAGCTCACTTACTTCGGGCTCTACGCCCTCCAGCATCGGGGTCAGGAATCCGCGGGAATCGCGGTCAGCAACGGCTCCCAGATCCTCGTCTTCAAGGACATGGGCCTCGTGTCCCAGGTCTTCGACGAGACCTCCCTCAGCTCCCTCCAGGGCCACATCGCCGTGGGCCACGCCCGCTACTCCACCACCGGCGCCTCGGTGTGGGAGAACGCGCAGCCGACGTTCCGTGCCACCGCGCACGGCTCCATCGCCCTGGGCCACAACGGCAACCTGGTGAACACGGCGGAGCTCGCCGAGCTGGTCGCCGCCCTCCCCAAGGAGAACGGCCGCGCCACCCAGGTCGCCGCGACCAACGACACCGACCTGGTCACCGCGCTGCTGGCCGGCCAGACCGACGACGACGGCAAGCCGCTGACCGTGGAGGACGCCGCCGCGCAGGTGCTGCCTCAGGTCAAGGGCGCCTTCTCGCTCGTCTTCATGGACGAGCACACGCTCTACGCGGCCCGCGATCCGCAGGGCATCCGCCCGCTGGTGCTCGGCCGCCTGGAGCGCGGCTGGGTCGTCGCATCCGAGACCGCTGCCCTGGACATCTGCGGTGCCAGCTTCGTCCGCGAGATCGAGCCGGGCGAGTTCGTCGCCATCGACGAGAACGGTCTGCGAACGTCCCGATTCGCGGAAGCGAAGCCCAAGGGCTGTGTCTTCGAGTACGTGTACCTGGCGCGCCCCGACACCGACATCGCCGGCCGGAACGTCCACCTCTCCCGGGTCGAGATGGGCCGCAGGCTCGCCAAGGAGGCCCCGGCCGAGGCCGACCTGGTGATAGCCACGCCGGAATCCGGCACCCCGGCAGCCATCGGATACGCCGAGGCGTCCGGCATCCCCTTCGGCAGCGGCCTGGTGAAGAACGCGTACGTCGGACGTACGTTCATCCAGCCCTCGCAGACCATCCGCCAGCTCGGCATCCGCCTGAAGCTGAACCCCCTCAAGGAAGTCATCAAGGGCAAGCGGCTGGTCGTCGTCGACGACTCGATCGTCCGCGGCAACACCCAGCGCGCCCTGGTCCGCATGCTCCGCGAGGCGGGCGCCGCCGAGGTGCACATCCGCATCTCGTCCCCGCCCGTGAAGTGGCCGTGCTTCTTCGGCATCGACTTCGCGACGCGCGCCGAGCTCATCGCCAACGGCATGACGGTCGACGAGATCGGCAAGTCCCTCGGCGCCGACTCCCTCGCGTACATCTCGCTCGACGGCATGATCGAGGCGACCACCATCGCCAAGCCGAACCTGTGCCGCGCCTGCTTCGACGGCGAGTACCCGATGGAGCTGCCCGACCCCGAGCTGCTCGGCAAGCAGCTTCTGGAGACCGAGCTGGCCGCGGGCCCGGCGGCCACCGCCGCGACCGACGCGATCCGCCGCCCGTAACCCACGCAGCTAATCCACGCAGCGCACGACAGCTGTACGACACGAAAGCCTTCATTTCTCATGTCTGAGACAACTGGTGCCAGCTACGCAGCCGCGGGCGTCGACATCGAGGCGGGCGACCGCGCCGTCGAGCTCATGAAGGAGTGGGTGAAGAAGACCCAGCGCCCCGAGGTCCTCGGCGGCCTCGGCGGCTTCGCCGGCCTCTTCGACGCCTCCGCCCTCAAGAGGTACGAGCGGCCCCTCCTGGCCTCCGCCACGGACGGCGTCGGCACCAAGGTCGACCTGGCCCGGCAGCTCGGCGTCTACGACACGATCGGCCACGACCTCGTCGCGATGGTCATGGACGACATCGTGGTGTGCGGCGCCGAACCGCTGTTCATGACCGACTACATCTGTGTCGGCAAGGTCCACCCCGAGCGGGTCGCCGCGATCGTCAAGGGCATCGCCGAGGGTTGTGTGCTGGCCGGCTGCGCCCTCGTCGGCGGCGAGACCGCCGAGCACCCCGGGCTGCTCGGCCCGGACGACTTCGACGTCGCGGGTGCCGGCACGGGCGTCGTCGAGGCGGACCGCCTCCTCGGTCCGGATCGCATCCGTAAGGGTGACGCCGTCATCGCGATGGCGTCCTCGGGTCTTCACTCGAACGGGTACTCGCTCGTCCGCCACGTGGTCTTCGACCGGGCGAACATGAGCCTGGACCAGCAGGTCGAGGAGTTCGGCCGGACCCTCGGCGAGGAGCTCCTGGAGCCCACCAAGATCTACTCCCTGGACTGCCTGGCCCTCACCCGCACCACCGAGGTGCACGCCTTCAGCCACATCACCGGCGGCGGGCTCGCGGCCAACCTGGCCCGGGTCGTCCCGGACGGGCTGCACGCCGTGGTCGACCGCACCACCTGGACCCCGGCCCCGGTCTTCGACCTGGTCGGCAAGGCGGGCGACGTCGAGCGGCTCGAGCTCGAGAAGACGCTGAACATGGGCGTGGGCATGATGGCGATCGTCCCCGAGGAGTCGGTCGACGTGGCGCTCACCACCCTCGCCGACCGCGGCGTGGACGCCTGGGTCGCCGGCTCGATCACGGACCGCGGTGACCACACGACGGGCGCCGCGCTTGTCGGGGACTACGCGGTCTGAGCCGTCTGAGCCGACCGAGTGACGGTGCCCGGTGGAGCCCGAGCTAGGGACACAGCCCGGTGGAACGGCGACCGGTGTGGCGGCCTGGCGGTCGTCGACCCGTATGGCGGCCCGGCGGTCGTCGACCGCCCGGCACCACCCGTGGCGCCGGCGGGTAGCTCCGCGGAAGCGGCAGGCAGCACGAAACCCGGTCCGGCGCTACGGCCCCGGACCGGGTGAAGTGCAGTTGCTACGAGAACTGCGAATGCTGCGCGGTCAAGCGCCGCGGCGCTGCGACGACGGATCGGACTCTTCGTCCTCGTCCTCTTCGTCGTCGTTGTAGAGATCCGCGTACCGTGCGTACGGGTCGTCGTCCTCGTCGTCCTCGAACGGCTCACCGTTCGGCGGCTGGCTCGAAATCGGACTCGAAGTCGATGCGCCCAGCTCGTTGGCCAGACGCGACAGGTCAGTCCCGCCGCTGTTGTACTTCAGCTGGCGGGCGACCTTCGTCTGCTTGGCCTTGGCCCGGCCGCGCCCCATGGCTCGACCCCCTCGGTGACGGGGCTCGACGGCCCCAGAGTCTTGACACGCGTTCATGATCTGGAACGGGCTCTCCATGGAGAGACCCGTCCGTAGGGCTTCAACGGTACCTGCTTCCGCGGCCATACGGTACGTCGCCCGCAGCACGTGCCTCGGTGCAGGACCCGCGAGGCGCCCCGTCCTCGCTGGTCAACTGCGATTTTAACCTCTTCCTGGCGCACGACCCGCCGACAGCGTGAGACGCATCTCTTTAAAGCACTCGGTTCGCCTCCGGGGCGCCGCTGTGCCCGATATGCCCCTACCGGGGCGTGACGGTGCCGAGAGGGCGACTGTGCTCAGCGCTCCTTCGGCTCACTCGCGAGGAGGCGCCGTCCAGATGTGGCTGCCGTACGCCTCAGCGTGCCGTGCGCGCCTCCGCCATCCGCTGCTCGGCGATCCGGTCGGCCGCGGCGGCCGGCGGAATACCGTCCGTCTTCGCACGTGCGAATATCGCCAGCGTGGTGTCGAAGATCTTGGCGGCCTTCGCCCGGCAGCGGTCGAAGTCGAAGCCGTGCAGTTCGTCGGCGACCTGGATGACGCCACCGGCGTTCACCACGTAGTCGGGCGCGTAGAGGATCCCGCGGTCGGCGAGGTCCTTCTCGACTCCCGGATGGGCGAGCTGGTTGTTGGCCGCACCGCACACGATGCGGGCCGTGAGGACCGGCACGCTCTCGTCGTTCAGCGCCCCACCCAGCGCACACGGCGCGTAGATGTCGAGGCTCGCGGTCCTGATCAGCGCGTCCGTGTCGGCCACGGCCGTGACGCGCCCGCCGGGGTGCTTGTCGAGCACACGGCGTACGGACTCCTCGCGGACGTCCGTGATCACGACCTCGGCGCCGTCCTCCAGCAGATGCTCCACGAGGTGGTGCCCCACCTTGCCGACGCCCGCGATGCCGATCTTCCGGCCGCGCAGCGTCGGATCGCCCCACAGGTGCTGGGCCGAGGCCCGCATGCCCTGGAACACGCCGTACGCCGTCAGCACGGACGAGTCGCCGGCGCCGCCCTTCTCGGGGGAGCGGCCGGTCGTCCAGGGGCACTCGCGCGCCACCACGTCCATGTCCTGGACGTAGGTGCCGACGTCACAGGCTGTGACGTACCGACCGCCGAGCGAGGCGACGAACCGGCCGTACGCCAGCAGCAGCTGCTCGGTCTTGATCTGCTGGGGGTCGCCGATGATCACCGCCTTGCCGCCGCCGTGGTCGAGCCCGGCCATGGCGTTCTTGTACGACATGCCCCGCGAGAGGTTCAGCGCGTCGGCGACGGCCTCCTCCTCGCTCGCATACGGGTAGAAGCGGGTGCCGCCGAGCGCGGGGCCCAGGGCGGTCGAGTGGATGGCGATCACGGCCTTGAGGCCGCTGGCGCGGTCCTGGCAGAGCACGACCTGCTCATGGCCTCCCTGGTCCGTCCGGAACAGGGTGTGCAGTACATCAGCAGGTGCGCCGGTTACGTCGGTCACTGTGGTGACTCCTGGGTAAGTAGCGGCGGTTGGAGTGCCGGTCCCGTGTGGGTGGCGGGTCCGTGACATGAGCCTAGAGCGCGTGCGCGCCGGCCATGGGCGCAGTGCCGAGGATCACCCTCTCCTGGAGTATGGGCATGGGACGATTTGCAGTGTTTTCCCGCCTGCCCGCGGGGGAGGGAGCTGCTGTGCCCAAGGTGTCGTCGGTGATCGTTCCGTACACGTGCTACCTGCGTGTGTACGAACCGCTCGCCGCCTTCCCCGAGCCGGAGCGCACCCACTGGGCACGCTATGCCCGGCGCCCCAAGCACCCCTCGTACCAGGACGAACTGCGCCGGTCGCTGGCCGGTTTGCTGCCCACCCCGCCCGTCGCGGTGCCGGTGCACGAGAGTGACGACGCCTTCGTCGCGGACATCGACGGGGTGCTCTGCGTCTGTCCGTGGCGCACCCGGCTGCGCGCCTGGCAGGCGATGGGCGACCTGGCCGGAGAGCTGCCCGCGCCGGTCCTCGACGCGGTGCTGCCGCCGGTGGTGCGCCGCCAGACGGTCGCGGACTACGAGCGGTGGCTGGAACGCAATCCGGACGCCCGCCCCTGGATCCGCACCGCGAGGTGGCAGGTCCCCCTGAACTGGTTCGTGCTCGTCTCGGACGAGGAGCGCGAGTACGAGAAGGGTTCCGGGGAGGCACCCCCGGTGCTGCGCTACCGGACGCCGATGGTGCAGGCGCGCAGGCGTGTCGCGCGCGGCCTCAAGGCACTCAGGGACGCCATCGACGAGGGGCCGATGATCGACGGCCTGGTAGATGTTGGGCGATGGCTCGAAGAGTTCCATCCGCGCTCGCTCGTCGAGCTCGACTACGGCGGCCTGGTGCACGCCCTGCCGGAGGAGCACCTCGACGGGGATCACTCGGCGGCCGACGTGGCCGAGGGCATCGACGCGCTGCGCGGCGGCGACGGCGCCGCCGCCGGCGAGGCGTACGCGCGACTGGTCGAGCGCTGGCGGGCGGTCCGGGACCTGCAGTCGGCAAACTGACGCGGTGACGGCCGCGGCGGTTGCGGCGGCGGGCGTGGGCGGCGACGGCGGTGTTCGAGCCGGACGGTGCGGACGGCGATGTGCGGAGGGCGACGGTACGGTCCCCGGAAGTGGTCTGCGTCACGGACGGGGTCTGACGAGTCGGTGGACAGGCTGCGGACGTAGGTCCCGATCCGGGACTTTGACCCCAAGCGTGACGGAGCACACTAACCGGTACCTTGCGTCCATCGGTCCTCCTCGTGCCAAAATAGGACAAGGAGTCCGGGGAGGGCTCCTTACGTCCAACTGTGCGCCAGATGCCGGGCATTGCATGTTTTGGGGGGACCTGTTGCCTCCTGATCGCCCTGTGACTGATCGTCACAGGGGTGTGACTGTCCGCTATGGCATGGTCCATCGGCTTCCGTCGCTGATGAACACCTGGGAGGGCAATTCCATCGGTTTGGCCGACGCGGCTGGACAGATGGTGTAGTTGTAGTGCCGAGGACAAGCCGTTCGTCCTATAACCGACTCGACTCGCGTCCGCTCATTTCGGGCAACGCGGGTCAAGGTGCAGAATTTAGAGGAAAGAACCGAGATGGATTCGGTTCTCCCGAGGAGGCCGCTCATGACCGCTCGCACCCCTGATGCCGAGCCGCTGCTGACCCCGGCTGAGGTCGCCACGATGTTCCGCGTCGACCCCAAGACGGTCACGCGCTGGGCCAAGGCTGGCAAGCTCACGTCGATTCGTACGCTCGGCGGGCACCGCCGCTACCGCGAAGCCGAGGTCCGCGCTCTGCTCGCGGGCATTCCGCAGCAGCGCAGCGAGGCCTGAAACAACCGAATAGCGGGCATTCTGGTCGGGTCCCCCAACCTGGCCGGGCGCCTGAGACACACAGCTCCATGCGACGCGGGACCTGCCCCAACGGGACCCACGCCCAAGTTCACCCCCAGGGTGCGTCGTTGATCGCGCTGGACTCCGCCGGGTCCAGCGCGATCTTTTTGTGCGCGTTGCGCCCGGGAGTGGTGTGGCTCGTGGCGTCGCCGCCTCGTCCGCGAGTCGTCTGTGGGTCAGCCGTTCGGTGGCCATGAGGGCGCTGCGGCCGACCCGGTGCGACGTGTGCACTCAGGGGCTCTGTGGGCGGCCTTGCCGCCCCCTGAGGTGCCCTGTCGGGGTGACTGTGAGAAGCCTTGGCGGCAGCTCTCTGAGGGGCTGGGCGACCCTTCACCCTGTAGTGCAATTGCACATATTAAATTGAGCCGTTGTAGACGGGGTGTAAGTAAGGGTGTTCCCAAAACTCATGTGGTGACACCCGTCACACACACCACCTCTTGCTGATGGTGTGTCACCTGAGCTATTGAATCCGCCGCTGGAGACATGCCTCCAGCCTCCCACTCCACGAGCGGCACGTCGGCCGACATTGGTCATGTCTTGGGGAGACTTTGGTCCTCAACGGACTCGGGCCGGCTCTCACCGCCGTCGCCGGGCTCCTCCGGCCGTAGTCCCGTCGCACCCGAGTCGGCCGCGCGGCTGCCCCCATCGCCCTCCGAGGGGCGCGCTGCGGGCTCCATCGCCAGCCGCAGGAGCTGATGGCAGACCGGGCAATGGCGCGTCAGATGGCGGTAGCTGGAGGCGGCCGACAGATGGGCGCGCAACAGAGCGCGCGTCTCGTGCCTGGCAGACACCGGCATGCGCCACCTCCCGTGGTCACGGTCCCTGTTGTCTGGGTACCGGCGGAATGTGACGCAGTCAAGACGCGGGCGGATAGACCGAAGGGCCGCAACGGGCGGGCAACGGCCAAGGGGCCGCAACGGGCAGGCAAGCCGAAGGGCCGCAACCGTGGGGTTGCGGCCGTTCTTACTGCGGTCCTGACGGGATTTGCTGTGTCTGATTGCGGCTGCGCCGCGGGCGCGGCCTCCGCTTAGGCGGGGCGTTCGGTGGCGTTGTGGGTGGCGGGTATGCCGAAGGGCCGCAACCGTGGGGTTGCGGCCCTTCATCGTGCGGTCCTGACGGGATTTGAACCCGCGGCCTCCACCTTGACAGGGTGGCGAGCACTCCAAACTGCTCCACAGGACCAGGTCTCGCAGTCACTTTCCTGCGCTGTGCTGCGAGAAGAGACTGTACAGCAGTGCAGGGCCGACGGTCGAACTCACGCAGGGCGACGTGGCCGTCACACCCCTGGTGGCGGCATGGGCCCTACGGAACCGCCGCGTCGATCGCTTTCACGATGCGCTTGTCCGACACCGGGTACGCGGTGCCCAGCGCATGCGCGAAGTAGCTCACCCGTAGCTCCTCGATCATCCAGCGGATGTCCAGGACCTCCTGCGGCACAGGCCGTCCCTGCGGCATCTGCTCGAGGAGCCAGGCGTACTCGTCCTGCATCTCCTGGACCTTATCCATGCGCGTGGTGTCCCGCTGGACGTTCGTCGGCATCTGCTGGAGCCGGCGGTCCGCCGCGACCAGATAGCGCATCAGATCCGGCAGCCGGCGCAGTCCCGTCTCCGTCACGAAGCCGGGCCTGACGAGGGCGGAGAGCTGCTTCCGTACGTCCGTGAGGTTCGCCAGCAGCGCCGGGCTGGTCGTGGACTTCAGGCGGCGCTCACAGGCCTGCCACGCCGCCAGCACCTGCTGCACCTGGCCGACCGTCCGCACCGTCGTGTCCACTATGTCGGCGCGCACCTTGTCGTACAGCTTGCGGTACGACTCCTCGTCCCAGACCGGGCCGCCGAAGTCGGCGATCAGCTTGTCCGCGGCGGCCATGGCGCAGTCGTCGAACAGCGCCTGGATCGAGCCGTGCGGGTTGGCGGACAGGGCGAGCTTCTGCGGGTTGGAGAGCTTCTCGGATGCGAACTTCGCAGGATTCACCGGGATGTTGCGCAGGACGAGGCGGCGGGTGCCCTTCCACATCGCCTGCTGCTGCTCGGCCTCGGTGTCGAAGAGGCGTACGGAGACCGTGTCGCCGTCGTCGACGAGCGCCGGGTACGCCTTCACGGGCTGGCCCGCGCGGCGCGTCTCGAAGACGCGCGTGAGTGAGCCGATCGTCCAGTCCGTGAGGCCCGACTGCTCGAGCGAGCTGCCGCCGGAGCGCTCCGCCGTGGCGGCCGCCGCCTGGGACAGGGCCTGGCGCGCCTTCGGCTTCAGCTGGAGCTTCAGCGTCTCCAGGTCCTTGTCCTCGGCGAGCTTGCGGCGCCGCTCGTCGGTGATCCGGAACGTTATGCGCAGATGGTCGGGGACCTTCGCCCAGTCGAAGTCGTCCGCCGTGACGGGCACGCCCACCATGCGCTTCAGCTCGCGGGCGAGCGTGACCGGCAGCGGCTCCTGCAAGGGCTCCGCCCGCTCCAGGAACGCCTTCGCGTAGTTCGGCGCGGGCACGTAGTGGCGCCGGATCGGCTTGGGCAGGGAGCGGATCAGCTCCGTGACCACCTCCTCGCGCAGGCCGGGGATCTGCCAGTCGAAGCCCTCGGGGGTCACCTGGTTGAGCACCTGGAGCGGGATGTGGACGGTCACGCCGTCCGCGTCCGCGCCCGGCTCGAACTGGTACGTCACGTTGAACTTGAGCCGTCCCTGGCGCCAGCTGTCCGGATAGTCGTCCTTCGACACGTCACCGGCGCGCTCGTTGATGAGCATCGACCGCTCGAAGTCGAGCAGTTCCGGTTCCTCGTGACGCTTGCGCTTCCACCAGGAGTCGAAGTGCGCCCCGGACACGACGTGTTCGGGCACCCGCTGGTCGTAGAAGTCGAACAGCGTCTCGTCGTCGACGAGGATGTCGCGGCGCCGCGCCCGGTGCTCCAGCTCCTCGACCTCGGTGAGCAGCCTGCGGTTGTCGGCGAAGAACTTGTGGTGCGTACGCCAGTCGCCCTCGACCAGGGCGTTGCGAATGAAAAGCTCGCGGGAGACCTCGGGGTCGATCCGCCCGTAGTTGACCTTCCGCTGGGTGATGATCGGCACGCCGTACAGCGTCACCTTCTCGTACGCCATCACCGCTGCCTGGTCCTTCTCCCAGTGCGGCTCGCTGTACGTGCGCTTCAGCAGGTGCTGGGCCAGCGGCTCGACCCACTCGGGCTCGATCTTCGCGTTGACGCGGGCCCAGAGGCGGGACGTCTCCACCAGCTCAGCGGACATCACGAACCGCGGCGGCTTCTTGAACAGCGCCGAGCCGGGGAAGACCGCGAACTTCGCGTTCCGCGCCCCCAGGTACTCGTTCTTCGCGCCGTCCTTCACGTCCTTCATGCCGATGTGGGACAGCAGTCCCGCCAGCAGCGACACATGGACGGCCTGCTCGCTCGCCTCGTCCTCGTTCGGATGGATCCCCATCTGCTTCGCGACGGTTCGCAGCTGCGTATAGATGTCCTGCCATTCGCGGATGCGCAGGTAGTTGAGGTACTCCGTCTTGCACATCCGGCGGAAGGCGGACGAGCCGAGCGTCTTCTGCTGCTCGCGCAGATAGCGCCAGAGGTTCAGATACGAGAGGAAGTCGCTCGTCTCGTCCTTGAAGCGGGCATGCTGCTGGTCTGCCTGCGTCTGCTTGTCGACGGGACGCTCGCGCGGGTCCTGGATGGACAGCGCGGCCGCGATCACCATGACTTCGCGTACGCACCCGTTCTTGTCCGCCTCCAGGACCATTCGGGCCAGCCGGGGGTCGACGGGCAGCTGAGCGAGCTTGCGGCCGAGCGGGGTGAGGCGCTTGCCTGGGTCCTTCTGGGCCGGGTCCAGTGCGCCGAGCTCCTGGAGGAGCTGGACGCCGTCCCTGATGTTGCGGTGGTCCGGCGGGTCGATGAAGGGGAACTTCTCGATGTCGCCGAGGCCGGCCGCGGTCATCTGGAGGATGACGGAGGCAAGGTTCGTCCGGAGGATCTCGGCGTCCGTGAACTCCGGGCGGGCGAGGAAGTCGTCCTCGGAGTACAGCCGGATGCAGATGCCGTCACTCGTACGGCCGCAGCGGCCCTTGCGCTGGTTGGCGCTGGCCTGGCTGACGGGCTCGATGGGCAGGCGCTGCACCTTGGTGCGGTGGCTGTAGCGCGAGATGCGGGCCGTGCCCGGGTCGATGACGTACTTGATGCCGGGGACGGTGAGGGACGTCTCGGCGACGTTGGTCGCCAGAACGATCCTGCGGCCCGTGTGCGGCTGGAAGACGCGGTGCTGCTCGGCGTGCGAGAGGCGGGCGTAGAGGGGCAGGACCTCGGTGCTCTGCCCAATAGCGCCTCCGGCGCGGGTGTACTTCTTGTTCAGCGCGTCGGCCGTGTCGCGGATCTCACGCTCGCCGGAGAGGAAGACGAGGATGTCGCCCTTGCTCTCGCCCATCAGTTCATCGACCGCGTCCGTGATCGCCGTGATCTGGTCGCGATCGGCGTCGTCCGAGTCCTCTTCCAGCAGCGGGCGGTAGCGCACCTCGACGGGATACGTACGGCCGGAGACCTCGACGATCGGGGCGTCCCCGAAGTGACGTGAGAAGCGCTCGGGGTCGATGGTCGCCGAGGTGATGACGACCTTGAGGTCCGGGCGGCGGGGCAGCAGCTGGGCCAGGTAGCCCAGCAGGAAGTCGATGTTGAGGGACCGCTCGTGGGCCTCGTCGATGATGATCGTGTCGTAGGCGCGCAGCTCGCGGTCCGTCTGGATCTCCGCGAGCAGGATCCCGTCCGTCATCAGCTTGATGAACGTCGCGTCCGGGTCCACCTGGTCGGTGAAGCGGACCTTCCAGCCGACCGCCTCGCCCAGCGGAGTTTTCAGCTCCTCGGCCACGCGCTCCGCGACCGTGCGGGCGGCGATACGGCGCGGCTGCGTATGACCGATCATGCCGCGCACGCCGCGGCCCAGCTCCAGGCAGATCTTGGGGATCTGCGTGGTCTTGCCGGAGCCGGTCTCGCCCGCGACGATCACCACCTGGTGGTCGCGGATCGCCTCGAGGATCGCGTCACGCTTCTGGCTGACCGGAAGGGACTCGGGGTAGGTGATCTCCGGCAGCCGCGCCGCCCGCCCGGCCAGCCGGTCGGCGGCCTTGCCGATCTCCCCTTCGATTTCGGCCAGCACCGCGGCCCGCGCCTCCGGCTTGCGGATGCGACGGGCCCCGTCGAGCCGGCGCCCGAGCCGCTGCGCGTCGCGCAGGGACAGCTCGGCCAGCCGGGAGCCGAGATCGGCGAAGGCGGCGGGAGCGGAGGCGGAGGCAGGGTGCGTAGACATACGGGGACCAGGATCGCATCCGGGGTGTGCGTGCGGCCAACCTATTCCGGGCGCGGCTCGGGGAAGCGGCGGCTCGGCGAGGGCGGCGGCTCGGTGGGATTGGTCAGGCCGGGGCAAGGTGAGCGGGCGCCGGGACGGGTGCCGGGCGGGGGCGGGGTGCGAGGGGGCGCCGACTGGGTGGCGGGCGTCGGCTGGGCGGGCGGGCGCGGTGCCGGGATCGCTGGAGAACGGATTGGTGGAGACGGGATCGGAGCAGGCAGCCGGCGACTTTGGGCCGGATGCGCGGGGCCGGTCCGGCCATTCGTGAGCGCTGCCGAAGGCGACGGGCAGTCCGAGCCCGGGGACGCGCAGCCGCCCGAGGCCGAGGACGTCCGACGGGAGTACGACGTCTCCCGGCGACGTCTCCCGGCCTCAGATGCGGGCGCATGGAGTCGCCGAGGACGACGGCGGCGTGCCAGCCGAGTACGAGCGCGGGCGCATGGGCCCGGATCAGCAGGCCGGCGGCCATGCTGGCCATGCTGAGCCCGATGCGCGCCGCGATCACCCTGAGCAGTCGATCCCAGGCCCTGAGGACCTCTATGCGGTTTGGGCTTCCCAGGTGAAGTTCACGTCAGGAGTGCATATGAGCGCACCTGCATCTGTCCGCCGTCTGTTCCGCACGACGGCCCGTACGGCCGTCGCCGCTTTCGGTGCGGCGGTCCTGGCCACCACGGTCGCCTCGGCCCCCGCCTCGGCCCAGTCCGGTGCCTTCGTCTGGTACGACGAGGACGGCGAGTCCCATGTCATCGAGGACCCGATGGGCGCCTGTATCGAGCTGGTGCCGCCGGCGAACCCGAACTACCCGGTCGACAACGCCACCGACACGATCGTCCAGGTCTTCACCAACAACTGCTTCTCCACCCCGGTCGCCCAGCTCTCACCCGGCGAGCGCGCCATGCTGAACACGGACGTACCGGCCTACCGCATCAAGGTCTGGTCGACGGACTGACCCGGCCGCCGGCCCGAGCGAAACGAAACGCCCCGCCGAAGATCTTCGGCGGGGGCGTTTGCCCAGGTGGGCGGCGGTGGCTGGGGCCGGGGTCGAACCGGCGACCTTCCGCCCGCGGCGCAGCCGCCCTCAGACACAGTCAGGCGGACGCTCGTACCGACTGAGCTACCCAGCCACGCGATCCGCGAAGGGATCGCAGCGGTCCTGACGGGATTTGCTGTGTCTGATTGCGGCTGCGCCGCGGGCGCGGCCTCCACCTTGCCAGGGGAGCTGGTGGTCATGGGGCCAGAGTGACCTGTGTGGCGCCGTGAGGCGGGGCCCTGGAGCGAGGGCTCATGAAAAATGAGAAGGCCCCGTCCTGGGGACGGGGCCTTGCGGCGGTGGCTGGGGCCGGGGTCGAACCGGCGACCTTCCGCTTTTCAGGCCGTGTCCCGTCGGGAACGGGGCTGATTGTAGCGGCTGAAGGTGGTCTCGGTGGCGTGTAGTTGTGTGTTGCTGTTGGCGTACGGGTTGGCGTACAAGGTAGTGAGGTGAGTGCTTGCGCGATGACAGCTAGTGGTCGATAACATCAGATTGTCGTAACGGTTGCGCCTGCGTGTCTAAAAGCTTCCACCGCCGTGAAGCCGCCGTCGTTACTCGCACTGTATCGGTGAGCTGACGCTGCGTCCTTTTCGAAAGAGATCGCGCCGCCGAAAACGTCAGTCACCGTCACCCGGTACCCCTCGATTTCCGCCTCTGAGGTGATGCCAGGAACCAGATGAACGAGGAAACCCATCATTGGAGCACCATGATGGATTGGCCGAGGTGGCCAATCCACGAGATGCTGCTGATCCATTTGTATGTGATTATTGGCGATAGTTAGTTCCACGGGAGCTGACTGCCAATTCTGCAGCCGCTTGCCAGAAATCCACTGCCCGTTACGTCTAACCTCCAGCTCGTAGTTCAAGGGGTGTACAGGATGTGACGATGCATTGGTCAGCAGGACGTGAAGGCCCACCATTCGGCCGGCGGGGACGCCCGGAGTGCTGGTGGTGTAACCCTGGGTCCAAGCGAAGGTGACTGAGCCCTTCAGTTTCGGGCGCGGCCGGACGGCCCTCCATGTGCCGAAGGCGGCGCCAAGTGAAATCAGCGCTGCAATGAGTGCCACAACTAAGCTGGCGATTTCCATGAATGACTCCTTGCCGTCGACTAGGCGAGATTGGCGTTCAATGAACTGTGCAGAAAACATAGCGTTGAGACGAGGGATCCGGTCGCGCGGACAGATCAGGCAACCAGACGGCTCGTGAAGCCACGGGAGGCGAGTCGCTCATACGCTCGGATGACGTGTTTAGGTACGTCCTGCGAAATCATGAAGCCCTGGTCCGGATAGATCAGTAGGCGTTGTAGCGATCCGACAAGCATGTCGATGACAAGGTGCGAGTCCCGGATTGAGTCGACGTATTCGGGGAGCGTCATGGGTGTAGACGCGCTGACAATTTCGACCTCCGGCCACAGCTTCCGGGCGGTGGCGTTAGCCCGACGTTCCTCGTACGGCTTGCTGACGAGCAACACAGAGGACACGTCGAACCCGCGCTCTTCGAGAAGAGCGCGGGACAGAGTGATGTTCTGCCCGGTGTTCCGGGCGTGAGGCTCGACAAGGACGGCGTCCGCCGGCACGCCCAGCTCAAGCGCACGGTCCCGGTAGTGCTCAGCTTCACCGCGCGGCATGCGGTCCTGGGTGGTTCGGCTAGTCGCCCCCGTGAAGACGATCAGCGGCATCATGCCGCGCCGGTAGAGGTCGACGGTGGTGTCAGCCACTCCCAAGTCGTGGCTGCCAAGACCGATACCCACCGAGCAAGGGCGCGGTTCGTGGTTCATCTGCTGGTAGTCCCACAGAAGCTGAGTGTCCTCCCAGTCCTGTACGGAGATCACGGCGAATCTTCCTTGTCCTGGTCGCGGGCGGAATCGGGGACCTTGAACTCGTACTCCCACGCGAACCGTGAGGCGGAGTGGATGCCGACTGCGAACTCAACCACCGTGCCATCGGCCGTGTACGTAGTTCGATGAAGCTCCACCACCGGTTCACCGACCGGAAGCTGTAGAAGCTTCACTTCGTCCGCCGTGGGGACGCGGGCGAACAGGGCCTCTTTCATGTGATCGATCTCGTACCCCGCGTCGTACAACACCCGATATCCGCCGCCACGGCCGGCCGGGCCCGGTGTGGGGTCGACGATTCGTGTCCCCTCGACGTGTTCGGGCCGGTAGTAGCTGGTCAGGGTGTGGGTCGGCTGGGCGCCTTCCTTTACGAGGCGGGCGCGTGCGTACACCTCGGAGCCGACACGAACGCCGAGACCCTCGGCGACGAGACCACTCGCCTCGATGCGGCTCACGGTCTGCGTCTGTTCGTTGCGCTTGTACGCGCGCCCCGACGCGACACGGTCAGCGATGAACGCGACCTCATCGCCATCACGCCACTTCACCTTGTCGTACCGAGCGATGCCGAGCCGCTTGAGCGGAGCACGCGGGCGCACGACGGTGCCGTGCCCACGCGACGACGTCACCAGCCCCTCAGCCTCAAGCGCTTTGTACGCCTGATGAACCGTGGACTTGGAGCCTTCCCCAGCCTCGACAAGGTCTCTGATCTGGGGCAACTGGGCCCCGGGTGCGTACTCGCCGTTCCTGATCTGTTCCGCGAGTCGATCCGCAAGCTCGCGCCACTTGGGTGCCACAGCCGAACTCCCTTCGATGCGTTCCAGTGAAGCACAGTCCCAGGACTGTTGACAGTCCTGGGACTGCGTGCCATCTTCGTCTCAGGCCGTTCGCAGTCCTAGGACAGCGAGTGGAAGGGCCTTCTTTGGGTTGCCTTCCACGTTGCGGCTAGGGGCCCGGGACAGAGCGGGCCGAGGGCACCGGACCCCTGGTCAACCGGATGGCTAGGCCGCAAGGCCACGTCTCCATACGCCTGCAAACGGGAGCTCGTGTTCCCGAAGGAGACAGCAAGACCTCACCGCACCGCCGCGTTCCTGCGACGGCCGGTTGCCTCCGCTGCTCGTCTCGTACGAGCAGCGCTGAGGGGAGCCGGACACTCCGACCCCAACGGCAAGCGCCCCCGGAGAGGCAACTCCGGGGGCGCGGTTTGGGCCGTTGCTACCTGCTAGGGAGAACACGACCCATGAAGCTCATCGCTCCACTTCAGACGGCCGTTACCGTCACGGTCGACAGCATCGACCGTGAGCCGACGGCCGCGGAGCTGGACGTGATCGAGCTGGAGTCTCCGCTGATCCTGGCGGAGGTCGACCTGCTCGACGCGCAGATCATGACCCTGGACCGCACCCCGACCGAGCTGGACGCGCGGCGCATCCGCCGGGCCCGCAACCGAGTGCTCTCCGCCCGGCGGGACCTGGTCAACCGCACGGCCGGCGCGATGGCGCCGGGAGGTGCGGCATGAACGCCAAGACCGTGCTGCCCGCCGTCGCGATGACGGCGGTGTCGATGGTTCTCACCCTGGCCGTGGTCGTGATGTGGCTGGGCACGGCGATGCCGTGGCCCGTCGCGCTGGTCGTCGGTCTCGGGATCGACGGCGGATGGCTGGCCACCCTCGCCTACGAACGTCGCCTGGCCGCGCAGGGCGACCACAGCCGCGCGGTCACTGGCGTCGGCTGGTGCTTCGGCCTGATCGCGGCCGGCGTCCTGGTGGCGCACGCGCTCACCGCTGAGAAGTCCGCCGGTGCGTGGCTGGCCGTCGCATGGCTGCCCATCGCGGCCAAGGCACTGTGGCTGGTGCACGGGCTGTGGGAGCGGACCGCGCTCACCCCCGCGGCACTCGGCGCGATCCGGGGCATCCAGCAAGAGGCCCGCGACGAAGCGGCAGTTGCCCGCGCCCGGCTGCGGGCGGAGGCCGCCACCGAGGAGACCCGGCTGACGGCCGTGACGGAGGCCGGCGCCCGCGTCGCCCGCGTCCAGGCAAAGACCGCTCAGAGCCTCTCGCGGGCCTGGTCGACGCTGGAGACGGCGCGGGACGGCGAGGACACCGGCAGGGCGCTGACCAGCGTGACGAACCGCGTCACGCCCGGTGTCACGCCCCGGTGGGAACTCCCGGTGTGGGGACCCACGGAGCCGGTTCCCGCGCTTGATGCGGGACCTGCGCTCACCGACGAGGCGCTTGACGCGTTGGTCGACGAGATCCGTCACAGCGAGGTTCCCGCCCTGTCCTACCGCGAAATGGCCACCCGCTTCCGAGCGGCCGGCCACTCCGCATCAGAGGTCCGCTTGCGGGCCGCGTGGAAGCGCGTCGCCTGATGGGCGCACTGCTGGCGTTCCGGTGGCACCTGGCACCGGACGGCTACGCCACCCGCCGACAGCTCCGCGCCCATGGCCTGCGCCCGGGCGGTCAGGACGTGGCCGCACAGCTCGAACGGCCGCGCCGCCGCCGTGGGCCGCTGGTCGCCTACCTATACCGGGTCGAACTGGCCAAGCCGGTACGCCCCATGACCCCCGCGAAGCACGCGGCACTGGCCAAGGCCAACGCCGCCCGCCGCACCTGCCCGCAGTGCCGCACCGATGCGGGCTACGTCATCCCCGCCGCCCTCGGCACCTGCGCGACCTGCGCCTACCCCGACCACTCCGAATCTCTGAGGAGTTCCTGACCATGGGCAAGCCCGACACCCGCCAGGTGGACCGCGAAATCCAGAAGACGACGCGCAAGCTGGAGGCGGTCCGCCGGGGCGAAATGTGGCCCCTGACCAGCTCCGAGCGCCGCGCCGTGCTGGGCGCGCTCGCCAGCGGCTCGTACCGGGTCCTGCGCGGCAAGAGCACCACCCGCGCGGAGAACCGGGTGGAGTCCACCTCGAACGCTGCTGAGACCCGGCTCACCGCGGAACTGACCGCCCTGCACATGGAGCGGCAGCGGATCGTGAACGAGGCCGCCGCCGCCAAGGCCGCCAAGAAGTCCTCGGGGTGGTGGTGAGCATGGACCGTCGCTGTCCCGCCGCTCACCCGGACGACCCGACGCCCTGTGTCGGCCCGCACGATGCCGTGACCGTCCTCGATCGCAGCAACGCCGGGGCGACCGGTTGCGAGCACCACGCAGCCCGCCTCTTGGCCTCCCTGACGGGTGGTCGGGTGTTCTCCAACCCGGAGCACTACGGAGCTGCGACTCGCGTGCACAAGGCCGCCTGCGACCTCCGCCCGTTCGCGTGGTACGAGGACGCCCCGCGTATCGAGCCGTCCCAGCTCAGCCACGCGGAGAACCGCGCCCGACACGGCCGCTGACCTCACGCAAGCCCCGCCCGCGCTGATGCCGGGCGGGGTGGCTGGCCCCCTCAACTTTCCCGCCCCGTTTCGGGGTAGTCAGGAGCCTTCCCCCCTCAGGGCCGCCGAAGTCCGCACCTGGCTCGCCCGCGTCGCCTCCGAGTGCCAGTGCTGCAAGCACGGCTGGGACAAGGAACGCCCCGAGCCGCAGTGCTGCGCGGCAGGGAAGTGCTGCCAGACGCTGCTGTCCCGCCGAATGGTGCAGTCCATCCACGCAGTACTCAGGAACGCCCTCCAGAACGCCGTCAGGGAGGAACTGATCGTGCGGAACGTCGCCCAGCTCGTACAGGTGCCCACGCCTTCGTACGACACGGGGAAGGGGCTCAGTGTCGCGGACGCCCGTCTTCTCCTCCGAGAGTCCGCAGAGGACCGGCTGCACGCTCTCTACGTGCTCGCCCTGGTTCTCGGAATGCGCCGGGGCGAGTTGCTGGGGCTCCGCTGGGATGCGCTGGACCTCGACCGCGAGACGCTGGCCGTGGAGCGCGCGCTCCAGCGCGTGGGCGGGGAGCTGCGACTGGTCAAGCCAAAGACCCTGGCATCGGTCCGTACCGTCCCGCTCCCGCCGATCGTGGTGAAGGCACTCACCGAGCACCGCGAGCGGCAGGCGCAGGAGCGTGCGGCGGCAGGTATGGAGTGGAAGGAACACGGGCTGATCTTCACGTCCCGTATCGGCACCCCGCTGGAGCCGGACAACCTCCGGCGGAGCTGGTATCCGCTCCGGAAGCGGCTCGGTCTGGAGATCCGGTTCCATGATCTCCGGCACTCCGCCGTCTCGCTGCTGCTCGATCTCGGGGTGCCGCCGCACATCGTCCGGCAGATCGTCGGCCACAGCGACATTGGCGTGACCATGAAGGTCTATGCCCACGCGTCACTGGACGAGCAGCGGAAGGCGCTCCGGAAGCTGGGCGACAGCCTCTCCTGAGAGCCGTTGGCGTACTGGTTGGCGTAGCCGACACGAAAACACCCCCCCGAAGATCTTCGGAGGGGGTGTTTGCCCTGGTGGGGCGGTTGTGGCTGGGGCCGGGGTCGAACCGGCGACCTTCCGCTTTTCAGGCGGACGCTCGTACCAACTGAGCTACCCAGCCACGCGATCCGCGAAGGGATCGCAGCGGTCCTGACGGGATTTGAACCCGCGGCCTCCACCTTGACAGGGTGGCGAGCACTCCAAACTGCTCCACAGGACCAAGCTGTTGTGTACGAACAGTGTCGCACACGGTGTTACGTGCCCCCAACGGGATTCGAACCCGTGCTACCGCCTTGAAAGGGCGGCGTCCTGGGCCACTAGACGATGAGGGCTAAGGGCCCGCCTGGGCGCTTCGCAGCGCGTCGGGGACGTGAGAAGCATATGGGATGCGGGGAGCTATCGCCAAAACGGTTTACGGCGGGGTGGTGCGGTGGTGCGTCGGGAGCGCGCAGACGCTGGTCAGGGGCCGACGGAGGGTTACGGGCCGGAGCGGCCCGGCGACGGCGCGGACGGGGTCGCCGAGGAGGTGGCGGGCGAGGGTGCCGGGGACGTGCCTGGTGAGGTTGTCGAGCGCGTGCCCGGTGCGGTCGCCGGGGGCGTGTCCGGTGAGGGCGCGGACGGCGTCGGTGTCGGCGAGGCTCCCGGCTGGTTCTCCTCCGGGAGGTGGCGGCTGACCTCGGCCGTCGTCAGGCCCAGGCCGCCCAGCCTGATCTCGTCCCAGGCCTGCAGGCGCTTGGTGTCGCGGTCCAGATAGAGGACCGACGCCTCCACCGGATCGGGGTTCTTGCCCTCGACCGCTCGCAGCCCGCTCCCGCCCGTCGACCCCTCGATCCTCAGCCGGGTGCCGAGCTTCAGGACCTCCATCTCCTGGTGGTGGACGTGGCCCGCGAGGACGAGCGGCACCTCGCCGTCCGTCTCCCGGGCCGCCACCGGGTTGTGGGCGATCGCGACGTCGGCCGGCGTACCGGCGGCCTGCTGGTCGCGCAGGGCCGAGGCGAGCCGGATGCCCGCCATGCGCTCGGCCGGATCGCCCTCGGCCTTGACCGAGCGGTCGGGCGTGTACTGCGGGTCGCCCGTCCCGGCGAACCGCAGGCCGCCGACGGAGACCGCCCTGCCCTCGTCCAGTACGTGGACGTTCTTCATGTCCTCCAGATAGCGCTGGGTGGTGAGCGAGTCGTGGTTGCCGCGCACCCAGACGTAGGGCGCGCCGAGGTCCTCGATGGGATCCAGGAACGCGTTCTCGGCGGCCGTGCCGTGGTCCATGGTGTCGCCGGAGTCGACGATGACATCGATCTCGTACTGCTCGACGAGCGAGGAAATGATGTGCCAGCTCGCCGGATTGAGGTGGATGTCCGAGACGTGCAGCACCCGGATGGTGGAGGGGTCGGGTGCGTACGCGGGAAGCGTGGACGTCACGTCGTACAACTTGGTCACGTTGGTCACCAGACGCGCCAACTCCTTCTGGTAGACGTCGAATTCGGTGACGATGCTGCGTGCGTTGCCGACGGCGGACGGGGCGCTGGTGAGCAGGCCGGAGAACTTGGGCTCGAGGACCGAGTTCGGGTTCCAGGTGACGAAGGCCGTGCCGGCGGAGGCGGCGAGCAGCGTGAGGGCGAGGCCGCCGGCCGCGAGGGCGCGGCGGGGGCGGCGGTAGACGGCGAGCCCGAGGGCGGTGGCGCCCGAGACGACGGCGACGCAGGAGCGTACGGCCAGGTCGCGCGTGCCGTCCTCGACGTCGCGGGTCACCTCGTCCTGCAGGCCGGACAGCCGTTCCGGATGCCGGACCAGAGCCTCGGCACGCACCGGGTCGAGCCGGTCGACGTCCACGTCCAGGCGGATGGGGGCGATGTGGGAACGGAGCTCCAGGTCGCCGAGCGGGGAGATGTTGATCTTCGTGCCGCCTGTGAGGGATGGCCGCAGCGCCATCCGTGTGTCCACGGGCCCGACCGGGGCACGGACGCTGCCCACGATCAGCAGGCCCAGCCAGGCCCCGAGCAGCACGACCGCGACGAGGCCGAGCGCACGGGCGTAGGGGTGCGGGGGATGGACCAGTTCACCGACGGGGCGGGGGTGACGGGACCGGTAGTGGCGTAGGAAGGCCGTGGGGACGTGGCGTACGAGCGCGGCGGAAGCACTCCGTACGTAGGGCGGCACGAGGCGCGGCACGATGTGCGGGACACGCTCCAGGATGCGGGCGAGGACGCGGACCATTGGTCCCGTATGCCCAAGTGCGCCGCACCGTATGCCCCTGCTGCAAACGGCGGATGTGCGGCTTTCTCCTGTGCGCCGGTGGATACGCGGAGTCGTGGCCGACAATGGCCGTGTGCTGGAGATGACGCGCGAGGAGTTCGAGGAACTGGTCGCCGAGGCGTTGGACCGGATCCCGCCGGAACTGACGCGGCTGATGGACAACGTGGCGGTGTTCGTCGAGGACGAACCGCCGGCCGACGATCCCGAGCTGCTCGGGCTCTACGAGGGGACGCCGCTGACCGATCGCGGTGAGTGGTACGCGGGGGTGCTGCCGGACCGCATCACGATCTACCGGGGGCCGACGCTGCGTATGTGCGAGTCGCGCGAGGACGTTGTGGTCGAGACCGAGGTGACCGTGGTGCACGAGATCGCGCATCACTTCGGGATCGACGATGCGCGGCTGCATGCGCTGGGATACGGCTGAGCCGGCGCATCGGGCGGAAGGGCGCGAGACGGGTGCCGGTGACGGGGCCGTTCGCCGGGTGTCCGGTCCGGGTTCCGTGTCTTCTTGTGGGCTCCGGGAGTTGGGCAGTGGGATCCCGTCCCCTGCACCGATGTCAGCCCCCTGCACTGATTTCTGCGTGCCGCGCCCCGGAGGTGCCCGCCCGTGCGCCACTTTTTCGTATCCGTCCGTTGGGCTGCCGTGGTGGTGGCCGTCGCGGCGACCGCAGGCTGCATGAGTGTGAGCGACGACGGGACGGGGCAGGCCCCCGCCCAGTCCGTCGGGCCGCGCGGCGCCGCCGCTCCCGACGGGGGCGGGGCGGCGTCGGCCGCCAATGGCTCCGGTTACGGGAACGGGCGCGACGGTGGGAAGGGAGCGCCGCACCCCAGGGGGTCCGCGTCCGATTCGGCCCTGCCTTCGGAGTCGGCCTCCGGTGCGGGCTCGTCCGGGCCGACGAAGAGCGAGAAGCCCGGGTCCCCGCAGGCGTCGCCGACGAAGTCGAAGCCCAGCAGGAAGCCCAGGCCCAAGCCCAAGCCGACTGAGACGCCCACGACCCCGGACCCGTCACCGGTGGACGCGTCGCCGACGCCGAGCACTGAGCCCTCCCCGACCGCGGAACCGTCGTCGTCGGCCCACGAGCAGAGGGCGGCGCAGGGCGCGGGGGCGGGCATTTCTCCGCGGGAGCCTTCGCCGGAGGCGGGGCACCCGGTGTAGGGCCTCTCGTTTGCAACGCGGAGATGTGCGTGCCAGGCCCCGCGAGCCCAGCCTGATCCAAACGAGAGGCCCTAGGCGGCGGCACACTCCCGGAGAGAGCCGGGCGGCCCGCTTCGGGACGGCTCGGAAGGCTGCCGGGAGGAGGCGGCGCAGCTCCGGGAGGGGCTTCGCCGGGCTCTGGGAGGGGCGTCGCCGGGCCCTGGGGAAGTCGGCGCAGGCCTTGCGGAGGGGCGGCGAGTGTCTGCCGCACCGCCGTGAGCTGCGCGTATGGGGTTCGGTTTGCGCTCGGGGGTGGAGGGTGCGTATGGTGGCAGATCGTTTGATCCCATTTGCCCGGCGCCATGAATGACGCGCCGCGTGTGGCGCGTACTCTCCCTTGCCGTGGCCGGACCGCATTGAGGCGGTCGATTGCGAATTCACGGAGTTTGGGCGCGTGCCGAGACTCCGGAAGGTTTCGCATTTCGCATGTCCGTTTCCAGTACTGACCGTTCCGTCCTGCCCGAGAACGAGATCGAGATCGCGGAGGTCGCCGCAGCGGCCGCCGCCGAGAACGCCGCCGACGAGGCGCCCGAGGCCTCCGCCGAAGCCGAGCCCGAGCTCACCTTCGCCGACCTCGGTCTGCCCGAGGGTGTCGTCCGCAAGCTCGCGCAGAACGGGGTCACCACGCCCTTCCCGATCCAGGCGGCGACCATCCCGGACGCCCTGGCCGGCAAGGACATCCTCGGCCGCGGCCGCACCGGCTCCGGCAAGACCCTCTCCTTCGGCCTGCCGCTGCTCGCCACGCTGGCCGGCGGCCACACCGAGAAGAAGCACCCCCGAGGCATCATCCTCACCCCGACCCGTGAGCTCGCGATGCAGGTCGCGGACGCGCTGCAGCCGTACGGGGACGTCCTCGGCCTGAAGATGAAGGTCGTCTGCGGCGGTACGTCGATGGGCAACCAGATCTACGCCCTCGAGCGCGGTGTCGACATCCTCGTCGCCACGCCGGGCCGGCTGCGCGACATCATCAACCGCGGCGCCTGCTCGCTCGACAGCGTGCAGATCGCGGTCCTCGACGAGGCCGACCAGATGTCCGACCTGGGCTTCCTGCCCGAGGTCACCGAGCTCCTCGACCAGGTGCCGGCGGGCGGTCAGCGCATGCTCTTCTCCGCGACGATGGAGAACGAGATCGCGACCCTGGTCAAGCGCTACCTGAACAACCCGGTCAGCCACGAGGTCGACGCCGCGCAGGGCGCCGTGACGACCATGTCGCACCACATCCTGATCGTGAAGCCCAAGGACAAGGCACCGGTCACCGCCGCGATCGCCGCGCGCAAGGGCCGCACCATCATCTTCGTCCGCACCCAGCTCGGCGCCGACCGCGTCGCCGAGCAGCTGCGCGACGCGGGCGTCCTCGCCGACGCGCTGCACGGCGGCATGACGCAGGGCGCGCGCACCCGCACCCTGGCCGACTTCAAGGACGGGTACGTCAACGTGCTCGTCGCGACGGACGTCGCGGCCCGCGGCATCCACGTCGACGGTATCGACCTGGTCCTGAACGTGGACCCGGCCGGCGACCACAAGGACTACCTGCACCGCTCGGGCCGTACGGCGCGTGCGGGCCGCAGCGGCACCGTCGTGTCGCTGTCGCTGCCGCACCAGCGCCGCCAGATCTTCCGGCTCATGGAGGACGCGGGCGTCGACGCCTCGCGCCACATCATCCAGGGCGGCGCCGCGTTCGACCCCGAGGTCGCCGAGATCACCGGCGCCCGGTCGATGACCGAGGTGCAGGCCGAGTCCGCGGGCAACGCGGCCCGGCAGGCGGAGCACGAGGTCAAGGACCTCGCCAAGCAGCTGGAGCGCGCCGAGCGCCGGGCCGCCGAACTGCGCGAGGAGGCCGACAGGCTGACCGCCCGTGCGGCTCGTGAGCGGGGCGAGGACCCGGCTGCCGCGGTGGCCGAGGCCACCGTCTCCGCCGCGGCGGAGGCGCTCGCGGAGGCCGCGGTCGAGGCAGCCGTTTCGGTGCCCGAGCAGCCGGTGGGCGAGCGCGCCGAGCGTCCTGCGTACGAGGAGCGTCCGGCGTACGAGCCGCGTCAGCGCCGTGACGAGCGGGGCAACTACGAGCGTCGCGACCGCCGTGACAACGACCGCGACCGTGACCGGGGTGGCTTCGGCGGCCGTGACCGTGACCGGGACCGTGACCGTGGGTTCAACCGGGACCGTGACCGCCGTGACGGTGACCGCGGTGGGCGTTCGTTCGAGCGCCGTGACGACCGTCCGTCGGGCGGCTTCCGTCGGGACAACGACCGCGGCGGGTTCCGCGGTGACGACCGCCCCTCGGGCGGCTTCCGCCGGGACAACGACCGCGGTGGCTTCAACCGCGACCGTCGCGACAACGACCGTGGCTTCGACCGTGACCGCCGTGACGGCGACCGCGGTGGGCGCTCCTTCGAGCGCCGTGACGACCGTCCGTCGGGCGGCTTCCGCCGGGACGACCGTGGTGACGGCCACCGTGGTGGGCGTTCCTTCGAGCGTCGTGACGACCGCGGTGGTTTCCGCCGCGACGACCGTGGCGGCCGTTCCTTCGACCGCCGCGACGACCGCCCGTCCGGCGGCCACCGCAGCGACCGGCCCTTCAACCGCGATCGCCGCGACGACCGGCCTTCCGGCGGCGGCTTCCGCTCCGGCCACGACCGCCCGTCTGGGCGCCGTGACGACCACCGCGGGACCGGCTCGTTCGGCCGCCGCGAGGACAAGCCGCGCTGGAAGCGCAACGGCTGACCCGCGCTGAACAGACCCTGAAGGGCCCGGACGACTTCGGTCGTCCGGGCCCTTCGGCGTTCGTCATGAGGTGACCAGGAAACCACTTCTGACCCCCAAGTGCCTCCTGGTACGCTCCGGTTGCCCTGCTCAGGGCGCGCACATCTCGCGCACTTCTCGCGCACAGCACACTTGCAGCCCGCGGGGCTGAGGGGGATCCATGGCTCGCCACACCTTCGTACGCCGTCGTGCGCTCAGACGCGGAGGCGCGGCGCTCGCCGCTGTCGCGGCTGTCGTCGCGGGGCTCAGCGCGTCGACCTCGGCGGGCGCGGCCGACGCGCCGACGCCCATCCAGACCGACGGGGTCTGGGGGATCGATTTCGCGGGCGGCACGCTGAACACGGTCGAACGCGCGGCGTCCGGCGAGCGGTTCGTCTTCGCCCGGCAGGTGTCGCCGGACGGACTGTCGGCGAGCGCCCGGACGAGCTGGGGCTACGCCGGCACGTACGCGTACGGCCAGCACCTCAAGGAGGTGCCGTGCGACGCCGGCTCCTGCGTGGTGCTGCGCGCCTCGGGCAACGGGAACGTCGGCCACTTCTTCGTCGAGGACGGCAAGGAGTACGCCCAGATCCACACCAGCCCGGACGGCTACCACTCGGTGGAGGAACCCGGCGTCACAGGCGCCCGGTTCGTGGACGTCAGCGGCCGCTACTACGCCTACAACGCGACCTCGACAAGCAAGCAGTACGTTGACGACGTGGAGGTGTACCGCACCACGTCCGTGCGGATGACCCGCTCGATCATCGCCGCCTCGATCTGGGGCAGCAGGCTGTACACGCCGGGCTCCACCACCGGCTCGGTCACCTCGTACGACCTGGAGCAGAAGAAGGTCATCGAGACCCTCGCCACCGGGGCGCCCTGCCCGGTCAAGGAACTGCAGGCGGTCGGCCGCTGGATCTACTGGAACTGCGGCCCGACCGGCGCCGCGGGCGTCTACGACCGCTCCACGAAGACGAAGATCACCGTCCCGTCCGGTCTCGCACTCGTCGGCGACGGCTATCTCGTCCGGCACGACCGGACCACGGGCAAGCTGCTGCTCACCGACTTCCACACCGGTTCGGCCGCGGCGCCGCGGGAGATCGCCGACCTCCCGGCCGGGAACACCGCCGACCAGCGGCGGCTCACCTGGGCGGTGGACCGGTTCGGCGGCGACATCGCGTACGTCGGGCAGGACAACGCGATCCGCATCGTCCCCAGCGGCGTACCGTCGGCATCCCTGGCGAAGACCGAGTCCGAGCTCGACGACGGCCTCCTCGACCTCAAGGACACCTCCGGCGGCTCGGTCTGGTCGAGCACCTGGCAGCTCAACAAGCCCGCGAACTGGACGTTCACGGTCAAGGACGCGCTCGGGCGCACGGCCCGCACGATCAGGGGCGGCCCGGACACCGAGGTCGACCTGATCTGGGACGGCAAGACCAACGCCGGCACCTACGTCTACAGCGGCATGTACTCCTGGACGCTGACCGCCACGGCGGCGGAGGGCGCGGGAACGTACACCACGAGCGGCAAGATCTCGGTCGGCGGTGGCCGCCAGGGCTTCCACGACCAGGGCGGGTACGCGTTCGGCGAGCTGGCCACGCTCAACTCCTCCGGTGGCCTGACCCTCCACTACACCAGCGGCAAGGGCACCTTCGACTCGAAGCGGTCCGCGTCGGGCTGGCCCGCGGGCACGGTCGCCGTCCCGTTCGGTGACATGGGCAGCGACCGCTGCTCCGAGATGCTGGTGCGGATGCCGAACGGCGAGCTGCGCCGGTACTCGGGCCACTGCGGCAGCTCCTACTCGCCGAGCAGCAGCCACACGTCCCTCGGCACCGGCTGGAACGCGTACAACGTGCTGGTCGCGCCCGGCGACCTGACCGGCGACGGGCGTACGGACCTGCTGGCGCGCAAGGCGTCGACCGGTGACATCTACGTCTTCGCCAACGACGGGCACGGCAAGCTGGCGGCCGGCAAGAAGATCCGCACCGGCTGGACCGCGTACACGAAGATCGTCGGCGCCGGGGACCTCAACGGCGACGGGTTCGGGGATGTCCTCGCGCGCCACAAGGACGGCACGCTCTACCGCTACGACGGCCTGGGGAACGGGCTTTTGAAGGAACGCGTGAAGCTGTACTCGAACTGGGGCGCGTCGTACAACGCGATCGTCGGGGTCGGGGACATCACCGGTGACGGGAAGAACGACCTGGTTGTGCGGGACACCGCAGGCGGCCTGTACCGGAACGCCGGCTATGGGAACGGTTCGTTCGCACCGCGCGTGAAGATCGCGAGCGGCTGGCAGGGGTACAAGGGCCTCTTCTAGACCGGCTTCGACCCAGGGCCCGCCCGCGTCGGCCCGGTCACGGTCGGGTTTCGGCCTTTCTGTGGCGCATGTCATGCCCCCAGCGAGGGAATCGCTGGGGGCATGACAGATGAGGCGGTCGGTGGTGCCGCTGAAACCACCGGTAAGCCGGCGCCGGACGCGTCCGGCGCCGCGCACTTGACGGACGAGGAGCGGCTGGCCCAGCTGGGCTATACGCAGGTCCTCGCGCGCAGCATGTCCGCGTTCTCGAACTACGCGGTCTCCTTCACGATCATCTCGGTCCTCTCCGGCTGTCTGACCCTGTACCTCTTCGGCATGAACACGGGCGGGCCCGCCGTGATCACCTGGGGCTGGGTCGGCGTCGGTCTGATGACGCTGTTCGTCGGTCTTGCGATGGCGGAGATCTGCTCGGCGTATCCGACGTCGGCCGGGCTCTACTACTGGGCGTACCGGCTGGCGCCGTCGCGGAGCGCGGCCGCGTGGGCCTGGTTCACGGGCTGGTTCAACGTCCTCGGCCAGGTCGCGGTGACGGCCGGTATCGACTTCGGCGCGGCCTCGTTCCTGGGCGCCTACCTCAATCTGCAGTTCGGCTTCGAGGTGACGCCCGGCCGTACGATCCTGCTCTTCGCCGGGATCCTGGTGCTGCACGGCCTGCTGAACACGTTCGGCGTACGCATCGTCGGCCTGCTCAACAGCGTCAGCGTGTGGTGGCACGTCATCGGCGTCGCCGTGATCGTCGGGGCGCTCACCTTCGTACCGGACAGCCACCAGTCCGCGAGTTTCGTGTTCACGGAGTTCGTCAACAACACGGGATGGGGCAGCGGTCTGTACGTGGTGCTGCTCGGTCTGCTGATGGCGCAGTACACCTTCACCGGGTACGACGCCTCCGCGCACATGACCGAGGAGACCCACGACGCCTCGACGGCGGGTCCGAGAGGAATCGTTCAGTCGATCTGGACGTCGTGGATCGCGGGCTTCGTCCTGCTGCTCGGCTTCACCTTCGCCATCCAGTCGTACGACAAGGCGCTGGCGTCCCCGACCGGCGTACCGCCCGCGCAGATCCTGCTCGACGCGCTCGGCGCGACGGCCGGCAAGCTGCTGCTGCTCGTCGTCATCGGTGCACAGCTGTTCTGCGGCATGGCCTCCGTCACCGCCAACAGCCGCATGATCTACGCCTTTTCGCGTGACGGCGCCCTCCCGCTCTCCCACGTCTGGCACACGGTCAGCCCGCGGACGCGCACCCCGGTCGCGGCGGTCTGGCTCGCCGCGGGTGGCGCGCTGGTGCTGGGCCTGCCGTATCTGATCAACGTCACGGCGTACGCGGCCGTGACCTCGATCGCGGTCATCGGCCTCTACATCGCATACGTCGTACCGACCATGCTGCGCCTGTGGAAGGGCGACGCCTTCGAGCGCGGTCCATGGCATCTCGGCGCGTGGTCACGGCCCATCGGGATCGTCGCCGTGGTGTGGGTCGGCGTCATCACGATCCTGTTCATGCTGCCGCAGGTGGCCCCGGTGACCTGGGAAACCTTCAACTACGCGCCGATCGCCGTCCTGGCCGTGCTGGGCTTCGCGGCAGCCTGGTGGCTGGCCTCGGCCCGCCATTGGTTCCTCAACCCGGAACACGCACGCACGCTCGCCCGAGAGGCGGCACGGGAGGGGGCGTTGGAACCTCTGGACCCGTGAGGCCGAGGGCCTGGCTCCGCCGACCGGGTGTCGGCGGGGCCTCGGGCCGCGTGCCCGTCTTCCGCGGCCGATGTGCCGTCTTCAGCGGTCGATGTGCCGTCTTGGGCGGTCGATGTGCCGTCTTCGGCGGTCGGAAAGACGCGGTCCACCGATACCCGATCGGAGACGCGGGCTCGTCCGGCTATGCTCGGGGATGCAGTAACGCGGGCCGTTAGCTCAATTGGCAGAGCAGTGGACTTTTAATCCATTGGTTGTGGGTTCGAGTCCCACACGGCCTACGAGGAAGGCCCAGGTCAGAGGAGATCTGATCTGGGCCTTCAGTGCTTTTCGGGCCCAGCCGCCCGGAAGCGCCAATCCAAAAGGGCGCCGTCGACGTAGTACAAGCAGGGTCGCAACCCGGGGGGCACGCCCCCGGTCGGCTGGTTCGCGTCCAGCGGGGGCCTCGGTTACAGAGACGTGCTCCTCGTATGCGCCGGGCGAAGCCGGCGACCGCGCCGCTCCTCCCTTGCGGCTGCGGCCACCCGTCTCGTGCCGGTGAGAGCGCGGGATGATGGAAGGAGAGGAGCATTCACCATGCGAGCACAACGCGCGAGGCGTCTCGTCGCGGTGTCCGCGGCCAGCGTTCTGATGGCCGGCAGCGCTGCGGTCAGCGCAGCAGGGACGGCCGCAGCAGCAACCCCTGCCGTGGACACTCATGTGACCACCTACCACTGCGACCGCGGTTACTGGGGCGGACGCTGCTTCGATCACCGCGATCACCGCGATCACCGATTCGACCACCGCTTCGATCACCGATTCGACCATCGCTTTGACCACCGCTTCGACCACCGCTTCGATCACGGCTTCGTGATCATCGTTGTGGGCTAGCAGGGCGCCGCGCCCGGGTCGGCTTTGGCCGGCTCGGGCGCGGTCGCGTATGTGGGCTTGGTGGTCGCCCACGTTCCTACCTCGAGGCTCTCGGGTTTCCCGGGCTCGGCGTCGCGGCATTCCCGCGCGACCCGCGCACGTATTGCCTCGTCCTGCTCTCTTACTCGCCCGGCTCTCTTGCTCCTCCTACTCGTCCCACGCCTGGATCAGCGTCTGATCGACGATCTTGCCGTCTCGTAGCGACATCATGGAGCTGGCCAGCACCTTGACGCCGTCGGGATACTCGCAGGACTCGGTGAAGGCGACGTGGTCGCCCTGGACCACGCACTGTTCCAGCTTGTGGGTCATCTCGCGGCCGTAGATGTCGTTCAGCATCTCGCTGATCTCGTTGCGGCCGTGCTTGATCAGTGGATGGCTGGGCTGAGTGTTGCGGTCGACGACGCGGACTTCCGCATCGTCCGCGTAAAGCGACAGGAGCGTGTCCGCGTTGTGGCCTTCGATGCCCTGGCGCAGGATTTCGGTGTCGAAGGCGGGGCTCGCCGAGGTGCCCATGGTGACCTCCTTCTGACCTCTCCTTCGAGGCTCCTCCGCAGGATGGGCCACGGCAACCGGTGCCGGTGGCACAACCGCCCGCCCGGCCTTCGCGGGGCCATATCCGCTCGCCCGGCCTTCGCGGGGCCTTCGTCCGGCCTCCACGGGGCCGCCGGCCGAGGGCAGGGGGAAGGCCGGCGGCCCCTCCCGCGCAACCAGTGCACGGCCGGAGCACTACCGGTGCGCCTGCGTTGTGCGGTCCGCCGTCAGTGGACCGCCGCCGTTCGCGCGCCGGGAGCGTGCGAGTGGCACTGGCCTGAGTGCGCGGTTCACACGGGGCGCGAACCGGGCTGGTCAAAAGGGCCCCGCGCATGGCGTACACTTGTACTTAACGACGCGGGGTGGAGCAGCTCGGTAGCTCGCTGGGCTCATAACCCAGAGGTCGCAGGTTCAAATCCTGTCCCCGCTACTGAAGCCCGAGGGGCCGGAACCAGATGTGGTTCCGGCCCCTCGGCGCGTTGCAGCCCCGCTGGTCACCGCAGCCGTCTACTGACGTGGCCCAATCGTGCGTACGAGACCGGGTTCCCCAGCACGGCCACGTTGTCGGTGAGCCGTGCGGCGTCCGTGAGCGGAGCGGCCCCCACGTCACCTTCCGTGACTGAACGACCCCCCTGCGCGTAACAACTGACACACCGTCAAGTAGGTGCTTGATGCGGCCGGGCGGTCAACTCGCCCGATTCCGCCCGGTCCTGACCTGTTAAGTCCAGACCAAAAGCGTTAACGATCAGCCGGAACGGCTTGGAATTCGGTACCCCCGTCTATTAACGTTCGATAACGCAGCGCGGTCGTCCCAGCCGTCACAAGAGGCGGCTCCGTGCGCACGCGCCGAATCCCGTAAGGGAACCGGGGAACCACCAACTTGGGGTGAATCGGGCGCCTTTACCGCAAAAGGCGTTCGTAGGAGACCTTCCTGCTCCGAACCCGTCAGCTAACCCGGTAGGCGAGAAGGAAGGAAAGGAGCGCGCCCCAGTGGCGTCCAACCCGCCTGCCCCGCAACCCTCGTTCGCGCCGTACGACCCTGACGGCGCCGGCTTCGACACCGGAACCGGCACCGGCTTCGATACAGGAACCGGCACTGGCTTCGACCGAGGAACCGGAAGCGGCTTCGACACGGGCACCGGCTTCGGCACCGGCTTCTCCCAGGACGAGGGGCCCTGGGAGGAATGGAACCCCACTGAGGAGTCCGTCCGGCCCGTCCGCGGTCGGCACCGTGTCATCAAGCAGCGCGGCGGAGGCCTCGCGCGCAGCTCCACGGTTCTCGGTGTGGGAGTCATCGCCGCCGTCGGCGCGGGCGGCATCGCCACCGCGCAGGGCGGCAAGCCGCCGGTGCAGATATCGATGCCCGACCTGTCGTCGGTCACCGAGTCCCTGCCCGGCGTGAGTTCCCTGGTGTCCGACTCGTCGGACTCCGGCACCAACGCCGTCGCGCCCCTCACCGGAGCCGGCGTCACCGCCACCGACGCGGAGCAGGGCACCACGGACGCCGGTGAGGCACTGCGCGCCCGCATCATGCAGCAGGCCGAGCAGCAGCAGGACCAGGCGGAGAGCGCGGCCGCGAAGGCCGCCGAGGAGGCCGCCGCCAAGCAGGCCGCCGAAGAAGCGGCCAAGGAGCGGGAAGCGGCCGAGGCCAAGGCCGCCGCCGAGAAGAAGGCGGCGGAGGAGGAGGCCAGGCGCAAGGCTGAGGCGGAGCGCCTCGCCAAGCTCGCCGCGAGCTACGCCCTCCCCACGTCCTCGTACACTCTGACCTCGCAGTTCGGCGACGCGGGTTCGCTGTGGTCCTCCGGCTACCACACCGGCGTTGACTTCGCGGCCCCCACGGGGACGCCGCTCAAGGCCGTCCACACCGGCACGGTGAAGGAGGCCGGCTGGTCCGGCTCGTACGGCTACCGCACGGTGCTGGAGCTCGAGGACGGCACGGAGATCTGGTACTGCCACCAGTCCTCGATCAGCGTGAGCGTCGGCCAGAAGGTCACCACGGGCGACGTCATCGGCCGCGTGGGCGCCACCGGCAACGTCACCGGCGCGCATCTGCACCTCGAGATCCACCCGGGCGGAGGCGACGGGGTCGACCCGCTCGCCTGGCTGCGCAGCAAGGGCCTGACCCCCTGACGGGAATGGGCCTGAATCCCTGACGGGAACGGGCCCAACTCCCAACGGACCTGGTAAGGCGCGTCAGGAACGGTAGGGGTTGTACGCGGGATATGGCGCGATGCCGCCGTACGGAACCTGTCCGTACGGCGGCATCGCGCCGTACGGGACCTGTCCCTGCGGATGCCCGTACGGGAGAACGTACGGCGGGACCACCTCCGGCGCCGTCGCCGCGGCCGCGTGGGCCAGCGCGGGCCGTGCCACGTCCTTGCGCCGCCACAGCTCGTGCAGCAGCTCCCGTTCCCGTACGACGAAATCGGATCCCGCGCGGCCACGGCGCCCCCGGTGACGCAGGAACGCCAGAGACGTCGCATACGCCTCGTACTCCGCGACCGCCCGCGCCGCGGGCTTGCCCAGATGGCGACCCGCGTACTCGCGGGCGAGGCGGCGTGCGCGCATCGAGCCCAGGAGGAGCGGCTCGGGCGGCGTCAGCCAGCCGGCGGCCGCGTACGCGGGCAGCTCGCGGCGGATGGTGCCCAGCTCACGCTGCCTCGTCCAGATCACCAGCCAGGTGAGCAGCCCGAACGCGGGCACCATGAACGCGGCGTAGACGGCGAAGAACCCGTACGGGCCGAAGCTCGACGAGCCGTTCCAGGCGGCGTGCATGCCCATCGCGAGGAGCAGGCCCGCGATCGGCAGGAGGACCCGGCGTACGCGGTGGCGCTCGGCGGACAGTGCCGCGATGCCGAAGCCGATGCCGGTGAGCACCGTGAACAGTGGATGCGCGAACGGCGACATCACGATGCGGACGAAGAACGTCGCCGCGGTGACGGAGGTCAGGCCGCTCTGGCCGTTGAGCTGGTCGGTGCCGAAGGCCGTGCCGAGATAGAGGATGTTCTCGGTGAACGCGAAGCCGGTGGCGGTGACGCCGGCGATGACGACACCGTCGACGATTCCGGTGAAGTCCCGTCGGCGGAAGAGGAAGATCAGCAGGACCGCTGCCGCCTTCGCGGACTCCTCGACGACGGGCGCTATGACGGTGGCGCCCAGTGTGTCGGCGCTGCTGGGGTCGGCGGTCGCGACGGCTATCCAGCGGGTCGCGAAGCTGTTCGCGACGATCGCGATCAGCGCGGCCGCACATGCTCCCCAGGCGAAGGAGAAGAGCAGGTTCCGCCAGGGGCCCGGTTCCACCCGGTCCAGCCAGCGGAACGCGGCTATGAGCAGCGGCACCGGGAGCACTGCGAGACCGAGGCCGGCCAGGAACCCCTCGGTGCCGGTCTGTTCGCGGACGAGGGCCAGGATGACGAGCCCGGAGAGCGCGAGCAAGGTGATGAGCGCCCCTGCGCGCACCACCCGCCGCTGCCACCAGTGCGCATGCCGCAGCGCGGTGCCGGTGCCCGGGACGGGGGCGCCGGTGCCGGGGCCGGGGGGCATGGCGGGGTATGTGGGGGACGGCGGATGCGAGGGTTGCTGGGGGCAGTTGGCGGCCACGTATCGACCCTAACGAGGGATGGCCGGTGGCCGCGACGGTGCGTCAGAGGGCTCTGGGCGGTGGGTTGGGTCCGGCGGACTTCGCGGGTCCCGCCTGCCCTTCGGGTCGGTCGGTTCCTCCGGATCCGGCGGATTTCATGGTCTCCGTGCGGCGGAACAGCAAGTCGTGGACCACATGGCCCTTGTCAAGACCCTGTCCCTCGAAGCGGGTCAGGGGGCGGAAGGCGGGGCGGGGCGCGTAGCCGCCGTCCTCCTGGGTGTTCTCGAAGTCGGGGTGCGCCGTCAGTACCTCGAGCATCTGCTCGGCGTACGGCTCCCAGTCGGTCGCGCAGTGGATCAGCGCGCCCGGCTTGAGGCGGGTCGCGGCGAGCGTGAGGAACTCCGGCTGGATGAGGCGGCGCTTGTGGTGCCGCTTCTTCGGCCAGGGGTCGGGGAAGTAGACGCGCAGCCCGTCGAGGCACGCGGGCGGCAGCATCTCGCGGAGCAGGATGATCGCGTCGCCGTTGGCCACCCGGATGTTGGACAGGCCGTTCCGGTCGGCGAGATTGAGCAGATTGCCCTGGCCGGGCGTGTGCACGTCCACGGCGAGGATCCCGGTGCCGGGGTCGGCGGCGGCCATCTGCGCGGTGGCCTCGCCCATGCCGAAGCCGATCTCCAGTACGACGGGGCAGTCGCTGCCGAAGAGGTCGGCGAGGTCGAGGGTGCGCTGCCCGTCGATGTCCAGGCCCCACGTGGGCCAGAGCCGCTTCAGGGCGTCTGCCTGGCCGCTGGTGACCCTGCTCCGACGGGGCTGGAAGCTGCGGATCCGCCGCTCGAAGTGGGAGCCGGCGGGGTCGGGCGCGGGGCCGGTCCCCTCGGGGAACATGCGCTTCCCGGGGCGCCGGCGTTCGGGGGCGCCCGCCTGGTGCTTCTCGTCGTACTCGTACACAGTGGGATCGATTCTACGGAGGTTCGGCGGTCATGACGGCGGGGCCGGTACGCACCATCGCCGGTACGTCAGCCGCGCGCCAACGCCGCAAGCGCCCGCCGGGCCACCTCCCGCCCGATCGGCAGCGAAGCCGTAGCCGCAGGAGACGGTGCATTGAGCACATGCACCGCCCGTGCCCCTTCCCGGATGAGGAAGTCGTCCACCAGCGCCCCGTCCCGCAGGACGGCCTGCGCCCGCACCCCGCTGGGCGCCGGCACCAGATCGTCCTCGGTGACGGCGGGCAGCAGCCGCCGCACCGCGGTGGTGAACGCGGACTTCGACACCGAGCGCCGCAGCTCCCCCGCCCCGTACCGCCAGTGCCGGCGCGCTATGCGCCATGATCCGGGCCAGGTGAGCGTCGCCCCCAGCTCACGGGGGCGCACCGTGCCCCAGTCGTACCCCTCGCGGGCCAGCGCCGGCACCGCGTTCGGCCCGATGTGCACGCCACCGTCGATGCCGCGCGTGAGGTGCACTCCGAGGAAGGGGAACGCCGGGTCCGGCACCGGATAGACCAGGCCCTGCACGAGCTCGGGCCGCGCCAGCTCGTAGTACTCGCCGCGGAACGGGATGATCCGCATCCCCGGATCGTCGCCCACGAGCCGCGCCACCTCGTCGCAGTGGAGTCCGGCGCAGTTCACCAGCATCCGCCCGCGGACCACCGCGCCGTCGGCTGTGCGGACGGCCACCCCCAGGTCCGCCCGCCGGTCGATGGACGTGACCTCCGACCCGTACCGGATCTCCGCCCCGGAGGCCTCCGCGAGCCGCTGTGCGACCGCCGTGAAGTCGCAGACGCCGGTTGTGCCGACATGGATCGCGGCGAGGCCCCGCACCTCGGGCTCCAGCTCCGCGATCTGGGCCGGGCCCAGCTCGTGCACCGGAATGCCGTTCTCCCGCCCCCGCTGCACCAGCGCGTGCAGCCGGGGCAGCTCCGCCCGGTCGGTGGCGACGATCAGCTTCCCGGTCACGGCGTGCGCGATGTCGTACTCGGCGCAGAACTTGACCATCTCGGCGGCGCCCTTGACCGCATACCGCGCCTTGAGCGAGCCCGGGCGGTAGTAGATCCCGCTGTGGATCACGCCGCTGTTGCGCCCCGTCTGGTGCCGGGCCGGGCCCGGTTCCTTCTCCAGCACCGTGACACGTGTCCCCGGTGCGGCGCGCGTGATCGCGTACGCCGTCGACAGGCCGACGATCCCGCCGCCGATCACCAGCACGTCACAGTCGAGCGCCACGCGCCTGCCCGCCGTCACCACGTCCCTCACCTCCTGCCCCCGATAGTGCACTGCGCCACTGACAATGCGCTCAAACCCCGGAGGCGAGGTGACCTAGTGCAGCGCCCCAAAGGGGCGCGGGGAACTGCGCGACCAGCCACAACGGCGCCGCAGCGAACCGACGGCACATCGCGGCACGTCCAGCGGAGCGCCTACGCGGGGGCCATCAGCAGCGGCCGGGCCCGCTCCCGCAGCTCCACGACCCGGGGCTCGTCCCCGTACGGCTCCAGCCGGTGCAGCAGGTCCTTCACGTACTCCGTCGTCCGGGCCGACGATATGCGTCCCGCGACCTCCACCGCGCGTACGCCCTGCTCGCAGGCCGCGTCCAGGTTGCCTGACTCGAGCTCGGCCACGGCCGACACGACGAGGCGCAGTCCGTGCGAGCGGACGAACTCCTCCGTGGGGCGCGACAGGGCCTGCTCCGTGAAGCGGCGCACCTGGCGGGGTGCCTTCAGGTCGCGGTAGCACTCGGCGGCGTCGGCCGCGAAACGGTCGTAGGAGTAGAAACCGAGCCAGCCGGGATCGTTGTCGCCGTCACGGGCCCGTTCCAGCCAGCCCTCGGCCGCCTTCAGCGAGGCGCCGGCGGCCTGTGCGTCACCGGCGCGCGCGTGCGCGCGTGCCTCGACCAGCCTGAAGAAGCTCATCGTGCGGGCCGTTGCCAGGCCGCGGTTGCGCTCCAGGGCAGCCTGGGCGAGGTCGACGCCCTCGTCGCCGAAGCCGCGGTAGGTGGCCTGGAGGGACATCGACGCCAGTACGTAGCCGCCGAGCGGCACGTCCGCTGCCGCGCGGGCGAGGCGTAAGGCCTGGATGTAGTAGCGCTGCGCGGCCTCCTGCTGGCCGGTGTCGAACGCCATCCAGCCCGCCAGGCGCGTCAGTTCGGCCGATGCTCCGAACAGGGCGCGGCCCACCTCGTCCGAGTACGAGCCGAGCAGCAGGGGTGCCGCCTCCACCCGCAGGCACTCGGGAACCATCGACGAACGCCAGTCCCCGCCGCCGTACTTGGAGTCCCAGCGGCGTGCGTCCTCGGCGGCCTCGCGGAGCTTCTGCACATCGCTGTGGCCGACCTTGAGCGGTGTGCCGCTGCTCTCGGCGCCTTCGGCCGTGTTCGCCTCGCGCGCGACGGAGGAGTCTGCGGGGGTGATCAGCCAGCGGGACGCGGGCGTCGCGTACGCGCTCACGGCGAAGGAGCCCGCGAGCGACTGCCAGATGCCGCCGCTGCCGGCCCGCCGGCCCGCGAGGTCGAGCCGGTACAGCTCGGTCGCCGACCTGACGGCGGCCCCTACGTCGCGCGGGAAGGCGAGACCCACCTCCGGCGCGGGGTCCGCGTCCGCCAGGCCGATCTCCTGGAGCGGCACCGGGCGGCCGAGCTTCTGGCCGATGGCAGCGGCGATCAGATGCGGGGCGGCGCCCTGCGGCACCATGCCCTTCGACACCCACCGGGCCACCGACGTCTTGTCGTAGCGAAGTGTCAGACCGCGTTGGGCGCCGAGGTCGTTGACCCTCCGCGCCAGTCCCGCGTTGCTGATTCCCGCGAGGGCGAGAACGGCGCCGAGCTTTTCGTTCGGCCCGCGTTGCTCCCTGGACATGCGCCACCCCTCGACACAAGACGGCTGCCGCGCCGGGCATTGGCACGCGGCATTCGTGCTGTGTCCTCCCAGGGGGCGCACCCGCGGCGGCTCCACCGCGAGCCCCGGATCCGGCCGCATGAGCGTGTGGCCGGGCCCCGAGGAATATGCCTCCCGCGAAAACACAGACACACACAGCGTAGTTCGCCGCATCCCAAGCGTTAAGAGGCATAGGTCCGGATGGCGAGATTACGGCCCGCGCGAACGGGGAACAGGCCGTCCTCCGCGTGCTCCGGCCGTGTGGCCGTGCGCCCGTCCGTGCGCTCTTCTCCGGCCATGGCGGGAGCGCTTCCATGGGTCGTGCGTGGGTCGGCCCGCTGTACTGGATGCAGCGGGCTGGGGGACACCGCCGCCTTCATCCCCGCGGGTGGCGGACCGGTCCGGGAGGCGAACTCCGCCTCCCGGACCGTGCGTTGTGTCCCCATCGTGGGGAGTTGTGAACATCCCAGGCCGATTTGGCCGAATCTCGTCTGCGCGTCGCCCTGCGCATTCCCTGTTCATGCTGCACATGCGCCCCGCGCGGGCCTGCAGCTTCATCCGTCAACTCCAGCCACAGAGAGCCTCGGTACGGGTTTGCCAGGGGCGCATGCACGGGGGCTCAAGCGCGCGCGTAGCCCCCTTTGTGCGCCTCCTTCGTGGCAGCATGGTGCCTGGCTGAGGGGCGTCGCGGGGCAGGCGCGACTTCGGACTCACTCGGCCGGTTCGTGCGGTGCACTGGTTGTCCACAGCCTGTGGAGGCGGCGATGCGGTGGTTGGTGGGGTGGAGCAGTGCCGCCGCTGGGTCCGCCGGTGCGGGGTCCGCCGGGGCCACCGGGATCGACGGGGAGACCGTTCACCCCGTGGGCTCCCAACTGCTGTGGGGCGACCCCGACCCGCTGTGGGCGGTGGGCGACTGGCGGCCGGACGAGGTACGCGTCGTCAAGGCCGACGCCCAGACCCGGATCGCGGTCCTCGGCACCTGCGGGGCGACCGACGAGCAGCTCAAGGTGGCCCTGTTCGCCGCGCGCGGCGGCGCACTCCGGCATCTGACCGCTTGGTCCGGCAGCTACACGGCAGTCGTCCAGGTCGGCCGGCGCGTCACCATCGCGGGTGATCTCGCGGGCGTGCGCCCCGTCTTCTACACGCCGTGGGCGAGCGGCACGGCGTACGCGACGGCGGCCCTGCCGCTCGCCGACCTCATCGAGGCCCACCTCGACATCGGCCACCTCGCGGCCCTGCTCGCCGCCCCCGACGTACCGGAGGCACTGCACGACTCGACGCCCTATCAGGGCGTACGGCGCATTCCGCCCGGGCATGCGCTGATCCTGCGCAACGGCGCACGGGAGATCGCCGGGTACGAGCCCGTGGCATCGCTCGCCGTCGCGGCGCCCGCGGCCGACGCGACCAGCGCGGTGGACGGCGTCCGCGACGCCCTCGTGGAGGCCGTACGCACCCGCCTCACCGCCCCGCGCCACGTACCCGGAGCGGACATCGACCCCGGTCCCGTACCCGGCATGGGCCCGGCCGAGCGGCGTGCGGCCCGCGGCATGCCCGTGCCCGGCATCGGCGCCGACCTCTCCGGAGGGCCCGCCTCCGGAACCCTCGCCCTGCTCGCTGCGGGTCTGCCCGGCATGCCCGGCACCGTCCTCGGCCATGGCACCGGCGCGGGGGAGCGGTTGCTGGCCGTCACCTTCAACGACCTGGCGACGGGCGGCCGCGAGGCCGAGCTGGAGCGCGCCGGGGCCATCGCCGCCAATCCGCGCCTGCACCACGTCGTCGTCACCGGCGGCGAAGAGACCCTCCCTTACGTCGACTTGGACGCCCCACTGACCGACGAGCCGGGGCCCTCGCTGGTGACGGCCGCCCGCCACCGCGCGCGGCTCGCCTCCGGCAGCGCCGACCACCTCACGGGCTACGGCGCCCGCCAGGTCATGGACGCCCACCCGGCCCGCCTCGCCGACCTCCTCATGGACCGCAAGCGCCGCCATCTGGTGAAGCCGGTGGCCGCGCTGACCAAGGCCGACGGGTCGGTGATGGTCCCCGCGCGCGTGTACGCCGCGGCACGGCGGCTCGCCCGTACGCCGTACCGCGCGGGCGTCGAAGGGCTCGCCGACAGGCTCCTGCACCGCAGGTTCGACGAACCCGGAGGCGCCGTGGGCGCCTCGCTCGCCGCGCTCGCCTGGGGCAGACCCGGGCCGGCCGCGCGCTGGCTGACCGGTGAGGCGCTCGCTGAAGTATCGGTTCGTCTTCAGGACACGGTGATCCGCCCGGGGACCGGGCCCGGACAGCGCCCGGGCGACTTCCGTGCCCGCGCCGCGCTCGCCCGCCACGCCGCCGACCTCCGGATTCTGGAGCAGGCGGCGGAGATCCGCTTCCAGCGCCTCCACGCGCCCTTCCTCGACAACCAGGTCGTCCGCGCGTGCCGGGCCCTGCCCCAGGCCCTGCGCGTCCAGCCGGGTGCACGCGCCTCGATCCTGCGTACGGTCCTGGAGGGCGCCGGAGTCTCCGATCTGCCGCCCGGCTGGGGCGCCCCCTCGCACGCCTCCTCGGCCGCCGCCGCCCGCATCGGCCTGCGCGTCGCCGTCGACGATTTGATCGCCCTCTTCGACACCCCGCTCCTCGCCCAGGCAGGCCTGGTCGAGGCCCGCGTCGTACGCAAGGCCCTGCGCGCCGCCGCCCAGGGCGAACCCCTCCCGCTGGACGGCCTGGCCGACCTGGTCTCCCTGGAACTGTGGCTGCGCCGCATCGTGGCTCGCCGGGGCACCTGCTGGACGGGGACGCCGGCGCGGCAGCGGGCGGTGCCGACGGGGACGGTGCGGCCGCAGAGGGGGGCGTTGGGGGCGGCGGGGAGGCCGTAGCGATCGGACGCCGCCGCCGGGGCAGTTGGTGTTTGCAGGCTGCCCGCAGGACGGGCCCACAGGGGTGCGGACGCACCCGGGCGTTTCAGGCCGAACCGGTCGCCGCGCTGGGCCGGCGGCGCTACGACGCCGAGTACGCGGCGGGCGCGGGCCTCACGGCCGATGCCGTGCTCGCCGAACTGGCGGCAGCCATGGGTTCGTAGGCCCGAACCGACCCGTACGTCCGGACCGAGCGTGCTGATTCCGGACCGAGCGTGCTGATTCCCCTACCCCGCCCCTTCCCGGCTGTATCGATGCGCGGCTCCGCCGCATGGGGGGCTCCGCCCCAGACCCCGGATCGCCCTTCGGACTCGTCCTCAATCTCCCCCAGCTACCGCTGGGAGGTGCCCCCAGACGGGCCAATTTCTGTCACGCCGGCCGCGACCGCAGCCCCTCCAGCAGAATGTCCAGCAGCCGTGCGGAAGCCGCCGCCTGTTGGGCCGCGTCCGGCAGGGCGGGTGCGGCCGTGGCTATCACCAGCAGTACGTCCGCCACGGTCACGTCCGCCCGCAGCTCGCCCGCCGCCCGCGCCCGGTCCACCAGTCGGCCGACGACGTCGAGGAGCTCCGCCGCCCCCGCGTCGCCCTGCTCGTCGGCCCGTGCCGTCCGCTGCTCGACCAGCCGTAGTTCGGGCTGCGCAGGCTGGGAGGAGCGCTGCTGCGGCACGCGCGTCTCGTCCAGCCCCGCACCCGTACCGTCACTCGCCGCGGACCCGTCCTCGGCGACGCCCACCCGCAGCACCTGCGGCGGCAGCAGCCGGCCCGCGCCCGATGCCACGGAGGTCCGCAGGAAGCGCGACAGCGCCGACCACGGCTCGTCCTCCTGGCCGAGCGCCGCGCGCGCCTGCTCGGTGAGCCGGGAGGTCTCCTCCTCGGCTATGCGCCGTACCAGGACGTCCTTGCTCGGGAAGCGCCGGTAGACCGTGCCGACACCGACCCGGGCCCGCCGCGCCACGTCCTCCATCGGCGCGCCGTACCCCAGCTCGCCGAAGACCTCGCGCGCCGCACGCAGCACATGCTCCAGATTGCGCTGAGCGTCCACACGCAGCGGCGTCGTGCGGCCTCCGTCGCCCACTGCACGACCGTTTCCGCCGTGCGTGCCGTGCGTGCCGTGCGTGCCGTGCGTGCCATGCGAGCCGTGCGCCCCGTGTGCTCCATGCGCGCCGTGCGATCCCGCGGCTGCATAGGCGGATGCGGACGACCAATGAGAGTCCTGAATATGCATGTTTGTTCCCCCGGTAATGACGTCTCCCCCCGGAGACTCTCCCCGTCATTGGCAGCCGGAGCGCACAGGCACACGCGTGGTCCCACGAGCCCTCTCGCCGGGCCCGCCGAGAGCATCCCCCCACACTCCGACGACACACGAACATAGTTGAGCCCGAGTCAATTCAGAAGAGGGACGTTCCGCGCGGCGCGTGCCACGATCGGAGTACGCACCGTTTCAACCCTGATTGCACCCCCGGGCTCCTCGTAGCGCCTACCCGATGACCTGCGCATCTTCCGGGGACTCCGGCAAATCGCCCAAGAGCGACCGCCCGGCGCGACCGGTCACATAAATTGCCGGGACTGTGGACAAACGGCGGGGACGGGTGCGTCATGGGATGGTGAACGCTGCGATCAATGAGGAGACACCGGACCCGTCGGCCGCTGAGCGGCGGGCCGAACCCCCCGTGCACAAGCGCATTCTCGTCGTCGGCGGCGGCTACGTCGGGATGTACACGGCTCTGCGTCTGCAGCGGAAGCTGAAACCCGAGCTCCAGCGGGGTGAGGTCGAGATCGTCGTCGTCACGCCCGACCCCTATATGACGTACCAGCCCTTCCTGCCCGAGGCGGCCGCGGGCTCCATCTCGCCCCGGCACGTGGTGGTGCCGCTGCGCCGCGTCCTCGACGGCTGCCGTGTCGTCGTCGGCGAGGCCCGGTCGATCGACCACGCCAAGCGCACCGCGACCCTCACCACCCTCGCGAGTGACGAGGAGGGCACGGGCGCCGTCACCCTCACGTACGACGAGCTGGTCCTGGCCCCCGGCTCCGTGTCGCGCACCCTCCCGGTCCCCGGCCTGGCGGATCACGGCATCGGCTTCAAGACCGTCGAGGAGGCCATCGGCCTGCGCAACCACGTCATCGAGCAGTTGGACATCGCCTCCTCCACACGCGACCCGGCGATCCGCGACGCGGCGCTCACCTTCGTCTTCGTCGGCGGCGGGTACGCGGGCGTGGAGGCCCTCGCCGAACTCGAGGACATGGCCCGCTACACCGCGCGGTACTACCACAACGTCAAGCCCGAGGACATGAAGTGGATCCTCGTCGAGGCGACGAACCGCATCCTCCCCGAAGTCGGCGAGGAGATGGGCAAGTACGCCGTCCGTGAGCTGCGGCGCCGCAACATCGACGTACGCCTGGAGACCCGCCTCGACTCGTGCGAGGACCGGGTCGCCGTGCTCAGCGACGGCGCGCGCTTCCCGACGCGTACGGTCGTGTGGACCGCCGGCGTCAAACCGCACCCGATCCTGGCCGCCACCGACCTGCCGAAGAACGGCCGGGGCCGCCTCAAGTGCACCGCCCAGCTGACCGTCGAGGGCGTCACGCACGCGTGGGCGGCCGGAGACGCCGCGGCCGTCCCCGACGTCACCGCCGACGAACCGGGCAAGGAGTGCGCCCCCAACGCCCAGCACGCGGTGCGCCAGGCGAGGGTCCTCGGCGACAACATCGCCGCCTCACTGCGTGGCGAGCCCCTCCAGGAGTACGCGCACAAATACGCCGGATCGGTGGCGTCGCTGGGGCTGCACAAGGGCGTTGCGCACGTCTACGGACGCAAGCTGAAGGGCTACCCTGCCTGGTTCATGCACCGCGTCTACCACCTCAGCAGGGTGCCCACCTTCAACCGCAAGGCCCGCGTCCTCGCCGAGTGGACCCTCTCCGGGCTGTTCAAGCGGGAGATCGTGTCGCTGGGATCGCTCGAACATCCCCGGGCAGAGTTCGAACTCGCGGCCGGTGGGAAGCCTCAGGACAACCCGAAGGGGTCGTCCTGAACGGAGTAAGGAACTCCACCCACTTGACGGGCGTCTGACGGATGTCAGTCCCATCGGCCAGACTGGTCCCTGATTCGCGACCATGACCATGACGATGCCGGACGGTCGTTCCCTCGCCCGCACTCGACATCACCTTGACATCACCCAGACATCTTGAGGCTTTCCCCAGTGCTGTATCTGTCCGGAGTACGCAGCCCCCGACCGCGGCTGCGCGGCGGTCCGGACCCCCGGCCGTTCAGGAGCGGGCCGAAGACGACGACACGAGGCATGAATCGGTGAACTTCACGCGCTGGAGCGCCCGGCTCCCCGGAACGCAGCGCCGCGCGGCAGCGCGGGCCGATGAGGCGGTCTCCCCGGCACCGCCCGTGGACGGAGCGGGCGCCGTTCCCCAGGCACGCGCCGAAAAGCCGACCGACACGGACGAGCCCTGCGCCACGCCCGCCGTGGACGACCTCCCGGTCCGCGAGGTCCTCGACCGCATCCCGGCCCTCGTCGCGCTCGTCCACGGCCCGGAGCACCGCATCGCCTACGTCAACGACGCGTACGCGGCGGCGTTCGGCCCTCGCCCCGTCGGCGAACCCGCGGCCGAGGCGCTTCCCGAGCTCGACGAGATCGGCCTGCTGCCGCTCCTCGACCAGGTGCTGCGCAGCTCCAGACCCCGCACCGTCAAGTCCCGCAAGGCCCCCGACGGCCGCTCGTACACGTTCACCTGCACGCCCGTCGACACCCTGGCAACCCCCGAAGGCGGAGGCGTCCTGATCTTCGCCGCCGACGTCACCGACCACGCCGAGGCCGCCGAACGGCTGCGCGCCAGCGAGCGCCGACAGCGCGAAACCGCCGTCACGCTGCAAAGGTCGCTGCTCCCCCAGGAGTTGGAGGAGCCCGACGACCTGCGCATCGCCGCCACGTACCAGCCGGGCGGCACCGACGCCGCCGTGGGCGGCGACTGGTACGACGTGATCACGCTCGGCGGCGGCCGCACCGCCCTCGTGATCGGCGACGTGATGGGCCGCGGCGTGCGCGCGGCGGCCGTCATGGGCCAGCTGCGCACGGCCGTCAGGGCGTACGCCCGCCTGGACCTGCCTCCGCACGAGGTCCTGCAGCTGCTCGACGGCCTCGCCGCCGAGATCGACCCGAACCAGATCGCCACCTGCGCATACGCCGTGCACGACCCCAACGAGGGCAAGCTCGTGTACGCCTCGGCGGGCCATCTCCCGATCCTCGTACGCGACGAGAAGGGCACCATCCACCGCGCAGAGGAACCCACCGGCCCTCCGCTCGGCACCGGCGGCTGGATGCACGCCTCCGGCTCCGTCCCGCTCGGCCCCGGCTCGACCGCCGTGCTCTACACCGACGGCCTCGTCGAGCGGCGCGGCGAGGACATCGACGAAGGCGTCGCCGCCCTGGAGAACGCCCTCGCCGGAGCGACCGGCACGCCACAGGTGGTGTGCGACCGCCTCATCCGCGCGGCGGGCGTCACCGCGGACCACGACGACGACGTGGCCGTACTCGTCCTGCAGCACCCCGCACGCAGCGGCCCGGACGAGGAGCTCTTCCGTAACGCCGCGCTCGAACTGCTCGGCGGCGTGGAAGCCGCTCCACGCGCGCGTGCCTTCGCCTCCGGCGTCCTCACCAGCTGGCGCTTCCCGCGCGAGCTGCACGACCTGGGCGTCCTGGCCGCCAGCGAACTCGTCGCCAACTCGCTCCAGCACGGCACCCCGCCGATGCGTCTGCGACTGCGCCGCACCGATCGCCGTCTGATCATCGAGGTGACGGACGGCAACGACCACCTGCCGCGCCGCCGCCGCGCCGAGCCCGCCGACGAAACGGGCCGCGGCATCGCCATCGTCGCCACGATCGCCTCGAACTGGGGCTCGCGCCGCGCACCCGGGGGCGGCAAGGCGGTCTGGTGCGAGTTCGCACTGCCCAGCGTCACCTAGTACGCGTCGTACCCGCGTCGTACCCGCGTCGTACCCGCGTCGTACCCGCGTCAGGCGCCGGACGGCCCGGGCACCCGTCGCGTCAGGCGCCGGACGGCACCGGTTCGGCCGGTGCACCGCCCTGCGCCACCACGCGGGCCCTGGCGAGCGACGGCTGGTCCTGCCCCGGGGCGAGCCGGCGGCCCAGTCGCAGCGCCAGCACCGTGATGCCGAGCGAGAAGAGCAGAAACGTCACGATGTACGGCGCGTGCAGCGCAGCCCCCATCGGACCGCCGACGGCCGGGCCGACCGCCAGCGCCAGTTGCTTCACCAGGGCGAAGGCGGAGTTGTACTGACCGACCATGCCCGTCGGCGCCAGATCCGCCACCAGCGGCGCGAGGGTCGGCGACAGCATCGCCTCGCCGAGTCCGAACAGGGCGTACGTCGAGACGAACGCGGCCGTCGCCATGGCCTGGCTGCCGTGCCCGAGACCCGCATACCCGGCGACCGCCCACGCGAGCGCCCACAGGAGCCCCACGGAGGCGATCACCCGGGACCGCCTGCGCCGCTCGACGAACCTCAGCACCGCGAACTGCGCGACCACGATCACCGCCGTGTTCGCCGCCAGAGCGATCCCCAGGGTCGACGCCGAGATTCCCGCGGCCTCCACGCCGTACGCGGAGAGGCCCGATTCGAACTGCCCGTAGCAGGCGAAGAACAGTACGAACCCGAGCACACACAGCTGCACCATCGCCCGGTGCCGCAGCAGCGCCCGTAGACCGTTCCGGCCGGCCGAGGCCTCGTCCCGGGGCACGGAACCGCGGAGAGCCGGCGACTGCGGCATCCGCACCGTGGCGGCGATCGCTGCCAGTACCAGGAACATCACGGCCTCGATCGAGAACAGCAGCGTGAAGCTGGCGGGCCGGTGCTCGTCGACGATCTGGCCGCCGATCAGTCCGCCGATACCGAGCCCCAGGTTCTGCAGGAAGAACTGCGTGGCGAAGGCACGCGTGCGCGTGTTCGTGTCCGCGCACCACACGATCAGCGTCGCGAGCGCCGGCTGCATCACCGCGGTGCCCGCACCGAGCACCGCGGCTGCCACGATCACCGCCACCTCGCCGCGCGCGAGTCCCAGCGCCAGGGCACCGGCGGAAGCGATCAGCGCGGCCCCCACCAGGACCGGAAGCGGCCCGCGCCGGTCGAGAGCATGCCCGGTGAAGGGCAGGACGACCAGGGCGGCGACGGCAAAGGCGGCGAGCACGATGCCTGCCGTACTGGCCCCGAGGCCCCGCACCTGCGCCACATAGACGTAGAGAAACGGAACCGTGAAGCCGACACCGAACGCGCTCAGCACGCTGCCGATCTGGATCCGGCGCAACGCTGCGCCCATCGCCCTGGTCACTTTCACCTCAACCCTGAAACACTTCGAACATAAACTTCGAAGCTAAACAATACAGGGTGAAGAACTTCAACGCCAAGCAAGGTCGTGCCATACTGCCGACCATGGGCGACACTCACGGCGTCACCGAGCCGACCCTCGAAGAACAGATCGCCGCCTACCAGCGGGAATTCCAGGACCTCGACCCGCAGGTGGAGAAGATCGTCTCGGCCCTGGGCCGCCTGAACCGCCGTATGAACGTCGCCTACGGCCGCCAGACCGCAACGCTCGGCATCAGCAACGCCGAGTGGGAAGTACTGAAGGCGCTCGTCCTCTCCGGCGCCCCGTACCGCATGGGTCCGGGAGACCTCGCCAAGCGGCTCGGCCTCACACCCGCCGCGATGACCCATCGGATCGACCGCATGGTGGGCGAGGGGCTGGTCACGCGTGAGCGGGACGAGTCCAACCGCGTACGCGTCATCGTCGAGCTCACGGCCGAGGGGCGCGAGAAGTGGCTCGAGGCCATGCGGCTCGCCTCGGTCTTCGAGGAGGATCTCCTCCAGGACCTCTCCCCGGAGGAGCGCTCCACCCTCGGCGAGGTGCTGACCCGGCTCCTGCGACGCGTGGAGCACGCTCAGCCGGACGCCGGCGGACGCCTCAGTGACCTGGACTGATGCCCCTGGCCGGCCTCGCCGAAAAAATCTTGACGGCGACGGTTGACATCGCCATGGGCGATCCGTAGGGTTCTTCGGGTTGCCACGAGACGTAACGGTTCTCCGGTGACACCTTCGCTGCTCACGCGGCACCCCAAACCACAGCACGAACTCCCAGCGGGACTGATTCGGCGCGTCCGAATTCAATTCCACGGCTCGATTATGAGTCGCCGGGAGAATCCGCTAAGGTTTAGGACGTCGGAACGGCCCAAGAGCCGGGAAGGCAACCCACT
>NZ_JACEHE010000023.1 GCF_013778455.1 Streptomyces himalayensis subsp. himalayensis | reverse complement strand
TGTTGTTCCAGGAGATGTAGTAGTCCTGGTTCACCGAGTGGGGGTGCTGGTCGGGCGGTGTGTACGCGGCGGTGTTGTGCGTCGGGTCGAAGTCCCGCCATTCGTACGCCTTCTCGGCCTTCACCGGGAACGACGGATCGACGTTCGCCGCACGCACCGGGTTGGCGCCGCTGTTGTAATACGCGATGTCGCGCGAGTCGGCGTAGAACCAGTTGAAGGCGTAGCTGATGTGCTGCGCAGCCTGCTGGAACGTCTTGGCGTCCGTGACGTAGGACAGGTCGTTCAGCATCTGGAAGCCGATGATCGAGTCGGCCTCGTGCCGGTACGTGGAGCGCAGCGAGGTGTAGGCGACGGGCTTGCCGCCGACCGTGGCGCGGTGCGTGACGATGCCGTAGTGGGTGCGGAAGACCTGCATCCGGTACGAGCCGGCGGCCGTGGAGTCGGCCACTGTCGGCTTCCAGGAGTTGCGCTTCTCCAGCCTCTCCATGGGGGTGCAGGCGCCCCTGTAGAGGTAGTGCGTGGACTGCTTGGTGGGGGTGCCGCCGCCCGGTTCGCAGAGCTCGACGGCGTACGTGTCGGTGATGTCCTGTCCTGCTGAGGTGGCCGACCAGGCGTAGTCCTGGCCGCGGCCCAGCTGGACGTACATGCCGACGCCCGCGAACGAGACGCCGTGCGCGCTGATGCCGGGTCCCTGGAGCTCCTGCATCATCAGCAGCTGCGGCGCGAAGTAGCCGGTCTGCGGGCCGAATACGGCCACGGGGTGACCGCTGGCGGTGTGCTCGCCGGAGACGAGCAGGGCGTTGGACATGCCCTTCCTGCTCGCTCCCCCGGCGAAGAGGCCGGCGGGCAGCACACCGGCGTCGAAGATGCCCTGGAGGGGCTTGAGGCGGCCGTTCACCTTCACGGGGTCCTTGGGCGTCCGAGGACTCGACGCGCTCTGGGTGCTTTCGGTGCTCTGGACACCTGTGGCGCTCGCCGCCGAGCCCTCGCGGTCGTACACGAGCTGCTCGCGCTCGACCGATCCGGAGTCGGGGAGGGCCGTGCCGCGCGGGCTGTCGGGCTTGTCGGCATACGGGAAGCTGCTGCCGTCGTGGAGGGTCAGCACGCTCTCCGGGTCGTTGCGCTGCCGGAAGGACTCCCAGACCCTGGTGCCTTCTTCGATGCCGTACTTCTGCTGAGCCGTGAGCAGGGAGAGCGCGGCTTCGACCTCTCCCCCGCCGCCGTTGCCGAAGAGGCCGCCCACGACCGAGGCGAGCGCGATCATGTCGGTGATCTTGAAGGGCTCTATCTCTCCGACGTTGGTGATCGCGTCGATCTTGCCGGTGAGGACGTACTCGCCGGGAAAGTACCGGCCTTTCTTGGCCTGTTCGCGATAGGCGTTGAGACCGTCGATATAGGCCTGCGCATCGGCCATCGCCTGCTCGCCGCGCGCGCCCGAGGCGCTGCGGAGGTGGTCGACCTGCCTCTGCAGATCCTCCTCGGTGTACGGGGCCTGCGGCCAGAACTGCTGCTCAAGGCCCTGGTTGGCGAGTGCGCCGCCGGCGAACGAGGTGAGCTCGCCGCGACCGATGTGCCGGAACAGGTCGATGAGCCAGAGACGGTCCTGCCCGGCGGCATAGCCGGCGCCGAACTCGGTTCCGTAGCGCGTGGTCCCCTTGATGTGCGGAATGCCGTACTTCTTGTCGCGGGTGATCGTCACATCGTCGCGGGGGCGGGTGACGGAGGCGACCTGGTCGTCGGGGACGCCGAAAGAAGCGTCGTTGAAGTACCGGGTGAGGGTGTCGTCCGTGAGAGTCGGGTACCCGGAGGAGAGCGCGTCATAGGGGCCCAACTGGTCATCGGCGTGCGCGGGCTGAGTGCCCAATAGCTGGTTGGCGAGGATCTCGGCGAGCGTGGCACTGCCGTTCGCACCGGGCGGCAGGATGTCGGCGCACTGGCCTTCGCAGTAGTCGGCTGCGGCCGGCTCCGCCGCGGCGGCTGCCGGGACAGGGGCCAACAGGCCCCCGGTAAGGACGAATACAGCCGTGACGGCCAGTGAGCCCGCGGATCTGCGCAGGGATCTGACGAGGGTGTGGTGGGGGGTACGCCGTGGCATTCCTGCTCCTCCCGACGATGGGTGAGCCGGAGGTTACCGCCGGTACCGCGACGATTGAAGATGAACATGCGTCACGTTTTCCGAATCATTACAGGGCCCAGAGCGGGTGTTGACCGTCCGAAGAGACCAGAACGACCAGTCACTGACAGCCGCTTGACGGCCCGTCCGGGATCCTCGAGAGCAACCGGCGGATGTCATCCGAATTCGGATGGAGCCGAATGGCGTGTCGATACGTCTATTCGACGACGTCCGTACGACGACGCCGAATCAGCCGGAGTACATGTGACGGAGGTGCAGAGCGATGGCCGGATTCCGGAGTCTCGCGAGACAGGTGCGCGACCCCCGCAACGACCTGGCACTACGGCGGTACTCACTGCGCAAGTGCCTCGAGCGGTTCGCCCCTTACGGCCACCGGGCCACCTGGGACCATCTCTGCTCCCGGGCGGGCTTCGGGCAGCAGGACCGCTCACCCGATCCGGCGCGGCTGGTGGCCGCGCTCGACGAACTCGAGGAGGCACGGGCGGTCTGGCTCGCCTACGAGGCCCAGTTCGCCGAGCGGCGCAAGAGGGAGAAGCACGACGGACTGCGCAGGCCGGGCAGCGTGGACGACTGGCACCGGCTCACCTGGGGCGGCTTCGGGGTCGCATGGTGCGACGACCCCCGTGTCCATCCCGCCGGGCCGCTGGCCGAAACACTGCGGCGACTGATAGCGGCCCTGGAGCGGGAGCCTGGCGAACTGTGCCCGGTGTGCTCGGATTCGCGCCTCGTCTGGAAAAGCGATCTGGCCCATGAGCCCTCGTCGGGTCCGGTCTGCACGGGCTGCGGGATAGTGGTGCCACGGCCCGTTCTGACGTCCGCGGCCCTGGCGGAGGCGAGACGAGCGCGGTTGCTGGTGTCGGCCTGAGCACGACGGGGGTGCGACATCCTGGGCGCACCCCCGTGCGAGAAGCGCCGGACCGTTTCTGCGCTACGGAGTGATCACGTCCGTGTGGATGGCGAGCTTGAACTCGGCCAGGATCAGCGGTGTGCCCAGCTTCTTGTCCCCCGCGCCGCGCGCCGAGACCTTCAGCCCCAACGGTGTGCCCGGGTGCACGAACATCTGCCACACGTAAGAGCGGTACTGGCCGCCCCGGGTGGCGGCCCCATCGGTCGTGGCGGTCGAGTCGTACCCCGTCGACGAGCCGAGCGGATCGCGCACGAACCGCGCCCGGTACTCGGTGGGTTCGGCGGCCGCCTCCCAGAAGACCAGCGCGGACAGCACACCCCAGCCGTCGTGGCTGGGCCATATCAGCCCCGAACGGCGGTCCGGGAAGGCGGACGCCTTGTCGCCACCGTGGCCCGGGGCGTGCATCTTCCACGGGTCATAGGACTCCTCGTCCGCCGCGTAGGGGAAGCGCACGAGGTGGTAGCCGTCGCTGTCGTACGAGATCTTCTGCGGGCCGCCGCGGGCTGCTTCCCACTTGAGTGAGCAGATGGCGAGGCTCATAGGTGGCTCCTCCTCGGTGTCCGGCCGGCGCTGGCTGTCGCTGGCGACCGGATTGTCAGTGGCGGGTGGCACCATCGGCGACATGGACTTCTTGCTCCAGGTGTGTCTGAACGGCCCGCGCGGGGCCGGCGATGGTGCGGCCGTGCCGGTTTCTCCGGGGGCGATGGCCGAGGCCGCGGCGGGGGCCGTCGCGGCCGGCGCCCAGGATGTGCATGTACATCCCAAGTCCCCCTGTGGACAGGACACTCTTTCGCCGCGCGCGGTTGCGGCGACGCTCGAAGCGATACGTTCCGCCGTGCGCGTTCCGGTCGGTGTGACGACGGGCGCGTGGGCCGAGCCGGACCCGCGGGCGCGGGCCGAGCGCATCCGCGAGTGGACGACGCTGCCCGATCATGCGTCGGTCAACTGGCATGAGCCGGGGGCCGAGGAGGTGGCTGCGGCCCTTCTCGACCGGGGTGTGGGCGTGGAGGCCGGGCTGTGGTCGGGCACGGACGGCCCGGCCCGGTTCGCCGCATCGCCCCTCGCACCGCGGGTCCTGCGGGTACTGGCCGAGGTCACCGATCGGGATCCCGAGACCGCCGAGGACACGGCCCGGGAGCTGCTCGAGGCGATCGGCGCGGCCCATGGCCGTCCGGTGCTGCTGCATGGTCAAGAGGGCGGCGCCTGGCCGGTGTTGCGGATGGCGCGGCGGCTGGGGCTGGGGCTGGCGGCGCGGATCGGCCTGGAGGACACGCTGGTCCTGCCGGACGGGCAATGGGCCAGGTCCAACGCGGAGTTGGTGGCGGAGGCGCTGAGGGTGGGGGCGGGGCCGTAAGGGGTGGAGGGTCGGAGAACGCCTGCGGCCGGATCGGCGGCCGCTTTGGTGCCCGGATCGGCTGCCGGATCAGGGGCCCGGGGCCGTACCAGACGTAAATCGCTGGCTGTAGGGATGTGCCGCCGGGACAGTAGGGGCTGTGCAACACGGCTGAGGCCCGACCGGGGCGCGGGACTGGAGCCAGGAGTTCCGCTGTATGGCTCCGCCCTGCCGCACAGGGGACGGCAGGGCGGTTCGCGGAGGCCGGGAGCGGCGCGCGGAGGGGGCGCGCCGCCCCCGGGACACCCTTCGCGGCGCGAACGCCCTGCGCTGCACGCACACCCTTCGCGGCGCGAACGCCCCTCGCTGCACGGACACCCCTTCGCGGCGCGAACGCCCTGCGCTGCACGCACACCCTTGGCCGCGGGGACGACTTTCGCCGCGCGGACACCCCTCGGTGCGCGGAATGCCCCTCCCTGCGCCGAGGCCCTCCATGCCGGACGCCCTTCGCTGCCCGTGGTCGCTAGCCTCAGCCGGGCTCGCTCCGCTCCGATGCCCTGGGTGTCATCGGCAGGTGTCCTTGGTGTCAGGGCGGCCGCATGCAGCACCAGACGCTGCATCGGGTTCCGTCTCGCCGGAGCGCAGCGTCCCGCCCGGCTTCCCGGTGCGGCCGCGTTCGGGAAGCAGGCGTGAACCGGTCAACCGCTCACCGAAGACGTCGTCCGGGTTGGAGAGCACGCATGTCTCCAGGGACAGGCAGCCGCAGCCGATGCAGTCGGTGAGGTGGTCGCGGAGGCGGCTGAGCTGCTTGATGCGTTCGTCGAGTTCGGAGCGCCAGGCCTCGGAGAGGCGGGCCCAGTCCTCGCGGTTGGGCGTGCGCCCCTCGGGGAGTTCGGCGAGCGCCTCGCGGATCGTCGCGAGCGGGATGCCGACTCGCTGGGCGGCGCGGACGAACGCGACACGGCGCAACGCGTCGCGCTGGTAGCGGCGCTGATTGCCCGCCGTGCGACGGCTGCTGATCAGTCCCCTGGACTCGTAGAAGTGCAGCGCCGAGACGGCGGCGCCGCTGCGGGCCGACAGCTGGCCGACCGTGAGCTCGTGGATCTTCTCCGGAATCTGCGGCACCCTTCGAACCCTACCGGCCCCCGCTCCGGCTCCTCGTTGACAGAGGCGCCCCACCCGACCATGCTGAGCAAGCGCTTAGACAACGACGCCCGGGAGGGTCAGGGACAATGGCAGAGCCGAGGATCTTCACGTCCGCCGACGAGCTGAAGGCAGCAGTGGGCGAGCAGCTTGGCCACAGCGACTGGCTGGAGATCGACCAGAAGCGGATCGACCTGTTCGCGGAGGCCACGGGCGACCACCAGTGGATCCACGTGGACCCGGAGAAGGCGGCGGCCGGCCCGTTCGGCACCACCATTGCGCACGGGTATCTGACCCTGTCACTGCTGCCCAGCCTGGTCCCGCAGGTCATGCGGGTCGAGGGGATGAAGATGGGCATCAACTACGGCACGAACAAGGTGCGTTTCCCCGCCCCCGTGCCGGTCGGCTCGCGGCTGCGCGCCACGGCCGTTCTCCAGGAGGTCACCGAGACGGGCGGCGGCGTGCAGGTGACGGCAGCCGTCACCGTCGAGCGCGAGGGCGGCGACAAGCCGGTGTGCGTGGCGGAGTCGGTGTCCCGCTACTACTTCTGAGCCGCGTCACACGCAGCCGTAGAGCCGGGGTTCTTTGCCGCGGCACCGTAAGGCCGGGGCTCACCGCGGCACCGTACAGCCGCGGCTTACCGCTTCGCCCCCACCATCCGCAGCACGAGGTCGGCGTAGAGCGCGCCGACCTCGTCGGGCGTCCGGCGCCCGGCCACGTTGAACCAGCGTGCGACATCGATGCAGAGGGACAGCACGGCGAGGGTGGTGCCCTTCACGTCGGGGACGTCGAACTCCCCCGCCTGCACACCGTCGTGGATGATCTCGCGCACGACGTCGTCGGTCCTGCGGCGCAGGGCGACGATCTCCGCGCGCGCCTCCGGACCGAGTGCGTCCAGTTCGTACTGCACGACACGCGCGGTGGTGTGCTGCGAGGCGTGCCAGCGGACGAAGGACTGCACGGCGCCGGAGAGCCGCTCCGCGGGGGTGCCCTCGCGGTCGGACGCCGTCTGCAGGACCTCGAGAGCCTTCTCGTGGCCGATCCTGCTGATGCGGTGGAGCAGCTCTTCCTTGGTCTTGTAGTGGATGTAGAGCGCGGCCGGGCTCATGCCGGCGCGGCCCGCGATGTCGCGGGTCGTCGTCGCGTGGTAGCCGCGCTCGGCGAATGCCTCGACAGCGGCGACGAGCAGCCGCCTGGCCGCGTCCGGGGTGACCTCACGCCACGGCTGGTCCTCGCCATCGGCCGTCTGAGCCGCCGCACCCATCGCTCGCCCCTTCCACCGGTCGCCTGCCGCCATCCTCGACGAAAACGGCCCTGCGGACCGCGTCTGAAGTGGCAGGACGCACCACGATACCGGAATGCTGAGCGGGCGCTTAGAGCTTCTCGAAGGGGTCGTGCTCGGCGAGCAGCTTCTCGAGCCTGGCCTGGTCGACGCGGCTGACCAGCTGTCCGGCCTCCTGCCGGTCCCTGATCACCTTGGCCAGCGTGAACGCCGAGGTGACCAGATAGAGGACGGCGATGCCCAGGAAGGCGCGGACCCAGGCGTCGGCCTGCAGATTGAAGATCCCGATGGCCGTGGCCGCCAGGGCGACGGCGAAGGAGGCGACGGCCTGACCGTAGAACGCGGCGGTGTTCTGCTGCTTGACGGGTGTCTCGCTCATGCGGTCCAGCGTCGCGGGCCGCGACCTGGGACACATCCGCGCGGATACTCAGCTTCGTACTCACGCTCGCGGCCGCAGGATCGTTCCGAGCTGCGCCTCAGAAGGCCGATACGCCCGTCAGCGCGCGGCCGATCACGAGCTTCTGTATCTGGCTGGTGCCCTCGTAGAGCGTCATGACCCGCGCGTCGCGCAGCAGCTTCCCGACCGGGTACTCGTCGATGTAGCCGTAACCGCCGAAGACCTGGAGGGCGTTGTTCGCGGCGCGTACCGCGGCCTCCGAGGCGAACAGTTTGGCCTTGGAGGACTCGGTGGCGAAGGGCAGTCCGCGGTCGATCAGATCGGCGACCCGCCAAGTGAGCAGGCGCGCGGCGTCGACGTCCACGGCGATGTCGCTGATCAGCTCCTGGACCAGCTGGTGGTGCGCGATGGTCCTGCCGAACTGCTCGCGCTCGGTCGCGTACCGCACCGCCGCGTCCAGCGCGGCCTGCGCGATGCCCACGCAGCCGGCGGCGACCGACATACGCCCCTTGGCGAGCGCGGACATGGCGACCGCGAAGCCCTTGCCCTCGGGGGCGAGCATCGCCGACGCCGGGACGCGTACGTCCTCGAGGACCAGCTCGGCGGTGGCCTGACCGCGCAGACCGAGTTTGCCGTGGACGGTGCGGCGGGTCAGGCCTGGCGAGGTGGCGGGCACCAGGAAGGCGGAGACGCCCTGGTGGCCGGGGGTGTCGTTGGTCCGGGCAAAGAGGAGGACGACGTCGGCCCACGTGCCGTTCGTGATGAACATCTTCGTGCCGTTGACGACGTACTCGTCGCCGTCGCGCACGGCGCTCGTCGCGAGGCTGCCCGCGTCGGAGCCGGTACCGGGCTCGGTGAGGCCGAAGCAGCCGACGTACTCGCCGGACGTCAGCCCCGGCAGCCACTGCCGCTTCTGCTCCTCGCTGCCCCAGTGCGCGATGGTCTTCGCGACCAGGCCGAGTGAGACGGAGACGATGCCCCGCACCGACGAGTCGCCTCGACCGAGCTCCTCCGTCACCAGGCAGTACGCGAGGTGGTCGCCGCCCGAGCCGCCGTACTCCTCGTCGACGGTCAGACCCAGGAAGCCGACCTCTCCGAGCTTCTTCACGAGCGAACGGTCGACACTCTCGGCGCGGTCCCACTCGACGACGTGCGGGGCGATCTCGCGCGCCACGAAGTCCTTGGCGAGCTGCCGGACCGCGGCCTGCTCCTCGCTGAGCTCCAGGTTCATCGATGAACGCTCCACGCTGGAATGGACTTGACGAATCGGCTTCTACTTTAACTATCACTGCTAGTTTCTGCCGCAGCGGCCCTACTATGTGCCGCATGGCCCGACCGCGCAAGCCCCTGCTGAGCACCGACCGCATCGTCGAGACGGCGCGTGCGCTGGTCGACGCCGAGGGCCTCGCGGCCGTGTCGACACGGCGCCTCGCCGCCGAGCTCGGGGTGAGCGGGCCGTCGCTCTACAACCACTTCCGCACGAAGGACGAGATCCTCGAGGCGGTCGCCGACTCGATCAGCGCCCAGGTCGATCTGTCGATGTTCGAGGACGGCAGGGACTGGCGGACGGCGCTGCACGACTGGGCCGTGTCCTATCGCGCGGCCCTCTCCGAGCACCCGAACATCGTGCCGGTCCTCGCCCAGGGGCCCGGCCGACGGCCGGCGGGGCTGCGCGTCGCGGACGCGGTGTTCGGCGCGATGGTCGCGGCGGGGTGGCCACCGGCCCAGGCGACGTCGATCGGCGCCCTGATGCGGTACTTCGTCATGGGTTCCGCACTGGGATCCTTCGCCGGGGGCTTCGTCGACGACGAGACGGCGTACGACCCGTCCGACTATCCGCACCTCGGCAAGGCGCATCTGCTCGCCGAGCGCAGGCAGCAGATCGACGGGCGCGCCTTCGAGACGGGACTGCAGGCACTGCTCGACGGGTTGGCCATGCAGTTCGAACAGCTGGCGTCGGCGACGCACCAGGGCTAGACCGGCAGCGGCAGCGGCAGCGGCAGCGGCAGCGGCAGCGGGCACGGCACACGACCCTTCGGCGCTCGCCGAACGTTCCCAGCCGCATGCTGAACCCATGAGACCCACGAAGCCGTCCAGGGACTCCGCCGCCCCGCAGCTCGCCGCGCTCGCCGGGTTGTTCGCCGACGAGACGCGCGCTGCCTGTCTGCTCGCGCTGCTCGACGGGCGGGCATGGACCGCCGGTGAACTGGCGCGGTACGCGGGCGTGGCGGCATCGACCGCGAGCGAGCACCTCGGAAAGCTGGTCGCCGGCGGGCTTCTGGCCGAAGAGCGGCAGGGCCGGCACCGCTATGTGCGCCTGGCCGACGACCGGGTGGCGCAGCTCGTAGAAGATCTTGCCGCGCACGCCGCGCCCCACGTCGAGCGCCCGCGGACGCTGCGGGCGTCGAGCGCCGGCTCCGCGATGGCGCGCGGACGCACCTGCTACGACCACCTCGCCGGACGCCTGGGCATCGCGATCACGGACGCGCTGACCGAGCGCGGTCTGCTGCGTCAGGACACCGGGTTCGCCCTGACCAGCGCGGGGCTGAGCTGGTTCGACGGCCTGGCGATCCCACTCGAACGCACCGGACGACGTCCGCTCGCCCGCGGCTGCCTCGACTGGACGGAGCGCAGACCGCACCTCGCGGGTGTCGCGGGGGCTGCCCTGTGCCGCCACGCGCTGGACGCAGACTGGTGCGTACGGATCGGCTCGGAGCGCGCGGTCAAGGTCACTGACGTCGGCACGCGCGCCCTCGCCGAACTGCTGGGCATCGAGGCGGCGGCGCTGCGGTGACAAAGCGGCGCTGCGGTGACAAAAGCGCCTCCGACGGCGAAGGCGGCGCCCGGGATATTGCGGTGACCGCCGAACTATGCGCCCTTTAACCTCGAGGAACGACGAACTCCGACCGATCGGAGGGCTCGCCGTGACGCGGCGACGGCCTCGCAACGAGGTAGCGGAGCCGCCGTCAGGTACAACGTCCGAAAACCGCGAGCCGCACCGCCCCGACCTCCCTAGCCTCAGGAGCATGATGACTTCCCCCCTGCCCGCCCGGCGCCCCGAACTGCTCGCCGCCGGTGCGGCGACGGTGACCGTCGTGCTGTGGGCCTCTGCTTTCGTGTCGATCCGCAGCGCCGGGGCCGCGTACTCACCGGGGGCTCTGGCTCTCGGACGGCTGCTGGCCGGGGCGCTCACGCTGGGCGTCATCTGTCTCATACGGAGAGAGGGGTGGCCGCCACGGGCGGCCTGGCCGGGAATCGTCATCTCGGGTCTGCTGTGGTTCGGCCTCTACATGGTGGTGCTCAACTGGGGCGAGCAGTTGGTCGATGCCGGAACGGCGGCCCTTCTGGTGAACATCGGCCCGATCCTCGTCGCGGTGCTGGGGTGGCGGCTGCTGGGCGATCCGCTGCCGCCGCGCCTGCTCGCGGGGATGGCGGTGTCGTTCGCGGGTGCCATCGCTGTCGGGTTCTCCATGTCGGGCGACGGGAGCGCGTCCGTCCTCGGGGTCGCGCTGTGCGTGCTCGCGGCGATCGGATACGCGAGCGGAGTCGTGGGGCAGAAGCCCGCTCTGGGGCACGCCACCGCACTGCAGGTGACGACGTTCGGGTGTCTCGTCGGAGCCGTCGCGTGTCTGCCGTTCGCGGGGCAGCTGGTCAATGACGCGGCCCGTGCCCCCGTCTCCGCGACTCTCAACATGCTCTATCTGGGCGTGTTCCCGACCGCCCTGGCCTTCACGACCTGGGCGTACGCCCTCGCCCGTACGACCGCGAGCCGGATGGGCGCGACCACGTACGCCGTGCCCGCGCTGGTCGTCCTGATGTCCTGGATCGCTCTCGACGAGGTGCCGGGTCTGCTGACGCTGGGCGGCGGATTGCTGTGCCTCGCCGGGGTCGCGGTGTCGCGCTCCCGCCCGCGCGGACGGAGGACGACGGCTCCGGCTCCGGTTCCGACCACGGCGACAGCCGCGCCCGAACCGGAACCGGAGAGCAGGTGATCCCGCGTCAGCGCGATTCGGAACCGGAACTCGAACTCGCCCGCGTCGCAAGGACCTTGATGGAGGCGAGGGCAATCACGGAAAGCCCGATGATGTAGGCCGAGACGGCCATGGACGTGCCCGTCGCCTCGAGGAGCAGCACCATGATGAACGGCGCGAGCCCGCCGCCGAGGATGGCCGCGATCTGATAGCCGAGCGAGGCACCGGTGTAGCGCATCTCCGGGGTGAAGAGCTCGGCGAACAGCGCGGCCTGCGGCCCGTACATGATGCTCAGGAAGCAGCTGGTCACGAACGAGGCGACCGCCAGCCACAGCAGCGAGGCGGTGTCGACGAGCAGGAAGAGCGGCACCGCCCAGACGGCCAGGCCCACCGCCCCTAGTGCGTAGATCCTGATGCGCCCGATCCGGTCGGACAGGGCGGCCGACGCGGGGATGAGAACCAGCTGCGTGAGGCTGACGCAGAGGGAGACGGTGAGGACCGCGCTGCGCTCCATGCCGAGTTCGCGGGTGGTGTAGTCGAGGATGCCGGTGATGAGGATGTAGAAGGTGGCGGTGTTCACGGCGAACGACCCGCCTGCCAGCAGCACCGTGCCGAGATGCCCGCGCAGGATCGTCCGCAGCGGGGAACTCTTCTCGCCCTTCTCCTTCTCCGCGAGCGCCCGTTCGGCCGCGCGGAACTCGGGCGTCTCCTCGACCTTGGTGTGGATGTACCAGGCGAGGCCCAGGACGAAGAAGCCGATGAGGAACGGCACGCGCCAGCCCCAGGCGGCGAAGGCGCTCTCGCTGGTGGCCGCGCCGGCCACCAGGAAGACGGAGTTGGCGGTCACCACTCCGATGGGGACGCCGAGTTGGACGAAGCTGCCGTAGATCCCGCGCTTGCCCTCCGGGGCGTACTCGGTGGCGAGCAGCATCGCGCCGCCCCACTGCGCACCCACGGCGATGCCCTGCATGACGCGCAGCAGGACGAGCAGGACGGGCGCGGCGATGCCGATGGTCTGGTACGTGGGGAGCAGGCCGATTCCCGTGGTGGCGACGCCCATCAGGGTGAGCGCGAGGACCAGCATGGGCTTGCGGCCTCGCTGGTCGCCGAGGTGACCTGCGATGACACCGCCGAGCGGACGGGCCAGGAAGCCGACGGCGAAGGTCGCGAAGGAGGCCAGGACCCCGGCGGACGGGCTGCCTGCGGGGAAGTACAGATCGCCGAGCACGAGCGCGGCGGCGATGCCGAAGACGAAGTAGTCGTACCACTCCACGGCCGAGGCGAGAGCGGCGGCGGTCGCCACCTTGCGGCGGCTGCGGGCGTCCGCCGGGGCGGCGGACCGGGGGTGAGCGGATGCTGCTGAGGGTGCCGTGTCCATGCTGCACACTCCGGTGGGTGCGGGGACGGAACAGGGGTGTGGGGGGCGGAACAGGGATGTGGGGGGACGGAACAGAGGGGGCGGCTCCGCGATTTCCGGGAACGTACTGACCGGACGGTATGTACGTCAACGGGTCGTGCGGCAGCAGTTTTGCCTGTGCAATGCATGGGTTGATCAGGCGCGATCCGGGCGCGGGCAGCACGCGGGCCCCGGCCGCGCGACCGCGGCCGGGGTGTACGACGAGTCGGGGAGACCCTCCGCTAGAAGACGACCAGCGCCCGGCCGCCCTTGCCCGCGAGCATGTTGTCGAACGCCGCCGGGATGCCGTCGAGAGCGATGTGCTCGGTCACGAGGGCGCCGAGGTCGAGGTGGCCCGAGCGGATGTGGTCCCCGAGAGCGGGGAGGTCCTCGGCCGGGTCGGAGTTTCCGTAGACGCAGCCGGAGAGGGTGCGGCCCCAGTGGAAGATCTCCAGGGCGTTGAAGGCCACCTGCTGGTCCTTGCCGCCGATGCCGACGACCGTGGTGCGGCCGCCGCGCCGGGTGGACTCCCAGGCGGTACGGATGGTCACGGCGCGCCCGACGCACTCCACGGCGACGTCCACGCCCTGCTTGCCGGTGAGTCCGCGGATCTCGCGTGCGGTGTTCTCGGAGGCGACGACATAGTCGGTGGCGCCCGCGCGACGAGCCAGCTCCTCCTTCTCCGGGGACACGTCGACGGCCACGATCTTCGAGGCGCCCGCGATCCGGGCGGCCTGAAGCGTGGCCAGGCCGACCCCGCCGACGCCGAAGACCGCGACGGACTCGCCCTCGCGGACCCGCGCCGAGTTGTGGACGGCGCCGTACCCGGTGAGCACGGCGCAGCCCAGCAGGGCCGCGTCGGTGAGCGGCACGCCGTCCGGCGCAGGCAGCACACAGCGCTCGGCGACGACGGTCTCCTCGGCGAACGCGGCGACGTTCAGGCCGGGGTGGAGGTCGGCACCGTCGTGGGCCCTCTTCGCGTGCACATCGCCCGCGCCCGTCAGCGCGTCGGCGCACAGCCACACCTCGCCGAGCGAGCAGGCGTGGCAACGGCCGCACGACGGCGCCCAGTTGAGGACGACGCCGTCGCCGGGTGCGACGCGCGTGACGCCCTCGCCGACGGCGACGACCGTGCCGGCGCCCTCGTGGCCGAGCACGGCGGGTACGGGCACCCGCATGGTGCCGTTGGACAGGGACAGGTCGGAGTGGCAGACACCGGCGGCGGCGAGGCGTACCCGCACCTGGCCGGGCCCGGGCTCAGGCAGCTCGATCTCGGTGATCTCCAGAGGAGAGCCGATGGCGGGCAGGACGGCGGCGCGGACCATGGTGGGCTTCAGGCTCCTCGGATCAGCGGGAATCAGAACTGGAGGGACTTGGTCTGGAGGTACTCGGCCAGACCGTGCGTACCGAGCTCCCGCCCGACGCCCGACTGCTTGTATCCGCCGAAGGGGGCAAGCGGGTTGAAGCGGCCGCCGTTGATGTCGACCTGCCCGGTGTCCATACGCCGCGCGAAGGCGACCGCCTCCTCGTCGTCGCCGGCCCAGACGGCGCCCGCGAGGCCGTACACGGTGCCGTTGGCGATACGCAGGGCGTCGTCCTCGTCGGCGTACTTCAGGATCGACAGGACCGGGCCGAAGATCTCCTCCTGCGCGATGGTCATGTCCTCGGTGACGTCGGCGAACACGGTGGGGCTGACGAAGTAGCCCTGCTCGCGGGGAGCTTCGGGGCCGCCCGCGACGAGCCGCGCGCCCTCCGCCACGCCCTTCTCGATGTAGCCGCGCACGCGATCGTGCTGCTTGGCGTTGACGAGGGGGCCGATGCGGTCGCCGTACTTGCCGACGGCCTCCGCGGCGAGCTGCACCGCCTCGTCGTACTGGTCGCGGTGGACGAGCATGCGGGTCCAGGCGCTGCAGGTCTGGCCGGAGTTGGACATGACGTTGGCGACGCCGACGCTGACTGCCTTGGCGAGGTCGGCGCTGGGCAGGATGACGTTGGCCGACTTGCCGCCGAGCTCCAGCGCGACGCGCTTGACGGCCGCGCCGGCCACCGCACCGATCTGCCTGCCGACGGCGGTGGAGCCGGTGAAGGACACCAGGTCGACGCCCTCGTGCTCGGCGAGCGCCTGGCCGGCGACCGGGCCCAGGCCGGTGACCAGGTTGAACACCCCTGAGGGCACGCCCGCTTCATGCACCGCCTCGGCGAAGAGCTGTGCGGTGAGCGGGGTGTCCTCGGCGGGCTTGAGGACGACGGTGCAACCCGCCGCGAGGGCGGGTGCCACCTTGGCGACGATCTGGTGCAGCGGGTAGTTCCAGGGCGTGATCGCCCCGACGACGCCGACCGGTTCGAGCAGCACCATGGAGTTGCCGGCCTTCTCCTCGAAGGGGTACGTCGCCGCCAGCTCGGCGTACGAGCCCGCGACGGCGATCGGCAGGCCCGCGTGCACCCTCTGCGCGAACGGCAGGGGAGCGCCCAGCTCGGCGGTGACGGTCTCGGCGATCTCGTCCTTGCGGGCGGCCAGGACGTCGCGCAGGGCGGCGATACGGGCGGCCCTCTCGGCGGGCGGGGTCGCGGCCCAAGCGGGGAGCGCGGCGCGGGCGGCGCGCACGGCGGCGTCGACGTCCTCGGCCGTGCCCGCCGGGACGTGGGCGATGACCTGCTCGTCGGCGGGGTTCACGACCGCGATCGTGTCGGGGCCTGCGGCCGGCCGCCACGATCCGTCGATGTACATTCCGTCGTGGGCCTTCATCGCGTACCTCCGTGCCGGCGTCCGTCGTCCGGCGCCCAAACTAGCGCCGTTAGTTTTTGGGCGCCAGGGGCACAGGCCGTACGCGACGCACTGTACGTCGTGGGTTGTGCCCACCCATCAGGGCTCCCTCGACGACTACGGCTCGGCGCCAGACCTGGGGGCACGCGCCCCGTCAGACATCCAGCCCCGGCAACACCGAAGGCGCCGGACAGATCCGGCGGCCCTCCACGTCGAAGACGTACAGGTGCGCCAGATCGACCAGGAGCGGTACCTGCGCTCCGGGGCGCAGCTGCACGTCGGGGCTGGTGCGCACGACCAGGTCGCTCGTTCCGGTGGCGGGGCGACCGGCCCCCGGTGCAGGTGTCTCCCGGGCGAAGGGGTCCGGGTCGTCCACGGCGACCACCGGTCCCATCGCAGGGGCCGGATCCGAGCCGGCCCTGGCGCCCGCCGACTCCATCCACCGGCTCAGCACCCCGGCCCCGGGCGCCCTGCGCCGCCGACGCGGGGCGGGCGCCGGCCGGGGCGACTCGAGGTCGGCCACCACGGCGGGCCGGGAGCCGGTGTTGAAGTGGACCAGCGCCTCATGGCCCTGGTACTCCATGTGCTCGACGAGCCCGCTGATCGGCACCTCACCGGGGCGCGCCTCGGCCGGGGTCGCTATGCGCACCGCCTCGGAGCGGAGGCCGACCACGATCCGCCGCCCCTGCTGGATGCGCAGCAACTGGTGGTCGGGGCTGAGCGGTTCGGGCAGGGGCAGCCGCTGCCGGCGCAGGTCGATCGACATACGGCCGTCGAGTGGGGCGTGGACGGTGGCCTCCAGCAGATTGATGCGCGGGGTGCCGATGAACGTCGCCACGAAGATGTTCGCCGGGACGGCGTAGACGTCGCGCGGCCTGCTCACCTGCTGCAGCACACCGCCGCGCATGATCGCGACGCGGTCGCCGAGCGACATGGCTTCGGCCTGGTCGTGCGTCACGTAGACCGTGGTGACGCCCAACTCCCGGGTGAGCCGGGAGATTTCGGCCCGCAGGTGGTTGCGGAGCTTGGCGTCGAGGTTGGACAGCGGCTCGTCCATCAGGAAGCACGAGGGGCGCCGGCTGACGGCCCGGCCCATCGCGACCCGCTGCCGCTCGCCGCCGGAGAGCTGGCTCGGGTAGCGGTCGAGGATGTCCTCGATGCCCAGCATGCGGGCGGTTGCCTCGACGCGCGGACGGGGGTCCTCGCTCGATTTCTCCATCCGCAGCGGGAAGCTGATGTTGTCGCGGTTCGTCATGCGCGGATACAGGGCGAAGTTCTGAAAGACCATGGCCATGTCACGTTCGCCGGGCGCTACACCGTCCACGCGCTCGCCGTCCAGCAGCAGTTCGCCCTCGGTGATGTCCTCGAGTCCGGCGATCATGCGCAGTACGGTCGACTTTCCGCAGCCCGAGGGTCCGAGGAGGACCACGAACTCCCCCGGCGCGATGTCGAGCGTGAAACGGTCGACGGCCCGTACGTTCCGGCCGTACGTCTTTGTGACGTTGCGAAGCGATATGGCGCGAGTCATTGGGGTCCCGCCCAGTATTCGAGATGCGGCTGCGACGTAAGTGCTGGGATACCACCTGAGTGAACAGGCGGTGCCGGAACGTTAGCCGGTTACTCACCGAGAGGGAACGACTCCGGCATGAACAGGCCGATAGACAACGGCTGTTCTGGTCGGAACGCATGCCCCGCTTACTTCGTGCGGCTCGCCGCCCCCTTGGCCCGCTCGTCACGACGCGCCGCCGGGGCGTCCTCCGCGGCGACCGGCGCCCCTCGCCGGAGCCCCAGCCCGGAGGCCACCACCAGCAGCACACCCAGCATCACGAACGGTGCCGCCGTCCCCGCGACCCCCGCGACCAGTCCGGCTCCCGCGGGTGCGGCGACCTGGCCGAGCCGGTTGCCGGTGAGCCGCAGGGCGAGGGCGGTGGAGCGGGCGTCCTCGGGGGCGGCCTGGACGACCGTCGTCATGGACAGTGGCTGCCCGACACCGAGGCAGAAGCCGAGCACGGCGAGCATCACGGCGAGGGCCCAGACCGGGACGGGGAACGCGATCCCCGCGCACACCAGGCCCCCGATCAGGCACGTCACGGTGAGCAGCATGGCCCGGCCGAGCAGCCGCAGCATCGGGGGCAGCACCAGGCGGCACGCGATCGTCGCCGCGGCACGCAGGCTGAGCAGCAGACCGACCACGGACGGCGCGATGCCCCGGTGTTCGCCGACGACGGGCAGATACGCGGTGAGGATGTCGGTCGCCGACAGCACGGCGAGGCTGATGAAGATGCCGGCTGGCACACCCCGGGTACGCAGGATGCGGTGCACGGGAACGCGCGGGCCCTCCGCCTTACGTGAATCCCGCGGCGTACCCCGCTCGATGCGCCACAGCGAGGTGAACGACACCGCGGCCACCACGGCCGCGACGATCAGCGCGAGCGCGCTGGTGTGCGCCATCGCACCCGCCTGCCCGGAGAGGGCGCCGCTGTGCCCGGAGCCCGCACCGTCCCCGCCGGACACCACGTACCCCGCGGCGATGGGCCCGACCAGCTGGCCGAGCGAGGCGCCGATGGTGAAGTGGCCGAAATTGCGGTCTTGTTCGGCGGGCGCGGACTGCCTCGCGACGATCGACTGGGCGCCGATGACGAAGCAGAGATGGCCGAGCCCCATCACGCCGCTCCATGCCGCCATGGCGAGCAGCGAGTCCGCCGTACCGCTGAGCGCGCATCCGCCGGAGATCAGGACGACACCGACGGACAGGAGCGGCGCGCACCGGCCGTGGTCGGTCCTGCGTCCCAGCGGTACGGCGGCGAACAGCGGAAGGAGCGCGTACACACCGGCGATCACACCGATCGCCCGTTCGTCCGCGCCCAGAGCGAGGGCCCGGTAGGAGACGGCGGGCCGTGCCATCGACACGGCCCCCTGCGCGAAGGCGAAGGCGATGACGAGGCGGAGCAGCCAGCCGCGGTTCCCACCGGGCCCGGGTATGGCGGTGTCGGTCATGGATCAGATGATGCCGAACAGGATTCCGGCGCCGAGCACCACCAGGGATGTGAGCGCGGCCCACTTCACCACGAAGCGGGTGTGGTCGCCGAATTCGACCCTGGCCATGCCGACGAGGACGTAGACGGCGGGGACCAGCGGGCTCGACATGTGCAGCGGCTGGCCGACGAGCGAGGCGCGGGCGATCTCCAGCGGGCTGACGCCGTGGGCGGCGCCGGCCTCGGCGAGGACGGGCAGGACGCCGAAGTAGAAGCCGTCGTTGGACATGAAGTAGGTGAGCGGCAGGCTGAGGAGGCCGGTGACGAGACCCATGTGCGGGCCCATGGCGTCCGGGATGACGTCGACGAGCCACTTGGCCATGTGGTCGACCATGCCGGTGCCCTGCAGGACGCCGGTGAAGACGGCGGCGGCGAAGACCATGCCGGAGACGTTGAGGACGTTGTCGGCGTGGGCGGCGATCCGGGCCTTCTGGTCCTTCATGTGCGGGAAGTTGACCGTGAGGGCGAGCGCGGCACCGAGAATGAACAGCACCGGGATCGGCAGCCACTCCATGATCATGGCGGTGAGCAGCACAACGGTCAGCGCGGCGTTGAACCAGTACAGCTTCGGGCGCAGCGTGGGCCGGTTCGGGTCGAGGCCCTTGAAGCCGTCGTCCTCGGCGTCCGCGGTCGCGTCCGCGTCGGTGCCCGAGCCGGAGCCGCCGGTGACCTTGGCAGTACGCACCTTCTCGTCGCCCGAGCCGCCGACGCCGGCACCGACGAGCACCGTCTCGGACTCCTGCTCCTTCTCCTCGACGAGCACGTCGTCGAGCGTGAGGACGCCGAGCCGCCTGCGCTCGCGCAGACCGAGGAAGTACGAGAGGACGATCACGAAGAGCAGGCCGACCGCGAGCGCCGGGATCATCGGGACGAAGATGTCGCCCGCGTCGAGCTTGAGGGCGGTGGCGGCGCGGGCGGTCGGGCCGCCCCACGGCAGGGTGTTCATGACGCCGTTGGCGGTGGCGGCGACACCGGTCATCACGACCAGGCTCATCTTGAGGCGCTTGTACAGCGGGTACATCGCCGAGACGGTGATCATGAAGGTGGTCGAGCCGTCACCGTCGAGCGAGACGATCGCCGCGAGCACGGCCGTACCGACGACGATGCGCAGGGGGTCCGCCTTGCAGAAGCGGAGGATGCCCCGGACGATCGGGTCGAACAGGCCGACGTCGATCATCACGCCGAAGTAGACGATGGCGAACATCAGCATCGCGGCGGTGGGCGCGAGGTTGCCCACCCCTTCGATGACGTAGTCGCCGAGCTTCGCTCCCTTTCCGACGAACACACAGAACAGTGCGGGGATCAGAACCAGCGCCGCTATCGGCGACATCTTCTTCATCATGATCAGGACCAGGAAGGTCGCGATCATGGCGAAGCCGAGGATGGTCAGCATGAGTGGGATACCTAACGTTCGCCCTTGAACACCCCTCGGGGGCCGGGGGTGGCACGACGTTAGGTCGCCAAAGTTGGGCTTAACAAGATGTTGACACGCGAGCAATAAGCGCAAAACTCCAGGTCACGGCGTTGGTGTTATGCCAACGGGGATCCCGTTGAGCACGGCGTTGCCTGACAGCGGGTCCAGGAGGGTGCCGTCGAGCAGCTGGTTCACGTTGACGCCGGGGTCGGTTGCGGCGGCCCGCAGCCGGGTGCCGGGACGGTCGTGGCCCCAGCCGTGCGGGAGGCTGACGACTCCGGGACGTACCGTGTCGGTGATCTCCACGGGAGCGCTCACCTCTCCCCCGGCGCCCTTGAGGAGCGCGTACGCACCGTCGGTGAGGCCGAGCCGCGCCGCGTCGTCGGGGTGGACGTGCAGGGTGCATCGATTGGTGCCGCCCGTGAGGGCCGGGATGTTGTGCATCCAGCTGTTGTTGGAGCGCAGATGGCGGCGGCCGACGAGGACCAGTTCCGCGGGGCGCTCGGCGAGGCTCTTCTTCAGCCGCGGCAGGTCCTCGGCGATCGGCGCGGGCAGCAGCTCGATACGGCCGCTGCGGGTCTTGAGGGGCCCGGGGATCCGCGGCTGGAGCGGGCCGAGATCGATGCCGTGCGGGTGGGCTAGTGCCCCGGCAGGCAACGTTTGCCCGTCAAGGAGCGGCGTCCGGTGCGTGCTCTCGGCGTGCCGGCCGGAAGTCCTCGTACTGGACGTACTTGGGCTTTCGGCCGGTGCGGCGAGAGTGCGTGCCGGGCGTCGCGACGGGGCGAACGTTGCCTGTTGGGGCACTAGCAGCCGGTCGAGGGTGAGGCCGTCGGGGTCGGCGCCGAACCCGTCGCCGTACGGGCCGAGGCGCAGCATCATGTCCAGCCGCCGCTCGGGACCGCTCTCGCCGGTGAGCTGTGCGGCGAGTTCCTTCGGATCGCGGCCGTGCACCGGCGAGTGCGGTTCGGTGACGGCCTTGCCGAGCGTCCGGTCGATGACCATGGCGTCGACGGCGTCCGGTTCCGCGCCATGCATGCCCGAGGCCGCGAGCACCAGCCGCGCATGGATCTCGGTCTCGGCCATCCTCCCCGCTTCGAGGGGAATGGCAGCCCGGGTGTAGCGGACCTGGTTGTGCACGGCGAAGGCGTTGAAGGCGAAGTCGTGGTGCGGGCTCTGCGCGGGCGGGGGCGGGGGCAGTACGACGTCCGCGTGCCGGGAGGTCTCGTTCAGATACGGGTCGATGCTGACCATGAAGTCGAGGGACTCCAGAGCCTTGTCGAGCCGGTCGCCGTCGGGCGCGGAGAGGACGGGGTTGGCGGCGATGGCGATGACGGCGCGGATCGGGCCGGCGTCCGCGGCGCCGGAGCCAGAGCCAGAGCCGCCGGGCGTGTCGATCTCCTCCGCGAGTGCCGCCAGGGGCAGTTCCCCCTTGGCCTCGGGGTGCCCGCTCACCCGGCTGCGCCAGCGGCCGAGCGCGAACCCCCTGCCGGGACCGGCGGGCCGCGGCGCCCGATCGGTGGCGGCAAGCGGGAAGAGGGCGCCGCCGGGCCGGTCCAGGTTCCCGGTGAGGATGTTCAGGACGTCGACCAGCCAGCTGCCGAGGGTTCCGAAGGGGACGGTGCAGCTGCCGATGCGGCCGTAGACGGCGGCGGTCGGGGCGGCGGCCAGCTCGCGTGCCATGGCACGGATGTCGGCAGCCGGCACGTCGCAGGCCTCCGCGACGGCTTCCGGGGTGAACTCCCGTACTGCCTCGCCGACCTCCGCGACCCCTTCCACATGGCCCGTCAGCGCGCCGAGATCGGTCAGCCGCTCCTCGAAGAGGACGTGCACCATGGCCGCCAGCAGCAGGGCGTCCGTGCCGGGCCGGATGGCGACGTGCCGGTCCGCGAGCTTCGCCGTGCGCGTACGCCGCGGATCGATCACCGTGAGTGTGCCGCCCCGCGCACGCAGCGCCTTGAGCTTGCCCGGGAAGTCGGGTGCGGTGCACAGACTGCCGTTGGACTCGAGCGGGTTGGCGCCGATGAGGAGCAGATGGTCGGTGCGGTCCAGATCGGGCACGGGTATCGCGAGCGCGTCGCCGTAGAGCAGTCCGCTGGAGACGTGCTTGGGCATCTGGTCGACGGTGCTGGCCGTGAAGATATTGCGGGTCCTGATCGCGCCGATCAGCACCGGCGGGTAGAGGGCCCCGGCCATGGTGTGCACATTGGGGTTGCCGAGGACGACGCCCACGCTGTTCGGCCCGTAGGTCTCGACGAGCGGCCGCAGCCCGGCGGCGACGGCGTCGAACGCCTCGTCCCAGCTCGCCTCCTGAAGCCTGCCGTCCTTGCGTACGAGCGGCGTCCGGAGCCGGTCCGGGTCGCTGTCCACCGCCCCGAAGGAGGCGCCCTTGGGGCAGATGAACCCCCGGCTGAAGACGTCGTTCCGGTCACCTCGGGCGCTGGTCACCCGCTCGCCGTCGGGGGTGTTGTCGATGGTGAGGACGAGACCGCAGGTGGCTTCGCAGAGCGGGCAGATACGCAGGGCGGTACGGGACATGGGGTCCTCCCCGGGGCGGCGACGGTGGCACGCGGGAACGGTGGCGCACGAGCGGCGGCCTGCGGGTGCAGCCGCCGCGGATACGAGTGAGGGTGAGCATACCGACCGGTATGCACGGAAGCGAACCCTCAGTCGAGAGTCCGCGCCAGATAGCCCCGCAGCAGCTCCCGCGTCTCCTCGATGATCCGCTCGTCACCGTGACCCGGCGGACCCAGCCGGAAGGCGAGCTGGACCAGGGCGTCGGCCGACTCGACGGCCACCAGGAAGGTGCGGCGCAGGGCCTCGTCGGGGTCACGGCCCAGATGGGCGGCGAGCAGGTCGGTGAGGCGGTCGGCGACACGGTGGTTGGGTTCGGCTCCCCGCGTGCCGACCGGGATCTGATTGCCGAAGTCGACGAGCGAGAAGCCCGGGGCGGTCCGCTTCATGGCGAGGTACTCGTCGAGCACGGCGTCCATGGCCGGGCGCCAGTCGCCGGCGGGGATCGCGGCCAGCCGCTCGGTGATCCGCTCCGCGTAGTTCTCCAGATTGCGCTGGGCCAGCGCGTCGGCCATGGCTCGCTTGTTGGAGAAGAAGCGGTAGACGGAGCCGATCGGCACGCCCGCGCGGTCCGCCACCGCGCGCGTGCTCAGGTCGTCGTAGCCGACCTCGTCCAGGAGCTCGGCGCAGGCGTCGAGGATGCGGGTCAGCCGCTCGGCACTACGCCGCTGAACGGGTGCACGGCGCAACGAGGCGGGAAGAGGCACGGGCTTCATGATGCCTTTCGCGTACTGGTTTTCGCGCCCCTACGACGAAGCACGCCCCCTTGACGATCCGCTTGGCGATCCGCGCGACGAACACGATCCGCTTGACGATCCGCGCGACGACACCTTCCCGCGCCACACCGACGGCTCTTGCGGCTCTTGCACAGGGGCCCCCCTAATCCTATGGTCAAGCATAGAAATCAAGGGATCCTGACTGCATACAGGGATGCTGACTGCATACACGGACAGCACCGAGCCCAGCACCGAGCACCGACCGCGCCGGCGAGGAGCCGAGGGAGCCAAGATGAGCGGGGACGACGCCAGGAAGACAGCCGAGGGCCTGGCCTATCTCTCGGGCTTCGGCAACGAGCACAGCTCGGAGGCCGTGCCGGGCGCCCTGCCGCTCGGCCGCAACACACCCCAGCGCGCACCGCTCGGGCTGTACGCGGAGCAGCTGAGCGGCAGCGCGTTCACCGAACCGCGTGCCCACAACCGCCGCTCATGGCTGTACCGGATCCGCCCGTCGGCCGCGCACCCCGCCTTCGTCCGCATCGGCAACGGCACGGTCCGCACGGCACCGTTCACCGAGACGGTGCCCGACCCCAACCGGCTGCGCTGGGACCCGCTGCCGGAGCCCCCCGCCGGGACGGACTTCCTCGCGGGCCTGTGGACGCTCGGCGGCAACGGCGACGCGACCCAGCGCACGGGCATGGCCGTGCATCTGTACCACGCCGACTCCTCCATGCGCCGGGTGTTCAGCGACGCCGACGGCGAGCTGCTCATCGTCCCGGAGCGCGGCGGGCTGCTGCTGCACACCGAGTTCGGCCTGCTGCACGCCGAGCCGGGCGAGGTGGCGCTGATCCCGCGCGGGGTGCGCTTCCGGGTGGAGCTGCTCGACACCGAAGCGGCGGACGGACAGACCCCGCCCGCCCGCGGCTATGTCTGCGAGAACTACGGAGCCCCCTTCCGCCTCCCCGACCTGGGCCCGATCGGCGCCAACGGCCTCGCGAACCCGCGTGACTTCAGGGCGCCGGTCGCCGCGTACGAGGACGTCGAGGGCCCCGTGGAGGTGGTGAACAAGTTCTGCGGGAACCTCTGGGAGGCGACGTACGACCACTCGCCGCTGGATGTCGTCGCCTGGCACGGCAACCATGTGCCGTACGTCTACGACCTGCGCTCCTTCAATGTCCTCGGCACCGTCAGCTATGACCACCCGGACCCGTCGATCTTCACGGTGCTCACGTCGCCGTCGGACACGCCGGGCCTCGCGGGCGTCGACTTCGTGGTCTTCGCGCCGCGCTGGCTGGTGGGCGAGGACACCTTCCGCCCGCCGTACTTCCACCGCAACGTGATGAGCGAGTACATGGGCCTGATCGAGGGCGCGTACGACGCCAAGACCTCCGGCCCGGGGGGCTTCGTGCCGGGCGGCGGCTCGCTGCACAACATGATGTCGGCGCACGGTCCGGACCGTGAGACCTTCGACCGGGCGAGCGCGGCCGAACTGAAGCCGCAGAAGCTCGACGATGGTCTTGCGTTCATGTTCGAGACGCGCTGGCCGGTGACGCTCACCGCGCAGGCGGCGGAGGCCGAGCACTTGCAGAGCCGTTACGACGACGTGTGGCAGGGTCTTGAGCGCCATTTCACGGAGGGCGGCCCGCGCACCCTTTGACTCGCCGGCGGAGGGTAGAGCTGGATAGAACCCTTGCCGAGCCCCTCAGTAACCGATGCCGGAGATATCGTGACCGCTTTTGCCCCGGACTCGATCGTCCTGAACCGCAAACTGCCGTTGTGGTACCAGGTGTCGCAGTCGCTACGGGCATCGATACTGGGCCGACCTGAGGACGCCCCGCTACGGCTCCCCACCGAGGAGCAGCTCGCCGGTCACTACGGGGTGAGCGTGCTGACCATGCGTCAGGCGCTCAAGGAACTCGAGGACGAGGGCCTGATCAGCCGGCACCGGCGGCGCGGCACCTTCATCGAGCCGGCCGCCCAGCGCGCCGCGCCCGTACGACTGCTGGGCTCCGTCGACGCGATCGTCGCCCAGCAGTCGGGCATGAGCACCCGTCTCCTCGACCACGGCACCTCACCGGTGCCACCGGACCTCGCCGAACACTTCCCGGACGGTACGGACGTGATGATGTACCACCGGCTGCGCAGCGACGAAGGGACCGGCGAGCCCACCAACCACGCGCGCAACTACGTACGGCCCGACATCGCCGAACGCATCTACCCCGCCGATCTGGAGCGCTGGCCCATGACGAGGGTCCTGCGCGACGTGGTGGGCGCCCGGATCAGCCGGATCACCGACACCGTCGAGGCGCGGCTCGCGGACCCGGAGACCGCCCGCCTGCTCCAGGTGCCGCTGCTCAGCCCGATCCTGCACTACACGGGCATCAGCTACGACGAGGAGGGCCGCGCCCTGGACGTGGCCCGCATCCACTACCGGGGCGACCGCTTCTCCTTCACGGTCACCCTCGACGCCGACTGACCACGACGTACGATGCCGAGCGTGACGCACGACGACGCTCCGCTGCTCGCGGACCTCATGCCGTGGTCCGTCGCACCCCTGCGGCTGGGCCGCGCCTGGCCGATGGCGCCGGACGCCCCTTCCCTGAAGGCCCGTTGGGATGCCTTCATACGGGCGGAAGAGCCCGCGCGCGAGGTGCTGCTGCAGCCGACACGGTCCCGCACCCTGGGCACCGCCGTGGCCCAGCTCCCCGGACACCCGGGCGGCACCGGGCGGCTGGCCCGCGAGTCGGGCCCCTGCCCCGAGCCGGTACGCGTCCTGCACGGGCCGTTCGACGAGCAGTGGCTCATACCGGACCACCGGCTGATCGACACGGCCCGCCCGGAGCTGTGGCGGGTCGCCGACGAGCACCAGTTCTTCGCCGTCGAACTGGGCTATGTCCCGGACGCGTCCGGTCCCGCCCTGCTGGCCACGGCCCTGCTGCCCGACGGCCGCTCCCCCGCCGGCCGCCCCGGCCGCATCCGCCCGCTGTACCGCCGCCCCGGTGGCCTCGAACCGAACCTCGCACCTGGCCTGCTCGACCATCTCGCCCACCGCCTCGGTGAACGTCCGGAACCGGCAGACGTCCTGGCCTGGACACTCGCCGTCGCGCAACCCGACGCCTCCGGGTGCCGGGTCCCGCTGACCGCCGACGCCGACGTCTGGGCGCACGGGACCAGGCTCGGGCACCGCATGCTGTGGCTGATGCTCCACGGCGACATCAGGGACGGCCGCGTCACGCACGGCACCGGCGAACGGCCCAAACTCCCCGGCGGCCGCCGCCCCTACGTCCGCGCCCCTCTCCCCGCCCGGCCCGCCGAGCTCCTCTACGACCGCGACGAGGAGACCCTGCTCGTCGGCGATGGCCGCATCGCACCCGTACCGGCCGAGGCCTGGGACTTCCACGTCAGCGGCGCCCGCGTACTGGAACTCTGGTTCAGCCGCAGGACCGGACAGCCGGAGCCGGGCACGCTGGAGGCGATCCGGCCCGGCGCCTGGCCCCAGGGGTGGACGTCGGAGCTCCTCGAACTCATCACGGTCCTCGCGCTCCTCGCCGAACTCAAGCCGCAGCAGGCCGAGTTGTCCGAAACCCTGGCTTCACCGATCACGGCGACCGAACTGCACCGATCGGGGGTCCTTCCCGTGCCCCCGACGGCCCGGCAACCCGCCTCCGTACTGGACCATCTCGAGGAAGGCCCGGAGGGCCAGTTCGCGCTGCTCTGATCTCAGCAACCGGCACCGGGCACCTTGTCGGCCACACCGCGCACCCGGATACGTCAGACCGCGGATCGAATGCCGATCGCGGTGTTCGCACCGCTCGCCGACCGCCGCTGCGCGAACGGCGGGCGGTGAGCGACGTGCGTACGGCTACTTCTGAGCCGCGAGCTCCGGGCCCAGCGAGGCGAACTTCTCCTGGGACACAACCCTCTTGGGCGGCCAGGTGATGTTCTCCGGGGGCCACGACTGGCCGGTCTTGCGCAGGAACCACGCCGGCGGCTCGTACATGGGCGGCTCATAGCCGTCGGGCAGGGCCGTCTTCCACTCGACGCCCTTCGTACGCTCCGCGAACTCGTCCTTGATCGCCTTCAGCCGCTCCGGCTGGGTGATGAGATCGACGGCGGTCGCGGCCAGATACTTGGCGGCGGCGATCACGGCGGCCTGGCCGGGAGCGGCGGCCGCGCACGCGGCGGTGGACCACGTGTGCATCTTGGTGCCGATCGGGGCGAGGGCCGCGCCCATCGACACGGTGGGCACGTTCCAGCTGATGTCGGCGACGTCGGTCGAACCACCGCCCATGAAGACCGGGTTGGGCGCGGTCAGATCGGCGACCGTGTCGTGCATGCCCTTCACCGGCAGGCCGAGCGACTCCTGCAGCTCCTTGGCCAGCCGCTGTGCCTCGTCGCTGAACTCGGGCGGTCCGATCTGCCGCATGTTCTCGTGCAGCAGTTCCGCGAAGGACTTGGACGGCAGCTGGTTCCAGCAGGCGGACGTGATGCGGTGCTGCACCTTCGTCTGGCTGGCCTTGGCGGCCGCCTCGGAGACGGCGATCACCTTGTCGAGAAGCACCTGGACGCGGGCCGGGCTGCCTTCGCGTACGTAGTACGAGATCTCGGCTATCTCGGGGGTGACGTTCGGTATGTCTCCGCCGTTGTTGATCACCCAGTGGAGACGGCCCGAGGGGGCGAGGTTCTCCTCGCGGAGGAACTCGGACAGGGTCGCCATCATCACGGCCGCGTCCAGCGCGCTCTTGTTGCCGAGCGGGGTGCCACCGTGGCCGGCCACGCCGAGGAAGGTGAAGGTCACGGCGGTCATCGCGGTACTTGTGCCCCAGCCGGTCGCGTTGGCCGTCGAGGGGTGCCAGTCGAGGAAGGCGTCGAGACCCTCGTAGACGCCCTTGCTGACCGCGTACGTCTTGCCGATCAGCGCCTCCTCGGCGGTGGAGCCGAAGAACTTCACCGTCACCGGCAGCTTGTGCTTCGCCGCCGCCTGCGCGACCGCTGCCGCTGCAGCGGCCGCTGCCGTGCCCAGCGCGCTGTGGCCGCAGCCGTGTCCGGGCCCGTAGCTCGGCGCGAAGGGGTCGTGGATGTACTCGCGCGGATCGTGGTGTCCGACGCCCTTGTTCTGCGAGAGGCCGGGCAGCGCGTCGTACTCGCCGCTGAACCCCAGAACCGGACCGCCCTTGCCGTAGGCGTACGTGGCGGTGAACGCGGTAGGGAAGCCCGCCGTTCCGAACTCGACCTCGAATCCGGCCTTTTGCAGGAACTCGGCCTCGGCGATCGAGGACTTCCACTCGCGGAGGCTGAGCTCGGCGTGCTCCCAGATCTCGGCGTTCAGGCCGGTGATGCCGTCGCTGTTGGCCTTGATCCAGTCGAGCGCCGCGGACTTGGCCGGGCTGTCCTCGGCGAGGCCCTCCGGTGCCTGGTACTCGGCCGGGCTGCCGGCGTCCGCCGCGGCGGCCATCGCCGGGTCGGCCTCCGCGGCCATCACGGCCGTGGTCACTCCGGCCGCTCCGAGCATCTGCATGATGCGGCGCCGGCTCAGAGAGGGACCATCGGCGGGCTGGGACTCGTGCTCATGGTGATCGTGCAGGTCACACACGCGGGCGCCTCCGGGGTGAAGTTATATGTAATGGCCAAACGATCAGCCACACTGGCCTCACCACATTGCTGCGTCAACAGCGCTGCATGACAAAAGTGTTACGCGCGGGAAAGGTCGGGGACACCTTCCGGATGATCGCGGCACTGGGGAGGGTGCCGTGCGCAAGCCGTGGCCGCGCGGGCGAACACACCGGGGGCGCTGCCGCATGCCGTGGGGAAGACGGACGCGAGATCGCAGCGGGGCGCCGGAGCGGTGTATCCGCCTGCGCGCGGAACGTATCTGCCGCTGGAAGCCGTTGACGGCGTTCTGTCAGTGGCTGCCGAACAGTGAACGGCGCAGGCGTCGCAGCGGCGCGAAGAGGGAGAGGCGCCTGACGCGTGCCCCCCTGCTGCTGCGGTCGTGCGCGACATCCCGTGTGGTTATCTCGCGCATCAGCGACGTCGCCTCAGCCGCCTCGCGCTGCGGGACGGCGGGACCGCCCAAGACCGAGAGATGTCGGTCGAGGCGCGCACTGGTGGCGCTGCTCCCGCACGTGATCGCAGGGACACGCGCCCTGCTGCGCACTGTTATCTGTTCCATGACACTCCCCACGCGTCAACCCACCCATACGGCGGGCACCCGGCCCGGGCAGGTTAACCCTATCGCCCCGTCAGGACACCCGTGTATCCCGGTCATTGGATTCACTTCCCCCGTAAGGGGGTTGGGAGTCACTCTACGAATCCAACTTATTTCAGGGCGAGTTGGACAAGAGGGGCGCTGGTGGGCTGGTGTGAACCGCCCGCAGGTTCCGTTGTGACGGCAAGTGAAGTCGCCGATGTGTTCAAGCCCCCGACGACCTTCGGCGTGTCGCCGTCGAGGAGGCCCAGGGAGCGCGGCGAACCGGTTTTGTCCATGGCCCACAGCTGGTGGACCCGGTCGTCCGGCGGAGTGCCGAGGCCCGTGACGGTCACCACCGCGCGGTCCTGGGACGCGGAGGCGACCACGTTGATGCCGCGGCCCCGGACGTCCTGCTGCCCGGTGGACCGCGCGTCGGGCGCCGCCAGGACGTGTGCGATCTCACTCGCGGCGGCCCGCTCCCGGTCGAGGCGGTCCTGTGTGCGGTCGAGCTGAACGCCGAACAGGGCGGCCACGACGAGGGCCGCGGCGGCGGTGGCGGTCGCGAAGGGGACGAACAGCGCACGCGCGCGTGGAGGGCGCTCCGTTCCACGCGCGCGTGTCCGCTGCCATGCCGCCTCCTGCCGCGGCGTCTCCTGGGGTGTCGTGCGTACGGCGGTCAGCACTCTCTCCCGGAGGGCGGGCGGTGCCGGGGCCGCTGCCGACCAGGCGAGGCGGACCGCGTCCTCGGCCAGGGCGCGCACCTCTCCGGCGCAGCGCTCGCAGCGCCTGAGATGCCGCTCGAAGCGGCGCCGTTCCCGGGCGTCCAGCGCGTTGAGTGCGTAGGGGGCCGCGAGCGAGTGGAGGTCGCGCCTCATACCGCCCCTCCCAGGCATTCGCGCAGCCGCGTCAGTCCGTCCCGCATCCGCGTCTTGACGGTGCCGAGCGGTACGGAGAGCCGCTGGGCCACCTCACGGTAGGTGTAGCCCTCGTAGTAGGCCAGGGTGACGGACTGGCGCTGCAGTTGGGTGAGTCCGTCGAGGCAGCGGCGTACCCAGTCGCGTTCGAGACCGGCCTCCACCGCCTCCGCGACCTGGTCGAAGGCGGGCCCGTCGGCGCGTCGGCCGATGCGCTGGTCCCGCTCGCTCGCGGCGCGGGCGCTGCGCACCCGGTCGACGGCCTTGCGGTGGGCGAGAGTGAGTACCCAGGCGAGGGCGCTGCCGCGCTCGGGGTCGAACCGGGCGGCGGAGCGCCAGAGTTCCAGCAGCACCTCCTGGGCGACCTCCTCGGACTGGGCGGGATCGCGCACCACCCGCCGTACGAGCCCGTAGACCGGTCCCGACACCACGCCGTACAGCTCCTCGAAGGCCTGTTGATCGCCATGGGCCACCAGCACCAGCAACTCCTCCGGCTCCACTCATCCCCCTCTCCGGCCGCCCACCAGGGCCTGCCCGGTACCCAGGCGGTACGTCGGAAGTCCCGCCTGTCATTCGGAGCGCGACGGCATCCGGATGGGAGTACGGACGGACGGCCCGAAAACGCGGGCGAAAGTTCGACCAATCCGCCGTGCCGACCGCTCCGAATGGCGTGCATCAGGCAACGGACACGGCGCGTGCCGGCGGGGCCCTCGCCAGGAGGGACCCCAACGGGGACACCGCCCGGGACGTGAGGACGGACGGCATGACAGCTATCACCAGCAGCGGCGCGGGGCGCAGGAGTCTCGCGGCCCTCGTCTGCGGTGCGCTGGCCGCCGGGGGGCTCGCAGCCGCCGGCGTGACCGCGCTCGAACCGGAGGCGGCCCGCGCCTCCAGCCACCGGGAGGCCCCGCTGATCTCGGGGCAGCCGCAGTACGACAACACGGACCTGTACGCGTTCGTGAGCCCCGACCACCCCGACACGACGACGATCGTGGCCAACTGGATCCCCTTCGAGGAGCCGGCGGGCGGGCCGAACTTCTACCAGTTCGCGGAGGACGCCCGGTACGACGTCCACATCGACAGCGACGGGGACGCGCAGGGCGATCTGCTGTACCGGTGGACGTTCAGGACCCATGTGAAGAACGGCAACACCTTCCTGTACAACACCGGCCCCGTCGAGAGCCTGGACGACCCGGATCTCAACGTCACACAGACGTACGACATCGATGTGCTGCAGCTGCGCCACCAGAAGCTCGTCTCCAAGACGAAGCTCGCCGACGACGTGCCGGTCGCGCCGTCCAACGTGGGCAAGGCGTCGATGCCCGACTACCAGACCCTGCGCGACCAGGCCGTACGGGAACTCACCGGCGGCGCCAAGACGTTCGCGGGCCAGGCCGACGACCCCTTCTTCCTGGATCTGCGGGTCTTCGACCTGCTGTACGGCGGTGATCTGTCGGAGGTCGGCCGGGACACGCTGAAGGGCTTCAACGTCAACACCGTGGCCCTGCAGCTGCCCAGCAAGTGGATCCGGCAGTCGGACGAGCAGCCCGTCGTCGGCATCTGGTCCACGACGCAGCGCAAGAACGCCCAGGGGCACTGGACGCAGGTGTCGCGGCTCGGCATGCCGCTGGTCAACGAGGTCGTCGTTCCGCAGAAGGCCAAGGACCGGTTCAACGCGTCATCGCCGTGGAACGACGGGCAGTTCCTGCCCTTCGTGACCAAGCCCGAGCTGCCGAAGCTCATCGAGGCCATCTACAAGATCAAGGCTCCGGCCGAGCCTCGGAACGACCTGGTCGACGTCTTCCTGAAGGGCGTGCAGGGCCTCAACCAGCCCCCGAACGTCCGCCCGGCGGAGGCGCTGAGGCTCAACACCTCGATCCAGCCCACCGCCGAGCCCAAACGGCTGGGGGTGCTCGACGGCGACAACGCGGGCTTCCCCAACGGCCGTCGGCTCTCCGACGACGTCATCGACATATCGCTGCAGGTCGTCGAGGGCGAACTCGTCGGGCAGAAGAACGATTTGGGCGACGCGGTCGACGCGAACGACAAGAAGTTCGGCTCGTCGTTCCCGTATGTCGCCAACCCGACAGCGGGCTCGCGGGGCAAGACGGCCAAGCCGGCCGGCGGCGAGAACGGCGATGTGCGCACCCAGCTGGGCGTCGGCCCCGCGGGCACGTCCGGCCTGTCCGACGACACGCTGCTCGTGGCCTCGGCGGCCTCGGCCGGGGCGGGCTTCCTGCTGATCGGTACGGGTCTGCTGTGGTGGCGCAGGCGGCAGCGGAGCCGCGGCTACTGACGCCACCCCCATGTGCCGGCGCGGCCCGCGCTTCCGTCCCCCACGCCCCGCGGGCCGTGCCACTCCACCCACCGGCTGACGACCGACTGAACGCATGCGGACGAAGGAGGGGGCATGCCCCCGCGCAGTACGCCCCACGAAGGGGAAACCGAAGGAGGCGGTGCGGCCCGGCGACGAGTGGGACGCCTGGCCGCCTGTGCCGCCGCACTGGCCGTCGCGCTCACCGCGGGCGCCGTCGTCCTGGGCACCGGGTCCGAGGATCCGGCAACGACGGCGTCCGTGCCCGCGACGGCACCGCAGCTGCTCGCGAGCGGTGACCTGACGGCGCAGATCTCAGCCCTGCAGTCCCATCTGCGCGCCCAGCACAAGGACTTCACGTCCTGGGCCACGCTCGGCGTCGCGTACGTGGAGCAGGCGCGGACCCAGGGCGACCCGTCCCGCTATCCGCAGGCGGAGCAGGCCCTGGACCGCTCACTGGCCCTGCGCCCCGGTAACGACCCGGCGCTCGCGGGCCACGCCGCGCTGGCCGCCGCCCGGCACGACTTCCTCGGCGCGCTGCGGCACGCCGAGCGGGCACTCGCCGAGAACCCGTACAACGAGCGCGCGCTGTCATCGCGTATCGACGCCCTCGTCGAACTCGGCCGGTACGGCCAGGCCCTGCGCGCGGCCGAGGAGGCGGACGCGCGGCGGCCGGGCATCCCGGTCTTCACGCGGTACGCGTACGTGCAGGAGCTGCGCGGCGACGTAACGGCCGCGGGGCGTGTGTGGGAGCGGGCGCTCGCCTCGGCGACCGCGCCCGGTGACGTGGCGTACGTGGCGACGGCCCTGGGGCGGCTCGCCTGGCAGCAGGGCGAGTACCGGACCGCGCTGAAGCACTTCGCGCGGGCGCTGGGCGCCGACCCGGCCTACGTCCCGGCCCTGGAGGGCCGCGCGCGGGCGCAGGCGGCGCGCGGCGAGACGGCGGAGGCGGTCCGGGGCCTGGAGAAGGTCGTGGCCCGGTATCCGCTGCCCGGCCCGCTCGTGGAGCTGGGCGAGCTGTACGAGGCCGAGGGCGAGAAGGGCAAGGCCCGTGAGCAGTACGCCCTGATCGACGCCTGGACCGGCCTCGCCCGCGCGAACGGCGTCAACGCGGACCTGGACACCGCCCTGGCGGCCGCGGATCACGGCGACCGGAAGGCGGCGCTGCGTGCGGCCCGCGCCGAGTGGTCGCGCCGCCACACGGTCCACACGGCCGACGCCCTCGCCTGGGCCCTGCACGTCAACGGCCGCGACGAGGAGGCCCTCCCGTACGCCCGCAGGGCGGCGGCCACCGGCTTCCGCGACGCGACGTTCCTGTACCACCGCGGCCTGATCGAACACGCCACGGGCGACATGCCCGCGGCCCGCCGCTCACTTGAGGCCGCCCTACGGCTCAACCCGGGCTTCTCGCCGGTGGGTTCGCGGGTGGCGCGGGAGACGCTGGCGGGGCTCGGGGGTGCGCGGTGAACGCAACACTGAAGCCGACAGCCGCCGCCCGGTCTGTGGGCAGGCGTTCCGCAGGGCGATGGGGGGTGTCTCCCATGCCCTTAAGGCAATGGGGGCGGGTGGGCACAGACCGCCCACCGGGCCGCACCAGACCACGCACCGGTCCACGCACCCAGCGGGCGCTGCCCGCAACAGCCGTACCCGTCCCACGGGGGGAATCGTGATCCTTCGTAACCCACTCGCCGCCTGCGCGGCCCTGCTCGTGGCGGTCGCCACCCTCGTACTGCTGCCCGCGACGGCAGCAAGCGCGCATCCACTCGGGAACTTCACCGTCAACCGGTACGACGGCCTGGTCGCGGCCCCTGGAGCACTGCGAGTCGATCACGTCGAGGATCTCGCGGAGATACCGGCCACGCAGACCCAGCCGCGAATCAAGGAGCTGGGGATAGCCGGTTGGGCCCGTGAGCGGTGCCGGGCGGCCGCCCACGGAAGCCGGGTCGAGATCGGCGGGCATGCCGTAGGGCTCACGGTCGGCGCAAGCCACGCGCGCGTGCGGCCCGGCCAGGCCGGGCTGCCCACGCTCCGCCTGGAGTGCCGGCTCACCGCTCCCCTGCCGGAAGGGCGGGCCGTGACCGTCGTCTTCCGGGCAGCGGGTGACGCCGGCCCGGGCTGGCGGGAGATCACGGCGCGCGGCGACCGCAGGACTCTCGCCCGGTCCGACGTGCCGGAGGAGTCGGTGTCCCGGCGGCTGGCCGACTACCCGCAGCGCCTGCTGTCCTCGCCCCCGGACCGGACATCCGCGTCCCTCCGCGCCGTTCCCGGCGGCCCGGCCCTCTCCGAGGAGCGGGCAGCCCCGCCCGCCGCCTCCGTACTCCCGCGGGGTGCGGACCGCTGGACGCAGGCCCTCACCGGCCTGGTCGCCCGGCACGACCTCACGCCCGCCTTCGCGGCGCTGGCCCTCGGTACAGCCGTCGTACTCGGCGCCATGCACGCCCTCGCCCCGGGCCACGGCAAGACCCTGATGGCCGCAACGGCGGCCGCCCGGAGCCGCGCCACCCTCCGCGACGTCCTCCCGCTCGCCGCCTCCGTGACGGTCACCCATACGCTCGGCGTGGTCGTGCTGGGCCTCCTCATCGCCACCGGCTCGGCCGCCGCCCCGTCGGTGATCTCATGGCTGGGCGTGGCGAGCGGAGCACTCGTCACGGTGGCCGGGGCGGGGCTCCTGCGAAGGGCTTGGCGGCAGCGGGGGCACTCACACGCGCATGACCACTCCCACGGACACGCTCACGCATATGGCCACTCCCACCTGCATGGCCACTCGCACAGTCACGGGCACCCGCGCGAGCACGGGAAGCCCCATGAGCATGCGCACCCGGACAGGCCCCCACAAGCGGACGAGCGCCCCGGAATGGACCCCGACAGCCACGCCCACGCCACCGCCGGGGCAAAAACCCACGGCAGCACGGCCCCGGTCCCAAGCCCGCAACCCCCCTCTCACGAACACAAGGAAACCCCCTCCAACGCTCGCGAACACCCGCACAGGAGCAGGCGGCCGGACACCGACGCCAAGGCAGGGGCGGCGGGGGCGGGCGCGGAAACGGACCCCGGGCCTCCCACCCTCCGCGGCACCTTCTTCCTCGGCTTCGCCGGTGGGCTCGTGCCCAGTCCGTCCGCGGTCGTCGTGCTCGTCGGGGCGGCCGCGCTGGGGCAGGCGTGGTTCGGGTTTCTGCTCGTGCTGGCGTACGGCGCCGGGCTTGCCCTGACTCTCACGGCCGCTGGGTTCGCCGTGGTACGGGTCGGCGGCCGGGTGGTGCAGGCGCTCGTCGACCGTCCCGACCGGGGCCGGGGACGGCTCGGCGGCGGACTCGGCGGACGGGGCGGCTACCGGCTCACCGGCCGACTGTCAGCGGCCGCACGGCGCCTCGTCCCGCTCGGCTCGGCATGCCTCGTGGTCGCCGTCGGCTGCGGATTGGTGCTGAAAGGGGCGGCAACAGCGCTCGGTTGAGCTACTTTTGTGAAGAATCGCACCACTGCGAATGGGGGTCGCCCGTGAGTGCACAGCCGGGCATCGACGGGGTGGGCGGACCCCGGCGGATCGCGGGCCGCTACCGCCTTCTCGCACCACTGGGCGAGGGCGGCATGGGTACGGTGTGGCGGGCCCTCGACGAGGTCCTGGGCCGCGAGGTCGCGGTCAAGGAGGTACGCGCCCCCGCGGGGCTCCCGGCGGGCGACGTGGACCGGCTCTACACCCGGCTGGAACGCGAGGCGTGGGCGGCCGCCCGTATCCCGCACCGCAACGTCGTGACGGTCTACGACGTGGCGACCGACGAGGGCCGCCCCTGGATCGTGATGGAGCTGATACGCGGACTCTCCCTCTCCGACGTCCTGGAGGCGGAGGGCCCCATGTCCCCGCAGCGCGCCGCCCGGGTGGGCGCCGAGGTGCTGGCCGCCCTGCGCGCCGCCCACGAGGCGGGGGTGCTGCACCGCGACGTCAAGCCCGGCAACGTACTGATCGCGAACGACGGGCGCATCGTGCTGACCGACTTCGGCATCGCGATGGTGGAGGGCAGTTCGGCGCTCACGATGACCGGGGAGGTCATCGGGTCGCCCGAGTTCCTGGCCCCGGAGCGGGCCTTGGGGCGGCGGCCCGGGCCGGAGTCCGACCTGTGGTCGCTGGGCGTGCTGCTGTACGCGGCGGTGGAGGGCGCCTCGCCGTTCCGGCAGGACACCCCGCTGAGCACACTGCGGGCCGTCGTGGACGAGGAGTTGCCGCCGCCGCGCCGCGCCGGGCCGCTGGCACCCGTCATCGAGGGGCTGCTGCGCAAGGATCCGGCGAAACGGACCTCAGCCGTCGACGCGGAGCGCGATCTGCGGACCGTGGCCGCGGGCGGCACCCCGCGCGCGGGCACGACGCAGTCGTCCGCGCTGTCTTCCCTCCCGACGGCCACGGCCCTCCGGCAGCCCAGTCCGGCGCCGACGCCCCCGCGCCCCGTCCCGGCTCCCACCGGATCACCCTCGTACGCCTCGTCCCCCGCGAGCCCCGCTTCGACGACCACGACGGCGCCGGCACATCCACGCCGCACCGTCGTGGTGCTGGTCGCGGGCATGGCCGCCCTCGCCCTGGCCCTGGCAGGCCTCACCTACGCACTGGTCAACCGGGACGATCCGGGCGGCAACTCCGGGAACGGCACCACCACGGCCGGAGGCACCACGGGAGGAACGGACGGCGGCAGTGGCAACGGCGGTAACAGCGGCACGGACGGCGGCAGCACCACGGGCGGCAGCGGCTCCGGGAGTTCGAGCGGCGGGTCGGCCAACGGAGGGTCCGCCACCGGCGGGTCGAACGACGGCGGAACCACGAACGGCGGCCACGGCGGTACGACGACCACGCCCGCCCAGTCCGTGAAGGTCACCGTCACCGCGGTACGCGACAGCTACACCGGCACCTGCCCGCCGCCGGGGGCGGAAGCGCCCGCGTTCACGGCGACGTTCACGGTGGGCCGGGTCCCGGCGGAGGTCGACTACCGCTGGGTCACCAAGACCGGCGAGTCGTCCGACCCGGGCTGGAAGACGCTGTCGTTCCCCTCCGGCGGCGAGAGGACGAAACACGTGAACCACGTCGAGCTGACGTATGAGGCAGACGGGACGTACCACAACGAGATCAGTGTGGAGGTCCGCAGTCCGGTGGAGACGGAGTCCGACTCCGTGGCGTTCTCGGTGACCTGCGAGACGGAGGCCCCGACGGGCGGGGCCTCCTACACGGCCGATGCCGGGATCAGGCCGCGGCGGTGAACACCGGCAGGTAACCGCTGGACTGCCCGGTCGCGGTCGGGTGGTACGACTCGCCGATGTTGACCCAGTTGACGCTGTGCAGCCACGAACTGCCGGAGCAGATCTCGTGGCCCGTAAACGTCGTGTTGACGTCGCCGAAGGTGAAGCCATGATCGGCGGCCCGCTTTCCGATCACGCTGTTGAGATGGTCCGCCGCGTTGTTGATGGCGGCCCGCTCCGTCTCGGAGAGGCCCGCCACGCAGGAGCCGTTGAGCTTGTAGAAGCGCGGATAGCCGAGCACCACGACATGAGCGGCCGGGGCCCTGCCGCGGACAGCCGAGTAGACGTTGTCGAGGTTGCCGGGCAGCGTCGAGTCCATGTACGCCTCCGCTCGGGCGATGGCCGCGAGGCAGGCGCTCTCGGACTGGAGCACACAGGTCGTCATGACGTCCGCGAAACCGGCGTCGTTGCCGCCGATGGTGATGCTGACGAGGCCCGTTCCGGAGCCGAGCGGGCCGAGCTGGTTCGCCACGACATCACTCGTACGAGCTCCGGAGCAGGCGGTGAAGGCGAACGTCGAGGGTGAATGGGCGGCTGCCCAGAGGACGGGGTACGCGCGCGTGCTGCGCTTGCAGGAGCCGCTGGAACTGTCGTAGCTACCGGCCCCGACACCGGAGGAGTAGGAGTCGCCGAGGGCCACATAGCCGGTGGCCGCTGCCTGTTGGGACGCCTGCGCCGTCGCCGCTCCCGTGAGGGTGCAGACGACGGCGAGGAGGAACGAGGAAACATATGCCGCGGTTCGGGACTGTCTCATGAAACCTCCCTTAGCAGGATCTCTGCCTCAACCGTCATAGCACTCCGCACAATTGGCGGGTAGTGTCCATGACAAGAACTTTCGGCACAGAACCCCCGAGTCGCTGACGCTCGCTCAGTTTCACGTTGATGTCAGGGATATGTCATTCCCTCAAGACTCTTGATCTACGCCCGTAGAGCCGTCACCCTTGCTGATCGCCAGGGAACGGAACGCCCAGTTCCCCGGCGCGTGTGCGATCCCGCACACCACCCCCACAGTTGCGCGCCCGCCGGGCACGCACCGCCTGGAGGAGGACTCCCTCGTAATGGCACAGCAGCGCAGCAACAAGAGGTTCCGGATCGCCGCCGCGATCTCCGTCGCCACAGCCGCCACCCTGATCGGCGCGGTGACCGCTCTCCCCGCCCAGGCCGCTCCTGCCGAGGGCACCGTGGTCGGTGCCGGCTCAGCCGACGCCGTGAAGGACAGCTACATCGTCACGCTCAAGAAGGGCGCGGGCTTCAAGGCCACCTCGGCCCAGGGCAAGGGCCTCATATCGGAGTACGGCGGAGAGGTGAAGCGGACCTACAAGGCAGCGCTCAACGGCTATGCCGTCCAGCTCTCCGCGCAGGAGGCGAGACAACTGGCTGCCGACCCGTCGGTGGACAAGGTCATCCAGGACACCAAGGTGTCCGTCGACGCCACCCAGTCCAACGCGCCCTGGGGCCTTGACCGCATCGACCAGACAGCGCTCCCGCTCTCCGGGACGTACACGTACCCGGACACCGCGGGCAGCGGCGCGACCATCTACGTCATCGACACGGGTGTACGCATCAGCCACTCCGACTTCGGCGGCCGTGCGGTCAACGGCTACGACTTCGTGAGCAACGACAGCGTCGCCCAGGACGGCAACGGCCACGGCACCCACGTCGCCTCCACCGCCGCGGGCACCACGTACGGCGTGGCCAAGAAGGCGAAGATCGTCGCTGTCCGCGTGCTGAACAACAGCGGAAGCGGCACCACGGCCGGCGTGGTCGCGGGCATCGACTGGGTGACCCAGAACCACAGCGGCCCCTCGGTGGCCAACATGTCGCTGGGCGGCGGCGCCAACACCGCGATCGACACGGCCGTACGCAACTCCATCGCCTCGGGCGTCACCTACGCCGTCGCGGCGGGCAACGAGACGACCGACGCCTCTACCAGGTCCCCCGCACGCGTCTCCGAGGCCATCACCGTCGGCGCCACCACCAGCACCGACGCGAAGGCGAGCTACTCCAACTACGGCAGCATCCTGGACCTGTTCGCCCCGGGATCGAGCATCACCGCGGCCTGGCGCACCAACGACACCGCGACCAACACGATCTCGGGCACCTCGATGGCAACCCCGCACGTGGCGGGTGCAGCCGCCGTCTACCTGGCGGGCCACACCTCCGCCACGCCCGCGACGGTCGCCTCGGCCCTCGTGAACGGCGCCACCACCGGCGTGGTCACCAGCCCGGGCAGCGGCTCGCCGAACAGGCTGCTCAAGATCGTCCCGTAATCCCAACTGCGCTCAGCTGTCAGTGAGTTCCCCGGAGACGCACCATGTCTCCGGGGAACATCTGCACACTCCCTCCGCATCTTGACGCGGCCGGGGGGACTGCGCGACATTGAAGCCCGGCATCCGGCGCTTCGGGGGGAAACGTCGCCAATGCAGACCATCGGTGTCAAGCCACCGTCATCAGGGCCGCAGCAGAGTCGGGGGAAAGATCTGCTGCCGCTGGCCGCGGGTGCGGCCGTCGCCGTCGGAGGGGTCGGCGCGGTTCTCGCACTCATCGATGTGGACGCTCCGCTGCGCGGCCCGTTCACGCTCTTCTTTCTTCTCGCGGCGCCCGCAGCCGCCATCGGAGCCGCTCTGCGCGGCCTGGAACCGGCGGGCCGCGTCCTGGCGTCGTCAGCAGGGGCCGTCGCGGTCAATCTGCTCGTGGCCCAGGCGATGCTCGCCATGCACAGCTGGTCCGTCGAGGGCGGGATCGTCGCCGTCGCCGTACTGAGCTTCCTCATGTTCCTGCTGGTTCTGGTACGTCGGCTGCGCGGCCGTACAGCGAGAAGGCGGGCTTCCTGACGTGGACATCAACGTGTACCGCCCCGGCGAACTGACCACCGCCGACCGGGCGGCGTGGACGGCCCTGCAGTCCAAGGCCCACCTCGACGGATCACCCGAGCTGGCCAATCCCTTTCTGGCCCCGGAGTTCATGACCGCGGTGAGCCACTGCCGGCGCGGCGTGCGCGTCGCGGTCGTCCGGGAGGACGGTGAGCCCGTGGCGTTCTTCCCGTTCCAGAGGTCCGTCACCGGCGTCGGCCGTGCCGTGGGCCTCGGTGTCTCCGACTGCCAGGGTCTTGTGCACAGGCCCGGCTTCACCTGGGACGCACAAGAGCTGTTGCGGGCCTGCGGGCTGGCGGTGTGGGAGTTCGACCACCTGGTGGAAGGCCAGGCACCGTTCGAGGCAGCGGCCACCGGCACCTTCCCGTCGCCCGTCATGGACATCGACCAGGGCTACGAGGCGTATCTGAGCCGTTTGCGGCAGCAGTCTCCGAAGTTCACGCGGACGACGCTCGCCAAGGAGCGCAAGCTCGGCCGGGAGCACGAAGGCGTGCGGTACGTGCACGACGAGCGCGACCCGGCGGCCCTGCGGGCGCTGATGGCCTGGAAGTCCGCGCAGTACCGCAGGACCGGGCGCAGCGACCGCTTTGCGCAGGAGTGGATCAACCGGCTTGTCGAGCATCTCTTCCACACCCGGTCCGAGTCGTTCGCCGGCGTGCTGTCGGTGCTCTACGCCGACGGCCGGCCCGTCGCGGCACACTTCGGGCTGCGCTCCGAGCGGGTGCTGGCGTGCTGGTTCCCTGCGTACGACCCGGCGTTCTCCAAGTACTCCCCCGGGCTGGTCCTGCATCTGCGGATGGCCGAGGCGGCCGCAGCCGACGGCATCGCCTACCTGGATCTCGGCCGGGGCCAGAAGGAATACAAGGACTCCCTCAAGACACGGGAGATCTCCGTGTCCGAGGGCTGGGTGACGCGCCGTCACCCGGTGGCGATCGGACACCGGGCGCGGCGCGCCCCCGTCCGGGCGCTGCGCAACACCGTTCTCGCCCGGCCCGAACTTTTCGAGCCGGCCGACAGGCTTCTCAAACGGATGGGGAAAATCCGCTCGAGGGACTGAGCGATAACGGGAATTCGGAATTACGAGCTCCAGATGTGCCCGCGAATGCGGGACGAAAACAACAAAAACGTGAGACCTGGTTCGAGGTCTTGCTATAGGGTCTCAATCGTCAATACCGTCGTACATCACCCGCATCGGTCCATCTTCATAGCGGCTCCAGGGGAGGGCTCAGGACCGCGATGGTTTCGGCGCGGGGCGCGGTAGGGGGGTGCCGTGTTCGGTGACCAGTGGTCTGCCGGGACGCGGGCCGCGCGACCGACCTTGCCAGTCGGCCAGTTTTACCAGCTCACCCGGCCTGCACGAAGATCGATTTCGGCATGGCCGTAAGTGAGAACCCCCCTTTCGAACCGGACACAGAGCCGGACCGCCCAGGGGCGGGCGGTCCACCGGACGAGAGGGAACAGACTCATGAGCGCTTTTCTGCGCCCGGCGATACCGGGCGAAGATCCGCTGATCAAGCCGTCCACGAACGGAAGCACCGCCGAAACAGCGACGGTGAGAATTCCGAGGCAGTACCGCCCGGTGTCGTCGCATCTCGCGATCGCACCGCCGGTGAGTGTGGTGATCCCCGCCATGAACGAGGCGGAGAATCTCCCGCACGTTTTCAAGACCCTTCCCGAGTGGATCCACGAAGTGGTTCTGGTCGACGGGAATTCCACGGACCACACGGTCGAGGTCGCGCGTGAACTGTGGCCGGACGTCAAGGTCGTCAAGCAGCTCGGCAAGGGCAAGGGCGACGCTCTGATCACCGGCTTCGAGGCGTGCACGGGCGACATCATCGTGATGGTCGACGCGGACGGCTCGGCCGACGGCCAGGAGATCGTGTCGTACGTCTCCGCGCTGGTGTCCGGCGCGGACTTCGCCAAGGGCTCCCGGTTCGCCAACGGGGGCGGCACGGACGACATGACGCCGATCCGCAAGCTCGGCAACCGCGTGCTGTGCGCCGTGGTGAACGCCAAGTTCGGCGCCCGCTACACGGATCTGTGCTACGGCTACAACGCGTTCTGGCGGCACTGCCTCGACGAGATCGACCTCGACTGCACCGGCTTCGAGGTCGAGACCCTGATGAACATCCGGGTGGTCAAGGCCGGACTCAAGGTGCAGGAGATCCCCAGCCACGAGTACCTCCGGATCCACGGCGCGAGCAATCTGCGTGCCGTACGCGACGGGCTGCGCGTGCTCAATGTGATCCTCAAGGAGCGCTCCAACCGGCGTGCGCTGCGGCGCCGCGCGCACACGCTGCGGCTCAAGGCCAGGCTCAGCACAGGGATCGGCTCCGGGCTGCACTCCGGGTTCAACTCCGGCCGGGGTGAGGTCTCTTGAGCCCGTACAGCCTGCAGGAGGGCGGGGGCCGGGAGCGCGGCGGCGCGGAGAGCCGCGCCGCCGCCCTCCCCACCGTCTCCGTCGTCATCTGCGTCTACACCGAGGACCGCTGGGAGGACATCCTCGCGGCGGTCGCCTCGGTGCGGGCGCAGTCGCTGCCCGCGCTGGAGACACTGCTGGTGGTGGACCACAACCAGACGCTGCTCGAGCGCCTGACCAAGGAGTACAAGGAGACCGAAGGGGTCCGTGTTCTCGCGAACGCGGGCCCGCGCGGCCTGTCCGCCGGCCGCAACACCGGCATCGCGGCCTCCAGCGGCGAGATCATCGCGTTCCTCGACGACGACGCCGTCGCGGAGCGCGACTGGCTGCGCCACTTCGCGGCCGCGTACGAGGACCCGCAGGTCATGGCGGTCGGCGGCCGGACCATGCCCGTCTGGGCGTCCGGCCGCCGGCCGGCCTGGTTCCCCGAGGAGTTCGACTGGGTCGTCGGCTGTACGTACAAGGGGCTGCCGCCGGGCCGGGCCCGGGTGCGCAACGTCCTGGGCGGGAACGCCTCGTTCCGGCGCACAGCGTTCGACGCGGCGGGGGGCTTCGCGACCGGCATCGGCCGCGACGGCGACAAGCGGCCGCTGGGCTGCGAGGAGACCGAGCTGTGCATCCGGCTCAGCCGCGCCAGACCCGACGCGATCCTGCTGATCGACGACCGCGCGGTGATCCACCACCGGGTACCGGCCGGGCGTGAACAGTTCCGCTACTTCCGGACCCGTACGTACGCCGAGGGCCTGTCCAAGGCCCTGGTGGCCCGGAGCGTCGGTGCCGGCAAGGGCCTCGAGTCGGAACGCCGCTACACCACCCGCGTTCTGCCCGCCGGAATCGCCCGCGGCCTGCGCGACGCCCTGCTGGCCCGCCCCGGCGGAGCGGGCCGCGCGGGCGCCATCGTGGCCGGAGTGGCGGCAGCGGCCGGTGGGTACGTACTCGGGAGCGTCCGTGCGCGCAGGGGTGGCGCCACGTTCTCCGTGGTGGAGATCGGGGGGAGCACGGACGGCGAGGGGGCGGGGGTATGAGCAGGAGATCCGTGCCGGGTCATGCGCATCAAGGGGGCGCGTGGCCGGCGCACAGGGGCGTGCGGGGGGCGCGCAGCGCCTGGCCGCACGCGTGCGCCGCCGTGCTGCGGATGCGTGGGGGCGGCGCGCTGGGGACGCGCCGCGCGGCATGGCGTACGGCCGTTGAGGGCCTGAACGCGCACGGCACCGGACCGCACACCGCTGCTGCCGACGGGCCGGGGGTGCACCGCGCCGGAGCACACACTGCTGCCGACGCCCTGAGGACACACCGCGCCGGACGGCACACGTCAGGAGGCGTGTTGCCGGGGCGCGGCACCTGGGCGCACACGCGGGAGTGCCCCGTCACCGGCGCCCGGTTCCGTGGGGCCGCCGTGCCCGGCCACGGGCGCGCGGCCCGCGTGCGGCGCGGAGGTGGTGCCGCATGAACACCCCCGTGCCCATCCTCATGTACCACTCCATCGCGCACGCTCCCAACGACGCCACCCGGGCCCTGTCCGTGGCGCCCCAGGCGTTCGTCGAGCAGATGGCGCTGATCGGGGACGGCGGGTTCACGCCGCTCACCACCGCGCAGTTGGCGGACGCCTGGCGGGCCGGGCGGCCGCTGCCGGAGCGTCCCGTGCTGGTCACCTTCGACGACGGCTACGAGGGCGTGCACCGGCATGCGCGGCCCGTGCTCGCCAAACACGGCTTCGCGGCCACCGTGTTCGTCTCGACGGGCTGGCTGCGCGGGGCGTACGACACGGGGGGCGCCCTGGACACCATGCTCGACTGGGACCAGGTGCGCGAACTCGCCGACATCGGCGTGGAGATCGGCGGGCACAGCCACACGCATCCGCAGATGGACCAGCTCGCGGACGACGCGCTCCGGTCGGAGGTGCTGCGCTGCAAGGAGATCGTGGCCGATGAGCTCGGCACGCGGCCCGTCTCGTTCGCTTACCCGTACGGCTACTCGAGCCGGCGCGTGCGCCAGGCGGTGCGCGAGGCCGGGTTCGCGCAGTCCCTCGCGGTCGGCAACACCCTGGCCCGGCGCCGCCAGGGACCGTACGCACTGCAGCGCGTGACAGTGCGCCGTAACACCGGAATCGACGAGTTCGCGCGGCTGGTGGAAGGCCGCGCCATCGCCCGTACGTTCGCAAGGGACCGCGCCCTCACCAAGGGGTACGCCGTGGTCCGAAGAGCCCGACAGGCCAGCCGGAAGGCAACACGTTCCCGTGTCTGACACGACGACCGCCGCCCAGGTCGACTCCTCCGCGACTCCCCCGACGGAGCCGGAGCCCTCGGCCGGCCGCAGGTTGCGGCTGCCCGGACGGGGCAAGGGCTCCGGCGGCAACCCGCTGTTCCGCAACGCCTATGCGCTCATGCTCAACACCGGGATCAGCGCGGTGCTCGGCCTCGGCTTCTGGCTGGCCGCCGCGCGGTACTACTCGGAGGACGCGGTAGGCCAGGGCTCCGCGGCGATCGCCGCGATGAAGCTCCTCGCAGGCCTCACCGCCGTGACGCTCACGGGCGCGCTGGCTCGTTTCATCCCGGTGGCGGGCCGCGCCACCGGGCGTCTCATCTTCCATATCTACGCGGGCAGTTCGGTGATCGTGGCGCTCGCCGCTGTCGCGTTTCTGCTGAACCTCGACGTATGGGGGCCGTCGTACCGTTTTCTGTATGGAACCGTCAACGGTCTGGGATTCATCGCGGCCGTCGTCGCCTGGTCGCTGCTGACTCTGCAGGACGGGGTGCTGACCGGGCTGCGCAGTGCGCTGTGGGTGCCTGTCGGGAACACCGTGTTCTCCGCGGTGAAGCTGGCGCTGCTGGTCGCGTTCGCCGTGGCGCTCCCGACGACCGGCGTCTTCGCGTCATGGGTGGCCGCGATCGCCGCGTCCGTGGTGCCGCTCGGCTGGCTGGTGTTCCGCCGTCTCGTGCCACGCCATGTGAAGGCGACGAAGGACCACATCCGGCCGCCGACGATGCGCGAGCTGGGCCGGTTCCTGGCCGGTGACTACACGGGCTCGCTGTTCTCGCTCGCGGTGGTCTATCTGGTCCCGGTGATCGTTGCCGCCCAGGTGAGCTCGGCCGACAACGCGTACTTCTACATCACCGCCACCATCGGCGGCACCATCAATCTGCTCGCCATCAACATGGGTGCGTCCCTGACCGTCGAGGGCTCCCACGACCCGGCGCAGCTGGCCGCGAACACCCGCGCGGCGCTGCGCCGCATGGCGCGGATCATGCTGCCGGTGGCAGGGGTGCTGTTCATCGGCGCGCCCTGGATCCTGCGGGTGTTCGGCGAGGGGTACGCGGACGCGGCGACCCCCCTGCTGCGCTTGTTCGCGGTGGGCGCTGTGCTGCGGGTCGTCATGGAGACCTACTTCGCGGTGCTGCGCGCCCAGAGCCGTACCTCCGGACTCGCCTATCTGCAGGGCCTGTTGTGCTTCCTGGTGCTGGGACTGACGCTGGTGCTGCTCCCGCGGACGGGCCTGACCGGTGCGGGTGTCGCGGAGATCTCCAGCCTTGCGGTGATCGTGGCGATCGCCGCACCCAAGCTGTACCGGATCGTCAGGACCGCACCGGGCGAAGCGCCCGCCGCCGCGGATGCGGCGCCGGACGGTGACCTGGCCGATCTCGGCACGCCGGACGTGGCGGAACTGCCGCGCGAGGAGAAAGATCATCACGGGCCCACCTGGGCGCTGCGCAACTCCCTCGGATCGGACACCCTGGCGCTCGGCGTCCAGCTCAACCTCGACCACCAGGAGCGCAGACCGGACGTACGGCCGGGGCCCGGCACGCCCGCCTTCGGGACGGCAGCGGTCAGGGACGCACGGCGGGACGAGGACGCACTCGGCGGGAACGCCGCGGAGCAGCGGCCGACGTGGGCCCTGAGGCCGCGGCTGGCGCTGCCCGGGCCGCGGACGGAGGCGCATGCGGAGGCCGCTCCCGTGAACGACCCGGGCGACGGTGAGAAGAAGGTGCCCGCGTCAGCCGAGGGCAGCGATTCCGCGGAGAAGTCCCCTTCGGCGGAGAGTGCGGAGGATTCTCCGACGGCGAGTTCGGAGAGCTCGCGTACGGAGGCGTCGCGCAGCACGGAGGCCTCGGAGGGGCCGCCGTCGCGGACGGATTCGCGTGGTGGCCGCGCACAGGAGGAGCCGCGGGCCGAGGAGTCGCGCAAGGAGAAGTCGGCGAAGCAGCCGGCGGATCGGTCGGCGCGGGGCGCGCAGCAGGAACGGAACGGCCGGGACGACCGGAACGGCAAGGAAGCCCTGGGTGGGCACGAAGCCTTGCAGGCGTCACGGCCCTCAGGGCCCTCCCGGCCGTCACGGCCATCACGGCAGGGAGCTCCCGTGCGTGGCGGCTCTGCTCGCGGGGCCTCCGTGCATGAGGACTCCGCGCGAACCGCCCGGCACGCGCGCGTGACGCCCGGCGTCGTCGTGCTGGCCATGCTGCTGGTCAGCGCGCTCGGACTGTACTGGGTGCCCGCATCGGCTCTGGACGACCGCGACCTCGACCGTATGGGCGGGCTCGGGCTGATCTCCGTCCTGCCCCAGACCACGCTGGTGGGCGCCGCGCTGCTGGTCGTCGTCTTCGCCTCGCTGCTGTGGGCGAACCGGCAGCACCGGGTCCTGCTGCTGGTCACCCTGCTCGCCACCGTCGTGTCGCTGCACGCGCTCCCCGCGGTCATCGAGACCGAGCCGCGCTTCGCGACGGCCTGGCAGCACCTCGGCTTCATGGACTACATCGACAGGACGGGCTCGGCCGTGCCCGACCTGGACGCGCGCTGGAGCTGGCCCGGCTTCTTCGCCGCGGCCACCTTCATCGCGCAGGCATGCGGCGTCACGGACATGACCGAGGTCATCCGCTGGTGGCCGCTCACCATGCAACTGCTCTACCTCGCACCGGTGTTCCTGCTCATGCGGTCGATGCGGGCGGGCTGGCGCGCCAAGTGGACCGGCGTCTGGATCTTCGTCCTGAGCGGCTGGGTCGGCCAGGACTACTTCTCGCCGCAGGGCTTCACCTACCTGCTCTACCTGGCATTCGTCGCCATACTGCTGGTCTGGTTCCGCGCCCCGCGCGTGCTGTGGACCAAGCGGCGCCCGGGCGAGCTCGAGGTCGAGCCGACCAACCGCCGCCAGCGGGCCGTGCTGCTGCTCGTCCTGATCGCCCTGTTCGCGGCCACCGTCCCGGCCCACCAGCTCACGCCCTTCGTGATGCTCGGCGTGCTCGCGGTCCTGGTGCTGGTCGGCCGCAGCGAGCTGCGCGGGCTGCCGATGCTGTTCGCGGTGCTGGTCGCCGTATGGGTGGGCTTCCTCGCCGAGCCGTACTGGTCGGGCCACTTCGAGGAGATGTTCGGCGGGATCGGCGGTGTGGGCGGCAATGTGACGTCTTCCGTCTCCGGGCGTATCGAGGGCGGCAGTTCGACCCACCAACTCGTGCTGTACGCGCGCGTGGCGCTCGCCGGCGGCGTGATGGCGCTGGCCTGCTGGGGCTGGTGGCGGCGGCGCGACGCCAAGTACCGCGAGCTGTCGCTGATCGTGCTCGCGTTCGTGCCGTTCCTGGGCTTCGGCATGCAGTCGTACGGCGGTGAGATGGCGCTGCGCGTCTTCATGTTCGCCCTGCCCGGCGCGGCGCTGCTCGCGGGACTGGCGCTGTTCCCGCGCGCGGGCGTCACCGCGGAGGAACGGGACCGCGACCGTGTCAGCCTGGCGCCGCTAGCGGCGCTCATGGCGGGCCTGGTGCTGATGGGCGGCTTCCTGGTCGCCCGCTGGGGCAACGAGCCCTTCGAGCGCATCAGGACGGGCGAGGTCGCGGCCATGGAGTACGTGTACGCCCACGACGACCCGACGGTCCGCCTCCTGTGGCTGAGCAACGACACGCTCGAGAACGTCACGCCCGCCATGCCGTGGGGCTCGCGCGACATGGAGAAGGTGAGTTACGTCCCGACGCTCGCGCCCACCGATCCGGTGCTGGTGTCCGGCCTGGTCAAGGCACTCAAGGACGCCGGCCCGAACTCGTACCTGATGGTCAACGAGAGCCAGGTCGTCTATCTCCGGATGGACGCGGGCTATTCGGAGAACTGGGAGAGGCGCCTCATACAGAATCTGGACCAGCGGCAGGAGCTGAAGAAGGTCTTCTCCAACGACGACGCGACCGTCTACACGCTGAGCCGGGAGCCGGACGGCGAGCCGGCGAAGGCCGATCCGGGGCCGATCGGTCCGCAGGTGACCTGGACGCCGTGGTCGGTGGTGGGCGCGCTGGCGGCAGTGGCGCTGATCCTGCTGCTTGCGGCGCGCGAGGTGGTACGGGTCGCGGTGGCGCCGAGCGTACGGCAGCTGCGCTGGCTGCAGAGCACCTTCTGGTTCTCGCTGCCTCTGCTGGCGGTGCTGCTGGCCTCGCTGGTGCAGCGGTTCATGACGATGGCGTGAGGCCGGTGCGGCCCGGGCGCGCGCCTACAGCGGCGCCTACGGCAGCCGGGTGAAGTGGCTCAGCGCCCCAGCCACTTCACCTCGTAGGCCCTCATGTCGAAACGCTTGCCGTCGACCTTCACGCTGATCTGGCGGTCAAGGGTGTTCACCACGAGGACCGCCTTGTCGTCGGCCAGCACCCGCACACGGGGTACGTCGGCGGCGGCGACGGACACCTTCTTGTACCGGGTGCCGGGCGGGAACTCCTTGGCGAACCGGGAGAGCAGACCGAGCATCGGCAGCCCGGTACCGCCGTCGGACAGTTCGGTGGAGCGCCACAGGCAGCCTGGGCAGGTGGCGCCCCTCTTCTGCGGGTTCCAGTAGAAGGCGGAGCCGGCACCGCCGTGTGCCATGGCCATCAGGCCGGAGGCGTGGACGGCTGCTCGGTGCGGTTCGGACCAGGCGTCGCGGTCGTCATCGTCGTCGCCCGGTTCGACGTAGTACTCGGCCCACCACAGGGGCAGGTCGCCGGTCTGCTGCCGCACCCAGCGGCTGACGGCGGTCAGCTTGTCGGTGGCCTTGAACTCGTCCGGGACCAGCTCGTCGTCGACCGTGTAGCTGGAGCCGTCGACGACGACGAAGTCCGCGCCCGCCTTGTGCTTGTTCCAGTAGTCGAAGGCGTCGAGGACGCGCTGGTCCATGGCGCCCCATTCGCCCGTGAGCGCGCTCGACGCGTTCTCCTGGCGGGGGTCGACGCTGTCCATGACCAGATAGGGGCCGCCGACCAGGATGTCCTTGTCGACCTTCTTGAGCTCTTTGTAGATGAGGTTGTAGAGCTCGGTGTACCCCTCGTAGTCCCAGCGGTGCTCGGCGTTGTTCCAGAAGCCCTTGAACTCGTTCCAGACGATGAAGTGCCGTACGTCCGGATAGCGCTTGGCGACGGTCGCGGCGAGCTTCGCGAAGTCCTTGTAGTGGGCGCGGTCGGGTGCGGTCTCGAGGGCCTGCCGGCTCCAGTCCGTGTTGTCGGCGCCGGGCTTGCCGCCCTTCATCCAGTCCGGGGCGCAGCAGAGGGTGACGACCGGGGTGCCGCCGGTGGCGCGGATGAAGTCCAGCCGCCGGTCCATGTCCTCGAAGTCGTAACGCCCCTTGGTGGGCTCGGGGTTGCTCGCGCCCCAGCCCATGATGTGCTGGATCTGCGGCAGCGGCTGCTTGGAGAGCAGCTTCTCGGCGCGCTCGACCGCCGCCGGTTCCCCGTGGTCGGCGCTGTACTGGGTGTGGGTGAAGCCCCAGCCGACCTCGGGATCCGCCTTCCCGGACGGGACGGCGGGTGTGCCGTGCACCTTGTCGCCGTCGGCTGTCGTTCCCGTGGTGCTGCCCCCGGCATCCGAAGGCAGTGTGCTGACGAGGGTCACCACCAGGGCCAGCACGGCCGCACCGACACCGAGCAGTGCGGTGAGCCGCCACCGCCGTGCCCCCGAATTCCACCCATGACGTCCCATCAGGGGCAAGAGTAGTGGCGTGTGTCGGCGGTGGCACCGATTCCGCGACGACAGCTCGGTAACGGGGCAGACGGGACGGGACTCGCTATGGGCGCGTGGCGCGCTCGCGGAGCGGGCGCAGCGTAGGACGGGGCGCGTGGCGCGCTCACGGACCGGGCGCAGCGTAGGACGGGCGCGTGGCGCGCCGCGGAGCGGGCGCAGCGTAGGACGTGGCGCGTGGCGCGCTCGCGGAAGACCGGGCGCAACGTAGGACGGGCGCGTGGCGCGCCGCGAAGCGGGCGCCCGGCCGCGCAGTGCGCCCGACGCGCAGTGCGCCCGACGTGCAGTGCGCCCGACGTGCGGCTCGCAGTGCGCCGGGCGCACCGCTCGCTGCGGAAACCGGATGCACGGGGCGCCTGCGTGGCGGATCATGTCGGCATGTCTGCGAACCCACACGACGCTCTGCCGATCCGGCTCAACGTCGACGACAGCGACTCACCGTCGGATGTCGTCGACGCGCTGTTCCTCGGCCGGTTCGCGACGGGCGAGCAGCCTTTCTCGCACAGTCTGAACATCGACCGGGTGCGCTCGGGCGCCACCCTGCTGCCGCCGGACGCCACCGTGCTGCGCGGCGCCCGCGACGACGACCGCAGCGCGACGCTCGCCGAGGGCGACGGCTGGACGCTGCTGATCTCGCGCTGGAACCGCGGCGCGGACGTCACCGTGACCGCGACCAGCGCGCAGCTGGCGGAGAAGATCCTCAAGCAGGCCACGGACGGCGCGCAGGACGAGCCGGAACCGCAGCCGGACAACGTGACGATGGGCTTCTGGTACGTGTCGCCGCGGCGCGGCCCGTACCGCACGACCCGCCAGATATCGGCCGGTACGTGGGAGGAGGTCCGGCCCAACTACACGGCGCCGGTCGCCGACGCCATGGACCGTCTGATGAAGACCACACCGGAGGACATCGCGGGCCGGCTGCTCCTGCTGCACGGTCCGCCGGGCACCGGCAAGACGTCGGCGCTGCGCACGCTGGCGCGCTCGTGGCGCGACTGGTGCCAGGTGGACTGCGTCCTGGACCCGGAGCGCCTGTTCTCGGACGTCGGCTATCTGATGGACATCGCCATCGGCGAGGACGACGGCACGGCGAAGGGCCGCTGGCGGCTGCTCCTGCTGGAGGACTGCGACGAACTGATCCGCGGCGAGGCCAAGCACACGGCCGGTCAGGCGCTGTCGCGCCTGCTCAACCTCACGGACGGGCTACTCGGCCAGGGTCGCAACGTCCTCGTCGGGGTCACCACCAACGAGGACCTGGAGCGGCTGCACCCGGCTGTCGTCCGCCCGGGCCGCTGCCTGGCCCGCATCGAGGTCGGCCCCCTGACCCGCCCCGAGGCGGTCAACTGGCTCGGCCAGGACGCCCCGGACCTCGAATCGAGCGTCAGCCGCGACGGCGCGACGCTCGCCGAGCTCTACGCACTGCGGCGTGGCACGACACCGGCGTCGGTACCGGAGCCTCGCGGGGGCGCGGACGCGGGGTTGTACCTGTAGCCGTACCTGCGGTGCAGGAGCGCCAGTCCCTCGACCCGGGGGTCACCCCCCGTTGCCGTAAGCCGCGCGCAGCGCGTCCCGTACCGCGTCCAGTGCCGCGGCCTCCGTGAGGCCGAGGCGCTGGACACGCTCGGCGTACGCCTGCGCCGCCGCGGCGGCGGCCTTCGACGCGGCGTCCCCGGCGGCGGCGACGAACGTTCCGTGGCGCCCGCGTGTCTCGATCACCCCGTCCGACTCCAGCGCGCGGTACGCCTTGGCCACGGTGTTGGCGGCGAGCCCCAGGTCCTCCGCGAGGCCGCGTACCGTCGGCAGCTTGTAGCCCACCGGCAGCGCCCCCGAGCGGGCCTGGTCGGAGATCTGGGCGCGCAGTTGCTCGTAGGGCGCGATGGCGGCGCCCGGGTCGATGTCGATCTTCAAGGTCACATGCCGATTGTCCCGCACGGCGCGGTAATTCGGAGGCGAGCACGACGCCTCCCGCGTAGCGTGCGGCCCCATGACTGTGATCGTCCGCGGCTTTCGCCCCGAAGACGCCGAAGGCTTCGCGCGGGTGCGGCGCGCCGCCCTGCCGTTCATGCTGTCCACCGCCGAGTCCGTCGCCTTCGACGTGGCGCACGCCCATCCGGACGCGCACTACCGGCCGCTGGTCGCCGAGGAGGACGGCGAGATCATCGGTACGGCGCAGCTGGGCGTCGCCTACGACAGCCCCGAGCCCGGGCAGGGGTACGCCAATGTGTATGTGCACCCGGAGCGGCTCCGCCGCGGCGCGGGTTCGCTGGTCGTGCGTACGGCGGAGGAGTACCTGGCCGGGCACGGCGTCACCACGCTGTACAGCTGGGTCCTGGACGCGCCGGGCAACCGCGCCTTCGCCGAGAAGCATGGCTACCGCGCGAGCCGGTCGGCTCACTTCCTCCGCCTGGACCTGGCGGGAGGCACCCTGCCGCCGCTCCAGCGGCCCCCGGCGGGCGTCGAACTCCGCACCGCCGCGGATTTCGCGGACGACCCGCGCCCCCTGTTCCACCTGGACGCGGAGACCGTGCAGGACGAGCCCGGCGATATCGAAGCGGAGTTCACGGACTACGAGCACTGGCTGGCCGAGACATGGGGCCATCCGCTGCTTGACCGCGAGCTGACCACGGTGGCCGTGGTGGACGGCCGGCCCGTGGCGTTCACGGCGGCCCGCACGGACGGTGTGTCCCGGTACGCGACCGGCATGACCGGAACGGCGCGCGCCCACCGCGGCCAGGGCCTGGCCAAGCTCGCCAAGAACGACTCCCTTCACCGGGCCCGCGCGGCCGGCTACACGGAGGCCTTCACGGGGAACGACGCCGAGAACGGCCCCATGCTGGCGATCAACAAGTGGTTCGGCTACGAGATCTGCGCGACGGAGGTCCGGTATGTCCGCGAACTCGGCTGACGGCAACCGCCACCCCCAGCCTGAAAGCCCGACGGACGCCGCCGACCGCATCGAGGTGGTGCTTGTCAAGTCCGGCCGCACGAAAATCCGTTACCCGGCCCGGCTTCTCCACGACGACGGCACCCGCATCACGGTCCAGGCCCCCTGGGCGGGCGGGGTCGTCCGCGACTTCGGCTTCGTACGCTTCGAGCCGGGCGACGTGTTCACCGAGCACTACTGGCGCGACCGGTGGTACTCCGTGAAGGAGGTCCGGGCCGCTGACGGCACCCTCAAGGGCTGGTACTGCGACGTGACCCGCCCCGCCGTCCTGTCGGGCGGCGAGCTGGTCGTGGAGGACCTGGACCTCGACCTGTGGGTGTCCGGCGACGGCACGGCGGTACTCCGGCTGGACGAGGACGAGTTCGCCGCGAGCGGCCTGGCCGAGTCGGACCCGGCCGCCGCGAGCGCCGCCCGCCGCGCCCTGGACGACCTGGAACGCCTCGCCCACGGGGCCGGTCCAGGCGGCCGCGCGAGCCTCGCCGGCGTGGTCAGCCCCTGAGGTCTCCTCCGTCTGCTCATGTCTCCCCGAGCATCCGCGCACGACTCACCCCTCCCGGCTCGTACGCGATGGCGTCACCGTCCTCATGCCAGTGCAGAACGAAGCGGTGCCCGGCCCGGTAGGCGTCGAGGCCCGCACGGCAGTAGGCCACCATGTCGTCGGGGAGCGCAGCCAGCGGGTGCCAGCTCAGCCCTGAGCACTTGTCCGGCTCTCTGTTCACCGGCTCGCCGCCCGCCCCGTACTCGGCCTCGAAGAACCAGCCGATGCGCGGCTGACCGCCCGGCCCGCGGTGCTGCATGACGAGTGCGGCGCGCAGGTCGTCCGGCGCGAGGTCGAGGCCGACCTCCTCGTGGGCCTCGCGGATCACGGCCGTGCGGACGTCCTCGCCGTCCTCAACGTGCCCGGACGGTGCGTGCAGCAGGCCGTCTGCGTATCCCGTGCCGGCACGGCGGGCGAGCAGCACCTCGTCGCCGCGGCGGAGGATCAGATGGACGTCGACGACCTCGGTGTGGCGGGCGGCCGTCCGCGGGTCCGGGAACGTGGCCACCACCGCGTACCGCTCGTCGTGCACCGCCCGTCCCCACAGGCGGGCGTCCCCCGAGAGCCGCTCGGTGTGGACGCGGGCCGCCAGCGGCGTGAGCATGTCCGCGAGACGGTGTGCGGGAATGCCGACCGGGGACTTCTCGCCCCAGACGCCCTCGACCAGGACGAGCCGGCCCCCTTGCCGCAGCAGCCCGCACCAGCGGCGCAGGACCGCCTCGGGGTCGGGCAGGGCCCACAGCACATGGCGGACCAGCACCACGTCGAACCTGCGGTCCCCGACCGGGGGTGCCGCCGCGTCGCCGACCAGGATCTCGGCGTCGTGCCCCGCGAGCTTGGCCCGGGCCCGCTCGGCCATACGAGGCGACAGGTCGACCCCGGTGACGCGGTGCCCCTGCTCGGCGGCGACCAGCGAGAGGCTGCCCGTGCCGCACCCGATGTCCAGGATGTGAGATCTCGCCGAGGGAAGCCATTCCTTCATCCGCCCCGCCCAGGCGTCCCGCACGTCCGGGTCCCGCAGGCCGTGATCCGGCTCATCGTCGAAGGTGGCGGCCTCCGCGTCCCAGTCGACGGCGGCGCGCACGGTGCTCTCCTGCCCGGAGCTCAGGTCCGAATTCATGCCCCTCAGCGTGACAGCCGCCACTGACAATCCTGCCCCCGATGAGACACCCTCCCTCAACGGGTCTACCTCCGCACACCTCTGCGGAACCCGGTAGGCACAAGGAGGCAGCCATGCGCCGTGTGACCGTGCAGAAGCCCCTGGGAAAGACCACCGTCCGCCGCCGCGCGCGGGAAGAGGCCGAAGAACAGCAGCCCCGCGAGCGTCCCGAGGTCCGCAAGGACATCCAGCGGACCTGGTGGCCGGACGGCTGACCGGAAGAAGCCCGCCTCCGTCCTTGTTGAGGCCCCTCACTCCAGCAGCGGGAACCTCCCGGACTGCAGCAGGGCCAGTACCGCGTCGGTCCTGGCCGTCGGAGCGGCGTAGTCCGGGTGCGCGCGCAGCACGGCGGCGGCGTCGTGCAGGCGGTGCATCTGTGCGGCGGCCTCGGCCACACCGCGTCCGCCAGGGCTGACGTGATGGGTGGCCAGCACCGGCCGCCGCGGGTCGACGCGGCCGCGCGCGACCGCCGTCCCGACCCGACGGGCGCAGCGGCAGAACGCCTTCGGGTTGACGATGCCGCATGTCGACCCCATGAAGGCGCGAATGCGCTGCCGTGCGCGCTCGAGGCGCTTGCGGTACGCGGCCGGGGTGACGTCGAGAATCCACGCCGCGTCCGGGGACGGCAGCTCGAAGATCTCGCCGAGCACGAAGGCGATCCGCTCCCCGCGTTCCAGGCACTGCAGCACCGCCTGCGAGCAGGTGAGCCGTACCTCGTGGGCCAGCAGTTCGGCCTCGGGGCCCGTGTAGTCGGCCGCCGCGAGCCCGTCGGCCAGGTTCTCGCGGAACTCCTCCAGGCTGAGCTGCTTCGCCTCCTGCGGGGTCTTGCGGCGCAGATTCAGCAGGTAGTTGACGCCGATCCGGTACGCCCACGTGAGGAGCCTCGCCTCGGCACGCCAGGTGGCGAGCCGGGTGATGACCCGGATCAGGATCTCCTGGGTCGCGTCCTCCGCGTCCGCCGGCCGCCACGCCATGCGCAGGGCCAGCCGGTAGAGCGGATCCTGGAGGAGGTGGACCACCTCCTCCAGGGCCGCCTTGTCGCCGTCGACCGCCCGCGTGACCAGCGCCCGTTCGCTGTCCACGGCCGCTTCGCCCTCGCTGCTCACGGCGTCTTCGCTACTCATGGCTCCATCGCTGCGCACGACGTCTTCGCTACTCACGGCTCCATGGCTGCGCACGGCATCTGCACGGCGCACGGCATCTTCGCTGCTCACGGCTTCGTCGTCACCTCATGTCGGCGCAGCCAGCGGGCGACCGCCCATCCGATGGCGTCCGGCTGGTCCTCCGGGGCGTGGTGCCCGCCCGGTCCGACCGACTCGAGCTCGACGCTCGCAAACGTGTCCTTGACCCACGCGGCCATCTCCGGCGACCCCATCCCCACACCGGGCTCGACGGTCATCACGAGCTTCGGCACCTCGGGAGTGTCCCCCATCCAACGGCCGTAGGACAGCATGCGCTCGTGCACGTCGGCCGGTTCGCCGTCGATGGGGATCTCGCGCGGCCACACCAGGAGCGGCTTGCGCGAGGCCGGGTCGGGATACGGCGCGCGGTAGACGTCGTGGTCCTCGGCCGCGAGTCCGCTGGTCACCCCGAAGGGGAGGTTGAACTCGATGAACATGTTGTTCTCGAGGATCTTCACCTCTCCCTCCGGGGAGCGGAACGACCGGAACAACTCGGCGCCCTGCGGCGGGAACTCCTCCCAGCGCAACGGCCGCAGAAACGTCTCGATCAGCGCCACGCCCCGTACCCGCCCCGGATGCCGGACGGCCCAGTCCATGCCCAGCGCCCCGCCCCAGTCATGACCGACGATCACGACCTCCTCCAGGCCGAGCGCGTCGAACCAGGCGTCCAGATACCGGGCGTGGTCGTCGAAGCGGTAGCCGATGTCGGGCTTCCCGGAGTCGCCCATCCCGATCAGGTCCGGCGCCAGGCACCGTGCCTGGTCAGCCACGTGCGGGATGACCTTGCGCCACAGGTACGACGACGTGGGATTGCCGTGCAGGAAAACGACCGGGACGCCGCCCGTGCCGGCCTCGACATAGGCCATGAACGAATCGTGGACCTCGACACTTGCCTTGATCACTGTGTCCTCCCGATGTGAACCGCGTCTGCGTTTACTTGGTTGGACACAGCCGCCCCGGCCGCTGTGACATCCCCGCCGAAAAAATCTTCAGGCGGTACCGGATCCGCCGACGGCTGGGCCGGAACCCGATGGGGCCCGTCACCAGACCACCGGTGACGGGCCCCATCGGGTTCGCAGGCGAGCCGGAGGCGATGCCGTCCGTCAGGCCGCCTCGGTACGGCGTCGTCCCACCAGCCTCTTCACCAGCGGCCAGGCGACGATGACCACGATCACCGCGTACACCGTCACCGAGAAGGGCGTGTTGACCAGGCCCGTCACGCTGCCGTCGCTGATCTGCAGAGCGCGCCGCAGTTGTTGTTCGGCGCTCGGGCCGAGGATGACGCCGATGACGGCGGGCAGCACCGGCAGCCCGTAGCGCCGCATGCCGAAGCCGATGAGGCCGATGAGTAGCAGGATCACCAGGTCGATGACCTCGCCGCCGACCGCGTACGCGCCGACCGCCGCGAAGAACAGGATTCCCGCGTACAGATACGGCCGCGGGATACGCAGCAGCTTCGCCCAGAGCGGTGCCAGCGGCAGGTTCAGGGCGAGCAGCAGCACCATGCCGACGAACAGCGAGGCGATCAGGCCCCACACCAGCTCCGGTTCGCGTTCGAAGAGGAGCGGTCCGGGCTGGATGCCGTACTGCTGGAAGGCGGCGAGCATCACAGCGGCGACGGCGGTGGTGGGCAGGCCGAGTGTCAGCATGGAGACGAGCGTTCCGGCCGCGGAGGCCGACGACGCCGACTCCGGTCCCGCGACGCCTTCGATCGCGCCCTTGCCCCACTCCTCCTTGTGCTTCGACAGCCGCTTCTCCGTCACGTACGACAGGAACGTCGGGATCTCCGCGCCGCCCGCCGGGATCGCGCCGAACGGAAAGCCGATGACAGGGCCGCGCAGCCAGGACTTCCAGGTGCGCCGGACGTCGTCGCGGCCCAGCCAGGGGCGGCCGACGGGAATCGGTTCGCCGGGCGTGCGGCGCAGATGCGCGGCCACCCACAGGGCCTCGCCGATCGCGAAGAGGCCGACCGCGACGATCACCACGTCGATGCCGTCGGCGAGTTGGAGCGAGCCGAAGGTGAGCCGCTGCTGGCCCGTCATCTGGTCGAGGCCGACGAGGCCGAGGGTGAGGCCGATCAGCAGCGATGCCATTCCGCGGATACGGGAGGAGCCGAGCACGGACGTCACCGCGATGAACGCAAGGACCATGATGGCGAAGTAGTCGGGCGCGCCGATGTCGACGGCGAGTTCGGCGACCGTCGGCGCAAGCGCGACCAGCAGGATCGTGCCGATCATGCCGCCCGCGAAGTGTCCGATGGCGGCCGCCGCGAGAGCCTGGGCGCCGCGCCCGGCCTTGGCCATCGGGTTGCCTTCCATCGCGGCGACGACGGCGGCGCTCTCGCCGGGGGTGTTGAGGAGGATGGAGGTGGTCGAACCGCCGAACATCGCTCCGTAGTAGATGCCCGCGAACATGATGAACGCGCCCGTCGGGTCCAGGCCGTATGTCACGGGGAGCAGGAGCGCGACCGCCATCGCCGGGCCGATGCCGGGCAGTACGCCGATCGCGGTGCCGAGGAGCACGCCGATGGCGGCCCAGAGCAGGTTCAGCGGGGTGAGGGCCGTACCGAAGCCGTCGAGAAGGGAGTTGAGGGCGTTCATCTCACAGCGCTCCCATCAGCGGGCCGCCGGGCAGCGGCACTCCGAGCAGGTTGTTGAAGACGACGTACGTGATCAGTGACAGCCCGGCGGCGATCAGCGGGTCGCGGTCGATGCGCCGGCTGCCGAGGGCGAAGGCCGCGCCCCAGAAGAGCAGCGCGCCCGCGACGGGGAAGCCGAGCGGTTCGATGAGGACGGCCGTGGCGAGGAAGACCCCGGCCAGGAGCAGGACCGTGCGCCAGTCGGCGGGTTCGGACAGGTCGATGTCCTCGCCGGTCTCGGCCTGTCCGCTACCGCCGCGCAGCACGTCGACGGCGAGGAGGGCGGCGATCACGAGCAGACCGATGCCGACCACGATCGGCACGGTCTTGGGGCCGATGGGCCCGCGCTGGGCGATGTCGACGTCCATCGTGAGGGCGTCGGTGAGGACGAGTACGCCCAGTGCGAGCAGCAGGGCGCACACGCCGAGTTCGGAGTGCTCGCGCAGCCAGGAGCGGCGCTCCCCCGCCTCGGTACGTTCCGGTGTCTGCGTCGTCGTCACAGTCCGAGCTCCTTCAGCACCGAAACCACGCGCTTGTCCTGGGCGTCCAGGAAGGCGCCGAACTTGTCGCCGGTCAGGAAGGCGTCGTCCCAGCCGTTCTTCTTGAGGGACTCCTGCCATTCGGGAGAGTCGTGCAGCTTGGTGATGAGGTTGGTGAGCTTGTCGCGTTCGGCGTCGGAGAGGCCGGGAGGGGCGACGATGCCGCGCCAGTTGGTGAAGTCGACGTCGTAGCCGGACTCCTTGAGGGTGGGCGCGTCCAGCCCGTCGACCCGCTCGGGCCCGGTGACGGCGAGCAGCCGCAGCTCTCCCGACTTGATCTGGTCGAGGTATTCGCCGACGCCCGAGACGCCGAAGGCGACCTTGTTGCCGAGGATGGATGCGAGGAGTTCGCCGCCGCCGTCGAAGGGGATGTAGTTGACGTCCTTCGGGGCGATCCCGGCGGCGCGCGCCATCAGCATGGGCGCCAGATGGTCGGGCCCGCCGGGCGAGGAGCCGCCGCCGACGGGCAGCTTGCCCGGGTCCTCTTTCCAGGCTTCGATCAGCTGGTCGATCGTCTGGTACGGGGAGTCCTTGGCGACCACGACGACGTCCTGCTCCTCGGTGAGGCGGGCGATCGGTGTGGTCTCGGCGAGCGTTGTCGGCGCGTGGTTGGAGCGTACGGCTCCTACGACACCGAGGCCCATGGACATGGCGAGCTTGCCGTTGCCGTGCTCGCCGACGAGCCGGGTGAGGCCGACGGTGCCGCCTGCGCCGGGCAGGTTGAACACCTCGATGTTGTGGGTGAGCCCGGCGTCCTCGGCGTTCTTGGCGGCGGTGCGGGCCGTGATGTCGTAGCCGCCGCCGGGCGTGTTGGGGACCATGAAGCGCAGGCCGGGGATCTGTGTGCCGGTCTCGGCGCCGCTGCCGGTCGTCAGCAGCGGCGGTCCCGCGAGCACGAGCACCGCGGCCCCGAGCAGGGCGAGGGGAGTGCGCAGCCGCACGTGTGCCACCACCTGTCGGTACGTCGTCGGTATGGGGACGGGTTCCGTTTGTGGGGGAATCCGTGGTGAACGGGGAGAACGGAGATCCTCGTGTGGGACACCTCACCCGGATCCGCTCGGGGGAGTCGTGGATCCGAGTGAGGTGGCCCACATGTTGCCCGTGTGTTAACGAGCTGTCTCTCTTCCGCAAGCAAGGAACGTTGTGGTCCTTGTGGTCGGGCCCATAGCCTGCGGCGGTGACGAAGGTACTGGTCGTGGACGACGACTTCATGGTCGCCAAGCTGCACAGCCGCTATGTGTCCGCGACGGACGGGTTCACGGTCGTCGGCGTTGCACACAGCGGCGTGGAGGCGCTGCGTGCGGTGGAGCAGCTGAGCCCTGACCTCGTACTCCTGGACGTCTATCTGCCCGACATGGACGGGATCGGCGTACTGCGCGAGATGCGGGCCGCCGAGGAGCGCGATCCGGAACGGGCTCAGGTGGACGTCCTGTTCATCACCGCGGCGCGGGATGCGGAGGTGGTGCGGGCCGCCTTGCGCGCCGGGGCGCTGCACTATCTGATCAAGCCGTTCAACCAGGCGGCGCTGCAGGAGCAGTTGCGGCACGTGGCGGCGTTGCGGGCCCGTCTCGACGGCCTGGACGAGGCGCGCCAGGAGGATGTCGACCAGATCTTCGGCACCCGCCCGCCCGGCTCACGCGAGCTGCCGAAGGGCCTGGCGGCGCACACCGCGGAACTGGTCGAACGCACCCTGCGCGCCCACCCGGACGGCCTGTCCGCCTCGGAGTGCGCCCAGGCCGGCAGTCTGTCCCGGGTCAGCGCCCGCCGCTACCTCGAGTACTTCGCGTCCACGGGCCGGGCGCAGGTGACGCTCAAGTACGGGAGGACGGGCCGGCCAGAGCGGCGCTACCGGTGGGTGGGCTGAGGCCGTCGCCTCCCGGACGCTCTGCACTCCCCCGGGCGCTCTGAACTGCCCCGGACGCCATGAACCCCCGGGACGCCCTGAACCGCCCGGACGCCATGAACTCCCGGGACGCCCTGAACCTCGGGACGCCCTGAACCCCCGAGACACCCTGAACCCCCCGGACGCCCTGACTCCCCGGACGCCCTGAACTCCCCGGGCGCACTGACGCCCTACGCCGCCAGCGTCCCCGGCCTGACCGCCCCGGGGCCGAACCTGGCCCTGGCCCGGTCCGCGGCCTCCTCCAAGCGGCGGGCCTTCTCGTCCGCCGGGTCGAAGCTGAGCTGGTGGGCGGTGCCCTCGGCGGGGCCCAGGCCCTCGGCGCGCAGGGCGACGGCGCGCACCCGGGCCCGCTGCAGGCCGAGGGCCTCGTACATCCGGTACGCGGCGTCGGTGAGCGCGGACGAGTGGGCGGTCGGCTCGGGGAGTGTCCGGCTGCGCGTGGTCGTCGACCGGTCCGCGTAGCGCACGGTGAGGGCCAGCACCCTGCACACCTGTTCATCCGCACGCAGCCGGGCGCCCAGCTCCTCGGTGATCGAGAGCAGGGCGCGCCGGTGCTGGAACGGGTCCAGCTCGTCGCGCGGGAAGGTCCGTTCGGAGGCCAGGGAGCGCGCGGCCGCGTTCGGGACGACGCGGCTCCGGTCGATGCCGTGTGCCTTCTCGTGCAGCTCCCGCCCGACGCGGGCGCCGACGAGCCGCTGCACGGTGGACAGGGGTGCGGCAGCGAGCCTGCCGATGGTGTCGAGCCCGTACGAGCCGAGGGTGCGGGCTGTCGCGGCACCGACCCCGGGGAGCGCCGAGACCGGCTTGTCGGCGAGGAACTCGGCGATGGCGTCCGGGTGTTCGGGCACGACACGGGTCACGCCCGGCGCGGCGTCGCGTGCCGCCATACGCGCCAGCATCGGCCCTGGACCGGCCCCGATCGCACAGTCGACGCCGTACAGGGCGAGCGCACGCACCCGTATCACCGCGGCCAGCTCGGCCGCGTCGCGCCCGAAGTACCGCACCGCTCCGCCCAGGTCCGCGAGTGCCGCGTCGGGCGGGGCCGCCTCGACGACGGGGGTGAACTCTCCGAGCAGCGTGAGGAGCCCCGGCAGGACGGCCTCGCCCGCCGAGGGCAGCTGGAAACGCAGACACAGGATGGTCATCCCGCACTCCCTGGACTCTGGTGCCACAACTTCCGTCCGCTCGCCGGGCCTTCGCCCGCCGGACGCAGATCCGCCCACGGATGCATCTCGTATCCGGTGGGCATACGGATGCGACGGCCGTCCGCGCCGCCCTCACGGCCGTCGCCTTCCGCCTCTCCCCCGCCGCCCTCACCGGGCTCCTCCGTAGCCGGGGCCCCCGCCGTCGCGGGCTCGGCCAGCCGCTGTGCCACCGCGTCGAGGCCGCCCTCGCGGCGCAGCTCCAGCAGGTCGGCGAGGTTCCAGGCGGCGGAGCCGACCACGCTGAGGCTGCGGGGGCCGCGGCGCTGCACGACTCCGCGTACGAGCAGCAGCCAGGAGTGGAAGACGGTGTGCGCGCACGTGGCGTGGGCGTCGTCGAAGAAGGCGAGGTCGACCAGGCCCGTGCCGTCGTCGAGGGTGCTGAAGATGACCCGCTTGCCGGAGCGGATCGGCGGCGTCTGGGTGGCCGCCTTCGCCCCCGCGACCAGGACCGTCTCGCCGTGCCTGGCCGTCCGCAGCCGACGTGCCGGGACCACGCCCAGCTCGTCCAGGAACTGCTGGTAGTCGCCCATGAGGTGGCGCGACGCGTCCATGCCGAGGACGCCGAGCTCGGCGCTGAGCCGCTCGGCGGCGCTCAGGTCGGGCAGCCCGGCCGGGGCGGTCTTCCGCCCGCCGGCGAGGGGCAGCTGGGAGGTGCCCGAGGCGTGCGCGCCGCGGTGCAGTTCGGACAGGTGCAGCTGCAGATCCCGGCGGTTGGCGCCGAACTCGTCCAGCGCGCCTACCTGTGCGAGCCGCCCAGCGACCGGCCTGCTGGGCCTGGCCCGCTCCCAGAAGTCGAGCAGCGAGGAGTAGGGCTGCCCGTCGGCGATCCGCTGCGCCTCGGCCTTGCTGATGCCGTGTACGTCGGAGAGGGCGAGCCGAAGCCCCCACCGGCCGCGGCCATCACCGTCACGAGGACCCTGGGAACCCCCGGAACGGCCCTGGGAATCCCCGGAACCAGACACCAGTTCGATCCGATGATCGACCCCGGACCGGTTCACATCCAGCGGCAGGATCGGCACCCCCTGCCGCCGAGCGTCCGCGAGCAGCAGCCGCTTCGGGTACATCCCCGGATCATGGGTGAGCAACCCCGCGTAGAACGCGGCCGGATGATGGGCCTTCAGCCACGCCGACTGATACGTCGGCACGGCGAAGGCGACCGCATGCGCCTTGCAGAAGCCGTACGACCCGAAAGCCTCCACGATCTCCCACGTCCGGGCGGTGGTCTCGGCGTCGTACCCCTTCGCCGCCGCCTCCTGCGCGAACCAGGCGCGGACCCGTCCCTGCGACTCGACGTCGGACAGCGCGCGGCGCACCTGGTCCGCCTCGTCGCGCCCGCAGCCGGTCATGATGCGCAGGATCTCGATGATCTGCTCGTGGAAGACCACGACTCCGTAGGTCTCCTTGAGCGGCTCCTCCAGATCCGGGTGCGGATAGCGGACCGGCGCCCGGCCGTGCCGCGCCGCGATGAACGGCCGCACCATGTCGGCCGCGACAGGGCCCGGCCGGAAGAGCGATATGTCGACGACGAGGTCGTGGAAGGTCTCCGGCTGCAGCCGCCCGATCAGGTCGCGCTGGCCCGGCGACTCGATCTGGAAGCAGCCCAGCGTCTCGGTGGAGCGGATGAGTCGATACGTCGATGGATCACCCTCGGGCACGGCGTCGATGTCGACATGGACACCCGTGACCCGCTCGACCTCGGCGACCGCGTGCGCCATCGCCGACTGCATCCGCACGCCCAGCACGTCCAGCTTGAGCAGCCCGAGGTCCTCGACGTCGTCCTTGTCGAACTGCGACATGGGGAAGCCCTCGCCGCTGGTGGGCATGGTGGGCGTACGGGACAGCAGCGAGGCGTCCGAGAGCAGCACGCCGCACGGGTGCATGGCGACCCCGCGCGGCAGCGCGTCGAGTGCCTCGACCAGCTCCCACAGGCGGCCGTGCTGCTCCCGCTCCCCCGCCACCTCACGCAGCTCGGGCAGCTCGTCCATGGCTGCCCGGGCGTCGCGCGCGCGGATGTGCGGAAAGGACTTGGCGATCCGGTCGATGTCCGCCGGGTCCATGGACAGGGCGGCGCCCACGTCGCGGATGGCGTGCCGCACCCGGTACGTCTCCGGCATGGCGACGGTCGCGACGCGCTCGCTGCCGAACCGGTCGATGATCGCGCGGTAGACCTCCAGCCGGCGTGCGGACTCCACGTCGATGTCGATATCGGGCAGCGCGATCCGTTTCTTGGACAGGAAGCGCTCCATCAGCAGGCCCTGCTCCACCGGGTCGGCATGCGCGATGCCGAGCAGGTGGTTGACGAGGGACCCGGCACCCGAGCCGCGCGCGGCCACCCGGATGCCCATCCTCCGGATGTCGTCGACGACCCCGGCCACCGTGAGGAAGTACGTGGCGAAGTGATGGTGGGCGATGATGTCCAGCTCGTGGTGCATCCGCTCCCAGTACACCCGGGCGTCGGGGCGGCGATCGTAGCCGCGCAACACCATGCCCGCCGCCGCGCGCGACGCCAGCACGCGCTGCGCGCTCCGCCGCCCGGCGCCGACGAGATGCGGCTCGGGGAAGTGGACGGAGCCGATCCCGAGGTCGTCCTCGGGGTCGACGAGGCATTCGGCGGCGGTGGCCTGCGTCTGTTCGAACAGGCGGTACGCGGTGTCGCGGCGGTAGCCCGCGGCCTCCACGATCCGCTCGGCGATGTGCAGCATGTCGTCGGCGCCCTTGAGCCAGCGCTCGCCGCCGTCCAGCTCCTTGCGGGGATCGATGGGGACGAGGCGGCGGGCCGCGTCGAGGACGTCGGCGACCGGGCCGAGACCCGGGTCGGCATAGCGGACGTCGTTGCTCAGCACGGGACGAACGCCCTGTTCGGCGGCGAAGCCGACAGTGCGGGCGGCGAGCCGGAGGGAACCGGGGCCCGCACCCTCCCGGCCGTGGTGGACGGCTTCCAGGCGCAGCGCGTCGCCGTAGATCTCACGCCAGGGGGCGAGCAGCGCGGCGGCCCGGTCCGGGCGGCCCGCGGCGAGCGCGAGCCCCACGTCCGATGCGGGGCCGAGCAGCACGGTCAGCCCTTCGCCGTGGTTCTCCTGCCACGGCAGGACCGGGCGGTCCTCGGGAATGCGGCGGCCCTCTGCGTTGTGTGCGGCGGTGATCAGGCTGCACAGGGCGGCCCACCCCCGGGCGCCGTCCCGGGCGAGGTAGGTGACGCGGGGTGTCGACTCGTCGATGAAGGCACCTCCGCGGACAGGGGTACGTGCGTGAGCGCGCCCCTGCCGGCGCGGTGCGGGCGCGGCGACCGCGAGCTCCGCTCCGAACAGCGGCCGCACTCCAGCCCGCGCACACGCCTTGGCGAAGCGGACAGCGCCCGCCACGGTGTCCCGGTCGGTGAGCGCGAGGGCGTCCATGCCCCGCTCGGCGGCGCGCTCGGCCAGCCGCTCCGGGTGCGAGGCTCCGTACCGCACGGAGAACCCCGAAACGGTGTGCAGATGCGTGAACGCTGGCACACGCACCTCCTGATCACACTTGCTCTCGCCACCCCCAGCTCCACCATAGACCATTTTCGAACAGGCGTACGAGGCGACGCGCGGGCTCGGGCGGGCGCGGCCCGTGCAGAAGAGGCGAAGGGCATCCGCGCCCCGGCAGGCGAGGCTCGGGCAGACGAAACAGGCCGACCCGCCACAACGGCGGGCCGGCCCTCGTTCCGCGGCCCCTCACGACTTCGCGGGGGGACCGTCCGCGCCGTCAGCCGATCTCGGCCCCGTACGCGCTCAGCGCCTCCGTGACCGGCTGGAAGAACGTCTCGCCGCCCGAGGTGCAGTCGCCGCTGCCGCCCGAGGTGAGGCCGATCGCGGTGCTGCCGGAGAACAGCGAGCCGCCGGAGTCGCCGGGCTCGGCGCAGACCGTGGTCTGGATGAGCCCGTTGACGATGTCGCCGTTGCCGTAGTTCACGGTCGCGTCGAGCCCCGTGACCTCGCCGTCGTGCACCTGGGTCGTGGAGCCGCTGCGCGTCACCTGCATGCCGACGGTCGCCTCACCTGCCCCGGTGATCTCCTGTGCGCTGCCGTCGTAGAGGTTGACCTCGCTGGGGTGGTCGACGTCGGCGGTGTACTTGACCAGGCCGTAGTCGTTGTCCGGGAAGCTGGAGCCCTCGTTCTCACCGATCACGTTGCCGTCCGAGTCCGACCAGGTGGAGATCGACTCGGTGCAGTGCCCGGCGGTCAGGAAGTACGGCTCCCCGCCCTTGACCACGTTGAAGCCGAGCGAGCAGCGGCCGCCGCCTCCGGTGATCGCGTCGCCGCCGGCGATGAAGGGCTTGAACTCGCCCTTGGTGCGCTTGAGTTCGGCCGTGCCGCCCAGGCTCTCGACGACCTCGGTCAGCTTGTCCAGCTCCGCGCCCTCGACCGTGCGGTCCGCCGTGACGACGACCTTGTTGGACGCCGGGTCGACCGCCCAGGCGGTGCCGGGGATGGTCGCCTTGTCCTTCAGTGTGGTCCGGGCGTTCTTCAGCTCGGCCAGGGAGTTCTGGACGATTCTCGCCACGGCGCCGGCCGCCTCGGCGGTCCCCGCCGCGTCCTCGTCGAGGACGTTCACGACGAGGTGCTTGGCCTTCGCGTCGTAGTACGTGCCCGCCGCGTCGGCGCCGAGCTCCTCGGTGAGCGACGAGGCGAGCTTTCCGGCCGTCGCCACCGAGAGGGTTTCCGGGGTGAGAGTGGGGGTGTCCGTGCTCGCGTTCGCGGTCTGGAAGGTGACGCCCGCGGCGACCAGTGCGGCGATGCCCGCACCTGCCACGGCGGCACGCCGCCTGGGTATGCGTCGGTGCTTCAACTCACGTCCTCCTGTGGGGGGTGGGTCCCGGTTGCCGTGGGGACGCGCGGGACCGGAAGGCGTACGGGCATGGACCCGGCAGACACCAAAAAGCCGCGTCCATGCCAATCGTGACGCCCACTATTCCGAGGCCGTCGGGTAACACACAAGGTCGACTTCTGGACGCGCGCACAGCAAGCGGCCCCCGGTCCACGCGCGTTGAGCGCCGCCCGTATGAGGGGAGCGCCGCTGATCGCGGCACCTCCGCGCCGCGTCGGTTCCCGGTGCAAACACCGCGTGCAAGCGTCGGGTGGGCAGCGTGTGAGGACTAGTCCTGTCCGGATTCCGCTGTTGTCGCACCTCCGCGGTACGGACAAGGGCGAGCCCCCGCACGGCAGTTCCGTACGGGGGCTCTCCTGCTGCTGGCTGCAGGTCTTCCGGTGGTGCGTTGTGGTACGCGCGCGTGCGTGTCGTTACGTGTCGCCGGTGCGCGGGTCAGTAGACGCTGACTCCGTATGCGCTCAGTGCCTCGGTGACGGGCTGGAAGAAGGTCGTGCCGCCGGAGGAGCAGTTGCCACTGCCGCCGGAGGTCAGGCCGTAGGCGATGCCGCTGTTCGAGTAGAGCGGGCCGCCGGAGTCGCCGGGCTCGGCGCAGACCGTGGTCTGGATCATGCCGTAGACGATGTCGCCACCGCCGTAGTTGACGGTCGCGTTGAGGGCGGTGACGCGGCCGCTGTGGGTGCCGGTGGTGGAGCCGCGGCGGTAGACGGTCGTGCCGACGCTCGGGGTGGCGGCACTGGTGATGTCGACGCTGCCGACGGTGCCCGACTTGGCGATCGAGGTGTTGGTGTACCGCACGATGCCGTAGTCGTTGCCCGGGAAGCTGGATCCGGCGGTCGGGCCCAGGACCGTCGTTCGGCCGGAGTTGGAGTACCAGGTGCCGGCGCCGTCGGTGCAGTGACCGGCGGTCAGGAAGTAGTAGGTGCTGCCGCTGCGCACGTTGAAGCCGAGGGAGCAGCGCCAGCTACTCGCATAGACTGCGTCGCCGCCGGAGATCAGCTTGTTGAACTTGCCCGGGGTGCGCTTGATCTGGATGGCGCCGGCGGTGCTGCCCGCCGTCTCCTTGATCTTCGCGATCTCTGCCTGGGAGACCGTGCTGTCGACCGTGACGACAAGACGCTTCGTCTTCTGGTCGACCGCCCAGGCGGTGCCCGGCACATCGGCCTTGAGCACCGAGTCGCCCGCCTTGGTGAGTTGGGACGCGCTGTAGGTCTGGACTTCGCCCGCGTTCGCGGTGGGTACGGCGAAGCCTGCCACGGCCACGAGTCCGGTGGCCACGGCGATCAGCCGCGTCCGTCTCGCAATACCGCTGCGGGGGGTGGTGCGCTTGATCCTCACTGGTCGTTCCTCCCGAGGGGAAGTCGGGGGCCCCTGTGGGGTCGGGGCCCGTGAGGCGCAGCCAAAGAGCCCGGCTGTTCCGGATTCCGGACAAGCCGTGCCCCTGACAAGCGCTGCTCGGGAGTATTCGGCGCGAGGACTGCCCGGCACAAGGGCGCCTTTCGGCCGTCTGCGCATACACGTCAACCGGCCCCGGTAGCTCTGCGTTCCTGCAACAGGCCACCGGGGCTTGGTCATCGGCAACGGTTCTGACGTACGGGCGGCCGAAAGGGTTCCCGCCCGATCGAGTTTCGCTCGAAGGAGTGACCGTGCCTGATTGGGCGTCACCCGACCGGGTTCCACACGGCCAGAAGCACGCCTTTCAGCCGCCGGCGAGCCGCCGCTCCCCCGCTTCGATCGCGGCATCCAGCGCGTTGCCGGGCGGCGGGAAGGGGCACACGAAGTGGTCGGCGAAGGCGCAGGGCGGAAGCAGCGACCGGTTGAAGTCCACGGTCGTACGACCGTCGGGGTCGGGGGCCGTCGGCCGCAGGAACCGGAAGCGGTAGCTTCCGCTACCGCTGGTGGAGTCGGAGAACACCGCCCACAGCGAGCCGTCCTCCTCGACCGCCACCTGGAGGGTGTGGTCCTGTCCGTCGAGGTCGAAGGCCAGGATCCCGCCGAGCCCGAGGCCGCGCCGCCGCCCGTCGGCGTTCGTCACCAGGACGGTGCGGCTCTCTCCGTACGGGGTGAAGTGCCCCGGCACCGACCAGCGCTCGTCGTACTCGGTGACCTCGATGCCGTGGAAGTCACGCCGCGCCTGTGCGCCCGGGTCGAAGTCGCGTACGGCCCACAGCCCTTCGCGCACGATCACGACGAGCCGGCGTTCGCCGCGCCCGACCCTCGCGTCGGCCGCGGGACCGCCGTCCGCGGTGAGCCGTACCTCTCCGGCGAAGGAGTCTCCGTCGAGGGTGAGGCCGTCACCCTCGGTCGCTGTCAGGACGACCGCGTCGCCCTGCGGGGATACGGTCCAGTGACCGGGGATGGCCGGAATTCGACCTTCCGCATGGTCCGCGAGCCAGTACGTGCCGGTGAGTGAGAGCGGCCCGTAGGGCGCCGTCACGGACTCCGTGCGCCGGTCGCGCCAGAGCTTCCAGTCCCGCAGAGCCGCGCCGACGGCGTCCGGCGCGAACTCCTGCTGTGCGTCAGTACTCATGTCCGACATGTTTTCAGCCCTTTACTGCGGGTGCGTGCAGCCGAGAATCGACCGCGACGTCGCGCCGGGCCGACGTCAGCAGTCGCACCCGCAGTCTCAGCAGTCGCAGCCGCAGTCGCAGCCGTCGCAGCAGTTGCCGCAGCAGTCACAACAGTTGCAGCAGTCGCCGCACCCGCTGCAGTTGCCGTCGCACTGGCTGCAGAGCCCGCCCTTGGGTTCCCTGGTCCAGGGATCCTCGTACGTTCCGCAGCACATCTGGCACGTGCAGGCCAGACCCGCCCACACCAGGCACCCGGTGATCAGGCCTCGCCGGTTGCGGTGCGGGGGCTCGGGAGGAAGCGGCGGGCCGCCCGGCCCACTGGGGGCGTACGGTCCGCCGGGTGGTGGCCCGTACGCCTCTGCCTGGTGCGAGCAGCTGCTCGTACCGAAGGCCCGGTCCACGGAGAGTCGCAGCTCATGGGCGAGCAGCACATGCGCCAGCCTGCCATTCGTGAAGTCGACTTCACGCAGGGCGAGCCGTATGCCGTGCAGGGCGTCGTCGGCGAGGCGGCGCGCCTCGGCGAGATCCGTGCCGGTGGCGGTCAGGGGATTCCAGGCACCCGACGCGGCGTCAGCTTCCCTGTCCTCGACGGCGTCCAGCAGATGAGCGAGCCGGCCGAAGAGCCGGCCGGCCTCGGCGAGCGGCTCTGCGTTGCCCGGCCGGCCGGCGAGAACGGCGGTGTGCGCGAAGGCCGCCGCGGTGGCGGTCTCGGTCGGTTCGGTGACCGTCAACATGGGCGTGCCGGGCCCTGCGAGGGCCTCGATCCCGGTCTGCCGGTCGACGGCGTCGACGAGGACCGCCGTGTCGAAGCCGACCTCGGCGCCGGTGCGCTGCCCGGCCCGCCCCCAGTTCGCGGCGACGCGCTGCGCGGCGGCCGCCATCGGCCTCCGCGCCAACAGCCCGTCCCCGTCGGCAACGTGATCGCGCACCTTGGCCGAGGCGAGCACCAGCGAGACGGCCGCGGCAAGGCGGGCGCCCTCCCCCTGCGCGACGGAGGCGGTACGCATGCCGCGCAGCGGACACGGGCCGGCCGTTCGCCGCCATCCCGTGGTGCGCCCGGCCTGAGCCTCCGTCAGGACCGAGATGAGCAGGCCGTCGTAGTTCGTGACGACTCTGGCGAACTGCCCGTGATCACCGCGCAGCGCGAGACACAGCCCGCACAGATGCGCCATCCACTGCGTCTTCAGTCCCTCACCGAGACGATGTGCGCAGGGCCTGACTATGCCGAACACGAACGGTCCCCCCGTGAGCCGTACGAGCTGATTCGCCGCAGCCTACCGAACTGCGTCGTTCACCCGGACGCTCCGACCGTCACCCATACGCCGAGAAGAATATTATTTCACTCTCAGTCAGCAGCCTTACACAGCAAGACCCTTGGGAATCAAGGTCACCAACGGGTTTGCTGTGCACCAGAACCGTCACGAAAAACCCGCGCGGCGACTATCCCCTTGGCGCACAGTCAGCATCATGGACGACCATAGGGGTGCGGCACACAGAACGACCGCTGTGAAGACCGCTGTGAGAGGAGGCGTCCATGGGATCGGTGCGCAAGGCGAGTGCCTGGCTTGGCCTCGTCGACGACAACAATGACGAGCGTTACTACGACGGCTATGACGACGACTCGGCCGAGGGCCACGAGCCCGGAGACGTCTGGGTGACCGATCCTCGCGTGAAGGTGGCGACGGAGGAGGCCGAGGAGAAGGGCCGCCGGATCGGCACGATCACGCCGGACAACTTCCGTGACGCCCGTACCATCGGCGAGCTGTTCCGGGAGGGCGTCCCGGTCATCGTCAACCTCACGGCCATGGAGCCCGGCGACGCCAAGCGCATCGTGGACTTCGCGGCCGGGCTGATCTTCGGCCTGCGCGGCTCGATCGACCGCGTCGCACATCGCGTCTTCCTGCTCACCCCCGCGCACACGCAGATCGTCAGCGAGGCGGCCGGCCGCCCGGAGGATGGTTTCTTCAACCAGAGCTGAGGCAAGGCACGCCCGGCGTGCCTTGCCTTCGGCCCGGCCTCGACGTATACCTCGCAACGGCCGCGGCACGACCGGCCACAGGCCGGCAGTCGCGTACATGCCGAAGGTGACGTGCCGGGATGTGCGTCCGCTGGGGGTACCTACCAGGCAGTTGAGGCACTGGGGAGGCTGGCGCAATCGTTCGGCTCCGTCAACCACAAGGGCTCGGCGCCCAGACCGAGAACGTACGTTCCGGCGCGGCCCCGCCCCAGGTGGCCGCCGCCGGCCAGCGGCAGATGGCGCACCCGCCGGTCACCGACCCAGACCCGAGTGCGTATCCCGCATCGCCCTCGGGCTCGTCCTCGAACTCCCCCAGCCAACGCTGGGGATGCTCCCAGGAGGCGCCCCCTGACGGGCTGGAAATGCAGGCGCCCGTCAGCCCGCGGCTTCCGCGCCGATCCGTCCGGCCCTGGCCGTGTCCTGCGGCGACTGCACATTCCGGAGCGCCCTGTCGCGAGGCGCCGCGTCATGGGGCACCGCGTGGTGGGGTTCTGCATGATGGCGTGCCGAATGACGGGGTGTCGAACCACCCGGCGTCGCATCCCGGCGCGGCGCACCACCAGGCGCGGCCGCCGCAGGCGCCGCCGCCGAAGGCGCCGTATCCCGACGCGTCGCATCCCGCGCCGTCGGAACCTCCGCAGGGTTCCTCTCAGTGACCGCCGGGGGCTCCCCGCACTCCATGACCCGCGGCAGCCGCAGCGCCATCAGCGCACCGAGGAGCAGCAGACCCGCGCTGACCAGCAGCGTCACATGAAGACCGTGTACGAACGCGGTGCGCGCCGCCTCGCGCAGGGCCGGGCCCGCGGTGCCGCCGAGGTGGCCGGACACCTCGTACGCCTCGCCGAGCGAGTGGCTCGCGGCGCTGCTCGCCGCGGCCGGGACGCCCGGCACCGCGGAGAGCCCGGGCGCATACGCGGCGTTCATCACGCTGCCCAGCAGCGCTATGCCGATCCCGGCGCCCAGCTGGTACGACGTCTCGCCGATCGCGGCCGCCCCGCCCGCCTGCTCCTGCGGTGCCTCACTGAGCATGGACTCGTAGGCACCGAACAGCGTCGTCTCCAGGCCGAAGCCGAGCAGGACGAATCCTGCGAGCAGCAGCCCGGGGTTGTCGTGGCCGCCCATCGCGGTGAGGGTGATGACGGATGCCGCGGTGAGGCCGAAGCCGAAGCAGACCATCCGGCGCGGCCCGAAGCGGTGCAGCATCTTCGAGCCCGCGAGGCCCGCGGCCATCGCGGCGACGGTGAGCGGCAGCAGCCGCAGTCCCGTCTCCAGGGGGGTGAGGCCGAGGACGAGCTGCAGATACTGCGCGGCGATCAGCTCGAGTCCGACCAGGGCGAGCATCGCGAGGACGATGCAGCCGACGGAGGTGGAGAACGCGGGCCGGGCGAACATCTTCAGATCGACGAGCGGCTGTGTCCGCCGCCGCTGTCTGCGGACGAAGCCGACGAGCAGTGCGGCACCCACCAGCAGCGGCAGCACGGTCATCGGGCTGACCAGCGGCTCGCCGCCGCCCGCGCGCTTCACACCGAGCACGACGCCGAAGAGACCGACCGCCGCCATCAGCGCGCCCGCCACGTCCCATGGTCCCTTGCCGTCGCCGGTGGACTCCGGCAGCAGCCAGCGACCGACGGGCAGGCTGACTAGCATCAGCGGAATGTTGACGAGGAAGACCGAGCCCCACCAGAAGTGCTCGAGGAGGAAGCCGCCGAGCAGCGGTCCTACAGCGGCGCCCACGGCTGCCACCGCGCTCCAGATGCCGATCGCAAGGGCTCGCTCGCGACGGTCGGGGAAGACCTGGCGGAGGATCGACAGCGTGGCCGGCATGATCATGGCGCCGCCGACGCCGAGCAGCGCGCGGGCCGCTATGAGGATCTCCGGGGTGTGGGCGAGCGCTGCCGCCGCGGAGGCCACGCCGAACAGCGCGTACCCGAGGAGCAGGACGCGTCTGCGGCCGATACGGTCACCGAGCGTGCCGAAGAGGATCAGCAGCGAGGCGCAGACGAGCGGATAGATGTCGACTATCCAGAGCAGCTCTATGGCACCGGGTCTCAGGTCCTCTGTCACGGCCGGGACCGCGACATGCAGCACGGTCGCATCGACGGCGACCAACAGCAGGCTGACGCAGAGGACGACGAGGACGAGCCAGCGGTTGGTGTCCTGCGCCCGGCGGTGATGTCGGGGGGCGCCCGCGGGACCGCGCGCAGCGGCCGTGGTCGTCCCGGACATGGCGTACCTCCAATGTTCCCTCGCGCTCGGCGGGCCTGCGGGGTGGGGGACGGATCCCGCAGCTTCGGCACCGGAGGAGCGGCTCCCGGGCCCCGGCTACACAACACGAGTGAGCCGCCAGAGTACGCGAGATCCCACCGATGGCACGTGGCGGACCTCTCATGGATGTACACGACGGCATGTGGCGTACGCCACTCCTCTGTCTGTGCACCACGCCCCCAGCGGCGGCCCGGTTCCCCGAGTCCTCGATAATCGGGTTGATGACTCGATCTTGCTCCGCCCTCTCGCCGACCCGGATCCGCGCCACGCGGGCAGGCGTCCGCCGCGCATGCTGTGCGTACGCGGTCGGGGGCCGCTGACGCCCCTCCGGGCGCTCGCACACCCGGTGAGCGCCGGGGAAATTCCCCGCCAGCACCCGGTGAACAGAATTCGGCCCGTCATAAAACGGCCCCAGCACAGGCCTTGAGGGAATTGCGGGAGAAACGCCGGGCGGATTCCCCAAATGCACTGCATAAAACCCTCGTTGAGAGCAATCCCACATCACATCGTCATCACAAAAGCGAGGATTCGACCAGGTCGGCACCTCACTCGCTGTAACGTCGATTGGGTGCGTACCGAACAAAACCTGACCCGCGTGGACCGGGTCTTCGCCCGGCTCGACCGGGAGCCGGAACGGCCGGCCCATCTCGACATGCCGCATATGAGCCGGCACCGGGTCGTGCTGTTCGGGCTCACTCTGGCCTTCTACGCCGCCATCGTGTGGGCCGTGGTGACCACTTCGTGGCTGGTCCGGTTCGACTGGCAGGTCATGTTCTTCCGCCCGTACCAGCAGTGGCCGGAGATCCACGCCTTCCTCGACTACTACGTGGTCCTGGGCCAGCGCGGGCCGACCGCCGTCATGGTCGCCGCCTGGCTGGGCTGGCGCTCCTGGCGGCAGCACACGCTGCGTCCGCTGCTGACGCTCGGCGCGTCGCTGCTGCTGCTCAATGTGACCGTGGGTGCCGCCAAGCTCGGCATGGGCAGACTCGGCCCGCATTACGCGACGGCGATCGGCTCCAACGAGATGTGGCGGGGCGGCGATATATTTCCCTCCGGACACACCGCGAATGCCGTCGTTACCTGGGGAATCCTGGCCTATATGGCATCGACGCCGCGGGCCAGGCGCTGGCTGTCGGCCCTCTCCGCCGTGATCGCTCTCGGCGTCGGACTGACCACCGTCTACCTCGGTACGCACTGGCTGAGCGACGTCCTGCTCGGCTGGGCCGCGGGTCTGCTGATCCTGCTGGCGCTGCCCTGGTTCGAGCCGCTGATCAACCGGGTCGAGGCCTGGATCTTCGACCTGCGGGACACCTGGCGCAGTCGTCGGGCCGGCACGGCGCCCGTACCTGCCCCGGTCGGCGCCCCGAAGCCGGTCTCGCAGCGTCCCCAGCCGGACGAGGAGACGACGCCGATGCGCGACCCGGTCGCTTCCCCGCGTGTCGGCGCCCAGCGCGGCTCGGTCCACCTGGCGCCGGGACCGCACTCGGCACGGTCGGAGCGCACTCCGGTCACTCCGGTGGGCAGCCGACGCCCGCCCCACCCTGACCGGCCGACGCGCGGCGCGAGTTCGGCCCGCCCGTTGACGGGCAACTGACCGACAGCGGCGGAGTCCCGGTACGCACACCCGCTCCCCGCACCACGAAGGCCCCGGTTCCCGCCCTTTCGGGCAGGTACAGGGGCCTTCGCCATGTCGGCGGTAGTGGGGCTCAGCCCTTCCAGCAGCGGGTCACCGTGCCGTTCGTCACCTCGAAATTGAGACGTCCCGCGCGGTACTCCATGGTGATGATCGCGCCCGGCGGCAGCGACCTGACCGTGGACCAGCCGCGCGCGCGGGCGTGCCGCTCTGCGGACTCGGCGTCGAGGCCCACATACGAGTCGGGGCTGTCCTTGGGCTCTGCGGGCGGAGTGGGAATGGGTGCCATGCCCGCCACGTTAGGCGGCCCGACGCGCAGGCGAAAGGCCGTTCAGGATCACTCTCATAGGTGACCAGGCGTCACTCATTCCCCTCCTGTCACGCTTCTGTCACAGGATCACTACGGGTGTCTCCCTGAACTCCGTTACCCGCAGCGGCGGAATCCGCGTTACTCAGAGCTCGCCTCCGGGCTTCCCGTCGGCATAACCCCGGGGCCTCTTGGCACTGACGGAAATAGGCCATAGGAAAAGACGCCGAGAGCAAGCCGGCGGCCCGTTCCCTTTCCGTGTCAGGTGCTCTTCACGAGCATTTGACCGCTCACGGGAAATCGCGTACGCCGATCGGAACCGCGGAAGCCCTCTGTCGCAGCCGGATGGGGCGCGAGCATCATCTTCTGGACCGACTGGGCGCACCGTCCCGAGTACGCGGCGAGCCGGCGGGAGAGCCGGGCCGCTCCAGAGCCCGGTCGAGGCGGTCACGGAGCGTCCTGATGTGATCGGTGAGTCCGGCCGGTTCGACGACCTCGAAGTCGAAGCCCAGCATCATCACGTGGATCACCATCACGTCGAGGCTCGCGGCCCCGGTGCGCAGCAGGCACGTGCCTTCACTCTCGGCCTCCAGCACCCCGGCCGACGGTGAGATCCGGAGCCTGGCCTCCTCGACCGGTACGAGCAGTCTGATGACGGCATGCGCGGCGTACGCGCGCGTGGAGATGCCCTGGGAGACATAGGCGGCGAGGTCCGCGGCGGGCGGGGTGCGCGGCTCGAAGCGCGGTCCGTGGGGCGGCTTGGGCGTGATGCGATCGACGCGGAACGTACGCCAGTCGTCGCGGTCCAGGTCCCAGGCCACCAGGTACCAGAGCCGCTCGGTGCACACCAGCCGGAGCGGTTCGACGGTGCGCCGGGACGAGGAGCCGCCGTGGTCGCGGTACTCGAAGCGCAGCCGCTCGGAGTCCCGGCAGACAGCCGCCAGTTCTGTGAGGAGGGAGGGGTCCACTGCGGAGGTTCCCGGGCCGCGCAGCATGGGCACCGTGAAGGCGTTCAGCGCGCCGACGCGGCGGCGCAGCCGGCTGGGCAGCACCTGTTCGAGCTTGGCCAGGGCGCGTACCGAGGTCTCGCCGATGCCCTCGATGCCGTGACCGGCGGCGGTGCGCAGGCCCACCGCGACGGCCACGGCCTCGTCGTCGTCAAGCAGCAGCGGCGGCAGTTCCGCGCCCGCGCCGAGCTGGTAGCCGCCGCCGGTGCCGCGGCTCGCGTTGACGGGATAGCCGAGTTCGCGCAGCCGGTCCACGTCCCGCCGGACGGTGCGGGGCGTGACACCGAGGCGATCGGCCAGGTCGGCGCCGGACCATTCGCGGTGGGTCTGCAGGAGGGAGAGCAGACGCAGCAGTCGAGCCGAAGTCTCCAGCATGCGTCCGAGTCTGCCAGCCCTTGCGGACAACCACTGTCCGCAAGGGCTCTCAGCCGTCCTTGCCCGGCCCGGCCGCCCGCACGTGCACCGACAGATCGTTGTCCAGGGTGTAGTACGGGCCGGTCTCGACCGGTCCGTTCTCCGTCTCCATGCGCACGAACGGGTAGGTGAAGATCGCCTTCTTGTCCGGTACATCGTCCAGCAGTCGCGCGATCCGTACGCGCGGCCCGCTCTCACCGGCCGGGCGCAGCCACAGGTTCCACCGGCCTGGGCCGGTATCGGCCAGCATTCCGTGGTGGAGGACGACGGTGAAGTCCCTGCCTTCGACGGTGACTTGGGACCGCTGGACACGGTCAGGATCGGTGCGCGGGACCGCCTCGGCGTAGGCGTCCGGGGTAAGTGGGGTGCCGTATACGCGACCCCTGATGTCGAGCGACGCCTCGCTGATGAGGATCTCGCCCGCTTCGGCGTGCGGGGAGCGCAGCCAGCTGCGCACGGTGAGGTTGCCGTGCTTGGTCGCGTAGGGGATGCGCACGGCGATCTGTTCGCCGGTGCTGTCCGGGGCGCGGTCGACCAGCGAGCGCAGATCGTTGACGCCGGGCGCCAGACGCTGCGGCTCCTCGCCCGCCTGCTGGGCGTAGACGTCCCACCGGCCCTCCGCCAGCCGGACGCTGCTGGGCAGCGCGGCCCGCAGCCGGCAGTCCGCCGCCGGGGTCAGCGGCAGCCGTACCTCCTCGGCGGGATGACCGGAGTCCCGGCGGCGCAGCACCAGATGGACCGGGCCGGGCGTGCCCGGGTCGCTGATGTCGAAGGTCAGTCCACCCGCGGAGTCGGCCTGGCAGTCGACGCGGGGCGACGCGACGTGGTCCGCCTCGGAGTGCCGGTCCCCGGCGGAGTTGGGTGCCAGGGTGGTCATACGACGTGCCCTCTCTTCGGTGCCGGAGTGGTGGTCCGGGCCGTGCCGCTCACGCCGTACGCCCCTTCTTCAGCGCTGCTCGTCCGGCGTCCCGAACGGCGTACGCACCCCCGAGCAGCGCTCCACTGGCACGATGCAGCGAGCCGCGCATCCGGCCCGCGCCGCCCGCGCCGCCGCGTGCGACGAGCGCGGAGAACATCGCGTCGTACCGCTCGGCGATCCGGGCCGGGTCGAAGCGCTGCGAGTCCTCGAGGGCGGCATGGCCCATCTGCTGCCGCAGTTCGTCGTTGTTGATCAGTTCGAGTAAGCCGCCGGCGATGGCGTCGACATTGCCGACCTCGACGAGCCGTCCGTCTACTCCGTTGGCGATGATCTCGCCGGGCCCGTGCGGGCAGTCCGTGGAGACCACGGGCAGGCCGCAGCGCATCGCCTCGACGATGGTCATGCCGAAGGACTCCAGGCTGGAGGTGACGGCGGCGATGGAGCCCTTGGCCCACTCCGGCTCGATGGGGCTGGCGGGCCCCATCAGATAGACGTGGTTGTAGAGGCCGAGTTCGTCTATCAGGGCCCGCAGTGCCTCCTTCTGCTTGCCGCCGCCATAGATCCTCAGGCGCCAGTCGGGCCGCTGGTCGCGTACCTTGTCGAACGCTCTGATCAGCAGGTCGTAACGCTTCACCGGGGCGAGCCGGCCGGCTGCGACGATCCACTTGTGCGAGCCGTCCGCGGGCTCTATACCGGGTTCCGGCACGGGGTTCGGCAGGGCCTGGATGCGCACTCCGGGCAGCCGCATCCTGCGGCGGTACGCCCCCGCGTCCGCCTCCGTGGTCGTCGTCAGCGCGTCGAGCCGCGGATACACCCCACGCAGTCGCGCGCGCAGTGCCTTCGAGTGGCTGTCGAGCGTGAGGTGTTCCTGACCCACCCGCACGGGGCCGGGCCTGGTCTCCAGGGCGAGATGCACATTGAGCCCGGGCCGGGTGCCGACCACCACATCGGACTCGACCGCGGCGAGATGCCCGGCGATACGCCGGTCGGTCAGGGCGCTGTACTGCTCGTAACGGCCCTCCGCACGCGGAAAGGCGCGCGACGGACGCGCATGCTCGGGGTCGTCGCCGTCGTATCCCGGGGCGTCCTCACGAACGTCGACGAGGTGGCGGACACGGACTCCCTCCGCGGGCGTGAAGACCGGCTCGTCGCGGTGGCGGAAGACGGACACGATCTCCACGTCGTGCTGCTGGGCGAGGGCGCCCGCGAGGTTGTACGTCGTCCGGATCGTCCCTCCGATTCCGTAGGCGTTGTGAATCAGGAAAGAGATATGCATACAGCCCCGTATCCCACGCTTCCTCGCGGACAGTCCCGTCTCGTCCGCCTACCGCAGGGTTAGACCCGGGGCGTGGTGCGTGGGTTGGGCATCATCATCATGTTGTGCCCGAACAGTTGCGCCATCGAAAGCAGCATCGGGGAACCATTCGGCGACTTCGCGCATACGTGCAGGTGGAGCGCAGCTGAACAGCGCGTGACCCCGCCGGGCCGGAGCACCGGACGGGGCCACGCGCGCGTGCATCCGCACCAAGGAGGGTCAGAGGTCGAGCCGCTGCCCCGGCACGATCAGGTCCGGGTCGCCTCCGATGACCGCCTTGTTGGCGGCGTAGACCGCACGCCAGGACGTGCCGTGCTTCGCGGCGATGGAGCTCAGGGTGTCGCCGCGCTTGACGGTGTAGTCGGCGCGCGCGGAGCCCCGGTCCGTGTGGCCCGATGAGCGAACCGGCGCCTCCGACGGCTGCTTCGAGGGGGCTGCCTCGGTGGTGGCCGACGCCGCGGGGGCGCTTCCGGACGCCCCGGCGCGCGCCGAACAGGTGGGCCAGGCGCCCCATCCCTGTGCGCGCTGGACCTTCGTGGCGACAGCGATCTGCTGCGCCTTGGAGGCCTTGTCGGCGGTGGCCGCATAGGCCGTACCGCCGTACGCGCGCCACGTGCCGGCGGAGAACTGCAGTCCGCCGTAGTAACCGTTGCCGGTGTTGATGTGCCAGTTCCCGCCGCTCTCGCACTGCGCGATGCGGTCCCACACTCCGCTGTCCGCTGCCTGGGCGGCGCCCGTGGCGGCGGCGAGCAGTCCCAGCGGGGCGAGCAGTGCGGCCCCGACGAGAACTGCCGTCGTACGAGTGGACTCGGGACGTGCGGACATAGAGATCCCTCTCTACGGACCCGGGCTCCCCCAAGGCGGTTCGGCCGCCCGGCGCATACGGCGCCGGGCTGTGCCGCTCCACCCCGTCCGCCGACGGCCGGCTTGCGATCTGGCTGGTGCGGCCGGCGGACGTACCCGAGCGGTGCTCGATGCACACGGCGGAGGAATCTAGGCGGCTGTTCGCCCCGACATCAACCAACTCCTTGTCTTTCGAGGTCAGTTGCCCATTACCAGCGGTATCGGCAATTTTCGGCCACCCACTTCATTCGCCGATTTCCGGATTTGTCGACCTCACCCCACGAGGATCTGTGACTCACTTCACCGGCCCAACTCCCTTGCACATCCCGAGAGTTGGCATGGAGTGACCAATTCCGGGCACGACATCACGCTGCGCTTCGGATGGTTCGATTCCGTTCACATCCGGGCGTGACTCCGGCCACAGATCGTCCGTTGTTCATTCATGAGCCGGGAACCGCCCGGCTCAAGCCGGGAAGCGCCCGGTGTCCGTACCAAGCGAATTCCGAGGAGCCACCCGTGCCGCGCATGCTCGACGTCAGCGACGACGTACGCGCCGAGATCGGCGACGAAGAAGCGAACCGGCTGCTTGCCGGAGAGAACACCCCCGGCGGTTACGACTGCACGTCCTGCCGCACCCCGGGCAACTCGGAGCAGGAACGCACCAGCACCGTCCTGTTCGTCGGCGACGAGACCGCCGTGCTCGCCTTCGCCCACGCCACGTGTCTGCCCTCCCAGGTCGTCCAGGTCAGCGAGGAGCAGCTGCAGGGCGCCGTGCGCTCGATGGCCACAGGCGACGAACTCCTCGGCCCCCGCTCCGCGTCCGAGCCGGCCGTCCTCGGTGTGACCAGCGGTCTGGTCCTCATCGAGGGCGAGCTCCACCCGGCGCTCGTCGTCGAGCCGACCGGCCCCATCGCGCGCCCCGGCGCGACGGGTGGCGGTGACGACTTCCTGCCGCTGCTCATCGAGCAGGGCTTCATGCCGGTCTCCGAGGTGAACACCATGCCGCATGTGCAGCACGGCTGGTCGGTGCTGCTCGCCATGGGCCAGCTGCACGCCGTGCTCCAGCCGGGCGCGGGCGGCGGCTCCCCCGTCGCCTGGTGGCAGGCACACCAGCCGCTCCAGGTCACGGACGGCTGGCGGACGGCGGCCAACAAGCTCCAGCAGGTGCTGGTCTTCGCGGCCCCCGTCGGCACGATCGGCCGCCAGCCCCGCGAGGACCTGCTGCGCGAGGCTCTGGACCGGGCCGCGGCCGCGGGCAGGCTGGTCGCGGCGGCGATGCCTCTCGCCGGCACCTGAGCCTGCGCCGGCATACTTCGACTCCCGACCCGGGCGTCGCGGACGTCGAGTGTCCCTGAGCGACAGCTCTCGGGGGCACCGCGGCAACCATCAATTGAGGCACCACGACGACGAGCAACCAGGTCCGCGAGCGGGGGTACCCCCGGACGGAGTCTGGGGTAGGTGCCGGTTTAGGCATAAAAGGCAGTATCTGTTCGGGTAGGGAGTCGTTGGCACGTACGTGCACACTTACAACCCCTCCCGCCAGCCGTATCAGACCATCCCGTCCATGCGCCCCCCTCAGGACGGTGGGGGCACCTCCCATGCCCTTCAGGCAATGGGGGAGGTCAGCCACTCGGCCACGCCGATCTACGACACGCTGTACGCCGAGTACCGCAGGTCCTTCAGGACACTGCCGGGCGACCGCAGCGGCGAGGAGGACCTGGTGTTCACCGGTTTCGGGACGGGGTCGGGCGCCCGGCGCCATGACACCCGGGGCGCCGGCGGGCACGCCGGAACGACCAGCCCGACGACCGGCGTCTGGCAAGCAGTCGGGCGGCAGCGCGGCTTCGGGAGTCTCCTCCCAGCCGCGCTGCCGCCCGCTCCGCGCAGAGAGCGCTGACTCCGTTTCTCACGGAGAGCGCTGACTCCGTTTCGCGCGGAGAGCGCTGATCTCGGCGCCGCGCTCCCTGCGCTCTACTGCCTGTTTCTTCCGCCTACTTCTTCCTGCCGCGCTTCTCCCGCACCCGCACGGAGATGTGGATCGGCGTCCCCTCGAACCCGAACTCCTCGCGCAGCCGGCGCTCCACAAAGCGCCGGTAGCCGTGCTCGATGAAGCCGGAGGCGAAGAGCACGAACCGCGGCGGCTTGGTCCCGGCCTGCGTACCGAACAGGATGCGCGGCTGCTTGCCGCCGCGGATCGGGTGCGGGTGGGAGGCGACCAGCTCGCCGAGGAAGGCGTTCAGCCGGCCCGTCGGGACGCGGGTCTCCCAGCCCTCCAGCGCCGTCTCGATCGCCGGGACGAGCTTCTCCATATGACGGCCGGTGAGCGCCGAGACGTTGACCCGCGGCGCCCAGGCGACCTGACCGAGTTCGGTCTCGATCTCCCGCTCCAGGTAGTAGCGGCGCTCCTCGTCGAGGGTGTCCCACTTGTTGTACGCGAGGACGAGCGCGCGGCCCGCCTCGACGGCCATCGTGACGATGCGCTGGTCCTGGACGGAGATCGTCTCGGACGCGTCGATGAGGACGACGGCGACCTCGGCCTTCTCGACGGCGGCGGCCGTGCGCAGCGAGGCGTAGTAGTCGGCGCCCTGCTGAAGGTGGACGCGCTTGCGGATGCCCGCCGTGTCCACGAACTTCCAGGTCTTTCCGCCGAGTTCGATCATTTCGTCGACCGGGTCGCGGGTGGTGCCCGCGATCTCGTTGACGACCACGCGCTCCTCGTTCGCGACCTTGTTGAGCAGGGAGGACTTGCCGACGTTCGGGCGGCCGATGAGGGCGATGCGGCGGGGGCCGCCGATCGCGGTGCCGAAGGTCTGGGCCGGGGCCTCGGGCAGCGCCTCCAGGACGGCGTCCAGCATGTCGCCGGTGCCGCGGCCGTGCAGGGCGGAGACCGGGTGCGGCTCGCCGAGGCCGAGCGACCAGAGCGCAGCCGCGTCTGCCTCGCCGCTCGGTCCGTCGACCTTGTTGGCGCACAGCACTACGGGCTTGCCCGCCTTGCGCAGCAGCCGTACGACCGCCTCGTCCGTGTCCGTGGCGCCGACCGTCGAGTCGACGACGAACACGACCGCGTCGGCGGCCTCGATCGCGTACTCCGCCTGCGCGGCGACGGACGCGTCGATGCCGAGGACGTCCTGCTCCCAGCCGCCGGTGTCGACGACCTTGAAGCGGCGGCCCGCCCACTCGGCCTCGTACGTCACACGGTCTCGCGTGACGCCCGGCTTGTCCTCGACGACGGCCTCGCGACGGCCGATGATGCGGTTCACCAGGGTCGACTTGCCGACATTCGGGCGGCCGATGACGGCGAGGACCGGCAGTGGGCCGTGTCCGGCGGCCTCGATCGCGCCTTCGACATCCTCGATGTCGAAGCCCTCTTCCGCGGCGAGCTCCATGAATTCCGCGTACTCGGCGTCGCCAAGCGCCCCGTGCTCGTGCTCCGCCGAGCCCTCGGGCTGGATGTGGTCGTTCATGAAGTCCGTACCTCGTCGTTCATCGTGGTGATCGGTGGACTCCCCGTGGGGTGAACCATGGGTGATCCACTACTCAAGTGTCGCCTAGCGTCCGGTCAGACGCCTGGCGTTTTCCAGGTGGGCGGTGAGCTGTCCCTGGATGCGCACGGTCGCCTCGTCGAGCGCCTTGCGCGTACGCCTGCCGCTGCCGTCGCCCGCCTCGAACGGGTCGCCGAAGACGACGTCGACTCGGCTGCGCAGCGGGGGCAGCCCCCGTATCAACCGTCCGGGCCTCTCGTCGCTTCCCAGCACCGCGACCGGCACGATCGGCGCACCGCTGCGCACCGCGAAGTACGCCAGGCCGGCGCGCAGCGAGGCGAAGTCGCCGCTGCCCCGCGTGCCCTCCGGGAAGATGCCGAGGACTCCGCCGCTCTCGAGGACTCCGAGGGCCTGGGTGATCGCCGTGCGGTCGGTGCTCGTGCGGTCGACCTTCAGCTGGCCGATACCGCGCAGAAACGGGTCGAGTGGACCGACGAACGCCTCTTTCTTGATCAGGAAGTGCGTGGGCCTGGGCGCGACGCCCATGACCATCGGGCCGTCGATGTTGTGGGAGTGGTTCACAGCCAGGATCGCCGGGCCGGTCGCGGGGACCTTCCAGGCACCGAGGACGCGCGGCTTCCACAAGCCGTACATGAGTCCGACGCCGATACGGCGCCCGACCTCGGCCCCCTGCCGGGACGGCATCGCGCTCACCGCCGTGGTCACTTCGCGGCCCGCTTCTCCTCGATGAGGGTGACGACGCACTCGATGACCTGCTGCAGCGTGAGGTCGGAGGTGTCCACCTCGATCGCGTCGTCCGCCTTGGCGAGCGGAGATGTCTTGCGGCTGGAGTCGGCCGCGTCCCGCTTGATCAGCGCCGCCTTGGTGGCGGCGAGGTCGGCGGCCTCCTTGCCCTTGAGCTCACCGTTGCGGCGGGCGGCGCGGGCCTCGGGAGAGGCGGTGAGGAACACCTTGAGGTCCGCGTCGGGCAGCACGGTCGTGCCGATGTCACGGCCCTCGACGACGATGCCCTTCTCGGCGGCGGCGGCGATGGACCGCTGCAGCTCGGTGATGCGGGCGCGCACCTCCGGGACCGCGCTGACCGCGCTCACCTTGGAGGTGACCTCCTGGGTGCGGATGGGACCGGCGACGTCGGTGCCGTCGACGGAGATCGTCGGCGCGGACGGATCCGTACCCGAGATGATGTCGGGCTTGCCGGCCACGGCGGCTATCGCGCCGGGGTCGGTGATGTCGATCCCGTTGTTCACCATCCACCAGGTGATCGCCCGGTACTGGGCGCCGGTGTCCAGATAGCTGAGGCCGAGCTGGGCGGCGACGGCCTTGGACGTGCTCGACTTGCCCGTGCCGGAGGGGCCGTCGATGGCGACGATCACTGCCTGGGCAGTCCGGGCGGCGGTTTCCACGGCGAAGGACACCTTCCTGGTACGGGGTGGTGGGCTGATGCGGGACACGATCGTGCCCCGCACAAGGTTACTGGCTCCCTGGACCCGCCATTACGGACCGGCCTGGGAGCCCGCTCACCCCTGCCGGGGCCCGCGGCTGCTGTGCCGCCGCTGTGGGCAGCCGGCGGCGGGGGCGGCCGGGACGGCGTCCCCGCTGTGGGCAGCTGGGCGGCTGAGGCCGCCGGGACACAGCCGCCGCTGGGGGGCAGTCGTGCCGCCACGCCCCACCGGGACGCAGCCGCTGGCACCGCCGCTGTGGGCATTCGTGCCGCTAAGGGCGGCACGGGTGGGCACAGCGGCACCCCTCAGCTTCGGGCAACCCCACAGGCCGCAGGCACCCCGGTCGCCGAGCCAGGCCGCCGACCGAAGCCAAGCGCCAAGGCCCACGCCCACCGGGACCAGCCCGTGGTGCGGGTCCACAGGCCAGGGCGCCGGCCGCCAGGCCCAGGGCCGCCAGGCCGGGCACCGCCAGGCCGGAGCCTGGCGGGCCTAGGCCCTGTCGTCAAACTCCCGCCGTCCGCCCCAAGGGCGGGCCCCGCGGCGTCTGGTGCGTGCGATCGCAAGGCGCCGGAAAGTCCTCGATGGGGGTACCCCCATGCCCTTAAGGCTATGGGGGAGGAGCTACTAGGGCTTTTCGGCAACGCGGCGTGGGGGCACCTCCCAACGTTAGCTGGGGGAGTGCGTGCCAGGCGTCGCGGGGCTGGGGGCACCTCCCAGCGGTAGCTGGGGGAGGGAGTTTGACGACAGGGCCTAGGGCCGGCTACTGGCGGATCGCCCACCCTCGCTCCCGCAGCGCGGCCGTAAGCACAGGCGCCGCCTTCGGCTCCACCATCAGCTGCACCAGGCCCGCCTGCTGGCCCGTCGCGTGCTCGATGCGGACGTCCTCGATGTTGACCCCGGCCATCCCGGCGTCCGCGAAGATCCGGGCCAGCTGGCCGGGCTGGTCGCTGATCATGACGACGACGCTCTCGTACACGGTCGGGGCGGCGCCGTGCTTGCCCGGGACGCGGATCTGGCCGGTGTTGCCGCGGCGCAGGACGTCCTCGATCCCCGTGACGCCCTCGCGGCGCTTGGCCTCGTCCGAGGACTGGAGTGCGCGCAGCGCCTGCACCGTCTCGTCGAGGTCGGCGGCCACGTCCGCGAGCAGATCGGCGACCGGCCCGGGGTTCGCGGACAGGATGTCGATCCACATCCGGGGATCGGACGCGGCGATGCGCGTCACGTCGCGAATGCCCTGGCCGCACAGGCGTACCGCGGCCTCCTCGGCGTGCTCCAGGCGGGCCGCGACCATGCTGGACACCAGGTGGGGCATGTGCGAGACGAGCGCGACCGCCCGGTCGTGGGAGTCGGCGTCCATGACCACCGGGACGGCGCGGCAGAGCGCGACCAGCTCCAGGGCGAGGTTGAGCACCTCGGTGTCGGTGTCGCGGGTGGGCGTCAGCACCCAGGGGCGCCCCTCGAAGAGGTCGCCGGTGGCGGCGAGCGGCCCGGACTTCTCGCGGCCTGACATGGGGTGCGTACCGATGTACGCGGACAGGTCCAGGCCCAGCGCCTCCAGCTCGCGCCGCGGTCCGCCCTTGACGCTGGCCACGTCGAGGTAGCCGCGGGCCACGCCCCGGCGCATCACGTCGGCGAGCGTCGCGGCGACATGCGCGGGCGGTACGGCCACGATCGCGAGGTCGACGGGGCCCTCGGGAGCGTCGTCCGTACCGGCGCCCAGCGCGGCGGCCGTACGGGCCTGCTCGGGATCGTGGTCGACGAGATGGACGGTGACGCCGCGGCCCGCGAGCGCGAGGCCGGCGGAGGTGCCGATCAGGCCGGTTCCGATGACGAGGGCGGTTCTCACTGGGCGATGTCCTTGCGGAGTGCGGCCGCGGCGCCGAGGTAGACGTGCGCGATCTCGGACCTGGGCTTGTCGGATTCGATGTGCGCGAGGACACGGACGACGCGGGGCATGGCCCCGTCGATGTCGAGCTCCTGCGCACAGATCAGCGGCACGTCCACGATGCCCAGCTTGCGGGCGGCGGCTGCCGGGAAGTCGCTGTGCAGATCCGGGGTGGCCGTGAACCAGACGCTGATCAGATCGTCGGCGGTCAGTCCGTTCCGCTCCAGGATGGCGGTGAGCAGCTCACTGACCTGCTCGTCCATGTGCCCGGCCTCGTCCCGCTCGAGTTGGACGGCGCCCCGGACCGCTCGTACCGCCACGGTGTTGCTCCTTGCTCGCGTACGTACTGCATGCCACGTGCTGCATGCCCGATGCCACCTGCATGCCGTCTGCTGCATGCCTGTGCAGCCAGCCTAGTCAGCGCGGTACGCGCGCGTGCGCGGCGCCCGCGTGCCGAGACGGGCGCGTGCCGAGACGGGCGCGTCCCGAGACGGGCGCGTCCCGAGACGGCGCGGCGCGCTGACCGATGGTCCTACGCACGCGGACGTACGCGGGGTTCGGCGTGTTCCGGACCGGGCCCGGCCCGCTCTGGACGCGGTGGCCGGGGTCCGGTTGCATGGATGAGGTCGCGCACGGTGCGCCTCGGGGGAGGCTGGGATGAAGCGCTCCGGACCCCTTTTCACACTGTTCGCGGGGCTGTTGCTCGCCCTGTTCATGCTGTCGCTCAACGAGACGACGGGGGCGGGGACTTCGTCGTACGGGGGCGCGTCGCCCGGCACGGCGTCGCCGAGCCCGTCCGGCACTCCGCCGTCGCCCTCGGAGACACCGCCCTCCCAGCCGCCGTCGGGAGGGCCCTCCGAGAGCCCGTCGGCGAGCCCCTCCAAGAGCGCCCCGCCGAACGCCGACTACGCGGGCCGTACCGAGGACGACTCCTCGGCGGTCGCCGTCTCGCTGCGGGACGGCAAGGCCATCGCGTACTTCTGCGACGGGCGCGACCAGGAGTCCTGGCTGAAGGGCGATGTCGAGGACGACGGCAGCATGAGGCTGACCGGCAAGCACGGCGCCAAGCTCGAGGGCACCCTGAGCGGCAGGGAGATCCGCGGCACCGTAGAGATCGACAAGCAGCGCTGGACCTTCACGGCCGACAAGGCGATCAAGCCGTCGGGGCTCTACCGCGCGACGGCCGAGGTGCGCGGCGCGCAGATCGACGGCGGCTGGATCGTGCTGCCCGGCGGCCGCCAGGTCGGCATCCTCAAGCGCGACGGCGAGCCCACGCCGGCTCCCGAGATCGACCCGGAGACCGGTGCCGTGACGGTCGACGGACAGCGCCTCACCGCCCGCCCGGTGGTCCCCTGATCTGCCAACTGACCGATCTGTCCCCTTGATCCCCCCGCCCCCGCCCTTCGTCCCCACCGACCCAGGGAGCCGGCATGACCGTCGACCCCAATGCCGTCACACAGGACTTCCCCTCGCCCCATCAGGGGACAGGTCACCGGCGCCCGCACGCGGCGCGTTATCTCGTACCGACGCTGGTCGCCGCGGCGGTCGCGGTGGGCCTCGGGGTGTACGGAAAGGTGCACGACCCGCAGGGCACGGCCTTCAATCTGGCCGGGTTCAGCAGCACAGGTGCGGTCAAGTCATGGCTGGCGACGACGGCGTTCGCCTTCGCGTTGCTGCAGGTCGTGTCGGCGTTCATGGTGTACGGACGACTGCCGGGGCCGTCCTGGGCTCCTGCCCTGCACCGCTGGTCGGGCCGGATCGCGTTCCTGGTCTCCGTGCCCGTCGCCGTGCACTGCCTCTACGCGCTCGGCTACCAGTCGCACGAGCCGCGCGTGCTGTGGCACTCGCTGCTGGGCTGCCTCTTCTTCGGGGCATTCAGCGCCAAGATGCTGCTGCTGCGCTCGGAACGGCTGCCGGGCTGGCTGCTGCCGGTCGTCGGCGGCCTCGTCTTCACCGTGCTGACGGCGGTCTGGCTGACATCGGCGCTGTGGTTCTTCCGGACGTTCGGGGTGACGACATGACGTCGGCACGCGCGCGTGCGTCGCGACGTACCGTCCTCGCGACGGGAGCGCTGGCGGTGGTCACGGCCGGATGCAGCAAGTACGGCGACGAGGGCGGCGGTTCCGGAGCCGACGGCGGCGCGTCGGCCGAGGCCCCGGCCACGTCGCAGGCGCCCGGCCCGTCGCAGCAGAGCCCGCAGCCGTCCGGCGCCTCCCCGTCCGGGCAGCAGTCGGGCGGCGGACAACCGGGGAACAATGCGCCCGACGGAGAGGCACTCGCCAGGACCACCGACATCCCGGTCGGCGGCGGCAAGGTCTTCGCCGACCGGAAGATCGTCGTGACGCAGCCGAGCGAGGGCGACTTCAGGGCCTTCTCGGCGGTCTGCACCCACCAGGGGTGCACGGTCCGCGACGTGACGGGAGGCACCATCAACTGCCCCTGCCATGCCAGCAGGTTCCGCGTCGAGGACGCCTCGGTGGCGGGCGGCCCCGCGCCGAGTCCGCTGGAGCCGCGGAAGATCACGGTGTCGGGAAATTCGATCCACCTCGCGTAGCGGTCGCGCGTACGCTCGCGGGCATGCTCCCCGAGGACCTCGTACGCCACCACACGGTCTACGCCTGTGTGATGGGCTCGCGCGCCTTCGGCCTGGCCACTGACACCAGTGACACGGACCGCCGCGGGGTCTTCCTCGCGCCGACCCGGCTGTTCTGGCGCTTCGAGAAGCCGCCGACGCACGTCGACGGCCCGGCGGAGGAGCAGTTCTCATGGGAGCTGGAGCGTTTCTGCGAGCTCGCGCTGCGCGCCAACCCGAACATCCTGGAGTGCCTGCACTCGCCGCTCGTCGCGTACGCGGACGAGACCGGCCGCGAGCTGCTGTCCCTCCGCGGTGCATTCCTCTCCCGCCGGGCCCACGAGACGTTCACCCGTTATGCCCTCGGCCAGCGCAAGAAGCTCGAGGCGGACGTACGACAGCACGGGGGACCTCGCTGGAAGCACGCGATGCACCTGCTCCGCCTGCTCATGAGCTGCCGCGATCTCCTCCGCACGGGTCAGTTGACCATCGACGTCGGCGCCGAGCGCGATCCTCTGCTCGCGGTGAAGCGCGGCGAGGTCCCGTGGCAGGAGGTCGAGTCCCGCATGGCCCGCCTGGCCGCCGAGGCGGACGAGGCCGCCACCCGCAGCCCGCTCCCGGCGGAGCCGGACCGGGCCAGGGTGGAGGACTTCCTGATACGCGTGCGCCGCGCCTCAGCCCTCCGGACGGACCCGGACGACGAGTTGGTGCGGGGCGTCGTACGCACTCGGCCGTCCGGCAGCGCTGACGCGGCCTGAGCCTCGTCAGGCACCGCGTGCAGCACCTTCTCGAAGAGCCGCCACTGCGTGGCCGCGATCATGCGTCCCAGAGCGCGCCGAGGGTCACCAGTTCGCTCCGGTACTCGATCCGGTCCGCCCACTCCGCCGGCCACGCCTCGGCGCCCAGGTGCGCGCCCGCGAAGGCGCCGGCCAGACAGGCGATCGAGTCGGAGTCGCCGGACGTGCAGGCGGCCCGGCGCAGCGCGGTGACCGGCTCGTCGACGAAGAGCAGGAAGCACAGCAGGCCGGTGGCGAGCGCCTCTTCGGCGATCCAGCCCTCTCCGGTGGCCAGGCACGGGTCCGTCTCGGGCGAGGGGCTGCGCAGGGCGTGCTGGAGGCGTTCCAGGGCCGTCAGGCACTCGTCCCAGCCGCGCGCGATGAAGTGTTCGGGGCTGGGGTCCTGGCTCCGGGTCCACAGTCCGCCGAGCCAGCGCTCGTGGTAGCGGGTGCGGTTCTCGTAGGCGTACGAGCGCAGCAGGCCCACCAGGCCCGTCGGCTCGGCTCCCTGCGCCAGCAGCCGTACGGCGTGCGCGGTGAGGTCGGACGCGGCGAGCGCCGTGGGGTGGCCGTGGGTGAGGGCCGACTGCAACTGGGCGGCGCCCGCGCGCTGTTCGTCGCTGAGCCCCGGTATGAGCCCGAGAGGAGCGACCCGCATGTTGGCACCGCAGCCCTTGGAGTGGATCTGGCTCGCCTCTTGCCAGATACGGTCGCCCGCCCCCAGCAGGCCGCAGGCGACCAGGCACGTGTTGCCCGGGGCGCGGTTGTTCTCCGGCGACCGGTACCAGTCCACGAACTCCTCGCGCACCAGCCGCTCCATCCGCTGCGGAGCGAGCGGGCCGCTGTCCATGGCGGTGCGCAGGCCGCGCCCGAGCGCCAGCGTCATCTGAGTGTCGTCGGTGACGATCGCGGGCTTCGGCAGTTCCATCTCCCGCCAGGGCCCGCATTTGGCGAGGATCGACGGCACGTCGTTGAACTCCGTCGGGAAGCCGAGCGCGTCCCCGAGGGCGAGCCCGATGAGGGACCCGGTCGCGGCGCGCTTCATACCGGTCCTCCGTATCGAGGGGATGGCTGAGGTCATGAAGATCGTCCTTCCGGTCGCAGAAGCGGAGGATGAAGGGTGGTGGCGGCGCCCGCGCGGTAGAGCGCGGCAGGTTTGCCGCGGCCTCCCGTCAGCCGTGCCGCACCGGGGACCGGCTCCACGAAGCCGGGTGTGGCAAGGACTTTGCGCCGGAAGTTGGGCCGGTCGAGCGCGGTGCCCCAGACCGTCTCGTAGATCTGCTGCAGCTCGCCGAGCGTGAACTCGGGTGGGCAGAACGACGTGGCGAGGCATGTGTACTCGAGCTTGGCGCCGACGCGCTCGCGGGCGTCGGCGAGGATCCGGTCGTGGTCGAAGGCGAGCGCCCCGGCGCCGCCATACGGCAGCCACCGGGCCTGCGCCGCGTCACCGCCGCCGCGCGGCTCCGGCAGGTCCGGGACGAGCGCGGTGAAGGCGACCGAGACCACCCGCATCCGGGGATCGCGGCCGGGCTCGCTGTACGTACGCAGCTGCTCAAGATGGAGCCCGGAGACGTCCACGATGCCGGTCTCCTCGGCGAGCTCGCGCCGGGCGGCCGTCTCGGCGGACTCATGGGGCAGTACGAAGCCGCCGGGCAGCGCCCACCGGCCCGCGTACGGGGCCTGTCCGCGCTCGACGAGCAGCACCTGGAGCTCGCCCGCGCGGACGGTGAAGACGGCGAGGTCGACGGTGACGGCGAACGGTTCGAAGGCGTACTTGTCGTAGCCGCGCATCCACCCGCCTCCTTAATAGTCGTAATGACTATAAACAGCGGGGCCGTGCGGGCACAAGAAGGCGGCCGGTTCCCGTCACCACGGGAACCGGCCGCCACATGACCGCAGGAGAAGGACCTACAGGTCGACTTCCTTCATCAGCATGCCGACCTCGGTGTTCGACAGGCGGCGCAGCCAGCCCGACTTCTGGTCGCCCAGCGTGATGGGCCCGAAGGCGACGCGTACGAGCTTGTCGACGGGGAATCCCGCCTCGGCGAGCATGCGGCGCACGATGTGCTTGCGGCCCTCGTGGAGGGTCACCTCGACCAGGTAGTTCTTGCCGGTCTGCTCGACGACGCGGAAGTGGTCCGCGCGCGCGTACCCGTCCTCCAGCTGGATGCCGTCCTTGAGCTGCTTGCCCAGGTCACGCGGGATCGGACCCACGATGTGCGCCAGGTAGGTCTTCTTCACGCCGTACTTCGGGTGCGTGAGTCGGTGGGCCAGCTCGCCGTGGTTGGTGAGCAGGATGACGCCCTCGGTCTCGGTGTCGAGCCGTCCGACGTGGAAGAGTCGCGTCTCGCGGTTGGTGACGTAGTCCCCGAGGCACTGACGGCCCTCCGGGTCCTCCATCGTCGACACGACACCGGCGGGCTTGTTGAGCGAGAAGAACTGGTACGACTGCGTGGCCACGGTCAGCCCGTCGACCTTGATCTCGTCGTGCTCCGGGTCGACGCGCAGGCCCTGCTCGAGGACGATCTCGCCGTTGACCTCGACGCGCGCCTGCTCGATCAGCTCCTCACACGCGCGCCGCGAGCCGTAGCCCGCCCGCGCGAGGACCTTCTGCAGCCGCTCGCCCTCCTGCTCGGCGCCCGGGAAGGTCTTGGGCAGCTTGATGTCCTTCTTGCCCGCGTACCGCTCCCGGTTGCGCTCCTCGGCACGGGTCTCGTACTCACGGGAGCGCGCCGGAGCCGTACGGCCGCCGCGCTGCGGCTGACCCTGCTTGGGGCCGCCCTTGGCGCCTCCGCGGGCCGCCGCGCCCCGGCCCTTCTTGGGCCCGTCGCCGCCCGCGCCGCCGGAACCGCCGGAACCGCCCACGTCGTAGCGGCGCTCCTCGGGACGGGGGCGGCCCGCGCGCTTCTGGTTGTCGTCGCGCTGTCCCCCAGTCTCCGACCGGGAGGTGCCCCCACCGGCCCCCCGGTAGTTGCCGCGTCCCCTGCTGTTACTGCCGCTGCTTCGCATCAAAGTTCCGTCGTCGTCGTGTCGCGTGAGTCTGATTCCGGATCCGGTGCATCCGGATCGAACGACGGGACCCCTTCCTGCGTCTCGGCCTCGATCGCCTCCGCCTCCGGGAGGAAGGGCGCGAGCTCCGGGAGCTCGTCCAGGCCGCGCAGGCCCATCCGCTCCAGAAAGTAGTTCGTCGTCCTGTACAGGATCGCACCTGTTTCGGGTTCCGTGCCCGCCTCCTCGACCAGACCCCGTTGGAGCAGGGTCCGCATCACGCCGTCACAGTTCACGCCGCGGACCGCGGAGACCCGGGAACGGCTGACCGGCTGGCGGTACGCGACGACGGCGAGCGTCTCCAGCGCGGCCTGCGTGAGCCGCGCCTGCTGGCCGTCCAGGACGAAGCCCTCGACGGCCGCGGCGTACTCGGGGCGCGTGTAGAACCGCCAGCCGCCCGCCACCAGCCGCAGCTCGAAGCCTCGGCGCTGCACGGTGTACTCGTCGGCGAGCTCACGCAGCGCGTCGGCGACGGCCCGCCGGGGCCGCTCCAGGATCTTGGCCAGGTGCTCCTCGGTCGCGGGCTCGTCGACGACCATGAGGACGGCCTCGAGGGCGGGCTTGAGATCGAGATCCGCGACGGTGCGCAGGCCGGCCGGGCTCTCGGTCGTCTCCTCGCTCACGTCTTCTCCTCCTTGGCTTCCTCGTCCCCGGCTCGCAGGCCCTTGGCTTCTGCGCCCTTGGCTTCCGCGTCCTTGTCTTTCTCGGGCGGGCGGTCGAACTCGTCCGTCACCCTCGGCTGCTCGTCGCCGTCCCCACCGGTCCAGCGCACCAGCAGCTCCCCGAGGGCGGTCTCCTGTTCCAGCGCCACGGCTTTCTCCCGGTACAGCTCCAGCAGGGCCAGAAAGCGCGCGACGACGGTGAGCGTGTCGTCGGTGTCCTCCACGAGGCTACGGAAGCTGGCCTCGCCGAGCTCCCGCAGCCGCGCCACGACGATCCCGGCCTGCTCCTGCACGCTCACCAGCGGGGCGTGGATGTGGTCGACGTACACCTGCGGCTTGGGCTTGGGCTGCATCGCCTTCACAGCGAGCTTGGCGAAGCCCTCGGCGCCGATGCTGATGACGACGTCGGGCAGCAGCTCGGCGTGGTGCGGCTCGAGGCCGACGGTACGCGGATAGCGCCGCGCCTCGTCGTCGAGCCGCCCGCTGAAGATGTCCGCGATCTGCTTGTACGCGCGGTACTGCAGCAGCCGCGCGAACAGCAGGTCACGAGCCTCGAGCAGTGCGAGGTCGGCCTCGTCCTCGACCTCGGCTGCGGGCAGCAGCCGTGCCGCCTTCAGATCGAGCAGTGTGGCCGCCACGACGAGGAACTCGGTCGTCTGGTCGAGATCCCAGTCCGGCCCCATGGCCCGGATGTGCGCCATGAATTCATCGGTCACCTTGGACAGCGCGACCTCGGTGACATCGAGCTTGTGCTTGGCGATCAACTGCAGAAGCAGATCAAAGGGCCCCTCGAAGTTCGCCAGCCGAACTTTGAACTTCCCGTCCGACGGCTCACTGACGGGAGCCGCAGGAGTGTCGGCGGGCGCCGTGTGGTTGTGGGCAGGCGTTCCGCTGGGCGATGGGGGTACCCCCTGCTCGAGCGAAGCCGAGAGCTTGGGGGAGGGTGGGCACAACCCGCCACGGTCCGCACCGGACCCAGGAACTTCAGCCACAGCCGGACTCTCCGCCGAAGGCGGCGCAGCCTCCGCAGGAGACGCAGCAGCCTCCGTAGGAGGAGCCAAAGGCTCATCAGCTGGAGGCGCCGCCCCCGGCCCACGCCCCAGCATCCGCCTACGGGCAGCCCGAGGCGACGAAACAGAGTCGTCAGAGGTCGGCGGCATTACGGTCCAGGTAAGGGGGTGCGAGGGAAGCGCGGGCCAAGGCCCGCGTACGAGCTCGCAGGCTACCGCGTACCGCCTACCGCCCCCGAAGCCGCCGCACAAGAATGCTGGCGTCCCCGCGCGACTCAAGGTCTGCAAGGACGACGGCGACAGCCTCCCGCACGATCCGCCCGCGGTCCACCGCAAGACCGTGCTCCCCACGCAGCACGAGCCGCGCATGCTCGAGGTCCATCAGCTCCTCGGCGGAGACGTACACCGTGATCTTCTCGTCGTGGCGCTCGCGCCCACTGGGCCTGCGCGCCGCGGCCCGCCCGCGCCGCCGCGCAGCGGCAGACCCGGAAGACGCCCCGGACGCACCCGATCCGGCAGATGTGCCCGCCGCCGACCCGGCAGCCCCCGGAGCGCCGGAACCCGACCCCTCCTTGAGCGCCCGGCGGCGCCCCGCCGCCCTCTCGCCCTCCGCGGCAGCCGACCGGCTGCGGGACTCGCCCGCCTCGGACTCGGCGTCCGCGGCGGCGTGCTCGGCGCTCTCGCGGTCATCGCCGCCCTGCGCCGCCGTACCAGCGGACTGCGCCGACGCGTCCTCCGCGGCGACGGCATCGCTCTCGCCCGCCGGACCAGGAACCCTGGCCTCGCCGTTGACCGGGCGCCTCGGGGTGGACGCCTGGAGCGCCATTCCCCCGGTCGTACGGAACAGTTCGTCGGCCCCGGGCAGACTCACTCGGCGTGACACCGGGCGAGCACCTCCCTGGCGAGCTGGCGGTAGGCGGCGGCACCGACGGAGTTGGAGGCGTACGTGGTGATCGGCTCACCGGCGACCGTGGTCTCCGGGAAGCGGACCGTGCGCCCGATGACCGTGTGGTACACGTGATCGTCGAAGGCCTCGACCACCCGGGCCAGGACCTCGCGGCTGTGCACCGTGCGCGAGTCGTACATCGTGGCGAGGATGCCGTCGAGCTCCAGCTCGGGGTTGAGCCGCTCCTGGACCTTCTCGATGGTCTCGGTGAGCAGCGCGACCCCGCGCAACGCGAAGAACTCGCACTCGAGCGGCACGATCACCTTGTGGGCCGCGGTCAGCGCGTTCACGGTCAGCAGACCGAGCGAGGGCTGGCAGTCGATCACGATGTAGTCGTAGTCGGCCATGAGCGGCTTCAGGGCGCGCTGGAGCGTCGACTCGCGCGCGACCTCGCTCACCAGCTGCACCTCGGCGGCCGAGAGGTCGATATTGCTCGGCAGCAGGTCCATGTTGGGGACCGCCGTCTTCAGCAGGACCTCGTCCGCGGCCATTCCCCGCTCCATGAGCAGGTTGTAGACCGTCAGGTCGAGCTCCATCGGGTTCACGCCGAGACCCACGGACAGCGCGCCCTGCGGGTCGAAGTCGACGAGCAGCACCCGGCGTCCGTACTCCGCGAGCGCGGCGCCCAGGTTGATGGTCGACGTCGTCTTGCCGACGCCGCCCTTCTGGTTGCACATCGCGATGATCTTCGCGGGACCGTGGTCGGTCAGCGGGCCCGGGATCGGGAAGTAAGGCAGCGGGCGGCCGGTCGGGCCGATGCGCTCGCGGCGCTGGCGTGCGGCGTCGGGCGCGAGCGTGGCCGCGTACTCGGGGTCGGGCTCGTACTCGGCGTCGGGGTCGTAGAAGTGCCCCTCGGGCAGTTCGTCGTAGTCGGCGAAGTGGTCGCGGTTCTCGCCACTTCCGTTGCCGGCCATGGCGTTCACGTGATGGCCATCCATGCTCTGGTGTGCTGTCTGAGTCATCCGGGGACTCTGATGGGCTGCGAAGGTACGGACAGCGACGGAGCCGACAGCCTCGAGCCCCGTGGGCCCTGGGCCCTGCGCAGGCATTCCTGGTTGACCACCCCCGGGAGTAAATGTCGACTCATTCACAAGTCGTCTTACCTCCTTGGTGACCAGGAAATTTCTAGATAGGTCAGCGTGGCACCATGCCGACGATTGGCGACTCTATGGCGTGTCACCGGTCCGCAGCAACACAATCCACCGGACCCGGCCCGATGTGTCGGCAACTGAACACCCCTCTGTCAAGGGCGTACAGCAGTCATTGGCCGCGTTTCACTGGTGTACGAATCGGTTGAAGCGCTACGTTCGAGGCAAGTTGAGCGAGTCTCGCAAAGTGAGCCGACACACATCCGGCCGGACCTTGTTGGGCAAGGTCCGGCCGGGGGCGCGGTGTTGACGACCGGTGTTGACGGTCAGCCGAGCAAGGACTCGAGTTCGACGTGGTCCAGGCCGTGCGCCTCGGCGACCTCGCGGTAAACGACCTTGCCGTCATGCGTGTTGAGGCCCCTGGCCAGCGCCGCGTCACGGCGCAGCGCCTCGGCCCAGCCGCGGTTCGCGACCTCCACGATGTACGGCAGCGTGGCGTTGGTCAGCGCGTACGTCGAAGTGTTCGGGACGGCGCCGGGCATGTTGGCGACGCAGTAGAACACCGAGTTGTGCACCCGGAAGGTCGGCTCGGCGTGCGTGGTCGGACGCGAGTCCTCGAAGCAGCCGCCCTGGTCGATCGCGATGTCGACAAGGACACTTCCCGGCTTCATGCGCGAGACCAGCTCGTTGGTGACCAGCTTCGGCGCCTTGGCACCCGGGATGAGCACGGCACCGATGACGAGGTCGGCGTCGAGGCAGGCCTTCTCGAGCTCGAAGGCGTTGGAGACGACGGTCTGGATCTTCGTACCGAAGATCTTGTCGGCCTCCTTGAGCTTGTTGATGTCCTTGTCGAGCAGGGTCACGTGGAAGCCCATGCCGATGGCGATCTGCGCGGCGTTCCAGCCGGAGACGCCACCGCCGATGACGACGGCCTTGGCGGCCGGCACTCCCGGGACGCCGCCCGGCAGCACGCCGCGGCCGCCGTTCGCGGCCATCAGGTGGTAGGCGCCGACCTGCGGAGCGAGACGGCCCGCGACCTCGGACATCGGGGCGAGCAGCGGCAGCGCACGGCTGGGCAGCTCGACGGTCTCGTACGCGATCGCGGTGGTGCCCGACTCGAGGAGCGCGTCGGTGCACTCCTTGGACGCGGCGAGGTGCAGGTAGGTGAAGAGCGTCTGGTCCTTGCGGAGGCGGTGGTACTCCTCCGCGATGGGCTCCTTGACCTTGAGCAGCAGGTCCGCGGCGGCCCAGACCTCGTCTGCGGTCTCCAGGATCTGCGCGCCGGCCGCCACGTACTCGTCGTCCGGGATCGACGAGCCGACACCGGCGTTCCGCTCGACGACGACCTGGTGGCCGTTGCGCACGAGCTCATGCACGCCGGCCGGGGTGATGGCCACGCGGAACTCGTTGTTCTTGACCTCGCGGGGGATGCCGACCTTCATCGTCGATCACGGTCCTTGGCTCTGGGGATTTCTCGGGCAATGCAACACATACCCGGATGCACAGGAGCGCATCGGGAGACACCGCAAAAGTACACGGCAGAGCCAGTCTAATGAAGGGTTTCCGGCTGTCTAGCCTTTCAATGCATCAATCTCTCGCGGATGTACTACGGATTTCGTAGGCGTAAGAGGTCTGTTCCATTGATGCGTCGGCCTGGCGGGTGTTCAGCCCCTCGTCCTGCAGGCCTCCTGCCCCGCGTGCTGGGGGTCTGCTTGGCGCGCCCCGACTGCCCGCCCTTGCCCGTCCTGGTCCTCGGTATCCGCAGGGCTGTCGTCGACCGCGGTATCCGCAGGGCTGTCGTCGACCTCGGTATCCGCAGGGCTGTCGTCGACCTCGGGATCCGCAGGGCTGCCCTCGGGGATCCGGGTGTCCTCGTGTGCCGGGTTGTGGTCCGAGCGGACCTCCTGGCGGCTGGCGCCCTCCTGGATGCGGTCCGGGCCCTCGCGCCGTGTCCGGCCGCTGCCCTCGCTCTCCGTCCCCAGCATCCGCTCGGCCACGCCCCGGTGCAGCCGGGCCGCGGCGGGATCTCCGAGGCGCTCCAGCGTGTCGGCGAGCCGGAGCTGCAGCGCGCACTGAAGCCGCAGGTCGCGGGCTTGCCGAGCCTGTTCCACGGCCTCCTGGCAGGTACGCAGCGACTCCTCAGGCCGCCCCGCGTACTCCTGCACCCGTGCCATCTCGCTCAAAGCCCTGGCCAGGGCGGGCACGTCGCCCGCCCTGCGGTACGCGGCGACCGCCGACCGCCAGTTGCGCAGCGCCTCGCCGTAGCGGCCCGCGTAGGTGTGCACGGTGCCGAGGCGCCCGTACAGCCGGGCCGCGTCGGCCCGCTCGCCGTTGGTGAGCCGCTGCGCCAGGGCTCGTCCGTACCAGTCGGCGGCCCGGTGCCAGTCCCCCAGCTCCTGGTAGGCACCGCCTACGGATTCCATCGCGCGGCCCGTCGCATACGGGTCGTTCGCCTGCCGTCCGGCGTCCAGGGCCGCCCGGTAGCGTGCCAGCGCCTGCTCCGTACGGCCTGTCCGTGCGTCGAGATCCGCGAGGTTCAGCAGCGCCGCGGCCTTCTCGCGGTGAAGATCACGGCGCTCGGCGACATCGAGGACGAGCCCGTGGATGCCGTACAGCTCGGGGGCGGCCGCCTCCGTGCCGCGGTGGGCGACCAGCGCGCGCACCAGCGCCGCCATCAGTCGCCGCGCGAGCGTGTCCAGCTCGCCGTCGGCGACCGCGAGCCGGGCCGCGGCGAACAGCGCCGGCTGTCGGACCCGCAGCCACTCGGCGGCGGCCGCGGGGCTCGGGAAGCGCAGGGCGCGGGGCAGTCCGGCGAGCTTCTTGCGGGCGAGTGAGCCTTCGGGTTCGGTGGTGGCACGGCAGGACTGCAGCAGGCGTACGGTTCGCTCCAGCATCCGGGCGCGGGCCAGCTGGACCTCGGCAGAGCGGTCCAGTGTCTCGGTGAGCCCGCGCAGCAGCGGAACCAGACAGCCCGGCACCTCGTACTGCGGCAGCGGCGAGTCGACGGGCCGTACCAGTCCGAGGGTGGCGAACTCGTCGAGCCTCGCCTGTGCCGTGGAGACCGAGCAGCCCGCGAGCGCGGACGCGGTGTGCGGGTCGACGACGCCGGCGGGGGCGAGCGAGAGCAGGCGCAGCGTCCGCGCGGCGACCGACGGGAGGGCCACGTACGCGTGCCGGAAGACCCTTTCCAGCGCCGGGCCCTCGTCGGTATCGCCGGACAGCCATTTGGCCAGGTCGGCCACCGATGCCTGGGGACGCGCCGCGAGCCAGCCCCCGGCGAGGAGCAGCGCCGCGGGTTGCCCCCCGCACTGCTCGACGAGAGTTTCGGCGGCGTGCGGGTCGCAGGTGATACGAACCGACCCCGTGAACCGGCCGAGGAGTTCGACCGCGGACTTGGCGTCGAGCCCGCCGAGTGTGCAGGGCCGTACGTCCGGGATGCCGGTCAGCGGCCCTCCGGAGACCGCAACGACGAGGCAGTCGGGGTTGTCCGGCAGCAGCGCGTCGACCTGCTCCGCGTTCGCGGCGTCGTCGAGGAGCAGCAGGACGCGGCGGTCGGCGAGGGCGTCGCGCAGCGCTTCCGTGAGGTCGTCCTCCGCCGCTCCGGGCGGGGCGGGCAGATCGAGCGCGCCGAGGAGTTCGCGGGCCGTGCGCTCGGCTGGCACCGGTGTGCCGCCCGGCTCGGTCAGCCGGGCACGCAGGACGCCGTCCGGGTAACGGTCGGCGACCTGTCGTACGAGCTCCTCGGCGAGCGCCGTGCGGCCTGAGCCGGGCTTTCCGGCGATCAGCAGCACGCGCGCGCGGGGGGCTTTGCGACCCGCGATGGTGTCGAGGCCGGCGCGTTCGATGTCCGCCCGGAGTTCCTTCAACTCCCTTGTGCGGCCAAAGAACTGACTGACCGTGGGATTCGCCGCAGGAGTCTCAGGGGGCTTCGCGGGACTCTCCGCAGGAGCGGACCCGGCAGCCGGTTGCTGCCCCTCCCCCGGCACTTCCGCGCCGTCGGTGTCCACCGCCTGATCCGCCACGGGCCACGCTCCCGTCACACTGCACACGATCCCGCCGGGACTCCGTCGGGGCGTTTCCAGAGGGTAGTTCACTCTCTGCAACGATCCCCTGGGAGCAGGGCGGGGAGGTCCCTCGATCGGATCAGCGGATCTTCGGATCGGCGGCGGGACGGGCTGTTTGCGGCCCGTCTGGGGGCACCTCCTGGGGCAGCCCCAGCGTTAGCTGGGGGAGCCGGCGCAGCCGCCGGCAACGGCGTCGCCCGTCAGGCCTCGAACGGCCGCGCCGGCCAAGGCGCCTCGGCCGGGCGCAGGCTGTCCAGGCCGTCGCCGTTCAGCGCCGCGGTAAGCGAAAGCGCGCCCACGACGAGGCAGTTGTTGTGCAGCTCGCCGGCGAGGACACCACGTACCAGCTCGTCGAGCGGTACCCGGGCCAGCTCCATGTCGGCCTCTTCGTGCTCCACCTCGAAGCGGTCCCCGTCGGCCTCGGACAGCTCGCGGGCGAGGAAGATGCGGACGGCCTCGTCGCAGCCGCCGGGCGTCGTGTAGACGTCGGTCAGCACCCGCCAGTCCTCGGCCTTGACGTGCGCCTCCTCGTAGAGCTCGCGCTGCGCGGCGTGCAGGGGGTTCTCGCCGGGTACGTCGAGGAGCCCGGCGGGGATCTCCCAGAGCTTCTGCCGCACGGGGTGCCGGTACTGGCGCAGGACCAGGACGCGGTTCTGCTCGTCGAGCGCGAGAACGGCCACGGAGCCGGGGTGGACCTGGTAGTCGCGGCGGGCGACCGTTCCGTCGGGCATGACGACGTCGTCGGCGCGGACGGACGTCTTGTTCCCCACGAACGGGGTCTCCGTCGCCCGGACCTCCCACTCCTCGGCGGTGTCCTTGATCGTCATGTCGACCTGCCTCCTCAACGCGTACGGCCAAACAGCACGCGCAAACACAGAACAAATACAGAAACCGGGGCACGTCGCTCAAAAGCGCGTACCCCGGCAACCGTATCGCCCTTGTGTTACTTCCCGGTCTTGCCCGTCTTGCCAGCGGCCTTCTGGCGCTCGACGGCCGCCTTGACGAGGCCGGCGAAGAGCGGGTGCGGCCGGGTCGGACGGGAGCGCAGCTCGGGGTGCGCCTGGGTCGCGACCAGGTACGGGTGGACGTCGCGCGCGTACTCGACGTACTCGACGAGCTTGCCGTCCGGCGAGGTGCCGGAGAACTGCAGGCCGGCCTTCTTCTCCAGCTCCGCGCGGTAGGCGTTGTTCACCTCGTAGCGGTGGCGGTGACGCTCCTCGACGTACTCCTTGCCGCCGTACACCTCGCGCACGATCGAGCCCTCGGCGAGCTTCGCCGGGTACATGCCGAGCCGCATGGTGCCGCCCATGTCGCCCTCACCGGCGACGATGTCGAGCTGCTCCGCCATGGTGGAGATCACCGGGTGGCCGGTCGCCGCGTCGAACTCGGTGGAGTTGGCGTCGGGGATGTCCGCGAGGTTGCGGGCGGCCTCGATCACGATGCACTGCAGGCCGAGGCAGAGGCCGAGCAGCGGGATCTTGTTCTCGCGGGCGTACCGGATGGCGCCGACCTTGCCGCTGACACCGCGGTCGCCGAAGCCGCCGGGGACGCAGATCGCGTCGACGTCCGAGAGCTGCTCGGCGGCGCCCGCCGGGGTCTTGCAGTCGTCCGAGGTGACCCACTTGATCTTGACGCGGGTCTTGTTGGCGAAGCCGCCCGCCCGCAGCGCCTCGGTGACCGACAGATAGGCGTCGGGCAGGTCGATGTACTTGCCGACGAGCGCGAGCGACACCTCGTGCTCGGGCTTGTGGACGCGGTCGAGCAGGTCGTCCCAGGTCGACCAGTCGACATCGCGGAACGGCAGGTCGAGCTTGCGCACGACGTAGGCGTCCAGGCCTTCGGTGTGCAGCACCTTCGGGATGTCGTAGATCGACTTGGCGTCGACGCAGGCCACGACCGCGGTCTCGTCGACGTCGCACATCAGCGAGATCTTGCGCTTGATGGAGGTGGGCACGTCGCGGTCGGCGCGCAGCACGATGGCGTCGGGCTGGATACCGATGTTGCGCAGGGCCGCGACCGAGTGCTGGGTCGGCTTGGTCTTCAGCTCGCCGGACGGGCCGATGTAGGGCAGCAGCGAGATGTGCACCACGAAGACGTTGTCGCGGCCCACCTCGTGGCGGACCTGGCGGACGGTCTCCAGGAACGGCAGCGACTCGATGTCGCCGACCGTGCCGCCGACCTCGGTGATCACGACGTCGACGTCGTCCGTGGCCATACGGCGGATGCGGTGCTTGATCTCGTTGGTGATGTGCGGGATGACCTGCACGGTGTCGCCCAGGTACTCGCCGCGGCGCTCCTTGGCGATCACCGTCGAGTAGACCTGACCGGTGGTGACGTTGGCTGAGCCGTCGAGGTCGACGTCCAGGAAGCGCTCGTAGTGACCGATGTCCAGGTCGGTCTCGGCGCCGTCGTTCGTGACGAACACCTCACCGTGCTGGAAGGGGTTCATCGTGCCGGGGTCGACGTTGATGTACGGGTCGAGCTTCTGCATCGTGACCCGAAGCCCACGCGCCTTGAGCAGCGCGCCCAGGCTGGAGGCGGTGAGGCCCTTGCCGAGGGAGGAGGCGACGCCCCCGGTGACGAAGATGTGCTTGGTCGTCGAGGGTGACGAGGATCGATTCGGCATGGCCAAGGCGGAACTCCCGTGGTCGCGGTCTGAATTGCGTGCCGGCTTTCTCGGATTCCGGGAGATCGGAATTCCGGGGTGCCGTCGCTGCGGTTCGGGGGTCTCGCAACGCCGGAGAATGCCCACCGGTCCACGGGCTACCAGGGTATCAGCGGCGCGGCGTGACTGCTCCCGGCCACGCTCCGCACACCGTTCGCACACGGTCCGCCACAGACTCACCCCGCGCCCACTCTTTCGGCTCATTACGGTTGACCAGTGCGGCACGCGGAGACCTACCGTGCGTCGTATCCTGCTCGGACATTCGCTGCCGAGTCAGCCCGGCAAACGGCACACCCCAGCCCGTCGCCCGGAACAAGAGCTCGTCAGTCAGTTGTTGAAGATCGGTTTCCCCCTTCACCGCACAGCGAGCGCCCCCTGAGGGCGCTGTGGCCGTTTGACTGGAGACGTACGTGGCCGGGCGCATCGAGGACTACGCACTAATCGGAGACATGCAGACCGCCGCCCTGGTCTGCCGGGACGGCACGGTCGACTGGCTGTGCCTGCCCCGCTTCGATTCGCATGCCATCTTCGCGGGCCTGCTCGGCACGGAGGAACACGGTTTCTGGCGTCTCGGACCGGCGGTCCCGGCAGGCGCCGAGCCCCCGACCGCGAACCGTCGCACCTACCGCGGCGACTCGCTGATCCTCGATTCCGAGTGGGACACACCGCGCGGCACGGTCCGTGTGACCGATTTCATGCCCCCTCGTGACGGAGCCCCGCAGGTGATCCGCATCGTCGAGGGCGTCAGCGGCCGCGTCCCGATGCGCTCGGCCCTGCGCATGCGGTTCTCGTACGGGCGCATCACTCCCTGGGTGCACAAGATCGACGGCCGTACGGTCGCCGTCGCGGGCCCCGACTCGGTCTGGTTCGACACCCCCGTCGATACGTACGGCAAGGACCTCACGACGTACTGCGACTTCACGGTGGCCCCCGGTGAGCGTGTCGCCTTCACCATCTCCTGGCAGCCCTCCCACAAGGAGCCGCCGGGCCTGCCGGAGCCCGAGCAGTCGCTGGAGGCGGCCGAGGAGTTCTGGAAGGAGTGGGTGGCGCACTGTACGTACCACGGTCCGTACCGTGAGGCCGTCGTCCGCTCCCTGATCACCCTGAAGGCCCTGACGTACGCGCCGACCGGCGGCATCGTCGCGGCGCCGACGACCTCCCTCCCGGAGCACATCGGCGGCGTCCGCAACTGGGACTACCGCTACACCTGGCTGCGGGACGCGGCGATCACCCTCTCCTCACTGCTGCGCACCGGCTACCGCGAGGAGGCGCGCGCCTGGCGCGAGTGGCTGCTGCGCGCGGTCGCGGGCGACCCCGAGAACCTGCAGATCATGTACGGCATCGCGGGCGAGCGCGAGCTCGGCGAGGCCGAGCTCGACTGGCTCCCCGGATACGAGAACTCCGCCCCGGTCCGGGTCGGCAACGGCGCCGCGAACCAGCTGCAGCTCGACGTCTACGGCGAGGTCACCGAGGCCCTGCACCTGGCCCATATGACGGGCCTGTCCCGCAACGACTACGCGTCCCTGCTCCAGCTCAAGCTGATCCACTACCTCGAGGACCACTGGGACGAGCCGGACGAGGGCATCTGGGAGGTGCGCGGCCCGCGCCGCCACTTCGTGCACTCCAAGGTGATGGCGTGGGTCGCCGTCGACCGCACGATCAAGCTCATCGAGTCGGGCGACGTGGACGGCCCGGTGGACAAGTGGCGGGAGCTGCGCGACGACATCCACCGCGACGTCTGCGAGAAGGGCTACGACAAGGAGCGCAACACCTTCACCCAGTCCTATGGCTCGCAGGAGCTCGACGCCTCGCTGCTCCTGATTCCCCAGATGGGCTTCCTGCCCCCCGACGACAAGCGGGTCATCGGCACCATCGAGGCCATCCAGCGCGAGCTGTCGACCCCCGACGGCTTCATCCTGCGCTACCCCACCGCGGGCGACGACGCGGGCGTGGACGGCCTGGCGGGCGACGAGGGCGCCTTCCTCGCCTGCTCCTTCTGGATGGCGGACGACCTGGCGATGATCGGCCGCGTGGACGAGGCACGCCGCCTCTTCGAGAAGCTGCTGTCCCTGCGGAACGACCTGGGCCTGCTGGCGGAGGAGTGGGACCCGAAGCTGCAGCGGCAGGTCGGCAACTTCCCGCAGGCGTTCAGCCACGTGCCTTTGATCGACACGGCGCTGCGGCTGACGGCTTCCGGGGCGTACGGGGGCTGAGGACGGCGCCCGTATGACGAATGCCACAAGCGACACGAGGTCGCGGTTTCCCGCGCGCGGATGACGAGTTGCCGCACGGAAAGGCCTGGTGCGGCCCGGTGCAACGAGGGGGAGATGTCCTCGGAACTCGAGCCCGGGTAACGTCCGGCAAATGGAGACGCAGGGCGGTATCACCGTGCAGCGGGCACTCGAGCTGCCGGGGCTGCGCAGCGGGCTTCCGGAGGTCCTCGCCGGAGCCGACCGGCTGCAGCGCACCGTCCGCTGGGTGCACGCGGGCGAGGCACCCAACATCGCCTCGCTGCTCAAGGGAGGCGAGCTCCTGCTGACCACGGGGCTCGGGCTCGGCAGCCGCCCCGCCGAACAGCGCGGTTTCGTACGGCGGCTCGCCGAGCGCGGCATCGCGGCGCTCGTCGTCGAACTCGGCCCCCGCTTCACGCGCCTCCCCGCGGCCGTCGTGGAGACCGCGCGGGCGGTCGGTCTGCCCTTGGTGCAGCTGCATCGCGAAGTGCCGTTCGTGGCGGTCACCGAAGAGGTCCACACCGAGATCGTCAACTTCCACTACGCGCTGCACCAGCAGGCCGAGGAGGTGCACCGGCGGTGCACCGAGGCGCTGCTGGGCGGCGGCGGGGTCCCCCAGGTGCTGAGCATCCTGGCGGAGTTCAGCGGCAACCCGGTGTTCCTGGAGACGCCGGAGGGGCAGCTCCTGTACGCAGCCGGGACCGGGCCCGCGGGGACGGATCCGCTGCAGGTGTGGGACGGGCTGCGGGGCGGCCGGGCGGCTCGTGAGGCCGCCCGGGAGCAGGGGCCGCCTGCCAGTGCCGTGATCGTCGACGTGCCGGGAGCCGGCCCCGGCGGCGGAGGGCTGGGCAGCGCGGGTCTGGGGACCGGCCCGGGCGGCAGCGGCCTGGGCGGCAGCGGCCTGGGAGCCGGGCCCGGGGGTGGTGGTCCCGGCGGTGTGCCGGTCACGACCGGCTCGGTGCGGGCCCGGCTCGTGATGCTCGCGGTCGCCAACCCGACCGCGCCCGTACACCGGATCGCGGCGGAGCGCGCCGCGGGCATCCTCGCCGTCGTCCTGATGCAGGCCCGGCAGGAGGAGGAGCTGGCCGCGCGCGGCCGCGGCGACTTCCTCACCGATCTCGCGGAGGGCCGCATCGCGGCCGAGGACGCCCCGGCGCAGGCGAGGGTGCTGGGATTCAAGCCCGGCGAGGCGCCGCTGCTCCCTGTGGTGATGCGGTTCCCGGACGGGCATGCCGGGCTCTCGCCCGGCGGCGGCTGGGCGGTCCTGGCGCGTGCCGTCGCGGAGGAACTGGCGTCGGTGGGCGTGCCGGTGCTGCTCGGTGTGCGTCCGGTCGAGGGGCGTGTGCCGCTGCTGCTGGCTCTGCGCTCCGAGTCCGAACGCACGGCCGTCGCGGACCGGGTCGCGGCGGCGCTGCGGGCCGGCGTGGAGCGGGCGGGCATGCAGCGGGCCGGCGGGCAGCCGCCGGTCGTGGTGGTCGGGGTTGCAGGCGGCTGGGCGGCCGCCTCGGCGGGGCTGCGGCATGCCGCGGAGACGGCGACGGCGGCGCAGGGCCTGCCCGACCGCCCGTGGTACGACGCGCGGCGTCTGGACATCGACCTGCTGCTGTGGCGTCTGCGCGACCACCCGGACCTCGCGGCCTTCGTCGACCGCGCGATCGGGCCCCTGCGCGACCACGACCGCCGCTCGAAGCCGCCGCTCCTGCCGACGCTGGAGACCTATCTGGCCCATGCGGGCCGCAAGGCGGAGACGGCCCGCGAACTCCACCTCAACCGGCAGACCCTCTACAACCGTCTGGCCCGTATCGGCGAACTCCTCGGCACGGACCTGGACGATCCGCAGACGGTGCTGGCTCTGAGCCTGGCGCTGCGGGCCCGGAGGTATGCGCCATGACCGCCGTTGGGCCGAACCCTTCGCCGGCCGATGCTCGCTATGTCGTCAGCGTCCCCGTCAACTCGTCATAGACGCTGAGGACCTGAGCGACCGTCTCGTCCTCCGTCGGCCACGTCGCCGCCTGGGCCTCGCCCAGCGCCCTGAGCTGCTCCCTTCGCTCGGGGTCGGCGAGGAGGCATACGACGGCGTCCGCGAGCGCCTCCGCGTCGCCGGGCGGGACGAGTTCCGCGGCGTCCCCGACCAGATCGGGCACGCCGCCCACGGCTGTCGCGACAAGCGGCACGCGCGCGTGGAGAGCCTCCTGGGCGAGGACGGAGCGTGCCTCCCAAGGGCTGGGCAGCAGGGCGATGTCGGCGGCCGCGAGCAGTTCCGGTACGTCGTCGCGCCGGCCGAGGATGCGTACGGGCAGCCCCTCGTCCTCGATACGCCCCTGCAGCGCGCCCCTCAGCTGCCCCTCTCCGGCGATGATCACAAGCGGTACGGGGTCGAGGTGCCGCCACGCGCGCGTGGCGTCCAGCAGCGTCTCGTAGCCCCGGTGTCGTTCGAGCGCGCCGACGGCCATGAGCAACGGCCGGTCGACGGCGCCGAGTTCGGCGCGTGCCTTGTGAAGCGGCCGGTCGGCGTCCTCCTCTACACCCGCCGAGCCCTCCGCCCGCCGGGGCCCGGGGAACGCGACGGCCGCGAGCCGTGCGTCACGGGCACCCCTGCGGCGGGCCCGGTCGACGAGGTCCGACGACGTGCCGAGCACGACCGAAGCCGACCTGGCGACCCGGCGTTCGAGCAGGCGCAGAAGGTGGGCGCGCGCCCCCTCGGCGTGTGTGCGGGTGTGCCAGGTGACGACGAGCGGGGTGCGGCGGCCGCTGAGGGCGAGGGCGGCACGGACGGCCGCGTTCAGCCCGTGTGCATGCACCAGGTCGGCATCCGCGCAGGCCAGGCGCAGTGCGGCCACGGACGCCGGGTCGCTGCGGCGCGGTACGGGGATGTGCTGGGCGCCGACGTCCCGGAAACCGAGCCCTCGTGCGACCTCGGTGGGGGCGCACACGGTGACCCGCACGCCCCTGGCGACAAGGCCGGCGGCGAGTGAGCGGACGTGGACGCTGCTGCCCCCGCTGCCCCCGCCGAGCACCTGCACGGTGCGCAGCGGCGAGTTGCCGTGCGGTGTGTGGCTGCTCACAGTGGCCGGGCTCCTGGGGCGGCGTGGGACGGCGGTGAAAGGTCGTACTGCCTGAGTGGCGGGGCGTGATGGGTTGACGTACAGCCTCAAGGATGCCAGCCCGTACGGACGTTCCGGCACCGACCGATGACCACCACCGTGTCGGAGCGGGCAACACGCCGCTATTGGATCACCCAATTGGGCGACGGCGTGGCCGCTTTGGTCTGAAAACCGGAACAACCCACTACCGTCGGCGCCCCGTCCACGTTCTCTGATCCGTCTCTCCCACCTGCCGCGCAAGCTCGCTCACCTTGTCGCCGTACACCGCCGCCGCGACCAGCCCGGCCGCATGCGCCGCGAGGCCCGCGCGGTCGTTGCCCGCGACGATCGCGGTACCCAGCGCGGCGCCCAGTGCATGCGCTCCGGCATCGCCGATCATCGTGCGCTCGGCGACGTCGTCGGGAAGCACGGCGGCGGCCGCCCCGACGGACGCCGCGGACAGCACCCCGGCCGGCCCCTTCCTGAGCAGTCCTGGTGCGCCCAGGGTGAGTACCGCGGCAGTGGCCCTTCCAGGCCGCACGTCCACGAGATTGACGAAGTGTGCGGTGCCGGCGATCACCATGCCCGCCAGGAACCGGTCCACGGGCCGCTCCTTGAGCAGCGCCCCGGCGGCGAGCCCGGCCGCCGCGATACCGAACAGCTTGACGGCGCCGCTGGTCACCTCACCGTCGCGGAGCGCGGACAGATGGGCACGGAACCCGCGCCGGGGGTCCCCGGCGCCGACGACGTCGTCGTACGCCCCGCATGCCCCGGCCGCCAGTACGGCCAACGCGGCGGCGCCCCTCGTACGGGAAGGCAGCGCGCCGAGAGCGGCCCCCACGGCAACCGCAGGCCCGGCTCCCAGATGCACGGTGCGCCCGGCGTAGTTCGTACGCTCCCACCACGACGCACCCCCGGGCGAACGTCGCAGCAACTCCCCGTAGACAGCGCGCGTGGCTCCCGCGCCAAGCCCGAACGCGACAGCCCTGCCGAACTTCCTGATCATGCCCGCCAGCTTACGGAGACCGGCGTGCCGACCGGCGACGCGGGCATAGGGCGCGCACCAACGCGGCGGTGCCCTGCGAAGACTGCCCGGCTAACCGTCCGCCCGCGCCGTGGCCAGCAGCTCCTCGGCATGCGCCCGAGCCGTCTCCGAGTCCTCCTGGCCGGCCAGCATCCGGGAGAGTTCGCGGATGCGGTCCTCGCCCTCCAGGACCTTGACCCCCGACCGGGTCACGGAACCGTCGTTCGTCTTCTCCACGAGCAGTTGGCGATCCGCGAAGGCGGCCACCTGGGGCAGATGCGTGACGACCACGACCTGGGCGGACTTGGCGAGCTTGGCGAGCCGGCGGCCGATCTCGACCGCGGCCTTGCCGCCGACACCCGCGTCGACCTCGTCGAAGAGGTACGTCGGCACGGGGTCGGTGCCCGCGAAGACCACCTCGACAGCGAGCATCACGCGCGACAGCTCACCACCCGATGCGCCCTTGGCGATGGGCCGCGGCGGCGCGCCCGGGTGCGGGGCGAGCAGCAGTTCGACCTCGTCGACGCCCGTGGGCCCGTACGCGACGGTCCGCCCACCGACCTCGACGCCGTCCCCGTCCTCGGCCACCTCGGTCTGCCGGATGTCGATCGTCACGCGCGCGTGCGGCATCGCGAGGGAGGCGAGCTCGGCGGTGACCGCGGCGCCGAACCGCTCGGCGGCCTCCGCGCGGGCCTCCGTCAACGCCTCGGCGAGCCCGGCCAGTTCGTCGCGCAGAGCATCCCGCTCCGCCGTCAGCTCACCGATCCGCTCGTCGTCACCCTCGAGTTCGGTGAGCCGGACGGCGCTCTGCTCGGCCCAGGCGAGCACCGCGTCGATGTTCTCGCCGTACTTGCGCGTGAGCTGGGTGAGTGCGGCTCGCCGCTCCTCCACGGCGGCGAGCCGCAGCGGGTCGGCGTCGAGGTCGTCGGCGTACCCGGCGAGCTCCCCCGCCACATCGCCCAGCAGGATCCCGATCTCGCCGATCCGCTCGGCGAGCCCGGCGAGAGAGGCGTCGTGGGAACGAACGGCCTCCAGCGCCCGGTGAGCGCCCGCGACGAGCGTCGTGGCGTCGACGCCCTCCGGGTCCTCGGGATTGCCCGCGAGCGCGGCGTGTGCGGCCGTGGCGGCGGAGGCGAGGGCCTCCGCGTGGCCCAGCCGCTCCGCCTCGGCGGCAAGCTCGGTGTCCTCGCCGGCGCGCGGCTCGACACCCGCGATCTCGTCGAGGCCGAAGCGCAGCATGTCGGCTTCCTGCGCACGCTCCCGCGCGCGCGTGGTGATCTCGTCGAGTTCCGCGGTGACGGCACGCAGCCTGCGGTACGCCGCCGTGTACTTGGCAAGCGGCACGGCGACCGCGTCGCCCGCGTACCGGTCGAGCGCCTGCCGCTGCCGGGACAGCTTGAGCAACCCCTGCTGATCGGTCTGGCCGTGCACGGCGACGAGCTCGTCGGCGAGTTCGGCCAGCACCCCCACGGGCACGGAGCGCCCGCCCAGATGCGCCCGCGACCGCCCCTCGGCGGAGACCGTACGGCTGATCAGCAGCGCACCGTCGTCGAGCTCGGCGCCCGCCTCCTCGGCCCGCACGAGGGCGGACGAGTCCGCGGGTACGGTGACCCGCCCCTCGACGACCGCCGCCTTGGCGCCGATCCGCACGAGGGCAGGGTCCGCGCGCCCGCCGAGCAGCAGGCCGAGGCTGGTGACCACCATCGTCTTGCCCGCACCGGTCTCGCCCGTCACGGCGGTGAAACCGGGCGACAGCTCGACGACCGCGTCGTCGATGACTCCGAGCGACCGTATCCGCATCTCCTCCAACACGGACAAGACCTTACGAGGTCGGAGGGCAACTGTGCGACGGCCCCTGCCCTGCTTCCGAGAACCCGCAGGTAATGAGGGCCCACATCACCCGCTGGTGGCATTGTGGGCAATCGTTCCGCTGGGCTGGGGGCACCTCCCAGCGTTAGCTGGGGGAGGGTGGGCACAGCCCACGACGGCGGGTGCCCCGCAAAAGTACGGCGCCCCACAAACGCGTAAGGCGGCCCGCAGGGCTAGTGCGGCGCCCCCCGCCACCCAGAAACCGGCAAAGCGAACTTCGCGACCAACCGGTCGGTGAACGAAGCATGGTGCAACCGAGCCAACCGCACCGGCACCGCCCCCCGGCTCACCACAACCCGCGCCCCCGGCGGCAGTTCCAGCGTCCTCCGCCCGTCACACCACAGCACCCCGTGCGGCGTATGCGTCTGCACCTCGACGGCAAGCACCGAATCCGGCGAGGTCACGAGCGGCTTGGCGAACAGCGCGTGCGCACTGATCGGCACCATCAGCAGCGCCTCGACCTCCGGCCACACCACGGGCCCGCCGGCCGAGAACGCGTACGCCGTCGACCCGGTGGGTGTCGCGCACACGATGCCGTCGCAGCCGAAGCCCGTCACCGGCCGCCCGTCGATCTCGAGGACGACCTCGAGCATCCGCTCCGCCGACATCTTCTGCACGGCGGCCTCGTTGAGCGCCCAGTCCGTATGCACGATGTCGCCGTTGCTCTGCACGACGACGTCGACGGTCATGCGCTCCTCGACCTCGTACTCCTTCGTCACCACGCGGTCGACCACCTTCTCCAGGTCGTCCCGCTCGGCCTCCGCGAGGAACCCGACGCGCCCGAGGTTGACGCCGAGCATCGGCACACCCGAGGCCCGGGCGAACTCGGCGCCGCGCAGCAGCGTCCCGTCGCCGCCGAGCACGATCAGCAGCTCACAGCCGTCGAGGGCCTCGGGCGTGGCCTCCGGCACCAGCTCGACGGAGGGCGGGAGCGGCGGCAGGTCGGCGGCCTCCGACTCCAGTACGCGCACGCCCAGGCCGCAGCGCTGCAGCCCCTTCACGACGAGTTCGGCGCTGCGGATGGCCGCGGGCCGCCCCGTGTGGGCGAGCAGGAACACCGTACGTCCGGTCACCGCGGCCCCTCCGCCACTGCTCGGTCGACATCGGCCGGGTCGAGGTCGGGCGCCCCGGCACGCAGCCACAGAAAGTACTCGACGTTTCCCGAAGGACCCGGCAGCGGACTCGCCGTGACGCCCCGCACGCCGAGCCCGAGCTTGGCGGCCTGCCGCGCCACGCCGCGTACCGCTTCGGCCCGCAGCTCGGGACTGCGTACGACGCCTCCGCTGCCCAGCCGCTCCTTGCCGACCTCGAACTGCGGCTTGACCATCAGCACCAGGTCCGCGTCGGGCGCCGCGCACCGCACCAGCGCGGGCAGCACCAGGCCGAGCGGGATGAACGACAGATCTCCGACCACCAGGTCCACGGGCTCCTCATCGATCGCGTCCAGCGTCAACTCGCGTACGTTCGTACGGTCCTTGACGATGACGCGTTCATCGCTCTGGAGCGACCAGGCAAGTTGTCCGTAGCCGACGTCGACGGCGACGACCTGTGCCGCCCCCGACCGCAGCAGGACATCGGTGAAGCCGCCCGTCGACGCACCGGCGTCCAGCGCGCGCCGCCCCTCCACCTCCAGGCCGAGCGGTACGAAGGCCTTCAGCGCGCCCGCGAGCTTGTGGCCGCCGCGCGAGACGTAGTCGGGGTCGCTGTCGTCCTTCGCCACGACGATGGCCGCGGCCGTCTCCACCTGTGTGGCGGGCTTGGTCGCGGTGTTGCCGCCGACCGTCACGCGCCCGGCGGCGATCAGCTGGCTCGCATGTTCGCGTGAGCGGGCGAGCTTGCGGCGCACCAGCTCGGCGTCGAGGCGGCGGCGTGCGACTCCTGCCACGTTCGGTTCAGCTCCTGTGTCCGTAGGTATTGCCGTAGGAGGCCGGGGATCCATGGGGCTCCTCCCTGCTCGAGCGAAGCCGAGAGCTTGGGGGAGGTCCCGAGGGCCCGCGCGGTCCCGGTGGTGGTCCGGGCGGCCCGGGAAGTCCCGGGCGCGCGTCGAGCGCGGTCAGCGCGTCGCGCAGCCCGCGGTGTACATCCTCGTACACCTCGACGTGGCCGTCCGTGGCGAGGTGGTCGGCGTCGGCCAGCCGCTCCAGCTGCGCGTCGACGTCGGCGTTGCCGGTGGGGGTGCGGGGAACGCCGAGGGCGGCGGGACCGGACGGCTCGTACGTCTCTGCCGGAACCGCCTCATCGGCCACATGAGTCTCATGCGTCTCATGGGTTACGTCGCCGTGTGTCTCAGGCGTCACGTCGGTGGCCCCCGGCACTGAGTCGTTCATGCCCTGACGCTACCGCGAAGCGCTGGGGTACCGTCGATCGCGATGGCCACGAAAGAGGAGTGCCTCAGCGCGCTCGAGAAGCTCTCCGACAACATGGCGGGCGCCGATGGTGCCGTACGCAAGGCGGCGGAGCTGGACCGCTCGCTGAGCTGCCATATCACCGACCTCGACATCACCTTCACCGGCCGCCTCAAGGGCGGCCGGATCGAGGTGCTGGACACGCTGCAGGGCCCGCCACCGGAGAAGGCTCAGATCCGGCTCGCCATGACCGGCGACGACCTGGTCGCCCTCGTCAACGGCGAGCTGAACTTCGCGAAGGCCTGGGGGTCCGGCAGGGTGAAGCTGGAGGCGGGCCTGTTCGACCTGTTCCGCCTCAGGAGCCTGTTGTAACCGCACCGCCGCTCGTCGCGGTTGCCCGCCGCCTCCGTGCCGCCGGCACCACCAGCGGCGTACCGGTCTCCGGGTCGTCGATGACCTGGCACCGCATCCCGAACACCCGCTCGACGAGGTCCGCGGTCACGATGTCGGACGGCGCACCCTCCGCGATGACCTCGCCGCCCCGCAGGGCGATGAGGTGGGTGGCGTACCGGGCCGCGTGGTTGAGGTCGTGCAGCACCGCGACGAGCGTCCGCCCCTGCTCCTCGTGGAGTTCTGCGCAGAGGTCGAGTACATCGATCTGGTGCTGGATGTCCAGGTATGTCGTCGGCTCGTCCAGAAGCAGCAGAGGCGTCTGCTGGGCGAGTGCCATGGCGATCCAGACGCGCTGACGCTGACCGCCGGACAGTTCGTCGACATAGCGGTCCGCCAGATCGGCGACGCCCGTCGACTCCATCGACTCACGCACGATCCGCTCGTCGTCGGACGACCACTGACGCAGCAGGCCCTGGTGCGGGTAGCGCCCCCGCGCGACCAGGTCGCCGACCGTGATCCCGTCCGGCGCGATCGACGACTGCGGCAGCAGACCGAGCGTACGGGCCACCTTCTTCGCGGGCATCGACTGGATGACCTGCCCGTCCAGAAGCACCCGGCCGTGCGCCGGCTTGAGCATCCGTGACAGCGCCCGCAGCAGGGTGGACTTGCCGCAGGCGTTCGGCCCGACGATGACGGTGAACGAGTTGTCGGGTATCTCCACCGACAGCTTCTCCGCGATGACGCGCTGGTCGTAGCCGAGGGTGACGTCGTCGGCGATGAGCCGGTTCACTGAGGCACTCCTAGAGGTGGTCTTCATGTCCGTCGGCCGGGATACGAGGGGCCGGGATGCCGACTGCCGGGAAACCGGCTGCCGGGAGACCGGCAGCGGGGAGACCGGCTGCCCGGGCGGCGCGCTCGTCATATCCGTCCCGCCTTACGCTCCGTGACGAGCAGCCACAGCAGATAGACACCGCCGACCACCCCCGTCACCACGCCGACGGGCAGCTGGTCCGCGCCGAACGCCCGCTGCGAGGCCCAGTCCGCGACGATCAGCAGGGCGGCGCCCATGCACATCGCGGGCACCAGGTTGGGGCCGGGCGAGCGCGTCAGGCGCCTCGAGAGCTGCGGCGCGGTGAGCGCGACGAAGCTCACGGGCCCCGCGGCGGCGGTCGCGGACGCGGTGAGCAGCACCGCGGACAGCATGAGCAGCATCCGCGTACGTTCGACGCGCACCCCGAGCGCGTACGCGACGTCGTCGCCCATCTCCAGCATGCGCAGCGGTCGCGCGTTGACGAGGACGAGCGGTACGAGCACGGCGCACAGCGTGAGGAGTGGCCAGACCTGTTCCCAGCCACGGCCGTTGAGGGAGCCGGTCATCCATACGACGGCCCGGGCCGCGTCGACGAGATCGGCCTTCGTGAGCAGATAGCCGTTGACGGCCGTGACGACGGCCGACACACCGATGCCGACCAGGACCAGCCGGTAGCCGTGCACCCCTCGCTTCCAGGCGAGCACATAGATGGCAAGACCGGTCAGAAGGCCGCCGACGAGCGATCCCCCGGCGACCTGGAACGCGCTGCCCTTGAACAGGACGATCATGATGAGCGCCCCCGCGGTCGACCCCTGTCCGAGGCCGAGCACGTCCGGACTGCCCAGCGGGTTGCGGGAGATGGACTGGAACAGCGCCCCGCCGAGCCCGAGCGCGGCACCCACGAGCAGCCCCACGAGGACGCGCGGCAGCCGCAGTTCGTTGACGATGAACTCCTGTCCGGCGTCGCCGTTTCCCATGAGCGTACGGATCACATCGGCGGCGGGTATGGGGAAGTCGCCGGTGCCGATGAGCACGACGCTCGCCACGAGTGCGGCCACGATCAGCAGCACGACGACCGTGAGCGCGCGGATGTCCAGCCGGACGGAGAGCCCGCGGGAACGAACTGCCCGGATGCGCAGCGGCTGCGCGGATGCGGCCCCTCTGGACCCTCGAGCTGGGGAACCGCTGTGCCCGCCGGCTGCGGACCCGGTGACCTGGCTACGTGTGGGCTTCACAGCTGCGCCGTCCTCCGCCGTCGTACGAGATAGATGAAGACCGGGCCGCCGATGACCGCGGTGACGATGCCGACCTGAAGCTCGGCGGGCCGTGCGATGATCCGGCCCATCACATCGGCACCGAGCAGCAGCACGGGCGAGAGGACGGCCGCGTACGGCAGGATCCAGCGCAGATCGGGCCCGGTGAAGGAGCGCACCGCGTGCGGCACCATCAGTCCGACGAACGCGATCGGACCGCAGGCAGCCGTCGCGGCCCCGCAGAGCAGCGTTGCGGCGATCATGGACAGCGCGCGAGTCCGGGTCAGATGTGCACCCAGCGCACGGGCGGTGTCGTCACCCATGGCCACGGCGTTGAGCGGCCGGGCGAGGCCCAGCGCGAGCACCGTACCCACGGCGAGGAACGGCAGGACCTGCATGATGGTCGCGTTGGTGGCCGAGCCCAGCGAACCGACCGTCCAGAAGCGCATCTTGCCGAGCGCCGCATTGTCCATGATCATGACGGCCTGCAGATAGCCGCTGAGCGCCGCGGTGAGCGCGGTGCCGGCGAGCGCGAGCCGCACGGGCGTGGCACTGCGGCTGCCGCCCAGCGAGTAGACCAGCACGCCGACGATCGCGGCCCCGGCGAAGGCGAACCACACATAGCCGGTCAGCGAGGTGACGCCGAAGAAGGTGATGGCGGTGACGACCGCGGCCGAGGCCCCCACATTGATGCCTAGCAGCCCGGGATCCGCCAGCGGATTACGGGTGAGCGCCTGCAGCACGGCCCCGGCCAGACCGAGCGCCGCCCCGACGAGCAGGCCCAGGACGGTACGCGACAGCCGCTCGCGGACGACGACGTCGCTGTACGTCCCCGAGTCCTGGAACAGACCGTGCCATACCTGGTCCACCGGCAGGTGTTTGGCGCCTATCGCGATGCTCGCCACGGCGACGGCCAGCAGCACACCGAGCGAGACGAGAAGCCCGGCGGCACGTATCGCCCGGCGATTGGGGGGCGCGGGAGCGGTCTCCGCGCGCTGTTCGGGAGGACTGTCGACCAACACCCGGTTAGGTTAGCCTACCCTGCTATTCCTCTCGATCCTCTGTCCCCTCTCAACTCACCCTCGGCGCTTGGACTTGCTCAAAGCCCCAGCCGCGCCAGCGCCTTCGCCCCGTCCAGACGGCAAGCTCCGTCCCCGGCCACCGTCCAGGCCGCCGCACACAGCGCCCGCAGCCCGTCGAGGGGCTCGCCGCCACCGTCCAGCTCCAGCTGCTCCTCCCCCGCCGTCGCCGTCCAGCCGCCGCAGCGGAACCCTGCACCGTCCGCGACGACCTCCGGCTGCCCCGTGAGCAGCCCCCGGAGATCGGCGTCGACAAACGTCGGCCGGTGCTCCGGCACAGCGGCCAGCAGCTGGGCGCCGTCCGTCACCCCGGTCAGGACGAGCAGCGAGTCCACACCGCCGTTGAACGCGCCCTCGATGTCCGTGTCCAGCCGGTCGCCCACGACGAGCGGCCGCTCGGCCCCCGTCCGCAGGATGGTCTCCCTGTGCATGGGCGGCAGCGGCTTGCCGGCGACCTGGGGCTCCGCACCCGTGGCGATCCGTACGACCTCGACCGCCGCCCCGTTGCCCGGCGCGATGCCGCGGGCGCTCGGGATGGTGAGATCGGTGTTGGACGCGAACCACGGCACGCCGCGCGCGACCGCGTAACAGGCCTCCGCGAACCGCCCCCAGGGCAGCTCAGGTCCCCCGTACCCCTGCACCACCGCAACCGGATCGTCGTCCGCCGACTCCACCGGCTCAAGACCCCGCTCCCGCAGCGCGACCCGCAGCCCGTCACCGCCGACCACCAGGACCCGCGCGCCCTGGGGCACCTGATCGCTGATGAGCCGGGCCACGGCCTGCGCCGACGTGATGACGTCCGAGGCCACCGCCGGAATCCCCAGCTCCGTCAGATGCGCGGCCACGGCGTCCGGCGTACGCAGCGCGTTGTTGGTCACGTACGCGAGGTGCATCCCGCCGTCACGCGCACGGCCCAGCGACTCCACCGCGTGGACGATCGCGTGCCCGCCCGCGTACACCACCCCGTCCAGGTCGAGCAGGGCCGTGTCGTACGCCTCGCTCAGCGCCCGCGCGCTTCCCTCGGGCCGCGTCCTGGGGGTCGGGACGGTCTGGCTCATTACGCATCTCTCCTCGTTCGGTCCCACTCCCCCGATCATCCCGCATGCCACTGACACACTTACGATGCAGCAATGAACATTGCAGGCCACGCGGCACCTCCAGCAGCGGGCGGCCTCGACCTGATCCCCTTCCGGGGCGTGCGGTATGTCCCCGATCGGGTCCGCAGCCTGGCCGCCGTCACCTCACCGCCGTACGACGTGGTCGTCCGGCCCGACGGCCTGCACCACCTGGAGTCCGCCGACCCGCACAACATCGTCCGGCTGATCCTTCCCCAGAACGGCCCTGAGACCCGCAACGAGCAGGCCGCCGACACCCTCGCCCGCTGGCTGTCGGAAGGCATCCTCGCACCCGACCCCGAGCCCGGCCTGTACGTCTACGAGCAGCACAGCGGAGACGTGCTGCAGCGCGGCGTCATCGGCGCGCTGCGCCTGACGGAAGCGGCGGAAGGCATCGTCCTCCCGCACGAGGACGTCATGCCGCACATCGTCGCGGACCGCGCGGCCCTGATGCGCGCGACGGCCGCCAATCTGGAGCCGCTGCTGCTGACGTACCGCGGCAACGGCACCGCGCAGGGCACGACAGGCGTCAACGGAAACGGCAGCACCTCCGCCGTCGTCGAGCGCACCGTCCTGAGCCCGCCACTGCTCGCCACGACCACCGAGGACGGCTTCAGCCACCGCCTGTGGGCCGTGACCGACCCGGCCGACGTGGGCCAAATCCGGTCGGATCTCGCCCGTCACCAGGCCGTGATCGCGGACGGCCACCACCGCTGGGCGACGTACCTGCGGCTGCGCGCCGAACACCCGTCCCCGGGCCCCTGGGACTTCGGCCTGGTCCTGCTGGTGGACACGGCGCGCTACCCGCTGCGCGTCCGGGCGATCCACCGCCTCCTGCACCGTCTGCCGCTCTCCGAGGCGCTCACCGCCCTCGACAGCCACTCGGACTCTGTTCGCGTACGCACGGTCGAGGGCCCCCTGCCGTACGCACTGGACGCCCTGGCGGAGGCCGCGAGCGAGGGCAACGCGTTCCTCCTGGCAGGCGAGGGTGCGGGCCTGACGACAGGCGCCGAAAGCGGCCGCTTCCACCTCGTCGACCGCCTGTCTCCCGAACTCCTGGACGCGACGGTCCCACGGAACCGCCCCAAAGCCTGGCGCGCCCTCGACGCGACGGTCCTGCACTCGACCCTGCTCGACCACATCTGGCAGATCCCGGACACCCCGGAACACATCGCGTACATACACGACACGACAGCCACGATCGCCAAGGCGGAACGCGACGGCGGAACGGCCGTCCTAATGCATCCGGTCCGCGAGGACGTCGTACGCGATCTCGCCCAGCAGGGCGTCACGATGCCGCGCAAGTCCACGTCGTTCGGGCCGAAACCGGCGACGGGGCTGGTGCTGCGCAGCTTGACGCACTGAGGCGCGTACTCGGCGTCGCGCGCACACAGCCGAAGGGCGGGACCCCTACCGGGATCCCGCCCTTACGAGCTGCGCTCCGTCAGACCTGTTCGCCCTTTGAGTCGGCCTCCGGGCTGCCCACCGTCTTCTCGTCGTCCTCGTCGTCCTGCGACTCGGGAAGGGTCTCGGGCGCGGCCTCGGGCGTGACCTCGTCCTGGGGCTCGTCCGAGTCACCCACGCCCTCGTACTCGCGCTCGACGACCTCGTCCGCCTCCTCGTCAAGAGCATCGACGAACTCCACGCCGTCCAGCTCGGCCAGCCGGTCGGAGGCGTCCGTGCTGCCGTCCTTGTCCGATTCGACGGCCTTCGCGAACCACTCGCGCGCCTCGGACTCGCGGCCGGCAGCGAGCAGCGCGTCGGCGTACGCGTAGCGCAGACGCGCGGTCCACGGCTGCACGGAGTTGGAGGCCAGCTCGGGGCTCTGCAGCGTGACAATGGCCGCGTCGAGCTGCCCCATGTCGCGCCGCGCACCGGCTGCCACGAGCCGCATCTCGACCTGGCCGGCCTTGTCGAGCTTGTGCACCTCGGGCGCACCAGCCATGTCGAGCGCCTTCTCGGGCCGCCCGAGACCACGCTCGCAGTCGGCCATCACGGGCCAGAGCTCCACGTGGCCGGTCATCCTGCGCGCGGCCCGGAACTCGGCGAGCGCCTCGCTGTACTTCTGGTTCGCGTACGCGGCGAAGCCGGCGGCCTCGCGTACGGCGGCGACGCGCGAGGCGAGCCGCAGCGCGACCTTGGAGTACGCGTAGGCGCCCTCGGGGTCCTCGTCGATGAGCCGGGCCACCATCACCAGGTTCCTGGCGACGTCCTCCGCAAGGGTTTTGGGCAGGCTCTGCAGCTCCTGCCGTACGTCCTTGTCGATCTCGTCGCCCGTGACGTCCTCGGGGATCGGCAGCCGCTTGATGGGCTCGCGGTCACGGTCCCTGTCGCGGTCCCGGCCGCGCTCGTCACGGCCGCGCTCGTCACGGAACCGGCCGCCGCCGCGCCGGTCGTCACGGCGGTCGTCCCTGCGATCGTCGCGACGGAAGCCACCGGGGCGGCCGCGACTGTCGTCCCGACGCGGGCCACGTCCGCGGTCGTCACGTCCGCGGTCGTCACGGCCTCGCTCGTCACGGCCTCGCTCGTCGCGTCCGCGGTAACCGCCTCCGCGGCTGTCGTCGCGACGGAACCCACCACGGTCGCCACGCTGCTCGCCACGCTCGCCGTCACGACGGTCATCACGCCGAACGTCACGGCGGTCATCACGCCGGAACCCACCGCGGTCGTCATCGCGCCGGAAGCCTCCACGCTCGCCGTCGCGCCGGTCATCACGCCGGTCATCACGGCCCCGGAAACCACCACGGTCGCCGTCACGCCGATCGTCACGGCGGAAACCGCCACGGTCACCGTCGCGCCGATCGTCACGGCGGAAACCGCCACGGTCACCGTCGCGCCGATCGTCACGGCGGAAACCGCCACGATCACCACGGTCGCCCTCGCGCCGGTCGTCCCTGCGGTCGTCACGGCGGAAGCCGCCACGATCACCGCGATAACCCTCACGCCGGTCGTCCCGCCGGTCATCGCGACGGAAGCCCTGCCGGTCACCGTCCCTGCGGACGCCGCCCTCACGGTCGTCACGACGCTCCTCACGACGCGGCACACCAGGCCGGTCGTCACGACGGAACGCAGGACGTCCACCGCGGTCGTCCCTCCGGTCGTCACGGGTGCGGTAACCGCCTCCGCGGCTGTCGTCGCGACGGAACCCACCACGGTCGCCACGCTGCTCGCCACGCTCGCCGTCACGACGGTCATCACGCCGATCGTCACGGCGGTCATCACGCCGGAACCCACCGCGGTCGTCATCGCGCCGGAAACCGCCGCGTCGGTCGTCCCGCCGGTCGTCACGGCGGAAGCCGCCACGATCACCGCGGTCGCCCTCGCGCCGGTCGTCCCTGCGGTCGTCGCCGCGCTCACCGAAGCGCCGGCCGCCACGGTCGCGGTCGTCACGGCGGCCATAGCCCCCGCGGTCTCCATAGCCACCACGATCACCGTCGCGGCGCGGTTCCCCGCGGTATCCGCCGCGGTCACCACTGTCCCGGCGGCGCTGGTCGCGCTCCGGTCGATCGTCGGGAGAGTTGGTGGACATCGGTGACTCCTGTCTGCGGTACCGCATTCATTCTTGCGCACCCGACTACTCAGTGCGCGTTCGGGAAAAACAAAAAAGGACCTCTGGTCCCAGCATGAACGCTGGGACCAGAGGTCCTCCAAAGATTGTTCGGCGGCGTCCTACTCTCCCACAGGGTCCCCCCTGCAGTACCATCGGCGCTGAAAGGCTTAGCTTCCGGGTTCGGAATGTAACCGGGCGTTTCCCTCACGCTATGACCACCGAAACCCTATTGGTTTCGAGCGAACAAGCACACTCTTCAGTTGGATGTTCTGCTCAAAGCCGGCAACGGTCGTTGCCTCAGAACT
>NZ_JACEHE010000022.1 GCF_013778455.1 Streptomyces himalayensis subsp. himalayensis | reverse complement strand
CCGACGTTCCCGCCAAGGTCTCTCACCCTCCAAGGAGCTAATTACCGTTAAGTAACCCAAATCTTAGGGGGCCGTTCGCGCGACGTGTACGTGAGGTTGACGACAGCGGAAAGCATGACGGGGAAAGGGCCCGACAGGGCCCGACTATGCTCGGGCAGGCACCGAAGCCGCTTTCGACTGGAGCACTGGAGCACCGTATGGCCCTCAAGATCACCGTGATCGGCACCGGCTATCTCGGCGCCACGCACGCCGCGGCCATGGCCGAGCTGGGATTCGAGGTCCTGGGGCTCGATGTCGTACCCGAGAAGATCGCGCTGCTGGAGTCGGGGCGCACGCCGATGTACGAGCCGGGGCTCGAGGAGCTGCTGCGCAGGCATGTCGCGGGGATCGAGGGGTCGAGCGGGCGGCTGCGCTTCACCACGGAGTGGTCGGAGGTCGCGGAGTTCGGCGACGTCCACTTCGTCTGTGTGAACACTCCGCAGAAGCAGGGCGAGTACGCCTGCGACATGAGTTACGTCGACTCCGCGATGGAGTCCCTCGCCAAGCACCTCGACAAGCCCTCGCTCGTCGTCGGCAAGTCCACCGTGCCGGTGGGCAACGCCGAGCGGCTCGCGGCGCGCATCGCCGAGCTGGCGCCCGCGGGCAGCGAGGTGGAGCTGGCCTGGAACCCCGAGTTCCTGCGGGAGGGCTTCGCCGTCCAGGACACGCTGCACCCGGACCGGATCGTGGTCGGCGTCCGCAGCGAACGCGCGGAGAAGCTGCTGCGCGAGGTGTACGCGACGCCGGTGACGGAGGGCACGCCGTTCGTGGTGACGGACTTCCCGACGGCGGAGCTGGTGAAGACCGCCGCCAACTCCTTCCTCGCCACCAAGATCTCGTTCATCAACGCCATGGCGGAGGTGTGCGAGCCTGCGGGCGGCGACGTCGTGAAGCTGGCCGAGGCGATCGGCTACGACGAGCGGATCGGGCCGAAGTTCCTGCGGGCCGGGATCGGCTTCGGCGGCGGCTGCCTGCCCAAGGACATCCGCGCCTTCATGGCCCGGGCCGGTGAGCTGGGCGCGGACCAGGCGCTCACCTTCCTCCGCGAGATCGACTCCATCAACATGCGGCGCCGCGGACAGATGGTCGAGATGGCGCGCGACGCGGTCGGCGGCAGCTTCCTGGGGAAGCGGGTCGCTGTGCTGGGCGCCACGTTCAAGCCGGACTCCGACGACGTACGGGACTCGCCCGCGCTCAATGTCGCCGGGCAGATCCACCTCCAGGGCGGCCAGGTGACCGTCTACGACCCCAAGGGCATGGACAACGCGCGGCGGCTCTTCCCGACCCTCGCGTACGCCGATTCGGCGGCCGCCGCCGTCCGGGACGCGCACGTGGTGCTGCACCTGACGGAGTGGCGCGAGTTCCGCGAGCTGGACCCCGTGGCGCTGGGCGAGGCGGCGGCGGAGCCGTTGCTGCTCGACGGCCGCAACGCCCTCGATCCCGCGGTGTGGCGGGCGGCCGGGTGGACGTTCCGGGCCATGGGCAGGCCGACGGCCTGAACCCGTCCGGCGGCGGTTGAGGGCGCTTGCGCTGGGCACCCATGACTCCGGTCACATCGGAGTCTGCCGAGGAGGACGCATGGGGTTCGCGAAGCTCGGGCTCACCGCCGTGGACTGCCCGCGGCCGCGGGACCTGGCGGAGTTCTACGCCGCGATGCTCGACGGCCGGATCGAGGGTGAGGGTCGCTGGGTGGATCTGTACCTGCCGGACGGCCAGCGGATCGCCTTCCAGGGGGTGCCGGACCACAAGCCGCCTCAGTGGCCCGCGGGCGACCACGACTCCCAGCAGCTGCACTTCGACCTGTTCGTCGAGGACGTCGAGGCCGCGGAGGAGAAGGTCCTCACGCTCGGCGCGCGGGGGCTCGATCTCGACGACGACGGCGGCAAGCGGGACTTCCGCGTCTACGCCGACCCCGCGGGCCACCCCTTCTGCCTGGTCCGCGCCTAGGCCCTGTCGTCAAACTCCCGCCGTCCGCCCGAAGGGCGGGCCCCGCGGCGTCTGGTGCGTGCGATCGCAAGGCGCCGGAAAGTCCTCGTAGCGGAGCTACTAGGGCTTTTCGGCAACGCGGCGAGCGTGCGTGCCAGACGCCGCGGGGCAGGCGGGAGTTTGACGACAGGGCCTAGGGCGTGTGTCGCGGGCGCCCACCGCCGCTGCCACCATGGGCAGGCGTTCCGCCGGCACCGCGCGGCGGAACGGGGCGTCAGCCGTCCAGGTCAGAGCGCGTCGCGTTGGACGGGGACTGGCGAGCGCCGAGGTCGCGGGCGACGTCTTCCGCGGCCGACAGGACCCGTACCGCGTTCTGCCACGTCAGCTTGGAGAGGTCCTCGCGGGACCAGCCTCGGGAGAGGAGTTCCGCGATCAGGTTCGGGTAGCCGGAGACGTCGTTCAGGCCGTCCGGGGTGAAGGCCGTGCCGTCGTAGTCGCCGCCGATGCCGATGTGGTTGATTCCGGCGACCTCGCGCATGTGGTCGAGGTGGTCGGCGACCGTGGCGGTGGTGGCGATCGGGCGCGGGTTGGTCTCCTCGAAGGCGCGGTGGATCTTCATCGCCTCGGGCGTGGTGTCGAGCGGGTGGAAGCCGTGCGCGCGCATGTTCTCGTCGGCCGCCGCCGTCCAGTCCACCGCCGCCTGGAGGACGAACTTCGGGACGAAGGTGACCATCGCCACTCCCCCGTTCCCCGGCAGCCTCTCCAGCACGTCGTCCGGGATGTTGCGCGGATGGTCGCAGACCGCCCGGGCGGAGGAGTGGGAGAAGATCACGGGCGCCGTGGAGGTGTCCAGCGCGTCGCGCATCGTCGAGGCCGCCACATGGGACAGGTCCACGAGCATGCCGATGCGGTTCATCTCGCGGACGACCTCACGGCCGAACGGCGAGAGGCCGCCGACGCCCGGCTTGTCGGTCGCCGAGTCCGCCCACGCGATGTTGTCGTTGTGCGTGAGCGTCATGTAGCGGACGCCCAGGGCGTACAGGGCGCGCAGGGTGGCCAGCGAGTTGTTGATGGAGTGGCCGCCCTCGGCGCCCATCAGGGAGGCGATGCGGCCCTCGTCGCGCGCGGCCTCCATGTCGGCGGCGGTCAGGGCGCGCCGCAGATCGGCCGGGTAGCGGGTGATCAGCTGCTGGACGCAGTCGATCTGTTCGAGCGTGGCGCTCACCGCCTCGTCCCCGGCCAGATCCGTACGGACGTACACGGACCAGAACTGCGCGCCGACCCCGCCGGCCCGCAGCCGGGCGAGGTCGGTGTGCAGATGCGCGCTCTGGTCGGTCGCGATGTCGCGCTGGCCGATGTCGTAGCGGACCTGCTCGCGCAGGGCCCATGGCAGGTCGTTGTGCCCGTCGACGACGGGGAACTCGGCCAGCAGTTCCCGGGCCTGGTCCAGATGCGACGTCACGCCGTCACTTCCCGGAGCCGAAGCCGAACGACGCGGCGCCCTCGACCTTCGCGCGCAGCCGCTTGCCCTTCTCGGTGGCCTGGTCGTTCAGTTCCTGCTGGAACTCCCGCATACGGGCGAGGAGTTCCTCGTCGTGGGCGGCGAGCATACGGGCCGCGAGCAGCCCCGCGTTGCGTGCGCCGGCGACCGACACGGTCGCCACCGGCACGCCCGCCGGCATCTGCACGATGGACAGCAGGGAGTCCATGCCGTCCAGGTACTTCAGCGGCACGGGGACGCCGATGACCGGGAGCGGGGTGACCGAGGCGAGCATGCCGGGCAGATGGGCGGCGCCGCCCGCACCCGCGATGATCACCTTCAGGCCGCGTCCGGCGGCCTCCTCGCCGTACGCGATCATCTCCCGCGGCATGCGGTGCGCGGAGACGACATCGACCTCGTAGGGGATCTCGAACTCGTCGAGGGCCTGGGCCGCGGCCTCCATGACGGGCCAGTCGGAGTCGGAGCCCATGACGATGCCAACGAGGGGGGCGGCGGAGGATTCGGGAGAGGTGCTCACTCGGTGATCGTCCCTCGCAGATAGCCGGCGGCGTGGCGGGCGCGCTCCAGCACGTCGTCCAGGTCGTCGCCGTAGGTGTTGACGTGGCCGACCTTACGGCCGGGCTTCACGTCCTTGCCGTACATGTGGATCTTCAGCTGCGGGTCACGGGCCATGCAGTGCAGATACGCCGAGTACATGTCGGGGTAGTCGCCGCCGAGGACGTTGCACATCACCGTCCACCTGGCGCGCGGGCGCGGGTCGCCCAGCGGCAGGTCGAGCACGGCGCGCACATGGTTGGCGAACTGGGACGTGATCGCGCCGTCCTGGGTCCAGTGCCCGGAGTTGTGCGGGCGCATCGCCAGCTCGTTGACGAGGATCCGGCCGTCGCGGGTCTCGAACAGCTCGACGGCGAGGTGGCCGACGACGCCGAGTTCCTTGGCGACGCGCAGGGCGAGCTCCTCGGCCTGCAGTGCCAGCTCTTCGTCGAGGTCGGGGGCCGGTGCTATCACCGTGTCGCAGACGCCGTCGACCTGACGCGACTCGACGACGGGGTAGGCGACGGCCTGGCCGTGCGGCGAGCGGACGACGTTGGCGGCCAGCTCACGGGCGAAGTCGACCTTCTCCTCGGCGAGGACGGGCACGCCGGCGCGGAAGGGCTCGGCGGCCTCCGCCGCGGAGTCCACGACCCACACGCCCTTGCCGTCGTATCCGCCGCGCACGGTCTTGAGGACGACCGGGAAGCCGTCGCCCTCCGCGGCGAAGGCGGCCACGTCCTCCGGATCGCTCACGATCCGGTGGCGCGGGCACGGCACGCCGATCGCGTCGAGCTTCGCCCGCATCACGCCCTTGTCCTGGGCGTGGACGAGCGCGTCGGGGCCCGGGCGTACGGGGATTCCGTCCGCCTCCAGGGCCCGTAGATGCTCGGTGGGTACGTGTTCGTGATCGAAGGTGATCACATCGCAGCCCCGCGCGAACTCACGCAGCGTGTCGAGGTCGCGATAGTCGCCGACGACGACATCGCTGACAACCTGCGCCGCGGAGTCCTGCGGGGTGTCACTGAGGAGCTTGAACCTTATGCCGAGCGGGATGCCTGCTTCGTGCGTCATACGAGCGAGCTGACCGCCGCCGACCATGCCGACTACGGGGAACGTCACGCCCCCAGGGTATCCGCCGCCAGGTACCGCCGGACGCCCGCGCATACCCATCGGCATCTCTGCATGCTCATCACACAAAGACCACGCCTTACCCACGCCTTACCTGCGTCCACGCGCGCCGGAGAGGGCCGCTGGATAGCATGGCCGGGTTGACGAAACCAAGAGACGGGGGCTGGCACACCATGGGCAAGGCTGGTTCTCCGGGGGCTGATGCGGCGCCCCGAAGCGCCGTACGTCAGCGTTTCGACCGCCTCGTACGCGAAATGGCCAAGTTCGGCGCGGTCGGCGGCGCGGGCATCCTCGTCAACCTGGGCGTGTTCAACCTGGTACGCCACGTCACCGATCTTCAGGTGGTGCGGGCGAGCGTCATCGCCACCGTCGTCGCGATCATCTTCAACTACCTCGGCTTCCGTTATTTCACCTACCGGGACCGCGACAAGAGCGGCCGCACCAAGGAACTCACGCTCTTTCTGCTGTTCAGCGGCATCGGCCTGGTGATCGAGAACGGCGTGCTCTACGTGGCGACGTACGGTTTCGGCTGGGACAGCCCGCTGCAGAGCAACATCTTCAAGTTCCTCGGCATCGGCGTCGCAACGCTGTTCCGCTTCTGGTCCTACCGGACCTGGGTTTTCCGGGCGCTTCCGGCCCGGGAGGCGGTCGCCAGCGCCGAATCGTTCCTCGAGTCGGAACGCCGACGGCCCAGGCAGCGCGTCAGGTGACCTCCGGCGCGGCTCGTCCCCGGCCCGTCATCTGACGGTCGTCTGCGCCGCCGCCTCGTCGGCCACGGACCTCTTCGGCGGCGTACGCGACAGGAAGAGCCCGAACACCGGCGGCTTCGTCTGCAGCATCTCCAAGCGGCCGCCGTCCGCCTCCGCCAGATCGCGGGCCACGGCGAGCCCGATCCCCGTGGAGTTGCGGCCGCTGATGGTCCGCTCGAAGATCCGCGCACCCAGTTCCGGCGGCACACCCGGGCCCTCGTCGGTGACCTCGATGACGGTCTGGTTGCCCGTGACCCTGGTGCGCAGCGCGACCGTGCCGCCCCCGTGCATCAGCGAGTTCTCGATCAGCGCGGCCAGCACCTGCGCGACCGCGCCGGGCGTGCCGACCGCCTGCAGATGCCGTTTGCCCGAGCTGACGATGGCCCGGCCCGCGCTGCGGTAGGCGGGCCGCCACTCCTCGATCTGCTGCTTGATGACCTCGTCCAGGTCGAAGGAGACGGCGGAGCCGGTGCGCGGGTCCCGGGCGTTGGTGAGCAGCCGCTGGACGACGTCCGTGAGCCGCTCGACCTGCGTCAGTGCGATCGTCGCCTCTTCCTTGACCGTCTCCAGGTCCTCGGTGAGCGCGATCTCCTCGAGCCGCATGGACAGCGCGGTCAGGGGTGTGCGCAGCTGGTGCGAGGCGTCGGCGGCGAGACGCCGCTCGGCGGTGAGCATCCGCGCGATCCGCTCGGCGGAGCGGTCCAGCACATCGGCGACCCGGTCCAGCTCCTGGACGCCGTACCGCTTGCTGCGCGGCCGGGGGTCGCCGGATCCCAGCCGCTCCGCGGTCTCGGCGAGGTCGGTCAGCGGGGACGCGAGGCGGTTCGCCTGGCGTACGGCGAGGAGCACGGCGGCGACGATGGCCAGCAGTGCGACGCCGGCGATGATCAGGAGCGTCCGGCCGACCTCCTCGGTGACCGAGGACCGTGACTCCTGGACGGTGACCTTCTCACCCTGTTCGCCCGTGGCCGTGGACTGGATGACCTCGCCGACCGGGCGCTCGCCGACCTCGACGGGCGCGCGCCCTTCGATCTCGATCAGCGCGTACCGCTCGGCGGGGACCTGGTCCCGCAGTATGCCCGCCGTGATCTTCTCGTCGCTGATCAGCCGGCTGTCGACGATGCTGACGAGCCGCAGGGCCTCGGACTCCACGCGGTCCTGGGCGCTGCTGCTGATCGTGCGGGTCTCGACGATGACGAGGGAGACCCCGAACACGGCGATGACGATGAGCACCACGGCGAGCGTGGAGTTGATCAGCCGGCGGCGCATGACGGTGTCCGGGGGTCGTTCGAAGTATGCACGTCAGTCCGTCTCTGCACGTCGGCCGTTCTCTCCGGGCGGGCGGTCTTCCCGAACCCCTCAGGACTTCTCGAAGCGGAAGCCGACACCGCGGACCGTGGCGATGTAGCGCGGGTTCGCTGCATCGTCGCCGAGCTTCTTACGAAGCCACGAGATGTGCATGTCGAGCGTCTTGGTCGAGGACCACCAGGTGGTGTCCCAGACCTCCCGCATCAGCTGGTCGCGGGTGACGACCCGGCCCGCGTCGCGCACCAGCACGCGCAGCAGGTCGAACTCCTTGGCGGTGAGCTGGAGCTCGTCGTCGCCCATCCAGGCGCGGTGCGACTCGACGTCGATACGCACACCGTGGGTGGCGGGCGGCTGCTGGGGCTCGGCTGCCCCGCGGCGCAGCAGGGCCCGCACGCGGGCGAGGAGTTCGGCGAGGCGGAAGGGCTTGGTGACGTAGTCGTCGGCGCCCGCGTCGAGACCGACGACGGTGTCCACCTCGTCGGCGCGTGCGGTCAGGATGAGGATCGGCACCGTGAGCCCCTCGGCGCGCAGCCGGCGGGCCACCTCCAGTCCGTCCATGCCGGGCAGCCCGAGGTCGAGTACGACCAGGTCGACGCCGCCCTGTACTCCGGCGTCGAGCGCGGTCGGACCGTCCTCGCGCACCTCGACCTCGTAGCCCTCCCGGCGCAGGGCGCGAGCAAGCGGCTCCGAGATGGCCGAGTCGTCCTCGGCAAGCAGAACACGGGTCATGGAGGTGATGGTAGTCCGCGGCGGACTACGTCCGGGGTGTGATCTGCCACGCCGCCGGCCCATCGGGACGGGCCTGCGGGTGTGGGGTGAGACACTGGAAGTGACCTTCGAAAGTAGGCCTCGGTTCCCGCTCAGCCTGTGATTCGCGTCTCAGCCGCCTTCATATCACACTGTGTCGTGCTTTATTGTGGCAGAACGCCTGTAGCACTACTGAATGGCCTTTGGCACGCTATTGCGGGCCGAAGGTCATCTTCATGTGCGGGCCGGCAGCTGCCAGCCTTACAAGGAATGACCTGTTGGCCGGGCCCTGCGCGACGATGCGCCAGGGCGTGGATCCCGGTGTCACCGTCCCTCGCTTCCGGACCGGAGCGAGCGAATCCCCCCTGGGCGTTGGGTGGTGGACGGCCCGATGCCGGTGCCGGCCGCCCCCCACCGGGCGCGTCACCTCTCCAGGCACCGCGTCCCGAACCCACAAGGAACGACCCATGGCGTCCAGCCTGACGAAGGACTCGGCCAGTACCCCTGGCTTCGAGAAGACCTTCTTCGGCCACCCCCGCGGCCTGGCCACACTCTTCCTGACCGAGATGTGGGAGCGCTTCTCCTACTACGGCATGCGGGCGCTGCTCCCGCTGTACCTGATCGCACCCGGCGGCATGGGCATGAGCCCGGCCACGGCGACCGCGATCTACTCGGTCTATCTGTCGCTGGTGTACCTGCTCGCCATGCCCGGCGGCTGGTTCGGCGACCGCGTCTGGGGTCCCCGTAAGACCGTCGCGATCGCGGGCGGCGTCATCATGCTGGGCCACCTGACGCTGGCCCTGCCCTCCGAGGGCACCTTCTTCGCCGGTCTGGGCCTCGTCGCCCTGGGCTCCGGTCTGCTGAAGGCCAACATCTCCACGATGGTCGGCCAGCTCTACGAAGGCCCGGACGACCCGCGCCGCGACGGCGGCTTCACGCTGTTCTACGTGGGCATCAACCTCGGTGCCTTCGCCGCGCCGCTGATCATCGGCACCGTCGGCGAGAACGTGAACTGGCACCTGGGCTTCGCGCTGGCCGCGCTCGGCATGGCGCTGGGTCTGGCCCAGTTCCTGATCGGCACCCGCCACCTGAACCCGGCCTCCAGCGTCGTCCCGAAGCCGCTGTCGGCCGCGGAGAAGGCCTCGACGCTGCGCAAGGGCCTCTTCTGGCTGGTCGTCGCCGTCGTCGTCTACGGCGGTCTCGTCGTCACCGGCACGTACACCCTGAACTGGGCGCTCGTCCCGATCACCCTCGCCGGCCTCATCATCCCGGTCATGGTCCTGGCGCGCATCAAGCGCGACAAGGAGCTGACCACCGCCGAGCAGTCGAAGGTCTCCGGCTACATCTGGTTCTTCGTGGCCGCGGCCCTCTTCTGGATGATCTACGACCAGGGCGGTTCCACCCTGGCGATCTTCGGCGAGTCCTCGACGCGCACGGTGATCCTGGGCTTCGACTTCCCGGTCTCCTGGTACCAGTCGGTCAACCCGGTCATCGTCATGGCACTGGCCCCGGTCGTCGCCTGGATCTGGCTGGCGCTGAACCGGCGCGGCAAGGAGCCGAGCACGGTCGTGAAGTTCGCGTCCGGTCTGTTCCTGATCGGTGTCTCGTTCTTCGTCTTCCTGATCCCGCTGACCATGGCCGGGGACGGCGCCAAGGTCGCCGCGTGGTGGATGGTCGCCATCTACTTCGTCCAGACCGTGGGTGAGCTGTGCCTCTCCCCGGTGGGTCTGTCCATCACCACCAAGATGGCACCGGTCAAGTACGGCTCGCAGATGATGGGTGTCTGGTTCCTCGCCGTCACCGCGGGCGACTGCACCACCGGTCTGCTGTCCATCGCGGGTGTCGACCTGAACAAGACCGGCATCGTCGGCCTCCAGGCCGCGCTCGCCGTGCTCGCCGGCATCGCGCTGTGGATGTACCGCAAGCGGGTCAAGGAGCTCATGGGCGACGTCAAGTGACGTAGCGCGTTCGCTTCGAACGGTTCGTACGAGGGGCCGCCGCACCGTTGGGTGCGGCGGCCCTTCGCGTTGCACCGGGTCGTACGGCGGTCAGTGCGTCGTACGGCGTCGCGGCAGGAATGTGAAGACCGCTCCGCCGAGCAGGATCACGGTGCCCGCGACCAGCCCGAGCGCACGCAGCGCACCGTTGTCGTCCGCACCCGTCTCGGCGAGCCCGCCGCCGGACGCCGAGCCACCGGACGCCCCGCCCGGCTGAGCCGCCGTGTCGAGCTCAAGCGACACCTCGGTCTTGGCCGGCGTACAGGTCGTCGTCGTGCCGAGCGCCTTCACGGTGAGCACGCCCGGCGACAGGGTCGCCTTCCCGTCGGCGCCCGGCTTGTAGGTGCCGGTCAGGTCGGGGATGTTGATGGGGTCGCCCGACTTGATCGGTTCCTTGTTCGTCGGGCCCTCGACGTGCACCGTGCCCTTGTCGGCACCGCCGAGCACGACCTCCATCGACGGCTTCACGGAGTCCGCCGGGATGTCCGCCGGACTGTCCATCACGGACTTCTTGAACTGCACCGTGAGGCCGAAGTCGCCGCCGTCCTTCTTGGCGTTGATCTGCACGGGCGACGTCGCGCTCTTGTCGCCGATCGGCGTCTTGCACTCGTACGGGATCTGCACCTCCTTGCCCGTGAAGTCGGTCTGCCCGCCGCCGCCACCGCCGGCGCCGCCGTCGTCCCCGCCTGTCGTGCCCCCGCTGTCGCTGCCCCCGGCGGAGCCGCCGGTGTCGCCTCCGGAGGAGCCGCTGGTGCCGCCCGTCGGGAGGCCGGTCGGAAGGCCGGTCGGCAGACCCGTGGGGAGACCGGTCGGCAGGCCCGTGGGCACACCGGTCGGGAGCCCACCCGTCGTACCGCCCGAACTCCCGCCCCCACCGGTCACCTTGATGGTCGCCGCGGACTTCACCTGCTCCTGCGGCGTGCACTTCGTGTCCGTCGACATCGGCTTGCTGACGTTGATGTTGTACGCGTCCGGGGTCAGCGTGATCTCTCCGGCCGCCGTCAGCTTCAGCTTGCCCTTCATGTCGGACAGCTTCATGTCGCTGTTCTTGGGGATGGGCGGGTTCTCGCGCGGCCCCTCCATCGCGATGTCGGCGGTCTGCGCGCCGCCCGCCTTGAGCGTGCCGGTCGGCTTGACCGTGTTCTCCTCCAGGTCGAGGACGTCGGGGTTCTTCGAGGCGGCCTGGACGAACTTCCACACCACCTCGACCTCGTCCCCGACCTTCGCCTCGGCCGGCGCGGTGATCTCCACCTTGGTGGTGCCCTGCACGGGGTCCATGCCGGAGATCGCGGGCGGGATGCACTCGGTCTTGTAGGCGACCTCGGCCGCCTGCGCCGGCGCGGCGGCCAGCAGGATGCCGGCACCGCTCAGCATGAGGGCGACGCCGCACACGCTGATTCTGCGTGGGCCGGCGGCCCTCCGGATCCACTGACTCCGCGCCCCCGGGGCCCCGCGGACCGGACCGACCCTCCGTTGCCTGCTCACGTGTTTCCCTTCGTCGTCGGACTGTTCTGCGGTGGTGCGGAGAGCTCTGACGGTGCGGAGAGCCGACCGGCCGGCGCCCCGGGATCGGTGTCCGGGGTGAACCAGGGCAGGGTCGTGGTCGTACGGGCCGGCCGCGCGTTCTCGTCGCTGCGCGACGGCTTCGCCGGGGTGCCGGTCGCCGTCGGGGACAGCCCCAGCCTGGGGAGGCGGACGGTGACGTCGGGCAGTCGTACGCTCCGGTGGCGCCCGTTGCCTCCGTGCCCCCGCGGGCGCACCCGGTCGACGATCGCCATGCCGATGCGGAACACCGCGGCGGGTACGACGACGCAGAGCAGGATCCAGAAGAGCGTGACGCCCCACGGGCGGCCCACGCCCCACGGCTGTTCGGCGAGCACCTTCCCGCCGAACCTGAGCGAGACCAGATAGTCGCCGTGGGCGCCGGCGGCCAGCTCGACCGGCAGCTTGATCCGGGCCTTCTTCCCGGGCGCGATGGTGCCGCGCCACTGCTGTTCCTCCCACTGCGGGGCGAACACGCCGTGGGAGGTGCCCACCTGGAAGACGGGGTCCTTGACGGGGGCGGAGCCGACGTTGCCGACGGTGAAGACGAGCTCCCGGCCGGGCGGCGCACCGAACCAGGTGAGGAGCCCGCTCGAGCCCTCGAGCCGGGTGTCGTCAAGCACCGACAGCTTCCCCGCGCCGTCCTGCTCCGGCAGCGGCGCGACGGGGTGGCCCGCGACCCTCAGTACGGCGTCCGCGGCGGCCTGCTCACCGGTGACCGTCGCGACGTGCACGACGCACGGGCACGGCTCCGGCGGCTCGGCGACCGGCAGTTTCTTGCTGAACGCCCCCTCGCCGTCCGTCGTGACGGCGCGGCCGTCGCCGTTGGCACAGGAGTTGGTACCGCCGATCACGCCCCTGCCGGGCGCGGACCGACCGCAGATGAGCAGCATCAGCAGGGTGTTCGGACGCCAGCCTTTGCCGGTCACGGTGAGGGAACCGCCCGCGCCGGCCTCGGACTTGGAGAGCTTCACGGCGGGCTTGTCGGCGGCGGAGGCGGGCATGCCTGCCGGAAGCAGTACGAGGGCGAGGGCGATCGCCAGGGCGATTGCTGCTCCCTGGACCGGGGCTCGGCCTGCTGCGCGGGCACGCGCGCGTGGAGTGAGCCGGGGGGTGGGCCCTGCGGGGCTTTCCCTCACCCCGCCCCTTCCCGGCTGTATCCATATGCGGCTCCGCCGCGTGAGGGCTCCGCCCCAGACCCCGGTCCTCGATCGCCGGACAGGCTCATGTGAGCCCGTCCGGCGATTGAGGACGGGCCCGGAGGGCGATTCGGGGGACATCACGTGACCGCTCCCGTCAGCTCGTTGTCCGGGTCCATCTGTTGGGTGCGAACGTCCGGCCCCCGAGCGCTCCGGCCGCGCAGGCCCCCCACGCGTCGCCTCCACCAGAAGGCGCCACCTCCCGCAGCCGCCAGTCCGGCCGCCACCCCCGCGAGCAGTCCCCACGGCACAAAGCGGGCCGACCCCGCGGCCGTGTCCCGGGCGCCGCCCGCCGCCGTGGCCGTCAGGCTGATGTCGACCGCGTCGAAGGTCGGCGCGTCCGGCCACGGTTCGGTGAGCGTGATCCGGCGGCCGGGCAGAAGTTCGACCGGCAGCGTCCTGGGGCCGCGGTGCAGAACCTCGCCGAAGACTCCGTCGGCCCGCACGGTGAGCCTCGGCGTCAGCACGGTGTTGCCGCGGTTCACCAGGTCGTACGAGATGTGCCGGCCCTCGGCCCTCACGCGCTCGACGGTCAGCGCCGCCAGCGTTGGCCCGCTGACCCGGAGTTGCAGCCGCACCGCCGCGTCGCGCCCGCCGCCGCTCGCGACGATCGCACCGGGATGGTCGCCGGGCGTCGCGTCCTCCGGAACGGTCACCGTGAACGGCACATCGGCCCGTGTGTGCGGCGGGATCCTCAGCTTGCGCTCGGCGAAGGTGATCCATGCACCCGTGTCCGTCGACCGCTTGCGCAGCGAGAGGCCACCGCCCCGGGTGTTGTCCGCGTCCGCGCCCCGCAGCTCCACCGTGAGCGCCTTCGCTCCGGGGTTGACGACCGACACCGTGTCCTCGAGCACAGCACCGGGCACACCCTCGGCGTAGAAGTACGGCCGTCCACCTTTCGCCGGCCGGGTCCCACCACCGGCGGAGGGCACGACGGACCACGCGGTGCTGCTGTAGGCAGCCGCCAGGATCCCGTTGTGGGCAGGCCGCACCGGGGCCGCCGCCGCGACAACAAGCAGCAGAACCAACGGCATGGACAACGCAGACGACAACAGTCGTACGCGCGGCGGCAAGGGCGGCGACATCGGCGGCTCCTGGTCTCGTACAGGTGCGGCTCGGCTCATACGGGTCGCGTACTGAAGTACGGAGTGATCCAGCCGTCAGCGCACCGGCTGGTTACGGCGCGTAAGCCACAACACCCCCGCGGCCCCCGCAAGCAGCACCGTGCCGCCGAGCGTCCCCAGCGCCATCGCGGAGTCCCCAGGACCGGTCTGCGGCAGTTCCTCACCACCGGCCGGTGCGCTCTGGGTCGTACCGCCGCCCGCCGACGTGACGTCCAGGGTCAGCGACGGCTTGGGGTTGTTGGCGGGGGTGCACGTGGTCGTCGTCCCGAGGGCCTTGATGGTGAGCACACCCGCGGTGAACGTGACCTTGCCGCTCTTCTTCGGCGTATAGGTCCCCGTCAAGTCGCTGATCTTGATGGGAGTGTTGGCGGGGATCGCCTTGGCGTTGGGCGGACCCGACACGGGAACGCTGCCGCTCTCCGCACCGCCCAGCTTGATGACCGCACTCGGGTTCATCGCGCCCTTGCCCAGCTCCACCGGGCTGGACGAGACACCCTTCTGGAAGGACATGGTGAGCTTGTAGCCGCTGCCGCTCTTGACGGCCTTGATGTCGATCGGCGAGACGGCTCCCTTGTCGCCGATCGGCGTCTTGCACTGGTAATCGACGTCCACGACGTCGGCGTGGGCTGCGGGGGCGGCCATCAGCACCGCCGAGCCGGCCAGGGCAGCGCCGAGCGCGAGCGCGGCCGTTCGCTTCTGGTACGTCCGGTACGACACCTCGAGTTCCCCTCATGCCGGTGGCCGTGCCGCAGTTCCTCCGTGCGTTCGTGTGTCGTGCGGTCCGCAAAAGTTACTGACGGCACATCAGATTGGGCGCTCAAGGTACGCCTGGGACCTTGTGGAGGGAAGACAACGGACGCGCCGGATCTCCGAAGATCCGGCGCGTCCGTCAGAGCGCGCGAAGAAGGGTTCGAACCGCGGGTAACAAATGGTGGGGGACGGTGAAGGTTATGCGGGGGCGCTGAGTTCGGCCCACACGGTCTTGCCCGCCACCCCGGGGTTCCGTACAACTCCCCAGTCCAGACAGAGGCGTTGGACGATGAACATGCCGTGCCCGCCGGGCCGTCCGGCGCGGTGCGGAGTGCGCGGGGCGGGGTGGCCGGCGCCGCGGTCGGTGACCTCGATGCGCAGCACCTTGCTGTCGCAGGCGACCCACAGACTCTCAGGCCCCTCGGCATGCAGACACGCGTTGGTCACGAGCTCCGAGACGACCAGCAGTACGTCCTCGGCGGCAGCGCGCCGGTCGGCGGTCGCGGCGGGCAGCCAGCCCCAGTCGTAGAGCGCCTGCCGGGTGAAGTCGCGGGCGAGCGGGACGATTCCGCTCGCGCCGTTGAGGCTCAGCCTGCGCGACAGGCGGCCGACGGGGTGCTGCTCGGCGGGGGCATCGCCGGAGGAGCGGGCGCCTTCGGGCACTCCGGGGGCGCTGTAGGCCGTCCCGGAAGCGCCGTCGGACACCACGGAAGCGCCTTCGGCGGCGGCGCCCGGCTCCGGGCCACCGTCGCCCGGCGAGTAAGACCGGGTGGTGCTCATCAGCGCTTCACCTCACCGATTCACCGATTCACGATGCAGGACGTTGGGACTGGGCTCGACTCGGGCTCAGGGGGACGGAACGGAGACGAACAGCAGGACACTACGCACTGGCTGTGATGACTGTTGACGGATTCAGGATGTCTCCTGCCCGGCCGAACCGTGAGAACACCCACTTATTCGACACGGGACATGTGACACTCGTAACGCAGTGATCACGTAGAGACAACTGAGGCGTAACCATTCGGAGGTCTTTCCGAAGTCTTTGCCTTGGAGGCGTCGGCGTACTCAGTCCGCCAGGGCCGCGTCGAGGCTCTCGTGCACCGTGAAAACCGCGTCGGCTCCGGTGATCTCGAATACCCGCGCAACCACCGGGCGCATGCCCACCAGATGGACTCCGCCCCCCTGGGCGTCCGCCTTGAGTCGTGCGCCGAGCAACACGTTCAGTCCGGTGGAATCGCAGAATTCCAGCCGGGAACAGTCGACCACGAGACGCGTGTACCCGTCGGCGAGGCAGCCTTCGAGGGGCTCGCGCAACAGGTCGGCGGTGTGGTGATCCAGCTCACCCGCCGGTGTCACCACGGCGCTCGGTCCCTCTTCCCGGACTTCGACCAGAAGCCGGCCTCGATGTGCACTGCCGACCGTCCCGCGGTCCATGCCGTCTCTCTCCCGACAGTCGTTCACTGCTGATTGACGCCCTAGAACACTACGCCCTCACCTCGCCCTCCAACACCCGAACAACAGCCCAGAATCGGACATATCGGCACACAACGCACTTGCGACAACGTCGCTCAAGCGGGTAGGGCTAGAGATAACAACTATCGACACGGCCGGCTTTGGAGGCGCCGCACACCGCAGTGCACGTATTGGCATCGGCAGCCATATGCCGAGAACGATGGAGGACATCATGTCACCCCGGCTCGACGAATCGCATGCTGACCTGGCGACGTCGACACCCCCACCGGTACTTCTCGAGGCCGACCCCACCGGTCCCGACATCGACTCCGAAACCGCAGATCCCGGCCTTCGGACGGAATCCGCAGGCTCCACCCCAAGCTCCGACTTCGGCTCCGGCTCCGGCTCCGGCTCCGGCTCCGGCTCCGGCTCCGGCTCCGGCTCCGGCTCCGGCTCCGAGGTACTGGAAGGCCTCGACGGTCTCCCGGCCATCCCTCCGTACGACGAGGTGGCGCCGGCGGACGCGCGGGCCCTGTCCAAGACCCTCTTCGAGCGACTCGAGTCCCTCGAGGAAGGCACCCATGAGTACGCGTACGTACGCAACACCCTGGTGGAACTGAATCTCGCCCTGGTGAAGTTCGCCGCCTCGCGCTTCCGCTCCCGCAGCGAGCCGATGGAGGACATCATCCAGGTGGGGACCATCGGCCTCATCAAGGCCATCGACCGCTTCGAGCTCAGCAGGGGCGTCGAGTTCCCGACCTTCGCGATGCCGACCATCGTCGGCGAGATCAAGCGCTTCTTCCGCGACACCAGCTGGTCGGTGCGCGTGCCCCGCAGGCTTCAGGAGCTCCGTCTCGACCTGGCCAAGGCCGGCGACGAACTCGCCCAGCAGCTCGACCGCGCCCCCACGGTGGGAGAACTGGCGGAGCGCCTGGGTATCTCGAACGACGAGGTGGTCGAGGGCATGGCCGCGAGCAACGCGTACACCGCGAGCTCGCTGGACGCCCAGCCCGAGGAGGACGACTCCGAGGGAGCACTCGCGGACCGCATCGGCTACGAGGACCACGGTCTCGAAGGCATCGAGTACGTCGAGTCGTTGAAGCCGCTGATCGCGGAACTCCCGCCCCGGGACCGGAAGATCCTCTCGCTCCGCTTCGTCGCCAACATGACGCAGTCGGAGATCGGCGACGAGCTGGGTATCTCGCAGATGCACGTGTCGCGTCTGCTGTCGCGCACGTTGGTGCGGCTGCGCAGGGGGCTGACGGTCGAGGAGTGACCGGCGACGGAGCGGCAGCTGTGCGTCGGCGACCACTGGGAGGTGCCCCGGACGAGCTGGATTTTCCAGCCCGTCCGGGGCACCTCCCGGCGTTTGCTGGGGGAGTTTGAGGACGAGCCCGAAGGGCGATTTCGGGGGTCCAGGGGGCTAGCCCCCTGGTTACGGGAAGGGGCGGGGCTGGGGGAGAACACCGACACCACCGCTGCGCCGATATAGCCCCGTTACCGTGGGAAACACCTTTTCCCGGGCAGCCGCTTCCACCACTATGGGCACACCTTACTCACCGGTACGCCGAAGTACCGGACGGTCAGGCCTACTTGGCGAGGAGGCGTGCGCGTGCGGATGGGGCGGCTCGGCCGGACGGACAGCGACACTTCGACCATGCAGTCGGCCGTACAGGGGGTGCACGCCCAGGCCCCCGACGTACAGCTCACCGATCTGCTCCGGGCCAACGCCTCGACCGCGTACCCGGCACTGCGCGAGCTCCGCCGCCGCCACCGCCCCGCGGTCCTCGGGTACGCCCGGCTGTGCGGCATCGGCGAGAACTCCGCGCGGCAGCTGACGGCGCAGGCGTTCGCGCTCGCCGCGCACGAGGTGAAACAGGGCGCCGAACCGCGTGGCACCTGGCGGCACCATCTGCTGCTGCACGTACTGCGCGTGGCCCGCGCCTGGGCCGCGGACTCCCGGTGCGGACGCCTCGCTCCCGGGCTGCTCGCCCGTCTCGACGCGACGGCGGCGACGGCCACCGCGCCGGACGGGCTCTTCGGCCGGGACGCCGCACCTGCGCACCCGGGAGGCCCGACGGGCCTGGCCGACCCCGTCATGGTCGCCGCCTTCCAGAGCCTTCCGCTCCGTCTGCAGGGCATCATCTGGTACGGCGTGGTGGAGGAGGAGCCGGACCCGAACACGGCCGTCTACGTGGGTGCCTCGCCCGACGAGGTCGCCCAGCTGAAGGAATCGGCCCTGAACGCGATGCGCCGGGCCTGGCTGAACTCCCATCTCACGCACTGCGGAGACACCCGCTGCCGGGGCTACGGCCGCCTCATCGAGGAGGCGGTACGCCCCGGGTACGCCCGGCACAGCCCGGACCTGCACGCCCACCTCGCCGACTGCGCGTGCTGCAGCACGGCGTACGCGGAGCTGACCGGCCTGCGGGACACCCCGCGGGAGGTGCTGGCGGACGGGTTGCTGGGGTGGGGCGGGGCCGAGTACGCGGGCCGCGGCGTCGCACGTGCAGGGGGTGGGGGTACGGCGTGCGGGGTCGGCGGCGCGTTCGGCCGTTCCCGGCGCGCGGGTCGTGCGGAGGTGGACGCGCATGCGCGCTCGGGGACGTACGCCGAGGCGGCCGGCCCCAAGTCCGTGCACCCGGGGACGTACCCCGCGGCAAGGGGCAGTGACGAGGCAGCCGACTGGTGGCCCTCCCGGCGGCTCGTACTCGTGTCGGTCGCCGTGGGTGTGGCCCTGGCTCCGCTTCTCGTGCTGTTGCTGTCGACCGACTCGGAACCAGCCGGGCGCGGCGCCATGCTGCCGCCTCAACAGCCGCCCGTCACGGTGACCAGCACCGCGACCGTCTCCGCGTCGCCCACACCCACGATGTCCGCGAAGCCGACGAAGTCGGCGAAGCCGTCAGAGCGCCCCGCTCCCCCGCCGCCTCCGCCTCCGCCTCCGTCACCGTCCCGGACGAAGTCCCCCGCACCCCCGCCACCGGGCGCCCACTTCACCCAGTTCGTCAACGCGGCCTCGGGACTCTGCCTGGACCTGCCTCCGCACGCCTACGCCCAGAACGGCACGGACGTGGTCACCGCGCCCTGCAGCTCATCGCCCACCCAGCGGTGGCGCGTGGACGCCGACCGCGGCGTCATCCAGTCGTATGCCGCCCCCGCGTACTGCCTGGACAGCCGCGGAGACGTCGACAAGACCATCGGCATCTGGACGTGCTCCTCGGTCGACGGCCCCAACGGCCGCAACCTGACCTTCACCGTCGACACCCATGGCACGATCCACCCGGCCATCGCCCCGGACCACGCCGTCACCCCGTACTCGGAGGCACCGGGCTCCCTACTCGCCCAACTCCCGTCCGGGGGCCGAGCAGACCAACGCTGGACAGCGGGTACCGCACCGGCCTGACGGACTTGCCGATGAACCGGCTGTCGGCGCTCCTGACTCAAGGTTTGCCGATGTCGACCGCCCATACGCCCGTGCCGTTGTAGGCGTCGGGGGTGGCGGTCAGCACTTGACCCTCGACGGTCCTCGAAACAGCGGCGTAGACGGCATGCCCATAGGCCCAGTCCATCCCCTTGGAGACCGTGTGCTCGACCGCAGCCGTACCGGAGAAGTCCAGCGGCAGGAATTCCAAGGCGGGCAGCGCCCCGACATGCGCCGCAGCGCCAGGAAGCTCCAGACTCGCAGCGACCAGGCAGAGCGCCGGAATGTGCGCTCGCTGGTCAGGGTCGTCGACCTCGACGACGGCCAGTCCTGACAGCAACCGATGACCTCGGCACAGGGCGAGGACCGCGGTGTGGTCCAGGATGATCACCGGCGTTCCCCCACTCGGCCGGCCACGATCGCATCCCGCCACTCCTGCGCCTCTCGCACATCGCCTTCGGTGAAGTCCGGGCGCAGGTTCGCGCGGATGTACGCGATCGCCCGCGCCGTGCGCTCGGCTCGCTCTGCCTCGGTGGGAGTCGCGGCGACCACGCGCTCGACATACGCGCGCGTGCTGAGCCCCCGCTCCTCGGCGAGGGTGCGCAGGCGGTCCCTTATCGATTCACTGATCTTGATGGTCGTGTCAGCCATGCAGGAAGAATACAATTGAATACCCTGCTGCAGGTTCCTTCGGCGCACCGGCCACCCGGACCGGCAGACGGCCCACCATCGCCGACGCACCTACACCGCCACCTCGGCCCACACGGTCTTGCCGGGGGCGCCGGTGCGCGGCTCGACGCCCCATCGCACGGTCGACTGGGCAACGAGCCACAGTCCACGTCCGCCGTCCGCGAGCGGATCGGGGGCGAGGTGTTCACCGACGGGGAGCCGGTCACGGTCGCCTCTGGCGTCCGTGACTTCGATCCGTACGGCACCGGATGGCGCCGTCAGGCGGAGCCGGAAGTCCCGTCCCGGCACCCGCCCGTGCTGCACGGCATTCGCCGTGAGCTCGGCGACGATCAGCGTCGCGGTGTCGTTCACGCCCGTCCCGTAGGGCCACCCCCAGGCGTCCAACCGTTGGGCGGCGAGCCGACGGGCGAGGCGGGCACCGCGGGGTGTGGAGGTGAAGCACATAGTGAACTCCTGGTAGATGGCGGCCCGTTGGGCATCGGTGTCCTCGGACGAGGGAATCTCGGTCGTCATGGACTCGAGGCTGGCGTCCGACTCGTACGGTGACCAGCGACGACACCCTCACATGGCGTGACTGTCCGGGTGCGGGGTGTGCGCTGTCGGGGCAGCAAGGGGAAATGAGGGGACGCCCATGACGTACGTACAGGAACGGGCCGCAGCGCCCGCACGCCGCGAGGACCCAGCCGACGAGTTCCTGCGCTCGTTCGGCCGGCAGATCAAACTCTTCCGCGAACGGGCCGGACTCACCCAGACCGAGGCGGGCAAGCGCCTGGGCTACGGCGAGCAGACGATCGCGGCGATCGAGCAGGGGCGGCGCATCCCACGCCCCGAGCTGATCGAGAAGGCGGACGAACTTTTCGACGCGGGCGGGGTCTTGCTGGCGATGAAGAAGGAGGTGGCCAGGACTCGGTATCCGGCGTTCTTCCGGGATGCGGCGCGGATCGAGGAGGAGGCGGTCGAGTTCCACGCGTACGCCGTGATGGCTGTTCCTGGTCTGCTACAGACGGAGGAGTACGCCGGGACGATGTTCACGGTGTGGCGGCCCCGTCGGACTGAGGCCGAGATCGACCAGATGGTTGCGGCACGGCTGGCACGGCACAAGATCTACGAGCGCAAGCCTGCGCCGACTCTGAGCTTCGTCATCGAGGAGGCCGTGCTTCAACGCCCGTTCGGTGGCGCGTCGGTATTGCGTGGGCAGCTCGAACACCTGCTGCTCACTGGAGACAACCCGAACGTCGAGATCCAGGTGATGCCGACGTCCGTGACCGATCATGCCTGTGCGGACGGACCGTTCACGCTGATGACGCCACGAGGCGGGGAACAGGTGGCGTACCTAGGAGCACAGGGCACCGGGCGCGTCATCACCGATCGGGAAACAGTCCGTGGAATTTCCGTTCGATATGGGATCCTGCGGGCTCAGGCGCTGTCTCCGGCAGAATCCCTGCGCCACATCGAGAAGTTGCTGCAAGGAGAGCTATGAGAACCGAGCAGTCCACGGCCCGCCCGCTCCGCTGGTTCAAGAGCAGCTACAGCGGTGGCGATGGGGGCGAATGCATCGAGGTCGCCGCCTGCCCCTCCGCCATCCACATCCGCGACTCCAAGGACACCACCCGCGCCAGCTTCACCGTCTCCCCCGCTGCCTGGTCGTCGTTCCTGGCCCTGACCCGACAGGGCTGACCGGGAGTCCCTGCCCCACCGCCGGGTCGGGCCTTCCCCGACCCGGCGGACCGCGTTCCGGGGATGCTCGCCACCCCGTACGGCTCAGGCGACGTCGCGCCGACGCTCGGCATAGGTGAAGGCGATGAACTCCTCCAGCTCCTCGTCGGACTCGAAGGTGTCCGCCTTCAGATCAGCGAGGGACCGGATCGGCTGAGTGTTCTTGGCAGCCAGCAGTTCCTCGATCGACAGCCGCGGCCGGATCGGCGGGTGAATCGGATGCTGGCTTTCCGTGGCGCCCATGGTGAGGCCTCCCCGCTGATACCTGTCACTGTGTGCTACGGCTCATGATAGGGCCGCGTCCCTGTGGCGTCCTCGATCTCGGGGCGCTGTCAGGCCTCGCGTACCCCCCGCCGCCACACCCCCGAAACCAGCGGCACCCCCGGCCGGTACGCCAGATGGACATGGCTCGGGGCGTCCAGCAGGGCCAGGTCCGCGTATGCGCCCGGCGCCACCCGCCCCACGTCGCCCCGGCGCAGGGCCGCCGCCCCGCCCGCCGTCGCCGACCACACCGCCTCGTCCGGGGTCATCCCCATGTCCCGTACCGCCAGCGCGATGCAGAAGGGCACGGAGCTCGTGAAGGACGAGCCCGGGTTGCAGTCCGTCGAGAGGGCGACCGTGGCGCCTGCGTCGAGGAGGCGGCGGGCGTTCGGCCACTCGGCTCGGGTGGAGAACTCCGCGCCGGGGAGGAGGGTTGCCACCGTCTGCGAGTTCGCGAGGGCGTCGACGTCCTCGTCCGTCAGGTGCGTGCAGTGGTCGGCGCTCGCCGCGTCCAGTTCGACCGCCAGCTGGACGCCCGGGCCGTACGAGAGCTGGTTCGCGTGGATGCGTGGGTGCAGGCCCCTCGCCTTGCCCGCCGTGAGAATCGTGCGGGCCTGGTCGCCGTCGAACGCGCCCTTCTCGCAGAAGACGTCGATCCAGCGGGCGTGCGGTGCGCAGGCCTCCAGCATGTCGCCCGTCACCAGTGCGACGTACGCGGCCGGGTCGTCCGCGTAGTCCGGCGGGACGATGTGTGCGCCCAGGTATGTCACCTCGTCCGTGTGGGCGGACGCGATGCGCAGGGCTCGGGCCTCGTCCTCGACCGTCAGGCCGTAGCCCGACTTCGTCTCGAACGTCGTCGTGCCCTGGCGGAGGGCCTCGCGGAGGTAGCGGGTGAGGTTCGCCTCCAGGTCTGCGTCCGTCGCGGCGCGCGTCGCGGCCACCGTGGTGCGGATGCCGCCTGCCGAGTAAGGGCGGCCCGACATACGGGCGTTGAACTCCTCCGTACGGTCGCCCGCGAAGACCAGGTGCGAGTGCGAGTCCACGAAGCCGGGGATCACGGCCCGGCCGTCCGCGTCGTACGCCGTGTCGGCGGCGGGGGCCCCGGCCGCCGGGCCGACCCAGGCGATGCGCTCGCCCTCGATCACCACGGCCGCGTTCTTCAGGAGGCCCAGCGGGCCGTCGCCCGCACTCGGGTCGTTGGTGACCAGGCTGCCGATGTTGGTGATGAGCGCGGTGGTTCCAGCGGTTGTTCCGGCGGTGGTCATGGTTCTGTGAGTCCTCTCGGCGAGCTAGCCGCGCAACGCTTCGATCGATTCCGCCAGCGCCGACGGTACGTCCGGGATCAGGGTGTGCACCCCGTCCCGTACGACATGGCGGCCCCCTACGACCGTGTGGCGGATGTCCGCCGACGTGGCCGCGAAGACCGCCGTCTCGGCGCCGAGGCGGGGCAGGGTGCCCGCCGTGCGGACCGAGTCCAGGGCGATCGTGGTGAAGTCGGCCAGGGCACCCGGTTCCAGTACGCCGGCGTCGTCGCCCCAGCCCAGCGCCGCGTAGCCGTCCGCCGTGGCCGCCCGCAGCAGCGCTGCCGCCGTCCAGTGGCCGCGGGTGCGGGTGCGGAGCCGCTCGTTCAGTTCCATCGCGCGTGCCTCCTCCAGGAGGTCGATCACCGCGTGGCTGTCGGAGCCGAGGGAGAGCGGGGAGCCTGCCTTCTGGAGGGCTGCCGCGGGGCCGATGCCGTCTGCCAGGTCCCGTTCCGTGGTCGGGCACATGCAGGTGCCCGTGGATGCCGAACCCAGCAGCCGGATGTCCTCGGGGGTGAGGTGTGTGTTGTGTACGCCCGTCGTGCGCGGGCCCAGCACACCGTGGTCCGCGAGGAGTCGCGTCGGTGTGCAGCCGTGCGCCGCGTGGCACGCGTCGTTCTCGGCGGTCTGCTCGGAGAGGTGGACGTGGAGGGGCGCGCGGCGGGCGCCGGCCCATTCGGCGACCGTCGCGAGCTGGTCGGCCGGTACCGCCCGTACCGAGTGGATCGCCGCGCCGATCCGCGCGTGGTCCTGCTCCTTCAGCTGGGATGCCAGCAGGGATGCACGCTCCGCCCACGCCTGCGCCGTGCCGTCCGAGAAGCGAAGCTGGTGCTTGTTCGGGGGCTGGCCGAAACCGGACGAGACGTACGCCGTGTCGAGGAGCGTGATGCGGATCCCGGCCTCCGACGCCGCCGCGATCAGCGCCTCTCCCATCGCGTTCGGGTCGGCGTACGGGGTCCCGCCGGGCGCGTGGTGCAGATAGTGGAACTCGCCGACGACCGTGACGCCCGCGAGAGCCATCTCCGCGTACACCGCCCGCGCGAGCGCGTGGTACGTCTCGGGGGTCAGCCGGTCCGCGACCGAGTACATGATCTCGCGCCACGTCCAGAACGTGCCTGAGCCGACCTGCACGGTGCCGCGCAGTGCCCGGTGGAAGGCGTGGCTGTGGGCGTTGGCGAGGCCCGGGATGGTCAGGCCACGGAGGATTTCGGCGCCGGGGGGTGGGGTGTCGGCTCCCTTGTGGACGGCGGTGATCCGGCCGTCCGCGACGTCCAGTGCGACCCCGGGCTCGACGTTCGTGTCGAGCCACGCCTGTTCCAGCCAGTACGTCTGGGTCTGCTGCTGGGTCTGCTGGGTTTGCGCGTTCACTTGCACGCCAGACCTTCCAGTACGTCGGCCAGTGCGGTCACACCTGCCAGGCAGTCGTCCTCCGACGCGTACTCGGCCGGCGAGTGCGAGACGCCGGTGGGGTTGCGTACGAACAGCATGGCCGTGGGAATCGAGCCGGAGAGGATTCCGGCGTCGTGTCCCGCGCCGGTGCCGAGGACGGGGACCCTGATGTCCGTGTCCCTGCCCTCGCCCAGGATGCGGGCCATTTCGTCCCGCAGTGCGTGCTCGAACTCGACGACGGGCGTGAACGACTCGCGTACGACGTCCAGTTCGATGCCGTGCCGGTCGCCGTACTCGCGGGCCGCCTTCTCGATTCCCTCGACGACCGTGTCCAGGGTCGCCTGGTCGGCCGCGCGGGAGTCGAGCCAGCCGCGGACGAGGGACGGGATCGCGTTGACGCCGTTCGGCTCGACCGAGATCTTGCCGAACGTGGCGACCGCGCCCGCGAGTTCCGCCTCACGGCGGGCCGCCAGGACCGTCTCCGCGTACGACAGCATCGGGTCGCGGCGGTCGACCAGGCGCGTCGTGCCCGCGTGGTTGGCCTCGCCGCGGAAGTCGAAGCGCCAGCGGCCGTGGGGCCAGATGGCGCTGGCGATGCCGATGCGGTCGCCCGACAGGTCCAGGGCTCGGCCCTGTTCCACGTGGAGTTCGACGAACGCGCCGATGCGGGCGAGGCGGTCCGGGTCCGGGCCGATCGCCTCCGGGTCGTGGCCGGCCCTCTCCATCGCCTGGGGGAGGGTGATGCCGTCCGCGTCTCGAAGCCTGTGCGCCTGCTCGGGCGTCAGCTGTCCTGCGGTGAGGCGGGAGCCTACGCAGGCCAGGCCGAAGCGGGCGCCCTCCTCGTCGCCGAAGTTGACGATGGCGAGGGGCCTGGTGAACTCCGCTCCCCTCCTGCGGAGTTCGTCCAGGGCGGCGAAGGCGGAGACCACGCCGAGGGGGCCGTCGAAGGGGCCGCCGTCGGGGACGGAGTCCAGGTGGGAGCCGGTGACTACGGCGTTCCCCTGGGCGGGGTCGCCGAGCCAGGCCCACTGGTTGCCGTTGCGGTCCAGTTCGTAGGTCAGGCCCCTTGAGCGGGCCTGGGCCTCGAACCAGGCGCGGCACTCGGCGTCTGCGCCGGTCCACGCGTACCTGCGGTACCCGCCGCTTTCCGGGTTGCGGCCGATGGGCTTCAGGTCCTGCCACATCTGGTGGAACGACGGTGGACTTTCCCCAACCCCGCCCCTTCCCGAAACCGGGGGCTTCGCCCCCGGACCCCGGGGTGGTGACTGCCGTCCGCCGTCTGCGGGTGCGTCTGTGCCCACCCTCCCCCACTCTCGGCTTCGCTCGAGCGGGGGGACCCCCATCGCCTCAGCGGAACGACTGCCCACAGACGCGGCGTCGTCCTGCATCACTCGGCGTCACCCTCACGCATCGGCACCCGTACGCTCCGCTCCCGCGCCACCTCGTCCGCGCGGTCGTACCCCGCGTCCACGTGGCGGATGACCCCCATCCCGGGGTCGTTCGTCAGGACGCGGCGGATCTTCTTGCCTGCCAGCGGCGTACCGTCCGCCACCGTCACCTGGCCTGCGTGGATCGAGCGACCCATGCCGACGCCGCCGCCGTGGTGGATCGAGACCCACGACGCGCCCGATGCCACGTTCACCATCGCGTTCAGCAGCGGCCAGTCCGCGATCGCGTCCGACCCGTCGAGCATCGCCTCCGTCTCGCGGTACGGCGATGCGACCGAGCCGCAGTCGAGGTGGTCGCGGCCGATCGCGAGCGGGGCCGCGAGTTCGCCGCTCGCCACCATGTCGTTGAAGCGCTCGCCCGCGCGGTCGCGCTCGCCGTAGCCGAGCCAGCAGATGCGGGCCGGGAGGCCCTGGAAGTGGACGCGCTCACCCGCCAACTTGATCCAGCGGGCCAGGGACTCGTTCTCCGGGAACAGGTCCAGGATCGCCTTGTCCGTCTTGGCGATGTCCGAGGCCTCGCCCGACAGCGCCGCCCAGCGGAACGGGCCCTTGCCCTCGCAGAACAGTGGCCGGATGTACGCCGGTACGAAGCCGGGGAACGCGAACGCCCGGTCGTAGCCCGCGAGCTGGGCCTCGCCGCGGATCGAGTTGCCGTAGTCGAAGACCTCCGCGCCCGCGTCCATGAAGCCGACCATCGCCTCGACGTGGCGCGCCATCGACTCCCGCGCGCGCTGCGTGAAGTCCGCCGGCTTCTCCGCCGCGTACGACGCCATGTCCTCGAAGGCCACGCCCAGCGGGAGGTACGACAGGGGATCGTGGGCCGACGTCTGGTCGGTCACGATGTCGATGGGGGCGTTCATGGCGAGGAGCTGCGGGACGAGCTCGGCTGCGTTGCCGAGGACGCCGATGGAGAGCGGGCGGCGGGCGTCGCGGGCCTCGACCGCCAGCTGGAGCGCGTGGTCGAGCGAGTCGGCCTTGACGTCCAGGTAGCGGTGCTCGATGCGGCGCTCGATGGCGCGCGGGTCGCAGTCGATGCAGATCGCGACACCGTCGTTCATGGTCACGGCGAGCGGCTGGGCGCCGCCCATGCCGCCGAGACCCGCGGTCAGCGTGATGGTTCCGGCGAGCGTGCCGCCGAACTTCTTCGCGGCCACCGCGGCGAACGTCTCGTAGGTGCCCTGCAGGATGCCCTGCGTACCGATGTAGATCCACGAGCCGGCGGTCATCTGGCCGTACATCGTCAGGCCGAGGGCCTCCAGCCTGCGGAACTCCTCCCAGTTGGCCCAGTCGCCGACCAGGTTGGAGTTGGCGATGAGCACCCGCGGCGCCCATTCGTGCGTCTGCATCACGCCGACCGGGCGGCCCGACTGCACGAGCATCGTCTCGTCCTGCTTCAGGGTCCGCAGGGTGCGGACCATGGCGTCGAAGGAGCGCCAGTCGCGGGCCGCCTTGCCCGTGCCGCCGTAGACCACGAGCTTGTCGGGGTGCTCGGCGACCTCGGGGTCGAGGTTGTTCTGCAGCATCCGCAGCGCGGCCTCCTGCTGCCACCCCAGGGCGCTCAGCTCGGTGCCACGCGGCGCTCGTACGGGCCTGGGCTCTGACATGGTCTGCCTCCTTGCGGCGGGCCGGCGGATGTTGCCGCGGATATTCACATCCTGGGTCCCTGAATAGAACTAGTCAATACGTTCCCTTCACTGAGTGCGGCAGCGCGGGCGCGCGACCGGTGGTTCTCTGGAACGCATGGGCGAGGGCACGGAACACGAGAACGAAGAGAACGAACGACACAAGCAGGACGAACCACATGACGCGGGCGCGCGACGCGACGACGCCGTGCGCGCAGCCGTCGAGCAGGGCATCGTCGGCCCCGGAAACCCCATCATCGGCCTCCTCGACGTCGTCGGCATCCGCGCCACCGCCACCGCCCTGCGCGACGCGTTCGATCAGGTCACCCCGGCCGGTACGCCCGTACTGCACGCCTTCGCCGTGAAGGCGACCCCGCTCGTGCCCGTACTGCGGCTCCTTGCCGCATGCGGCATCGGCGCGGAGGTCGCGAGCCCCGGCGAGCTGGCCCTGGCCCGCGCGGCCGGGATACCGCCGGACCACACCGTGCTGGACTCCCCCGCCAAGACCCTCGACGAACTGCGCGAGGCCCTCGCCCTCGGCATCGCCGTCAACGCCGACAACCCCCAGGAGCTGTCCCGCATCGACGAGCTGGTCGCTTCCGGCCCCACCGCCTCGCCCCTCGGCCTGCGCGTGAACCCGGGCGTCGGCCGCGGTTCGATCGAGGCCCTGTCCACGGCCACCGCCACCTCCAAGTTCGGCGTGGCGCTGCTGGACGAGGGCGCCCGCGCGTGGGTGGTCCGCGCGTACCTGGACCGCCCGTGGCTGACCCGCCTCCATGCGCACTCCGGCTCGCAGGGCCTGCCGCTGGAGCTGATGGCGCGGGGTGTCCGGACGACGTACGAGCTCGCCGAGGAGATCAACGCCAAGGCCGGTCGGCGGCAGATCGACACCATCGACATCGGCGGCGGCCTGCCGGTCGACTTCACGACGGACGATCCGACCCCGGCCTACGGAACGTATGCGCGACTGCTCAGGCGGGAGGTCCCGGGGCTGTTCGACGGGCGCTACGGGCTGGTGACGGAGTTCGGGCGGTCGCTGCTCGCCAAGCACGGCACGGTGCTGGCGCGCGTGGAGTACGCGAAGTCGTCGGGCGGCCGGCCGATCGCGGTCACGCACGCGGGCGTGCAGGTGGCGACCCGTACCGTCTACGCGCCGGAGCTGTGGCCGCTGCGGATCGCCGCGTACGACGCGAAGGGCCGCCCCAAGAACGGGCCCGACGTCATACAGGACATCGCGGGCCCGGCCTGCTTCGCGGGCGACCTGCTCGCCACGAACCGCTCGCTCCCGCTGCTCGAACAGAGCGACTACGTGGCGGCGCTGGACACCGGCGCGTACTACTTCGCGCACCACTACGCGTACAACTCGCTCGCCCGGCCCGGGATCTACGGCTTCACCGCCGACGCGGGCCGCGAGGTGCGCTTCGCCGTGGTCCGCACCCCGCAGACGCTCGACGAGATCGTCGCCGAGTCGGGCGGGGCCCACGCGGGGGCGCTCACGGACGGCCTCTGACCGGCATGACCGGCATGACCGGCACGAGAGGCATCTGACCCATCTCGCACACCCGTGCAGGTGTGCTGCCGGCGCAGGGGCGCATTGCAGGTCCCGGACGGGGCAGACAGTTCTCCGACAGACCGACAGACCGACAGACCGACAGACCGACAGACCGACAGACCGACGGATCGACGGATCGACGGATCGACGGATCGACGGATCACCGATCGGGGGAAGTTCTCGTGTCCACCGCAGAAACCGCTGCCGCCACACCACCGGCCGAGGGGTCGCCGCTCAAGCGCGCCATCGGCCCCAAGCTGCTGATCCTCTTCGTGATCGGCGACATCCTCGGCACCGGCATCTACGCCACCACGGGCAAGGTCGCGGGCAAGGTGGGCGGGGCGCTGTGGCTGCCGTTCGCCATCGGGTTCGTCGTGGCGATCCTGACGGCGGCCTCGTACGTGGAACTCGTCGGCAAGTACCCGAAGGCCGCGGGCGCCGCCCTCTACACGCAGAAGGCGTTCCAGCTGCCCTTCTTCACGTTCATCGTCGCCTTCATGGTGATGTGCTCGGGCCTGTCGTCCGCGAGCGCGGCGGCCCGTGCCTTCAGCGGCGACTACATGGCCGAGCTGACGAACAACGCCCTGCCGCCCACGCTCATCGCGATCACCTTCATCGTTCTCCTCGCCGCGCTGAACCTGCGCGGCGTCTCGGAGTCGGTCAAGACGAACGTGGTCCTGACACTGGTGGAGCTCTCCGGCCTGATGATCATCCTCGGGATCGGTGCGTACGCCGTCCTGACGGGCGGCGGGGACCCCTCCCGGCTGGGCGAGTTCCAGGCGGAGGGCACCGGATACGCCCTGCTCACGAGCGTGCTGGGGGCCACCGCCCTGGGCTTCTTCGCGTTCGTCGGCTTCGAGGACTCCGTGAACATGGCCGAGGAGACGAAGGACCCGGCCCGCAACTTCCCCCGGGCGATCTTCCTCGGTGTCGCCGTGACGGGCACGATCTACGTCCTGGTGGCGCTGATCTCCTCGCTGCTGGTCGACTACCGGGTCCTGGAGGGATCGAGCGGCCCGCTGCTGGAGGTCGTGAAGGCGGGCGGCGTCGAGTTCCCGCCCAAACTCTTCGCCCTCATCGCGCTCTTCGCCGTCAGCAACTCGGCGCTGATCAACATCATGATGGCCTCGCGGCTCTGCTACGGCATGGCGAACGAGCGGATCCTGCCGCGCGGCATGGCCCGGATCCTGCCCCGGCGCCGCACGCCCGTGGTGGGCATCGTCTTCGTCTCGCTCCTGGCGATCGGCCTGGTGTCGACGGGTGAGATCGAGGGCCTGGGCGACACGACGGCGTTCCTGCTGCTGTGTGTGTTCGCGGTGGTCAATGTGGCCGTGCTGGTGCTGCGCCGAGACCGGGTGGAGCACAAGCACTTCCGTACACCGACGGCGCTGCCGGTACTGGGCGCCCTGACCGCCGTCGTCCTGGCCAGCCCTCTCGCGGACCGGGCCGCCGACGTCTACATCCGGGCCGGCGTCCTGCTCGCGATCGGCATCGCGTTGTGGGTGGTGAACAAGCTGGTGCTGCGGGCGCGGGGCGAGGACTGAGGCGCCTGACGGGACCGGTACGAGTAGGCTCATCGACAGCGCCCGCACCAGCCTGCGGCTATTCGACGAACAATCCCCGCGCCGCCGCCCCCGCATCGAACTCCTCAAGCCGGGCCTGGGCGTCCGGGATGTCGTCGCACATGGCCTCCAGCAGGACCCGGCCGAGCAGCATCGGGGCGCAGGCCGTGTCGAAGGCGAGGCCCGTACCCACGGCGGCGGGGAGCAGGACGTCCGAGACCTTGGCCACCGGGGCGAACGCGCTGTCGGCGACGGTGACCACCGTCAGCCCGGCCTCCTGTGCGTACGTCAGTGCGTCGACGACCTCCCGCGGATGGCGCGGCAGCGCGAAGCAGAGCAGTGCCGTCGCCCCGGCGCGGGCGGCCGCGTCGATGCGGTCGGCGAGCATCGTGCCGCCCTCGTTCAGCAGGCGTACGTCCGGATGCACCTTCGCGGCGAAGTACGCGAAGCCGTACGCCTGGGACGCGGCCGCGCGCAGGCCGAGGACCGGGAGCGGGCGGGACGCCGCGAGCAGGCGTCCGGCGCGGGCAACCGGCCGCGGATCGGCGAGCAGCTCCGCGAGATGCCGGAGGTTTTCGATCTCCGCCTCGACGGCCTGCTGGTACTCGTTGTACGAGGTCGCGCCCGCCGGGGCCTCCGCCGGCGCCACCTCGCGCAGGTGCCTGCGCAGTGCCGGATAGCCGTCGAAGCCGAGCGCGACCGCGAAGCGGGTCACCGACGGCTGGCTGACGCCGGCGAGCTCGGCCAGCTCCACGCTGGACAGGAACGGCACGTCGGCGGCCCGGCGCACCATGCTGTGCGCGATGCGGCGCTGGGTGGGTGTCAGCCGGTGGCCCTCGAACAGCGCCTGCAGCCGGGCGGCCGGGCTGTCGTTCCCGCTCATGTCCGTGTCTCCCCTCGTCACGTCGGCTCCCGTCACCGCGTCGCCCCCGTTCCTCACGTCGGACGCCGCCATCGCGTCGGACCTGTTCGTCGCGTCGGACCCCGCCATGCCGTCGCCCGACTTCCTCACATCGCGCCCCGCCATGGCGTCGCCCCCCTCGTTTCGGGCCCCTTCACCACGTCGGACACCAGGTCCGTGAACCGGTCGAGCAGTGCGGCCGCGGCGCTCACGTCGTCGGTGAGCGGCCGGTCCGCGAGGTCCGGGTCGAGCACCGACTCGGCGAGCTCCAGCGCCCGCCCCACCGGCAGCTCCGGCTCGGGCCGCAGGTCGCGCTGGCGCAGCGCGCGTACGGCGGCGACGAGTTCGCAGCCGACGACGAGCCGGAACGCCCCACAGGCCCGCAGCGTCTGCCGGGCCGCGAGGGACGCGAAGCTGGCCTGCTCCTCGACGCCCCGGGAGAGTACAGCGTGGCCGAGCGAGGCCGGCGCGGAGAAGGCCCGCAGATCGCCGAGCGCGGCCCCGGCGGCGTACTCCAGGATCATCACCCCGGACGAGGCGGGCTCGTGGTCGGCCAGGAAGGGCCGCAGCCGCGTGTACGCCGGTTCGTTGAGGGTCGACAGGCGCGAGGTGGACAGGCGGGCGACCGAGGCGAGGGCGAGCCTGAAGTGGTCCAGGGCCAGGGCGAGCTGGGCCATGTAGAAGCCGCCGTGGTGGTAGGCCGCCATGTCCTCGGGGGAGATCAGCGGGTTCTCGGCGGCCGCGTTGATCTCGACGGTCAGTATCTCCTCGAGGGTGTCCGCCGCGTCGTGCGCGGGCCCGTGGATCTGCGGCAGGCAGCGGAAGCCGTACGGGTCCTGGATGCGGCCGAGCGGCGGGACGGGGCGTTCGGCGGCGCCGATCAGCTCGCGCATGAGCCGGGCGACCTCGTACGAGCCTCGGTGGCGGCGGGCCGCGTGCACGGGCTCCGCATACGCCTCATGCGACCCGTCGACCGCCAGCAGCGACAGGGCGGCGACGACCTGGGTGGCGTCGATGAGGCCGCGCAGTTCGTGCAGGGCGAGCGCGGACTGGCCCAGCGTCAGGGCGTTGCTGCTGATCAGGGCGAGCGCGTCGTTGTTGTCGAGCGGCTGCGGCTCGGGACCCTGGCCCCGCCAGGGGTGTTCGCCGGCGAGCGCGAGGCCCACCTGTGCGAGTGCGGCGATGTCGCCGGTGCCGACCGAGCCGAACTCGTTGACGACGGGGTACGCGCCCGTCTCCAGGGCATCGCACAACGCGGTGACGACGCCGGGGCGCAGGCCCGCGCCGCCCGCGAGCAGCTGGTTGGCGCGCACCGCGAGCATCGCCCGGGCCTGCCGGGCGGGCAGCTCCTCGCCGATGGCACCGGCGTGGCTGCGCAGCAGGCGCAGTCCGTGTCCGGCGGCGGCCTCGGTGGGCACGTCCTCGCTGCGGTTGGCGCCGACGCCCGTGGAGCGGCCGTAGACGCGACCGGTCGCGGCGATCTCGCGCGCCGCGTCCCAGGACTCCTTGACGCGCTTCATCGCCTCGGCGCCCGGCAAAGGGCGGGCGGTGCCGTCGGCGAGCCGCACGACGTCGGCGATCGCCAGCTCCTGCCCGTCGAGGACCACGCTGCCGGACGGCTTACGAGCCGTCGTGTCCACATTACGAGACGACATCACGCGCAAATCCTCCCTCTCCGGACGTCAGCGAACGTCGGCGTCTTGCTCCTCGGCCATATGTAACCAGCGATTAACGCCGAAGCATTGACAACCTATTCATTACCGAGAACTCTGCATGACGATATGCAGACCGGGCAAGGGACAACTCATGATCCAATTCGATGCGGTCCACAAGCGCTTCCCCAACGGCACAACGGCGGTCCATGACCTCTCCCTCGACATGCCGGAGGGCGGCATCACCGTACTCGTCGGATCCTCCGGCTGCGGAAAGACCACGACCCTCCGCATGATCAACCGAATGGTCGACCCGACCTCCGGAACCATCCGGGTCGGCGGCCGCGACGTCCTCCAGCAGGACGCCGCGGAACTTCGCCGCTCCATCGGCTACGTCATCCAGCAGGCCGGACTCTTCCCGCACCGCACCGTGCTCGACAACATCGCCACCGTGCCGCTGCTGCTCGGCTGGGGCCACAGGAAGGCGCGTACGCGGGCGGCGGAACTGCTGGAGACCGTGGGCCTGCCCGCCGAGGCCGGCAAGCGCTACCCGCACCAGCTCTCCGGCGGCCAGCAGCAGCGCGTCGGCGTGGCCCGCGCGCTCGCCGCCGACCCGCCGGTGCTGCTCATGGACGAGCCGTTCGGCGCGGTCGACCCCGTCGTACGCACCCAGCTCCAGGACGAACTGCTCCGGCTCCAGAAGGAGTTGAGCAAGACCATCGTCTTCGTCACGCACGACATCGACGAGGCCGTCCGGCTCGGCGACCGCATCGCCGTCTTCCGCACCGGCGGCCATCTCGTCCAGTGCGCCTCGCCCGCCGAACTCCTTGCCCGACCGGCGGACGACTTCGTGGCTGACTTCCTCGGCGCCGAACGCGGCCTGAAGCTGCTCTCGCTGACGACGCTGGCGGACGTCCCGCAGGGCCCGGCGCCGGAGGGCGCCCGCTGGGAACTGGTCCTCGACAGCGCCCGTACGCCCCTCGGCTGGCGCGACACGGACGCCCCGAAGGACGCTCCCCTCACGCCCGTACGCCCCCTGCGCGACACCGACGCGCTGCTGTCCGCGCTCAATGAGGCCGTCGCCTCACCCGCCGGGCTCGTCGCCCGCGTCGACGCCGACGGCGCCCTCACCGGCGTCACCTCGCGCGACGACATCCACATCCACGCAGGACGCGCCCACGCCGAAGCGAGTGTCGCCGCATGACCATCGAGTGGAGCTGGATATCCGGCCATGCGGGCGACCTGGCCGCCCTCACCGTCTCGCATCTCCAGGCCGCCCTGTCCGCCGTCTTCTTCGGGCTGCTGATCTCCCTGCCGCTGGCCGTCGTGGCGCACCGGATCCGCCCGCTGCGCGGCTTCCTGCTCGGCCTGTCGAACGTCTTCTTCACGATCCCGTCGATCGCGATCTTCGTACTGCTGCTCCCGGTCTCCGGTCTGACCCGCACCACCACCGTCATCGGCCTGACGGTCTACACCCTGGTCGTGCTGTTGCGGAACACCGTCGAGGGCCTCGACTCCGTCCCCACGAGGACCAAGGAGGCCGCGACGGCCATGGGCACCAGGCCGCTGCGCGTGCTGCTCACCGTCGAGCTCCCGCTCGCGCTCCCGGTGATCATGGCGGGCGTCCGGATCGCCACGGTCATGTCGATCTCCCTCGTCTCGGTGGCGACCTACATCGGCGACGGCGGCCTCGGCCAGCTGTTCACCGACGGCTTCCAGCGCAACTTCCCCACCCCGGTCCTCGTCGGCGTCGCCCTGACGCTGCTGCTGGCCCTGGTCGCGGACGCGCTGCTGGTCGCCGTCCAGCACGTCCTGACTCCCTGGACCCGTCAGAAGCGGGGGGCCTGAGCCCATGTACGAGCTGTTCAAGAACCTCGGCGCCTGGCTGGTCAGCGGCGAGCAGTGGTCCGGCCCCGACGGCATCGCACACCGCCTCGCCGAGCACCTCCAGTACTCGCTGCTGGCCACGCTCATCGCGGCCGCCATCGCCCTTCCGGTCGGCCTGCTCATCGGCCACACCGGCCGGGGCGCCTTCCTCGCCATCAACCTCTCGTCGTTCGGCCGGGCCCTGCCCACCGTCGGCCTGGTGGTGCTGGTCTTCCTGGCCAGCGGCCTGTCCATGTGGCCGGTGTACGTTGCGCTGGTCGCCCTCGCCGTCCCGGCCATCGTGACCAACACCTACGCGGGCATGACCGCCGTCGACCCGGAGGTGAAGGACGCGGCACGCGGCCAGGGCATGCGCGCCCACCAGGTCCTCTTCCAGGTGGAACTCCCCCTCGCGCTCCCGCTGATCATGACCGGCCTGCGGCTCGCGCTGATCCAGGTGGTCGCGACGGCCACCATCGCCGCGTACGTCAGCTTCGGCGGCCTCGGCCGGTACGTCTTCGACGGCCTCGCCCAGCGCGACCTCGTGCAGGTGCTGGGCGGCGCCGTTCTGGTCGCGGTCATCGCCGTCGTCCTGGACCTCGCGCTCTCCGCCCTCCAGCGCGCCCTCTTCCGACACCGCCCCGCCTAGGGCCAAGGAGCAACGAACCATGAACCGCAGGACTCTCCTCGGCGGCCTGTTCGCCGCCGCCTCCGTCCCCGCGCTCGCCGCCTGCGGCAGCGGCATCACCTCGCTGGACGGCCAGGGCAGCGTCGGCAGCGGCGCCGGCTCCAGCAAGAACGGCATCACCATCGGCACCGCCAACTTCACCGAGAACCAGGTGCTCGGCTACCTCTACGCCGCCGTCCTCGAGGCGGCCGGCGTCAAGACCACGGTCCGCCCCAACCTCGGCACCCGCGAGATCCTCATCCCCGCACTCAAGGGCGGCGACATCGACCTCCTGCCCGAGTACCAGGGCGCGCTGCTGCACTACCTCGCGCCGAAGGCGACGGCCACCGAGGAGGGCGAGATGCAGAACGCCCTCGCCATCGCCCTCCCCCAGGGCCTGCAGGTACTGCCGTACGGCATGGCAGAGGACTCCGACGCCTTCGCGGTCACCCGCGAGACGGCGGAGAAATACGGGCTGAGGACGCTGGCCGACCTGGCGAAGCACAACGGCAAGCTCATCCTGGGAGCCGCCCCCGAGGTCAAGAAGCGCGAGGTCGGGGTGGTCGGCCTCAAGGACGTCTACGGCGTCGAGTTCAAGGAGTTCAAGTCGCTCGACTCCTCCGGACCGCTGGTCAAGGGCGCCCTCAAGAAGGGCGACGTGGACGTGGCGAACCTCTTCACCACCGACACCGACATCCAGACCGAGGGCTGGGTCGTCCTCACCGACCCCAAGAACCTGATCCCCGGCCAGCACGTCGTCCCCCTCATCGCCGACCGCAGGGCCGACTCGACGGTCCGCAAGGCACTCGCCGAGCTGGGCAACGTACTGACGACGGAGGACCTCACCGAACTCAACCGGCAGGTCGACAAGGACAAGAAGGACCCGGAGGACGTGGCACGCGCGTACGCGGAGAAGAAGGGGCTCACGAAGGGCAGCTCCTGAACGGAAGACCCCTTCGAAGAGGGGGGTTAGCCCCAGTGCCACAGGTGCGTCGGCTCCGTAGCGTGGGACGGCATGGACACCCGTGACGCCGAACTCAAGAAGGAACTCGACGCCACCCTGCACGCGCGCAGGGAGCTCGGCGAGGAGTACGAGTCCGCGCTGGTCGACTCGTTCCTGGACAAGGTCGACCAGCGCCTCGACGCCGTGGTCGACCGACGGGTACGACGCCACCTCGCCGAGCAGCAGATGGTCGCCGCCCGGGGCACGCGCTCTCCGGGCTCCGGCGACTCCTGGGGCGACCGCTTCGGCTTCGGCGTGGTCTCGCTGATCCTGGCCGTCCCGCTCTCGGCGATCGGCGCGGGAACGACGGGCAGCCTGTCCGGCCTCATGGTGGCCTGGGCGGGCATCGTCGGAGTGAACACGGTCTACGCCCTACGCACCCGCCCCCACTTCAGCAGGCGCCGGGAGAAGCCCTCGGACTGGGAGGAATAGGAGGCCAAGCGGTGTCTTTGGAAACGAAGAACACCGCAACCATCAATTGAGAAACCCCCGCGGCGAGCAACCACGTCCGCGAGAGCGGCGCCGGTTTAGGCGCAAAAAGAGGTGTGCGCGGGGACCGCCGCACCCCCGTTGCCGGGGGGCGGGACGACGGCGGTCCCCGCGAGGGACGCGGGCCGGGTCAGGGCCGGGCTGGCGCGTCCGTGGCGTCCATGGAGGTCCGGGAGCCGCTCCGGAGGTCCTTGGCGCCGTTTCGGTTGCCGGCCCGGGAGGGGAGCCGCTCCCTCCCTGCCGACACCCACTAATGTGCCGGACCCGTGTTAAGCCGGTGCTGCGCGGACGTGACGCGTGCGTACCACTTCCACGAAGTTCCCGAAGGTCCGAACGGTGGTTCCCGAAGCCCCGGAGCGAAGATCGCGAAGTGCCGGCGGGGCAGACCCCGAAGAAGCGAAGCCTGCACCCCGGAGTCCCCCGAAACGGGTTACTGCTTGCCGCCCTTGGCCAGGAACGCCAGCAGGTCCTGCCTGCTCACGACCCCGCTCGGCTTGCCCTCGACGAGCACGATCGCCGCGTCCGCGGCGCCCAGTACGGACATCAGGTCGCCGACCGGCTCACCGGAGCCGACCTGCGGCAGCGGCGCCGACATGTGCTTCTCCAGCGGGTCGTCGAGCGAGGCGCGCTGGGTGAACAGGGCGTCCAGGAGCTCGCGTTCGACGACCGAACCCACGACCTCGGCGGCCATGACGTCCGGATGCCCGGCGCCCGGCTTGACGATCGGCATCTGGGAGACGCCGTACTCGCGCAGCACCTCGATGGCCTGGCCGACTGTCTCGTCCGGGTGCATATGGACGAGCGAGGGCATGCTGCCGCCCTCCTTGTCGTTCAGTACGTCACCGACGCGCGCGCTGGGACCGGTGTCCTCCAGGAAGCCGTAGTCCGCCATCCACTCATCGTTGAAGATCTTGCTGAGGTACCCGCGACCGCTGTCCGGCAGCAGCACGACCACCACGTCGTCCGGCCCGAGCCGCTCGGCCACCCGCAGCGCCGCGACCACCGCCATGCCGCAGGAGCCGCCGACCAGCAGGCCCTCCTCGCGCGCGAGGCGGCGGGTCATCTGGAAGGAGTCCTTGTCGGAGACGGCGATGATCTCGTCGGCGATGGTGCGGTCGTACGCGGTCGGCCAGAAGTCCTCGCCGACGCCCTCGACGAGATACGGGCGTCCGGAGCCGCCGGAGTAGACGGAGCCCTCGGGGTCGGCGCCGATGACCTTCACGCGGTCGTCGCTGACGTCCTTCAGATAGCGGCCGGTACCGGAGATCGTCCCGCCGGTGCCCACGCCCGCCACGAAATGGGTGATCTTCCCCTCGGTCTGCTCCCACAGCTCGGGGCCGGTCGAGTGATAGTGCGAGAGCGGGTTGTTGGGGTTGGAGTACTGGTCGGGCTTCCAGGCGCCGGGGGTCTCCCGTACGAGCCGGTCGGAGACGTTGTAGTACGAGTCCGGGTGCTCGGGGGCGACGGCCGTGGGGCAGACGACGACCTCGGCGCCGTACGCCCTGAGGACGTTGATCTTGTCGGTCGACACCTTGTCCGGGCAGACGAAGATGCACTTGTAGCCCTTCTGCTGGGCCACGATCGCCAGGCCGACACCGGTGTTTCCGCTGGTCGGCTCGACGATGGTGCCGCCCGGCTTGAGTTCGCCGCTCTGCTCGGCGGCCTCGATCATGCGCAGGGCGATCCGGTCCTTCACGGAACCGCCGGGGTTGAAGTACTCGACCTTCGCCAGGACGGTCGCCTGGATGCCCGCGGTCACGTTGTTGAGCCTCACCAGCGGGGTGTTGCCGACGAGGCTGATCATCGAGTCGTGGAATTGCACCGTTGTCTCCGGAGCTGCAACGAGGAGGCCGCACGGGGATCCGTAAGGGGATCCGCGCGGGGACTCCGCACAGGGATGGTGCCGTCAGCCTAAGGCCGCTCCGGCCTCCGTTCACGCGCCGTTGAGATTGGGCGGCCCACTTCACGGGGCAAGGTGTGGTTGTACGGCTACGAGGAGGTGGCTCCGGCGTATGTCGAGGGCGAGGGTGGCACGGAGGATCGCCGCGGGAGCGGCGTACGGCGGTGGCGGGATCGGTTTGCTGGGCGTCGCTGCGGTCGGGGTGTTACTGACCGAGGTGCAGATGGCGAAACGTCACGTCGGGAACGGCGGCTCGGATGAGCCGCCGCCGCGCGCGGATGGGCTGTACGGGCTCCAGTACCCCGGCCATGACGGCCCTCTCCGGCTGACCATGCTGGGTGACTCGACGGCGGCAGGGCAGGGCGTGCACCGGGCCCGGCAGACCCCCGGGGCGCTGATCGCCTCGGGGCTCGCGGCCGTCGCCGAGCGTCCCGTCGACCTGCGGAACGTGGCGCTGCCCGGAGCCAGGTCCGACGACCTGGACCGGCAGGTGACCCGGGCGCTCATGGACGCCGACCGGGTCCCCGACGTCTGCGTGATCATGATCGGTGCGAACGACGTGACGCACCGGATGCCGCCCACGCGCTCCGTGCGCCACCTCTCCGCGGCGGTACGCCGGCTGCGTACCGCGGGCGCCGAGGTGGTCGTCGGGACATGTCCCGACCTGGGCACGATCGAGCCGGTCCAGCAGCCGCTGCGCTGGCTGGCCCGCCGCGCCTCGCGCCAGCTGGCCGCCGCGCAGACGATCGGCGCGGTCGAGCAGGGCGGCCGTACGGTGTCGCTGGGCGATCTGCTCGGCCCCGAGTTCGAGGCGAACCCCCGGGAGCTGTTCGGCCCCGACAACTACCACCCCTCGGCCGAGGGGTACGCCACCGCGGCCATGGCCGTCCTGCCCACCGTCTGCGCCGCGCTGGGGCTGTGGCCGGCCGAGGAGGAGCGCCCGGACGCGTCGCGCCGCGAGGGCTTCCTGCCGGTGGCCCGCGCCGCCGCGGAGGCCGCGTCGGAGGCCGGTACGGAGGTCACGGCCGCGGTTCCCGCCGGGCCGCGCGGCCCCTGGGCCCTCCTCAAACGCCGCCGCAGGCGCCGCCTCCCGGCAACAGATCCGACTCCGAGCCCGGACACGCCCCAGGACCAGGACCAGGACCAGGCCCCGGAGCAGGACACGTCCGGGGCCGCGGCCCCGGACCCGGCCGCGAACCGGGCGACGTAGTCCCGTGGGGTCCGGCACATGGGCGTTCCGGCCCGTGCGCCTGCGTGCCGTGGTCGGCCGGGGCGCCTGCAGCCGGTGGATGAGCCGGAGCGGCGCGGGTCCCGTTACGGCGGGCGCTGACCGTTGTGGGCAGTCGTTCCGCGGGGGCCGGGTGGGCACAACCCACGACGGCGGGTGCCCTGGCGCCGTACCCAGACCCCCGCGGGGTTGCGGCGGGGCCCAGGCGTGGGACCCGCACACCCGCGGGGTGGGCGGCGGGTGCCCAGGCGTGGGACCCGCACACCCGCGGGGTGGGCGGCGGGTGCCCAGGCGTGGGACCCGCACCCCGGCGGGGTGGGCGCACCCCACGACGTACCCTGATACTGAGCGGCCGCTTAGAAATGCGGCCCTCATCACAGTGCGTACCGCATGACCATCGCGATACGTGCGGGTAACTTCCCAGGGAGTCCTGCCGATTCCCTCACCGGACACCTGGAGCCGTGATGCCCGAAGCCGTGATCGTCTCAGCCGCCCGTTCTCCGATCGGCCGCGCCTTCAAGGGGTCGCTGAAGGATCTGCGGCCGGACGACCTGACCGCCACGATCATCCAGGCCGCCCTGGCCAAGGTCCCCGAGCTGGACCCGAAGGACATCGACGACCTGATGCTGGGCTGCGGCCTGCCCGGTGGCGAGCAGGGCAACAACCTCGGCCGCGTCGTCGCCGTGCAGATGGGCATGGACCACCTGCCGGGCTGCACGATCACCCGTTACTGTTCCTCGTCGCTGCAGACCTCCCGCATGGCGCTGCACGCCATCAAGGCTGGCGAGGGCGATGTCTTCATCTCGGCCGGCGTCGAGATGGTCTCCCGCTTCACCAAGGGCAACTCCGACAGCCTCCCGGACACGCGCAACCCGCTCTTCGCCGAGGCCGAGGCCCGTACCGCCGCCGTCGCCGAGACCGAGGGCGCCGACTGGCACGACCCGCGCGAGGACGGCCTGGTGCCCGACCCGTACATCGCGATGGGCCAGACCGCCGAGAACCTCGCCCGCCTCAAGGGCGTCACGCGCGAGGAGATGGACGAGTTCGGCGTCCGCTCGCAGAACCTCGCCGAGCAGGCCATCGCCAAGGGCTTCTGGGAGCGCGAGATCACCCCGGTGACGCTTCCGGACGGGACGGTCGTGAGCACGGACGACGGCCCGCGCGCCGGCGTCACCCTCGAGGGCGTACAGGGCCTGAAGCCGGTGTTCCGCCCCGACGGCCGTGTCACCGCCGCCAACTGCTGCCCGCTCAACGACGGCGCCGCCGCCCTCGTCATCATGAGCGACACCAAGGCGCGCGAGCTCGGCCTGACCCCGCTCGCCCGCATCGTCTCCACCGGCGTCTCCGGCCTCTCCCCCGAGATCATGGGCTACGGCCCTGTGGAGGCGTCGCAGCAGGCCCTCTCCCGTGCCGGGCTGACCATCGGCGACATCGACCTGGTCGAGATCAACGAGGCCTTCGCGGCCCAGGTCATCCCGTCGTACCGCGACCTTGGCATCGACCTGGACAAGCTGAACGTCAACGGCGGCGCCATCGCGGTCGGCCACCCCTTCGGCATGACGGGTGCCCGGATCACGGGCACGCTGATCAACAGCCTCCAGTTCCACGACAAGCAGTTCGGTCTGGAGACCATGTGTGTCGGCGGCGGCCAGGGCATGGCCATGGTCATCGAGCGCCTCAGCTGAGTCGGCGCCTCCGGATCCTGAGCCGGCGCTCCGGCCCCTGAGCCGGTGCCTCGGCCCGCCGTCCCGGGGGCCTGGTTCGTGATCCAATCTCCCCCAGGATGTGACCTATCTCCTGGGGGAGAGTCGTTTCCGCAGGTCAGTCAGGTATCCCGCTGAACCTCGTGACGAAAGAACTGTCCAATTCGTGACGTATTGCACTGACAGCTGGGCGCTGGAGGCCCCAAGCTGAGGTAGGAAGTCGGGGGTCTCTGTCTGAATTTGGAGTTACGTCGTGAGTGCCATGCCTCTAGCCCTGCTGCTCACCACGACCGCCGCCACGGTCGTGGGCGCCGCCGCCCTGCGCTCCCTGTACGGGGTGCGCAAGCAGCTCACGGCGCTGCGCGCGGAGCTGGCCGAGGGACGCATGGCCTTCGTCCGCGCCACGGTGCCCGCCGCCCGTACGACGTCCGACGCGGATGCGATACGACTGGCCGTCGCGGCCGCCCTCGCCGACGAGCGCGAGCGCGAACTGGCCGAGGCCCGTGCGTTCTGGGCTGCCCAGGAGGCGCGCGACGCCACGGACGCCCCGTCGTTGCTGGGGCTGCCGCTGGACGACGTGTATCTGCCGCGCCCGTCCGACTTCGCTGGTCTGGAGCCGGTGGCCGAGCCCGCGTCGGACGTCGACGATTTCGCCGGGGAGTCCCCGGAGCTGGCCGCGGCCCGGCGCCGCCACCCCTCGCACCCGGACTTCGTCCCCGCGCAGACCAGGGGCACGGACGACCACGAGCGCACCGTGACCCGTCTCGGGGAACTCGCCGAGTCCGGCACGGCGCTGGCCGACGTACGGCCGGGGCCGCTGGGCACGCTCGATGTGTATGTGTTCGCGGACGGCACGACGCTGTGCATGACCCCGGGGCACCGGGACACGGCCGAGCGGCTGGCCTCCGCACTGCGCGGCGGCGAGGCGCCCGTGCTGCTGGGCGGGTCCGCCGTCTCGGGCGCCTATGCGCTGACCTTCGCCTGCGGTGACGAGAACGTGTTCGTCCTGGCGGACCGGGTCATCGCCAGCCTCTGAGCGCCCCGGCGGGACCCCGGCGGCCGGAGCTCCACCTTCGCCTTGGAGTGGGCGCCGGCCCTCCGGGTGCGCCCCTAGGGCCCCCGCCGTCGTGGCGTTGTGCCCACCCTCGCCCGTTGCCTCACGGGCATGGGGGTACCCCCATCGCTTGGGGGCACCTCCTTGGGGCTCGGGGAGGAACGGGGCTCGGGGAGAAACGCCTGCCCACAACCTGGTAACGGCTACACCCCGGCGCGGTTCTGCGCCTCCGCCACCAGCGCCACCGCCTCGGCGAGCTGACCCTCGTCCTTCAGTACGAGCGCCAGGTCGCGGGCCGCGACCGTGATCTGGTCCGCGGCCGCGAACATCCCCGCGTCCGGCATCTCGCGCGGCGCCGCCTCCGGGTCTTCCAGGCGCTGGGCCCGCAGCGAGAGCTCCCTGGCCAGGGCCAGTGCCTCGGCCGCGGCTCCACGCTGCAGGCGGCTCTGCGGAGCGGCCCTCAGCCGGTCGGCGAAATGGTCCACGGCGGACGTCAAAGGAGTCGTATCAAGCACGCCGCGACCCTATGCGCCTGAGCCTGCCTGTTGCCAACGGGCGAACGCTCAGGCACGGTGGCGTGAAGGACGGAACACATCGAATGCGTCCGGAGGCGCCGATGTCCCAAGTCTTCTCCGAGGAGACCCACCGCAATCTGCTCGCTCGAATCCCTCACTGCACCGGCCGCGAAGTCTCCGACTGGCTTCGGGCTGTCGACGAAGGCCCCGCTCTCTTCCGCTTCGAGGAGAAGGTCAGCTGGCTCCGCGCCGAGCACAATCTCGCGTACGGGCACGCCAAGGCAATCATTCACGAGCACGACCTGAGGCGGGCCGCGCGCAAGCTGCGCTGAGCTGCTCCGCTGGAAGGCGTCACGACCGACAACGGCGAGGGGCCCGCGAACCGTGGTTCGCGGGCCCCTCGCCGTTGTCGCTGACGGCCGCAGCCGTGGGCGGCCTTTTCAGGCGTCTTTAGTCGTCGCCGCTGAAGATGGCGACCAGCCGCAGCATCTCGACGTAGATCCACACGAGCGTCATGGTGAGGCCGAACGCGGCCAGCCAGGACTCCTCGCGGGGGGCGCCGTAGGCGATGCCGTCCTCGATCTGCTTGAAGTCGAGGGTGAGGAAGAAGGCGCCGAGCACGATCGCGATGATGCCGACGATCGCACCGAGCGGGCCCATGCTGCGCAGCCCGCCGTCCTCGGCGACGCCGAAGGCGACCAGCAGCAGGTTCACCGCCATGACCAGGATGAAGGCGATGGCGATCGCCATGCCGATGCGCGCGTACCGTGCGGTGACGCGGATCCAGCCCGCCTTGTAGATCAGCAGGGTGGCGCCGGAGACCGCCATGGTGCCCAGCACGGCCTGGAAGGGCGCGCCGCTCCAGCGGGCGTTGAACATCTCGCTGAAGACACCGAGGAAGACACCCTCGAAGGCGGCGTAGGCGAGGATCAGCGCGGGCGACGCCTTGCGCTTGAAGGACTGGACCATGGCCAGCACGAACGCCACGAGCGCAGAGCCGATGGCGAGGCCGTAGCTCGAGGGCGACACCGGCAGCACCGCCCAGGCAAGGACGGCGAAGACGGCGACCGTGCCGAGGGTCATGGCCGAGCGCATGATGACGTCGTCCATCGTCATGCGGCCGGTGGTGACCGGGGCCTGCGGCGGGGCGCCCTGCTGCAGGCCCTGAGGCGCGTACGGGTTCTGGGCGTAGGGGTTGGCGGGCGCCTGAGCGTACGGGTTACCGCCTGCGTACGGGTTGGGCTGCGTCCCGACAGCGGGTCCCCCGGCCTGCGGCTGCTGCGCGTTGAAGCCCGCGTAGCCGTTGTCGCGGCTGAACCCCCGTCGCGAGAAGACCGGGTTACTGCTCCTCATTTCACTCCTCCATGGCCGCCCTGCGCGGCCTTGCCCCAAGAGTAATGGCCGGGCAAAGAATTGCCTCTAGTGCTTGGGGAGGATCTTTCCCCGCTTGTGACCAGGAACACCGGCCTCTCGCCCGGCATTCCCCCGATCGCTACCACGTCGCCGCGGGCGGTTCGGTTGCGCCGGACGACTGAACGAACAGGACGACTGAACGAACAGGACGGCTGAACGAACAGGACGGCTAAATGAACAGGACGGCTGAACTAGTCGAGGAGAAAGCCGGTGTATCCCTCCGCGAGGTCGGTCTCGGCCGAGCGTGCTGTGGTGATGCGGTCCAGGCGGGCGAGCTGGATGCGGTCGTCGAAGGGGGTCGCGTCGGGAGCGCGGTGCAGCATGGTCGTCATCGCGTACGAGAAGCGCTCGGCCTGCCAGACGCGGCGCAGGCACGTCTCGGAGTAGGAGTCGAGGCGAGTCGCGTCGCCCGTCGCGCGGAACTCGATCAGCGCGCGGGCGAAGGTGACGACGTCGCCGACGGCGAGGTTGAGGCCCTTCGCGCCGGTGGGCGGCACGATGTGCGCCGCGTCGCCCGCGAGGAACAGCCGGCCGTGCCGCATGGGCTCGTGGACGAAGCTGCGCATGGGCGTCACTGACTTCTGCGTGATCGGCCCGCGCTCCAGCCGCCAGTCGTCGTCCGTCTCGAAGCGCCGCTCCAGCTCGTCCCAGATCTCCTCGTCGCTCCACTCCTGCGCGTCGGTGCCCTCCGGCACCTGCAGATAGAGCCGGGACACGGACGGGGAGCGCATGCTCAGCAGGGCGAAGCCGCGGTCGTGGCGGGCATAGACGAGTTCGTCGTGCGAGGGCGGCACGTCGGCGAGGATGCCCAGCCAGCCGAAGGGGTACGCCCGTTCGAAGACCTGGGAGAGTTCCGCGGGCACCGCCTTGCGGGCGACACCCCAGAAGCCGTCGCAGCCCACGACGTAGTCGCACTCGAGGACGTCCTCGCGGCCCTCGTGCCGGAAGCGGACCCGCGGGCTGTCGGTGTCGGCGCCCTCGACGGCCAGCGCCTCGGCCTCGAACAGCAGCGGCCCGCCGGCCTTGAGCTGGAGCGCGATGAGGTCCTTGCACACCTCGGTCTGCGCATAGACCATCACCGACCTGCCGCCGGTCAGCGCCGGGAAGTCGACGCGGTGGCGGCGGCGGTCGAAGCGCAGCTCGATCCCGTCGTGCGGGAGCCCCTCGCGGTCCATGCGCTCGCCGGCCCCGGCCTCGCGCAGTACGTCTACGGTGCCCTGCTCCAGGATTCCGGCGCGCTGGCGGTGCTCGACGTAGGCCCGGTCGCGGCTCTCCAGGACGACGGAGTCGATGCCCGCGTTGTGGAGAAGGCGGGCGAGGAGGAGACCTGCGGGACCGGCTCCGATGATGCCGACGGTGGTACGCATGGACGACCTCTTGTTCGTATGGTGAACTTAAGTTCATAATCTTGCTCAGCGGGAGTGTCATCCGGCTCGGGGCCGGTGTCAACGGGTCGTGCGGCGATCCGCGACACAGCCGGTCCGGCTCGCCGGGGGCTCGGTGGAAGGAGGGGCGCGCATGCCCGATGAGTCCGTACGGCCGCTGGAGCGCGGCCTCGCCGTCCTGCGCGCCCTGGCGTCGGCCCCGTACGGGGACCAGGTGCGGGCGGGCGACCTCGTGCGCGCCACGGGCCTGGCCCGCTCCACCGTCGACCGGGTCGTGGCGACGCTGATCCGGCTCGGTTACGTACGCCAGCAGGGCCAGGAGCTGCGTCTGACGCCACGTCTGATGGAGCTGGGCAACGCGTACCTGGCCGCGGCCGGCCTGACACCCGAGGTGGCCGCCCGTACGGCGCGCCTCGCGGACGAACTCGACGAGTCGGTCTCGCTGGCCGTGCCCGACGGCGACGGCGCCCGGTTCGTCGCCCAGGCGACCCGGCGCCGCACCATGTCCGTGGCCTTCCGCATCGGCGATCTGCTGCCGGCCGAGCGCTGCGCGCCGGGCGCGCTGTTCGCGGCGGGCTGGGACGAGCGGCAGTGGGCTGCGTGGCGCACGCGCCGGGCCGCCGACCCGGAGGCCCATGGGTTCACGGCGGTGCCACCGCGCCGGGTCACGGAGTCGGAGTTCGCCGACCTGGCCGGGCGGGCGGAATCGTCGGGCTGGGCGCTGGACGACCAGCTGATCGAGCCGGGGCTGGTCGCCGTCTCCGTACCGGTACCCGCACCCGGCGGAGGCGTCCGATGCGCCCTGAGCGCGGTCAGCCATACGAGCAGACACACGGCCGAGGCCCTCGCGAAGGCCGTACTGCCACGGCTGCGGGAGGAGGCGGCGTGGCTGGCCGAGGCGCTCGAACGGTCGCACACGACGCCGCCGCCCGCGCCGTCGACACATGCGGCGACGCCGGCAGCGACGGATGTGGCGGAACAGAAGGGCCCTTCGGAGGGAAAGCCGACCCAGCGCGGGCCGGAGGCCGTCGCCCCGTCGGTCGCCCATCGCACCGCCGCTCCGGCCTGGTCCACGGCCTCTCCCGCCGACGTCGCGCGCGACGCCAAGGCCGAGCTAGGGGCGGGCTTTCTGCAGTCGCTCGCGCGCGGGCTGGGCGTGTTGCGGGCGCTGGGGGCGGCGGGGGGCGAGGGGCTGCCGCTCACGGCGCTCGCCGCGGCGACGGGGCTGCCGCGGGCCACGGCCCGCCGCTGCCTGATCACGCTGGAGCAGGAGGGGTACGCGGCCCACGACGGCCGCCTCTTCCGCCCCCTGCCCCGCATCCTGGAGCTCGGCTACGCCCGCCTCTCCGCGCTCTCCTTCGCCGAACTCGCCGAGCCGCACCTGCGCGACCTCGTCGGCCGTGTCCACGAGTCCGCATCCGTGACGGTGCTGGACGGCACGGACATCCTGTACGTGGCGCGCGTACCGACCGTCCGCATCATGAGCGTCCACATCGCGCCGGGGACGCGCTTCCCCGCGTATGCGACCGCCATGGGCCGGGTGTTGCTGGCGGGGCTGCCCGAGGCCGAGCGCGCCCGCGTGCTGACGGCCGCACAGCCGTGGTCCCTCACCGAGCACACGGTCACCTCGGTCCCGGCTCTCGCCGACATCGTGCGGGCCACGGCCGAGCGGGGCTACGCGGCCATCGACGAGGAACTGGAGGAGGGCCTGCGCTCGGTCGCCGTGCCCGTGCGGGACGCATACGGCCGGGTGATCGCCGCCCTCAACGTGGCGCGGCACTCCGGGGACACCCCTCTCGAGGCCACCCGCGACGCCCTGTTGCCCGCCCTCCGCGAGACGGCCGCGGCAATCGAGGCGGACCTGCACACGGCAGGGCGCTTCAACACCGTGCGCGTGGCCTAGGCCCTGTCGTCAAACTCCCGCCGTCCGCCCGAAGGGCGGGCCCCGGGGCGTCATGGGGGTCCCTCCCTGCTCGAGCGAAGCCGAGAGCTTGGGGGAGCGTGCGATCGCAAGGCGCCGGAAAGTCCTCGATGGGGGTACCCCCATGCCCTTAAGGCTATGAGGGAGGAGCTACTAGGGCTTTTCGGCAACGCGGCGTGGGGGCACCTCCTGGGGGCACCCCCAGCGTTAGCTGGGGGAGTGCGTGCCAGACGCCGCGGGGCTGGGGGCACCTCCCAGCGGTAGCTGGGGGAGGGAGTTTGACGACAGGGCCTAGGGGCTGTCTGACGGCTCGGTCATCGCGCGTCCGCCCGCCGGCCGATCCCTGGCGGGGCGCGGCCGCTGAGTTCATTGCGTCCGCGCAGGATCGCCGTTTGCTCAAGACGGTCGCCTGAGCGTGAAGGTGCCCGGAGCCGGACTTGAACCGGCACGCCCGCGAAGGGGCAGCGAGGTTTAAGCTCGCCGTGTCTGCATTCCACCATCCGGGCAGGTCGTGGCTCCGCATCGAGGGTCAGAGCCTATCCGGCACGCATCCCCCGAACAGCGGAACGACAGACCGATGTTGTCTTATTTTATTGACGTCTGAGGGTCCATCAGTCGACGAGACGGGTCATCCGCACTTGCCAAGAGCCCGTCCACTGCCCCGGCCCTGCGACATGGAATGACGGAATATCACCGCCCCGTCAGCTGCCTGAGGGCCCGCGACCGCGCGATCCCACGCCTTCGGGTGTGCCCGGCTCTCTGGAGTTGACGCCATCCGTACGTGTGACACGGAGTTGCGCCGGTCCGTTCGCGCCGGGTTCATCCGGAGGCCGCACGCACGCGACGGAGGGGCCCGGACGGTGCATCCGTCCGGGCCCTTCCGCCGTCGTCCGCGTGTCAGCCCCAGGTGCGGGCCCGCAGTGGCATCTCCGACGCACCGGACTCCGGGGTCTTGACCGCCAGGATCTGGTTGACGCCGATGCGGTTGCGCTCGAAGGACAGTGCCGAGGCCGCCATGTAGAGGCGCCAGACGCGGGCCCGGCCCGGGCTCGTCAGCTTCACGGCGGCCGGCCAGCCCGCCTCCAGGTTGGCCACCCAGCGGCGCAGCGTCAGGGCGTAGTGCTCGCGGATCGACTCGAGGTCGCGCACCTCGAAGCCGGCCTGCTCCAGCAGCCCGACGGTGGTGCCGACGGGCTGGAGCTCGCCGTCGGGGAAGACGTAGGCGTCGATGAACTCGTCCACCGCGTACGACGATTCGTCGGCCTGCGGGCGGCGCGCGATCTGGTGGTTGAGCAGACGTCCGCCGGGCTTGAGGAGGGCGTGCAGACTCTTCGCGTACTCCAGGTACCGCGCCGAGCCGACGTGCTCGGCCATGCCGATCGACGAGATCGCGTCGAACGGGCCGTCGACGACGTCGCGGTAGTCCTGGACGCGGATCTCGATCCGGTCCGTGAGGCCCTCCTCCGCGATCCGCTTGCGCGCGTGCGCGGCCTGCTCGCCGGAGAGCGTGATACCGACGACGCTCACGCCGTGCTCGCGGGCCGCGTGAATCGCCATGGAACCCCAGCCGCAGCCGACGTCGAGCAGCCGCTGCCCGGGCCCCAACCCGAATTTGCGGGCGACGAGTTCGAGCTTGTCGCGCTGCGCGTCCTCGAGGGAGCTCTCCGGGGACTCCCAGTACGCGCACGAGTAGACCATCGACGGGCCGAGCACCAGCTCGTAGAAGTCGTTGCCCACGTCGTAGTGGTGGCTGACGGCCCGTTTGTCGCTGCGCTTGGTGTGCAGATGGAGGCGTCCTTGCCGGCGCATCTCCTCGCGCGGCGGGGGCGGCGGCAGGAACGGCCCGGCCACCTTGATGAGGCCCCGCACGGCGGTACGCGCCTCGGGGTCGCGCAGCGCGTCCCACACGCCTCTGGCGTCCTCGTCGCGCTCCCAGATGAGCCCGGCGATCAGGCCCAGGGCCTCGAAGAGATCGCCGTCCACATCCAGGTCACCGGCCGCCCAGCCGCGGGCCAGCCCCAGCTCACCGGGCTTCCACAGCAGACGCCGCAGGGCACGGCGGTTGCGTACGACGAGCGTGGGGGCGCCCGGCGGACCTGCTTCCGACCCGTCCCAGGCGCGGACACGCACCGGGAGCGGGGTGCCCAGCAACTGCTCGGCAAGACTCTTCAGCCGCAGTGCGGCATCCTGCATGGCGCACACCTCCGTGATGACGGACGAACGCGGAACAGTCCAACACCACGTAAACACCTACGGGGCCCGTGCGCAGTCCCACCGAAGCGTTACGTCCAGGCAAAATGCTTGCGGCCCACACGTATGGCGCACGTCCAGGGGCGGGACGCAGGCCGCGGAGACCATCAGGCAGCCGTCCGGGGGCAGTTCGGGGTTCGGACACGCCGAAGGGGTCGCCTCGATCGAAGGGGCCGCCTCGGACACGCCGAAGGGGCCGCCCGCACCACGGATGGCGGGCGGCCCCTTCGGGCTGAGCAGATGACCCTCGGTCAGGAGGCCTTGTTGACCCTCGGGTCAGGAGGCCTTGGCCTTCTCCTCGGGCTTGGCGGCGGCCTGGGCCGACGCCGGCGCGGGGGTCGGCTTGGCTGCCTCGTAGAACTCCTCGCGCGGAGTCTCCATGGCGCCGAGGGAGACGACCTCGCGCTTGAGGAACATGCCGAGCGTCCAGTCGGCGAAGACCCGGATCTTGCGGTTCCAGGTCGGCACGGCCATGCCGTGGTAGCCACGGTGCATGTACCAGGCGAGACGGCCCTTGAGCTTGATCTTCATCTTGCCCATGGAGATCATCGCGACGCCCTTGTGCAGGCCGAGACCGGCGACCGCACCCTTGTTGGCGTGGCTGTACTCCTTCTGCGGGAAGCCACGCATACCGGCGATCACGTTGTCGCCGAGGACCTTCGCCTGACGCAGCGCGTGCTGGGCGTTCGGCGGGCACCAGGCGTTCTCCACACCGGCCTTGCGGGCGGCGACGTCCGGCACCTGGGCGTTGTCGCCCGCGGCCCAGATGTAGTCGGTGCCCTGGACCTGGAGGGTGGCGGCGGTGTCGACGTGGCCGCGAGGGCCGAGCGGCAGGCCGAAGCGGGCCAGCGCCGGGTTCGGCTTCACACCGGCGGTCCACACGATGGTGTTGGAGTCGACCTCGAGGCCGTTCTTCAGCACCACGTGACCGTCCACGCAGGAGTCCATGGAGGTGGAGAGGTAAACCTCGACCCCGCGGCTCTCCAGGTGCTCCTTGCCGTACTGGCCGAGCTTGGGACCGACTTCGGGGAGGATCTTGTCCGCGGCATCGACGAGGATGAAGCGCATGTCCTCGCGGGACACGCTGCTGTAGTACTTCGCGGCGTCGCGGGCCATGTCCTCGACCTCGCCGATGGTCTCCGCACCCGCGAAGCCACCGCCGACGAAGACGAAGGTCAGCGCCTTGCGGCGGACATCCTCGTCCGTCGTGGAGTCGGCCTTGTCGAGCTGCTCGAGGACGTGGTTGCGCAGGCCGATGGCCTCCTCGATGCCCTTCATGCCGATGCCCTGCTCGGCGAGGCCGGGGATCGGGAAGGTCCGGGAGATGGCGCCGAGCGCGATGACGAGGTAGTCGAAAGGCAGCTCGTACGCCTCGCCGACCAGCGGGGCGATCGTGGCGACCTTGCGGTCCTGGTCGATGGTGGTGACACGGCCGGTGAGGACCTCAGCCTTGGGCAGCACGCGTCGCAGCGGGACGACGACGTGCCGAGGCGAGATGCTGCCGGCGGCGGCTTCGGGGAGGAAGGGCTGGTACGTCATGTACGAGCGGGGGTCGACGACCGTGACGGTCGCCTCGCCGTAGCGCATCTTCTTGAGGATGCGGCGAGCTGCGTACAGGCCTACGTACCCGCCCCCGACTACGAGGATCCTGGGACGCTCCGTGGTGCTCATGGCATCGAGTATCCACCCGTACAGAGGGGGTCGCTCGTGCGCCCCTTCACAAGCTCCGGCAGGGGCTCTGCTACACTGCGCGGCCCACGTGACGGAGGTCATGATTCCGCAAGGAACCACGGCACCTCACAAAACGTTGTCAAGCCCGCGTGAGCTGCTCCTCAACAGTCTCGGAGGAGATGTACCACCTACCCCGCGCCCGCGGCTTGCGCCGCCCGAGCGACGGTCCGGAACGGGCCTTCCGGGGGCCGACCACCCTTGCTGACAGGGCCGGCAGTGGGAATCCGTGCCCTACCGGGCGGATTTCCTTGTGAAGAACTTCACGAAGTTTTCCGACGGGGGGCACCTCCCAGGCCCTTAAGGCTCTGGGGGACTGTCGCCGAGGGGGTTTTCGGGCCCCCTCGGACGCGCTCAGACGCGCTCAGACGCTATAGGACCCGCTCAGGCGATCGACAGGGCAATTCCGTCAAGGATGTCGTGCTCGCTGACGACGACCTCGCGGACACCGACCCGTTCCATGATCGCGAGCAGGACGAGGGCCCCCGCACCGATGACGTCCACCCGGCCCGGGTGCATCACGGGGATGGCCGCGCGCTCGGCGTGGGTGGAGGAGAGCAACTGCCGCGTGATGGCGGCGACCTGCTCGTAGGAGATACGGGAGTGGTGGATCGCGGCGGAGTCGTACTCCTGAAGCCCCAGCGCGATGGCGGCCACGGTGGTGACCGACCCGGCGAGCCCGACCAGCGTGCGCGCCTCCTTGAGGGGCACCGTCTGCTCTGCGAGGTCGAGCGCGGCTTCGATGTCGGCCCGGACGGCCTCGATCTGACCCCCCGTCGGAGGGTCGGTGACCACCCCGTCGCGTACAAGATGGCGCTCGGTCATCCGTACGCAGCCGATGTCGACGGAACGGGCCGCGCGCACGTGCTCCTCGCCGACGACGAACTCGGTGGAGCCGCCGCCGATGTCGACGACCAGGAAGGGCTTGTCGAGGTGGTCCCGCCCCACGAGCTCCTTGGTCGCGCCCGTGAAGGAGAACTCGGCCTCCTGGTCCCCGGTGACGACCTCCGGCTCGACTCCGAGGATGTCGAACACACCTCGGACGAAGTCGTCGCGGTTCTCGGCGTCGCGGGACGCGGAGGTCGCCACGAAACGGACCTTCTGCGCACCGTGCGCCCTTATCGCCTCGGCGTATTCGCGGCACGCGGCGAAGGTCCGCTCCAGCGCCTCGGGCGCCAGCCGCCCGGTCCGGTCGACGCCCTGCCCGAGCCGCACGATCTTCATCCGTCGGTCGAGCTCGACGAGCTCACCGCTGTCGGGATGGACGTCGGCGACGAGCAGCCGGATGGAGTTGGTACCGCAGTCGATGGCGGCGACACGGGTCATGGCGGATTCCTTCAGCGGTTCGTGAGCCGAGTAAGCCCGTCCGGCGATTGAGGACGAGGCCGTCAAGGCCGAAGCGGGGTCTGGGGGCGCAGCCCCCAGGGACGGGAGGGGTAGGGGCGGCGGGGGCGATCACCCTTCGTCAGTCACCACGCACGCTCCCTTGCGCCACCACTCGGGAAGCATCGCAAGGGCCTCGTCCCCGAGCGGGTTGACCCCCGGGCCGGCGGCCAGCGAGTGCGCCACCAGAACGTGCAGGCACTTCACCCGGTCCGGCATCCCACCCGCGCTCGGAAACCCGGTGAGCTCCTCGATCTCGTCCCGCCGCCGGATGTAGTCCTCGTGCGACGCCCGGTACGCGGCCGCCAGCTCGGGATCGGTGGCCAGCCGCTCCGTCATCTCCTTCATGACACCGTCGGCCTCCAGCGTGCCGATCGCGGACGCGGCCCGCGGACACGTCAGGTAGTACAGCGTCGGGAACGGCGTACCGTCCGGCAGCCGCGGCGCCGTCTCGACGACGTCCGGCTGTCCGCACGGGCAGCGGTGCGCGATGGCCCGCAGCCCGCGCGGCGGCCGGCCGAGCTGCTGCTTGAAGGCCTCGACGTCCGCGTCGGTCGGCTCGGTGCGCGGGGTGGGCGGCGGGGGGGTTTCCATGCCGTGAGGTGCGTCTTTCAGTAGTCAGATGCGAGGTTGTACGGGGTTCGTACGAGGTTGCACGGGGTTCGTACGGGTTCGTACGAGGTTGTACGGGGGGCGGTCAGTCGTCGGAGCTGTCGGCCTTGTCGACACCGTCCCAGACATTGGAGTACCAGGGGCGGTGCGCCGCCCCCTGGTTCGTGCGCGTCTGCTTCGCCGGGTTCGGGTCGACCACGATGTAGCCGGTCTCGCCCGGCATCACATAGTGCAGCCGCTCCCGGATCCGCTGCTCCGCGTACGCGTCGTCCTTCCAGCGTGCCTTGAGATCGCGCAGCTCCTCGACCCGCTCGCGGGCCTCCTTCCGCTGCCGCTCAAGATCCTCTATCTCGGCGCGCTGCGCGACGTACTGCCTTATCGGATACGCGAGCGCGACGATCAGCGAGCAGAGCACCAGCGCGAGGAGCGCGGCGCGGCCGGTGAGCCGGGAACGGCGGGCCTGGCGGCGGGTCTGGGAGCGGTAGACACGGGCGGCGGTCTGCTCGCCGAGCAGCCGCAGCCGGGTCGCGGTGGAGAACCGGTCCCGGCCGGTCACGACATCTCACCTCGCCTCAATGCTCCAGTCACCTGCTCTTCGGCCGGGGGTCCGGGGGTTGTCCCCCGGGATAACACAGCACGGCCATGTTCCCGCCTCCCCGTCACGTGCGTACGTCCCCGCACACGGTACGGGACCGGGTACGGGGACGTACGTACGACTGGCTAGACCGGCCTTGGGAGGGCTGGGCTCAGCCCTCCCAAGCGGCTGCTGGGCTCAGCCCTTGGGCGTCAGCCCTTGGGCGTCAGCCCTTGGGCGTCAGCCCTTGAAGCGCGGGAAGGCGCTGCGGCCGGCGTACACCGCCGCGTCGTCGAGGATCTCCTCGATGCGGAGCAGCTGGTTGTACTTGGCGACGCGCTCGGAGCGGGCCGGGGCACCCGTCTTGATCTGGCCGCAGTTGGTGGCGACGGCCAGGTCGGCGATGGTGACGTCCTCGGTCTCGCCGGAGCGGTGCGACATCATGCACTTGAAGCCGCTGCGCTGGGCCAGCTCGACGGCGTCGAGGGTCTCGGTCAGCGAACCGATCTGGTTGACCTTGACCAGCAGGGCGTTGGCGGCGCCCTCCTCGATGCCGCGGGACAGGCGCTCGGGGTTGGTGACGAACAGGTCGTCGCCGACCAGCTGGACCTTGTCGCCGAGCTTGTCGGTGATGACCTTCCAGCCGGCCCAGTCGTCCTCGAACAGCGGGTCCTCGATGGAGACGAGCGGGTACGCGGAGACGAGCTCCTCGTAGTACTCGGTCATCTCGGCGGCGGAGCGCTCCTTGCCCTCGAAGAGGTACTTGCCGTCCTTGTAGAACTCGGAGGCGGCGACGTCGAGCGCGAGGGCGATCTGCTCGCCGGGGGCGTAACCGGCTTCCTTGATGGCCTCGAGGATGAGGTCGAGGGCCTCGCGGTTGGAGCCGAGGTTCGGGGCGAAGCCGCCCTCGTCGCCGAGGCCGGTGGCCAGGCCCTTGGACTTCAGCACCTTCTTGAGGGTGTGGTAGACCTCGGTGCCCCAGCGCAGGGCCTCGGAGAAGGACTCCGCGCCGATCGGGGCGATCATGAACTCCTGAATGTCCACATTGGAGTCGGCGTGCGAGCCGCCGTTCAGGATGTTCATCATCGGCACCGGCAGCAGGTGCGCGTTGGGACCGCCCAGGTAGCGGAAGAGCGGGAGGTCGGAGGCCTCGGAGGCGGCGTGGGCGACGGCGAGCGAGACGCCGAGGATGGCGTTGGCGCCGAGGGATGACTTGTCCGGGGTGGCGTCCAGGTCGAACATCGCCTGGTCGATCAGGCGCTGCTCGGTGGCGTCGTACCCGACGAGCTCCGGGCCGATCTGCTCGATGACGGCGAGGACGGCCTTCTCGACGCCCTTGCCGCCGTAGCGGTTGGCGTCTCCGTCACGGAGCTCGAGGGCCTCGAACGCACCGGTGGACGCACCGGACGGTACGGCGGCACGACCGGTGCTGCCGTCGTCGAGGCCGACCTCGACCTCGACCGTGGGGTTGCCTCGGGAGTCCAGGATTTCCCGGGCTACGACGACGTCGATGGACGGCACGAGCATCTCCTTCTGGGATGTGACGCTGGAAGTGCGGGGCTGTGTTTCTTTGGCCTTGCGACAAGAGCCTATCCGGCTCCGGGGCGACGGCCAGCCGACCGACCGGCCCGTGGACAAAACTGAGAGCAAATTGTTTCTGAACGAAACAAAGCTCCTCGCTCCGGCCGGTACGGATACGGCCTCGCCCCGGCGCGTACGGGGGAACACGCACCGGGGCGAGGGGTTCGGGGAAGCCTCAGAGTTCGGGGAAGCCTCAGCCGAGGCGGAGCTGCTGACCCGGGTAGAGCTGGTTGCAGTCCGCGACGACGTCCTTGTTCAGCTCGTACAGCTTCTTCCACCCGCCCTTGACCTTGTGGTCCTTGGCGATCGCGCCGAGGGTGTCGCCGTTCTCGACCTCGTACTCGCCGTCGCCCTTCTTGACCGTCTCGCCGGTCGGGGTCTCGACGGTCGCAGTGCTCTCCTCGGAGCCGGGGGCGGCCTGCTCCTCCGTGCTCGGCACGGTCTCAGTGGTGGTGCTGGGCGCGGTCTCGGTGGTGGTGCTGGGGGTGGTCGTGCTCGGCGTGGGCGCGGTCTCGGTGGTGGTGCTGGGCGCGGTCTCGGTGGTGGTGCTGGGGGTGGTCGTGCTCGGCGTGGGCGCGCTCTGCGTGGGCGCGCTCTCGCTCGACTCGCTCTGCTGAGTGGCGTCGCCCTGCTGGGTCGCGTCGCCCTGCTGGGTCGCGCCGCTCGGCTGGGTCGTGGCGGAGTCCGTGGTGCCCGCGCTCGAACCGCCCTCGTGCGGGGTGTTGGAGAGACCCACGCCACAGCTCGGCCAGGCGCCCTTGCCCTGACCGGCCAGGACCTTCTCGGCGACGGCTATCTGCTGCTCCTTGGTGGCCTTGTCGGCCGTGGCGGCGTACTCCGTACCGCCGTACGCGGCCCAGGTGGAGGCCGAGAACTGCAGGCCGCCGTAGTAGCCGTTGCCGGTGTTGATGGACCAGTTGCCGCCCGACTCGCACTGGGCGACGGCGTCCCACTCGGCGGCGGTGGCGGCGGAGGCGGAGCCGGCCGTCATCAACGGGGCGGCGATGGCGACACCGGTGACACCGGCGAGCGCGGCGATACGAGAAGTCCGGCTGAGAACGGACGAGCGACGGTGGTTGCCCTTGCTGGAACGCAGCATGGAGTGATCCCCTCACCGACGCCTGCGAGGTGAGCTGTCGGGTTCGGGCCGAGTGAGTGCCCGGTCGCACGTTGTTGCGCACGACTTCACCCCAAGCCGGTTCCTGCAGTCGTCAGCCGACACCATGTGCTCAGCTGCTCAACTGCCGTTGCCGGCGCAAACCTTGGGTCCCCCGCTCCTGCCTACGGCGCTGGACGCGACGACTGAACCCGTATGGCCGCTGGCAGGATTCGGCGTAACGACCGCGGGTGCTCGCTATGGCGAGCGGTCACGACCGTAAACATCCGCTTCGGCGGATATCAAAGACGATCAGGGCTTCTGAGACACATCTCTCAGTCTCACAAAAACGGACAATTAGCCCTGAACTATAGCTATTTATCGGTCGATTCGAGACCGAGATCCAGGGTCTGACCGGGGAGGATGAGGTCCGGGTCATCACCGACGGTCTTCTTGTTCTCGTCGTAGAGAGCGGTCCATCCACCCTCGACGTCATGGGCGTCGGCGATCGCCCAGAGGCTGTCGCCCGTGCGCACGGTGTACGAGCCGTCGTCGCCGCGGTCCGCGTCGGAGCGTGAGGCGTGGCGGCCGGAGGAGTCGGAGGAGCGGGTGTCCTCCAGGCCCTCCTGGGCGCTCTCGCCCCGGTGCCGACCGGTTCCCGTGCCGGAGTCCTCGGAGTCGGAGGACTCGGCGGAGCCGGAGGGGCTCTCGGTGGCCGAATCGGAGGGCGAATCACCCTCATCCTGGGCAGACTCATCGGACTTGCCCGACTCGTCCGGATTACCCGTTTCTGACTCGCCGGAGGCTTCCGACCCTTCGGCAGCCTTCGGGGAGTCGTCGGTCGGCTCAGCGGACGTGGAGGACTCCGCCTCGTCCGACGAGCCGGACGAGGCGTCGGACGAGGGGCTCGACGTGTCCTCCGACACACCCGGGTCGACGTCCGCCGCCGCCCCGCCCTGAGAGAGACCCACGAGCAATGCGCACGTCGGCCAGGCCTTGGGACCCTGGTCCGCGAGGATCTTCTCGGCGACGGCTATCTGCTGTGAACGGCTCGCCTGGTCCGCGCTCGGGGCGTAGTCGAGGCCGCCGTAGTTCTCCCAGGTCTCCTGCGTGAGCTGTAGGCCGCCGTAGTGGCCGTCGCCCTCGTTCGCGCTCCACGCGCCGCCGCTCTCGCACTCGGCGAGCCGGTCCCAGGTGGTGGCGTCCGCGGCGCCGGCGCTGGTGGCACCGAGCAACGGGATCGCGATGGCCGATCCGGTCACCCCCGCCGCGACGATGAGGGCCGGAGCCTGGCGGGGGCGACGGTGTCGGCCGTTCCCGGAGAGCATGCGGTTGCCTTTCGCGGTCGGGGACTTACCCGGCCGACGGAGCCAACCGGGCAAGACTGGGTCGACTGGGACAGTTGATACCCGAGTCGACCGTGAAAGTAGCGGGAGTCGAACGCTTGTCACAAGTCGATGCAGCGGAGATCACGTGAAAGTCACAGTATTGACGAGACGTCAGCTGTCATGTCGGCGCGGCTGCGGGGTGAAGCCCACCGGCAGTGTCCGCAGCCCCCGCATGATGAGCCCGCCGCGCCATCTCAAATCGTCCGGATCGGCGTCGAGTTGCAGGTCAGGAAGGCGCGTCAGCAACGTGGCGATGGCTGTCTGCCCCTCCAGCCGGGCCAGGGGCGCGCCCAGGCAGTAGTGGATGCCGTGCCCGTATCCGAGGTGCTGGTTGTCGCGCCGGGCCAGGTCGAGGGTGTCGGGTTCGGCGAACCGCTCGGGGTCACGGTCAGCGGCGGCGAGTACGACGAGGACGGGGTCGCCGGGCTCGATGTACTGCCCACCGATGGTGAGCGCCTCCGTCGCGAACCTCCAGGTGGCGAGCTCCACCGGCCCGTCGTACCGGAGGAGTTCCTCGACTCCCGTGGCGAGCAGGCCCGTCTCCCCCGCGGCGAGGGACTTCTGCAGCCGCTCGCGCTGAGCTGGGTTGCGCAGCAGGGCGTAGGTGCCGTTGCCGATCAGGTTGACGGTCGTCTCGAACCCGGCAAACAGAAGGATGAAGGCCATCGCGGCCGCCTCGTTCTCGGTGAGGTGCTCACCGTGGTCGGAGGCGCGGATGAGCCCGGAGATGAGGTCGTCGTCGCCGTCCTGGCGCAGGCCTTCGCGCTTGCGGTGGATCAGCTCGGCGAGATAGCCGCGCATCTTCTTCACGGACCGCGCGACGCCCCCGCGCGGTCCGCCACCGTGCCGGATCATCATGCCCGCCCAGTCCCGGAAGTCGTCCTGGTCCTCGCGGGGGACGCCGAGCATGTCGCAAATGGCGTAAATGGGGAGCGGGAACGCGAACTCGTGGATGAGGTCGGCGGTGCCTCTGTCGGCGAACTGGTCGATGAGGTGGTCGGTGAGCTCCTGCACGCGCGGCGCGAACTCGGCGACCCTGCGTGGAGTGAACGCCTTCGACACCAGCCGCCGCAGCCGCGTGTGATCCGGCGGATCGATGTTGAGCAGATGCGTCATCAGCTCGGCCTTGCGCTCGCCGGGGATCCCCGTCTTGCCCTTGGCGTGCGCGGGCTCGTCGTGGTGCGCGGGGTTCTTCGACAGCCGCTGGTCGGCGAGGGCCTGCCGCGCATCCGCATACCGGGTGACCAGCCAGGCCTCGACCCCGCTGGGCAGCCTGGTGCGGTGCACGGGGGCGTGCTCGCGCAGCCACGCGTACGCGGGGTACGGGTCGGTGGCGAACTCCCAGGTGAAGAGCTCGGGGGCGGGTTCCCTCACGGGATCGGGCGCCCTCAGCGAGTCGGACTCCCGTGCGGGGTCGGCGGCGTTCTGATCGTGCACGTCTCGACCGTATCCGCTGTCCGGGCATCACCGCTGACAGCGGCAAAGGGGCGGTGGCAGCCCTTGCCGTCGGCTGGCTCAGCCCCTGGCCCTCGCCTCTTCCGCGGCGCGGATCGCGTCCCGGTAGGCGCGGGCCGCCACCCGCAGGGCGGTCTCCGGGTCCGTGCCCTCCGCCTCCGCTCGCGTGGCCAGCGCCAGTAGTTCGTACCCGATGCCGCCGCCGGCCGGGAGCGCGACGTCGAGCCCCGCCGTGCGGGTGCGCGACGCGAGCTTGGCGGCGAGCGCGAGGGCGGGCTGGTGCAGCGGGATGCCCTCGGTCACGGACGTCCGCTGCTTCTCCACCGCCTTCGTACGCAACCAGTGCGCCTTGACGTCCTCGGGCGTCTCCGCGGTGTCGTCGCCGAAGACATGGGGGTGGCGGTGGATGAGCTTCTCGACGATCGTGCCGGCCACGTCATCGATGGAGAACGCCTCAGATCCGTCCTCCGGGCGGCCCTCCTGCGCTATACGGGCGTGGAACACCACCTGGAGCAGCACATCGCCCAACTCCTCCCGCAGCTCGTGGCGGTCGCCGGACTCGATCGCCTCGACGAGTTCGTACGCCTCCTCGATGCCGTACTTGGCGAGGCCCTGGTGCGTCTGCGTCGACGACCAGGGGCATTCGGTGCGGATGCGGTCCATGACCTGGACGAGGTCGAGGAGGCGGGCGCCCGGCAGGTCGTACGAGCCGGGGAGCAGCTCCAGTGCGGGCATCTGCACACGGCCCGAGCCGGCCAGCCTCGCCAGTCCGTCGGTCAGCCGCGGCTCGCCCTCGCCCGTGGCGACGACGGCCACCGTCCGGCCGCCCGCACAGGCGTCCACCAGCTCCTGGGCCGTGGGGGCCTCCTGCTCGACCTCGATGCCCGCGTCCCGCAGATAGGGCAGCTGCGGGTGCGCCTCGTCGGCGCAGAGCACGCGGTCGGCCGTGCGGAGCGCCTGCCAGGCGGGCCAGGACAGCAGCCCGGGCGCGACGCGATGGCTGGTGGTGAGCAGGACGATACGGCCGGGGTCCTCAGAGCTGGTTGCGTTCACGCATCGAACGTAACCCACGCCACCGACACCGCCGCGACGCCTACGCCTACGCCTGCTTGTCCCCGGCCGACGTGACCTCGCGGATCCATGGCGTCTTGGCGTCCGCGCGGCGGCTCTTGTCCACGTCCCAGGTGCCGTACCGCGGGTTGAGGTCGATGTTGAGCGCCTTCGACGCGTCCGAGAGGGCCTTCCAGAACGTGGCCTGGCCGGCCGATGTGTTCATGTCGGCGCCGAGCCGCTTCGCGAGCTCCTGGGCCTCGATCTCGGTACGGAGGGCCTCGTCGACGCGCGCAGGGGCGACGCTGTACTGCTGCAGCCAGGCCGCCTCCAGCTGCTTCGCGCCGCCGGCCTGCTGTTCGAGGCCCGACCGGACGCCCTGGACCTGCTTGCGCGTCACACGCACCCCGGCGTCGGCGGCGGCGCGGTGCACCACCCGGTCCAGCACCAGGGTGTGCAGGGTGTCGCGGCTGAGGCCGCCGGTCGCGGCGATGGCCTGCGCGTACTGAGCTTCGTCGGCGGAGGCCGCCCGCTGGGCGTCCCGCACCTCGGCCACCCTCCCCTCCAGCTGTGCGACCGTGATCCGGTCGCCGCCGACGACGGCCGCGGCACCCGGGCGTGCATCGTTTCCGCAGGCGGTGAGCAGCGGTGTTGCGGCGAGGAGCGCCGCGGAGGAGACGGCGAGCGCGATACGGCGACGGCGGCGGTGCAAGGAAGCCTCCCGAGGAGATTGTGCGACGGTGCACAAAGTCTTGCGGTGATCGATGGTAGGCAGTGGCCACGCTCTCGGCCACCCATTCGACCAACGATTCGCGCGGACTTCCGGCACCCCTTGGTCAGCCGTTTTCAAGCGCGTCGGCCGCTCTCGGCCGCTCTCGGCCGCTCTCCGGCCGCTTTCAGCCAGCCGTTCTCAGCCCCGCACCTGCCCCAGCCACTGCAGAGTCCGGTGGATCTCGGCCTGGAAGGGGTGGCCGGGTCCGTGCACCCTGTCCGCGTCGTGCAGCAGCCGGACCAGGGTGTCGTGGGCGGCGGCCCGGTCTCCGAGGGCGAGCAGCAGATGGCCGATGCGGCGGCGGATGTCGAGCGGCAGCTCGGGATCTCCGGACACGTACTGGTTCTGGTAGTACGGCAGCAGCGACCGGTACTCGGCGAGCGCGGCGGCGGCTTCGCCGAGCTGCTCCAGGCACTGGGCCGCGTCGTAGCGGAACCGCAGTGCTCCGGGGTCGGAGGATCCGGCCTCGGCGGCGCGTTCGTCGGCGAGACGGCGCAGCTCGGGCAGCGCGCGGCGATACTGCCCGTCGTCCATGAGCGTGGCCGCGTACTGCTTGCGCAGCGTCCGTACGACGGGTGAGCGCTCGCCGTGCTGAGCGGCGGCTGTCGGCAGGATCGCGCCGAGGATGTCGACGGCCTGGGTGATGCGGCCCTCGCCGAGCAGCTTCTTGACCTCGTCGACGGCGGCCGCGACGTCCTGCCGGCCCGGAGAGACGGGTGCGGCCGGCTGGGGCGACGGCGTGACGGCACGGTCCGGCCAGGGGGCATGCGGGCGGACGAAGGGGCGCGTGGGATCGAGCGGTCCTCCGGGGAAGGCGCTCGCGCGCGGGGGCAGCAACGCGGCCAGCTTCTCGTAGACGTCCTGTGCGGAACCCGGGCGATGCTGGGGGTCCTTGGCGAGCAGCCGCAGGACCAGGTCCTCGAGCGCCTCGGGAACCTCGGGGCGCAGTCGGCGCACCGGCAGCGGCGGCTCGTAGAGGTGGCGGTGCAGGACGCCTAGGACGGTGCTTCCGGAGAACGGCACGTCTCCGCTGAGGAGTTCGTGCAGCACCACGCCGAGGGCGTACAGGTCCGTGTACGGGCCGACGGCACCGCCCATCGCCTGCTCGGGAGCCATGTAGGCGGGGCTGCCGATGGGCGAACCGGTGTGGGTGAGCCGGGTGGTGTCGTTGTCCATGACGGAGGCGACGCCGAGGTCGAGGACGGTGACGGTGCCGTCCTGTTTCACCATCACGTTCCGCGGCTTGAGGTCGCGGTGCACGATCGGCACGGCGTGCACCGCGGAGAGTGCGGCGCACAGCTGCGCGGCCACGGCGACGGCCCACTGCCAGGGGTAGGGGGAGTGCTCGGCGAGATGGTCGGCGAGGTCGGCGCCGTCCACGTACTGCATGACGAGGAAGAGCTCCTCTCCCTCGCTGCCCGCGTCGTGCACGGTGACCAGGCCGGGGTGGTCGACCTGCGCAGTGACGCGGCACTCGCGCATGAAGCGGCGGCGCAGCTCGTCGGCCTCCTGCCCGGCGACCTTGTCGGGGCGCAGCAGCTTCACGGCGACGCGCCGGTCGAGCCGCTGGTCGTAGGCCGTCCAGACCTGGCCCATGCCGCCCTGCCCGAGGAGCGCGGACAGTTCGTAGCGGCCGGAGACGATGCGTCCTGCCGCCACGGTCACCTGCCGCCCTCGGGCCGGAAGCCGCCCTGCGGGCCGCCACCGGGCATGCCGCCCTCCTGCGGGGCGCCGCCGGCCGGGCCACCGTCACGTATGCCGCCGCTGTGCATGCCGCCGTCCTGCTTGCGCAGATAGTCGCTGAGCTCGTCGAGTTCGGCGCGGACCTGGTCGATACGGGCGGGCGCGGGGCGTCCCGGCGCGGGGGGTTGCGGCCCGGGGGGCACCGCAGGGGTGAACGGCGCCGACGGCTGAGACGGAGGCGGGCTCGGCGCGGAGGCCTGCGGGGTCGGGACCGTCGTCGCGTTGTACGGCTGGGGGTGCGGCCCCGGGTAGCCGTACCCGCCCTGGGGCTGGGTGTAGCCCGTGGCGGGCGCGTAGGCCCCGGTCGCCGGCCGGCTGTAGTGGCGTATGTCCGCGGCCAGGTAGTACGCGACGACGACGAGCAGGCCGACGAGCAGGATGCCCATCCCGACGTTCCCGCGCCAGGTGGTGAACTCCTCCTCGCCCGGGTCCTGGACGAGGAGTGTGATGACGACGATGTCGAGAACGACCTTGGCCGTGAACAGGATCCAGTCGAGCCTTCTGCGGGTCGTGACGGCAAGCCGCAGCAAGGCAGGCCAGGCGAGGAATCCACAGCTCAGCACCGCCAGCGCCACGAAGACCACGCGCAGCGTGATCTGCACACCCTGCGTGGGGCGATGACGCGGTGGCGGCAGTTGGCCGTGGCCGTGCATGGCTGCTCCTGAATCCTCGACGAGGACGACGTACGACATGAACACTCGAACAGGGACGGGAACGAGTGCAGGGCTGAGCGTATCCGTCGACTCGGACAACCGGTCACGGGTTGTACCGAACCGTTGCCGGACTGATCGCCTCCGGCTTGGGGCCACGTTGCCGTGGCGCGGCGTACCGTGCCTCGCCCGCCCACGCACCACCGCGTCAACTCCGTGGCGCCAAGGCCGGGATCAGCCTCCGCACCGGGCGAGCATCATCTGCTTGTCCGCCGCCGTCACAGGCATCTCGTACTTGAGCGCCACCTGCCCGAACCTCACCGCGTACGAACAGCGGATCGGCTTGCTGGGCGGCAACCACGAGGCGGGCCCGGAGTCCCCCTTGCTGCTGTTCGTCGGTCCGTCGACGGGGAGGAGATTGAGCGGGTCGTTGGCGAGCTGTTCACGTTTGCTCTCCGGCCAGCGGGAGGCGCCCATCTGCCAGCTGTACGACAGCGGCACCACGTGGTCGATCTGCACCTCGGCAGCCCGCTGCTTGAGCCACTTGATGCTCTGGCCCTTGTACGGGTCCTGCAGCGTCATGGAGACGACGACGCAGTCGGAACCGGACCGGAAGCGAAGCTCCCGGCCATCACGCTTCAGAAGATCGTTTCGAGTGTCGCAGCCGTTGCGGGCCAGCGGGACTCCGTCGGCGGTGTCCATCCAGGCGTAGCCGAACTCGTCGCGGTCGTAACCCGTCTTGGGACCCCGTCCCTTGACCTGCAGCCTCTCGATGAGCTTCAGCGCCTCACCCCTGTCCGCGTCCGAGGTGATGGGCGCCAGCCCCGGCTTCATCCCCTCCGGGTTCTCCAGGGGACTGGCAGCACGCCCGTCGGAGACACCGGCTCCGGACCCCGACGAGGAATGCGAAGACGTGTGGGAAGAAGAGGGGACGTCGATGGCGTCACACCCCACGGCGAACGCCGCGACCACGACCAGGGCAAGCACCGACCGGGCGCGCCGGGTGACCGCCGCCCAGCGCGTGGCCTCAGCCCGTCGGCGACCCCTGGCCGGGCACCCGACCGTGGCCGGGCGGCCCGGCTTCGGCTCGCTCACCCGCCCCACAACTCCTGCGTCCCTTATGTCCCCGAGCGCCACAGCGCTCCCCTCCCCACACCCGCTCCCATATCCACTCCTTCAGGGCCTTCCGGCCCTTCGGCGCGGTTCTCCGGCGGCCCACGGTAGCGGCGGAGCGTTCAGGGCACGCCGACGGACAGGCGCGCATTCTCCGCAACTCGGGCGTATCGTCGGGGTTGAATCCCTCCGGAAGGAGCTCTGACATGGGCATCTTCGACAGATTCAAGGGCCAGGGACGGCACAGAGCCGGGCACGCCTCCGAGACGACCGCGCATGAGCCCGACGAGAGGACCGGCGGCCACCCTTACGGGGACAGGGAAGACAATCCGGACACGATCCAGCAGCAGTTGAACGAGCGGCTGGCGGACCGGGAGCACGAATCCGACCGGCCGCAGCCCTGACGAACGACGCAGCACGCGGGCCTCGACGCAAGCCGCAGCCCGCATCCTGATGCCGCAGCACACCGCCCTCGGGCGACGAATCAGTCAGACGGCGGCACGGCATGCCTGGCCGCTTCGGCATGCCTCGGGCGCCTCACCCCCTCCCCTCCCCTCCTCTCCTCTCGCCTCCTCTCACACCTTCCCGATCCCCAGCGTCGTCTCCGACGGGAGCAGTCCCGAGCCGAGTACGGCGACCCAGAACTCCCCCAGCAGATCGGCGAGCCGGGCGGTGCCATCCGGGCCGAGGGCTCCCCACGGGCCGGCGCCCAGCTCGTCGGTGCGCCGCTCCACCTCCGCACGCAGGGCACGGCCCGCCTCGGTGGCCACGCCGTCCTCGTCCAACAGCCCGCGTGCCACGAGCCGTTCGCGGGCGGCTCCCCACTCCTCGTCACCCCACCCGCGGCTGCGGAACGTGTCGGCGGACGCCGCTCCGATGCCCGCGAAGGAGACCAGCGCCTCGGTCGGGTCCAGTCCGGCTATGAGCAGGGCGGCAAGGTGGCCGTCGCCGCGGTGCTCGCGCAGGATCGTCGCCGCGTGCCACAGCTGCTGATGCGGGGCCTCCGGCCACGCCAGTTCCGCGTTGGCCGCGGCGAGGGGGCGGCCCGCGGTGTTCGCCGCCTCGGCGGCCCGGCGGGCGAGCACGGCCGCCTCGGCGAGCTCCGGGCTGTCGACCCGGTCACCCCATATCGCCCGGTAGGCGCGGTCGATCGCCCGCTCCCGCGCCTTCAGCACGTCGCCGGGCCGGGCTATGCGCCATGCCGGATCGACGTACTCGGCGACCATCCGCGGGCTGAAGCTGTAGAACGCGGAGGTCACGCGCTCGGCGCCGACCTGGCCCAGCGGGGCCGCCCGGAACGGGAAATAGCTCGGCCATCGGACGTCCGTTCCGTAACCGAGTGCTGCCGCCTCCTCGAAGGACTCGGGCGCGTAGTAGAGCACGGCATGCAGGGGCTCCAGCAGATGCCACATCTGCCGCACCCGGCCGAGCTCGACCCTCTCGGCCCTCTCGGCCCTCTTGGCCTGCGCCACCGTCCCGCTTGCCTTGCTGACGTTCTCGGACATGGCTTCGCTCCTCGTCGCGCCACCGGCCAGTAACCCGTACCCGCAGAACTTGACAGTGACTAGATTGCCCGCGCAAGCGAGAACTTGTCAATGCCTAGATACGGCGTAGTCTGCTGGGCATGACCCATCAGCGCCCCTACCACCACGGCGACCTGCGGCGGGCCGTGCTGTCGGCCGCCCTCGATGTGATCGCCACTGACGGGCCGTCCGCGCTGAGCCTGCGCGACCTTGCCCGCAGGGCCGGCGTGTCACACGCCGCCCCAGCCCACCACTTCAAAGACCGCACGGGCCTGCTCACCGCGATCGCGGCCGAGGGATACGCACTGCTGGCCACCGCGCTCGACGAGGCGAAGGACCTGCGGGACGCCGGCGTGCGCTATGTCCGGTTCGCGCGCGAGCACCCGGCCCACTTCCAGGTGATGTTCACACCGGAACTGCTGCGCGAGAACGACCTCGAACTCGCCACGGCCAGAGCGCTTGCGGGCGAGCGCCTGCGCACCGCGGTGGCCGCCGTCCCGTCCTCGGGCCGCGGCCCCGACGCCCGCCTCGCCGGTGTGGCCGCCTGGTCCCTGGCCCACGGCTTCGCCACGCTGCTGCTCAGCCACAACCTGGACGGACCGGTGGGCGACCGCGATCCCGAGGACGTCTTCCGCGCCCTGACGGGGATGCTGTTCCGATCGGGCGCGACCCCGGAGTCGTAAATCCCCCGGAGCCGTAACCCTGAGCCGTAACGCGGAGCCGGACGCGGAGTCGTAACCCGGAGTCGTAAATACCTGCTACGACCCCAGAATCGACGTCAGGAACTCCCCGGTCCACCCCAGCAGTTCCCTCCCGACCAGCGGCTTCCCGCCGACCTTCGCGGTCTTCGGCCGGGGCACCAGCACCTGGTGGACGGCGGGCTTGATGACCGTGCCCGGGTAGAGCCGCTTCAGCCGCAGCTCCTGGGACTCCCTCAACTCCACAGGCGCGAAGCGGATGTTGTTGCCCTGCAGCACGATCTCGCCGACGCCGCACGCACGCGCCAGCATGCGCAGCCCCGCCACCAGCAGCAGGTTCTCCACCGGCTCCGGCAACTTGCCGTAGCGGTCGACCAGTTCCTCGCGTACCGACTTGATGTCGTCCTCCGTGTTGACGGAGGCGATCGCCCGGTAGGCCTGCAGGCGCAGGCGCTCGCCCGGCGCGTAGTCGTGCGGGACGTGCGCGTCGACCGGGAGCTCGATCTTGACCTCGAGCGGCGGCTCCTCCTCGACACCGCCCTCCAGCGACGCCCGGTAGTCCGCGACGGCCTCGCCGACCATGCGTACGTACAGGTCGAAGCCGACACCCGCGATGTGGCCCGACTGCTCGCCGCCCAGCAGGTTGCCGGCGCCGCGGATCTCCAGGTCCTTCATCGCCACGTACATGCCCGCGCCCATCTCCGTGTGCTGGGCGATGGTCGCGAGCCGCTCGTGGGCGGTCTCGGTCAGCGGCTTCTCCGGCGGGTAGAGGAAGTAGGCGTAGCCGCGCTCGCGGCCTCGGCCGACGCGGCCGCGCAGCTGGTGCAGCTGCGAGAGGCCGAAGTTGTCGCCGCGCTCCACGATCAGCGTGTTGGCGTTGGAGATGTCGATGCCCGACTCGACGATCGTCGTGGAGACGAGGACGTCGTACTTCTTCTCCCAGAAGTCCACGACGACCTGCTCCAGGGTCCCCTCGGACATCTGGCCGTGGGCCGTGGCGATGCGGGCCTCGGGCACGATGTCGCGCAGCCGCGCGGCCGCACGGTCGATCGACTCGACCCGGTTGTGGATGTAGAAGACCTGGCCCTCACGCAGCAGTTCACGGCGGATCGCGGCGCCGATCTGCTTCTCCTCGTACGGCCCGACGAAGGTCAGCACCGGGTGCCGCTCCTCCGGCGGTGTCGTGATCGTCGACATCTCGCGGATGCCGGTCACGGCCATCTCGAGCGTACGGGGGATGGGGGTGGCCGACATGGTCAGGACGTCGACGTTGGCGCGGAGCTTCTTCAGCTGCTCCTTGTGCTCGACGCCGAAGCGCTGCTCCTCGTCGACGATGACCAGGCCGAGGTCCTTGAACTTGGTTTCGGAGGAGAAGAGGCGGTGCGTGCCGATGACGATGTCGACCGAGCCGTCGCGCAGCCCCTCCAGGGTGGCCTTCGCCTCCGTATCCGTCTGGAAGCGGCTCAGGGCGCGGACGTTCACGGGGAACTGTCCGTATCGCTCGGAGAACGTGCCGAAGTGCTGCTGCACCAGCAGAGTCGTGGGGACCAGGACCGCGACCTGCTTGCCGTCCTGGACCGCCTTGAAGGCCGCGCGGACCGCGATCTCCGTCTTGCCGTAGCCGACGTCGCCGCAGATCAGGCGGTCCATCGGGACCGTCTTCTCCATGTCCTCCTTGACCTCGGCGATCGTGGTCAGCTGGTCGGGCGTCTCCGCGTACGGGAAGGCGTCCTCGAGCTCGCGCTGCCAGGGCGTGTCCGGGCCGAAGGCGTGGCCGGGGGCCGCCATGCGGGCGCTGTACAGCTTGATGAGGTCGGCGGCGATCTCCTTGACCGCCTTCTTGGCGCGCGCCTTGGTCTTGGTCCAGTCGGCGCCGCCGAGCCGGTGCAGCGTGGGCGCCTCGCCGCCGACGTACTTGGTGATCTGCTCCAGCTGGTCGGTGGGGATGTAGAGCCGGTCGCCGGGCTGGCCGCGCTTGGCGGGGGCGTACTCGACGACGAGGTACTCGCGGGTCGCGCCCTGCACCGTGCGCTGCACCATCTCGATGTAGCGGCCGACGCCGTGCTGCTCGTGGACGATGTAGTCGCCCGCCTCCAGCGTCAGCGGGTCGATCGTCTTGCGGCGGCGGGCGGGCATGCGCGCGCCGTCCTTGCCGGCCGCCTTCTGCCCGGACAGGTCGGTCTCGGTGAGGACCGCGAGCTTGAGGGCCGGGTCGACGAAGCCGTAGTCGATCGAGCCGCACGCGACGTGCACGACGGACGGGGTGAGCTCGCCCAGGTCCTGGTCGAGGCGGGCCGCGATGCCCTCGCCGCCGAGCACCTCGACGGTGCGAGCCGCGGTTCCGTGGCCCTCGGTGACGTAGACGGTGCGCCAGCCGTCCGAGATCCAGCCCTTGGTGTCGGCCAGCGCCCTGGCGGTGTCGCCGCGGTACGACTCGGGGGCGTGCATCGCGAGCTTCAGCGTGTCCGCGTCGAGCTCCTCGTCCGCGGCGAACGGGGACACCGACCACCACATCATGTCCAGCTCGCGGGCCCGGTCACGGACGTCCGCGATGGACCAGAGCGATGCGGCGCCGACGTCGATGGGGGCGTCGCCCCCGCCCGCGGTCGCAGCCCACGACGCCTGCAGGAACTCCTGCGACGTCGCCACCAGGTCCGCGGCCCGGGTGCGCACCCGCTCCGGGTCGCAGACGACGGCCATGCTGCCCTTGGGCAGTACGTCGAGCAGCAGCTCCATGTCGTCGACGAGGACCGGCGCGAGGGACTCCATGCCCTCGACCGCGATGCCCTCGGCGATCTTGCCGAGCAGTTCGCCGAGCTCCGGGTGGCGCTCGGCGAGCGCGGCCGCCCGCTGCCGCACGTCGTCGGTGAGCAGCAGCTCACGGCAGGGCGGCGCCCACAGGCCGTGCTGGGCGACTTCGAGGGAGCGCTGGTCGGCGACCTTGAAGTAGCGGATCTCCTCGACGTCGTCGCCCCAGAACTCGATGCGGAGGGGGTGCTCCTCGGTCGGCGGGAACACGTCGAGGATGCCGCCGCGGACCGCGAACTCGCCGCGCTTCTCGACGAGTTCCACGCGCGCGTACGCGGCGGCGGCCAGCGCGTCGACCGTCTCCTCCAGGTCGGCCTGCTGTCCGGTGCGCAAACTGACCGGTTCCAGGTCGCCGAGGCCCTTGACCTGCGGCTGGAGCACGGAGCGTACGGGCGAGACGACGACGGAGACCGGGCCGGTCTCCGGGTCGTCGTCGCTCGGGTGCGCGAGGCGGCGCAGGACCGCGAGGCGGCGGCCCACGGTGTCCGACCTCGGCGAGAGCCGCTCGTGCGGGAGCGTCTCCCACGACGGGTACTCGACGATCCCGTCCGGCGGGAGCAGCGAGCGCAGGGCCGCCGCGAGGTCCTCGGCCTCCCGGCCTGTCGCCGTCACGGCCAGGATGGGGCGGTTCGACTCGCGCGCGAGCGCCGCCACCGCGAAGGGGCGGGCCGCGGGCGGTCCCACCAGGTCGACGTGCATGCGGTTGCCGTCGGTGGCGGCCCTCACCGCTTCGGCGAGTGCGGGGTCCTTGACTACGGCGTCGAGCAGACCGTGCAGGCTCATGAAGGGCATCCGTCCGGAGTGAGGGGGCAACGCGAACCGCCCGACACGTCGCACGGGCCGGGGGTGTCCAGAGTACGACGCCCGCGGAGGGCTCACCCTTTTGAGGGATCGACTCGCCACGGGTCGAGCCGTACAGTTCTGTACATGAGTGCAACGTTTCCCATCACTGAGGCCCGCGCTCAGTTCGGCTCCCTGATCCGCCGGGCGTCCCACGATCGCGAGCGCATCACCATCACGGATCACGGTCAGGCTGCGGCCGTGTTCATAAACCCGAGAGAGTTGGCCGAATTGGAGGAGCGGCTGGAGGATCTGGAGGACCAGCTGGCACTGGCTCGTTACCGGGCCCGCCAGGCCAGCGGTGAGGTGGTCGGCATTCCGCAGGACGAGGCCCGTGCCCGTCTTGGATTGGGCCGCCCATGAGCTATTTAGTCCACTGGGACGAGCCAGCCCTCGACACTGCTGCCAAATTCCTGGTGGACGACCCTGACGGCCTACGACGAGTGTTCGAGGCAACCGACCTCCTCGCCTCCGACCCTCGGCCACCGGGAACAGTGGAGCTCGGCTCACGCGACCTGCGGCGGATGAGAGTAGGCCAGTACCGCGTCATGTACGAGATCATCGAGAGCACTGTCACGGTCATGGTGCTCCACCTCGGCCGCAAGAAGGGATGAGCACAGGCGGGGCCCGGGGAGACGCTCGCTCCCCGGGCCCCGCACTCCCCCGGTTCCCCGCCCGCAATGGCTATTCGGTTGCGATCGCGTTCAGCACGTTCATCCGCCCCGCCCGGAACGCCGGTACCAGTGCCGCGAACAGGCCCACGAAGGCCGAGGCCACGAAGACCGCCGTGATCGTCGGCCAGGGGATCTCCAGGACCTTCAGGCCCTCGAGGGCCAGCAGCTTCTGGGCCGTGGCGCCCCAGCCCATGCCAAGGCCGAGGCCGAGCAGCGCTCCGAAGAGGGCGATGACGACCGACTCGAGGCGGATCATGCGGCGCAGCTGGCGACGGGAGAGACCGATCGCCCTCATGAGGCCGATCTCGCGGGTCCGCTCCACCACCGAGAGGGCCAGGGTGTTCACCACACCCAGGATCGCGACGACGACCGCCAGGGCCAGGAGGCCGTAGATCATGTTGAGCAGCTGGCCGATCTGGTCCTTCAGCGCCTGCTTGTAGTCGGTCTGGTCGCGGACCGTGTACTGCGGGTAGTCGTCCAGAGCCGCCTTCAGCGACTTGTACGCGGCCGCCTCCTGGCCGTCCTTCGCCGAGGCGAAGAGCAGGACGTCGAGGGGCATCTTGTCGGCGGGCACATACCTGGCCACCGTCGCGATCGACGCGTACATCGCGCCCTTGTCGATGACGGCTTCGTCGCTGGTGATCGCGCGGACCGTCAGCTCCGCCGTCGCCCCGTCCCTGAATTCGACCCCGACCTTCGAGCCGAGCTCGATGCCGTGCTTCTTCGCGAAGCCCTCGAAGACGGACATCGAGTCGGGGCGGTAGGCGTCCGAGAGATCGCCGGCCACCGTCTCGGTGCGCAGGTCCTGCGCGTACGACGGGTCGGCGGCGTTGATCGTCTCGCCCTTGGACGTCTTGCCGTCCGGCGTGGTCAGCGTGGCGTCCAGCACCTTGTACTCGGTGAACCGCTCCACGCCCTCAGCCGACTTCGCTGCCTCCACCGCCTGCGGAGTGATCGGCTGCCCGCGATCGGACTGGATGATGAAGTCCGTGCCGACGGTCTTGTCGAGCTGGTCGGTCGCGGAGGCCACCATCGACGAGCCGACGACCGACAGGCAGGCGACCAGCGCGAGGCCGATCATCAGGGCCGCGCCCGTGGCACCCGTGCGGCGCGGGTTGCGCAGCGCGTTGCGCTCGGCCATCCGTCCGACCGGGCCGAAAAGCCGCAGCAGCACGGCGCTGATGACCCGGACCACGCCGCCCGCGAGCAGCGGGCCCATGACGACGAAGCCGATCAGGGTGAGGACCACGCCCACGCCGAGCCACAGCGAGCCCTCGCTCGCCTTGTCGGCGGCGGCCGCCAGGTACAGGCCGTAGCCGCCGGCGCCGGTGAGGACCAGGCCGACGAGGGCCCGTACCCGTCCGGCCCTCGCGTCAGCCGGGGCTCCGGCGTCGCGCAGCGCGGCCATGGGCGAGACCTTGCCCGCGCGCCGGGCGGGCAGATACGCGGCGAGCACGGTGACCACGACGCCGAGCACCAGACCGACCACCGGCGTCGTCCAGGCGACGGTCAGGTCGTCGGTCGACAGGTGCATGCCCATCATGCCCATGAGCTTCATCAGCCCGATGGCCAGGCCTACGCCCGCGCCGACGCCGAGCACCGAGCCGAAGAAGCCGAGCAGCAGCGCCTCGACCAAGACCGAGCCGTTGACCTGCCTGCGGCTCGACCCGATGGCGCGCATCAGACCGATCTCGCGGGTCCTCTGGGCCACCAGCATCGAGAAGGTGTTGATGATGAGGAAGATGCCGACCAGGAAGGCGATCCCGGCGAAGCCGAGCATCGCGTACTTCATCACGCCCATGAACTCCTCGACATCCTGGGCGTTGGCGTCGGCGACCTCCTTGGCCGTCTGCACCTGGTAGGCGCCGCCGAGTCCCGCGGCGACGTCCTTCTTCAGCTGCGCGTCACTGACCCCGGACGCGGCGGTGACGTTGATGTTGGTGTAGACGCCGCTCTCGCCCACCAGGGTCCGCTGGGCGGTCTTCGTGTCGAGGTAGAAGATCGCGGCACCGGGGTTGGTGACGGTGAACTCCGCGATGCCGGAGATCTTCGCCTTGTGGGTGCCGACCGCGGTGATGACGCCGATCTCGTCGCCGAGCCCCAGGTGGTGCTTGTCGGCGGTGTCCGCGTCGACCATGATCTGCCCGGCTTCGCGCGGCGCCCGCCCGGAGGAGATCTCCATGGTGCGGGCCTCGTTGGCGTTCCAGTTGCCGACGATGGTCGGGGCGCCGCTCGTGGGCGAGAGGCTGTCCTTGTCGGCGTCGACGACGGTCACCGAGGTCGAGAAGACGGTGCCCTCGGCGGACTTGACCCCGTCGACGCCGCGCACCTCGTCGAGGACGGAGGCGGGCATGACCGGCGGCTTGCCGTTGCCGGCCTGGGTCTCGCCGGTGTCGGACGCGCCCTTGGCGCTGACCGTGACATCCGATGCGGTGGTCGCGAAGAGCTTGTCGAACGTCGTGTTCATAGTGTCCGTGAACACGAGCGTGCCGCACACGAACGCCACCGACAGCAGCACGGCGACGGCGGACAGCGCCATGCGTCCCTTGTGCGCGAAGAAGTTGCGCATGGAGGTCTTCATGACGGTCATGACGTACGCCCCCGGGCGTCGAAGTCCTTCATCCTGTCCAGGACGGCGTCGGCGGTCGGGCGGAGCATCTCGTCGACGATCCGGCCGTCCGCGAGATACAGCACGCGGTCCGCGTAGGAGGCGGCGACCGGGTCGTGCGTGACCATCACGATCGTCTGGCCGAGCTCGTCGACGGAGCGGCGCAGGAAACCCAGGATCTCGGCCCCGGCCCGGGAGTCGAGGTTTCCGGTCGGCTCGTCACCGAAGATGATCTCGGGCCGGGAGGCGAGCGCACGGGCGACGGCGACGCGCTGCTGCTGGCCGCCGGAGAGCTGGGAGGGCCGGTGCTTGAGCCGTCCGGCGAGACCGACGGTCTCCACGACCCGCTCCAGCCACTGCCTGTCCGGCTTGCGCCCTGCGATGTCCATCGGCAGCGTGATGTTCTCGATGGCGTTGAGTGTCGGCAGCAGGTTGAACGCCTGGAAGATGAAGCCGATCCGGTCCCGGCGCAGCGGGGTGAGCTTCTTGTCCTTGAGGCCGGTGATCTCGGTGTCGTCCAGGTAGATCTGACCGGAGGTCACGGTGTCCAGGCCCGCCAGGCAGTGCATCAGCGTCGACTTGCCGGACCCCGACGGGCCCATGATCGCGGTGAACTGGCCCCGGGTGATGTCCACGTCGACCTGGTCGAGCGCGACGACGCGGGTCTCGCCCGAGCCGTAGGCCTTGACGACCTGCCGCGCCCGCGCGGCTACGGCCGTAGTCCCGCCCGTGCCCCCGTGCTTGGGAATGGTCACAGCCGTTGTCACGGTAAGTCTCCTATGTCGGTCGGCAGATGGTGCAGGGATGTGCCAGGGATCTCGGTCACTGCTGGGTCGCGCTATCCAGGTCGCTGGTGCCGGCGGGCGGTCGAGCCGCACATGCGGCTGCGGTGCCGGCCGCCGGCGGTGGACCGCCGTGCGGTACGCGCTTCAGTCTGGTCTGGTCAGGCGGTCCGGCGCGCTGGTGCCCAGCGCAGTCTTGTGCTGGGGAAAACCCCACCCCCGAACGGGCGGTGCGTACGACCCGGTGGCCGACCGCCGTGCCCCCCGACCGCGTAAAGAAAGGCTAAGGAGCGGCCGGTCCCCTTCTCGTCCTCCGGCGGTACGAACCCTCCCCTGCCTCAAGTACGGAGATCCCCCTAGGGGTTCTCCACCCGTCGGTGGACCCGGCGTCGGGGTCGTGTCCGCCTTCGGTCCCAGAGGCTGCACCCTGCCGCTACGAGAGGGTCAAGCCGAGTCCGTTACAAGCGGGTCGAGTCGAGTCCGTTACGAGCGGTTCGAATCGGGGCGTTCGGCCGTCGGCCCCGGCCTCGCGCGGCCCCGTGTCCGGTACAAATCGGCATACCGACCACTCAGTTTGCCGAAACCCTCGCGCACACGGATACCAGCGAGTAGCGTCTCGCCCCACCCTCCACCCAGCTCCCTGCGGTCCCCAACGGGACCCTCAGCCGCGCAAGGAGAACCGGGATGTCAGATATGCCGCACCATTCATCCCCTGGATGGCCCATGCCGTCCGCCGCATGGCCCCCGCAGCAGCCTGCCTCACCGTCACCACCGTCGTACCCGACCTACCCCTGGCAACCACAGCAGCCGCAGCACCCCGGGACGCCCGCGGCGCGGCGGCTCCCCCGCCATCCCGCTCTCGGGAACCACAGCGATCTGCGGTTCCTGCGCAGTGCGTACCGCTGGCAGCGCCGCGTCGCGACACTCACCGCGCTCGGCTACTTCGTCCTCTTCCTCATCCTGTCCGCCTTCGCGCCCTCGCTGATGACGGGCACAGTCTCCGGGGGCCTCTCCACCGGTCTCCTGCTGGGACTGTGCCAACTGCCGGTGACCTGCCTCGCGCTCGCGCTGTACGAGTACACGGCGCGCCGCCGCGTCGACCCGCTGGCGGACCGGCTGCGCAGGCAGGCACAGCTGGACGCGGCGAGGGAGGCCGCCGGATGAACGCCGCGCCAGATGCCGACGGCGCCATGGGAGTCATCGGCGTCATGCCGAACGCTGCCGGGCCCCTGACCGGATTCAGCGACTCCGCGCAGGCCATGTCCCTGGTGGCCTTCACCGCGCTCGCCACCGTCACGCTCCTGCTGTGCGTGATGACCGGACCCGACCGGGACGACCTCGACGAGTTCTACACCGGGTACGGATCGCTGTCCCCGATGCGCAACGGCCTCGCCATCGGCGGCGACTACATCTCCGCCGCCACCGTCCTCGGCACCGGCGGCATCATCGCCCTCACCGGGTACGACGGGGTCGTCCTCGCTCTGAGCACGGCGCTGTCGCTGGTGCTGCTCATGTTCCTGCTGGCCGAACCGCTGCGCAACGCGGGCCGGTTCACCATGGGCGACGCGTTCGCCCGCCGGATGCCGGGGCGTGCGGTGCGCATCGCCGCGTGCGCCGCGACGATCGCGGCACTGATGCCGATGATGCTCGTACAGCTCGCGGGCGCGGGTGATCTGCTCGCGTTCATCCTCGGATTCGGCGGCGACGGGCTGAAGACGGGATGCGTCGTCGCACTCGGCGCACTCATGATCAGCTATGCCGCGATCGGCGGGATGAAGGGCACCGCCCTGATCCAGATCCTGAAGATGGTGATGCTGCTCGGCTCGGGCGCGGTCGTGTCCGTGCTCGTCCTGCACCGGTTCGACTGGGACCCGGGGGCGCTGCTTGCCGCGGCCGCACAGGGCAGCGGCGCCGGTCCGGCGTTCCTGCACTCCGGACTGCAGTTCGCCGGAGGGGCGCACCCCCGGCTGGACATGATCACTTCGGAGCTGACGGTGGTACTCGGCAGCGCGTGCCTGCCGCACGTCACCATGCGCATGTACACCGCCCGCAGCGCACGCGAGGTGCGCCGCTCGATGTCCTGGGCGGTGTCGACCGTGGCGCTGTTCGTGCTGATCATCTCGGTGGTCGGGTTCGGCGCGGCGGCCCTCATCGGGCGGGCCGGGATCACGGCGGCCGATCCGCAGGGCAACACGGCGTATCTGCTGGGCTCTCGGGCCGCGTTCGGCGCCGACGCCTCATGGGCGGAGACGATGCTGTTCACCACGGTGACAACGGCGATATTCCTCACTCTGCTCGCCTCGGTCGCGGGGATGATCCTGGCCTGCGCCAACTCCCTCGCGCACGACGTCTTCGGGCACCGCAGGAAGCAGATCTCCACACGCACGGAGATGACCCTGGCCCGCGGCTCGGCCCTGTCCGTCGGCCTGGTCGCGATCGTCCTCGCCACGCTGGTGCAGCACCGCAACCTGCAGCCGCTGGTCACGCTCTCGTTCTGCGTAGGCGCCTCCGCACTGGCGCCCGCCCTGGTCTACGGCCTGTTCTGGCGCCGCTTCACCCGCACAGGACTGATGTACACCCTGATCGGCGGCACGCTGAGCGTGTTCGTCCTGATGACCGGCACCAACCTGGTCTCCGGCTCCCCCACATCGGCCTTCCCCGACCACGACTTCAACTGGTTCCCCTTCACCACGACGGGCCTGGTCTCCATCCCCCTGGGCTTCGCCCTCGGCTGGCTGGGCACCGTACTGTCGGCCCGCCGGACGGCCGACGAACAGCGCAGGCAGTACGAGGCGGTGGAGGCGTGGATCCTGGCGGGCGCGAACAAACCAAGCCCGTCCGGGGGCACCTCCCAGCGCTAGGGCGCGCCCTCGGCCCGCGCCGCCCGCCCCGTCAACGCCGCAAGACTGTTCCGCACATGATCCATATGCGCCCGCACCTCATCCCACTGCTCCCCATGCAGTCGCAACACCCGCTCCGTCTCCCGCCCGATCGCATCCTCCCGAGCCCGAGCCCCCGTAAGCAGCTCCGCGGCCCGCGTCTGCGCCTCCTCCTGGATACGCCAGGCAGCCTCCTCCGCCTCCGCAAAGGCCCGCTCGGCCTTGGACAGACGTTCCTCGGCCGCGGCCGTCAGCTCGTCGTGGTGCGCGTCCGCCGCCGCCTCCCGCCCGGCGATGTCCCGCTCGGCGGCGTCCCACCGCTCGGCGTGCTCCTTCTCCAGATCAGCGAGCATTCCGGCGGTCCGCTCCCGCATCTCACGCAGTGCGGCCAGCGCCTCACCCCGCCGCTCCTTCACATCGCGCCGGGCCGCGATCCGGATCTCGTCGGCGGTCGCGCGGTCGGCGAGCAGCCGGTGCCGGGCGCGCTCGTCGGCCTCGGCGCGCACGGCATCCGCGTAGGCGTGCGCTGCCTCGTCGAGCTCGCGCATCGCCTCCTCGGCGGCCGCGGTGACCCGTTCGGCATCGTCACGTGCGGCGGCGAGCACCGCGGCTGCCTCCTCCTGGCCCAGCGCGAGGATCCGCTGCGCACGCTCGCCGAGCGTCTCGTACGTCTGGGGAGCGAGCCCCGTGACGGCCTCGCGCAGCCGCTCCGCCTCGGCCTCCATGTCCTTGGCCAGGACGGTCAGCCGCGCGGCGCGCTCCCACGCCTCGTCGCGCTCTCTGGACAGGCGGGTGACGTACGCGTCGACCTGCGCGGGCCGGTAGGCGCGGCCCCGCACGGCGACGAAGCCGTGCGGCGACACCGATGCGCTGCTCATCCTCGAATCCCCTCTAGGCTCTCCGGACCCGGCGATCCGGCAGTCCCGAACCCGGCATGACGTACACCAGTCCGTACAACCCGCCAAACAACTCGTCGTGGCGCACATCTTGATGGATTAAGAGGAAGCACTCATAACGCGACACTCCGCCCGGCTATGTGGTCAAGGGTGAGGCACAAAGCAGTAGAAACCAGCAATCGCGCGCGGGTGTCGCCGGACCGGCTGCCCGGCACCAGCGCCCATATGAACGAGGCGCCCGACCCGTCTCACGGGTCGAGCGCCTCGTTCATATGGTGTTCGTACGGCGAACCGTACGGCGTTGTATGCAGATGTACGCGGGTATGTGCCGGGACCGCGCTAGAGCAGCCCGTCCCACATCTGCTCGAGCAGCACCGACCACCAGCTCTCCGGCGACGCGAGCGCCGCCGGGTCGAGCGCGGCCAGCTGGGCCTGGAAGTCGACGGTCCAGCGGCCCGCCTGCTCCTGGTTGAGCCCGAACCGCAGCCGCCACATACGCCCAAGCAGAGCGAGGCACCGCACGAACTCCGGCAGCCCCGTGTTCACGAACTGCGGCGGTACGGGGGCGCCGCCCGGACCGGCCTCCACCGGCACCGCGACGATGTTCGCCGTGCCGTACTGGACGCAGAGGGCACGGCCGAAGTCGCTGCCCATCACCAGATACGAGCCCGCGTCCGACGCGGGCTGCACCCCGCGCTCCTGCGCCAGCTCGGCGAGCGTCGGCACCGGCCGGCCCGGCTGGGCCTGCGCCCAGAAGAACGGGCCCATGTCGACGGGCAGTCCGGCCACCACCAGGGTGTGCGCCACGATGTCGGGCACACCCTGCCGGGACACCGCCCGCTGGTCGAACCGGAAGACGCCCGGCCCGAACGCGGCCGCCAACTCATGAGCGACACCCTCCGGCGGGATCGGCGGCGCCGGCTGCACCTGCGGCAACGGAGCCCGCACCGGCGCGGGACGCGCCGGACCGTCCGCGACCTGGTGCAACTCGCCCTGATGCGCGAGCAGTTGCTGCATACCTTGCCGACGCGAGGCGTGGTCACTGCCGTAGGGTGCGATGCTCGTGATCCTGGCCTGCGGCCAGGTCTCGCGGATCATGCGCGCGCAGTACGCGCCGGGCAGCTCGCACGACTCCAGCTCGGTGTGCAGCTCCAGGACCTGGTCCGGCGGGACGTTCATGGAGCGCAACTCGTGGAAGATCTGCCACTCCGGGTGCGGCGTTCCCGGCGCCGAGCGGCGGATGAGCTGCTGCTCGGAGCCGTCCTGCGCGCGGTAGCGCAGCACGGCCTGGTAGCCGGGGCCGACGGTCGGCTGGCCGGAAGGCTGCTGCGGATAGCCGTACGCGGGCTGCTGCCCGGGCATGGGCTGACCCGGCACGGGCTGACCCGGCACGGGCTGACCCGGCACGGGCTGGCTGGGCATGGGCCCGTGGTTCGGCTGCCCCTGGACGGGCCCGGGCATACCGGGCGGCGGCATGCCTGGGGCGCCCGGAGCGCCGGGCGGACCCGGCGGCGGTGGCGTGCCGGGACCGCCCACCGGGGGTCCGGCGAGCACGGTCGCCGCGTGGTGGACACCGCCCGGAGGCGTGCCGGGGGCACCCGGAGCGCCCGGTGCTCCCGGCGCCTGCGGCGGCGGCGGCACGGGCGTACCGGGCGTACCGGGCCCGCCAAGGCTCGGACCGGACAGCACCGTGGCCGCATGGTGGACGCCACCGGGCGGCATACCCGGCGCACCGGGAGCACCCTGAGGCTGCGGCGCACCAGGGGCACCCGGCGCACCCGACGGCGGTGGCGTGCCGGGACCGCCCGTACCGCCCACGCCGGGGTCGGACAGCATCGTGGCCGCGTGATGGACACCACCGGGCGGCATACCCGGCGTACCCGGGGCGCCCGGGGGCGGCGGCGCACCAGCGGCACCCGGCGCACCCGGCGGCGGTGGCGTGCCGGGACCGCCCGGTGCCTGCGGCCCGTCTGGGCCCAGGGTGACGAGTTGTGTCGGCACATAGCCGCCCGCCGGGGTCCCGGGAGCAGCGGGATCGCCGACCGGAGGCGTACCGCCCCGACGCGCGCCCGGCGTACCCGGGGCGCCCGGAGGCGGCGGCGTCGACGGCCGGCCGCCCCGCGCACCCCGCGGCGGTGCCTCGGCCTTGCTGGTCGCGGCATCGGCGATGCCACCGGCACCGGTGGGAAGCGGAGCGCCCGGGGCTCCGGGGGGAAGCGGAGCGCCCGGGGCTCCGGCAGGCGCCGGGACACCAGGAGACCCTGCGGCACCGGTAGGCGCCATGGCACCGGGAGCCCCCGGGACGCCCGGAGACACCGGCGGCTGCGCCGCGGCGGGCTGCGGATAGCCGTACGACGCAAACGCACCTGGCGTACCTGGTGCAGGGGCACCCGGCGCAGGCGTGCCGGGCGGAGTGCCCGGACCCTGCGGATAGCCGTACGACGCCGGCGTACCCGACATACCCGGGGCAGGCGCGCCCGGCGAAGTGCCCGGACCCTGCGGATAGCCGTACGACGCCGGCGTACCCGACGTACCCGGGGCAGGCACGCCCGGCGAAGTGCCCGGACCCTGCGGATAGCCGTACGCGGGCGCGCCCGAACCGTCCAGTGCAGGCACCACCGCGGTACGCGGCAGCTGGCTGCCGCCCGACATCAACGCGGTCTTCGCATCCGGCGCCACACCGGGCGGCGGCGTCCCGTCATCGTCCGAACCGACGAGCGGCGGGGCGAAGACGGTGGCGGGAGGGGGCACGGAACCGTCGTCGCCCACGTCCGCGTTGGTGTCGGTCCCCGCCCACGGCGTCGCACCGGCCGGAACGCCGGGCGTCGGCGTCGTCACGGCCGGCCCCTCGCTGTCGGAAGCCCCCACGGAAGCCCCCGCGGACGCCCATGGCGCGCCGCCACCCGCCGAACCGGCCCCGGAACCCGCCGAACCGGCCGGACCCACTGACGATCCCGACGCGGCGGGATCGTCAGGTCCGGCGGCGCCGGCAGCGGCATCCGACGCATCGTGCCCCGCAGGCGCGGAGTGCGCCGCGGACCCAGAGTGCGCCGGGGACGCCGAAGGCACGTGCGACGCCGAAGGCACCTGCGGCCCCGAAATCCCGGCCCCCGGGGCCCCATTGGCCCACCCCGACGTGCCGACAGAATCACCGGACGAACGCGGCCCGCCCGCCACACCGGCCGGAACCCCGGCACCCGCGGACGAATCCGAACCGCCGGACCCCCAGGAACCGGGCCCCCCGGAACCCGAGCCCCCGGAACCAGACCGTTCCGATCCCCCGGCACCCCTCCGATCCTGAACCGCCAACCTGTCCGCCGCCTCCTGCAACCACTCCGGCGGAGTCAGCAGGAACGACGTCTGATTGAGGTCCACCCGATCCGGCACCGGAGGCGCGGGCGCCACGGACGCCTCCGACGTGCCGTACTCCTCCTCGTACCACCGGATGACCTCGCCCACCGGCAGGCCCGGCCACAGCGTCGCCTCGCCGCTGTCCCGCGCGATGACGAGCCGCTGCCGGCCGCCGTCCGACCGCGGACCTCCCCCAGTGCTCAACGCCTGGGAGGTACCCCCCTCGCGGTCCTCCGCCCACACCACGAACCCGAGGTCGAACTCCCGCACCCGCACCTCGCGATGCTGGTACGCGGGCATGTCGCCGTTGATCCACTCTTCCGCGCGCTCCTGCGCCTGCGCAAAGGTCACCATCGACAAGCTCACTCCCCCGCCGAGGACACCGTGACGGCACGCGCGAAGCCGCCGTCCACCATCAGGTTGGCCACGGTCTCCAGCTCCGGCGGATTGCCCGCGAGCCGCGCCAGAAACGCGTCGAAGTCGTCACCGCAGGGCAGCAGCAGCCGCTGCACCCGCTCCGCCACCTGCCAGCCGTCCTGGTCCCGGGCGTCGTCGTACGCGCAGAACCACACCGAACCGATCCGGTCGCCCTTCACCTTCACGGCCAGCAGACCGCCCTGGACGAACGCAACTCCCAGATAATCCTTGGTCAGATGGTCACGCAGGCACTTGTTGACGTACACAAGGTCGTTGACCGCCGCCTCGTCCCGCACCGTGAAGAACGGTTGGTCGACGAGGAGACCCAACTCGGCGTCCAGCGCGGCACCCACAGGCGCACAGCCGCCCGCCGCCTTCAGGAACGACCGGTACGCACCCGGCAGGCGGTAGCCCAAGTCCTCTTCCACGCCGAGTATCTGTTGCTCCGTCACCGCCACCGACGACTTCGGCAGCCCGAAGTGCACAGGACGCGTCTGCTGCAACGGGCGCGTGCCCCGCTTGTTCTGGTCGACCGCAGCCGTGGCGAGACCTGCGTGATGCCGCAGAAGCGCCTTCACCTCGACCGGCACCAGCTCAAGTCGCCGAGTGCCCGGCACGTGATGCCACGTCCAGCCATGCGGGGTCGCCACCGGCGCAATCGTGTCCCACAGCTCATGGCCGTCGTGTGCCATCGCCGCGTTCGCCGACACGTAGTCCGTCAACCGCAGTTCGTCGACACCGAACCCTTCCGGGGGGTCGGCGATGTCGGCCGCCGCACGCGCATAGGGCGAGAAATCCGGAAAACCGCTCTCGTCCACCCGCACACCCCTAGGATGGCGGGCAGCCCGAACCGGGTCCGGGAAGTGCACGACCTGCCCGGCGTAAGCCGCGTTCGGCGGCGCGGCTTGCTGCCCGAGCCGACCTGTCGTCATGACGGTTGCCCCCTGCGGCACTGAAAGTTGGATCGCGGATGTCGACAGCCTATGCGGTAGAACGACACCGGTCACCGGCCCTCCGGTTCCTTGACCAGCGGTCACCCGCTCGTAAGCGTGACGCGAACCACCAGCGTGTCGCACAGCCCCCAGCTTCCGTACCGCGCACCGCATTTGGCAGGCTGTCCCCGCACTCGGCGGCAACCCGTACTGGCGGCAGCCGCCGCGGGCAAGAGGGGAGCACCACATGCACACAGCACAGACAGACACCGCATCCGGAGACCCCCGGATCGGCTGGAGCAGCGCCGAAGCGCCGCACGCTCCCGCTCTCCACCACCGCCGCGACGGCATACTCCCCACCGTCGCCGCCGCACTCTCCGTCCGCGGCACCACGCTCACCGGAACCGCGGCCCGCGGCGACCAGCCGCCCGCGCTCCACCCGCTCGTACAGGACTTCCTCGACGCGCTGACGAGCGGTCAGAGAGAACGCTTCACCGGACGCTGCGCCGAAGCCATCCTCATCTCCCGGCACCTGGGCACCGCGGACAACGAACGCTCCAAACGCGCCAGACGCAGACCCATGACCAACGGCGAAGCCCGCAAAGCCCTCAAGAACGCCAAACTCACCACCCGGCGCATCCGCGAGGACGGCGACCCCCTCCACGGCAGCTTCGCCCGGCCCTGCCGCTCCTGCACCGCGCTCGCCGCCCACTTCGGCGTACGGATCGTCGACCCCACCGAGCCCGGCGACTGACAACGCCCCGGGCACACCCAGATCCACCAGGCAGGACCACCGAACGAGGGCCGATGCACGCCGACCGCACCTCCACCACACGCTTCCCCGTCCCCGTCGACGCCGCCCTGCGCGCAGCGGGCTGGCAGCCGGGGCGCTGGGACATCAAGCAGGCCGAGTACTGGGCCGACACGCTGCGCGGACACGTCTCACCCGCGGGACACCAGCACAGCGTCTTCCCCGCCGCCGTCGAGGCATGGGCGGAATTCGGCGGACTGCGCATCACGCCCTCCGGACCCGGACGGCAGATCGCCCCCGCCGCACTCCACCTCGAACCCCTGCACGGGCTGCACATGGCCCGCACCCTCGGCGACCTCGGACGGGCCCTCGGCAGCGAGGTCTGCCCGCTCGGCGAAGAGAGCGAAACCCAGGCGCTCCTCGCCATCGACGCCGAAGGACGCGTCTACAGCCTTGACCACAGCGGGGACTGGTACCTCGGCGACACCGTCGACCAAGCGCTCTCGTCCCTGCTCACGGGCGCCCAGCCAGCCCGACTCACGGCCGGCTGACACCCACCCCCACCACCCAGCGGACAGGCGCCCGAATCACCGCACCGCCGAAATCACCGCACCGCCGAAATCACCGCACCGCCGAAATCACCGCACGGCCGAAATCACCGCACCGCCGGAAGCACCGCCGACACCCGGAAACCCCCCGCGTCCGTCGGCCCCGACACGAACACACCGCCCAACGCCGCCACCCGCTCCTTCATGCCCACCAGACCGTTGCCCCCGCTCGGCAACCGGGCATCCGACGCGGAATCCAGCGCCGGCGGCGGCTCGTTCTCCACCTGCATCGCGATCTCCGCGGCCCGGTGGGCCAACCGCACACGCGCCTTCGCCCCCGCCGCATGCTTGTGCACGTTCGTCAGCGCCTCCTGCACCACCCGGTACGCGGTCTGCTCCACCTCCCGGGCATACGCACGGGACTCCCCCTCCACCAAGAGCTCCACCACCATCCCCGCCTCACGGGACTGCCCCACCAGCGCATCCAGCTCGGCAAGGCACGGACCCTCGGCCCCGTCATCCGCAACCACCCGCGACGCAGCAGCAGCCGCGGCCGCACCCACCCCAGCCAGCGGAACCGGTTCAGCAGCCCGCACAGGGACCTCCCCCACCCGCAGCACGCCCAGCATCTCCCGCAACTCCGTCAGCGCCTGGCGACCCATGTCACCCACCAGCGCCGCGTTCTTCACGGCCTTCTCCGGATCCTTGCGCGCCACCGCCTGCAACGCCGCCGCATGCACCACCATCAAGCTCACCCGATGCGCCACCACGTCGTGCATCTCACGCGCGATACGCCTGCGCTCCTCACTCCGCGCCCACTCCGCACGCTCCTCCGCCCGCTCGGCAAGCAACTGCAGCTCCCGCTCGAGACTGTCCGCACGCTCCCGCAAACTCTCCATGAGACGACGCCGCGCCCCCACATACAGACCCAGCAGCACCGGCGGCGCCGTCACCCCAAGCGCCATGGTGATCGCCACGAAGGGAACGAACCAGTCACCGATCGTCAGGTCCCCGCGCACCACGTCCTGGTGCGTCCGCACAAAACCGACGATCATCGTGCCCGCGAGCGACATACCGGCCAGCGCGCCGATGATCCGCCGCGGCAGCTCAGAAGCGGCAAGCGTATAGAGCCCCATCACTCCCAGCAGGAACCCCATCTGCGCCGGCGTGATCGCCACGGACACCAGCACCACCGCGACCGGCCACCGCCGCCGCAGCACCAGCACGGAACCGGCGATCAGCCCGAAGATCATCCCCACCGGCACGGGCAGCCCGGCACTGTCGGCGAACCGAAGCCCCTCGACCGCACACTCCACGGCCGACACCGCCGCCAGCCCCACATCCAGCACGGCACTACGCCGCCGCACCCACCACCACGGCCCGGTCCCGGCCGTACTGTGAGCTTCCCCCGTCGTGGTCATGCCTCCCAGCGTACGGGCGGCGACCGCCGGTTTTCCGGTGAGTTTTACGGGTGACGGCATACGCGGAGCCGAGCTGTACCGTCGCATTGAGGCCCGGCGGTACGGCATAGTGGTCTCCGCACACCACCCCGATCATCAGAATCGGTCATAGGTGACGAACCATCCCGGGTCGTCTAATGGCAGGACAAATGGTTTTGGTCCATTGAATGAGGGTTCGATTCCTTCCCCGGGAGCCGCAACAACTCGGGTCCTGACCTCCCAGGTCAGGACCCGCCCTCGTTTCCGCCCCACTACGCCCCGGTATCCTGCGGGTGTCCACCACCCGAAGCACCGAAGCCGAAGGGCATTCCCGTGAGCGCCAACCGCCCGGCCGCCGTCGTCGTCCTCGCAGCGGGTGAGGGCACCCGTATGAAGTCGGCCACTCCTAAGGTTCTGCACGACATCTGCGGCCGTTCCCTGGTGGGGCATGTGCTGGCTGCCTCTCGTGAGTTGGAGCCGCAGGACCTGGTGGTCGTCGTGGGCCACGCGCGTGAGCAGGTCGCGGCGCATCTGGCCGAGGTCGACCCGACCGTTCGTACGGCTGTGCAGGAGAAGCAGAAGGGCACCGGGCACGCCGTGCGCATGGCTCTGGAGGAGCTGGGCGGGGCGGTCGACGGGACCGTGGTCGTCGTCTGTGGCGACACCCCGCTGCTGACGGGCGAAACGCTCCAGCGGCTCGCCGGGACCCATGCCGCCGACGGCAACGCGGTCACCGTACTGACCGCCGAGGTCCCGGACGCGACCGGGTACGGCCGGATCGTGCGGGACGAGGCCTCCGGCGCCGTGACGGCGATCGTGGAGCACAAGGATGCGACCGACGCGCAGCGTGCGATCCGGGAGATCAACTCCGGGGTGTTCGCCTTTGACGGCCGGCTGCTCGCCGATGCGCTGGGGAAGGTGCGTACGGACAACAGTCAGGGCGAGGAGTATCTGACGGATGTGCTCGGGATCCTGCGTGAGGCGGGGCACCGGGTGGGTGCCTCGGTCGCGGGGGATCACCGTGAGATCGCGGGGATCAACAACCGCGTGCAGCTCGCCGAGGCGCGGCGGATCCTGAACGACCGGTTGCTGGAGCGGGCGATGCTCGCGGGTGTGACGGTGGTGGATCCGGCGTCGACGTGGGTGGATGTGACGGTGACGTTCGAGCAGGACGCGGTCGTGCATCCGGGTACGCAGCTGCTGGGTGCGACGCATCTGGCGGAGGGCTGCGAGGTGGGTCCGAACACGCGGCTGACGGACACGAGGGTCGGTGCGGGTGCGCGGGTGGACAACTCGGTGTCGGTGGGTGCGGAGGTCGGTCCGCAGGCGAGTGTGGGGCCGTACGCGTATCTGCGTCCGGGTACGAGGCTGGGTCTGAAGGCGAAGGCCGGTACGTACGTGGAGATGAAGAACGCCAGGATCGGCGAGGGTACGAAGGTCCCGCATCTGTCGTATGTCGGGGACGCGACGATCGGTGAGTACACGAATATCGGCGCGGCGAGTGTCTTTGTGAACTACGACGGTCAGGACAAGCACCACACGACGGTGGGGTCGCACTGCCGTACCGGTTCGGACAACATGTTTGTGGCTCCTGTCACGATCGGGGACGGTGCGTACACGGCTGCGGGTTCGGTGATCACGAAGGATGTGCCGGCCGGTTCGCTGGCTGTGGCCCGTGGTCAGCAGCGGAATATCGAGGGCTGGGTGGCTCGTAAGCGTCCGGGAAGCGCGGCTGCGAAGGCGGCTGAGGCGGTGTCCCGGAAGCCGGAAGGCGAAAGCTGACCGGAAACAGGTGCGTCGGAGTCGGCGTACCGTGATAGGTGCACACAATTCGGCTGGCTCGTTGCGGACGGGTGCGCGGGCGGCAGTAGAGAACTCGTCTGAGGAGACAGTGCTGTGACCGGAATCAAGGCCACCGGGCAGAAGAAGATGATGCTCTTTTCCGGCCGCGCCCATGCCGAGTTGGCCGAGGAGGTCGCCCACCAGTTGGGGGTCGGCATTGTGCCGACGAAGGCGTTCGACTTCGCGAACGGCGAGATCTACGTCCGCTACGAGGAGTCGGCTCGTGGTGCGGACTGTTTTCTGATCCAGAGCCACACGGCTCCGATCAACAAATGGATCATGGAGCAGTTGATCATGATCGATGCTCTGAAGCGGGCTTCGGCCCGGAGCATCACTGTGATCGTGCCGTTCTACGGGTATGCGCGTCAGGACAAGAAGCACCGTGGCCGTGAGCCGATCTCTGCGCGCCTGATCGCGGATCTGATGAAGACGGCGGGTGCGGACCGTATTCTCACGGTTGATCTGCACACGGACCAGATCCAGGGTTTCTTCGACGGTCCGGTGGACCACCTGTTCGCGCTGCCGATTCTCGCGGACTACGTGGGCGCGAAGGTGGACCGGGACAAGCTGACCGTGGTGTCCCCGGACGCCGGTCGTGTGCGGGTCGCGGACCGCTGGTGCGACCGGCTGGGCGCGCCGCTGGCGATCGTGCACAAGCGGCGTGACAAGGACGTCGCGAACCAGGTCACCGTGCATGAGGTGGTCGGTGATGTGAAGGGCCGTGTGTGTGTCCTGGTCGACGACATGATCGACACGGGTGGCACGATCTGCGCGGCGGCGGATGCGCTGTTCGCGCATGGTGCGGAGGACGTCATCGTGACGGCGACGCACGGTGTGCTGTCGGGTCCGGCGGCGGACCGGCTGAAGAACTCGAAGGTGAGTGAGTTCGTGTTCACGGACACGCTGCCGACCCCGGGTGAGCTGGAGCTGGACAAGATCACGGTGCTGTCGATCGCTCCGACGATCGCGAGTGCGGTGCGTGAGGTCTTCGAGGATGGTTCGGTGACGAGCCTGTTCGAGGAGCAGTGACCTTTCTCTGACCAGGTGATCGATTCGGTGATCGATCCGGTCGACGCGACCTGGTGATCCCGGATTCCCTGAAGATCGTTTTGGGTGCGGCCTTCCTCGCCGAGTAGACTGTCGAAGTTGCTCGGCGAGGGAGGCCGCACTCATTGCGTGCGGCGGTCCGTTATCGACGCGCTCTTCGTAGCAGGCCAGTCGTGTGGCCGGGTAACCGCCACAATTCCGTCTGACTTACGAGGAGTGCACATGTCCGAGGTCAAGATCTCCGCTGTGACCCGCACCGAGTTCGGCAAGGGTGCCGCGCGTCGCATCCGCCGTGACAACAAGGTTCCGGGTGTTCTGTACGGCCACGGTTCCGACCCGCTGCACCTGACCCTTCCGGGCCACGACCTGCTGCTCGCGCTGCGTACGCCGAACGTCCTGATCTCCCTGGACATCGACGGCAAGACCAGCGAGCTGGCGATCCCGAAGTCCGTGCAGCGTGACGCGATCAAGGGCTTCCTCGAGCACGTCGACCTGCAGCTGGTCAAGCGCGGCGAGAAGGTCTCCGTCGAGATCCCGGTCCACACCGAGGGCGAGCTGGCCCCGGGTGGCAACCTGCTCGAGCACGTACTCAACGCGCTGCCCGTCGAGGCCGAGGCCACGCACATCCCGGAGTCGGTCTCCGTCTCCGTCGAGGGCCTGGAGGCCGGTGCCTCCGTGCTCGCCAAGGACATCACCCTGCCGAACGGTGTGACGCTGGCCGTCGAGGAGGACGCGGTCGTCCTTCAGGTCCTGGCCGCGCAGGCCGAAGAGGCCCCCGAGGGTGCCGGGGAAGAGGCCGCCGAGGCCGCGGAGTAGTTTCCGCCCGCCGGGAGCGCTTCCGGCAGTTTGTTCTTCAGCCGCCGTTTTCCGTGCCGAGAGGCGCGGGGAACGGCGGCTGGCGCGTATGAAGGAGATATGCAGATGACGTCGGATGCCAACGCCCCCTGGCTGATCGCGGGGCTCGGCAACCCCGGGCCGGGGTATGCGATGAACCGGCACAACGTGGGCTTCATGGTCGCGGATCTGCTCGCGGAGCGGATGGGCGGCACCTTCAAGCGGAGCGGCAAGGCGCAGGCGCAGGTCGTGGAGGGGCGGTTCGGTTCGCCGGGCCCGGCGAGCCGGCGGGTGGTGCTGGCGAAGCCGATGTCGTACATGAATCTGTCGGGCGGTCCGCTGACGGCGCTGCGGGACTTCTACAAGGTGCCGACGGCGAACATCGTCGCGATCCATGACGAGTTGGACATCGACTACGGCACGCTCCGGCTGAAGCTGGGCGGCGGCGACAACGGGCACAACGGGCTGAAGTCCATGACGAAGGCGATGGGCTCGGACTACCACCGGGTGCGTTTCGGGATCGGGCGCCCGCCTGGGCGGATGCAGGTCGCTGACTTCGTCCTGAAGGACTTCTCGTCGGCCGAGCGCAAGGAGCTGGACTACCTCGTGGACCGGGCGGCGGACGCCGTGGAGTGTCTGGTCACGGAGGGTCTGGAGCGGGCGCAGAGCGCATACAACTCCTGACGTCTCCGCCCGTTCGCGACGTGTCGTGGCACTCCCGGCCTCTCGCCCGCCGAGGTTGACCCGGTGCACTCCCATGGCCAAGGATCGCGGCCATGCCAAGCACGTCAGCCTCGTCAGCCACTCCGGACACGGCTTCCTCGCGTCGCCCCGGCACCGTCAAGCGCAGCCGCACGCGTCGAGCGGGCGAGAGTGCGTACGGGTTGCTGCTGCTCGGGCGGCAGGTGGCGATGGCGGGGATCGCGCTGCTTCTGCTGGTCGGCGGTGTGTGGCAGTCGTGGGGGTCGGCGCAGCATGTGATGTTCACGAAGGGTCGTGAGCGCGGCACGATGACGGTGACGCGGTGCGGCGAGGAGCAGTGCACGGGGTCGTACGCGCCTCTGTCGCCCGGTTCGCAGCCGCGCGACCGTGTCGTGATCGAGCGCTCGATCACCGAGGAGAAGGGCGCGAAGGTGCCGGTGGTGATCAAGCCGGACACGGACGAGGTGGTGCGGTCGGGTGTGGCGGGGCTTCTCCATGCGTGGGTTCCCCTGGGAGGGGCGCTGTTGCTGGCCGCCGTCGTCATCGCGGGGGGCCTGCGGATGTCGCGGACGGCGTGGGTGGCCGCGGGGCTGGGGGTCGCGTTGCTCACGGCTTCGTTCGCAACGCTCTGACGACCAAGAGAAAGCGGGTGCTCGGGGCGGACCCCGAGCACCCGCTTCACTGTTGTGCCCACGACGTACGGCGCCCTTGGCGCCGAAGGTCAGCCGGTATTGCGCAGCCCCGCCGCCACCCCGTTGACGGTGAGCAGCAGCGCCCGCGCCAGCAGCGGATCCGGCGTCTCCCCGGCCGCCGCCGCGTCCCGCTGCCGCTTCAGCAGCGCGACCTGAAGGTACGAGATCGGGTCCAGGTAGGCGTCGCGGATGGCGAAGGTCTGCTGGAGCACCGGATGGGTGTCCAGCAGCTTCTCGCCACCGGTGACGCGCAGCACCTCACGCACGGTGAGCTCGTGCTCCGCCTCGATCACCGCGAACACGTGCTTGAGCTCGTCCGGTACGAGCGTGTCGACGTAGTGGCGGGCGATCCGCAGGTCGGTCTTGGCGAGCGTCATCTCGACGTTGGAGATGAAGTTGCGGAAGAAGTGCCACTGCTCGTGCATCTCGTCGAGCACGGTGTCGAGGCCCGCTTCGCGCAGTGCCTTGAGGCCGGAGCCGACGCCGAACCAGCCGGGCACGATCTGCCGCGACTGGGTCCAGCCGAAGACCCACGGGATGGCCCGCAGTCCGTCGAGCCCGGCGCCGCTGTCGGGCCGGCGCGAGGGCCGGGAGCCGAGGTGGAGATCGGCGAGCTGGTCGACGGGCGTGGCGGCGAAGAAGTACGCGGGCAGGTCCGGGTCCTCGACGAGCTTGCGGTACGCCGCGTGGGCCGCGTCGGAGACGACGTCCATGGCGGCGTCCCAGCGGGCGAGGGCCTCGTCGGACTGGCGGGGGGCCGTGTGCAGGGCGGAGGCCTGCAGCGTGGCCGCGACCGTCAGCTCGAGGTTCTCCCTGGCCAGGGACGGGATGAGGTACTTGTCGGAGATGACCTCGCCCTGCTCGGTGACCTTGATCTCGCCCTCGAGGGTGCCCCAGGGCTGGGCGAGGATCGCGTCGTGGGTGGGGCCGCCGCCGCGGCCGACGGTGCCGCCGCGGCCGTGGAAGAGGCGCAGCCGGACCCCGTAGCGGTGGGCGACGTCACGCAGCCGCCGCTGCGCCCGGTGGATCTCCCACTGGCTGGTCGTGATGCCGCCGAACTTCGACGAGTCGGAGTAGCCGAGCATGACCTCCTGCACGTCGCCGCGCAGGGCCACGAGGCGCCGGTACGAGGGGTCGGCGAGCATGTCGTCGAGGATCACGTCGGCCGCGCGGAGCTCGTCCGTGGTCTCGAGGAGCGGCACGATGCCGATCCTGGCCCAGCCGGCGTGCAGGTCGATCAGTCCGGCCTCGCGCGCCAGCACGGTCGCGGCGAAGACATCGTCGGCGCCCTGGCACATGGAGATGATGTACGACTCGATGACCTCGGGTCCGAAGACCTCCAGGGCCTTCTTGACGGTGAGGAAGACGCCGAGGGTCTTCTCGCCGGCGGCGTCGAGCGGCGCCGGGGTGGGGGCGAGGGGGCGCCGCGACCGCAGTTCCTTGGCGAGCAGCTTGGCGCGGTAGTCGCGCGGCATGTCGGCGTACCGCCAGGACTCCTCGCCGAGCCGGTCGAAGAGCTGGCCGAGGGCGTGGTGGTGGGCGTCGGCGTGCTCGCGTACGTCCATGGTGGCGAGCTGCAGGCCGAACGCGGCCAGCGTGCGGATGGTGCGGTTCATCCGGCCGTCGGCGAACAGCGCGCCCCGGTGCGCGCGCAGCGACGTCTGGATGAGCGTGAGGTCGTGCAGCAGTTCGGTGGTGCCGAGGTAGTCGCGGCCGGGCTCGTGCGGGGTGCCCTTGGCGAGGCGCTGCTTGGTGTTGGCCAGCTTCTGGCGGATGCAGGTGGCCTTGAGCCGGTAGGGCTCCTCGGCGTTGAGGCGCTTGTAGCGGGGGCTGATCTCCGGGAGGTTCTCCAGGTCGGTCTGGAGGGAGGTGAGGAGCTCCTCGGTGGCGCCGCTGTAGCGGATGGAGTTGGAGAGGAAGCCGCGCAGCTCGTCGATCATGTCGAGCGCGTCGTTGATGCCGTGCTCGTGCTGGAGGATCAGCACGTCCCAGGTGACCTGGGGGGTCACGTTGGGGTTGCCGTCGCGGTCGCCGCCGATCCAGGTGCCGAAGGTGAGGGGGCGGGTGGTCTCGGGCAGCTTGACGCCGACGCGCTCCAGTTCCGCCGTGAGGTCCTCGAGGACGTCCCCGACGGCGCCTGCGTGCAGCTCGTCGAGGTAGTAGATGGCGTTGCGGGCCTCGTCGGCGGGCTCGGGGCGGACGACGCGCAGCTCGTCGGTCTGCCACACGAGGTCGATGTTCTCGGCGAGCCGGGTGTCGTAGCGGCGCCGGTCGGCCTCTGTGACAGGGGTCTCAAGGAGCGCGGCGATACGCCGCAGCTTGTTCAGTACGGACCGTCTGGCCGCCTCGGTCGGGTGGGCCGTGAACACGGGCCGGACGTTGAGGTGCTCGACGGTCTGGCGCAGGTGCTCGGGGTCGGCGTCCTTGAGGCGGTCCGCGGTCTGGGCCAGCAGGCCGCCTTCCGCGGCGCGCCTGGTGCGCAGCTCGCGGCCGCGGTGCACCTGCTCGGTGACGTTCGCCAGATGGAAGTACGTGGAGAAGGCGCGCACCAGCTTGGCGGCGGTCTCCAGCTCCGTGCCGCCGAGCAGCTCGGCCGCTGCCTCGCCGTCCTCGCGGGTCAGCCGGCGTACCCGCTCGACGAGCTCGAGCAGGTCGGGGCCTTCCTGTCGTACGAGCGTCTCGCCCAGCAGGTCGCCCAGTCGGCGGATGTCGGCACGCAGTTCCGCGCTCGTCGTCGTTGTCTGGTCGTCTGCACTGCTCACAGGTGCGGCTCCTTGCAGTGTTGAAGCACTTCTGGGAGGGGACCCGGGTACCGCCACGGCGGGTGCCGCATCAGGGATAGGGCGCCCGGGAAGAAAACAGAGCGGACCGCGCTGTCCGACCAAGTCCAAGGATAGGTGTCCCTGCGGGCGCGCAGTCTCGAGGCCTCTCGTGCTCTTGCCGGACCGCGGGACGCCAGGGGGACGCCACACTTACGATGCCGTAGGTTACGGAAGCGTAGGGAAACTGCATCCAGGACACCTGCCACCATCACCCTCGACCCCACAGGGGACGCCCCATGACCACACGCTCCGATGTGATCGCAGACGCCCCAAAGGCGGCGTCAGACAAGACCGGGACCCCACTCCCCTCTGCCACGCTCGGCGGTGAGCAGAAGCGGTCGATCGAGCAGATCACGCTGCTGCTGTTCATCACGGTGCCCTTCCTGGCCCTGCTGGCGGCCCTGCCGCTGGCCTGGGGCTGGGGTGTGAGCTGGCTGGATCTCGGCCTCCTGGTCTTCTTCTACTACCTCGGGTGCCACGGCATCACGATCGGTTTCCACCGTTACTTCACTCACGGCTCGTTCAAAGCCAAGCGGCCCTTGCGCATCGCGCTGGCGATCGCGGGTTCGCTGGCCGTGGAGGGTCCGCTGGTGCGCTGGGTGGCCGATCACCGCAAGCACCACAAGTTCTCGGACGCCGAGGGCGACCCGCACTCGCCCTGGCGTTACGGCGAGACTGTGCCTGCTCTGATCAAGGGCCTGTGGTGGGCTCATCTCGGCTGGATGTTCGACGAGGAGCAGACTCCGCAGGACAAGTACGCACCGGATCTGATCAAGGACAAGGCGATCCGGACGATCTCCCGCCAGTTCATCTACTGGACCATGCTCTCGCTGGCGCTGCCCGCCGTGATCGGCGGTCTGGTGACGATGTCCTGGTGGGGCGCCTTCACGGCGTTCTTCTGGGGCTCACTCGTACGAGTTGCGCTGCTGCACCACGTGACGTGGTCGATCAACTCGATCTGCCACGCGGTGGGCAAGCGGCCCTTCAAGTCGCGTGACCGCTCAGGCAACGTCTGGTGGCTGGCCGTTCTCTCGTGCGGGGAGTCCTGGCACAACCTCCACCACGCCGACCCGACCTCCGCCCGTCACGGGGTGGAGCGCGGCCAGATCGACTCGTCGGCCCGGATCATCCGCTGGTTCGAGCAGCTGGGCTGGGCGTACGACGTGCGCTGGCCTTCGAAGTCCCGTATCGACTCCCGCCGCAAGGCAGAGGCCGTCGACCCGGCATGATTGACAGTGTGGCGACCGACTCCAGCAGCACCCCGAGCAACGAGAAGCCGCGGCGCACGCGCCGTACCCGTATGACCGGTGCCGAGCGCCGTCAGCAGCTGCTGGAGATCGGCCGCACGCTGTTCGCCGACAAGGGTTTCGAAGGCACGTCGGTGGAGGAGATCGCGGCCCGCGCCGGGGTCTCGAAACCGGTCGTGTACGAGCACTTCGGCGGCAAGGAGGGGCTGTACGCGGTCGTGGTGGACCGCGAGATGCGCCGCCTCCTCGACATGGTCACCGGCTCCCTCACCGCCGGCCACCCCCGCGAGCTGTGCGAGCAGGCCGCCTTCGCCCTCCTCGACTACATCGAGGAGTACACGGACGGCTTCCGCATCCTGGTCCGCGACTCCCCCATCCCCCAGTCGACGGGCTCCTTCGCCTCCCTGATCTCCGACATCGCGACGCAGGTCGAGGACATCCTCGGCCGCGAGTTCAAAAGCCGCGGCTTCGACCCGAAGCTCGCCCCCCTGTACGCCCAGGCCCTGGTCGGCATGGTCGCCCTGACGGGCCAGTGGTGGCTGGACGTCCGCAAGCCCAAGAAGGCGGAGGTGGCGGCGCACCTGGTCAACCTGGCATGGCACGGCCTGGACGGGCTGGAGCCGAAGCCGCGGTTGATAGGGCACCGGAAGAACTGACGGTCCTGGTGCCCGCCGGCAGTTCGAGGCGGGCGGTCTCAGGCGTCCGCCTTCCGCGCCACCGCGAAAAGCCGCCGGAACGGGAAGACCGTCCCGTGCGGCGTCGCCGGGTAGGCCTCGCGGAGCAAGGCCCTGTACTCGGCAAGGAAGGACTCCGTCGCCGCCTGGTCGTCCGCCAGGGTCGTGAGGATCGGGCGGAGGCCCGTGCCCTTGACCCAGTCCAGGACCGGGTCCTCGCCCTCCAGAAGGTGGAGGTACGTCGTCTCCCAGACGTCGGCCTCACAGCCGAGGGCGACCAGCCGCTCCAGGTACTCGGGTGCCGTGAGTACCGCGTCCGCGTGGCGCAGGACTCCGGCCAGCCGGTCCTTCCACTTCTCCGACTCTGCCAGTTCCCGCATCAGCACGTGGCTGGGCGCGTCGAAGTTGCTCGGTACCTGGAAGGCGAACGTGCCGCCGGGGACGAGTCCGGCGATCCATGGCGCGAAGGACTCCGCGTGGTCCGGCACCCACTGGAGCGTCGCGTTCGAGATGATCAGGTCGTACGGCTCGTGCGGGGACGGGGACCACGTCCGCACGTCTGCCGGCGCGAAGTCGAGGCGACCGCCGCCCGCCGTGGGGCCCGCGAGCGGTTCTGCCCGGGTGAGCATCTCCGGCGAGTTGTCGAAGCCGGTGATGTGGGCGGTGGGCCAGCGGTCCGCGAGGAGCTGCGTCACATTGCCCGGACCGCACCCCAGATCGGCGATGCGCGGCGGGCGGCCGCCCCCCTCGACCGGGCGGCCGGCCCCCTCAACCGGGCGGCCGACCCTCTCGACCGGGACCTCGGCCGGGAGTTCCGGTACGCGGGCCAGCAGGTCGACGAAGGGCCGGGCGCGATGTCCCTCGTGGCGGAGGTACTGGCGCGGATCCCAGAGAGGGGCGGTGGCGGGCATGGCGAGGCCTCCTTGCCGCCGACATCCACACGGTCGGCCAAGTCCAGCGGCCCCGGGATTCCGGGCGCCGTACGCCCATCCTCACGCCGTCGATATCTTGACGTCAAGAGACTTCATGTCGACAGACCCTCTACACTTGATCGCATGGAGGACGAGGTCGATCGGCTGGTCGCAGCGTGGCGCCGGGAGCGCCCTGACCTCGACGTGGAACCGCTGGAGGTGCTCAGCCGGGTGAGCCGGTTGTCCCGGCATCTGGACCGCGCCCGTCGGCTGGCGTTCTCCGAGCACAATCTCGAGCCGTGGGAGTTCGACGTGCTGACGGCGCTGAGGCGTGCGGGAGCCCCGTATCAGCTCTCGCCCGGGCAGCTGCTCACGCAGACCCTCGTCACCTCCGGGACGATGACGAATCGCATCGACCGGCTCGCGAAGAAGGGCCTCGTCGAGCGGCTGCCGGACCCCAGCGATCGGCGTGGTGTGCTGGTGCGGCTCACGGACGAGGGGCGCGACCGCGCGGACCAGGCGCTGGCCGGGCTGCTCGACCAGGAGCGGGCGATCCTCAGTGAGCTCTCGCGCGCCCAGCGCACCGAACTGGCCGCGCTGCTACGCCAGCTGACCGCCCCGTTCGACAACATCCCCGGCTGACGCCAGATCCACGGGGCCGACGCCGGCCCGGCGCGCCAGCGCCACGGCGGCAAGCGTGGAGTGGACACCCAGCTTCCCCAGCACGTTCTGCATGTGCGTACGCACCGTGTGCGGGGAGAGGAAGAGCCGCTCGGCGACGGCCTTCCGGCCCAGGCCCGCGACCATGCAGCGCAGCACCTCGCGCTCGCGCGGGGTGAGGGACTCCACCAGGCGTTCGCTCTCCGTGCGGTGCTTGCGGGCCGCCGTCAGCTCGCGCAGTACGCCCGTGAGCAGGGCGGGCGGCAGGTGCGTCTCGTCGCGCAGTACGCCGCGGATGACGGTGAGCAGCCGGGACAGCGAGCAGTCCTTGGCGACCCAGCCGGAGGCTCCGGCTCCCAGGGCGAGCGCCGCGCGGCGCGGGTCGTCCTTCTCGGCGAGCACGACCGTGCGCACGGCCGGCTGGGCAGAACGGACGCCGGCGACCAGCGAGATGCCGTCGACCAGGCCGTCCTGGTTGCCCTCCTGGACGGGCACCGCGGCGCGTCCGCCCGGCACGGTGCCGCCCAGATCGGCGTCGACGAGCAGAACGTCGAATCTGCGGCCCTCGGCGGCGGCCCGCTCCAAGGAGCGCAACGCGGCCGGGCCACTGCCGGCCGCGGAGACGTCGACGTCCGGCTCGGCGGCGAGAGCCGCGGCGAGCGACTCGGCGAAGATGCGGTGGTCGTCGACGACCAGGACTCGGATGCGAACCACGTGAAACCCCCTTCCCCAAGCTCCGTGAGGAGCAGGGGAGAACGATCGTCGGGGGACGGCCGGCGCAGGTACGGCGCCCGGAGAGAGTCACCGCAGTCGCACGGCCGCCGCCGTGCTCACACTGCTACCCCACTCCGGGCGTCGTACCCGACTGTCTCGCCCCCTGATCAACACCGGCCCCCACCGGCGCTGCCATCAGGGTACGGGCGAGCGGCAGGCACGGAAGGAAATTCGCAAAACTGGTTGGCCAGCGCGTTTATGGTGAGCCGCATGTTTCGTATAGAGACGGAAGTCGACAGACAGCGACGTGATCTGCTTCGTTCGCGACTGAGGGACACCAACACCGAGGCGTCCCCGGTGCTGCGCGAGCTGCGCGGAACGCAGCTGGACCGAGAAGTTCCGCTGCAGCTCTGGGCGTTGGACGAGTCCGGCGAGCTCGCGGCGGGCCTCGACGCGCACACGTGGGGGCGGTGGCTGCACGTGAACCTGCTGTGGGTCGACGCCCGCCACCGCGGTACGGGGCTGGGCTCGCAGCTCCTCACGGCCGCCGAACGAACGGCCCGCGAGGAGCGCGACTGCGTCAACTCCCGTGTCTGGACATGGGACTTCCAGGCGCCGGACTTCGACCGTAAGTACGGGTATGAGGTGGTGTGCGCGATCCCCGACTATCCGGCGGGGATCACCGAGTACACCCTGACGAAGCGAATCGGCTGATCAAGCACTGTCGAAGCGCCCGCTCAGCCGATCCACCCGGACCAGTCAGGCGATCCGCCGCGCCCCCGCCGAAGGCACCGCCGGGAACACCCGCGGTGCCGTGTAGCCGGCCGCCGCGAACGCCTCCATGACCGACTTGGTCACCGTCTCGGCGTCGGACTCCTCGACGAGGACGACCGCCGAGCCGCCGAAGCCGCCGCCCGTCATACGAGCGCCCAGCGCGCCGGCCGCGTTCGCGGTCGACACGACCAGGTCCAGCTCGGGGCAGGAGATCCGCAGGTCGTCGCGGAGCGAGGCGTGGCCCTCGGTGAGGACCGGGCCGATGGCGCGCACGTCACCGGCGTCGAGCAGTGCGATGACCTGCTCGACCCGGTGGTCGTCGGAGACCACGTGGCGTACGTAGCGGCGGACCCGCTCGTCGTCCAGCTTGGCCAGGGCCGCTGGCAGCTCCTCGTACGCGATGTCGCGCAGGTGGGAGACGCCGAGCGCCCTCGCGCCCGTCTCGCAGCCTTCCCGCCGCTCGGCGTACGCCCCGTCGCCGAGCGCGTGCTTCACGCGGCTGTCGACGACGAGCAGCTGGAGGCCGTGGGCGGACAGATCGAAGGGGACCTGACGGATCGACAGGTCGCGGCAGTCGAGGTGCAGGGCGTTGCCCTCGGTGCAGCAGGCCGATGCCGTCTGGTCCATGACGCCGCAGGGGACGCCGACGAAGTCGTTCTCGGCGCGCTGGGCGAGCTTCGCCAGCTCGGGGCGGGTGAGGCCGAGTTCGAACAGGTCGTTCAGGGCGAGGGCGGTGACGACCTCCAGGGCCGCAGACGACGACAGGCCCGCGCCGGTCGGCACGGTCGAGGCGAGGTGGATGTCCGCGCCGGTGACGGCGTGGCCCGCGCCGCGCAGCACCCACACGACGCCCGCCGGGTACGCGGCCCAGCCGGTGTCCGTGCCGGGCTGCAGCTCGTCGACGCGGAGCTCGACCACGGGTCCGTCGATGTCGGCGGAGTGCAGCCGCAGTACCCCGTCGTCCCGGCGGGAGACCGCGGCGACCGCGGTGTGCGGGAGCGCCAGCGGCATCACGAACCCCTCGTTGAAGTCCGTGTACTCGCCGATCAGATTGACCCGGCCCGGTGCGGCCCACACGCCGTGCGGCGCCGCCCCGTACAGCTCCTCGAAGCCCGCGGCGACCGCCGCAGCGCCACTCTCGCTCACGATCCGCTCTCCTCCTGACGTGCCTGCGCGAACGCCCAGGCGTCGGCGACGATTCCCGCGAGGTCCGCGCGGGACGGGTTCCAGCCGAGGCGCTCGCGCGCCGTCTGGGCGGAGGCGACCAGGACCGCCGGGTCGCCGCCGCGGCGCGGGGCCACGACCTCGGGGATCGGGTGGCCGGTGACCTGGCGGACGGTCTCGATGACCTCGCGGACCGAGAAGCCGTTGCCGTTGCCCAGGTTGCAGATCAGGTGCTCGCCGAGCGTCGCGGCGTCCACGGCGAGGAGGTGGGCCTCGGCCAGGTCGGCGACGTGGATGTAGTCGCGGATGCAGGTGCCGTCGGGCGTCGGGTAGTCGTCGCCGAAGACGGAGATGGCCTCGCGCTTGCCCTGCGCGACCTGGAGGACGAGCGGGATGAGGTGCGACTCGGGGTCGTGCCGCTCGCCGCAGGTGCCGTAGGCGCCGGCCACGTTGAAGTAGCGCAGCGACACCGCACCCAGCCCGTGGGCGGCCGCCTCGCCGGTGATCATGTGGTCGACGGCGAGCTTCGACGCGCCGTACGGGGAGGTCGGCGCCGTCGGGTCGGACTCGGTGATCGGCGTGTTGACCGGCTCGCCGTACGTCGCCGCGGTGGAGGAGAAGACCAGCTTGCGGACCCCGGCCTCGCGCATCGCGGCGAGCAGCGCCATCGTGCCGCCGACGTTGTTGTCCCAGTACTTCTCGGGCTTGACCACCGACTCGCCGACCTGCGAGAACGCGGCGAAGTGGAGCACGGCGTCGTAGGAGTCGTCGAGCCACTTGGCGGCGTCGCGGATGTCGCCCTCGATGAACGCGGCGCCCGCGGGCACGCCCTCGCGGAAGCCCGTGGAGAGGTTGTCGAGGACGGTGACCTGGTGGCCCGCCTCCAGCAGGTGCTGGGCGACGACGCTGCCGACATAGCCCGCTCCGCCGGTGACCAGGTACTTCCCACTCATGAACTCGCTACCTCTCGCAGTCGCTGGGCCGCGGTCTCCGGCGGCACGTCGTTGATGAACACGTTCATGCCGGACTCGGAACCCGCGAGGAACTTCAGCTTGCCGGAAGTGCGGCGGATGGTGAAAAGCTCGAGGTGGAGCGCGAAGTCGTCACGGCTGACGCCCTCGAACTGCTCCAGCCCGCCGAACGGCGCCTGATGCCAGGCGGCGATGTACGGCGTCGGCGGTTCACCTTCACCGAAGATCCGGTCGAAGCGCCTCAACAGTTCCAGATAGACCTTGGGGAACTCTGTGCGTGCGTCCTCGTCGAGCGCCAGCAGGTCGGGCACGCGGCGCTTGGGGTAGAGGTGCACCTCGTACGGCCAGTGGGCGGCGTACGGCACGAAGGCCACCCAGTGCTCGTCCTCCAGCACGATCCGGGAGCCGTCGGCCCGCTCCTGCTCGACGACGTGGTCGAAGAGGTTGCCGCCGCCGGTGGCCTCCTTGTGCGCGGCGGCCGAGCGCAGCATCAGGGCCGTACGCGGGGTGGTGAAGGGGTATCCGTAGATCTGGCCGTGCGGGTGGCCGAGAGTGACGCCGATCTCGGCGCCGCGGTTCTCGAAGCAGAAGACCTGCTCGACGGCACTCAGGTGGGAGAGCTCGGCGGTACGGTCCGTCCAGGCGTCCAGGACGAGCCCGGCCTGCTCCTCGGTGAGGTCGGCGAAGGACGCGTTGTGGTCGGACGTGAAGCAGACGACCTCGCAGCGGCCGGAGTCGCCGGCGAGCGAGGGGAAGCGGTTCTCGAAGACCACGACGTCGTAACTCGAGTCGGGGATCTCGCTCAGCCGGCCGCCCTCGGACGGGCACAGCGGGCACTCGTCGGCCGGCGGGTGGTAGGTGCGGCCCTGGCGGTGCGAGGCGATGGCGACGGAGTCGCCGAGGAGCGCGTCGTGGCGGATCTCCGACGTCGTGGACGTCGGATCGAGCGGCCGCCGGTCGGCGGCATCGCGTACGACGTCGTCACGCGAGTCGTAGTAGATGAGCTCACGACCGTCGGCGAGCCGGGTCGAGGTCTTCTTCACTGGCGGGCTCCTCATCACACCCATCAAACAGAACTACACATAACAAACCACAATGCAACAGCAGCGTCAATGCCCGAACAGGGCAGCCGAAAGGCCGAGGCGTGCGCGGATCGCCCCTGGCGAGACAGGCATCACGAAGTGCATGGATCTGCCACGGATAATCCGGGCAAAGTCGTGAGGTCGATCACAATCAAACAGAGAACATCAGGTGAACTGTTCAGATCTTGAAAGATTGGGCGTAGGTTTCGGCGAGTTAAGTTCGCGCAACGAAGCGAGTTCCCCCATGCACTACCTCGCCGACGGGCTCCGGCTCCCCACGAACGGGCTCGATTACACGATCCTGGCGATCTATTTCGTCGTCGTTCTGGGCATCGGCTTCGCCGCCCGGCGCTCTGTGAAGACGAGCCTCGACTTCTTCCTGTCGGGCCGCTCGATGCCCGCCTGGATCACCGGCCTCGCCTTCGTCGCCGCCAACCTCGGCGCCACGGAGCTTCTGGGCATGGCCGCGACCGGCGCCCAGTACGGCGTCGCCGTCGTGCACTGGTACTGGATCGGCGCCATCCCGGCCATGGTCTTCCTGGCCCTGGTGATGATGCCGTTCTACTACGGCTCCAAAGTCCGGTCCGTTCCGGAGTTCCTGCTCCAGCGCTTCGACAAGTCGGCGCACCTGCTGAGCTCGATCCTCTTCGCGGTCGCCTCGATCCTGATCGCCGGCGTCAACCTGTACGCCCTCGGGATCGTCGTCGAGGCACTCCTCGGCTGGCCGCAGTGGGTGTCGATCGTCGTCGCCGGCCTCCTGGTCCTCGCGTACATCACGATCGGCGGTCTGTCCTCGGCGATCTACAACGAGGTCCTGCAGTTCTTCGTGATCCTCGCCGCGCTCATCCCGATCACCATCCTCGGCCTGAAGAAGGTCGGCGGCTGGGACGGCTTGACCAGCTCACTGCAGCAGAGCCACGGCGACAACTTCCTGTCCGCCTGGGGTGGTACGGGCATCGGTGAGGCCAACGCCCTGGGCGCCAACTGGCTGACGATCGTCCTCGGCCTCGGCTTCGTGCTCTCCTTCGGCTACTGGACGACCAACTTCGCCGAGGTGCAGCGCGCCCTGTCCGCGAAGAACCTGTCCGCCGCCCAGCGCACGCCGCTGATCGCCGCCTTCCCGAAGATCTTCGTCGTCTTCCTGGTGATGATCCCGGGCCTCGTCGCCGCCGTCCTCGTCCCGAAGATCGGCACCGCCGGCTCCGACCTGACGTACAACGACGCGATCCCCTACCTGATGCAGGAGCTGCTGCCCAACGGCGTGCTCGGTATCGCCGTGACCGGTCTGCTGGCCGCCTTCATGGCGGGCATGGCGGCCAACGTCTCGTCGTTCAACACCGTGTTCACGACCGACATCTGGGCGAAGTACGTGGTCAAGGACCGCGACGACGCCTACTACGTGAAGTTCGGCCGGCTCATCACGGCGATCGGTGTGCTGGCCTCCATCGGCACGGCGTTCCTGGCCTCCAGCTTCTCCAACATCATGGGGTACCTGCAGACCCTGTTCTCGTTCTTCAACGTTCCGATGTTCGTGGTCTTCATCATCGGTATGTTCTGGAAGCGCGCGTCCATGAAGTCCGGCTTCTGGGGCCTGATCGCGGGCACCGTCGCCGCGATGGTCAACTACTTCGTGATCTACAAGCAGGGCATCGTCGACATCCCGACCGACCAGGGCGCCAACTTCGTCTCCGCGATCGCCGGTTTCGTCGCCGGTGCGGTCGTCATGGTGGCCGTCACGCTCTTCACCAAGCCGAAGCCGGAGGCCGAACTGGCCGGACTGGTCTACGGCACCCGCTCCCCCGGCATGGAGGAGCTGCCCGAGAAGGGCGACGACGCCTGGTACCGCAAGCCGGCCCTGCTTGGCTGGGGCGCGATCGTGCTGGCCGCCCTCTGCTACATCCCCTACTCGTTCTGACCTGATCGGAGGCACTGAATCATGTCTGACCTGCAGCGCGAAGTCTCCGAGCTGGAGAGCAAGTCGGCGACCGCCGCCCGCCTCTTCGACCTCCGCCGGATCATCGGCTACCTGTTCCTGGTCTACGGAGCGATCGTCACGATCGCCGGAATCAACCCGTCCGAAGCCGACCTGGCCAAGGCGGAGGGCGTCCACATCAACCTGTGGACCGGCATCGGCATGCTCGTCCTGGGCCTGTTCTTCCTGGCCTGGGTCAAGCTGCGCCCGACGGCGCCGCCTACGCCCGACGAGGAGTAGTCGCCGGTAGTCCCCCGGACGGGGCCGGAGTTCACTGCGATGACGGTGACTCCGGCCCCGTCGGCGTATCCGGGGCGCCTGACGAACCGGGCGCGGCCGGCAGGGCGCCCGGCACCGGACCCGCGCGGTCCAGCAGCCCCGTACGGGCCGCGAGCGCCGCCGCCTCCAGCCGCGATCCGACCCCCAGCTTCATCAGCACCCTCTGCACATGCGTGCGCGCCGTACTGGGCGCTATCCCCATCCCGGCCGCGATCAGCCGGGTGTCCTCGCCGTCCGCGACCCTCACCAGCACCTCGATCTCGCGCGGGGTGAGCATCTGCAGCAGCCGCTGCCCCTCGTCGTCGGGCTGGGCGGCCGGATTGAGCAGCTCACCGAAGGCGCCCTGCAGCAGCTGAGGCGCCACCGCCGCCTCCCCGGCCCGCGCCTTCATGATCGCGCGCTCGACGCCCTCGATCCGCTCGTCATGCCGTACGTAACCGGAGGCGCCGGCCGCGAAGGCCGCGGCGATCCCGCGCGGCGACGGCACGGGGCCGAGGACCAGGACCGCCACCTGCGGCCGCTCCCGCTTGATCTTCACCACCGGGTCGAAGATCCCGGGCTCCGCCGGTGTCGCCGTACCCAGCAGACACACCTCCGGCGCCCTGCTGATGACGAGCTCCGCCGCCCCCGCGGCCGGGGCGGTGGCGGCGAGCACCCGGTGCCCGCGCAGCTTCAGCGCCGAGGCGAGCGCCTCGGCGAGCAATCGGTGATCGTCGACCACCATGAGACGCACACCCATCGAGAACCCCCCAGTTCCCCCCACTGATCCCCCACGGATCCGGAGGCCCCCCGGTCTCCGTTCATCGGAAGCTACACGCTTGTTCGACATTGCGCGCCCCCTACTGGTGAAAGTGCCCCGGAATGCGGAAATGGCACATCGACCGGTGACAAGGCGAGAACGAGCAAGATACGGGAACGGCCCCGCTCCTGGGGAGCAGGGCCGTTCCGGGCACTTCCAGGTGTACGCGCCGCCTACCTGGCGGCTCCTGGGCGCCGAAAGCGATCGGCGCCGTCAAGGGGCCGGGGGTCTGGGGGTCTGGGGGTCTGGGGGGTCTGAGTGTCGCCCCCAGAAGGCACGGTCACGCGTCCTCAGCGAGCTCCAGCCACCGCAGCTCCAACTCCTCGCGCTCACCGACCAGTTCGCGCAGCTCGGCGTCCAGTCCGGCCACCTTCTCGAAGTCGGTGGCATTCTCGGCGATCGCGGCGTGCAGCTTGGACTCCTTCTCCGAGATCCGGTCCAACTGCCGCTCGATCTTCTGGAGTTCCTTCTTCGCGGCGCGGCCCTCTTTAGAAGACACAGTCGCTGCGGAGACCGTCTTCTCCTGGGCAGTTGCGGCAGCGGACGCCGCGGCCGGTGCGGCCGCCTCGGCCATGCGGTGCCGCCGCTCCAGATACTCGTCGATTCCTCGGGGCAGCATCCGCAGCGTGGCGTCACCGAGAAGCGCGAACACGCGGTCGGTCGTCCGCTCGATGAAGAACCGGTCGTGGGAGATCACGATCATCGAGCCGGGCCAGCCGTCGAGGAGGTCCTCGAGCTGGGTGAGCGTCTCGATGTCGAGGTCGTTGGTCGGCTCGTCGAGGAAGAGGACGTTCGGCTCGTCCATGAGCAGGCGCAGCAGCTGCAACCGCCGCCGCTCGCCGCCGGAGAGGTCCCCCACGGGCGTCCACTGCTTCTCCTTGCCGAAGCCGAACGTCTCGCAGAGCTGGCCCGCGGTCAGCTCGCGGCCCTTGCCGAGGTCGACCCGGTCGCGGACCTGCTGCACGGCCTCCAGGACCCGCAGGCCCGGGTTGAGTTCGCCGACCTCCTGGGAGAGGTAGGCGAGCTTCACGGTCTTGCCGACGACGACCCGGCCGGCGGTCGGCTGCTTCTCGCCGTCCGAGCGGGCCGCGTCCGCCATGGCCCGCAGCAGGGAGGTCTTGCCCGCGCCGTTGACACCCACCAGGCCGATACGGTCGCCCGGGCCGAGCTGCCAGGTCAGATGCTTGAGCAGCACCTTCGGGCCGGCCTGCACGGTCACGTTCTCGAGGTCGAAGACGGTCTTGCCGAGCCGTGAGGACGCGAACTTCATCAGCTCGCTGCTGTCGCGCGGCGGCGGCACGTCCGCGATCAGTTCGTTGGCGGCCTCGACACGGAACCGCGGCTTGGACGTACGGGCGGGGGCGCCGCGCCGCAGCCAGGCGAGCTCCTTGCGGACGAGGTTCTGCCGCTTGGCCTCCTCGGTCGCCGCGATGCGCTCGCGCTCGGCCCGAGCGAAGACGTAGTCGGAGTAGCCGCCCTCGTACTCGTAGACCGTGCCGCGCTGCACGTCCCACATGCGTGTGCAGACCTGGTCGAGGAACCACCGGTCGTGCGTGACGCAGACCAGCGCGGAGCGCCGCTCCCGCAGATGCCCCGCGAGCCAGGCGATGCCCTCGACGTCGAGGTGGTTGGTCGGCTCGTCGAGGACGATCAGGTCCTGCTCGGCGATGAGCAGCTTGGCGAGCGCGATACGGCGCCGCTCGCCACCGGAGAGCGGGCCGATGACGGTGTCCAGGCCGCGCTCGAAGCCGGGCAGGTCGAGACCGCCGAAGAGGCCCGTCAGAACGTCGCGGATCTTGGCGTTGCCCGCCCACTCGTGGTCGGCGAGATCGCCGATGACCTCGTGCCGCACGGTCGCCTCGGGATCGAGCGAGTCGTGCTGCGTGAGCACGCCGACGCGCAGCCCGCCACTGTGCGTGACCCGCCCGGTGTCGGCCTCCTCCAGCTTGGCGAGCATCCGGATCAGGGTCGTCTTGCCGTCGCCGTTGCGACCGACGACACCGATCCGGTCCCCCTCGGAGACGCCGAGGGACACGCCGTCGAGCAGTGCACGGGTGCCGTACACCTTGCTGACTGCTTCGACATTGACCAGATTGACGGCCATTTCACTCCTGACGCGGGGATCGATCAGCCATCAAGCGTAGGCCCTTCGGGGGATGAACCGGGGCGCAGAGGAGTCGTCACTCTTTGTGATGACGCGATCCGAATCCGGCCGCTACCGTGGAGGAGCAGCCGAAGAATCCCGCCCATGGGAGGAACCATGACCGCCGAGTCCGTCGAGCAGTCTCGCTGGCCGATGCCCCCGATGGACGGTTACACCGTGGACGACCTGTTCACGCTGCACGATCTCCCGCCGCACACCGAGCTGATCGACGGGAGTCTGGTCTTCGTGAGCCCGCAGCGCTACTTCCACTTCACCGCGATCGACCTCCTGGTGAATGGCTTGCGCCGCAGCCTGCCGCCCGACCTGAAAGTCGCTCGCGAGATGACCGTGGTACTGGACCGTCGCAATGGACCCGAGCCGGACATCTCCGTCGTCAAGGCCAGCGCCAAGACGGGACCGCTGCAGACGCACTTCAAGGGCGAGGATGTGGTACTGGCCATCGAAGTCATTTCCCCAGAATCCGAATCGCGCGACCGCTATACCAAGCCGCACAAATATGCCGCAGCGGGCATCCGCCACTTCTGGCTGGTCGAGATGGCGGGCCCGGACTGTCACCCCGTCGTCCAGGTCTACGAGCTGGGACAAACCTCCGGTACGTATGCCTTGACCGGCATCCACCACGATCACATCAAGGTCGACGTGCCCTATCCCATCGACATCGACCTCACCGCCATCGAAGAGCTCTGAGACCGCCCGGTCGGTCACGCCTCCACCCGGACCGTCCGCGCCCCGCCCTCCACCAGCACCCCGCCGCCCAGTGCCATCGCCACCGCCGCCGGGGCCGTGATGTCGACGGCGATCAGCGTCGCGGTGTGACCCTCCAGCAGGTCCGCGAAGCCCGTCATCGACAGGCCCAGGACGCCGAGCAGGCAGAGGGTGATGCCGAGGGCGGCCATCGGGCCTGAACCGCCCGGCCGGTCGGAAGGCGCCGGGCGTTCGAAGGTGCGGAAGGCGGCGACCAGCGGCACCGTCAAGGCGACGGCCGCGGCGAGGCGCAGCGGGGTCTGGAGCCACCACGCCGCCGACGCCGGTTCCGGCAGCGGGATGTCGAGGGCCAGCAGCGCCCCGTACACGCCGAGCATGGCGGTCAGATGCCAGAGGAAGGCCGTCATCGCGATGCCGTTGGCCGTGATGACCGCGCGCCAGGCCTTCGGGCGCTCCAGGAGTCCGGCGGCGGGGGTGCGCAGCAGTTCCACCGCGCCGACCAGCCACAGCCCGTGGCAGAGCAGGGCCAGCGTCGGCGGTGCCATGTTGGAGACCTTCTCGCCGGGCATGCCGACCATGGACAGGGGATACGGACCGAGGGCCACCAGGGCCGCGGCGCCCGCCAGTCCGGCGACGGCGAGGACCGCCGGGGCGCGGAGCCGGAGCCGGCCGTCCGCCCGGAGGAAGCCGAGCTGGTGCACCGCCAGCCAGACGAAGGCGAAGTTCAGGAACTGGACGAACGGGACGCCGAGCGCGAAGCGCAGTACGTCCACTGCGGCCGCGGCCGCCACCAGGGCGCCGAAGGCCCCCCACCCGTACCGCTCGTGCAGCCGCAGCATCAGCGGGGTGAAGGCCACCATCGCCAGATAGATGCCGATGAACCACAGCGGCTGGGTCACCAGCCGGAACGCGACGTCCATCAACCCACCGCCCGCGCCCGCCAGTTGGAGCACGAGTGCGGCCACGCCCCAGACGGCCACGAAGACCGCGGTCGGGCGCAGCAGCCGCCGCAGCCTGGCCCGCACGAAGGCCGAGTACAGGGCCTCGGACGGCGTCCTGCGCCTCAGCGAGCGGTACGACAGCGCGTGCGAGAAGCCGCCCACGAAGAAGAAGACCGGCATGATCTGCAACAGCCAGGTGAGCAGTTGCAGCTCCGGTACGACGGCCAGCAGATTGCCGACCTCCGCGCCACCGTCGGGGCGCACCGTCACCGCCGCCATCAGCCAGTGACCCAGCACGACCGTGCCGAGCGAGACGACCCGCAGCAGGTCGACGTAGCGGTCACGAGTCACGGGCGTGGCCTCGGCCAGTTCACGAACGCTTGATCCCATGCTTTTCACGGTCGCGTCCGGCTCGCGTCCGGCGTCAGCGCTCTCGTACTCAACTCCCTTCTTAGTACGGCCCCTTCGGGGCTCCGGGGCGATACGAGTGTTTAGGGATTCCCCTCATTGATGCGGCCCTGCCAAAGCCGCCACCCTGTTACCGACGGGAACATCCGGCCATCCACCCCCACGACTCATCCGGGCACCACCGAACGAGAGGGGAACTCCCCCATGTCAGTGATGCACTCTCCCGCGAATCCCCCCACGCGCCGCCGCAGACGCACCACAACGATCGCGGGCGTCGTCGCCGCGGGCGCCGTCATGGCGCTCGGTGCCGCGACCGTCGCCCCCTCGGCCGCGGCAGCCGTACCCGCCGAGGGCGTGATCCTCGGCGCCGACGCGGAAGGCGCCATCAAGGACAGTTACATCGTCATCCTGGACGAGGACGCGGGCTTCCGCGGCGACTCCAAGAAGGGCAAGGCGCTGGCCGCCGCGTACGGCGGCGAGGTCAAGCGCACCTACAAGGAGGCGCTCAACGGCTACGCCGCCGAGATGAGCGAGACCGAGGCCAAGCGGCTCGCCGCCAACCCCGCGGTCGCCAAGGTGGTCCAGAACAAGAAGGTCAGCATCTCCGCCACCCAGACCAACCCGACCTGGGGCCTGGACCGCATCGACCAGGCGAGCCTGCCGCTCAGCTCGACGTACACCTATCCGGACAGCGCCGGCGCGGGCGTCACCGCGTACATCATCGACACCGGCGTCCGGATCACCCATTCCAACTTCGGCGGCCGGGCCTCCTACGGCTACGACGCCGTCGACAACGACAGCACCGCGCAGGACGGCAACGGCCACGGCACGCATGTCGCGGGCACGGTGGCGAGCACCACCTACGGTGTCGCCAAGGCCGCGAAGATCGTCGGCGTGCGCGTGCTCGACAACAGCGGGTCCGGTACGACGGCCGGGGTCGTCGCGGGCATCGACTGGGTGACCCAGAACGCGGTCAAGCCCGCCGTCGCCAACATGAGCCTCGGTGGCGGCGCCGACACCGTGCTGGACACGGCCGTCGCCAACTCCATCGCCTCGGGCATCACCTACGCCGTCGCGGCGGGCAACGAGAACACCAACGCCTCTTCCTCCTCGCCCGCCCGGGTCGCCTCGGCCATCACCGTCGCCTCCAGCACCAGCGCGGACGCCCGGTCGTCGTTCTCCAACTACGGCAGTGTCGTCGACATCTTCGCGCCGGGCTCCAGCATCACGTCGACGTACAACACGTCCGACACCGCCACCTCCAGCCTGTCCGGTACGTCGATGGCGTCCCCGCACGTCGCGGGCGCTGCCGCCGTCTACCTGGGCGCGAACCCCTCCGCCACCCCGTCCCAGGTCGCCTCGGCGCTGACCTCGGCCGCGGCCACCGGCGTCATCACCAGCCCGGGCACCGGCAGCCCCAACCGGCTGCTCCAGATCACCCCGAGCGGTGGCGGCGGCGGCACGGACCCGGGCACGAGCTTCGAGACGACGACCGACGTCTCGATCCCGGACGCGGGCTCCGCGGTCTACTCGCCGATCACCGTCAGCGGAGTGAGCGGCAACGCCCCGAGCGATCTGTCGGTGGCCGTGAACGTCGTCCACACCTACCGCGGTGACCTGGTCATCGACCTGGTCGCACCGGACGGGTCGACCTACCGGCTGAAGAACAGCAGCAGCAGCGACTCCGCCGACAACGTGAACGCCACGTACACGGTCAACGCGTCGAGCGAGGTGGCGAACGGCACCTGGCGGCTCAAGGTGCAGGACGTCTACAGCGCGGACACCGGCTACATCAACAGCTGGAAGCTGACCTTCTGACGCACACCCCTCTGACGCACCGAGTCAGAGGACGGTGGCCCCGGGCGCCGGGGACACCGCGACCCGTGCCGTACGACAGGTGGCGGAGGCGATCAGCGCCTCCGCCACCGCCGTCGCCGCCTCGGCGTCCTTCGCCAGGAACGCGGTGGTCGGGCCCGAGCCCGACACGAGCGCCGCCAGGGCACCGGCCTCCGTGCCCGCGCGCAGGGTCTCGGCGAGCGAAGGCCGCAGCGAAAGGGCGGCCGGCTGAAGGTCGTTGGCGAGGGCGGCGGCGAGCGCGGAGGGGTCGCCCGTACGCAGGGCCTCGAAGAGGGCAGGCGAGGGCTCGGGCTCCGGGACGGCGACGCCCTCGGTGAGCCGGTCGAACTCCGCGTACACCGCCGGGGTCGACAGCCCGCCGTCGGCGACGGCGAACACCCAGTGGAAGGTGCCGCCCACCTCCAGCGGAGTCAGAAGCTCGCCCCGGCCCCGGCCGAGAGCGGCCCCGCCGACGAGGCTGAACGGCACGTCGCTGCCCAGCTCGGCGCAGATCGCGAGCAGGTCCTCGCGGGAGGTCTCGGTACCCCAGAGCGTGTCGCAGGCGAGCAGGGCGCCCGCGGCATCGGCGCTGCCGCCCGCCATGCCGCCCGCGACGGGGATGTCCTTGGCGATGTGGATGTGCACGGCGGACTCACCGAGGCCGTGGCGGGCGGCGAGTGCGATGGCCGCCCGCGCCGCAAGATTCGTACGGTCGAGCGGCACCTGGTCGGCGTCCGGTCCCGAGCAGGTCAGCCGAAGGCGGTCCGAGGCCGTCACCGTCACCTCGTCGTACAGCGCGACGGCGAGGAACACGTTCGCCAGGTCGTGGAAGCCGTCGGGACGCGCGCCGCCCACCGCCAACTGGACGTTGACCTTCGCCGGTACTCGTACGGTGACGCTCACGTTCTCCTGCACCTACGCCTTCCCCTCGACGGCCGCGGGCTGCTTGTTCTCCGCGATCCGGGCGAACTCCTCGACCGTCAGCGACTCTCCGCGGGCCTGCGGTGAGACACCCGCCGCGACCAGCGCCTCCTCGGCCGCAGCGGCCGATCCGGCCCAGCCCGCCAGCGCCGCCCGCAGCGTCTTCCGCCGCTGGGCGAAGGCCGCGTCGACGACGGCGAAGACCTCTTTCCTGGACGCCGTCGTGTCGAGCGGCTTCGCGCGCCGCACCAGCGACACCAGTCCGCTGTCCACGTTCGGCGCCGGCCAGAAGACGTTGCGTCCGATGGCGCCCGCCCGCTTCACCTCGGCGTACCAGTTGGCCTTGACCGACGGCACGCCGTACACCTTCGAGCCGGGCGCGGCGGCGAGCCGGTCGGCGACCTCCGCCTGGACCATGACGAGCGTGCGCTCGATGGTCGGGAAGGTGTCGAGCATGTGCAGTAGCACGGGGACGGCCACGTTGTACGGGAGGTTGGCGACGAGGGCCGTCGGGGCGGGGCCCGGGAGCTCCCGTACGTGCATCGCGTCGCTGTGGACCAGCGCGAAGCGGTCCGCCTTCGCAGGCATACGGGCGGCGATCGTCGCGGGGAGTGCGGCCGCGAGGACGTCGTCGATCTCGACGGCCGTGACGCGGTCCGCCGCCTCGAGGAGTGCCAGGGTCAGCGAGCCGAGGCCCGGGCCGACCTCGACGACGACGTCGTCCGGGCCGACGTCCGCGGTGCGGACGATCCTGCGGACCGTGTTGGCGTCGATGACGAAGTTCTGGCCGCGTTGTTTGGTCGGGCGTACGCCCAGGGCGGTGGCCAGCTCGCGGATGTCCGCGGGGCCCAGGAGGGCGTCGGGGTGGGGCGTGCTCACCGCCCCAGGGTACGTGGGCCCTCCGGGGGGTGCGGGACGCCTGGGGTGCCGCAGTACCTACGGCGCCCACCGTCGTGGTGTTGTGCCCACCCTCCCCCAGCTACCGCTGGGAGGTGCCCCCAGCCCTGCGGAACGCCTGCCCACAACGGGTGGCGGCACGCCTGCCCACAACGGGACCGCGCCTACCTGTACAGCCGACGGCCGCAATGCGGCCATGGTGCGGCGCCCCGGCGCACGTACAGCTTCTTGGCTCGGTACGTCTGTTCCGCAGGCGAGGCGTCCTGGGGACGCCCCGTGCCGCCGACCGAGCGCCATGTGCGGCGGTCGAACTGGTAGAGGCCCCCGTACGTCCCCGAGGGATCCATCGCGCGGGGACGGCCGCCCGACTCGCACTGCGCGAGCGCGCCCCAGTCGAGACCCTCGGCGCCCGCGACGGACACGGGCAGCGGCTTCGTGCCGGTCTTCACCAGCTGCGTCTCGGGCTCCCGCAGCACCTCGGACCTGACGGGCCGGGGCCGCTGCTTGACGCCGTTGACGGTGCGCAGGGCGTACGTGACCCGCCGCGTCCCCTGCCGACCGGCCCGCACCACGACCTCGGTACCGCGGAACAGTGAGGGGTCCGAGGTCTTCTGCACGTCGAACGGGATGGGTTCCTCGCGCACCTCCTTGCCGGCGATGACGCGCATGACCGTGATCGTCTGGCCCTCGTACGGAAAGCTGCCTGGCACCGCGGACGTGGTGTCCTGGACGCCCATCCGGATCCCGGCCTCGTCGACGACCTCGCGGACCGTCGCCGCGTTCGTACGGATGGTCCGCTCCCGTCCGTCCGCCATGATCGTGACCATGCGTTCGGTGCGGACGTCGAGCCGCAGCCCGTAGCGGCCGATCCGCTGGGAGCGGGAGACGGACAGATAGGCGCCCTCCGCCCGCACCCGGAGCTGCCGCAGGGCTTCGTCGACGGTCCTTGCCGTCGTCCAGAGGCTGCGTCGCCGGCCGTCGAGGGTGAGGTGCATCTGCCGGCCGAAGCGGACGACGACCTCGTCGCCGCCGGCCAGCTCGGTCGTGGGTGCGGGCGCCACGATGTCGTGCTCACCGACGTCCAGCCCTTCGTCGGCGAGCAGCTCGCCGACGCTGTCGGCGAAGGTGTGCAGGGTGCGCGGTCTGCCGTCGACGGTGATGTGGACCACCTTGTCGTCGGCGACGAACGCGGTGGTGCCGCCCGCGAGTAAGACCACGACCAGCGCCTGCGGCACGATGCGGCGCAGTGTGTCGTGCCGCTCGGCGGCCTTCCTGTGGCGCGCGGCCTGCCTCGCCGCCACGCGCCCGCCGGGCCGTGGGCCGCACCGGGTTGCGGTATCGGCGTATCCCCCCGCCGTTTCGTACGTCTCGTCCTGCGAATTGCTCACGCGACGCTCCAGGGGTCCTGATCGGGGTCAGAACCTAACCGAGCATCGTCACTCTCCAAAGCAAGGCGGATACGCGGTGTCGCGGGCACGATCCATGGGAACGGGCCGGGGGGACGAGACCGTCGGACCGTCCGTCAGTAGCCGAACGCGCGGGCAGTATTGGCGGATACGGCCGTTGCCAGGACGTCCTCGGAGACGCCCTTCACGTCCGCCATGGCGCGCAAAGTGATCGGAATTAGATACGGCGCATTGGGCCGTCCGCGGTACGGGGCGGGGGTCAGATAGGGGGCGTCGGTCTCCACGAGCACCAGCTCCAGCGGGGCGACGGCGAGGGCGTCGCGGAGGGGCTGGGCGTTCTTGAAGGTGACGTTGCCGGCGAACGACATGAAATAGCCGTTCTCGGCGCAGATCCGGGCCATTTCCGCATCGCCGGAGTAGCAGTGGAAGACGGTGCGCTCGGGCGCGCCCTCCTCCTTGAGGATCCGCAGCACGTCGTCGTGGGCGTCGCGGTCGTGGATGACGAGGGCCTTGCCGTGCCGCTTGGCCATCTCGATGTGGGCGCGGAAGGACTTCTCCTGCGCTTCCTTGCCCTCGGGGCCGGTGCGGAAGTAGTCGAGGCCGGTCTCGCCGACGCCCTTGACCTGGGGGAGCGCGGCGAGCCGGTCGATCTCGGCGAGCGCGTCGTCGAGGGCCGCGTCGCCTCCTGCCTGGCGGGCACCCTGCCTGGACCATCCGTCGCGGGGGGTCTGGGGGGCTTGCCCCCCAGAAAGAGGTGTGCCGAGGACGATGCGGGGCGCCTCGTTCGGGTGCAGGGCCACGGTCGCCCACACGTTCTCGTACGCGGCCGCCGTCTCGGCCGCCCACCGTGAGCCGCGGATGTCGCAGCCGACCTGGACGACCGTGGTCACGCCCACCGACGCGGCCTTGGCAAGGCCCTCCTCGACCGTGCCGGACTGCATGTCGAGATGGGTGTGCGAGTCCGCGACGGGCACCCGGAGCGGCTCCGGGAGCGGTGGAGCGGCGTCTGCGGCGGCTTTCGAAGGCATGTCCCCGATCCTACGAAGAGGACCGCGGGGACTGCGAAGAGGGCCGCGAGGGCCTCACGCCGCCCTGGTCACGGTCGCGCCCCCGCCGCCCCGCACCGGTCCCGTCCGTCACCCGGCCTTGCGGTGAAACGCGTGCAGCAGATCGGAGAGGTGCCAGTGGTGCTCCTTGTGGGCGGCCTTCTCCTGGGCCCCCTCCTCGCTGGGATCCGGCTGCTGCGGGACGTGGTGCTTGCGCATCATGTCCAGCACCGAGGACACCTGCCCCGCCCGCATGATCCGGACGACGTGTCCACCGCAGTTCAGGCAGGTGGGGCTGGTCAGCGGCGAGGGAACCCGCTGTCCGTCCACCGTGTACATCATGAACTCGGTGCCGTCGGCGTCGAAGTGGTGCTCGATGACGTAGGACTGCTCCCAGCCGTGTCCGCAGCGCATACAGGCGAACGAGTACGACTCGTGAATGACGGGCGTCGCCGTGGGGTGGTGGCCGGTCCCTGCGATCTCACTCATGCCAGCTCCTCTTGTCCGCTGGACAAGTCGTTCCGGCACTTCCGGTGCGGCGCGTTCCGCGCTGCCGGAGGTGGGGGACGGGTGCGTCCCTCAACCCAGTGGACGCCTTTCCCGGGGCGAGCGCACGAGACCTGTCAAGTGTTGGAGCTGTCTTGGCGGTTCCATGGGGAAAGGGCCTGGTGCAGGGCTCGTACTTTGCCGTTCGCCCTCGTCCTTTGCCCGCTCATGAGGTCCGTCGATCCGCGTTCTTTGCCGCGACCACGGCATCGAACACCTCGCGTTTGGGCAGCCCCGCCTCCGCCGCGACGGCGGCGATCGCCTCCTTGCGCCGCTCCCCCGCCTCCTCGCGCACCCGCACCCTGCGCACCAGCTCATCGGCGTCGAGTTCCTCCGCGCCCTTCTCAGGTGCGCCCTCGACGACGACGGTGATCTCACCGCGTACCCCCTCGGCGGCCCACGCGGCGAGCTCGCCCAGTGGGCCGCGCCTGACCTCCTCGTACGTCTTGGTGAGCTCGCGGCACACGGCGGCGCGGCGGTCCGCGCCGAACGCCTCCGCCATGGCGGCGAGGGTGTCGTCGAGCCGGTGCGGCGCCTCGAAGTAGACGAGGGTCCTGCGCTCGTCGGCGACCTCCCGGAGCCGTGACAGCCGCTCGCCCGCCTTGCGCGGCAGGAAGCCCTCGAAGCAGAACCGGTCGACGGGCAGCCCGGACAGCGCGAGCGCGGTGAGCACGGCGGAGGGGCCCGGCACCGCGGTGACCCGGATGTCCTTCTCGACGGCGGCCGCGACCAGCCGGTACCCGGGGTCGGACACGGACGGCATCCCCGCGTCGGTCACCAGCAGCACCCGCGCCCCGCCCACCAGGGCCTCGACGAGCTCGGGGGTGCGCGCGGACTCGTTGCCCTCGAAGTACGACACGATCCGCCCTGCCGGCTGCACGCCCAGCGCCTGGGTGAGCCGCCGCAGCCGCCGGGTGTCCTCGGCCGCGACGACGTCCGCGGAGGCCAGCTCCTCGGCGAGGCGGGGCGGCGCGTCGGCCACGTCCCCGATGGGGGTGCCGGCGAGTACGAGAGTGCCGTGGGGGCTGGTTTCTGTCACCGTTCCATCCTCGCAGGGGCGGGGCAGGGCCGAACCGTCAGGATCCTGCGGGGACGGCCCCCGCCCGGCAGGTCAGCATCCTCCGGGGCGGCCCCGGCCCAGCAGGTCAGCATCCTCCGGGACGGCCCCGGCCCGGCCGGTCAGGCCTCTGTGGAGACAGCCCCGGCCCGGCCGGTCAGGCCGGAAGAGGCCCGTCTCGCGACTCGCACAGAAGCGTTCCCTACGATGGCGCGGTGACCAGTACCGCGTCCTCCACGGACACCCGGCAGGGCCAGGCCACCGAACAGCGACCGCCGTCGTGGCAACTGCGGCTGCGCCGATTCGGCTACGCACCGCGGACCGCGACCGACGTCCGCGACCGGCTGGTGCCTCCCTACACCCGGCCCAGCCCCCGGCTGTGGGCGGCACTCGGAGTGCCCAAGAGCCTCGCCGACGTGCTGGTGCGCTGGTCGGGCTGGCTGGGCCCGCTGCTCGTCACGCTCGTCGCGGGCCTGATGCGGTTCTGGAACCTCGGCAGCCCGAAGGCCGTGATATTCGACGAGACGTACTACGCCAAGGACGCGTGGGCGCTCGTCCACCGCGGGTTCGAGGTCAACTGGCCCAAGGCGGCCAACGACCAGATCCTGCAGAACGGCGACGCGGTCACACTGCCGTCGGACGCGGCGTATGTGGTGCATCCGCCGGTCGGCAAGTACGTCATCGGGATCGGCGAGTGGCTGTTCGGGTTCACCCCGTTCGGCTGGCGGTTCATGACGGCCGTGCTCGGCACGCTGTCCGTGCTGCTGCTGTGCCGGATCGGACGGCGGCTGTTCCGCTCCACGTTCCTGGGGTGCCTCGCGGGTGCCCTGATGGCCGTGGACGGCCTGCACTTCGTGATGAGCCGCACCGCGCTGCTCGACCTGGTGCTGATGTTCTTCGTGCTGGCGGCCTTCGGCTGCCTCGTCGTCGACCGGGACAGGGCACGGGCGCGGCTCGCCGCCGCACTGCCCGTGGGCCCCGACGGGATCGCGCGCCCCGATGCCGGGATCGCCGAGTCCCTGCGGCACGGCTGGCGGCCGTGGCGCCTGGCGGCCGGGGTGTGCCTGGGACTGGCGTTCGCCACGAAGTGGAACGGCCTCTACGTCCTGGCCGCTTTCGCGCTGATGGCCGTGTGGTGGGACGTGGCCGGGCGCCGGGTCGCGGGCGCCGAGCGGCCGTACGTCGCTGTGCTCAGGCGGGATCTGGGCTGGGCGTTCCTGTCGACCGTGCCGGTGGCCGTGGCGACATACGTGCTGTCCTGGCTGGGCTGGATCCTCTCGCCGGAGGACGGCTCCGGCGGGTACTTCCGCAACTGGGCCGTGACGGACGGCAAGGGCGGCAGCTTCACCTGGCTGCCGGACTGGCTGCGCAGCATGTGGCATTACGAGCACGAGGTGTACCAGTTCCACGTCGGCCTCTCCTCGCCGCACACGTACCAGTCGAACCCGTGGAGCTGGATCGTCCTCGGCCGCCCCGTCTCGTACTTCTACGAGGACCCGCCGGCCGGCAAGGACGGCTGCCCCACCGACGCGGGCGAGAAGTGCGCCCGCGAGGTCCTCGCGCTCGGCACACCGGTGCTGTGGTGGGCGGCCTGCTTCGCGATCCTGTACGTGCTGTGGCGCTGGTTCTTCCGGCGTGACTGGCGCGCGGGCGCCATCGCATGCGGCGTCGTGGCCGGCTATCTGCCGTGGTTCATGTACCAGGAACGGACGATCTTCTTCTTCTACGCCGTCGTCTTCGTGCCGTTCCTGTGTCTGGCCGTGGCGATGATGATCGGGGCGATCCTCGGGCCGCCGGGATCGTCGGAACGACGGCGGGTCGTGGGCGCCGCGGCCTCCGGCGTGCTCGTCCTGCTCATCGCGTGGAACTTCATCTACTTCTGGCCGATCTATACCGGCCAGGCGATCCCGATCGACTCGTGGCGGGCGCGAATGTGGCTGGATACCTGGGTCTAGCCGCGGCCAGAATGGCCGGATGCGCCGCATCGTCGTCATCGACGCCCCGTCCAACCTCGGCCTTCGGCCGCCGGCCGAAGGCACCGTGCCCGGGTGCTACAAGCTGGCGGGCGCGCTGCGCGAGCAGCGGCTGCTGCAGCGGCTCGGGGCGTACGAGGGCGGAGTCGTCGTACCACCCCGTTATGACCGCGGCGACTGGCAGGAGGGCGACGGCGTGTTCAACGCCGAGGCCATCGCCACCTACACCCGCAAGCTCGCCGACCGCATCGAACACCATGTCCGGGCCGAGGACTTCCCCGTCGTCCTGGGTGGCGACTGCTCCATCCAGCTCGGCGCCTCGCTCGCGCTCCGCCGCATCGGGCGGTACGGAATCGTCGTCATCGACGGGTCCGCGGACTTCCGGCACCCCGGGAACTCCGACCGTATCGGCGCCGCGGGCGGCGAAGAGCTGGCCATCGCGACCGGCCGCGGCCAAGCGGACCTGACAGACCTCGAAGGGCTGCGCCCCTATGTCAGGGACGAGGACGTACGCGTCCTGGGAATCCGGGACTACGACGACGAGCGCGCCGAACTCACCGCTTTGAAGATCACGAACGTGACGGTCGGAGGGATCCGGAAGCAGGGCGCCGAGGACGTGGCGCGTGCGGTGGTGCGCAGCCTTGAAGTGCCCGGGATCGAGGGTTTCTGGCTGCACTTGGACGCCGACGTGCTGGACCCCTCCGTCATGCCCGCGGTCGACAGTCCCGACCCCGGTGGACTCCTGCCCGGTGAACTTGCCCCGCTGCTGGGGGCCTTGGCGCGATCGGAACGCTGCGTCGGCTTCAATCTCACCATCTACGACCCGGATCTCGACCCCGACGGCTCCTGCGCGGCCCTCCTCGCCGACCTGCTCCAGACCGCCCTGGCCCAACCCTGATCAGCCCCGCGAGCGGACCGGCTCAGAAGAAGGCGCTGAACAGGCCGACGATCCGCAGGACATTGATCTCCTTTCGGACGCCATCGGTCCATCCGGTCTCACGTGTCAGTCCCTCCGCCTACAGTGCTGACTCGGGATCGCCCTTGTGAACGTCTGTCCGACGGTCACCAGGGCAAGGGGAGGGGAGCGCAGCATGCGCAACGGGGCAAAGGCTGCCCTGGTCGGCGGGGTTTTCGCCGTCATGGTCGGGGGCGCGGGTTACGGCGCGTACAACCTGGTGAGTGCGATCACCGGGGGGAACACGTCCGCGGAGGAGCCGGGTGCGGTGAAGACGGGGCCGCTCACCCGTGACGAGATCCGCGACACCACGCAGGAGTTCTTCGCGGCGTGGGAGAAGGGGGACGCGGAGGGGGCCGCGGCCCTCACGAACAACGAGGACGGCACCGCGCAGAAAGCGCTCACGGGGTACCGCGAGGACGCACACATCACCAAGATTCAGATCACGCCGGGCACGGCGAGCGGCGCCAAGGTGCCGTTCTCGGTCAAGGCCACCGTCTCGTACGAGGGGAAGACCAAACCCTTGTCGTACGAGAGCGATCTGACCGTCGTCCGCGGCAGCACCACGGGCCGGCCCCTCGTCGACTGGCAGCCGTCCGTCGTCCACCCGGACCTGGAGGAGGGCGACACGCTCGTCACGGGCGAGGCGTCGGCGCCGCCGATCGAGGCGGTGGACCGGGGCGGCGCCGTGCTGAGCGAGAAGAAGTACCCCTCACTGGGCCCGATCATCGAGCAGCTGCGCAAGCGGTACGGAGACGAGGCGGGCGGCACACCCGGCATCGAGCTGGCCGTGCGGCACCAGAGCGCCGACGTGCCGGACGAGACGCTGCTGACGCTCGACAAGGGCACGCCCGGCAAGCTGCAGACGACGCTCAGCGCGAGCGTCCAGGCCGCGGCCGAGAAGGCCGTGAAGGAGTTCGCCGAGTCGTCGGTGGTCGCGGTGAAGCCGAGCACGGGCGAGGTGCTGGCGGTGGCGAACCACGGATTCGGCGAGTTCAACACGGCGTTCGAGGGGCGGTTGGCGCCCGCCTCCACGATGAAGATCATCACCGCGGCGATGCTGATCGACAACGGCGTCACCTCGATGAACGAACCGGCGCCGTGCGAGGCCAGCGCGGTGTGGCAGAGCCAGACCTTCCGCAACATCAAGGGCCTGGAACCGAACGAGAACGCCACGCTCGCCGACAGCTTCGCGCGGTCCTGCAACACCGCCTTCGTGAAGCTCATCGATGAGGAGCCGCTCACCAACGAGTCGCTGACCCGCGAGGCCCAGGACCGGTTCGGGCTCGGGCGGGACAACTGGAAGACCGGGATCGTGTCGTTCGACGGCTCGGTGCCCGCCTCCCCCGGCCCCGACCGCGCGGCGAACGCGATCGGCCAGGGCCAGGTCCAGATGAGCCCGCTGAACATGGCCTCGGTCACAGCGACGGCCATTACCGGCGCCTTCCGGCAGCCGGTGATCGTCCCCCAGGAGCTCGACGACCGTGAGCTCGCCACCGCCCGCGGGCTGGAGCGGAACACCGTCGAGCAGCTGCGGCAGATGATGTACCGCACGGCGACCAGCGGTACCGCCGCCCCCGCGATGCGGGAAGTGGCCGCGCTCGGCGGTGCCTTCGGCGCGAAGACCGGCTCCGCCGAGGTCGACAGCCAGGCCACGTCCAACAGCTGGTTCACCGGTTACCGGGGCGACATCGCCGCGGCCGCCGTCACCCAGGAGGGCGGGCACGGCGGCGATGCGGCAGGCCCGATCGTGGCGGACGTCCTGCGGGCGGGCGGCTGACGCCGAGGGCTGACAGCGACCCTTGCTTCCCCCCTCCTCTTGCCCGCCCTTCGGGCGGGAGTAGGGGGGTTTGCCGACAGGGCCTAGTGTGGGTGCCTCGGTGAGGAGTTTGGGGGACCAGGAGCAGCGGAGGACTCGTGGGTAACAGAAGGCGCGCCGCGCGCAAGAGAACGCACCCCGCCGTGATCGGCGGGGCGGTTGCGTTGATCGTGGGCGGCGCGGGGTTCACCGCGTACAGCCTCCTGTCCGACTCGCCCGCGGGCGAGAACACCGCGGCAGGCAGCGTCGTGAAGAAGGTCAAGACGGGCCCGGTGACCGCCGCAGAGGTCCAAGCCGCGACCGACGGGTTCCTCACCGCATGGCAGTCGGGCGACGCCGCGAAGGCCGCCGCGTACACGGACGACACGGCGGCGGCACAGGCCGCGCTGACCGGGTACCGCAAGGACGCGCACATCGACGACGTGACGCTGACCCGTGGGAAGGCGTCCGACGCCACGGTGACGTTCAAGGTCGCCGCCACGGTCGCGTACAAGGGGAAGAGCAAGCCCCTCGCCTACGAGTCCGAGCTCACCGTCGTCCGCCGGGCGAAGGACGGCAAGGCGCTGATCGGCTGGCAGTCGTCCGTCGTGCACCCGGACCTGAAGGACGGCGACACGCTGGTCACGGGAGCGGCCGGAGACCCGCCGATCAAGGCGACGGACCGTGACGGCGCCGAGCTCACCGCGGCGAAGTACCCCTCGCTCGGCACCGTCCTGGACGGCCTGCGCGAGAAGTACGGCAAGAAGGCCGGGGGGACGGCGGGGATCGAGCTGCGGGTGGTCCGCAAGGAGAGCGAGAAGAAGAGCGAGCAGACGCCCGACAAGACGCTGCTGACGCTGTCCGAGGGCACGCCCGGCACGGTGAAGACCACGCTCAGCGCGACCGCGCAGGCCGCCGCCGAGCGCGAGGTGGGCGAGCGGGAGCGGGCGTCGGTGGTCGTCATGAGGCCCTCCACCGGCGAGATCCTCGCCGTCGCCAACTCGAACTCCGGCTTCAACACGGCGTTCCAGGGTTCCCTGGCGCCCGGCTCCACGATGAAGATCGTGACGGCGTCGTTGCTGCTGGAGAAGGGCCTCGCGTCGATCGACAAGCCGCATCCGTGCCCCAAGTACGCGTCGTACGGCGGCTGGAAGTTCCAGAACGTGGAGAAGTTCGAGATCAAGAACGGTACGTTCCGCTCGAGCTTCGCGGCCTCCTGCAACACGGCCTTCATCACCCAGGCCGAGAAGCTGAAGGACGACGACCTGACCAAGCAGGCCCAGCAGGTCTTCGGGCTGGGGCTGGGGAACTGGTCGATCGGGGTGTCGAGCTTCGACGGCGCCGTGCCCGTGCAGAGCGACGCACCGAAGGCGGCGTCGCTCATCGGGCAGGGCGGCGTGCGGATGAACCCGCTCAACGTCGCGTCCGTCATCTCCACGGCCAAGACGGGCGTGTTCCGGCAGCCGTATCTGGTCTCGCCGGACGTCGACGACCGCGCGCTCGCGACCGCCCCACGCAAACTGGACGCGTCCGCGCAGACACAGCTGCACGAACTCCTGCGCTACACCGCGACGTCCGGGTCCGCCGCGGAGGCCATGGCCGGGCTCGGCCCGGACATCGGCGGCAAGACCGGCTCCGCGGAGGTCGACGGCCAGAAGAAGCCGAACGGATGGTTCACCGCGTGGCGCGGCGACCTCGCCGCGGCGGCGGTGATCCAGGAGGGCGGCCGGGGCGGCAAGTCGGCGGGGCCGCTGGTGGCGGCGCTGCTGCGGGCGGGGGGCTGACGCGGGGGCCGACGCAGAGGCCTGGGGCTGGCGCAGGGGGCTGGGGCTGGCTCAGGGGGCTGGGGCTGGCGCAGGGGGCTGGGGCTGGCGCAGGGGGCTGGGGCTGGCGCCGGGTGCTGATGTCTGCGGCGGGTTGACGTCCTGTGGCTGATGTCCGATGGCTGATTGTCCGGCCTGCCGTCTGGCGGCTGTCGTCCGATGACTGACGCCTGGCGGCTGCGGTCTGGCGACTGACGCCCGGCGGCTCGCGTCCGATGGCTGACGCCCGGCGGCTGCCGTCCGACGACTGACGTCCGGTCGCCGGAACTCGTTCGCGTGTCACATACATCCACCACTAGCGTGCCGTTCATGACCGCTTCCGACACGGCCGCCGAGGTCTCCCCCGCCCACCCCCGCTTCGCCGAGGCTCTCCGAGAGCTCGGTCTGGACAAGCTGTCCGCCCGGATCCGCCGCTTCCCCGAAGCAACGCGTACCGCCGCCGAGGCTGCCGCCGCAATCGGCTGCGAGCTCAGCCAGATCTGCAAATCGCTGATCTTCGCGGCCGACGGCGTCCCGGTCCTGGTGCTGATGGACGGCGCGTCCCGCGTCGACGTGGAGCTGGTACGGCGCGAGTTGGGCGCGAAGAAGGTCGGCCGCGCCAAGGCCGACCTGGTCCGGGAGACGACGGGGTACGCGATCGGCGGCGTACCCCCCTTCGGGCACCGCACGAAGACCCGCGTACTCGCGGACCGTTCCCTGCTCGAGCACGACCTGGTGTGGGCGGCCGCGGGCACCCCGCACACCGTCTTCCCGATGGACCCCGAGTCGCTGATCGCCCACGCGGGCGGCACCCTGGTAGACGTCCGCGAGCGGAACGCGTGACGCCGGCCGTCACGGCCGCCGTACTGCTGGCGGCCGTCACCCACGCGAGCTGGAACGCCATCGCCCACCGCATCACGGACAAACTGGTCGGCTTCACGCTGATCTCGGGCGGCGGCTCGCTCATCGGCTTCGCCGCCGTGCCCTTCGTCCCCGTGCCCGCGGCCGGCGCCTGGCCGTATCTGATCGCCTCGGTCGTACTGCACATCGTGTACTACGCCCTGCTCATGAGGTCGTTCAGGCTCGGCGACTTCGGCCAGGCGTACCCGATCGCGCGCGGCTCGGCGCCGCTCGTGGTGACTGTACTGGCCGCCGTCTTCGCCCAAGAGATACCCGGAGCCTGGCAGGCGGCGGGCATCGCCCTGTGCTGCGCCGGGCTGACCGGCGTCGCGCTCTGGGGGCTGCGCGGCCGCCGTCCGCAGTGGCCGGCGATCGGGGCGGCGCTCGCGACGGGCCTGTCCATCGCCGCGTACACCGTCGTGGACGGCCTGGGCGTACGGGCGTCCGGCTCGTCGCTCGGCTACATCGCGTGGCTGATGGCCCTGGAGGGTCTGCCCGTCCCGCTCTACGCCGCCTGGCGCTGGCGCGGCGAACTCCTCGCTGTGCTACGTCCGTTCGCGTCGCTGGGCTTGTTCGGCGCGGTGCTCTCCGTTCTGGCGTACGGGCTTGTGCTGTGGGCCCAGACGCGCGCGGAACTCGCGCCGATCGCGGCGCTGCGGGAGTCCAGCATCATCGTGGGCGCGGCGATCGGCGCCCTGTTCTTCAAGGAGAGGTTCGGGGCGCCGAGGATCGCGGCGGCCGGATTGATGGTGGCCGGGATCGGGCTGATGCTGCGCGCGGGGTGAGCGGCGGACGGTCGCTTGGCACCCCGCGCCGCCCGCTTACGGTCCGTCCTCAGCCCGCGGAGGACCCCACCACCGCCCGCACCGCCCCCACCAGCGCCTGCGCCCTTGGGTCCGCCGTGACGCCCTTCCGCATGCCGTTGGTGACGTAGCCGAAGGCGACGCCCGACTCCGGGTCCGCGAAGCCGAGGGAGCCGCCGCGGCCGGGGTGGCCGAAGGAGCCGGGGCCGAGCAGTGGCGAGGCGGTGCCGTGGAGCATGTAGCCGAGGCCGAAGCGGGTGTTGACGACGAGGGTGCGGTCGGGGCCCGCGGACTCCTCAGAGCGGGCGAGGGCGACGGTCGCCGGGGTGAACAGCCGGACGCCGCCTTCGCCCGCAGCCCCCTCGGCGGCTTCCGTTTCGCCGATCAGCGAGGCGTAGAAGCGGGCCAACGCCCCAGCGGTCGCGATGCCGTTGGAGCCGGGGAGCACGGCCGTGCGGTACGCCGGGTCGTTCTCGTCCGGGGCAGGACTGATCGCCCCGAAGGCCCGGCAGGTCAGCGAGTCCGGATTCGCGTATGCGTCGGCGACGCTCCGCTTCGGCCGCGACCGGAATCCACCGGGCTCCGCCGGCGCCTCGACGGGGCCGACCCGGCCCACCCGATGGGCCTGCGCGTCCGGCAGCCCGAGCCACAGGTCGAGTCCCAGCGGCCGGGCGATCTCGTCCGCGATCCACTCGCCGATTCCGCGGCCGGTGACGCGCCGCACGAGTTCGCCGGTGAGCCAGCTGTAGGTCTGCGCGTGGTAGCCGTGGTCCGTGCCGGGCTCCCACACCGGGGCCTGCGCGGCGACGGCCGCCGCGCCCAGGTCGGGGTCCGCGGCCTCGGCGGGCGTCAGCGGGCGGTCGAGCACGGGAACCCCGGCCCGGTGAGCCAAGACGTGCCGGACGAGCGCCCGTTCCTTGCCGTTGGCCTTGAACTCCGGCCAGTACGAGCCGACCGGCGCGTCCAGGTCGAGCTGCCCCCGCTCGTGCAAGAGCAACAGCACGGCGGCCGCTATCCCCTTGGTCGCGGAGCGGACGATCTGCGCGGTGCCGGGCTCCCACGGTCCGCCGGAGCCGTCCACGTCACGCGTGCCGCCCCACAGATCGACGACCCGGTGCCCGTCCCGGTACACGACGACACCGGCGCCGCGCTCACCGCGGTCGGCGAAGTTGCGCAGGAACGCGTCCCTGACCGGTTCGAAGCCTTCCGCCACCGTGCCGTTCACGGCGACGTCCACGGCACTGTTCAAGCCCACGTCCGCACCCGCGTTCACGCCCACACCCGCGCTCCTGCCCGCTCTCTTCTCGTACTCGAGTTCAACAACGGGTGCAACGCATACGTGCGGCCTGCGATTCCTAAGCGGCTCCCGGGAAGTTCGGGTGCGTTCCCGCGTCGTTCGGTGCGAGAGTGCGTGCCGGGCGGCGTGGGAGCGCACCCGAACTCCCCGGAGCCGCCTAGCTGAGCAGGACCGATACGTCGATGTTTCCTCGGGTCGCGTTGGAGTACGGGCACACCTCGTGCGCCGCGTCCACGAGCCGGGCCGCAAGCTCCTGGTCGACGAGCGGCAGCGAGACGTTGAGGGCGACGGCGAGGCCGTAACCGCGCTGCTTGTTGGGGCCGATGCCGACCTTCGCGGAGACCGTGGAGCCGGTAAGGTCGTAGCCGGCGCGGCGCCCCAGGAGCATGAGCGCGCTGTGGAAGCAGGCGCTGTACCCGGCGGCGAAGAGCTGTTCCGGGTTGGTGCCCTGCCCGGCGCCGCCGAGCGCCGGCGGCATCGCGACTCTGAGGTCCAGCTGCCCGTCGTGGCTGGTGACATATCCGTCGCGACCTCCGTGCACGGTGGCCTCGGCTACGTACATGATCTTCGTCGGGCGAGTGTCAGCAACGGCACCGTCGGTCATGGCTCCATCTCCCCCAGTGCAGGCGCGAGAAGTGTGCACAAGTTCATCGCGCACAATGTATCGACGCCGCAGAGACGGAAGTTACCCGGGGGTAGCAACTGGCGGTAGCCCGCGGCGCGCCCGTCGCGGCGTCGTCACCACCGGCCTGTTGCCGTACCGCGCCGCACCTGAATCCGACACACCGTCGACACCGGTCCGAAATATCCCCGGCATGCACCGTGGAGATCGAGCGTGCGGCGCATGGCGCGTTTATGACAAGGCATAAAACCGCCAGTCCCAGGGCCGACCGGCGTGCCCATCAGGTGAAACGGCATCTCGGGCCAAACGGCCTGCCACCGGCCCGCCAATGGAGGGCGGTCAGCAACAACCACTTCGTCTGCACATGCAATGGCATCCACTCAAACCATCATCACCACAGCCGCCATAGACGACGCGCCCCCACTCGCACGCCTCGTGGACGGCTTTCTGCGTATGACCTGCCTCACCCACCATGCTTCCACCAAGTCAAATCGTGAGGACGCAAGGAAAAGTTTCAGAATGCGAAGCGGAATGGAGCAGTCCAATACTCGAACACTCACAAGACGCTCAATGAGCAACTGGTGCACCATGTGGCGAAAGCATCGATTCGCACGGATTGACTATCGCCTTGCCCTCACAGAAACGGCCCTTTACGCTGCGCGCGATCACGATCACAAAAGATCACCCAAGACATGGAGAGCGACTTTCATATGCGAGACTTCTATCTTCCAAAATGGGGCATTTGGGCCGCCTCGGCAGCTACCGTTGTTGCCGTTACAACTGGGGCTGTCGTATGGAATGGAACGGAAACAAATGGCTTGGACACAGAGCCCGAGGTGATTTCCCATGCGCTGGAATCCGTCGAATTCGAGAGCTTCGCGCAAATGGCCGTCACGTCAACCGCAGTGGTACGCGCCACGGTCACCGAAGTCAATCCTGGACGCATCGTCGGTGGCGACGAGACTGCTGAGCCCGGAGAGGAGAGCGCCGCTACTCAGGCCAGGGATGTCACACTGAAGGTCACCCAGACCTTTTCCATAGACGACAGCGTCGAAATCCCTGAGCTGATCATTGTCGAAGAATGGGGATGGGACGCCGATGGCGACGGCTTCCAGGTCAACAACTACACCTGGAGCGAGGTCGGCGAGGAGTACTTCTTCTTTCTGGGTGACTCTGACTCCTCAGATCCAATACGTCAGAATGTGATCAGCACGGAGGGGCGGATACACATCAACGAGAACGGCTCGCTGTCGCCCTCCGCCGAAGAGGGATCAGCTGTAGCGGATAGCATAGATAATTTGGACGACTCCATTATGTCGGAATACATGACGCAGCTGAACGACATTTCGCCCGAGGACCTGCCGACCCCCGCCGACATGCCGGAAGAGGCATCGCCGGGTGACGCGGACACGCCCATTCAGATTCCCTCGGACGATCCCTCCCCTGACCTGGGAACGGGAGACGGTTCCGAGCCCACCCCCTATCCGTCAGCGACCTGAGCCGCACGAGAAACAAGCCGGAGGTAGAGATGTCACAAATCAAGAGAATACTGTGGACTGTCACAGCAGGGGCCATGATTGCCGCGCTGTGCACGCCTGCCTACGCGGGCCACGACAACGAAGGGACTGACCCCGACAACAGAAATCAAGCAGTCAAGGGATTCAACCTGACAGCAAAGGGCCAAGGAGCAATGGAGTGGGGAAAAACGCAGCTCGAACGCAGCGTGATCACCACTTCATGGGGCGGCGGAGACATCGAGGTGCACGACTACACGACATCAGGCGTTACGTGGGCTGGCCAGACGAGATGCAAGGAGTGGAACGCACTCTGGACCTCTTGTGACGTCATCACGATTCAGTTCAACACGTACTGGAAGTTCTCTGACTGGGAGTGGCTGGTCATAGGCTGCCACGAAATGGGGCACACCGGCGACCTGGGTCACCGAAGCGCGTCGAACGACACGGACGACAACTCATGTATGCGCGGCTCTACTGGCTCCGCCTACTACAAATTCGATGCGCACGATTTGAACGCAATTGCGGCGGGCACGTGATATACAAGCGTACACGTCTGCGAGTAGGTATCGCTTCGGTTGCCGTCGCAGCTGCCACCGGATTCGCGGGATTCCAACTGGCTGAAGCAGATGAATTCAAGAAAGAAGTCGACCGAGCGGAATTTTGCCGACAAGCCATGCCCTTGGATCTGCAGAACTCAGACGAACTGACCATCCATGAGAAGCGGCACATCCTCGGGGATCTGACCGACTTGGCGCCCGAAGCCGCCCGCAACGATTTCTATATCCTGCTCGACTGGTACGACCACTATGACTCCGAAGACAAGGAAGATGCACGCGAGGCAAGTTTCGACGTAGGCGAGTTCATCGAACTCAACTGCAGCAATATCAACATCGGTGGCATCAGAGCCTCACGCAACTGAGCTCCATAACGGGCCTGTCGGGTTTTCCGGGCGGGCCCGTTTCCGCTCTCCCAGCGGCCTAGAGTTTTGGTTATTCGGTCAGCTCCGTGTCGCGTCCCCCAGCGTGCCCGACAGCGTCGAGCGGGCACCCGGTGCATTGAATGACAGTTCCCGGTACAGGGCCGCGGGCCTGTCTGGGAGAGGTCAAGACTGCGCTGACCCGCCGTGACACGGATCCGCACACTCGGCCTCAGCCCACGGGGCGCTGCTGCTGCTCGATGTACTGATGCACGACGCTCAGCGGCGCGCCTCCA
>NZ_JACEHE010000021.1 GCF_013778455.1 Streptomyces himalayensis subsp. himalayensis | reverse complement strand
TGCTGGTCTTCCTCCACGGTCCGGATCACCCCTCTCCTCGCAGAGTCGCAGGCGGCCAGCTCGAACTTGGTGTTCTGGAAGTGGGCGACCGGCTTGCCGAAGACGGTGCGCTCCTGCACGTACTGCTTCGCGAACCGGACGGCGGCCTTGGCCTGCGCGTACGCGCCGAAGGCGATGCCCCAGCGCTCGGAGGGCAGGTTGGCGCCGAGGTAGTAGAAGCCCTTGTTCTCTTCGCCGAGCAGGTCCTCGACCGGCACCTTCACGTCGACGAACGCCAGCTCGGCGGTGTCGGATGTCTTCAGGCCCAGCTTGTCGAGCTTGCGGCCGACGGAGTAGCCCTCGGACTTGGTGTCCACGGCGAACAGGGATATGCCGTGACGACGGTCCTCGGCGGTCGGGGCGGCGGTGCGGGCGCAGACGATGACCTTGTCGGCGTGGACGCCGCCGGTGATGAAGGTCTTGGCGCCGTTGAGGACGTAGTGCGTGCCGTCCTCGGAGAGCTTGGCGGTGGTCTTCATGCCCGCGAGGTCGGAGCCGGTGCCCGGCTCGGTCATCGCGATGGCCCACATCTCCTCGCCGGAGACGAACTTCGGCAGGAAGCGCTTCTTCTGCTCGTCGGTGGCGAGCATCTTGATGTACGGCAGGGCGAGCAGCACGTGCACGCCGGATCCGCCGAAGGAGACGCCCGCGCGCGATGTCTCCTCGTACTGGATGGCCTCGAACTTGTGCGACTCCATGCCGGCGCCGCCGAACTCCTCCGGGACGTTGATGCCGAAGAGGCCCAGCTCGCCGAGCTTGTAGTAGAACTCGCGCGGCGCCTGGCCGGCGGCGAACCACTCGTCGTGGACCGGCACGACCTCGGCCTCGATGAAGGCACGCAGGGTCTCCCGGAACGCCTCGTGGTCCTCATTGAAAACGGTACGGCGCACGGACATGCTCCTTCGTTACGGCTCGCGACCATCGGTACCAGTGGACTGGCAAGCGGACACCACAACGGACTAAGCGCTTGCTCAGACTTAGGTTACCGGCCAGTCACCGCGGCCGTCCAGAGACCCACGTCACGTCAGGACAGGCCCTCCGCCCCTTCCCCGGCCGCCGCGAACGCCCCCCGCGCAAGCCGGTGCAGCAGATCCGCCGTGGCCGCGCGCCCGGGCAGCGCACCCGGACGGCTCAGATGCGGAGTCGAGTTCAGCAGCCCGAACACCGCGTGCACGGAGGCCCGCGCCGCCGGCTCGGCCAGGCCCGGATAGACCTTGCGGACCACCTCCACCCACAGCTCGACGTACTGCCGCTGCAGCTGCCGCACCAGCTTGCGGTCGCTCTCCCGGAGGCGGTCCAGCTCGCGGTCGTGCAGGGTGATCAGAGGGCGGTCGTCGAGCGCGAAGTCGATATGCCCCTCGATGAGGGAGTCGAGCAGCGCCTCGGGATCCCCGTCGGTCTCGGCGACCCGCCGCTTGCCGCCCGTCAGCAGTTGCCCGCTGATGCCCACCAGCAGCTCGGCGAGCATCGCGTCCTTGCCGGCGAAGTGGCGGTAGAGGCCGGGGCCGCTGATGCCGACCGCGGCCCCTATCTCGTCGACGCCGACACCGTGGAAGCCGCGCTCGGCGAAGAGCCGGGCGGCTTCCTTGAGGATCTGCTCACGCCGGGTGGGGGCGTCTGTTCTGGCAACCATGCATTAATTCTAGACAGGGAGGTTAGCGCTCGTTAACCTGAGGGAAGTGGGTTAACGGTCATTAACTTCGGCCATGCGGCCCCAGCAGCTTCACAGGCTGGGTTGCCGCGACGGCTGAGGGGCTTCATCGGTACGGGCAAGGGGGCTCGACGCGATGTACGAGGCACCGGAGCTGACGAGCGCGGCAGATCCCGCGTCGGAGGCCTGGCGGGTCAACGAGGCGGCGCACCGCGCCCTCGGCGAGGAGCTGCGCGCGCGGCTGGCCGAGGCGAGGCTCGGCGGGGGCGAGCGGGCCCGCGCCCGCCATGTGCAGCGCGGCAAGCTGCTGCCGCGCGACCGCGTGGACACGCTCCTCGACCCGGGTTCGCCGTTCCTGGAGCTGGCGCCGCTCGCGGCGTACGGGATGTACGGCGGGGACGCACCCGCGGCGGGCGTCATCGCGGGGATCGGCAGGGTCTCGGGCCGCGAGTGCGTGATCGTCGCCAATGACGCGACGGTCAAGGGCGGCACGTACTACCCGATGACGGTGAAGAAGCACCTGCGCGCCCAGGAGGTGGCGCTGGAGAACCGTCTTCCGTGCGTCTATCTGGTCGACTCGGGCGGCGCCTTCCTGCCCATGCAGGACGAGGTCTTCCCGGACCGGGAGCACTTCGGGCGGATCTTCTACAACCAGGCTCGGATGTCGGGCGCCGGGATCCCGCAGGTCGCGGCCGTGCTCGGCTCGTGCACCGCGGGCGGCGCGTACGTACCCGCGATGAGCGACGAGGCCGTGATCGTCCGCAACCAGGGCACGATCTTCCTGGGTGGCCCCCCGCTGGTGAAGGCGGCGACGGGCGAAGTGGTCACCGCCGAGGAGCTGGGCGGCGGCGAGGTCCACTCGCGCGTGTCCGGCGTGACGGACCATCTGGCGGAGGACGACGCGCACGCACTGCGGATCGTGCGGACCATCGTCTCGACCCTCCCCGCGCGCGGAGAGCTCCCCTGGCCGGTCGAGTCCGCCGTGGAGCCGAAGGTCGACCCGGCCGGGCTGTACGGGGCGGTGCCGGTGGACTCGCGCACCCCTTATGACGTGCGGGAGGTCATCGCGCGCGTGGTCGACGGCTCCCGCTTCGCCGAATTCAAGGCGGAGTTCGGGCAGACGCTGGTGACGGGCTTCGCGCGGATCCACGGCCATCCGGTCGGGATCGTCGCCAACAACGGCATCCTGTTCTCCGAGTCGGCCCAGAAGGGCGCCCACTTCATCGAGCTGTGCGACCAGCGCGGCATCCCGCTGGTCTTCCTGCAGAACATCTCGGGCTTCATGGTCGGCCGGGACTACGAGGCGGGCGGCATCGCCAAGCACGGCGCCAAGATGGTCACGGCCGTGGCATGCACGCGCGTCCCGAAGCTGACCGTGGTGATCGGCGGGTCGTACGGCGCGGGCAACTACTCGATGTGCGGGCGGGCGTATTCACCGCGCTTCCTGTGGATGTGGCCGGGCGCCAAGATCTCGGTGATGGGCGGCGAGCAGGCGGCCTCGGTACTGGCGACGGTCAAGCGCGACCAGTTGGAGGCGCGCGGCGAGGAGTGGCCGGCCGAGGACGAGGAGTCCTTCAAGGCCCCGATCCGCGACCAGTACGAGACGCAGGGGAATGCCTACTACGCGACGGCGCGGCTGTGGGACGACGGCGTGATCGACCCGCTGGAGACCCGGCAGGTGCTGGGGCTCGCCCTGACCGCCTGCGCCAACGCCCCGCTTCCCGAGAGGGACTCGACCGCCGCCGGCTTCGGCGTCTTCCGGATGTGAGGGTGGGAATGTTCGACACGGTTCTTGTGGCCAACCGGGGCGAGATCGCCGTCCGCGTCATCCGCACGCTCCGGGCCCTCGGGGTGCGCTCGGTGGCGGTCTTCAGCGATGCGGACGCGGACGCCCGGCATGTACGGGAGGCGGACACGGCGGTACGGATCGGTCCGCCGCCCGCCTCTGAGAGCTACTTGTCCGTGGAGCGGCTGCTGGACGCGGCGCGACGCACGGGTGCCCAGGCGGTCCACCCGGGATACGGATTCCTCGCGGAGAACGCGGCCTTCGCCCAGGCCTGCGCCGACGCGGGTCTCGTCTTCATCGGGCCGCCCGCCTCCGCGATCGAGCTGATGGGCGACAAGATCCGCGCCAAGGAGACCGTGCGGGCCGCCGGGGTGCCGGTCGTGCCGGGCTCGTCCGGCAGCGGCCTCACCGACGCCCAGCTGGCCGAGGCCGCGCGCGAGATCGGCATGCCGGTGCTGCTCAAGCCGTCGGCGGGCGGCGGCGGCAAAGGGATGCGGCTCACCCGTGTCGAATCCGCGCTGCTCGACGAGATCGCGGCCGCCCGCCGCGAGGCCCGCGCCTCCTTCGGCGACGACACGCTGCTCGTGGAGCGCTGGATCGACCGGCCCCGGCACATCGAGATCCAGGTCCTGGCGGACGGGCACGGCCATGTGATCCACCTCGGCGAGCGCGAGTGCTCCCTGCAGCGCCGCCACCAGAAGATCATCGAGGAGGCGCCCTCCGTCCTCCTGGACGAGAAGACCCGCGCGGCGATGGGCGAGGCGGCCGTCCAGGCGGCCCGCTCCTGCGGCTACCGAGGCGCGGGCACAGTCGAGTTCATCGTCCCGGGCGAGGACCCCTCCTCGTACTTCTTCATGGAGATGAACACGCGCCTCCAGGTCGAGCACCCGGTGACGGAGCTGACTGTGTCCATTGGTCCGGCTGACGCCGGGGGCGGCCTGGACCTGGTCGAGTGGCAGCTGCGGATCGCCGCCGGCGAGCATCTGCCGTACGCACAGGAGGACATCAGGCTCGTCGGTCACGCGGTTGAGGCCCGTATCTGCGCGGAGGATCCTTCGCGCGGTTTCCTGCCCTCCGGCGGCACGGTGCTCGCTCTGCACGAGCCCCAGGGCGATGGGGTGCGCACCGACTCCGGGCTCAGCGAGGGCACGGAGGTCGGCAGCCTGTACGACCCGATGCTGTCGAAGGTCATCGCGCACGGACCCGACCGGGCGACGGCACTGCGCAGACTGCGGGCGGCCCTGGCCGGGACGGTCACCCTGGGCGTGCAGACGAACGCCGGGTTCCTGCGCCGGCTGCTGGCCCATCCGGCCGTCGTCGCGGGCGACCTGGATACCGGCCTCGTGGAGCGCGAGACGGACGCGCTCGTGGACCAGGCGGTGCCCGACGAGGTGTACGAGGCGGCGGCAGCCGGGCGCCAAGCTGCCCTGGAGCCGCAGGGCGAGGGCTGGACCGACCCGTTCTCGGTGCCGAACGGCTGGCGGCTCGGGGGCGAACCGGCCCCGGTCAGGCACTGGTTGCAGATCCCGGGCCTGGAGCCCGTCGAGTACGTCGCCCGGGGCACCCACACCGTGGAGCCCGACCGCGTCACGGTCACCCTCGACGGCATCCGGCACACCTTCCACCGGGCGGGCGACTGGCTGGGCCGGGACGGGGACGTCTGGCACGTGCGCGACCACGACCCGGTGGCCGCCGCACTGACGGGTGCCGCCCTCTCGGGGGCCGACTCGCTCACTGCGCCCATGCCGGGGACGGTCACCGTGGTGAAGGTCGCCGTGGGCGACGAGGTGACCGCAGGTCAGAGCCTGCTGGTGGTCGAGGCGATGAAGATGGAGCACGTCATCTCCGCCCCGCACGCCGGAACGGTCAGGGAGCTGGACGTGGCGCCCGGCTCGACCGTCGCGATGGACCAGGTGCTGGCCGTGGTCGACCCGCACGAGCCGCCTGATCACGGCCCGACGGCCGAGGGGGCGCCGTCAGCCGAGCCGTCAGCCAGGGAGTCGTCCTCAGCCGGGCCCTCCGCCGCGGAGTCGTCCTCAGCCGTGGATCGGCCCACGGCCAAGGAACCGTCAGCACCCGAGGCGTCATCGACACCCGAGCAGTCATCGACGCCCGAGGCGTCATCGGCACCCGAGAAGTCATCGGCACCCGAGGAGGTGGCCTCATGACCGCAGCCGGACTGCCCATGGCCGTCCCGGCCCAGGACCTGCCCGCGCGGGTGCGGATCCACGAAGTCGGTGCGCGCGACGGGCTGCAGAACGAGAAATCCGCCGTGCCCACCGAGATCAAGGCGGACTTCATCCGCCGCCTCGCGGACGCGGGTCTGACCACCATCGAGGCGACCAGCTTCGTGCACCCCAAGTGGGTGCCCCAACTGGCGGACGCCGAGCAGCTGTTCCCCCTCGTGCGGGACGTCGAAGGCGTCGCCCTGCCCGTGCTCGTACCGAACGAGCGCGGCCTCGACCGGGCCCTCGCGCTCGGCGCCCGCCGTATCGCCGTCTTCGCCAGCGCCACCGAGTCCTTCGCCAAGGCCAATCTGAACCGGACGGTGGACGAGGCCCTCGCCATGTTCGAGCCGGTCGTGGCCCGCGCGAAGGAGCAGAAGATCCACGTCCGGGGCTATCTGTCGATGTGCTTCGGCGACCCCTGGGAAGGCCCGGTACCCATCGCCCAGGTGGTCCGGGTCTGCCGCGCGCTGCTCGACATGGGCTGCGACGAGCTGAGCCTCGGCGACACCATCGGCGTGGCCACACCGGGACATGTACAGGCGCTGCTCGCCGCGCTGAACGAGGCCGGCGTGCCCACGGACACGCTCGGCGTGCACTTCCACGACACCTACGGCCAGGCCCTCGCCAACACGCTGGCCGCGCTGCAGCACGGCGTCACCACCGTCGACGCCTCCGCAGGCGGCCTCGGCGGCTGCCCGTACGCGAAGAGCGCCACCGGGAACCTCGCAACCGAGGACCTGGTCTGGATGCTTCACGGCCTCGGCATCGAGACCGGGGTCGACCTCGGCCGTCTCACCGCCACCAGCGTGTGGATGGCCGCCCACCTCAGCCGGCCCAGCCCGTCCCGCACGGTCCGTGCCCTCTCCCACAAGGAGTCCTAGCCATGCTCAAGGAGTCCCAGCCATGACGATCGACCACCGGCTGTCGCCGGAACACGAGGAACTCCGCCGCACCGTCGAGGAGTTCGCACACGACGTCGTCGCTCCGAAGATCGGCGACTTCTACGAGCGGCATGAGTTCCCGTACGAGATAGTGCGGGAAATGGGCCGCATGGGGCTCTTCGGTCTGCCGTTCCCCGAGGAGTACGGCGGGATGGGCGGCGACTATCTGGCGCTCGGGATCACGCTCGAGGAGCTCGCCCGCGTCGATTCATCCATCGCCATCACCCTGGAGGCGGGCGTCTCGCTCGGCGCCATGCCCATCCACCGCTACGGCACCGAGGCCCAGAAACAGGAGTGGCTCCCCCGCCTCTGCTCGGGCGAGATCCTGGGCGCCTTCGGCCTCACGGAACCGGACGGGGGATCGGACGCGGGAGCGACCCGCACGACGGCCCGCCTGGACAAGGCGACGGACGAATGGGTGATCAACGGCACCAAGTGCTTCATCACCAACTCGGGCACGGACATCACCGGCCTGGTCACGGTCACTGCCGTCACCGGCCACTCGGACGACGGCAAGCCCCGGATCTCCTCGATCATCGTCCCGTCGGGCACCCCGGGCTTCACGGTGGCGCCCCCGTACTCGAAGGTCGGCTGGAACGCATCGGACACCCGCGAGCTCGCGTTCGACGACGTACGCGTGCCTGCCGCGAACCTGCTGGGTGAACTCGGCCGCGGGTACGCCCAGTTCCTGCAGATCCTCGACGAGGGCCGCATCGCCATCTCGGCGCTGGCGACGGGCCTGGCGCAGGGCTGCGTGGACGAGTCGATCAAGTACGCGAAGGAGCGCCACGCCTTCGGCCGCCCGATCGGCTCCAACCAGGCCATCCAGTTCAAGATCGCCGACATGGAGATGAAGGCGCACACGGCCCGCCTCGCCTGGCGGGACGCGGCATCACGCCTGATCAGCGGCGAACCGTTCAAGAAGGAGGCCGCCCTGGCCAAGCTCTACTCCTCGACGATCGCCGTGGACAACGCCCGCGAGGCGACCCAGATCCACGGCGGCTACGGCTTCATGAACGAGTATCCGGTGGCCCGTATGTGGCGTGACTCCAAGATCCTCGAGATCGGCGAGGGCACGAGCGAGGTGCAGCGGATGCTGATCGCACGCGAGTTGGGCCTCACCAGCTGACATTTCTCCCGATCAGAGGAGCAATTCAGCCCACACGGCCTTGCCGATCCCATGCCTTCGCGGACAACATCCCCACTTCTCCGCCAGGGCCACTACGAGGGCAAGCCCGCGCCCACATTCTTCATCGGCCTGCGCTTCTCTGGGCGCAGGCCGACCATTGTTCGCGTCGGCGACTTCGACACGCAGCCGCCCGTCATAGCGCGCAACCCGCACGCCGATCTCACGACCAACCGGGACGAAGGCGTGCTGGACGGAGTTGGCGACAAGCTCCGAGAGCAGTAGTTCGGCTGTCTCGGCCGCGCCATCCACCACCTTCCAGTCGGTGAGCTGCTCACGCAGTAGCGCTCGCGCTCGACTGGCGCTACGCGCCGTACGGTGACACCGTCCGCGCTCGATCGGCGAGGGTCGCCATTGTCGGCAGTCTCGCGTGGGGGCGTGAGGATGAACGGGCGAGCATCGCCGCCGAGGGTGGCTTATTCGCCCACCGGGCCATCCGAGGAGTGTCAGTCGATCAGGGCACTCACCCTGAAGATCCGGAGCGAGGGGATACTGGCGCCGGCTCGCTGGAAGCTGCTTCGATCACGCCGTCGAGGACCTCGCGCGCGCGGATCAGTTCCCCGATCATCCGGTCCAGTCGCTCCTGCTGCTCCCTCAGCTCAGCGACCAACAAAGGCTCTTGGATACGAATCACCCGATCGACGGCGCTCTCGTCGTACTCACGGTGGCCCCCTGGCGTACGGCGCGAGGACAGCAATCCTTGCTGCTCGTAGTAGCGCAGCGACCGTTCGCTGACTGCCGTGCGGCGTGCCAGTTCGCCGATCCGCACTTCGCTACCTCCACTTGCATCTGACATTGGTGTCAGCTTCTACGGTCCCGGCATGACCAACACTGCCCTCCTCAGTCCGCATTCCCTGGGCTCGTTGCAGCTGCCCAACCGCATCGTCATGGCACCCATGACCCGATTCCGCGCCGACGAAGACGGCACCCCGCTCCGGATCGTCGCCGACTACTACGCACAGCGTGCCAGCTCCGCCCTCATCATCACTGAGGGCATCTGGCCCAGTCGTCGTGGCCAGAGCGGCTGGCGTATCCCGGGCCTGGAGACGCAGGCGCATGTGGCTGGCTGGCGGCAGGTCACCGCAGCCGTGCACGGTGCTGGGGGCCGCATCTTCGCGCAGTTGATGCACGGTGGGCGCAAAGGGCATCCGCTGGGCCGGATCGACGGCTCCGTTCCCGCCGGACCATCCGCTGTTCCGGAGCCAGAGCCCGTATACGTGCGGGGCGGGGACAAAGCGCAGCCAGTCGTGCCCCGCGTAATGAGCCGGGCCGACATCCGGACTGCCCTCGACGACTATGCCAGCGCCGCTCGCCATGCGATCGAAGCAGGTTTCGACGGTGTGGAATTGCACGGCGCAAACAGTTATCTCATTCACCAGTTCCTCGCGGACAACACCAACCTGCGCAAAGACGCCTATGGAGGATCGATCACCAACCGGATCAGGTTCGCCGTCGAAGCGGTCGAGGCAGTGGCTGGGGCCATCGGGGCGGAGCGGACTGCCTTGCGTGTCTCGCCAGGCAATCCCCAATTCGGAATGAGCGAAGCCGACCCTGCCCCGCTCTACCGAGCCCTGGTTGACGCGCTCGGCAACGCGGGCCTGGCGTACCTCCACCTCACCGACAATGACGTCTATCCAGCACTGGACGATCTCCGTCCCCGTTGGCCGGGTCTGCTCATCGCCAACGTCGGCGAGAACAGAGAGGCCACCACCCGGGAAGCCGGCGAGCAGGTCCTTCAAGAGGGTCGCGCCGATCTCGTCTCGTACGGTCGGGCATTTATCGCCAATCCTGACCTACCACGACGGTTCGCAACCGGTGCACCACTGAACATCGTCGATGGACGCCACCTCTACACGCACGGCGCCGAAGGGTACACCGACTACCCACTCACACGTTCTCTCCAAAACGATCTCACCAGCGACGGAATCGGCGTCCGGTACACGCCCTACAACTGCGTCGTGGGGTGACTCGAGCACAGGGCCGAGACCGCGAGCCGGCACGCAAAGAGCCGGAACCTCTGGGCGGCAGGGAACGTCCCGCCGAAGTCCGCCCGCGAGGGCCCGCGGGCCCCGGCCCGCCTCCGGCTCGCGAGACGGGAGCCGCCCCCGCCCCCTGGACATCCACTGAGGTTAGGCTAACCTACCCACGAACTTGTCCAGGCGGGCCATCCGCCCCGTCACGAAAGCAGCCCACCCATGCCCAACGCCCGTGCCTCCCACCTCTCCCGCCGCGGCATCCTCGCCGCGGGCGGCGCTCTCGGTCTCGGCGCCCTGCTGACCGCCTGCGGCGACACCGATGCGAAGAGCGGCGGCTCGGACGCTTCAGCGGAGGCCACGAAGTCCGGTCCCTGGACCTTCAAGGACGACCGCGGCGAGACCGTGAAGCTGGACAAGACCCCGGCGAACATCGTCGCCTTCACCGGTGTCGCCGCCGCCCTGTTCGACTACGGCATCGAGGTCAAGGGTGTCTTCGGCCCGACCAAGGCCCAGGACGGCAAGGCCGATGTCCAGGCCGGCGACATGGACATCAGCAAGGTCACGATCCTCGGCAACACCTGGGGCGAGTTCAACATCGAGAAGTACGCGGGTCTCTCCCCCGACGTGCTGATCTCCACGATGTTCGACGACGCGGGCACGCTCTGGTACGTCCCCGAGGAGTCCGCGTCCAAGATCCTGAAGCTGGCCCCGAGCGTCGGCATCTCCGTCTTCGACCGCCAGATGGACAAGCCGCTTCAGCGCATGTACGAGCTGGCCGAGTCGCTTGGCGCCGACGTGAAGTCCGACAAGGTCACCGCGGCGAAGAAGCGCTTCGAGGACGCGGCCGCCCGGCTCCGCAAGGCCGCCAAGGCCCACCCCGACATCAAGGTGCTGGCCGGTTCCGCGAGCCAGGACATCTTCTATGTCTCCGGTTCGAACCTCTCCATCGACCTGGAGTACTTCAAGGCCCTCGGCGTGAACATCGTCGAGCCGTCGGCGAAGGCCCTGAAGGCCAGCGGCGGCTGGTTCGAGAACCTGAGCTGGGAGAACGTCGACAAGTACAAGGCCGACATCATCATCATGGACGACCGCTCGTCGGCCATCCAGCCGGCCGACATCACCGAGGCGACCTGGAAGAAGCTGCCCGCCGTCAAGGCCGGCCAGGTCATCGCCCGCACGCCCGAGCCGATCCTGTCCTACGACAAGTGCGCACCGATCCTCGAGAACCTCGCCGAGGCCATCGAGACGGCGAAGAAGGTCAGCTGACCCCCTCGCGACAGGTCGGCTGACCTGCCCGACAGGTTCAGCCGGCCCCGTCCGAAGGGTCGGCTGACGCGCTCGACCCGAGCAGCCCGACATACCTCAACAGCCCTCATCGACGCTCCAGGAGCCCGAGATGACGACAGCCGTGGCCGCCCCGTTCCGTTTCTTCGCACTTCACGTCGTACGGACGAGGCGGCTCGGCCCGTCCATGGTCCGTGTCACGTTCACCGGGCCCGAGGCGCACGCCTTCGCCTCGGGCGGCCGCGACCAGAGCCTCTCGCTCTTCCTGCCTCACCCGGGCCAGGACGCGCCCGTCGTGCCGCTCGAGGCGGGCGACAACTGGTGGCACGCCTGGCGTGAACTCCCCGACGACGTACGGGCGGTGATGCGGTCGTACACGGTGCGCGCCCAGCGGCGCACCCCGGACGGCGTCGACGAGATCGACATCGACTTCGTGCTGCACGGCGTGGAGCCGGGGGCCGCTACCCCAGCAGGTCCCGCCTCGCGCTGGGCTGCAGGCGCCCGGTCCGGTGACCGCGTTCTGGTACTCGGCCCGGCGATCGCCGACAACACGGCGGTACGTTTCCGCCCGCCCGCCGACACCGACCTCGTCGTGATGTGGGCGGACGAAACGGCCCTGCCCGCCGCCTCGGCCATCCTGGAGTCACTGCCGCCCGGCACCCGGGCCCGCGTGTGGCTGGAGGTCCAGCACGCCGCGGACCGGCTGGAGTTGAGCACCCGGGCCGACGCGGACATCACCTGGCTTGTGCGCGACGAGCGCGACAAGGGGGACGAGGGCGTCGAGGGGTCCCCCATGGCCCTCGGCGCCCTCCGGTCCGCCCAACTCCCCGACACCACCGCCCCGTACGCCTGGATCGCGGGCGAGTCCGGGTGCGTCAAGGAGCTGCGCCGCCATCTCGTACGCGAGCGGGAGATCGACCGCAAGCGCGTCACCTTCGTCGGCTACTGGCGCCGCGGTCTGACAGAGGAACAGCTGCGCGAGCAGGCGTGATCAGGCCTCAACGACCGTGCAAGCAGGCGGATCGGCACAACGGCCGTGCAGCCAGGCGTGATGAAGCCCCAACCGCTACGCGCGCAGGCCTGATCAGGCGTCAACAACCGTGCAGGCAGTCGCAATCGCGCCAAAACTCGCAATCCAGGCGCAGGAAACGCGCCATAAAGACACAGGCCGGGCGGGGTCGCACATCTGAGTTAGGTTAGGCTAACCTAAGTTCACGTCGCGACCCCGTCCCTCGTCCTGAGCCGTCCGGAGGACCCCCCATGCGCTCGCACCTGCTCAATGACACGACCGCGGAGCGGTACCGCCGCTCCGTGACCGAAGGAGTCGAGCGGGTGGCGGCGAAACTCGCCACCACCGATCGGCCGTTCACCGGCGTCACGGTCGACGCCCTCACTCCCCGTGTCGAGAAGATCGACCTGGACCAGCCGCTGGGCGACACGACCGCGGCCCTCGACGAGCTCGAGGAGGTCTACCTCCGCGACGCCGTCTACTTCCACCACCCGCGCTATCTCGCGCACCTCAACTGCCCGGTCGTCATCCCGGCGGTGCTCGGCGAGGCCGTCCTGTCCGCCGTCAACTCGTCCCTCGACACCTGGGACCAGTCGGCCGGCGGCACCCTCATCGAGCGCAAGCTCATCGACTGGACCGCCGAGCGCATCGGCCTCGGCCCGGCGGCAGACGGCGTGTTCACCAGCGGTGGTACGCAGTCCAACCTCCAGGCGCTGCTGCTGGCCCGCGAGGAGTCCAAGTCCGACGACACCGCGCGGCTCCGCATCTTCGCCTCCGAGGTCAGTCACTTCAGCGTCAAGAAGTCCGCGAAACTCCTCGGTCTCGGCCCGGACTCGGTCGTCTCCATCCCCTGCGACCAGAACAAGCGCATGCACACGCTCGCTCTCGCCCACGAACTGGAGCGCTGCGTCCGCGAGGGCCTGGTCCCCATGGCGGTCGTCGCGACCGCGGGCACCACCGACTTCGGCTCGATCGACCCGCTGCCGGAGATCGCCGAGCTGTGCGCCCAGTACGGCACCTGGATGCACGTCGACGCCGCGTACGGCTGCGGGCTGCTGGTGTCGAGGGCCCGCCGCGATCTCCTCGACGGCATCGAGCGCGCCGACTCCGTCACCGTCGACTACCACAAGTCCTTCTTCCAGCCCGTGAGTTCCAGCGCGATCCTGGTGCGGGACGCGGCCACGCTGCGCCACGCCACGTACCACGCCGACTACCTCAACCCGCGCCGCATGGTGCAGGAACGAATCCCCAACCAGGTGGACAAGTCCCTGCAGACCACCCGCCGCTTCGACGCGCTGAAGCTGTGGATGACGCTGCGCGTGATGGGCGCCGACGGGATCGGCGAGCTCTTCGACGAGGTGTGCGACCTGGCCGCCGAGGGCTGGAAACTGCTGGCCGCCGACCCGCGCTTCGACGTCGTGGTCCAGCCGCAGCTCTCCACCCTCGTCTTCCGCTGCATCCCGGCCTCCGTCACCGACCCGGCGGAGATCGACCGCTGCAACCTGTACGCCCGCAAGGCGCTGTTCGCCTCCGGCGACGCGATCGTCGCGGGCACCAAGGTCGGCGACCGCCACTACCTGAAGTTCACCCTGCTCAACCCCGAGACGACGGTGGATGACATCGCCGCCGTCCTCGACCTGATCGCCGGCCACGCCGAGCAGTACCTGGGAGAGTCCCTTGACCGCGCTTCCTGAGCCCCGCCGCATCCACGACTTCGTCGGGATCGGCCTCGGCCCCTTCAACCTCGGCCTGGCCTGCCTCACCGAGCCCATCGACGAGCTCGACGGCGTCTTCCTGGAGTCCAAGCCGAACTTCGAGTGGCACTCGGGGATGTTCCTCGACGGCGCCCACCTCCAGACGCCGTTCATGTCGGACCTGGTCACCCTCGCCGACCCGACCTCGCCCTACTCCTTCCTGAACTACCTGAAGGAATCGGGCCGCCTGTACTCCTTCTACATCCGCGAGAACTTCTACCCGCTGCGCGTCGAGTACGACGACTACTGCCGCTGGGCCGCCTCGAAGCTCTCCTCCATCCGCTTCAACACGACCGTGACCGAGGTCGCGTACGAGGACGACATCTACGCCGTACGGACGGAGAGCGGCGAGACGCACTACGGCCGCCGGCTCGTCCTGGGCACCGGCACCCCGCCGTACATCCCGGAGGCCTGCCAGGGTCTGGGCGGCGACTTCATCCACAACTCCCGCTATCTGCAGCACAAGCAGGAGCTGCAGCGCAAGGAGTCGATCACGCTCGTCGGCAGCGGTCAGTCGGCCGCCGAGATCTACTACGACCTGCTGAGCGAGATAGACGTCCACGGCTACCGGCTGAACTGGGTCACCCGCTCCCCGCGCTTCTTCCCGCTGGAGTACACCAAGCTCACGCTGGAGATGACCTCGCCGGAGTACGTCGACTACTTCCACGCGCTGCCCGAGGAGACCCGCTACCGCCTCGAGAGCCAGCAGAAGGGCCTGTTCAAGGGCATCGACGGCGATCTCATCAACGAGATCTTCGACCTGCTGTACCAGAAGAGCCTCGGCGGCCCGGTCCCGACCAGGCTCCTCACCAACTCGGCCCTGCACACGGCCGCGTACGAGGACGGCACCTACACCCTCGGCCTGCGCCAGGAGGAGCAGGGCAAGGACTACGAGATCCGCACCGAGGGCCTGATCCTGGCGACCGGCTACAAGTACAGCACTCCGGCGTTCCTGGAGCCGGTGCGCGACCGCATCCGCTGGGACTCCCAGGGCCGCTTCGACGTCGCCCGCAACTACTCCATCGACACGACGGGCCGCGGGATCTTCCTGCAGAACGCGAGCGTGCACACCCACAGCATCACCAGCCCGGACCTCGGCATGGGCCCGTACCGCAACAGCTACATCATCAGCGAGCTGCTGGGCCGCGAGTACTACCCCGTCGAGAAGACCATCGCGTTCCAGGAGTTCGCCATATGAGCCACACGAGCCACACGAGCCACACGAGCCACACGAGCAGCACGAGCAGCACACACGACCTCGGGACCTTCGCCGTCCGGCCCCTGGACCCGCTGGCCGACGCCGAGCTGCTGCACTCCTGGGTCACCCACCCCAAGGCGGCCTTCTGGATGATGCAGGACGCGAAACTGCATGACGTCGAGCGCGAGTACATGGCCATCGCAGCCGCCGAGCACCACGACGCGTTCATCGGACTGCACAACGGCGAGCCCGCGTTCCTGATGGAGCGCTACGACCCGGCGCACGTCGAGCTGGTCGGCCTGTACGAGCCGGAGCCCGGCGACGTCGGCATGCACTTCCTGGTCGCGCCGACGGACACGCCCGTGCACGGGTTCACCCGGGCCGTGATCACCGCGGTGATGGAACACCTGTTCGCCGACCCGGCGACGGAGCGCGTGGTGGTCGAACCCGACGTACGCAACAAGGCCGTGCACGCGCTGAACGAGGCCGTCGGCTTCGTACCCGAACGCGAGATCGAGAAGCCCGAGAAGACGGCCCTGCTGAGCTTCTGCACACGCGCGCAGTTCGAGGCAGCGGTCGTACGAGAAGCAGCAGTAAGCAAGGCCGCACGAGCGGGCGCCCAGGCGTCCGCGACGGCGGACGCACAAGGAGTGGCCATATGACCCTGTCCGACGCCGTGGCGCACCTGTCCCCCGAGCGCTGGGCGCAGGCCAACCGCCTCCTGATACGTAAAGCGCTCGCCGAGTTCGCCCACGAGCGGCTCTTCAGCCCGGAGTCGATCGGCGACGACCGGTACGTCGTCCGCAGCGACGACGGCACGGTCGAGTACCGCTTCACCGCCCGCCGTCTGCGCCTGGACCACTGGCAGGTGTTCCCGGAGTCGATCACCCGCCACCGGGACGGTACGGAACTCCCGCTGCACGCCCTGGAGTTCTTCATCGAGCTCAAGGAGTCGCTCGGCCTGAGCGACTCCATCCTGCCGGTCTATCTGGAGGAGATCTCCTCCACCCTCTCCGGCACCTGCTACAAGCTCACCAAGCCGGCCGTCCCCGCCGCCGAGCTGGCCCGCGCGGACTTCCAGGCCATCGAGACGGGCATGACCGAGGGCCATCCCTGTTTCGTCGCCAACAACGGCCGGCTCGGCTTCGGTGTGCACGAGTACCTCTCGTACGCCCCCGAGACCGCAAGCCCCGTGCGGCTGGTGTGGCTCGCCGCCCACCGCTCCCGGGCCGCCTTCACCGCGGGCGTCGGCCTGGACTACGAGTCGCTGCTCCGGTCGGAGCTCGGCGAGGAGACGCTGAAGCGTTTCTCGGGGACGCTCACGGACCAGGGCCTCGACCCGGACGACTACCTCCTCATCCCCGTCCACCCCTGGCAGTGGTGGAACAAGCTCTCCGTGACCTTCGCGGCCGAGGTCGCCCAGCGCCACCTCGTGTGCCTGGGTGAGGGCGACGACGAGTACCTGGCCCAGCAGTCGATCCGTACGTTCTTCAACACGAGCGACCCGGCCAAGCACTACGTCAAAACGGCCCTGTCGGTCATCAACATGGGCTTCATGCGCGGGCTGTCGGCCGCGTACATGAAGGCGACCCCCGCGATCAACGACTGGCTGGCGGGCCTCGTCGAGAACGACGAGGTGCTGAAGTCCACGGGCCTGTCGATCATCCGCGAGCGCGCCGCCGTCGGCTACCGGCACCTCGAGTACGAGGCCGCGACCGACCGCTATTCGCCGTACCGCAAGATGCTCGCCGCGCTGTGGCGTGAGAGCCCGGTGCCGTCCCTGCAGGAGGGCGAGCGGCTCGCGACCATGGCGTCGCTGCTGCACACCGACCGCGAGGGCGCGTCCTTCGCGGGCGCGCTGATCGAGCAGTCCGGCCTGACGCCCGCCGAGTGGCTGCGCCCCTATCTGCGGGCCTACCTCACCCCGCTGCTGCACAGCTTCTACGCCTACGACCTGGTGTTCATGCCGCACGGCGAGAACGTGATCCTGGTCCTGAAGGACGGCGTGGTGCAGCGGGCGGTCTTCAAGGACATCGCCGAGGAGATCGCGGTCATGGACCCGGACGCGGTGCTGCCGCCCGTGGTCGAGCGGATCCGGGTCGAGGTTCCGGAGGACATGAAACTGCTGTCGATCTTCACCGACGTCTTCGACTGCTTCTTCCGCTTCCTGGCCGCGAATCTCGTCACGGAGGGGGTGCTGGACGAGGACACCTTCTGGCGGGCCGTCGCCGACTGCGTACGGGAATACCAGGGGTCCAGGCCCGAACTCGCCGACAGGTTCCGGCAGTACGACATGTTCGCGCCCGAGTTCGGCCTGTCCTGCCTCAACCGGCTGCAGCTGCGCAACAACGAGCAGATGGTCGACCTGGCCGATCCGTCGGGGGCGCTCCAGCTGGTGGGCGACCTGAAGAACCCCATAGCCGGTCTCTGAGAGACCTGTGCGAGCCCTTCAGGGCTCCCTGAAAGACGGGCGGGCGCCCCGGAGTACGGTCCTCCGGGGCGCCCGTCGGCATGGGCGGGGGCCCCTTACGACCACACGAATCGCCAGAATCAGGCAGAATCCGGGCGTACGTGACGATGAGTTGAGGCCCTCGTCACACAGGCTTGAGCCGTGCGCGCCACAAGTTCGACACAGTCCTGCCCGAAAGCGGGCAGGATTCTTGCGAATCACAGGGTCGTACCGCAGGATCAACGGGTGCACGACGAACTTGTAGATCATCTGACGCGCAGTACGCCGCTGAGCCGCGGCGAGGCACTGCGGGTGATCCAGGACGTGCTCGCCTACTTCGACGAGACGACCGAGGAATTCGTCCGTCGCCGCCATCGCGAGCTCCAGGGTCAGGGCCTGGTGAACACGGCGATCTTCGAACGGATCGAGGCGGACCTGAAATACCGAGCGGTCGCGCCGCCCGAGCTCTCGCTCAGACAGCTGCGCCGCATCGTGTACGGCTGAGCCCTCGACGCTCGGCGTACACACACATCACGCATCAGGGACCAGGGACAAGGGGAACGAGGACACTTATGTGCGGAATTGTCGGTTACATCGGCAAACGTGATGTCGCGCCGCTGCTGCTCGAGGGCCTGCAGCGCCTGGAGTACCGCGGCTACGACTCCGCTGGCGTCGTCATCACTGGCCCCAAGGCCTCCGGCCTGAAGATGATCAAGGCCAAGGGGCGGGTACGGGACCTGGAGGCCAAGGTTCCGGCCCGCTTCAAGGGCACCACCGGCATCGCCCACACCCGCTGGGCCACGCACGGCGCCCCGTCCGACGAGAACGCGCACCCCCACATGGACGCCGAGGGCAAGGTCGCCGTCGTCCACAACGGCATCATCGACAACGCCTCCGAGCTGCGCGCCAAGCTGACCGCCGACGGCGTGGAGTTCCTCTCCGAGACCGACACCGAGGTCGTCACGCACCTCATCGCCCGCTCCCAGGCCGAGAAGCTCGAGGACAAGGTCCGCGACGCCCTCCGCGTCATCGAGGGCACATACGGCATCGCGGTCCTGCACGCCGACTTCTCCGACCGCATCGTGGTGGCCCGCAACGGCTCCCCCGTCGTGCTCGGCATCGGCGAGAAGGAGATGTTCGTCGCATCGGACGTCGCCGCGCTGGTCGCCCACACCCGCCAGATCGTCACCCTCGACGACGGCGAGATGGCCACGCTGAAGGCCGACGACTTCCGTACGTACACCACCGAGGGCACCCGCACGACCGCCTCGCCGACCACCGTCGAGTGGGAGGCCGAGTCGTACGACATGGGCGGCCACGACACGTATATGCACAAGGAGATCCACGAGCAGGTCGACGCGGTGGACCGCGTGCTGCGCGGCCGTATCGACGACCGGTTCTCCACCGTGCACCTGGGCGGCCTCAACCTGGACGCCCGCGACGCGCGCCAGATCCGCCGCGTGAAGATCCTCGGCTGCGGCACCTCGTACCACGCGGGCATGATCGGCGCCCAGATGATCGAGGAGCTGGCCCGTATCCCCGCCGACGCGGAGCCGGCCTCGGAGTTCCGCTACCGCAACGCGGTCGTCGACCCGGACACCCTGTACATCGCCGTCTCCCAGTCCGGTGAGACGTACGACGTGCTGGCCGCCGTGCAGGAGCTCAAGCGCAAGGGCGCCCGCGTCCTCGGCGTGGTGAACGTGGTCGGCTCCGCCATCGCCCGCGAGGCCGACGGCGGCATGTACGTGCACGCGGGCCCCGAGGTCTGCGTCGTGTCGACCAAGTGCTTCACCAACACCACGGTCGCCTTCGCGCTGCTCGCCCTGCACCTCGGCCGCACCCGCGACCTGTCGGTGTCCGACGGCAAGCGGATCATCGCCGGCCTGCGCAAGCTGCCCGCGCAGATCGCGGAGATCCTCGAGCAGGAGGACGAGATCAAGAAGCTGGCCGACGAGTACGCCGACGCCAAGTCGATGCTCTTCATCGGACGCGTGCGCGGCTACCCGGTGGCCCGCGAGGCCTCGCTGAAGCTCAAGGAGGTCTCGTACATCCACGCCGAGGCCTACCCCGCATCGGAGTTGAAGCACGGCCCGCTCGCCCTCATCGAGCCCGCGCTGCCGACGGTCGCGATCGTCCCCGACGACGACCTGCTGGAGAAGAACCGCGCCGCGCTGGAGGAGATCAAGGCCCGCAGCGGCCGTATCCTCGCCGTCGCGCACCAGGAGCAGGAGAAGGCCGACCGCACGATCGTGGTCCCGAAGAACGAGGACGAGCTGGACCCGATCCTCATGGGCATCCCGCTGCAACTCCTCGCGTACCACACGGCTTTGGCCCTTGGCCGGGACATCGACAAGCCGCGGAACCTGGCCAAGTCGGTGACGGTGGAGTAGTCACCGCGCCATATGCCTGACGGGCCGTACGCCCCTTCCGTGCGTACCCCACGAAACGACCCCCTGTGCGTGCCACCAAGCACACAGGGGGTCGTTCCTTTGGGAGAGCCGGGGCTGCCCACACCCCGGCTGTGGCTGCCTCAGCCGGTGGCCGTCACACCCCGGCCGGCAGCGCGCCGCGGAAGCGAGGTGGGCCAGTGGGCCAGGGCCGCCGTCGCCCCGTACCAGGACACCGCGCCTGCCACCACGGCGAACCAGCCGCCGGCCTTGGCCAGGGCGTCGTTGCCCGCGAAGCCCGCGATGGCGAGAAGGACGAGAGAGACGAAGAACAGCCCGTACGTGCCCTGGGTGAGGACGCCGCCGCCCGCGGCGCCCAGCGTCAGGCTCAGCGCGATGAGGGCGAACAGAAGCATGAACAGCCCGGCTGCGTTGTCGGAGACCTGGCCGCCGGCCGTGACGCCCCAGGTGAACCAGAGGGCCCCGAGGGCCGAGAAGGCCGTGCCGGTGGCCGCGTCACGGTCGCGGAGGGCCAGCAGGCCCGCGACGAAGAGGGTGACGCCGCCCACATAGGTGGCCAGGGACACGGCGTCGGACGCCGTCACGCCGTCGATCACATCGGCATGTCCTAGGCCGAAGGCCAACAGGGTGAGACCGAGGGCGAGATGGCCGAGAGTCGAGATGCTGCTTCCCGTAGAGACGTCGTTGTCCACAACGGGCTCCCTTCATGTGCAGTTGTGCTGCGTGACGCCGGCCCGTGCGGTGCGGCCCGGCGACCGGTATGTACCCTTCACAAGGGCACAAATCACTTCTACGCATGAGTAGATTCGCCCGCGACCGAGCGGAAGTTGACCCGCTCCCGCTCTATCTCACCTGGGACAACGGGAAGTTACGGAATGACGACGACGGGCCGCTGGGCGCGCTTCGCGAGCCGTCCCGCCACGGAGCCGAAGATGCGGCCGACGATGCCGTGCGTGGAGCCGACGACGATCGCGTCCGCCGCGTACTCGTGGCCCACCTCTTCGAGCTCGTGGCAGATGTCGCCGCCGCGCTCGACGAGGATCCAGGGCACCTCGGCGAGATAGTCCGCGCAGGCTAGCTCGAGGCCGAGCACCTCGGTGCGGTGATCCGGTACGTCCACGAAGACCGGGGGTTCACAGCCGGCCCAGACGGTGGTCGGCAGCCGGTTGGCGACATGCACGATGATCAGGCCCGAGCCGGAGCGGCGGGCCATACCGATCGCATACGCAAGGGCCCGCTCGCTCGAGGTCGAACCGTCGAAACCGACGACGACGCCGTGCTTGAAGGCGGGATCGCAGGGGTGTCGTGTTTCCTCTGCCGCGAGGGGGTCGGCCGTGTGATCGGCGACCTGCCTCTTGCGGTCCGCGGGATCGAAGAATTCGTGACCGGCCATGGGTGTCTCGGCGAAGGGAGTCCTCTTGGGAGGGTCGGCTGTCAAGGATGTGCGATGTGCGAGGCTGGACGGTGGTGGGCGCCGGAGCTGTGTCCGGGAATCATCTTCCCAACCCCATACCCCCAAGGGTACGGCGGCACTCCTCTCCTGCCCAGAGCACGCCGACCTCGCGACGGCGTTCCCCGGAGCATGCATGAGCAGCGCCCGTATGGCAATGGTTGCTGCCCCGTACAGCCGCTTGGCCCATCACGTTGCGTCCACCCCACGACGGCGGTCACGGGAACATGGGCGGTGACGCCAGTGACCTCAGGGACCTCAGAGGCGCATCGCCCCCCTGGGGCGTACCCCGGCGCTCCTCACAGCGGCCAAAACACGCCGGTGAACCACCGGCACTCCACCCGCACCCCCACCTCTTTTCGGCCAACTTCGCCCATCCCTGCCCCCCTTGACCGAACCGCCCCCCAACCCCCGTCCCACCAGGACCGAAAGACCCCCGGAGGGGCCCCGCACCCTACGGGGACCAGCCACGGAGCCCACGCACACTTCCCTGGGCGCTCCCGGAATGCAACGCTTCGTGATCGAATGCTTCACGCCAAGTTGCCATGTCGACATAACGTCGGATGCAGAACTGGTCACGCCGGCACCACGGGACACAGTAGATTCGATCATGACTGTCTTACGGCGGGGGACTCGTGCAGGACCGAGGGGAAACGTGCAGGAGCGACAAGCCCGACACGAACAGGGAGCCGCGACCACCGAGGGGGGCTTAGCAGCATGAGCCACGACTCCACTGCCGCACCGGAGGGTGCAGCCCGGAAGCTCGCCGGGCGCCGCCGCAAGGAGATCGTCGCGGTGCTGCTGTTCGGTGGCGGACCCATCTTCGAGAGTTCCATTCCGCTTTCGGTGTTCGGTATCGACCGCCAGGACGCCGGAGTGCCCCGTTACCGCCTGCTGGTGTGCGCCGGCGAGGAGGGACCGCTGCGCACGACGGGGGGCCTGGAACTCACCGCACCGTACGGCCTGGAGGCGATAGCCCGGGCGGGCACCGTGGTCGTACCGGCCTGGAGGTCGATCACCTCGCCGCCCCCCGCGGACGCCCTGGAGGCGCTGCGCCGGGCCCATGAGGAGGGAGCCCGCATCGTCGGGCTGTGCACCGGTGCGTTCGTGCTGGCCGCCGCCGGCCTCCTGGACGGCCGTCCGGCGACGACGCACTGGATGTACGCGCCGACGCTGGCCAAGCGCTATCCGTCCGTCCACGTGGACCCGCGGGAGCTCTTCGTCGACGACGGCGACGTCCTCACCTCCGCGGGCACGGCGGCCGGCATCGACCTGTGCCTGCACATCGTGCGCTCGGACCACGGCAACGAGGCCGCGGGCGCGCTGGCCCGCCGCCTGGTCGTACCGCCGCGCCGCAGCGGCGGCCAGGAGCGCTACCTCGACAGGTCTTTACCGGAGGAGATCGGCGCCGACCCGCTCGCCGAGGTCGTCGCCTGGGCGCTTGAGCACCTCCACGAGCAGTTCGACGTGGAGACCCTGGCCGCGCGCGCGTACATGAGCCGGCGGACCTTCGACCGCAGGTTCCGCTCGCTCACCGGGAGCGCTCCCCTGCAGTGGCTGATCACCCAGCGCGTGCTGCAGGCGCAGCGGCTGCTCGAGACCTCCGACTACTCGGTCGACGAGGTCGCGGGCCGCTGCGGCTTCCGCTCGCCCGTCGCGCTGCGCGGCCACTTCCGGCGCCAGCTCGGCTCGTCCCCGGCCGCCTACCGGGCTGCGTACCGCGCCCGCAGGCCGGGGGCCGAGAAGCCGGTGGACACCGGAAGCCCCGCGGCCCAGGAGACTCCACTGCCGTCGCAGACCCGGCGCACGGCCGCGGCGAACGCGGTGGGCCCGGCCACGTCGATGTCCACGGAGGCGGGCAAGCCCGGCTCGGATACGTACGCATCCGCCCGCCCGAGTCTGCCCGGCCCGCGGAGCGCGCCGTAGGGTAAGACACATGAACGATCGCATGGTGTGGATCGACTGCGAGATGACCGGGCTCTCGCTGGCGAACGACGCGCTCATCGAGGTGGCCGCCCTGGTCACCGACTCTGAGCTGAACGTGCTCGGCGAAGGGGTGGACATCGTGATCCGCCCGCCGGACGCGGCGCTGGAGACCATGCCCGAGGTGGTGCGGCAGATGCACACCGCCTCGGGTCTCCTCGACGAGCTGGCGGGCGGTACGACGCTCGCCGACGCCGAGGAGCAGGTCCTGGCGTACGTACGTGAGCACGTCAAGGAGCCCGGGAAGGCCCCACTGTGCGGAAACTCGGTCGGCACCGACCGCGGATTCCTGCTGCGGGACATGCCGAAGGTGGAGGAGTACCTCCACTACCGGATCGTCGACGTGTCCTCGGTGAAGGAGCTGGCCCGCCGCTGGTACCCGCGGGCGTACTTCAACAGTCCCGAGAAGAACGGCAACCACCGGGCGCTCGCCGACATCCGCGAGTCCATCGCCGAGCTGCGCTACTACCGCGAGGCGATCTTCGTACCCCAGCCGGGACCGGACTCGGAGACCGCGAAGACCATCGCGCTCAGGCACGTCCTGCCCGCCGAAGGCGCCCCTGCCGCACCCCGGCAGTAGGGCGCCGGGAAAGGCGGGCGCGAGCACCGCCCCGGACCCTGTACACTTTTTCTCGGCCGGTCGGGGAATCCTCACGGAGAACCGCCGGTCATGGTGGGTGTAGCTCAGCTGGTAGAGCACCTGGTTGTGGTCCAGGATGCCGCGGGTTCGAGTCCCGTCACTCACCCTGAATGATCAAGGCCCGGCCTGCGAGAGCAGGCCGGGCCTTCTTCGTGTTCACGGTCTCGGCGTCGGGAAAGTTCCACAGCAGCCGGTCGCGGAGGGCGTTCCAGAGGTGTCCGTGTCGTCGAGGCCACCGCTGAAGGTGCTGATGGTCCGCTCGTCTCCGAAAACGTTCACGAGGATCGTCGCGTCGTCCGGGATGTTCGTGAACGCCAGAGCCTGCTGGGCGCCGCCGGTGCCGGCCAGGTCGAAGTCGACGTCGAACACCTGGAGCGAGGACACGCCCTCCCCGGTGAAGGTGGTCTGCGCCGACGTGTGGACGACCGTGCCGGCCTCCTGCCTCGGCGCACCGTCCACCCAGGCGTGGCACTGGCTGGCGCTCGTGAGCTCGTCGCGCAGCGGCACGTACGGAGCGACGGCGTCCGCGTCTCTGACGAGGGTGCCGGTGACCTGACCGGTGACCGTGCCCGCGTGCCGGACAACTCCGCCGTCGGCGAGCAGCGTCTGTCCGGCGGCGACGGTGATGTCACCGCCGGTGGCGAGGAAGTCCGCCCCGTCCTCGGGTGGCCCGCGGGATCCCACGCCGGCGATCCCGACGTTGTCGGTGGCGCTTCCGCCCGATCCTTGGCCAGCCATGCGGCGCCGCTGCCCGGCGTCGGTGAACGCGCGCATGGTGTCAGAACGGGAGCAGATCGCAGCGCCCGAGAAGGTACGCGTCCCGCGCCCCGGGAGTCCCCGCAGAGACACACGGGGCACCGCTCACGCTGAACCACGCCGAGGGGCCGTACACGACAAGCGGCTGGGCCTCCTTCACCGGAGGCCCGACCTTGCTTCGCTCGTACACCAGCAGCGTGCCGTTCGCGCCCGTGGCGTAGCAGTAGACGACGGCTCCGCCACCCTGATCTGCGCATTCAAGACATTCGCCATTTTCGAATCTGACGCGAACAATCATGGCGAAAACCGTAGATCAACCAGATATCAGACACCGGCTGATCGTTTCTGCGTCAAAGGCGAACACACGATCAAGGACACACCCCCGCACGCCGGGTGATCCGCCCCCCGTCCAGACCCGGCGCGCCCCTCAGGACGAGGCCCGCTCCACGAGCCGTGTCGGAAGCACGACCTGCTGACGGTCCAGGCCCCGGGACGCGGCCGGGCGGCCGTCGGCGATCTCGGCGAGCAGGAGATCGATCATGGCCCGGCCCATCTCCTCGATCGGCTGCCGCACGCTCGTCAGCGGCGGATCCATATGGCGGGCGATCGCCGAGTCGTCGAAGCCGACAAGGGCGACGTCGTCGGGGATGCGGCGGCCGGCCTCGCGCAACACCTGCCGGGCGCCGGCCGCCATCACGTCGGAGCCCGCGAACACCGCGTCCAGGCCGGGGCGCCGCCGCAAGAGCTCCGCCATGGCGCGGCGGCCGCCCTCCTCGGTGAAGTCACCCGCCACGATCAGGTCTTCGTCCACCTCGTGGCCCGCGTCCCGCAGACTGCCCCGGTAGCCGTCGACACGGCGCTGCGCACCGTAGACCTCCAGCCGGCCCGTTATGGTCCCGATCGTCGATCGACCGCGCGCCAACAGGTGCTCCACGGCCGAGCGCGCGCCGGAGTAGTTGTCCGAGTCGACCGAGGGCAAGGTCTCCTCTGCGGACCGCCGGCCGCTGATCACAGCCGGGATCTCCAGCTGCGCCAGCAGATCGGGCAGCGGGTCATCGGCGTGCACGGAGACCAGCAGCACGCCGTCCACCCGGTGCGCGGCCAGATACTGGGCCAGCCGCCTCCGCTCCCGGTCACTGCCCGCGAAGATCAGCACCAGCTGCATCTCCGTCTCGGAGAGCTGCGAGCCGACACCGCGGAGCATGTCCGAGAAGTACGGCTCGGCGAAGAACCGGGTCTCGGGCTCGGGCACCACCATGGCGATGGCGTCGGTACGGTTGGCGGCGAGCGCGCGCGCCGCCGTGTTCGGTACGTAGCCGAGTTCCGCTACGGCGGCCTCGACCGCCTCACGTGTCGCGTCGCTGACCCGTGGCGAACCGTTGATCACCCGGGAGACCGTGCCGCGGCCCACACCCGCGCGTGCGGCGACCTCTTCCAGCGTCGGCCGTCGGCCACCCCGGCTCCGCGCTCCGTACGCTGCCATTGCCCGCCTCCCGTTCACCGTGCCAGGTGAGGAATCTAACAGTCCGATCTACGACCGGGTCAGGTCCCATCTCCTGCGGGGACTTCAGCCCTCGATCCGCTCCTCAGTCCGGTCGCCGGTCCGCTCCTCAGCCCCGCCCGCAGTCCGTCCGCCGCCGCCCGGCCGTCCGGTACCTAACAGCCCGATAACTGAAGGCATATCTCGCTGTCCGGTCCCTTGACACCCCCGCGCCGAGCCGCGACCCTTCAACACATCACCTGTGGGAGCGCTCCCACAGTACCTGACACCTACACATCCCGCACGTTCCCCGCCCGAGCCGCAGCGTGAATATACGGGCCCAACAGTGCAGTTGGCCGGGGGGTCGGCACGTCAGGCAACAGGAGGACGCAATGCGCACGAGTACCCGCCGGTCCCACCGGATGATGGCCCTCGCGGCCGTCGCCGCGCTGACTACGGGGCTGCTGGCCGGCTGTGCCGAGGACCCGGACGACGGTCCGTCGGACTCTTCCAGCGGCGGAGGCGACGCAAAGGGCAAGATCACGCTCACGGTGGGCACCTTCGGCGTGTTCGGCTACAAGCAGGCCGGTCTCTACGACGAGTACATGAAGCTGAACCCGGACATCAACATCAAGGAGAACGTCACCACCCGCACCGACGTGTACTGGCCCAAGACGCTCACCCGTCTGCAGGCCGGTTCCGGTACCGACGACATCCAGGCGATCGAGGTCGGCAACGTCACCGAGGCCGTGCAGACGCAGGCCGACAAGTTCGTCGACCTCGGCAAGGAGGTCGACAAGTCCCAGTGGCTGGACTGGAAGTTGGCGCAGGCCACCACCAAGGACGGCAAGACGATCGGGCTCGGCACCGACATCGGCCCGATGGCCATCTGCTACCGCAAGGACCTGTTCGAGAAGGCCGGCCTGGAGACGGACCGCACCAAGCTCGCCGAGCTGTGGAAGGGCGACTGGTCCAAGTACGTCGACCTCGGCAACGACTACATGAAGAAGGCGCCGAGCGGCACCAAGTACGTGGACTCCGCCTCCTCCGTCTACAACGCGGCGCTCGGCGGCGCGACCGAGCGCTACTACGACAAGGACGGCAACGTCGTCTGGGACAAGTCCGCGGGCGTGAAGGAAGCCTGGGACGTGGCCATGGAGGTGGCGACCAGCGACATGTCGGCGAAGCTGAAGCAGTTCGACAAGCCGTGGGACCAGGGCTACGCCAACGGCACCTTCGCGACCGTTGCCTGTCCCGCGTGGATGATGGGCTACATCCAGCAGAAGTCCGGTGACTCCGGCAAGGGCAAGTGGGACGTGGCGGCGGCGCCGACCGCGGCCAACTGGGGCGGTGCGTTCCTCGGTGTGCCGACGGCGAGCAAGCACCAGAAGGAGGCCATCGCCCTGGCGAAGTGGCTGACCGCGCCCGAGCAGCAGGCGAAGGTCTTCGCCGAGCAGGCGAGCTTCCCGTCGACCCCGTCGGCGTACGCGAACCTGAAGCCGGCGGCCGACACCACGGCGTACTTCTCGGACGCGCCCATCACGCAGATCTTCTCCGACTCGGCGAAGACCATCCCGACGCAGTACCTCGGCGCCAAGGACCAGCCGATCGGCACCGCGATCACCGACGTCGGCATCCTGCAGGTCGAGCAGAAGGGCAAGAGCCCTGAGCAGGGCTGGGAGGCGGCCACCGAGGAGATCAAGGACGTGCTCGGCCAGTGAGCAGCTCCAAGCAGGCTCTCGCGCATCCCGCGTCGAGCGCCGACGCCGCGCCCGGCAATCAGCCGGGCGCGGCTCGGGGCGCTCAGGGTCGCGGTACACCACCGGCCGGCACCGATTCCTGGCGCAGCCGGCTGTACCGCTGGGACATGAAGGCGTCGCCGTACGTCTTCATCGCCCCCTTCTTCGTCATCTTCGGGGCGTTCTCGCTCGTCCCGCTCCTGTACACGGCCTGGTACTCGCTGCACAACGTGCAGCTGTCGGCGCTGGACAACCAGACCTGGGCGGGCCTGGACAACTACAAGAACCTGCTGTCCTCGGACTTCTTCTGGAACGCCCTGACGAACACCTTCACCATCGGCGTCATCTCGACCGTGCCACAGCTCCTCGCGGCGCTCTGGCTCGCGCACCTGCTCAACTACCGGCTGCGCGGCTCGGTCGTCTGGCGGGTCGTGATGCTCACCCCGTACGCCACCTCGGTGGCGGCGGCGACGCTGGTGTTCGTGCTGCTGTACTCCTGGGACGGCGGCATGATCAACTGGCTGCTCGACTTCGTCGGGATCGACCCGGTCAACTGGCGTGAGTCGGACTGGGGTTCGCAGTTCGCCGTCTCCACGATCGTGATCTGGCGGTGGACCGGCTACAACGCGCTGATCTACCTCGCGGCGATGCAGGCGATCCCCAGCGACCTCTACGAGTCGGCGGCCCTCGACGGCGCGGGCCGCTGGCAGCAGTTCCGCCATGTGACGGTCCCGATGCTGCGGCCGACGATCCTGTTCACGGTGGTCGTCTCCACGATCGGAGCGACGCAGCTGTTCGGTGAGCCGCTGCTGTTCGGCGGGGTCAGCGGCTCGAAGGGCGGCTCCGAGCACCAGTACCAGACGCTCGGCCTGTACATGTACGACCAGGGCTGGATGATCGGCAACCTGGGCAAGGCGTCCGCGATCGCCTGGTCGATGTTCCTGATCCTGCTGATCGTCGCCGCGATCAACATGCTGGTCTCCCGCCGTCTGAGGAAGTCCCAATGACCACTAGTGAACTGATGCCCCCTCAGGCGAAGGTGAAGGGTGACCGGGGTTCCCGGCGGCTCGGGGTGATGGGCGCGGGCAAACAGCTGCACGCGGGCCCGGTCACCTATGTCGTCCTGACGGTCTTCGCGCTGATCTCGCTGGCGCCGCTGGTGTGGACGGCCATCGCGGCCTCGCGCACCGACCGTCGGCTCGCCGAGACGCCGCCACCACTGTGGTTCGGCGGGAACCTGTTCAAGAACCTGGAGACCGCGTGGAGCGAGGCCGGTCTCGGCACCGCGATGTTCAACACCACGTTCGTCGCCGCGACCATCACCGTCGGTACGGTCCTGTTCTCCACGCTCGCCGGGTTCGCCTTCGCCAAGCTGCGGTTCCGGTTCTCCAGCGCGCTGCTGCTAGTGACCATCGGCACGATGATGGTCCCGCCGCAGCTGGCCGTCGTGCCGCTGTACCTGTGGATGAGCGACCTGGGCTGGTCCAACCAGCTGCAGACGGTGATCCTGCCGACCCTGGTCAGCGCCTTCGGCACGTTCTTCATGCGGCAGTACCTGGTGCAGGCGCTGCCCACCGAGCTGATCGAGGCGGCGCGCGTCGACGGTGCGAACAGCCTGCGCATCGTGTGGCACGTCGTCTTCCCGGCGGCGCGGCCCGCGATGGCGGTGCTGGGGCTTCTGACCTTCGTGATGGCCTGGAACGACTTCCTCTGGCCGATCATCGCCCTCAACGGGCAGAACCCGACCGTGCAGGTCGCCCTCATGCAGCTCGGCACCGGCTACATCCCCGACCAGGCGGTGATCATGGCGGGCGCGCTGCTCGGCACGCTGCCGCTGCTGATCGCCTTCCTCCTGTTCGGCAAGCAGATCGTCGGCGGAATCATGCAGGGCGCCATCAAGGGCTGAGGTCCGTGCGGGCCGTGCCACGTGCGGAGCCGCCCTCGTCCGGTGGCCTCCGCACGGCCGGTCCGTGCGGACCGCGTCCGTTCAGACGGCCGTGGAGCGGTGCCGTACGGCACGGATCTCCGTGCCGTACGGCGGGCCGGGTCACCGTCGCACCGGCACCTCCACCTGCCCGGGTCTCTGCCTCCCCCTGCCCCCGTTCACGCCGCCACCCCCCGCGACTCCCTCACGCGCCACCCCCCGCCCATCCCTTCGGTCCCCTCCTCCATCCCTTCCGACCGGTCTTCCACGACCTTCCCATGGGAGCGCTTCCATGCCTGAACCCCTGACCTTCCCGCCCGCCTTCCTCTGGGGAGCCGCCACCTCGGCGTACCAGATCGAAGGCGCGGTGCGGGAAGACGGCCGCACCCCCTCGATCTGGGACACCTTCTGCCGCACACCCGGCAAGGTGAACGGCGGCGACACCGGCGATATCGCCGTCGACCACTACCACCGCTACCGCGACGACGTCGCCCTCATGGCGGACCTCGGCCTCACCGCGTACCGCTTCTCGGTGTCCTGGCCGCGTGTCCAGCCGACCGGCCGCGGCCCGGCCGTCCAGCGCGGCCTGGACTTCTACCGGCGCCTCGTCGACGAGCTGCTCGCACACGGCATCAAGCCGGCCGTCACCCTCTACCACTGGGACCTCCCGCAGGAGCTCGAGGACGCGGGCGGCTGGCCGGAGCGCGAGACGGCGTACCGTTTCGCCGAATACGCGGCGATCGTGGGCGAGGCCCTCGGAGACCGCGTCGAGCAGTGGATCACTCTCAACGAGCCGTGGTGCAGTGCCTTCCTGGGCTACGGCTCCGGGGTGCACGCCCCCGGCCGCACGGACCCCGCGGCCGCCCTGCGCGCCGCCCACCACCTCAACCTCGCCCACGGCCTGAGCACCACGGCCCTGCGCGGCGTGATGCCCGCCCGCAACAGCGTCGCGGTGAGCCTCAACTCATCCGTGGTCAGGACGGTTTCGGACGCGCCCGAGGACCTGGACGCAAAGCGGCGCATCGACAACCTCGCCAACGGGATCTTCCACGGCCCGATGCTGCACGGCGCCTACCCCGAGACGCTGTTCGCCGACACGGCCCGGGTCACCGACTGGTCGTTCGTCCAGCAGGGCGACCTCGGCGCCATACACCAGCCGCTGGACGCGCTGGGCCTCAACTACTACACGCCCACCCTGGTCTCGGGCGCCGAGAACGCCCCCGCGGGGGCGCGCGCGGACGGCCACGGCGAGAGCAACCACTCCCCCTGGCCGGCCGCCGACGACGTGGCGTTCCACCAGACCCCCGGCGACCGCACGGAGATGGGCTGGACCATCGACCCCACCGGCCTGCACGAGCTGATCATGCGCTACTCCCGCGAGGCACCGGGCCTGGCGCTGTACATCACCGAGAACGGCGCGGCCTACGACGACAAGCCGGACCCCGACGGCCGCGTCCACGACCCGGAGCGCATCGCCTATCTGCACGGCCACCTCTCCGCCGTACGGCAGTCGATCACCGACGGCGCCGACGTCCGCGGCTACTACCTCTGGTCCCTGATGGACAACTTCGAGTGGGCGTACGGCTACGAGAAGCGGTTCGGCGCGGTGTACGTGGACTACGCGACGCTGGCCCGTACGCCGAAGTCGAGCGCCCGGTGGTACGGGGAGGTGGCGAGGACGGGGGCGGTGCCGTCGGCGGAGACGGGCGGCGAGTAGAACCCGGGGCCCGGCACCGCGGTGCGGCGTCCCTCCGGGGCGCCGCACGACCAAGGAAACAGCCGAGGAACAAAGGGTACGACTAAGGAACAAAAGGGCATTGCTGAGGAACACTAGGGCACTGCGGGGGAACACAAGGCACGGCTGAGGGCAGGCGGAGACCCTCAGCGGAAGACGGACGGCGGCGGCGCTGGTGATGCGACGGCGCTCGCGTCCGTCACCACCGCCGCTCCCCCGGTGAAATCGGCGAGTGCCCGCCCGTGCTCGACCCGTCCGGGGTGTGGATCACTCGCGGCGCGCCGGGTCAGTTCGGCGACCGGCAGGGGCAGGCCGGAGGCGACGAGGACGGCGTTTCCGAAGCGCTTGCCGCGCAGCACGGTCGGGTCGGCGACGAGGGCGAGCTCGGGGAAGACGGCCGCGGCCGTCGCGATCTGGCCGCGCAGATGGGCGAGCGGCGGCCCGTCGGCGAGGTTGGCGGCGTACCAGCCGCCCGGTCCGAGGACCCTGCGTACGTCGTGCAGGAACTCGGCGCTGGTGAGATGCGCGGGGGTGCGGGCGCCGCTGAACACATCCGCGATCACCATGTCGGCCCAGCCGTCGGGGATCTTGGCGAGCGCGGCGCGGGCGTCGGCGGAGCGCACCCGTATGCGGGCGCCGGGATCCAACGGGAGTTCGCGACGGACGAGTTGCACGAGGGCCGCGTCGCGCTCGGCGATCTGCTGGGTGGAGCGGGGGCGGGTGGCGGCGACGTACCGGGCGAGAGTGAAGGCGCCTCCGCCGAGATGCACGGCCTGCACCGGCTTTCCCGGCGGCGCGACGAGATCGATGACGTGGCCGAGCCTGCGCTGGTACTCGAAGGAGAGATACGCGGGGTCGTCGAGATCGACGTGCGACTGCGGGGCGCCGTCGACGAGCAGCGTCCAGGCGCGTACCCGGTCCCGGTCGGGTATCAGCTCGGCGAGCCCACCGTCGACCTCGGCCACGACGGCCGCCACAGCGTCCCGCCTGCCCCTCGCCTTTTTGTCCTTCGACCGCGCCACCTGCTCATTATCGGGTGCCTGGGGGGGGAAGGGGGCCTCGCGTGGGGCACGCGCCTGGCGCCGCGGAGCGGCACGAAAGGGCGGGTGGATGGGAAACCGCCGCGGAGCGGCGAAGAAAATAGCCGCGGAGCGGCAGGGAGCCCGGTGCCGCGGAGCGGCACGAAAACCGCCGCGGAGCGGCGAAGAAAACACGCCCCAGCCAGCGCAAGCGTTCAGCGGCAGTTGTCCGCGGCAGCGATCATCCGCGCCGCCTCATCCAGCGCCTCACGGAGCACGTCCGGGTCGGTGACCTGCGCGGTGACCTCCGCGTCGGCCGGATGCACCGAGTCGGCCGACTGAGCCGCGGCGGGCGGAAGCAGCCAGCGCGTGCCCTCGATGGGCGGTACGGGCGCGGTGCCGATGCCGCGGCCGAAGGTCTGGGTGCAGGCGCTGCCGGGGACGTCCCAGGCGTCGGCGGTGCCGGGCGGAACAAGGAAACCGAGTACGTCGCAGCCCCCGTCGTGCAGAACGGGACCGACGGCCTCCAAGGGACCGCGCCGGAGGATGTCGACCGCCTCGAGGCCCTGGCGGGCCGGCACGGTGACCAGGTCGCAGGTGTCCTCGTCCCGTGCCTTCAGGTCCTGGGAGGGGCCGCCGGGCAGGTCCTGGCAGAGGCCCCCGGGCTCCATTCCGCGCGCCGGTGCGCTGCCCTCCGGAGTCGGCCGGTGCTGCGCGGTCGACAGCGACGGACACAGTGCGTGTGCGTTGTTCTCCATTCCGGCCTCCAACACGGAACCCCTCCACGCTCGAGTCGCTCGGTTCGGCACCACGCGGCCCTTCCAGGACCGCGTAGCTCCCTCTCCGCATCGTCCAACGTCCGTCCCGCGTCAACGGCTACGGCAGGACACCGCCGCAAAGGATGGCAGTTCATGGCAGATCCCATACGAGTTATCCGGTTTGTGGTCAAACTCTGCGTGGCGGTGCCGTCACAAGGGGTACCTTCTTGCCCCGCCGGAACAGGGGCAGCAGACGTACGGCCCGGGAGTACAACTCCCCCCGGAGTCCGGCTCGATGCACATGAGAGGGCCCGGACATGGAGTCGTCATCGGCGACCTCGTCGTCACCGTCCCGCCGACGGGATCTCCAATCGAATCTCGCCTTCCGGGAGCTGCGCGGACAGCGCTCGCCTGGCGAGTTCGCAGCCGCGGTCCGGCGGGCCGCTCGCGAGATCGGCGAGCGGGTCAGCTGTGACGCGCGGTACATCGGGCGAGTCGAGGCAGGCGAGATCCGCTGCCCCAACTACGCCTACGAGCGCGTGTTCCTGCACATGTTCCCCGGCCGCTCGCTCACGGACCTGGGCTTCGTCCCTCGTTCCGAGGTACGCGGCCGAGGGCGGGCCCGGTCGGAAGCGGCGCAGCCGCCGCTCACGGCCGAGCAGAGCGGGAGCCGGCACCAAGGGCTCCTGCCCCATGAGATCCCGCACCAGGAAATCCCGCACCACGAGACCGAGAACCACAAGGAGAGCGACGTGCAGCGTCGCGCGTTCATGACGGGCGGTACGGCCACGGTGGCCGCCGCCTCCTTCGCGCCCTTAGGGCTCACCAGGGACGGCGGTGCCGCCGCCACGGCAGCCGGCCGGCCCGTCCGCAGGGTCGGCCACGCCGAGGCCAACGCGGTCGAGGAGGCCGTACGCAAGATCCGGCTGCTCGACGACCGGCATGGGGCCGACGGCCTCTACCGCCGTGCCGCGGCGCCGCTGCGCGCCGCCTACGCCCTGCTCGACGCGGGCACCGCCCGGCAGGCGACCGCCCAGCGACTGCAGGCGGGCGCGGGCGAACTCGCCATCTCAGTCGGCTGGTTGGCGCACGACTCCGGGCGCTTCGACGACGCACGCTCGCACTACGCGGAGGCGCTGGCGACCGCGCGGATGTCCGGGGATGCGGCCCTGGAGGCGCATGCCTTCTGCAACACGGCGTTTCTCGCCCGGGACGCGGGCCGGCCGCGCGAGGCGGTGCGCGCCGCGCAGGCGGCGCAGCGCGTGGCCCGCAATCTGGTGTCGCCGCGGCTGCTGTCGCTGCTCGCGCTGCGCGAGGCGGGAGGCTGGGCGGGGCTCGGCGACCGCTCCGGCTGCGAGCGGTCGCTCAGCCGCGCCCAGGCCCTGTTCGACTGCGGCCCCTCGAACGCCGACCCGGAGTGGATGAGCTTCTACGGTGCGGCCGAACTGGAAGGGCTCGAGGCGCAGTGCTGGTCGGCCCTGGGCGACTGGTCCCGCGCGGCCCGCCATGCACGCCGCGCGACCGCGTTGCAGGACCCGCACTTCACGCGCAACACCGCGCTGTACACGGCGGAGCTGGCCGACGACCTCGCGCGGGCCGGCCACCCGGACGAGGCGTCGGCGGCGGGTTTGCGCGTACTGGACCTGCTGAACGAGGTCCAGTCGTCACGCGTCCTGTCGATGCTGGCGATGACGGCTCGTGTGCTGGCGCCGCATCGCAGGGCGCCGGGCGTCTCGACGTTTCTGGAGCGCCATCGCGAGGTGTCGCATTCGGCGTGACGTCCCAGGGGTCCCGGGTTCCGGCGGGTGGCCGGAAGCTCGGGGCCTGGCCGTGTCCGGGAGTGCGGGCCTGGCCGTGTCCGGGAGTCCGGGGCCTGGCCGTGTCCGGGAATCCGGGGCCCGGCCGTGTCCGGGAGTCCGGTAGCTAACCGCCGAGGGCCAGATGTCCGTTGTCGTTCCACGTCTCGATCGCCGGCTCCCCGTATGCCCACCCCAGCACGGACAGCGACGTCGGGTTGAGCCGGATGCGGGCCGCGAAGGCGAGGTCGAGGCCGAGCCAGCGCGCTCCGATGGACCGCAGGATGTGCCCGTGCGCGAAGACGAGCACGTCACGGTCGGCCGACCGCGCCCATGCGACGACCTCGTCCGCGCGGGCGGTCATCTCCGCGAGTGTCTCGCCCTCGGGCACCCCGTCGCGCCAGATCAGCCAGCCGGGCCTGATCGCCTGTATCTCAGCGGGCGTCATGCCTTCGTACGCGCCGTAGTCCCACTCCAGAAGCGTGTCCCAGGTGGTGGCGCGCTCACCGAAGCCGGCCAGTTCGCAGGTCTCACGCGCGCGTGCCAGCGGGCTCGTGCGTACCTCGGCCTCCGGGATCCCGTCGAGCGGCGCGCGCTGCAGACGTTCGCCGAGAAGCTTGGCGCCGCGCCGGCCCTCTTCGAGGAGCGGGATGTCCGTCCTGCCGGTGTGCTTTCCGGCCAGTGACCATTCCGTCTGTCCGTGCCGGGCCAGCAGGATGCGCGGTGCCATAGAGGGCCTTTCCGAGAGGCGAACAGGGCAGGGCGGGGCGGATGAGCTGATTTTCCGGAACAGGGTCCACCCGCTCCTCCATCATCGCGCACGGGTACGAATCGTCGCGCCCGGGTCCGGATCAGCGGGCCCGGTCCGGATCACCTCACCCGCCTCTGCGCCTGCCTCCGCGCAGGGCGCGCACTGGTTCGGAGAGCAACCCCGCAACGGATCTCTGCGTCTTGAAGATCGGGAGTGGCCGGCTGACATCGTCCGCATACGCGGTGCACATACACCGTAAAGTGGGCGGGCCGCAGCGGGCCGCTGGAGGCGGGGAGGGAGACCATCGGATGGCGCAGACCGACGCACCAGGTGAGAGCACGCCTGGCGCGAGCCGGCCACGCTGGTGGACCGAACTGCCCGTGATCATGGTGCTGTACGCCCTGTACTCGGCGGGCCGGCTGCTCGCCCGCGGTGACGTGTCGACCGCCGTCGACCACGGCCTCGCGATCCTCCGCTTCGAGAAGACCCTGCACCTCAACGCCGAGCACCCGCTGAACCGACTGTTCACCGCCGAGCCCTGGATCGGCATACCCGCGGACTTCTGGTACGCGTCGCTGCACTATCTGGTCACGCCCGCGATCCTGGTGTGGATCTTCCGCTCCCGGTCGGTCCACTACCGCGCCGCCCGCACCTGGCTGATGACCTCCACGCTCATCGCACTCGTCGGCTTCACGCTGCTGCCGACCTGCCCGCCACGGCTGCTGGCGGCGGGCCACGGCTTCGTCGACACGATGGCCCAGTACAGCGACTACGGCTGGTGGGCCGGCGAGGCGAGCGCGCCGCGCGGCCTGGGCGGCATGACCAACCAGTACGCGGCGATGCCGAGCCTGCACGTCGGGTGGGCGCTGTGGTGCGGCGTGATGCTGTGGCGGTACGGCGGCAACCGGCTCACCAGGGCGACCGCGGTGGCGTATCCGCTCGTCACCACCGTCGTGGTGATGGGCACCGCGAACCACTACTTCCTCGACGCGGTCGCGGGAGCGGCCGTGATGGGGGCCGGACTTCTCCTCGCCCAGCCCGTGATGCGGCTCGCGGACCTCGCGTGGACCCGGCTGGGGGCGCTCCGCGAGCCGGTCGGGCCGGCTCTCCCGGGCGCCTCCCGGGCCGGGGGTTCCTCAGCCTCTCCGGCCGCAGGTTCCTCGATTGTCAGTGCCGGATGCCAGACTTCGGCGGGTGAGCGAATTCCCGGACAGCGCAGACCCGGACAGCGCAGGCCCAGCACCGGGCCGAGTGCCAGCCCCGCAGACGCGGGGGACGGCGCTCCGGCACCGGCTCGCTGAGCTGCGCGGCCCCGCCCGGCCGCCGCAGCCGCTCGACGCGCGCGCCCTGGCCGCGCTCGCGGCCAATCCCGGCTGCAGGCGGCGCGCGCTGCTGGACGGCGCGGGGGTGGACAAGGCGGCGCTGGCGAGCGCCCTCGGCTCCCCTTCCTCCTTCGGGCAGTCGCAGTTCGCGTTCATCCGGGGCAATGCCTTCGAGGCGCGCGTCAAGGCTGACGGGGGCGCCGTGCTGCTGCGCCTGGTGCACGAGCGGCTGGACGCCTCCGCCGAGCCGCCCGAGCCGGGCAGCATCCGCACGCCGGATCTGTCGGCGGCGGGGCCGGAGGGGCGCGCGGCGCGTACGTCACTGGCGCTGCGCGAGGCGACCGCCGCCGGAGCGTGGAGCCTGCTCGACCACCCGATGCTCGCGCTGGACGTCGCGGGCTCCCCCGCGTTCCTGGAGCCGGACGCGGTGGTGGTCCACCCCGACGGCAGCTGGACGGTCGTGGAGATCAAGTCGTTCCCCGTGATCGACGGTTCGGCGGACGCGGCGAAGGTCGGGGCGGCCGCCCGGCAGTCCGCCGTGTACGTGCTGGCGCTGGGGCAGGTCGCCGGGCGCATGGACCCCGTGCCGCCCGTGCGCCACCGCGTCCTGCTGGTCTGCCCCAAGGACTTCTCGAATCTGCCGACCGCGTCCGCCGTGGACGTCCGCAAGCAGCTGTCGGTGACCCGCCGCCAGCTGGCCCGGCTCACCCGCATCGAGGACATCGCGGAGGCCCTGCCCGAGGGCACGACCTTCGACGTGGAGCGGCCCGCCGACGAGCTGCGGTCGGCGGTCGAATGCGTCCCCGCGGCGTACGCACCGGAGTGCCTGTCCGCCTGCGAGCTGGCCTTCCACTGCCGCGACCAGGCCCGCGCGGAGGGCGCCGTCACGGCCCTGGGCCGCTCGGTCCGCGGCGAACTCGGCGCCCTGACCACGGCCGGCACCGTACTCGCGGCGGCCCACGGCACAACCGGCGACCCGACGGATCCGACGGTGACGGCACTACGCAGAGCGGCCGCCCTGCGCGCGGAGGCCCTGGGGGGCGCCCCGTGCTGACGCCACTCGCCCTTGCGCCCGGCACCTCCTCGACGCCCGCTGGACCGCTGCCGTGCCGCAGCCCCGAACGCGCCCGCGGGGACATGGCGGGGTGTGCGCCAGCTGGGGGTACCTCCCAGGCCCTCAAGGCACTGAGGGAGGCCGGCGCACAACCCGAGCACCCCGCTCTGACGACGGCTCCACGCCGGACCGAGGACCCACATGCCCCCACGGCCCCGCCCCTGAGCGGGCCGCAGGCGCGAACCGGGCCCCCGTCGGACGGAGCCGCCCGGGAGACGGCGACCTCAGCGGCCGCAGCCGACCGGCAGACGGCGGCCCCGTCCCTGAACCGGCCGCAGGGGCGGGCGGCGATCCCGGCGGCGCCAGGTGCATCACACGCGTCGATGCCGCAGGACAGCGCCCCGCGTCAGACGGCGCCCCAGCCTGCCCAAGGCGCCCGGCCGGCGCCGTCCCGCGGCAAGGAGGCCCCGTGTCGCTGATCTCCACCCTCGCCCGGCTGGAAGCCATGAGCACCGGACGTGCGCAGCCCGCTGCCACCGTCCGGCATCGGCATCTGTCCGAGCGTCCGCTCGTCTTCGTGCCGCTCACCACCGCCGGCGAGGCGGGTGCCCCGCTGGGTGCGCTCGTCGGCACCGAGCGCGACGCGCCGCGCCTGCTCGTCGTGGACCAGCCGCGCGACCGCGACCTGCGATTCGCCTTCCTCGCCGAGCTCGCCGACGTCGTCCTGCCCTATGTCGACGAGTACGCGGAGGGGGTCGAGGCCGCCGAGCGCACCCAGACCGACCCGGAGACCGGCAAGCGCGTCAAGGTCGAGGTCGACCTGTGCACGGACGCACCGCAGCTGATCGTGCCGAGCCGGACGGGCATCGAGTTCGTACGGCTGCTCGGCCGCTCCATGCGCTTCCGGCGTACGGCCGAACAGGACCCCGATGCGCCGTACCCGGCCCCGGCCCGCGTACCGCTGCTCGGCCGTTGGCTGACGCACTTCGCGGAGCGCGCTCGCGTACCGGGCTCCTCATTGCTGCCCGCCATGACCGAGCTGCTGTCCCGGCACTGGGCGACCGGGCAGAGCAGCCTGGAGGACCAGCACCTCGGTGCGCTGCTCGCCTGGATCGACCCGCCCGACGGCGAGTCCGGCGCCGAGGCCGCTCTGCGGGCCGAGCTGGCGCGGGACGCCCATGGACAGCTGGTGTGCCCGCCCGCGGGCCCGGCCACCGACCCGGCGTTCGACAACCGGCTGCTGGCCCCGGCGATGGAGCGCTACGACCGCGCGCGTACCGCCCTGGCCGCCGCCGAGGACGGCATCGAGGCGGACCTCCGACTCGGCGAACTCACTGCCGCCGAGCAGCAGATCCGTGCCCTGGTCGAGAGCCGGACACGGCCCACCTGGGAGGCTGTGTGGCGCGGCATCGACCTTCTGCGGGCCCTGCCCGAAGCCTCGCATGTCGCCGATCGCTGGACCCGCGACCGCTGGTCCTTCACCAGCCACCGGGACCGGGTCGCCGCAGGTGAGCCGCCTCAGCCGCGGCGCGACGACGCCGTCACCGCCGCCAACAAGCTCGCCTCGCGCGAGCGCGAACAGGCCCGGCTGGACGCGCAGGAAGCGCTCGACGACCCACTGGTGATGGCCGGGCGACGGCTCGCCGGCGAGGCCTTCGCCGGCGAGGTGACGGATGTCGTCATGGCGTACAGCGAGAGCAAGCGGCCCAGCCCACGGCCTCTCGTCACCGTCCGCACCGACGACCGGCCGCACCTCGGCGAGCGCATCAAGGTCTACCGCTCCCTGGACGGCAAGCCGCAGACCGCGGAGTTCGTCGGATACGACGAGGGCGCCGACAGGGAGGGCGCCGGCCAAGGCCCCGGAGGGGTGACGCTCGTGCTGCGCCTACTCGACAAGATGGGCCGGGGCAAGGAGCCCGAGCCCGGTTCGGTGCCCGAGAAGGGCGACCGGCTGTGCTTCACGCTGTTCGAGCACGATCAGCGTGGCGGCCCCACGCTGCCGGACCCGGAGGAGACGCCGTGGACGCACGGCGGCCCGCCGGGTGAGGGCGCAGCCGTCGCGGAGGTTCCGGATCCGATGACCGAGGAGGACGTCCTATGACCGCCGACGCCCGCCCCTCCCTGGGGGCTGGGGCCGACTCTCACCCCGGCCTCGCCACCCGGGAAAACCAGGCCACCACGCAAAACCCGGCCACCCGGGACGGCCTGGCCTCCCCAGAGAGCCTGGCCTCCCCGGACGGCATCGCCGCCCCGAACGGCCTCGACGCCCCACAACCCGTGGCCTCCGATCCCGCCGCCGCGGCCGCCCGGGCCACCGACGCGATCCTGCGGGACACGATGCAAGGTGCGCACCGCGGGGTCGTCGTGGACTCTCCGCCGGGTGCGGGGAAGTCCACCCTCGTGGTGCGGGCGGCGCGTGAACTGGCCGCCGCCGGGCGCCTGTTGATGGTCATCGCCCAGACCAACGCCCAGGTCGACGACCTGGTGCTGCGGCTCGCCGAGAAGGACCCCGACCTCCCTGTGGGGCGGCTGCACAGCAGCGACGCGGATCCGTACGACAAGGCCCTCGACGGCCTGGCGAACGTGCGCAAGTCCGCCAAGGCCGCCGACCTCGCCGGGCTCGACGTGGTCATCTCGACCGCCGCCAAGTGGGCGCACGTGAAGGGCGTCGAGCCATGGCGGTACGCGATCGTCGACGAGGCGTACCAGATGCGTTCCGACGCGCTGCTCGCCGTGGCCGGGCTGTTCGAGCGGGCCCTGTTCGTGGGCGATCCGGGGCAGTTGGATCCGTTCGCGATCGTCGGGGCCGAGCAGTGGGCCGGTCTGGCGTACGACCCTTCGGCGTCCGCCGTGACGACGCTGCTCGCCCACAACCCTCAGCTGCCGCAGCACCGGCTGCCCGTGTCATGGCGGCTGCCCGCGTCGGCGGCGCCGCTGGTGTCGGACGCCTTCTATCCGTACACGCGGTTCCGCAGCGGCACCGGACACGGTGACCGGCGGCTCAGCTTCGCGGTGGCGTCGGACGGTTCGGGTCCTGACCGGGTCATCGACGAGGCCACCGAGGCGGGGTGGGGGCTGCTGGAGCTTCCTGCTCGGCATACGCCGCGTACGGACCCCGAGGCCGTACGGGCGGTGGCGCGGGTCGTGCGGCGGCTGCTGGACCGCGGGGGTGCGGCCGTCTCCGAGCAGTCGCCGGACCCGGTGCCGCTCACGGCCGACCGCATCGCGGTCGGCACGGCGCACCGCGATCAGGCCGCGGCCGTGCGCTCGGCGCTCGCGGATCTGGGGGTCGCGGATGTCACGGTGGACACGGCGAACCGGCTGCAGGGGCGGGAGTTCGACGTGACCGTCGTGCTGCATCCGCTGTCGGGGCGGCCGGATGCGACGGCGTTCCACCTGGAGACGGGCCGGCTGTGCGTGCTGGCCTCCCGGCATCGGCATGCCTGCATCGTGGTGTGCCGGGCGGGGGTCGCCGAACTGCTTGACGATCACCCGTCGACCGAGCCGGTGCAGTTGGGCGTGACGGTGAAGTTCCCGGACGGCTGGGAAGCGATGATGTCCACGTGGGACCACTGGTCCGAGCACCGGGTGTCGTGGACGCCCTGAATCGCCGGACGGAGTCCTGCGCGCCGCCGGACCGGCGTCCTGGGCCGGGGGCCTACTTGCGCGGCACGGGACAATGGAACGTGGCCCCCAAGGGCCACGGAACCGTACGAGGAGGAGAACCATGGCGGAGCCCGAGCGGCCCCGTACCGAGCCGCGGCTGCGCCCCGCGCCGCTGCTCTTCGAGCCTGCGGAGGTGGCCGCCGACCCGGAGCACTTCTTCGACCTGGAGTCGATCGAGGATCCGCGGGAGCTGCTGTCCCGAGCCACCGAGCTGACCCTCGCCTTCCGGGCCGCGACGGACAGAGCCGTCGAGTACCAGGCGATAGCCGCCGCACAGCTCGCGGATCCGCGCCGCTTCGACCGCCTGACGCCCGCCGACATCGCCGCCCGCGCCGAATGGACGGAGGACTACGCGAAGAAGATGGTCGAGTACGGGCGCGACCTGCTGCGCGGGACCGAAGCCGAGGCCTGAGCCCGCTCGCGAGCGCCCGAGAGGCACGAGCCGCCAGCCGCCCGGGGACCCGCGATTGCTCGTGAGGCAAAAGGCCGGAGCACGATCTTCCGGCATATGCCCGAGGGCAGGGTACTCCCTCCGTTCCGCCGGCGGACCGGTTTCCCGCAACTCACGGAAGCGTCACGCTCACTGCCGGTACACACAAATGCCATGAGCAGCAAACAGCTTCCTGTGGCCTTGTCCGTCCACGCTTTGTCCGCACACGATCAGTTCGACGTCTCGGACATCACATTCGAGGGGGCGTCCTGGCTCGCCTCAGCAGGCAGCGATCCGCAGAGCACCCTCGCGTTATGGCACGAGCGCCCCGAGGCTCCGATCGTGCTGCCCTGCGGTGACGCGTTCGACGTCGTCAACGTCCCCGCCATCTTCGGCCGCCGCATGCTGGACCGGTTGTGGGACGAGGGCCCGGGATCGGGGCCCATCGCCGCGTACCGCGGACGCATGCTGCTGTTCGCCGCGCCGGGGACCGCTCAGCGGCTGCCCTCGCTGCTGGCCTGGGAGGAATGGGCCGGCCGGTGCCGCGGCGTGCCGCCGCTGCTGTGCTACGGCCGCGGTGACGCCGTCACCGTGCCGCCGCTGGTGCCCGGGCCGTCCGCCTCGACCCGGCTCGACTGCCGCTGGCTCGTCGCGCCCGGCACCCGGAACCCCTGGCTGCCCGGGCCGGAGGTCCTTCTCTGGGCCGGTGTCCGCGCGGCCCGCGAGACCGCGGAGCGGCCCGGAGCAGCCCCGGCGAGGGCGGCGGCGGGAGACGGCCGGGAACCTGCGACGGCCCCGCGGATATCGATTTTCCTCCCGCCGACCAGGGTGCTAAGGTCTTCGACGTCAGCAGGCGCCGCTAGCTCAGTTGGTTAGAGCAGCTGACTCTTAATCAGCGGGTCCGGGGTTCGAGTCCCTGGCGGCGCACGATGGCGATGGCGAGGTGTGTTCGCGGAAAGCGCGAACCTCCTCGCCATCGTTGTTTCTGCGCGGCTTCGCCCCGCGTTGTGGGGGCTTCGCCACCCACACCCCCTCGGCCTCGGGCACCCCCTTGGCCCCGGCCTCGGGCACCCCCTTGGCCAGGGGTCGGGCACCCTATCGGCCGGGGTCGGGCACCCCCTCGGCCGGAGTCGAGGCAGCCCCAAGTCCCGACCGACCTCACCCCGTCGTGATCTTCACCGTCCACGCTCCCGACGGTGTCCGGTCCTCCGCCTCCACCCGTACCTTCGCGCCCGGCACCGTGAACGTCTCCCCCAGCCGCACCGGCGCATCCGCCAGCTCCGGATACACGGAGTCGCCCCAGCACGACTCGGAGTGCGGATGGGCGTCCACGACCTCGACCGGGCCGCCACCGGACGCCGTCCCGCTGCGGACGCGGTACGCGAGGATGCCCTCGGTGCAGCTCACCTCGTCGTTCCCGGCCGGGCCGCGGGCCTCGAAGGCGAGCGCGCTGGTACGGCCGGTGCGGACCACCGCCAGTTTGGTGCCGCCCCCGGAGCCGAACGGCTGACCGGCCAGCGCTCCGCCGGGTTCGGGTCCTTCCGCGAGCGGCTCCAGCGTCAGCCGTGTGGTGCCGAGCCCCTGCACGCACGCGACCTGCCTCGGCTCAAGCCAGCCGAGCTTCCACTTGTGCCAGCCGAAGAGGTCCGGGGCGAGCCCGAACTGGCTGCCCATGACGTCCCAGTCGCCGACGTAGGTGTCCCAGTCGCCCTTGCCGTCGGACGGACGATGGTAGAGATCCGGCAGGTCGAAGACGTGTCCCGTCTCATGGGCGAGCACGTTGCGGTCCGGCGGATGCCGCTCGAAGACCGTCACCACACGCCTGATGTCCGCGCCGTCGGCCTCGATCGGGCGCTCGAAGTTGACCACCTTGGTGGCGTCCGAATCGACACCCGGCGCATCCGGGTCCGCGACGAGGTACACGATGTCGTACTTGCGGAAGTCGACCCGCGGATTGGCGGCGTTGATCGCGTCCCGGAGATACGCGCTGCGCCGCGACGCGTTCCAGTCGCGCTTTATGGCGTACGAGGTGGAGGCGTGCGGCATCTCGATCCACGCGGGCTGCGGGTGCGGACGCAACGTGAACTTGCCGTACGAGGCGTGCGTGAAGAAGCGGCTGGTGGCGGGGAAGTAGTCGGCGGCCAGTGCCGCAGGGGTGACGCGGGGTCTGGAGTCCGGGAAGGAGAGGAAGACCATCACCGCGTCAAGGGTGCCCGTCGGCCGCGGATAGGCCGGGTTCCAGGTGTCCACGCCCTCCGAGTGGTGTGCCGCCGTGCGCTCCAGGGCGCACAGCCCGCCCAGGGGTTCGGCGGACACGGGGCCGGCCACCAGCGAGGTGGCGGCAAGGGCGGTCAGCGAGGTGAGGGCGGCCGTGGTGCTGCGCAGTCGGGTCCGGTCGCCCCCGTGCCGGAGGGCCCGGGGGCCCGCGACGGCAGCCGCTGATGTCGCAGCCCCCGGGAGGCGCAGTAGCCCCCTGAGGGGGAGCTGACGCGGCAAGTCGACCTCCGGGTGGGGAATTCGGGAGACCCCACCCAGACTGTGTGTGTTTGTTGATGTTCGCCCTGTTTATCTGCACCACTCGGGTGAGCGCTCCGACACCCCGGATTTTCACGCAATGTCACAAGCGGTCGTCCGCCGAAGAAACCCTGGCCGGACCTGGGCAGAAGCGGTCTGGCGTCGTGCAGGGGTGCGGCGTATCGCCGCATCGCGGCTGGAACGGGCCGGAGGCCAGCCTCTATGATCGGCACGATTTCCTGCGCGGACCGGGGCTTGGGCGGTCCTCCCCCCTCAGCGACCGCCTTCACCCCACAGCCGGAACGGCTTGGGGACGCCCCGCGGCCCTGACCGAGAACGACTGCACTGCGGGAGCGAGCGGTGAGCGGAACGTCCGAAGGGCCTGCGCCCGCGGAGGATCTCGGGCGCCCGGCCGTCACGGAGCGTGGCGCAGAGGCCGACCCCCCGCACTCCTCTCGCCCCTCATCTGCGCACGCCGCCTTCGCCGCCGCTCCGCTCGCCATGGCCGTCGTCGACCGCAAGGGATTCGTCCGCTCCGCCAACGAAGCGTTCGCCGCCCTGTTCGGCGGGGACCCCGGGGCACTGGCCGGGCAGGCCGCCGCGGAACTGGTGGACCTGGCGTCCGACACCCGCACCTGGCACGCGTATCGCGATGTCCTGCGCGGCCGGCAGGCCAGGTTGCGCTGCACCCGCCGCCTCAAACATCCCGATGGACACTCGGTATGGGTCCAGATCACCGTCGCCCCGCTGCCGGACGCCGACGGCGGGGGTGCGGTGCTCCTCTCGGTCCGGGACATCAGCGTCCGCCGCGAACTCCAGGCGCGGCTGCGCCATCTGCAGATGCACGACCCGGTGACCCGGCTGCCCAACCGGACCCTGTTCTTCGAGCGCCTTTCGGGTGCTCTGGACCCGGGGCCGTACGAGGAGGGCGGCGCCGGGCGGATCGGGCTGTGCTATCTCGACCTCGACGGGTTCAAGGCGGTCAACGACACGCTCGGCCACCGGGTCGGCGACCGGCTGCTGGCGGCCGTCGCGGAACGCCTCACGCGCTGCGCCGACGAGGCCGGTTACGCGCGGGCCGCCACTCCCCTCGTCGCCAGGCTCGGCGGCGACGAGTTCGCGCTGCTGGTGGAGGACTCGACCGGCACGGAACAGCTGGCCGACCTGGCCGAGTCGGTGCTGAAGGCCGTGCAGGAACCGTTCGACCTGTCGGGGCAGCGGCTGTCCGTGTCGGCGTCCATCGGCGTCGTCGAGCGGCGGACCTCGGAGACCACCGCGACCGGGCTGATGCAGGCCGCGGACACCACGCTGTACTGGGCCAAGGCGGACGGCAAGGCGCGCTGGACGCTCTTCGACCCCGAGCGCAACGCCCACCGGATGACCCGCCAGGCGCTGTCCTCCACGCTGCGTCCCGCCGTCGACCGGGGTGAATTCGCCCTGGAATACCAGCCGTTGGTAGGCATGGAGGACGGGGAGCTGCACGGGGTCGAGGCGCTGGTGCGCTGGCATCACCCGCAGTTCGGAACGTTGACGCCGAATCGGTTCATCGGACTGGCGGAGGAGGACGGCTCGATCGTCCAGCTCGGCCGCTGGGTACTGCGCACCGCCTGCCGCCAGGCCCGGCAGTGGCAGCTGGAGCACCCGGGTGTGGAGCCGGTCTTCGTGAGCGTCAACGTGGCGGTGCGCCAGGTCTGGGACTCCGACCTGGTCGCCGATGTCGCGGACATCCTCGCGGAGACGGGCCTGGCTCCGCGTCTGCTGCAGCTGGAGCTCACCGAGTCCGCCGTGATGGGCTCCGCGGGACGGCCGCTGCAGGCCCTCCAGGCCCTGAGCGACATGGGCGTGCGGATCGCCATCGACGACTTCGGCACCGGGTACTCGAACCTCGCGTATCTCAGCCGGCTGCCCGTGTCCGTGCTCAAGCTGGACGGGTCATTCGTACGGGGGTTCCGGTACGACGGCGGGACGCATCCCAACCCCGCCGACGAGGTCATCGTCGAGGCCCTGGTGCAGCTGGCCCATCGGCTGGGGCTGACGGTCACGGCGGAGTGCGTGGAGACCTCCGGTCAGGCGACCCGGCTGCGGCGCATCGGGTGCGATACGGGTCAGGGGTGGCTGTACTCCCGCCCCGTGACGCCGGACCGCATCTCGGAGCTGCTGGCCGGCACCGGCACCTGACGGGGGCGCCTGGGCACCCCGCCATGAAGCGCACCCGCCGTCGTGGGCTGTGCCACCCTCCCCCAGCTACCGCTGGGAGGTGCCCCCAGCCCCGCGGAACGATTGCCCACAGCGGTACCCCTCAGCCGCGCGGCATCCCGTATGCGTCCGCGATCAGTTCGTACGAGCGTACGCGTACATCGCCGCCGTGGGCGTTCGCCGTGATCATGAGTTCGTCGGCGCCGGTGCGCTTCTGGAGGTCGTCCAGGCCGGTGCGGACCTGGTCGGCGGTGCCGTGGATGACGTTCGCGTTCCAGCTGTCGACGAAGTCGCGTTCGAGGGAGCTGAAGGCGTACGCCTCCGCCTCCTCCGGGGTCGGGACCAGGCCGGGGCGGCCGGTACGCAGCCGGACCATGTTCAGGGCCGCGGCGAGCACCTGGCGGCGGGCCTCCTTCTCGTCGTCCGTGGCCACCGCCGAGACGCCGATCAGCGCGTACGGGGCGTCCAGCACCTCGGAGGGCTGGAACGACTCGCGGTACAGGTCGAGCGCCGGCAGCGTGTTCTGAGCCGAGAAGTGGTGCGCGAAGGCGAAAGGCAGGCCGAGGACGCCGGCCAGCCGCGCGCTGAAGCCCGAGGAGCCGAGCAGCCAGATCGGGGGCCGGTGCCGGGACTGCACGCCGCCGGGCGACGTGGCCTGGACCGGGCCCGGAACGGCGTGGATGCGGGCGTACCGGTGGCCGTCCGGGAAGTCGTCGTCCAGGAAACGCGTCAGCTCGGCAAGTTGCTGGGGGAAGTCGTCGGCGCCCTCGTGGGGGCGGTCGGTGCGGCGCAGGGCTGCGGCCGTCGCGCCGTCCGTACCGGGCGCGCGACCCAGGCCCAGGTCGATACGGCCGGGGGCCATCGCCTCCAGGGTGCCGAACTGCTCGGCGATGACGAGGGGCGCGTGGTTCGGGAGCATGACGCCGCCCGAGCCCAGGCGGACACGGTCCGTGTGGGCCGCAAGGTGGGCGAGGATCACGGCGGGCGAGGACGAGGCGACGCCGGGCATCGAGTGGTGCTCGGCCACCCAGTAGCGGTGGAAGCCGCGGGTCTCCGCCAGGCGGGACAGTTCGACGCTGGTGCGGAGGGCGTCGGTGGCGGTGCGGCCCGCGCCGACGGTGACCAGGTCCAGTACGGACAGCGGCACCGGGGCCGTGCCCTGGGCCTTTCCGCGGATCTCGTCTCGGGCCTCGTTGGGGTCGTCCGCTGCCACGGTGGGTCCTTCCTGTCCGTACGTCGCGTGGGGCGGGTCGTATTAACAGGAGGGGAGCTCCGGTTATTCCCCGGCGGCTGCCCTAGGGCCTGTGTCGGAAGTGGCGTCGTCCGCCCGAAGGGCGGGCCACTTCCGACACAGGCCCTAGCCCCTCACCTGCACGATCGGTTCCTTCGTGAACAGTGCGCCGAGCGCCGGAGCGTTCACGCGGCGGGAGACCAGGCGCAGGGCCTCCCAAACCGTGACCTGGTTGGCGGTGAGGACCGGCTTGCCGAGTTCCTCTTCCAGGTCGCGGATGTAAGCCGCCGTGTGCAGGGCCGTGTCGGGGAGCAGGACGGCCTCCGCGTCCGGATGGTCGCCGGTCCGGGCCAGCTCCCGGACCTCGTCGCGGCCCCACGTGCCGACCTCGGCCGCCGTGATGATGCCGCTGCCGCGCACCGAGACGACCTCGGTGCCGGCGTCCTTCAGGAACGCAGCGAAGTGTGCGGCCACATCGTCCGGGTACGTCGCCGCGACCGCGACGCGCCCCGCACCCACCTCCGGAACGGCATGGGCGAACGCGAACGACGTGCTGGACGCGGGGAGGCCCGCCGCCATCGCCAGCGACCGCACCTGTTCCTGGGCGCCCTCCCAGCCGCGGACGAAGCTGCCGCTGGTGCACGCCCACACCACCGCCTCGGCGCCGGACAGTCGCAGCTCCTCCACCCCGGCCGCGAGCCGCTCCGGCGACCCCATCTCCAGCAGGGCGTCGACGCGGTGGGCGTCCTCGCCGATGTCCGTGTGGATCACCGCGAGCCGGATGTCGCTGCCCAGCAGCTGCTCGATGCGCGGGTAGTCGTCCTCGGCGGAGTGGCCCGGGTACAGGAATCCGAGTGCGGTCACGTCCAGCCTCCTTCGCTGGGAAGCCCCCTGGCGTCAGGGCAAGGGGGGAGGTCCGTCGGGCAGGGCAGGGGGGTCGAGCTGAGCCGCGCCCGGCCTCGCGCCGGGATCGATCAGCGCCTGGTACGGCCCCACGGCACGCGTACCCAGACGACGCAGGGCCGACCACATCGTCACCTGGTTGGCCGAGATCACCGGTATCCGCAACTCGGCCTCCAGCTGGGGGATCACGTCGTACGTCGGAAGATTCGTGCAGCTGATGAAGAGCGCGTCCGCCACTCCCCGTACAGCATGCCTCGCCATGGCGACCACGTCGCGGTAGGGCACCTTCCAGATGTGCCGGGTCAGGCCCAGGCAGGCCCGGCCCGTCACCTGCACGCCCGCCTCGGCCAGATACTCCTCCAGAGCCCTGGTCACCGACACCGTGTACGGGGTGACCAGCGCGATCCGCCGGGCCTGAAGCTCGTCCAGCGCCTCCAGCAGCGCACCCGATGTGGTCAGCGCGGGGAGCTGCTCCTCGGCCGTGGCGCGTGTCATCGCCTCGCACATGGCGCGCTCACCCGCGATGCCGCCCACGAAGCTGCCGGACGTGCAGGCGTAGGCGAGCACCTCCGGCTCGGCGGCGCTCAGCGCCCGGACCGCCTCGTCCAGCGTCTCGTGCTCGCTGACCAGCCGCGCCAGGTCGAGACTGACCTCGACGGGCACGTACGGCGTACGGGTGAGATGCAGCGACACGTCGTCGGGGACCCATCGCCACAGCTCGCGGTCGAGCGCGAAGTCGAAGGGTGCGACGACGCCGACACCGCGTTGCGGGCGGGGGCCGCCCAGGAAGGAGACGTCCATAACCAGGCCCCTGTTCACTGAAGGTGAGCAGTTGTGCTGAGGAAGGGCCGGCCGTCGGCCGGAAGGAGGAAGTGGGAGCCGGCTCATGCCGGGACGTCGGGACTGAGGATCCGTACCGGGGAGCCGGTACACGGGAGTGCAGGACCGGACAGCCGGCGCCGGGCCTGTGTTGACGAAGGTAGGTTCGGGTGCCAGCGTGGTCAATCCGCACATCTCCCACGACCCCGGCCACGGCCCCATGACCGGCAATCCATCCAGAGAAGCGGACCGGCATTGCGAAACGGTTTCCCCCCGATGTCCGAAGTAACCCTTCTTGTCCTGGACGCGGAGCCACCGCCGCGGCTGGGACGGCTGACCGGACGGGCCCGCGTCATTCATGCCGACGAGGCATCACTGGCCAAGCAACTTCCGGACGCCGACGTGCTGTTGGTGTGGGACTTCACCTCGCACGCGGTACGCCGCGCCTGGCCCGGCGACGGGCCGCGGCCGCGCTGGGTGCACACCGCGAGCGCGGGCGTGGAGCATGTGCTCTGCCCGGAACTCGTCGCGTCCGACACCGTCGTGACCAATGCGCGCGGCATCTTCGACCAGCCGATCGCCGAGTACGTGGCCGCTCTCGTCCTGGCCATGGCCAAGGATCTACCCCGGACGTGGGACCTGCAACGGGAGCGCGAGTGGCACCACCGTGAGACACAGCGGGTGGCGGGCACGCGCGCGTGCGTGGTCGGTTCCGGCCCGATCGGGCGGGCGATCGAGAGGACGCTGAAGGCGCTGGGCGTGAGGACGGCACTGGTGGGCCGCACTCCGCGGACCGGTATCCACGGACCGGAGGACCTGGACCGGCTGATAGCGCGCGCCGACTGGGTGGTGTGCGCGGCGCCGCTCACGGACGAGACACGCGGCATGTTCGACGAGCGGCGGTTCGGCGTGATGCAGCCCTCTGCGCGGTTCATCAACGTGGGCCGTGGGGCACTCGTCGTCGAGAAGGACCTGGCCCAGGCGCTGTCGAAGCGGTGGCTCGCGGGCGCCGCCCTCGATGTCTTCGAACACGAGCCACTGCCGCCCGACAGCCCGCTGTGGGACGCCCCCGGGCTGCTCGTCTCGCCGCACATGAGCGGCGACACGGTCGGCTGGCGGGACGACCTCGGGGCTCAGTTCGTCGAGCTGTTCGAGCGGTGGGAGGCGGGGAGGCCCCTGCTGAACGTGGTGGACAAGAAACGTGGGTATGTACCGGGGCGTTGATCAAGCGCTTTGATCAAGCGCTGTCCACTCGTCACGCACTATCCATGCCCGCCCGTCGCCACCGACCCTGGGAGAGCGCATGACCGAGCTCACCGACCTGACCGCGGCACAGCTCATCGACGGCTACCGCAAGGGGGAGTTCAGCCCCGTCGACGCCACGCGCGCGGCACTGCGGCGCATCGAGGAGACGGAGCCCGCGGTCAACGCCTTCGTACGTGTGGACGCGGACGACGCGCTCGCGCGGGCCGAGGAGTCCACGCGGCGCTGGGTGCGCGGCGAACCGGCCGGTCTCGTGGACGGCGTACCGGTCTCGGTGAAGGACATCCTCCTGCTGCGCGGCGGCCCCACGCTGCGGGGTTCGCGGACGGTCCGCCCCGAGGGCGTCTGGGACGAGGACGCCCCGTCGGTGGCGCGGCTGCGGGAGCACGGCGCGGTCTTCCTGGGCAAGACGACGACGCCCGAGTTCGGCTGGAAGGGCGTCACGGACTCGCCGCTGTCCGGCGTGACCCGCAATCCGTACGACACCTCGCGCACCGCGGGCGGCTCCAGCGGCGGCAGCGCGGTGGCCGTGGCGCTCGGCGCGGGGCCGCTGTCGCTGGGCACGGACGGGGGCGGCAGTGTCCGTATCCCCGCGGCCTTCTGCGGGATCTTCGCGCTGAAGCCGACGTACGGGCGGGTGCCGCTGTATCCCGCGAGCGCCTTCGGGACGCTGTCACACGTCGGGCCGATGACCCGCGACGCGGCGGACGCGGCGCTGATGATGGATGTGATCAGCGGTCCCGACTGGCGCGACTGGTCGCAGCTGGGACAGGCCCCGGGCAGTTTCCAGGACACGCTCGGCGGCGGAGTGCGCGGGCTGCGCGTCGCGTACTCGCCTTCGCTCGGCGGCCAGGTCGCGGTGCAGCCGGCCGTCGCGGCCGCGGTCCGGCGAGCGGTGGAACGGCTCGCGGAGCTGGGGGCGTACGTCGAGGAGACCGACCCCGACTTCACCGAGCCGGTGGAGGCTTTCCACACCCTGTGGTTCAGCGGGGCCGCGCGGGTCGCCCAGAAACTGCACGCCGCCCAACGGGAGTTGCTGGACCCGGGGCTGCAGGAGATCTGCAGGTACGGGGCCGCGTACAGCGCGCTCGACTATCTCGCGGCGGTGGACGTGCGGATGGACCTTGGGCGGCGGATGGGGCACTTCCACGAGACGTACGACCTGCTGGTCACCCCGACGTTGCCGCTGACCGCTTTCGAGGCGGGCGTCGAGGTGCCGGCCCGGTCCGGCCACCGCCGCTGGACCGGATGGACGCCCTTCACCTATCCCTTCAATCTGACGCAGCAGCCTGCGGCTTCCGTGCCGGTGGGCCTGGACGGTTCCGGGCTGCCGGTGGGGCTGCAGATCGTGGCTGCGCGGCACGAGGACGCAGTGGTTCTGCGGGCCGCGCATGCGCTGTACGAGGCGGGCGCCGCCGGGGTGGCGCCGCCCGCCCTGTAGGAGCTACAGCCGGCGGAACGACAGCGTCTCCCCCAGCGCTCCCCCGCGCCACAAGTCGTTGCACGCCTCCGCCATCCGGTCCAGGCCCTCCACCACCTGCCCCCACACGATCCCCGGCACCCACCCCACATCGCCGTTGAGCAGCAGGTTGTTGCGTTCGTAGAACAGGGCCAGGTCGACGACGGTCGTGCCGGCCCGGACGTCGGCGCCGGGCTCGTATCCGTAGGCCTGGGTGCCCAGTTCGGTGCCGGAGAAGGAGAAGTAGCACAGGTCGCCGGGGATGGGGGTCACTGTCGGGTTCTCGAGCGGGGGTTCCTGGGCGGCGAAGGCCGGGAAGAGAGCGTAGATCTCGTTCCGGGCGTACTTCGCGTGATAGACGTCGCCGCCGAGCGGCAGCGCGTCCCACACCGCCGCGCACGTGACCGGGGCCCGGTCATCGAGCAGCTTCGCCGTGCAGCGAACTCCCCGTTTCTCGAGGGAGACTTCGATGAAGCGATCCGTGCGGTCCACCAATCGTTCCGTGCGATTCACGCCATTCGTGCGATCCGTCATGAACCCATCGTCCCCATGAGGTCAAGACCGCTTCTCACGGCACGCACATGTCCTGGGCAAAGATCACGGGCGCAAACTCGTCCGAATACTTCGCATGTTCTCGGGTAGCCGCGCGCCCATGGCTCCGACAAGACGAGACCGACAAGAACAACGTGGTGTGGGGCGACGCGCCCTGCTCGCGGGTACCGCCGCGCTCGGCGCCGCGGCCGCCGTGGGAGGCGCCTCGGGCTGCAGCCGGGTGCAGGAGGGAGACTCGCTGGAGCGGCTCCGCTCGCAGGGCACGGTGCGGCTCGGCATCGCGGGCGAAATCCCGTTCGGATACATCGGCAAGGACGGTGAGTTCACCGGCGAGGCGCCGGAACTGGCCAAAGTGATCTTCAAGCGGCTCGGCATCGACAGCGTCCAGCCCGTCGCCACCGAGTTCGGCTCCCTCATACCGGGCCTCAACTCGCAGCAGTTCGATGTCGTCTCGGCCGGGATGTACATCAACAAGGAGCGCTGCCAGCAGGTCATCTTCGCCGACCCCGAGTACCAGATGCTCGACGCGTTCATCGTGCGCAAGGGGAATCCGAAGAACCTGCGCTCGTACGAGGACGTGGTCAAGGCCAAGGCGAGGTTCGCGACCGGTACCGGCTATGCCGAGATCGGGTACGCGACCGCCGCGGGCTACCCCGAGAAGGACATCATCATCCTGCAGGACCAGGTGGCCGGGCTGAACGCCGTCGAGTCGGGTCGCGCCGACGTCTTCGCGGGCACCGCGCTCACCGTCCGGGAAGTGGTCAAGAAGAGCCGCAGGGCAGAGGCCACCGAGGCCTTCGCCCCGGTCGTCGACGGCAAGAAGAAGATCGACGGCGGCGGCTTCGCCTTCCGTCCCGTGGACACCGAGCTGCGCGACGCCTTCAACCAGGAGATCCACAAGATGAAGGCGAGCGGCGAACTCTTCCGGATTCTGCGGCCCTTCGGCTTCACCGAGAAGGAAATGACCACGATGACGGCGAAGGAGCTCTGCGCCGTATGACCACCGGACTGTGGCAACACTGGGTCCTTCCGGGCATCTGGATCACGATCCAGCTGACCCTCTACAGCGCGGCACTGGCCACCGTCGTCGCCTTCGCCGTCGGCGCGGCCCGCACCCACCGGTCGAGGTTCGTCCGGTTCCTCGCGGGCTTCTACACCGAGGTCTTCCGCGGCACGTCGGCCCTGGTGCTGATGTTCTGGATGTTCTTCGTGCTTCCGCCGCTCGCGGGCTGGCAGCTGGTCCCGATGTGGGCGGCCGTCCTCGCCCTCGGCCTGTCGTACGGTGCGTACGGCGCGGAGGTCGTACGCGGGGCGCTGAACGCGGTGGCTCCGGCTCAGCGCGAGGCGGGGGTCGCGCTCAGCTTCACCCCGTGGCAGCGGATGCGGCTGATCATGCTGCCGCAGGCCGTGCCCGAGATGATCCCGCCGTTCAGCAATCTGCTGATCGAGCTGCTCAAGGGCACCGCGCTGGTGTCCCTGCTGGGCGTCGGGGACGTGTCCTTCGCCGCCTATCTGGTGCGCCTGGCCACCCTGGAGAGCGCGCAGATCTACACGATCTCGCTCGTCATCTACTTCGTACTCGCCTTCGTCCTCACCCGCGGCATGCGGGCGCTGGAGCGCAAGGCCAAGGCCGGGATCGGACAGACCCCGCCGAAGAAGATCCTCATCACGCAGAAGCTCGGGCTGCGCCAGCAGACCGAGATGTCGCGTGACTGGTCCAGCACCGGAGGTGCCGCATGAACTGGGACTGGTCGGCCGTCGCCGATTTCATGCCGGCGTTCTGGGACGGTGTCCTCACCACCCTGCAGGCCCTGGTGCTCGGCTCCCTCATCTCCTTCACCCTGGGCCTGGTCTGGGCGATCGCCTTCCGCGCTCCGGCGCGCTTCATACGGTGGCCCGTGGGGCTGATCACCGAGTTCATCCGCAACACGCCACTGCTGGTGCAGCTGTTCTTCCTGTTCTTCGTACTGCCTGAGTGGGGAATCCAGTTCTCCGCGCTGACCACTGGCATCGTCGCGATCGGTCTGCACTACTCGACGTACACCGCGCAGGTCTACCGCGCAGGCATCGAAGCGGTGCCGGCCGGCCAGTGGGAGGCGGCGACCGCGCTCAGCCTCCCGGGGCGCCGCACCTGGTTCGCGGTGATCCTGCCGCAGGCCTTCCGCCGGGTGGTCCCCGCGCTCGGCAACTACGTGATCTCGATGCTGAAGGACACGCCTCTGCTCATGTCCATCGGCGTGCTGGAGATGCTCCAGCAGGCTCGGCTGCAGGGCGCCTCGACCTTCCAGTACACCGAGCCGCTGACCGTCGTCGGCCTCGCTTTCATCGTCATCGCCTACCCGGCTTCTCTTCTCCTCCGAGCCCTGGAGCGACGCCTTGTCCGCTGACACGAACCCCCTAGAGAACGACCTTGCCAACCCGCCGGTGGACGGCAGCGAGCTGATCCGCTTCGACAAGGTCACCAAGCGCTTCGGCGCCAACACCGTCCTCGACGAACTCGACTTCTCCGTCGCCTCCGGCAAGCACGTCACCCTGATCGGCCCGTCCGGCTCCGGCAAGACGACGATCCTGCGGCTGCTGATGACCCTGACCCGCCCGGACGAGGGCACGATCAAGGTCAACGGCGACTACCTCACGCACGAGGACAAGAACGGCAGGCTGGTCCCGGCCGGCGAGAAGCACATCCGCGAGGTCCGCAAGAACATCGGGATGGTCTTCCAGCAGTTCAACCTCTTCCCGAACATGAAGGTGCTGCGCAACATCACCGAGGCGCCGGTCACCGTCCTCGGCCTGTCGAAGGACGAGGCGGAGGAGCGGGCCCGCGAGCTGCTCGACATGGTCGGCCTCGCCGACCGCTGCGACGCGTACCCGACACAGCTGTCCGGCGGACAGCAGCAGCGCGTCGCTATAGCCCGCGCGCTCGCGATGCGCCCGCAGGTGCTGCTGCTCGACGAGGTGACCTCGGCCCTCGACCCGGAACTGGTGGCCGGAGTCCTGGACGTCCTGCGCGACATCGCCCGCACCACGGACATCACCATGCTCTGCGTCACCCACGAGATGAACTTCGCTCGGGACATTTCCGACCAGGTATTGATGTTCGACTCCGGCCGTGTCATCGAATCCGGAACCCCCGAAAAGATCTTCGGCGATCCGGAGCAGGAGAGGACGAGGGAATTTCTCAGCGCCGTCCTGTGAGATCTCGGTGATCACCAACGGTAATCTCCGAGGCCGGAGCGCCGGGTCATGACCCTGGCATATGCCAGCGTGGCGCGCTCCTGCTGAGAGGCATGGAACGCGCCACGCAACTCGTCAACAACCGGTCCACGAGGGCCGGTTGGCGGCTATCGTGGTACGGAGCCCAGCTGTCCGGAACAGGCCCATAGCAGGGGGAACGCCGTGGCGCTGAAGCACGAACCGACCGTGCCGCACCACTCGGTGCAGCACACCTTGCGTCTACTGGAGATCATCTCCCGGCGCGGTGCCGGCGTGACCCACGCCGAGCTCGCACGGGACACGGGGCTGCCCGCCGAGCGACTTGCACCTCTGCTGCGAATACTGTGCCGCGAGGGGTACATCGAGCGGATGACGGACGGCGCGTACATCGCGGGCGACGCCCTGACCAGGCTGAGCTCCGCACAGGGCCGTGACCAGGCCCTGCGTGACAAGCTCCAGGACACCCTGGACAGGCTGCGCGACTCGGTGGGCGCCGCGGTCTATTTCAGCCGGTACGTCGACGGGGAGATCCGTGTCACACAGTGCGCGGACAGTCCCCGCACGCCCAAGGTCAACGAGTGGGTGGACTTCCGCTCCGCCGCGCACGCCAGCGCGATCGGCAAGTCCCTGCTCGGCCAGCTCGACCTGAACGGCCGCCGCGATCACCTCTCCCGCCACAAGATGGCGCGGCTCACGTCGCGGACGATCACCAACGAGCGTGTCCTGCTCAACAGGCTCGACTCCCAGCCGCCCACGGTGCCGGTGCTCGACCTGCAGGAATACGCGGTGGGCACGGTCTGTGCGGCCGTCCCGGTCACAGCCGGCTCGGCCGTCGGCTGCCTCGCCCTCTCCCTCCCGATCGAGCACGCGTACCGCCTGCGCCAGGCCGCGGACACACTCAACCGGGAGGCGGCACCGGTGGTGCTGTCGTTGGCGATCTAGCTGCGGTCGATCTGTTGGCGATCTAGCCGGCGTTGGTCCGCCGGTGATCTAGAGGTCAGGGTTACGAGAGCCCGGGGCTCGGCGCAGGCCCGGATTCTCGGCCGACCCAGAGGTTGGCGGGACGGGCGCTCCGGAAGCCCCGGACTCGCGACGGCCCCGGGTGCTCGGAGGCCCTGAGCTCTCGGAGGCGCCGCGGTTACGAGGCTCCGGAGGCGGGGGATCTTGCGCCGGCCACCGTGGTCATGAGCACCCCTCGGGACCAGGTAGTATTTTCTTTGTCAGCAGGCGCCGCTAGCTCAGTTGGTTAGAGCAGCTGACTCTTAATCAGCGGGTCCGGGGTTCGAGTCCCTGGCGGCGCACAAGCGATTAGGTCGCTGACCTGGGCGTTCTCGGTTTCCGAGGACGCCCTTTCGCGTTTCTTGATCGCGGGTGGGGTGGGTTTGCGGGGACTGCGTCGGTGGGGCAATCAGCTGGTGGCGGGGTCGCGACGACAACCTCGACCGGGACGCGCAGTGGGCGGCCTGAACCGTTTCCTGGAGCGCGGCGGGCCCCAGCTACGGATTCGACTGCTGTCCGGCAGACGCCGACACGGGAAGTCGCATCTGCTGCGGGCCCTGGCCGACGCGTGCGGCGGGCTGTACGTCACCGCTGTCCAGGAGGAGGGGCGCGTGCCGCCCAGCAGCGCTTCCGGGACGCGATCAGCGCTATGGTCACCACTGACAAAGCTCGATGACGCAGGCGGCGAGCCGGGCCGCTGCCGCGGGCGCGGCGGGGTGCGGATCCTCGGCGAGCAGCCGGTGGCGGGAAGGGGCGGGGCGGGGAGAAGGGCACGCCGCAGGCGCCTCGTCCCTCCACGCCCACCCGCCCGCTGGCGCTCCTTCGGCTGCCGGACACCGTGCCGTCACGCAAGGCGGGAACGCTCCTGACGTCCCCTTGCCCCGCCTCACACCCGTCCGCCGCGCAGCGCGCCGGCGCGACACAGAAGGACGACGTGCCCTGTGTCCCCGCTCCAGCTCGACGAGCTTCCACGAACGCAGCGCGCCCCCGACTCTTCCCCCTCCGTGGCGCGCCGGGTCCGCCGGGCGCTGTGTCTGCTCCCGCTCCTGCTGATCGGGGTATGGACGGCGGCCCACTGGCGCGTGGTGCACGACGGCGCCGTTCGGCTGACCTCTGCCGATCCCAGGTGGCTGCTGACCGGGGCCGTCTTCACCTGCCTGTGCTGGGCGGCCGCCTCGTGCATCCGGCAGGGAGCCATCCCGGAACGGCTTCCGCCGGGGCTTCTGCTGGCGTCACAGTTCGCCGCGGGCGCTGCCAACCACGTTCTTCCGGCGGGCCTCGGCGCCCATGCCGTCACTCTGCGCTTCCTGCAGGGCCGCGGCATACCCCTCACGCGGGCCACCGCCTCGCTCGCCCTGTACTCACTGGTCAAACCGATCGCAGGGATGCTGCTGATCCTCACACTCCTTGCGGCCTTCCCGGGCACGCTGCGCCTTGGTGAACTCTTCCCGGGTGAGCGGGCGTTGCTCCTGGCCATCGGGTTCCTGATCACCGGCCTCGCCGGGGCAGCCCTGCTCGTCACAGTCATACGTCCGCTGCGCCGCCTGATCACCGGATTCGTACGCACAGCCCTGACCGACGCGCGGCTCCTGCACACCCGGCCCAGCCGCATCCTCGCCCTGTGGGGTGGTGCGGCAGCCTTTCCTCTGCTCCAGGCGAGCGTGGTCGCCTCGGTCGGGGCCTCGCTCGGCCTGCCGCTGCCGTGGGCGCATGTGGCCCTCGCGTATCTCGCCGCCAGCGCCGCGGCCGGGGCCATACCCACACCAGGCGGCATCGGCTCGGTGGACGCGGCGCTGGTGCTCACCCTCTCCGCGTTCGGCGCGCCGGTGGCCCTGGCGACGGCGACCGTCATCGGCTACCGCGTCCTCACGGTCTGGCTGCCCCTGCTGCCGGGCGCACTCGTGCTCACTGCCCTCGTGCGCGGCAAGGTGCTTTGACCCCGCAAGAGCCGCTCCAGACCGGCGTAGGGGAGACTCCGCAGGTCGCGGTGATCTTGGCGGGTGGGCGGTGGAGCCGCGCTCACGGTCTCCAGCACACCAGCCTCGGCGGGCGCTCCTGACGCGCGGTTCGTTTCGCAGTTGTTCACGTATGTGCGACAGCCTGGTACGTCGGTGCGATTACGTCACCTGAATGAGAGTGGCGTAGGGTATCGACGCATTTAACTGCCCGATCCGGTACGCGTGTTGATGTTGACGGGCAGCCTGCGGAGCGTCGGCGTGTGTGTCCGTACTGGCTGATCGAGAGGACTCCGATGCCTGAACCGACCTATGCAGCGCGCCCGGCCGCCGGTCAGCCGGCGGCCGCGGCCCCGAAACGGAAGAGGCACGGCAGGCCTCCGGCCCAGGAACCGGCACCGGATTCCGCCACGCGTTCCCGTTTCCTTCGTCTGGCCGTCCTCCCTGTGGCCGCCCTCGCGGTGGTCTCCATTGCCGTCGTCGTCATCGTCCTGCTCATGCAGGAGGGCGCCGCCGACGCCGCCACCTGGGGCGTTCTGTCCGCCGCCGCGGTTCTCGGCTGCAGCTGTGTGGCCGGCGCCGTAGTCGCGGCGAATGCCGAGGCCCGAGGGGCGTCGCGCCGGTACGCGGCCCTGCAGCGCCTTGCTGCCGGGGGCCAGGCGGACGTGCAGGAGATGCTCCACCGCATGGCGCGCGGTGAGCGGATCGAGCAGCCTCCGTTCGCTCGTCCCGGCCCGCTCGAGGCGGGGCCTCTCGACCGTCTCGCTCACGAGATCGCTCTCCTGAGGTCGCATGCCACGGCGGCTCTCATACAGGTGGCGCAGCCCGCCGTGCCCACCTCGGAGGGCGAAGGAAGGGAGAGGGCCGAGGTATTCGCCAATCTGGCCCGACGGCTGCAGTCTCTGGTGCATCGCGCGATCGGGGAGATCGACGACCTCGAGCACGAGGTCGAGGACCCCGAGCTGCTCAAGCGCCTCTTCCAGGTCGATCACCTGCTGACACGGAACCGGCGCTACGCGGAGAACCTCGCGGTGCTCGGAGGCGCCGTCTCACGCCGCCAGTGGAGCAACCCGGTGAGCCTCATGGAGGTACTCAGGTCCTCGATCGCCGAGGTCGAGCAGTACTCCCGGGTCAAGCTCGTGCCGGAGATCGAGGGAACCCTCCACGGCCACGCCGTCGCCGACGTCATTCACCTGCTGGCCGAACTGGTCGAGAACGCCACGGTGTTCTCCAAGCCGCACACGAACGTGCTGCTCAGTTCCCAAAGGGTCGCCGCCGGGCTGGCCGTGGAGGTCGAGGACCGTGGCCTCGGCATGCCGCCCGAGGACCAGGGGCGGATCAACGCGCTGCTCGCCAACCCCAACGACGTCGACGTCAGCAAGCTGCTCGCCGACGGCCGTATCGGCATCTTCGTGGTCGCCGAGCTGGCCCGTCGGCATGGCATCGCAGTGCAGCTGCGACGGAACATCTACGGCGGCGTCCAGGCCGTTGTCGTCATTCCGCACCGGCTCCTCGGTGATGAGGATGAACCTGTCGCGCCGCGTCCTGCGACAGTTGACATGCCCCGGCACACCACGGCGGTCCCCACCCAGCGTTCTGCCGTCCAGGCGGCACCCGCGGCCCAGCCTTTGGCCGCTCCCCCAGCGGTTGCGCAGCCGCTGCCCGAGGTCCGGCGTGTGACCATGTCGCCGCACGTACCGCAGCACCAGCCACGGACCGCCGAGGCGGCCCCGCCGCGCGACTACGGTTCCGCGCACCACGTCGACGCCCAGGACGGGCGACCGGAGCTGCCGAGGCGCAACGCGCAGCAGCACCTGGTCCCGCAGCTCATGGACACCCCCGGCACTCGTACGCCGGGGGGCGAGGACGACGTGGAGCCCAGCATGCGCAACTGGACTGCTTTCACGGGGGGCTTCAATCGTGCCGAGGGCGCGGACGAGAGTCCGTCCGACGGCTCCCGCTAGCCGCAGGCTCCGTCACTAACAGGAGAAGAACGTCACCAATGAGCGATATCCGTACCGCGGGCCAGGAAGATCTCGACTGGCTCCTCCAGAACTTGATCAATACGGTGCCCGGCACCCGGCACGCCTTGCTGTTGTCCTCTGACGGGCTGAAGAAGGCCGCTGTGGGCCTCAGCGAGGACGATGCGGACAGCCTGGCCGCCATCGCGTCCGGACTGTCGTCGCTCGGCAAGGGCGTCGCAGGCCGGTTCGGAGGCGGCGGCGAGGTGCGGCAGGTCATCGTGGAGGTCAGCACGGCACTGCTGTTCGTATGCTCAGCCGGCTCCGGCGCGGTCCTGGCCGTGCTCGCCGGGACGGAGACTCACGCCGACACGTTGGGGTACGAGATGGCGATGCTGATCAAGAAGGCCCGTAAGCACCTTGCCACGCCCGCCCGTCGACCGGCGAACGTGTCGTTCGATGCCGGGTTCTGAGGACGCGGACGCGCGGGACGGAATGTGGCTGGACGAAGAGGCCGGCCGTCTGGTCCGGCCCTACACGGTCAGCGGCGGCCGAACCCGCCCCAAGGCGCACTTTGATCTTCTCACCCTCGTGATGGCCACCGGCAGCAGGCCGAAGTCCTATCTCGGCCCCGACCATGACCAGATCCTCGACCTGTGCCATGCCCAGCCCGTCTCGGTGGCCGAGTTGGCCGCCCACATCGGGCAGCCGGCCGTCATCACGAAAGTCCTTGTCAGCGACCTCGCTGAGCACAAGGCGCTCATCACGCGGGCGCCCCATGCCATCGAGGCGGCAATCCCAACCGACCGAGAGACCCTGGAGGCGGTGCTGCGTGGCCTTCGCAAGCGGCTCTGACCCCTTCCCCACAGCCCTCAAGATCCTCATCGCGGGTGGCTTCGGGGTGGGTAAGACCACCTTTGTCGGAGCGGTCAGCGAGATCACCCCGCTGAGCACCGAGGAACTGCTGACCACGGTCAGCGCGGCGACCGACAGCCTGGAGGGCGTCGAGGACAAGTCGACCACCACGGTGGCGATGGACTTCGGCCGCATCACCCTCGACAAAGCGGTCCTCTATCTGTTCGGCACACCGGGCCAGGAGCGGTTCTGGTTCATGTGGGACGAGCTGTCGAACGGGGCCCTCGGCGCCGTGGTGCTCGCCGACACCCGCAGGCTCGACCACTGCTTCGCCGCCGTCGACTACTTCGAGCGCCGCTCCATACCTTTCGTCGTGGCGGTCAACGAGTGGGACAGCGCCTACCGCTACAGCCCCGACGAGGTTCGCGCCGCGCTCGACCTCAGGGGAAGCGTGCCCATCGTGATGTGCGACGCCCGGATCTCCAGCTCGGGCACCCGTGTGCTGGTGGAACTTGTACAGCACGTGCTCAGCAGCTCCGTTCCCGCGACCCCGGCGGCGGAGCCCCACTTGCACTGACCCCAGCTCAGCTCAGCGCAGCCGAATACCGCAGTCGAACGGAGCTCCCATGTCCACCCCTGAGCCCTACGCCCCCTATGACCCGAGCAACCGGCTCGCCACACCCCAGGACCCCCACGCTGCCGCACGCGTCGCCAGGCTGCGGGAGATCGGAATCGGTGACGCCCCCATCCCGGAGTTCGACGAGTTCGCCAAGAGCCTGGCCCATATAACGGGCGCTCCCTATGCCATGGTCAACTTCATCGACGAGGACCGACAATACTTCGCCGGGCTCTACACCCAGGAGCCCGACCAGACGGGCGTGGAGCTCCCACAACACGCCGAGCCGGGCCGGGAGATGCCGAAGGATCACGGCTGGTGCCCGCACGTCGTCACGCGCCGCAAGGCGATGCCACTGGGTGACGTCTGCGCCTATCCGAGGTTCGCGGGCAATCCGGTCATCGACAAGCTGGGTATCCGCGCGTATCTGGGTACGCCCCTGATCGACACTCGCACCGGCATCACGCTCGGCACGATCTGCGTGGTGGACACGGAGACCCGGGACTGGGGGCAGGAGGGTGTGGAGACGATCAAGGGTATGGCGGAGCAACTCGTCCGCCGGATTCACGACATCGAGGACGGCCGGCCCTGAGCAGGCGTGGGGGCGCCCTCCTCTGCGAGGGCGCCTGATCCATATGGGGAGCCGCGGGCACGGCGCTGTGTCCGTGGCTCCCTTGCGTTTCAGATCGGGTGGCCGGCTGTCGCCGGGCTGCGTCTCAGACCGGGTGGCCGGCTGTCGCCAGCTGCTCCTCCTGGCGGTGCTCCGTCGGCACGGTCCGCACCAGCTCGGCCAGGCGCTCGGACCACTGCCCCTTGCTGGTGCCGAGGGCCAGTTCGCCCAGGCGCAGGAGCTGGACGTCGCTCGTGCCGGCCGGCGCGTAGATGTGCTGCGCGTCGCGCAGATAGCGCTCTATGGGCCGGTTGGTGAACAAGCCCGCCGCGGCATGGATCTCCATGGCGTCGTTGGCCGACTCGATGGCGTACTCATGGTTGAGGAGTTTGGCGTTCATGAGTTCCGCGTCGCAGGGCAGCCCGCGGTCCAGCAAGTGCACGGCGTGGTAGGCGGCCAGTCGGGCCGTCATGAGCCGGGACTGTATTCTGCCGAGCTTGAGCTTGATGTTGCCGAGCTCGCCGAGCGGTTTGCCGTACCTCTCGCGCTCGATGCAGAAGGCGGTCGTCTCCTCGAGGATGGCTTGGTGTATGCCCAGACTGACCGCGGTGAGGTTGGGGCGCCCGTAGAGGATCGACGAGCTGTAGGCGACATCGAGGCCTTGGCCTTCCCTGCCGAGCAGGTTCGCCGCCGGCACCCGGCAGTTGTCGAATCTCAGCTCCCCGAACGAGAAGCCGTGAAGTCCCATCGCGGGCTGATGCTCGGCCAGCGAGAAGCCGGGCCGGTGGGCCTCGACAAGGAAAGCCGAGAGCCCCCTCGATCCGGGGCCTGTACGGACGACGACGCCGTGCAGGTCTCCGACATGGGAGTTTCCGACGAAGACCTTGCGGCCGTTGAGGATGTAGTCATCGCCGTCACGGACCGCCGTGCCGGCCATGCCCAGGACGTGGCCGCCTGATTCCGGCTCAGTGACCGCGATCGTGGGAAGGCAGTCACCCGCGGCGATGCGCGGCAGCCAGGTCTGCCGCTGCTGCTCGTTTCCGAAGTGGATGATCTTGGCTGTGCCCAGCTGCGATGCCTGGACCATTGCGCCCATCGCCCCGCTGACGCGGGACACTTCTTCGATGATGATGGTCTTGGCCAGGTGTCCGGCGCCCATTCCGCCGTACGCCATGTCGATGGTCGCGCCGATCAGGCCCTGACGGGCTATCAGCCGGGACAACTGGTGGGCGACGACACGTTGGGTTTCCATGTCCTCGATACGGGGGCGGACTTCGCGTTCGGCGAAGTCGCGCACACGCTGTCGTAGATCCTCGTGTCTCTGGGTTGTGAAATAGCGTCCCACGACGAGCCCTTCTCCGCGTCTCCCCGCGTCCGGTGGAACGGGGGGTTCTCCGTCGGGCAGTGGTTCCCCGTCCCCCAGGCTGCCGACATGAACATGGTCCACAAGTCGACCCATCGCAGCCAAGATCATTTGTTGCCTTTGGCTGAAACCTTACGTGTTGCATTTTGATCCCAACTGTGCGATGCAGTACGCATCTTGCCCAAATGCTGATACGTGGCGGGGTGGAGCTGCGGGAGTGCGAGAAGGGTTGGCCCCACGCGCCGCTGGCCTGCCCACCAGGCACTTGCCAGCTGGGGAGGCAACGGTGAGGCACTGGAAACCGGCCACTGCGGCCTGTCCTGTCCAGCACGTATGTTTGACCGGGGCGATTGTCGTATTTCGGCCGTACCGGGAAGGGCGCTCAGGTGCACGTGCGAGGGCGTGCGCACGGTTCCGCGCCCCCTTGTCGTCGGGGCTTCCCGTCCCGGGCGATGGGCCCCCGGCGGAAACCGGAGCGGTCCGGGCGTCTCAGAGGTCGAGGACGAGGCGAGGGCCGCACGAGCGGGAGACGCAGATCAACATGGTGATCACCCCGAACGGAATCCGATATCCGGTCGCAGCCGGCTCTCACAATGAGAACCGGGGAGACGGGGGGCGTTCCCGTCTCCCCGGTCTGTCCGGGTGCGGCTACGGTTACTGCAGGCCGCTGTTGATGGCGCTCACCAGCTCGCCGCCGGCGGTGTCACCGCTGAACTCCCAGAAGAACGCACCGCCCAGGCCCTGGTTCTTGGCCCAGGTCATCTTTCCGGCGATCGTCGACGGCGTGTCGTAACTCCACCAGTTGCTGCCGCAGTGCGCGTAGGCCGTGCCGGCGATCGTCCCGGTGGCCGGGCAGGACGTCTTGAGGACCTTGTAGTCCTCGATGCCCTGCTCGTACGTCCCTGCCGCCGGCCCGGTCGCGGTGCCGCCCGGAGCGGACTGCGTGACGCCCGTCCAGCCGCGGCCGTAGAAGCCGATGCCCAGCAGCAGCTTGCCCGCAGGGACGCCCTTGCCCTTGAGCTTCTGGATCGCCGCGTCCGAGTTGAAGCCGGCCGTCGGGATGCCGGAGTAGCTGGTGAGCGGGGAGTGCGGGGCCGTCGGGCCCTGCGCCGCCCAGGCGCCGAAGTAGTCGTACGTCATCACGTTGTACCAGTCGACGTACTGCGCGGCACCGCCGTAGTCCGCGGCGTCGATCTTGCCGCCGGACGAGCCGTCGGCGGTGATCGCGGCCGTGACCAGCTTGCTGGTGCCGAACTTGCTGCGCAGCGCCGACATCAGGTTCTTGAACGCCGCAGAACCGCTGGTGTCACAGGTGAGGCCGCAGGCGTTCGGGTACTCCCAGTCGATGTCGATGCCGTCGAACACGTCCGCCCAGCGCGGGTCGTTGAGCACGTTGTAGCAGGACTCGGCGAAGGCGGCCGGGTTCTGCGCGGCCTGGCCGAAGCCGCCGGAGTAGGTCCAGCCGCCGAAGGAGTAGAGCACCTTGATGTTCGGGTACTTGGCCTTGAGCTTCCGCAGCTGGTTGAAGTTGCCGCGCAGCGGCTGGTCCCAGGTGTCGGCGACGCCGTCGACGCTCTGGTCGGCGGTGTAGGCCTTGTCGTACGCGGCATAGGTGTCGTCGACGACGCACTGGCCGTTCTTCACGTTGCCGAACGCGTAGTTGATGTGGGTGATCTTGCTGGCGGAACCGGATGTGACCAGGTTCTTCACGTGGTAGTTGCGGCCGTAGACACCCCACTCGGTGAAGTAGCCGAGCTTGACCTTGCTGCCGGGGCTGGGAGTCGGGTCGGTGGAGCCGCCGGTGGTGCGTACCGCGACGGAGCTGCTGACCGGGCCGGTCTGGTCGGCGCTGTCGCGGGCCTGCACGGCGTACGAGTAGTCGGTTCCGGCGGTCAGACCGGTGTCCGAGTACGAGGTTCCGGTGACCGTCGCGACCTTGGTGCCGTCACGTAGGACGTCGTAGTTCTTGATCCCGTTGTCGTCGGTGGCCGCGGTCCAGCTGAGCTTGACCGAGGTGTTCGTGATGTCGGAGGCCGTGGGCTTGCCGGGCGCGGAGGGCGGGTTGTCGCCGGGGACACTGCCGCCGTCGCAGGATGCGCCGTTGAGCTTGCAGCCGCTCGGCGAGCCGGAACCGGCGCCGTTGAAGCCGAAGGAGACGGAGGCTCCGGGGGCGAGCGTGCCGTTGTAGGACTTGTTCTTGGCGGTCCAGTGGGTGCCGGAGCCGGTGACGTCGGCCTCCCACGCGGAGGTCACCGAGGTGCCGGAGGGGAAGTCCCACTCGACGGTCCAGGAACTGATGCTCGTGGTGCCGGTGTTCTTGATCGTCCACTTGCCTTCGAAGCCCGTGCCCCAGTCCTGGGTCTTGGCGTACGTGGCCGTGGCGGATGTCGCGGCTTCGGCGGGGGTCGCCAGGCCGACCAGCGCTGCGAACGGGAGCAACAGGGTGGTCAGCCCTGCCACGGCTCTGTCTCTGAAGCGCATCCTGCGCCTCCTCGGGGTGAGGTCCGGTCGTACATGGGGGTGGAACCAGGCCTGCGCCGCCCGTGAGCACGCACGCTTGAGAAACATCCGCGTCCGGGAGGACCGCGCATGTCCATGACACGCTCACCGCAGTGCCGCGAGAATAGAAAGGTCTGGACCAGAGGTCAATAGGTCTGGACCAGTTGAGCTTTCACCGAACGAGCACCCAACTCCCGGGCAAGCGCACCGATTTGTACCTGCCTGTGCCGCTACGCGCGGGACACCGAGCCCCGGCAGGCCAACAGCCGGTTCCGCGTCCGCTCAGCTCGTACCCGCCGGAGCAGCCGCGGCCGGCTCCGCCGCCGGCCGGTGGCCCTGGCTGTCGGCAGCCGGGTCCGGGCGGCGCATCAGCACCAGTACGATCACGCCGCCCAGCAGCCCGGCGCATCCGGCGAGCAGGAGGGCGTCCTGCAGACCCGAGGCGAAGGCCGCATGCACCTCGTGGGCGACGGAGGCCCGCTCCTGAGGTGCGGCGTCGGCGATCACGCTCTGGGCTCGGCCGCCGCTCACCGCGCCGGCCGCGCGCTCGGCGTCGGGCAGGGCGTGCCCGTCGTGCAGCACCCGGAGCAGACCCGCCTGGAAGACCGCGCCGAGCAGGGCGATTCCCAGCGCATTGCCCAGCTGCCGGCCTGTGTTCAGGGCTCCACCGGCCATACCGGCGCGCTGCCACGCCACCTGAGCCATCGCGGCTGACGCCATCACCGGCGTGGACATGCCGACGCCGATCCCGGTGACGACGAGGCCGGGCAGCAGCACGGTCCATGTCGAATCCGCATTCACGAACGACTGCAGCAGCGCACCCACGCCGACGAGCAGCAGCCCGCCACCGATGGTCAGACGCGGCGAAACCCCGTGCAGAAACCGCCCGGTGAGCGCGGAGACGACGAACGCGGCCACGCTCATCGGCACCACGGCCAGACCGGCGGCCACGGGCCCCATACCGCGTACGGACTGCAGCCACAGCGACAAGTACGCCAGGCAGGAGTACGCGGCAAAGGCGAGCAGGACTCCGCCGATCATGATCGCCGTGAAGGACCGGCTGCGGAACAGCGAGAGATCGAGCATCGGATGGGGCGTGCGCAGCTCGATCAGGACGAAGACGACGGCGGCCACGGCGCTCACCGCGAGCGGCCCGAGCGTCGCCCCGTCGCCCCAGCCGGCGTCACCGGCCCGGATCAGGCCGTACGTCAGCGCCCCGGCGGCCAGCGTGAAGGCGACCATGCCCGGTACGTCGATGCGGGGGGCCCTTGGATCGCGGGACTCCTTGATGGCGCGCACGGTGACGAGCACGGCGACGATGGTGATCGGCAGATTGACGTAGAAGATCCACCGCCAGCTGAGATGTTCGGTCAGCAGTCCGCCGAGCACCGGTCCCGCGGCGGCCGCGGCACCGTTGACCGCACCCCACACACCGAAGGCGACACCCCGGTCCCGGCCCTGGTAGGCGCCGCTGAGCAGGGCCATGGTGGTGGCGAACATGGCGGCCCCGCCGACGCCTTGGACGACGCGGAACGCGATGAGCTGGTCCGGTCCCGTCGCCAGGGCGCAGGCGAGCGAGGCGGCGGCGAACAGCACGAGCCCGCCCAGATACACCGCCCGCCGGCCGACGCGGTCCGCCAGCGAGCCCGCGCCGAGGAGCAGGGCCGCCAGGGCGAGGGCGTAGCCGTCCATCACCCACTGAAGATCGGCGAATGTCGTGTCCAGTGCGGCGGCCATGTCGGGCAGGGCGACGGTCACGATCGTGATGTCGACGAGCAGCATGAACGCGCCCAAGCACACCGCGGTCAGCGGCAGCCACTTGCGCATCGGAAACCTCCGCGGTCCTCGCTCCGGCACCGTCCACCCCGGATGAGCGAGGAACCACGCACCCGCGGACGGCTCCCTCCCATGAAGCCCCCGAGGTCACCGGATTTCCGTGCAGCAGGGCGCGAAATGGTGAAAAAACTATAAAAACAGGTCTCTTCGGGTGATACGTCCGCGGCTCGCTGAGAGGGTACGGCTCCGCACACGCCGCACAGCCGCACGGCCGCACACGGCATGCATGGCATGCACGGCGAGTACGACGAGCAGGGCGTGCGCGGAACCTAACGGTGAGTGGTGCAGGAGAGCCCGGAGCAGAATCCCTGACCAGGCCTCAGAAGCTCAGAGCCTCAGAGCCTCAGAACTGAACGTCCGAGCAGGCGTAGAACGCGTTCGCCGTGTCGGCGATCGTCCAGACCGCGAGGATGACGTGGTGCCCGGTCTTGCCCGACGGGAGCGTGCCGGAGCGGGAGAGCGTCGCGGGCGGCTGACCGCTATAGGGCACGGTCAGGAAGGGCGTGGACTCGAGTGCCGACCGGGTCAACGGTTGACCGTCGTTCCAGCCGTTCTTGGTGATGAAGTACTTGAAGTCGGTCGTGGAGTGCCGTGCCGTGAACTGCCAGCGGAAGGTGTAGCTCTGTCCGCCCGTGACCCGGGTCGTCGGCCAGGCTCCGCCCGAGGGGGTCTTCGGGCTGTCCAGCGCGGCGAAGTTGGTGTGGTTGGCGGAGCAGATCTGCCCGTCCGCGGGACCGGCGGCCGGGAAGCCCTTGGGGCCCTCGACGCTCTGCGGTTCGTACTGGATGGCGCCGCAGCCGGTCACGGTGCCGTTGGCGCAGAGTTTCTGCCGGCTTATGGGGAGGTCGGTGTAGCCGTGGCTGCTGGCGCCGCCGGCCGAGAGCACAAGGGCCCCGGCCGTGGTGAGGCCCAGCAGGGCCGCGTATGTCTTCTTGCGTCGCATGATGCCGCTCCTCGAGAACGTGGGGGAGTTCTTTGAGCACGCGTGCACCGCGGGGACCCGGGCATGACAGAGGATCAGACCGGGCAGGTCCGCTGGGAGTTCAGGTCTAGACCAAGCTCAGATTATGAGCGGCACTTGAACATGTCCATACCAATTGCAGGAGGAGGGTTCGACGGCATCGGCACGGAGGGGCTGTTTCAGCCCGTCCGGGGGCACCTCCTGGGGGCACCCCCAGCGCTGGCTGGGGAGTTGGCTGGGGGAGCTTGAGGACGAGCCCGTCTGGGTGCTCGGGGGCTGGGGGCGAAGCCCCAGCGCCGTCGCCCCCTCACGCCCCGTCGCTCGCCCGCCCCGTGTAGAACGCCACCGTCAGGTCCTTCACCAGCGCCTTGCGTTCGTAGTCGTCCAGTTCGACGAGACCGCGGGTGGTCAGCCGGGACACGGTGTCCTCGACCGAGTCGACGACCGAGGTGAGTACCGTGTCCCGGTGCAGCGCATCGAGCGCCGCGATCCGGCGGCGCTGCATCACGGCTGCCACCTCCGGGGCGTACTCGATCCGGACCGGTTGCACCGAGAACACCTCGATGCCGACGGGTTCGGCGTCCGCCGCCACCTGCCGGGTCAGCGCGTCGGCGACGGCCTCCGTGTCGCGCAGCGTGGGGACGTTCTCGAGGAGGCGCCCGCCACCGGTGCCCGGGAACGGCGCGTCGGCCGGGCGCTGGGACGCCACCCGCGTCAGCGCCGCCTCGACGCAGTCGCGCAGATATTCCTGGTGGTCGTCGACAGCCAGCACAGCGCGCGCGGTGTCCTTCACCCGCCACACGACGAGCACGACGACGCGCAGCGCGACCCCGTTGGCGTCGACCGCGGGCATCGGCTCGCTGCGCCAGTGCCGCAGCCGTACGTCGACACGCCGCCGCAGCAGAAGCGGGTTGACCCAGAGCAGACCGGTGCGCCGGACGGTCCCCCGGTAGCGGCCGAAGAGCGTCAGCGCCCAGGCCCGTCCGACCTGACCGCGCGTCAGCCCGCCGAAGCCGCAACTCGCGATAACACCGGATCCGGCGAGCGTCGCCCACTGCGCCGCCCCGAGCCCCGAACCCACGTATCCCGACAGCCCAGCCGCCCGTGCCACCAGATCGGGCAGCACGCCCGACCACCACAGCGAGCCCGAGCCGCCCGCCGCGCCCACGACCCCGGCGAGCACGCCGACGGACCCGGGCAGCGCCCGCCCCGGCCACTCGACGAGCTCCGGGTCATCCGCGGACGCCGGACGCAGCCCCACCCGCACCCCCGCCCGCGCCGGAACCCGCCCGGTGCCCCGTGCCTCGGCCCGGCGGACGGCACGCGGATACGGCTGCGGCTGAGCGTCGCTCGTCTGCGGACCGGCGGTCTTCGTGCCGGCCGACCGCGTCACACCCGGCCGCGGACCGCCGCTGCCCACGACGGCGGACCCCAGCGGTACGCGCACTCCGTCCGGCCCCACGTCCGCTGCCGCTCCCACGCCCGCGGCCACCCCGGCATCGTCACGGAACAGCATGTGCACGGGGATCTCGGTCGTGGACTCGTTCTGGATGAGCCTCGGCGGCCGGGCCCCGGGCTCCGGAGTCCCCTCGGGCCGAGGGGACTCCGGTGTGGTCGCACTCATCCGTGCCTCCGTCATGAGAAGAGCCGCCGCCAGGTCTCGGGTCCCGGGTAGCCGTCGGCGGCCGCGCCGCGCCAGCCCTGAGCCCGCTGGAACGCCTCGACATTGCGCCGGTCACTCTCGCTCCAGCGGGGCCCCGGCCCCTTCGTGTAGTACTTGCCGAAGCCCTTCTTCACCAGCTGCCGGCCCAGCTCGGTGACGTACTTGTTGGACTGCCCTGGCCGGAAGTACGCGTTGCTGGGGAACGCGGGCGCCCTGCTCCCGGACCCCGAACCGTTTCCGACCGTGCCCGGCGTCCCACGCGAGTCGGCCGCCTTCGGAATGTCCCGGCCCTTCCCGTTGACCAGGTAGTCCCAGGTCTTCGGCCCCGGAATCCCGTCGGCGCCGCTCCCCTTCCACCCCTGCGCCAGCTGGAAGGCCTGGGTCGCCCTGCGGTCCGCCTCGGTCCAGCGCGGACCCGGACCGGAGGTGTAGAAGCGGCCGCCGCCGCGTGCGACCAGCATCTGGCCCAACTTCGTTACGTATTTGTTGTTCGCGCCGGGCCCGAAGTACGAGGCCCCCGGAAAGGGGGTCGCGGCGGACCCGCCGGAGCCGCCGCCCGTCTCCGTCTTCAGGCCCTTGTAGCGGTAGGGCACATAGCTCGCCGAATGGGTCCAGTACGCGTAGGGGGTGGTCATTTTCCGGGTATTCGGGCGGACCTGTTCGTACGCGAGGTAATCCTTGTGCGTGTAGTCCGTCCAGCCGCCGAAAACAGTGACATGTGACCCATTCACCGGGTTGGTGAGGTTGTGGAAGAGAAGGATGTCGCCCGGCTGGAGCTCCTCCTTCTTGATACGCACCCCGTATGAGCCGAGGCTGCCCGTCCATTCGTTGGTGCCGAGATTCCAGGCCATCGAGACAAAGCCCGAGCAGTCCTGCCGGTACCCGTCCGCCCAGAACTTCCCCATGTTGTAGGGCACCTTCGCGGCGACCCACTGCTTGGCCCTGTTGATGATCTCCGCCCGGGTAGTCGCGGCCGCCGCCGGTTCCCGGTTTCCCCGGGGGCGGTCCCCCCCGTACAGCGGCGCCCTGCTGCCCTGCGGGGCATCAGGCTCGTCGGCCGCCGGTGCGGCGGCGGGCCGCTCCGGACGCAGGTCGGCGGCGACGGCCCCGACCGGTTGGCTCGCGCCGAGCATGGCGCCCGCAGCCGCGGCCACCACCAGGGCGCGGCGGGCGCCATGGGCCGCGGGATGCCCGCCAAGGCGGACCGGCAGGGAATGCGGCGCGACACGCCGCAAGTGAACACAGCCGGGGCAGTCGCAGCCGATCGCGGGATCGAATTCCTCGAATACCGGAGCATCCATGAGATTTCCCTCACACTCCTGAAAGAAAATGTCAGCACATCTACATGATCGTCAGTTTCTCAACTGTCCGAAGATGTCGCATGTTGACGGTCCGAATGATGGAGCGGGCCACCTCGGGGTAGGCCGGCCGTGCCTTCTTCGGGATTCCATCGGCCCGGCGTGGCCAGGAGCACCCGTCGGCCTCGGGTAGAGTTCTCCGGGTCAGCAGGCGCCGCTAGCTCAGTTGGTTAGAGCAGCTGACTCTTAATCAGCGGGTCCGGGGTTCGAGTCCCTGGCGGCGCACAGACAGAAGGCCCCTCGCGAAACCGGGGGGCCTTTGCGCTGCCCGCGCGGGGTGACCGTTCCTGTTGTGCCACCCCGTGCCGCCGGGGGCGGAACGGGGTGGCGCAGCACCACGACGGCGGGGCAGTCGCGCACCATCATGGACAAACGTTCCTGCAGCCCGAACACCGGCACGGCCGGATTAGCCAGAAGTGCTCTTGCGATCATGATGAACGGCGTAGAACCCTGACATGTGAGCTATTGGCTCCTATGAGACAGCAGGTGCGGGGCAGTTGGAGGCTCGACGCCGGTTGCCCGGGGAGGGCGGGGAGAGGGGCCCCGTTCACGAGCCGATGCCGAGGGGGGCATCATGCAACCGGAAGGGCGCTGTTCCGTGTCTCAGGTGACGGTGGCCTGCCACTGATGCGTCCAGGAAGGTCGAGGGGGACCGGAGCGGGCGTTCGGAACAACGAACACGCGGTGACTCGCGTGTGGGGGGATGACTCATGACGTCGACGCCAACGGGCGCCCGGCAGCAGTTCGACCCGTCCCAGACGACTCAGCTGAGGATGGTCTCGCAACGCACGGGTGGCTTCCTCCGGCTCAAGAAAACTCTTCCGAGATACGACTACGAGCACTACAGCCGACTCGCCGGCCCCCTTACTCAACCCGATCCGACCAAGCCGTACAAGGTGCGGTACCGATCTTTGCTCTCGCAGGAGCCGCACCGCATCCGTGCGGCCCTGATGCTGGGCGCGGCTCCGCTGCTCTCCCTGGTCCTGCTCGCCTGGCTGCTGCAGCCGCAGCACTGGACCGAAAGGGACTATCCGGCGTACGACTTCCTGCCGGCCCTCGACGTCGTCATGCTCGTCGCGATCGGCCTGATCGAGTTCTTCCGCGTCATGAACGTCGTGTCGAACGCGCACGCGACCCTCGTCGCCCGCGATCCGATTCCGGTGGTGCCCGAGACCGGCACCCGCGTCGCCTTCCTCACCTCCTTCGTGCCCGGCAAGGAGCCGCTCGAGATGGTGACGAAGACGCTGGAGGCCGCGGTCAAGCTGCGCCACCGCGGACTGCTGCACATCTGGCTCCTCGACGAGGGCGACGACCCGGAGGTGAAGGCCGTCTGCGAGCGCCTGGGCGTGCACCACTTCTCCCGCAAGGGCATAGCCAAGTGGAACCAGGCGAAGGGCCCGCACCGCGCCAAGACCAAGCACGGCAACTACAACGCCTGGCTCGACGCCCACGGCGACGACTACGACTACTTCGCCTCCGTCGACACCGACCACGTGCCGCTGCCGAACTACCTGGAGCGGATGCTCGGCTTCTTCCGCGACCCGGACGTCGGCTTCGTCATCGGCCCGCAGGTGTACGGCAACTACGACAACTTCGTCACCAAGGCCGCCGAGTCGCAGCAGTTCCTCTTCCACGCGCTGATCCAGCGCGCCGGCAACCGCTACGGCTCGCCGATGTTCGTCGGCACCTCCAACGCCGTACGGATCAAGGCGCTCAAGCAGATCGGCGGTCTGTACGACTCGATCACCGAGGACATGGCGACGGGCTTCGAGATCCACCGCCACAAGAACCCGGCCACGGGCAAGAAGTGGAGGTCGGTCTACACCCCGGACGTGCTCGCGGTCGGTGAGGGTCCCAGCGCCTGGACGGACTTCTTCACCCAGCAGATGCGCTGGTCGCGAGGGACGTACGAGACGATCCTCAAGCAGTACTGGAAGGGCTGGTTCTCGCTGCCGCCGAGCAAGCTCTTCAACTACACCATGATGATCATCTTCTACCCGATGTCGGCCCTCAACTGGATACTCGCCGCGCTGAGTTGCGCGCTGTTCCTCGGCCTCGGCGCCTCCGGTGTGAACATCGACCCGACGATCTGGCTGATGCTCTACGGCAACGCCTCCGCTCTGCAGATCGGTCTCTACGTCTGGAACCGTCGCCACAACGTCTCGCCGCACGAGCCGGAGGGCTCCGGCGGTGTGGCCGGCATGGTCATGTCCGCCCTGTCGGCGCCGCTCTACGCGAAGGCGCTGATCGATGCCGTACTGCGCCGCAAGAGCAAGTTCGTGGTCACCCCCAAGGGCGACTCGGCGAGCCCGGACCGGTGGTTCGGGACCTTCCGGTACCACTGGTACTTCATCCTGATCTTCGGCGCCTCGATGGCCGCCGGCTTCTACTTCGGCAACTCCCACCCCGCGATGATCATCTGGGCGTCGTTCGCGATGCTGATCACCGCCACGCCGATCTTCGCCTGGCGCTGGCAGATGCGCCAGGAGAAGAAGAAGCGGGCCACGGCACCAGAGCCGGGTGCCGCCGAGTCCCCCGATGCCCTGGCACCCGGCGCCGCGGCCCCGCACGGTCCGCATGCGCCGCAGCAGAAGCCGAGCTGGGCCGCCGCCGACCGGGCGCCCGGCCCCGACCGTCAGGCCGCCGGCCCGGACCAGCCGGAGGCCCCGGACCAGACCATGCAGATCGCCCTTGGGGGACGTAAGAAGTGAAAGACCATTCCAGCCGCCGCCGTGCCCGCCGCATCGCGATAGGCACGGCGGTGGTTCTTGCTCTGGCCGGCATGAACGGACCGGCTCTCTACCGGTTCGGGTCGGAGGAGTACCACCAGTACAAGATCAACAGACCTGAGTACAAAGCCGAGAACGGCCACTGGGAGATCGTCGATTTCCCGGAGGAGTACCGGCAGAACACTATTCACGCGGCGCTGCTGCACACCGGCAAGGTCCTTCTGGTCGCCGGTTCCGGGAACAACCAGAAGAACTTCGACGCGAAGAAGTTCGACACCCGGCTCTGGGACCCGGTGAAGAAGACCATCAAGAAGATCCCCACCCCCACCGACCTGTTCTGTACCGGCCACACCCAGCTCGCCAACGGCAATCTGCTGATCGCGGGCGGCACCAAGCGGTACGAGAAGCTGGAGGGCGATGTCACCAAGGCCGGCGGCCTGATGATCGTCCACAACGAGAACCCCGACAAGCCGATCACGCTGCCGGCGGGCACCAGGTTCACCGGCAAGAAGAACGGCAAGACGTTCGTCTCCAAGGACCCGATCCTCGTCCCGCGGGCCAAGAAGGTCTTCGACAAGAAGACCGGCAAGTTCCTGCGCAACGACCCGGGCCTCGGCCGTATCTATGTCGAGGCGCAGAAGAGCGGCCGCAAGTACGAGACGGGCACCCAGGACAACTACCGCGTGCAGGGCCTGACCGGCGCCGACGCCCGCAACACCTACGGCATCGCGCAGAAACTCGCCCTGGACAAGAAGGACTTCCAGGGAATCAAGGACGCCTACGAATTCGACCCGGTCGCCGAGAAGTACATCAAGGTCGACCCGATGAACGAGGCGCGCTGGTATCCGACGCTGACCACGCTGAGCGACGGCAAGATCCTCAGCCTCTCCGGACTGGACGAGATCGGTCAGCTGGTGCCGGGCAAGAACGAGATCTACGACCCGAAGACGAAGAAGTGGACGTACACCAAGGACGTCCGGCAGTTCCCGACGTACCCGGCGATCTCGCTGATGCAGGACGGAAAGCTCTTCTACTCGGGGGCGAACGCCGGGTACGGCCCGGACGACGTCGGCCGTGACCCGGGGATCTGGGACCTGAAGACGAACAAGTTCAGCAAGGTCCCCGGCATGAGCGACAAGAAGCTGCTGGAGACCGCCGGCACGGTGCTGCTGCCGCCCGCGCAGGACGAGAAGTACATGGTGATCGGCGGCGGCGGGGTCGGCGAGTCCAAGAAGTCCAGCAAGAAGACGCGCATCATCGACCTGCTGGCCGACGACCCGAAGTTCGTGGACGGTCCCGAGCTGGAGAAGGGCACCCGCTACCCGCAGTCCTCGATCCTGCCCGACGACACCGTGCTGGTCTCCGGCGGTTCCGAGGACTACCGCGGGCGCGGCGACTCCAACATCCTCCAGGCACGGATCTACGACGCGAAGGCCAACAGCCTCCGGCGGGTCGCCGACCCGCTGGTCGGCCGCAACTACCACTCCGGCTCGCTGCTGCTGCCCGACGGCCGCGTGATGTTCTTCGGCTCGGACTCGCTCTACGCCGACAAGGCCAACACCAAGCCGGGCACCTTCGAGCAGCGCATCGAGATCTACACGCCGCCGTATCTCTACCAGGGCTCGCAGCCGACGCTGGGCGGCGGCCCGAAGACCGTCAAGCGCGGCGAGTCGGCGACCTTCACCACGAAGCACTCGGCGTCCATCAAGACGGCACGGCTGATCCGGCCGAGCGCCTCCACACACGTCACCGACGTCGACCAGCGCTCCATCGCGCTGGATCTGAAGAAGACGTCGGAGGGCGTGACGGTCACCATTCCGAAGAGCCGCAATCTCGTCGAATCCGGTTGGTACATGCTGTTCGTAACGGACGACCAGGGGACGCCGAGCAAGGCGCAGTGGGTCAGGGTGCCGTAGCGCCGTTGTAGTTGGCCGAGCAGGTCCCCGCGCCCCTTCTGGGGCGCGGGGACTGTCGCTATTTGGAGGCCTCGGCCAGCTTCAGTGCGTAGTCAGCCCACCATTGCCCCGCCTTCGGACCGCCCTTGCAGGTGCCGTCGGACTCGCCGGGACGCTTGACCCACAGATACGCGTCGACAAGGTCGTCGCCCGTCTTGGTCGTGGGTGCCTCGCCGAGCGCGCGGCCCGGCGGGTTGCACCAGCGCTCGTCGGCTGCGCCCTCCGTGTACGGGCCGTTGCCGTTGCGGCTGGTGTCGATCACGAACGGCTTGTTGCCGACCTTCGCGGACAGCTCCTTGCCGTACGCGATGCTGTCCTGGGTCGTGTAGAAGTTGGAGACGTTCACCGAGAAGCCGTCGGCCTGCCCGACGCCCGCCCACGTCAGCGGCTCGAAGATCTGGTCCGGCTTGCCCCAGCCCGCGTTGCCCGCGTCCAGGTACACCTTGGTGTTCTTGAGCGCCTTGAGCTTCTCGATGGCGCCCTTGAGGAGGTCGTAGCGCTCCTCGTGGAACTCCTCGGGTGTGCAGCCGTCGACCAGGTGCAGCACCGCGTCCGGCTCCAGGATCACCGTGGTGCTGCGGTCGCCGATGCCCTTGGCGACCCCGTCGATCCAGGCGCGGTACGCGTTGCCGTCGGCGGCGCCGCCCCCCGAGTAGTTGCCGCAGTCGCGGTGCGGAATGTTGTAGAGGACGAGGATCGCGTCACGGTCGGCCTTCTCGGCGGCCTCGGTGAAACCGCGCGCCTCCTGCTCAGGGTTCTCCGGGCCGATCCACTCACCGGTGGGCTGCTCCGCTATTTTGCGGATCTGATCGGCCTCATCTTCCTTGCCGGCCTTCACATATGTCGCCACCTGCTTGGCGGCATTGCCGTTCGGATTGACCCAGTACGGATCCTCGCTTTTCGGCTGCTGCGCGATCGGCGACTTCGCCGGTTCCTTGTTCGGCTCCTCGTCACCGGAGGAGAAGCACCCCGCCAGCAGCAGTGCCGCCCCCGCCACCGCCGCCGACGCCTTCACCCCCCTGACCCTGAGCCGCGTTCCGCGGGCGTCCGGCGAACTCCCAGAAGTCCCCCGGAAAATGCCTGCATTGCGGTACATCCACTCCCCCTTGGGTGCACAGTCTGGCTTTCAATCCTGACATAGGTGGTCCACCCCCCACGAGATCACTCCGGCATCGTCGGAGAGCTGTTACGGGTCCACGGCTGCTGGTACCGCGCCGGGCGGGGTAACCCGCATGTGCCGGTGTGACGTAGGCGCGGTTGACAGTGTCCCTGCGCGACTGGGACTCTCCGGGACGACAAGTCCATACATCGAGGCGACGGTTGACAGGAACCCGGTGCGACTCCGGGACGGTCCCGCCACTGTGACCGCGCGCATCCCGCGCGCGGAAGTCAGGAACTGACCCGTCGTCCTCCTGCCATGGGGCGTGGAAACCCCAGAAGGAGGCCCACCGGTATGTCCCTGCACACCGCACCGACCACCGACACCACCGCGGTCACGTCCGCGGCGACGAGCACCCGCGACTGGCTCATCGCATCCGCCGCGGCGATCGTCGCCCTGATCGCGCTCTACGCGGTCTTCATGGACCACGGCACCGTGATCGCGGCGACCGGCGACTATCTGCACGAGTTCGCGCACGACGGCCGGCACCTCTTCGGCGCTCCCTGCCACTGATCGGCCGTACGCACCATGTCCACTCCTGTACTTCCCCTGCTCGGGCGCGGGCTGGCGGCGGGAGGGGCGGCGGGCCTTGCGGCCGGCCTCTTCTCCCTGCTGGCCGCCGAGCCCCTGATGGACCGCGCGATCCGTGCCGAGGAGGCTCGCTCGGCTCACTCGCATGACGGCGCCACCGCAGTGCAGCACCACGAGGAGCTCTTCTCGCGCTCCACGCAGCACGCGGGCCTCGTCGTCACCGCGGTCATCGCCGGGCTCGCGCTCGGCGTCCTCTTCGCCATCGCCTACGCCCTGGTGCACCGCCGCACTCCGCAGGCTGAGCCGTGGCGGCGCGCACTGGTCTTCTCGGCGGCCGCCTTCCTGGCGGTGGCGCTGCTGCCCGGTCTGCGCTACCCGGCGAACCCGCCGGGTGTCGGCGACTCCGGCACGGTCGGCGACCGCCAGGCGCTGTGGCTGGCGTCGATCGTGATCAGTGTGCTCGGCATGCTGCTGGCCTGGCAGGTGTCGGTACGGCTGTCCGGCCGCCCGGCGCCGGTCCGCCACATCGCGGTCGTGCTCACCGTGATCGCCGTCCTCGCGGCGACGTTCGCCCTCCCGGGCAACCCGGACGACGTCCCCGTCGACGCGACACTCCTGTGGAACTTCCGCGTACTGTCCCTGGCGTCGCACGCGGTGCTGTGGGGCGTGTTCGGGGCGGTGTTCGGAGGACTGGGGCTGCGAGCGGCGGCTCATACCGCCACTGCGGCCGGCGGTCGCCCCGATACCGCTGTGGTCACTCCGTCGGGTTGACCGACGCACAACGGCTGTCCGCGTACCTCAAGGCCCACGGCCGGTCAGGTACGCGGACACCACCACGTTCGCCGTATACGTACGCCGAGCCTCATCGAACGTACCCCCACACGTGATGAGCCGAAGCTCCGCCCGCCCGGCCTCATGCACGCCGTACGCCTGCCGCGCGTCGAACCGTTCACGCGTGAGGACCTGCACATCGTCCACCGTGAATTCGGCGACCGTCCCGTCGTCCCGGCTCACCCGGACCTTGTCCCCCGGCCGCAGCGCACTGAGGTCGAAGAAGACCGCGGGCCGCGACTCGGTGTCGACATGGCCGACGAACACCGCGGCGCCGGCCGCTCCGGGCTGCGTACCGTTCGCGTACCAGGCGACGGCCCCGGCCTGTTCGTAGGACGGTGCCTCGACCGCCCCGTCCGGGGCGACCCCGCGGGCCACCACCGGCGCCTGCACCCGTATCGCCGGCACATCGACGCGCACCGGCTTCGCGGCAGGCAGCGGCTCCAGTGCCTTCGGCAGTTCGACGCCGAGCGGCCGCCCGACCGCCGCCGCGTCACCCGTCGTCGGCGCCGACAGGCCGCTGGGCACATCGGTGATCTCACGGCCCCACAACCACAGTCCGAGCAGGAGCACCACCCAGGCGACTCCCGTGAACAGGCGGCCGGTGCCGGAGGAAGAACGCTCTTCGCCCGACATGGCGTCCCCGCCCTACTCCGAGCGGCGGCGCCGGACGCTGCGGACCGCCACGACGACCGCCGCGACGGCGGCGAGCACCAGGCCGACCACCGCCTGCACCTTTCCGGGCCCGGCGGCTTCCTCGGTGTCCGTCTGGGCGGCCGCGAGCTGGGCCGCGGCACCGCCGCCACCGGCGTGGACCGGCGCGGTCGGAGACGACGGGGCACTGGGGGCCTTCGTCGCCGCGGAGCGCTCGGCCACCGTGACGGAGCCCTTGGCCTTGTCGTCGCGTCCGTCGCAGGCGATCGTGATCTCGTACGTACCGGCGGTCACGGTCGATCTGAGCGTGGTCTCGCCGTAGAGCAGGGTGCCGTCGCCGCTTGCGACGCCTTCCCGCACGGTCAGCTCGGCGTCCGCGACGAACACGGCCGAGCGGGCGACGGCCGTCTTGCCCGTGCAGCCCCGCGCCTGCAGCTCGATGTCACTTCCGGGCACCGGGCCCGCCGGGCTCACGGAGACACCCGCGGCCGAGTCGTCTGCGTGTGCCGGATGCGCCGTCCCGGCCGCCATCGGCATCGCAGCGGCAGCGACCACCGCCCCGGTACAGAGAGTGAGTCGCAGTGAGCCCATGGTGAACCTCCTGTAACAGAAGGGTCCCCTGTGCGCGCCCGCGGCGCATCCGCAGCGGGCATGCGACTGCGCCGAACGAGGGGTTACGGGACGTCATCGTCCGGGGCCCGCCGCGCGTATGTCCCGCTCACAGAACAGCGTTGCCGGGCCGGCGCGACGACGCGTTCGCGCAGGGCCGGCCGTCGCTCCAGCACGGTTAGGATCGTGCGAGTCGCGTCACCTCTAGAGCCCCACGTACGGCAGGAGAATGGCCCCATGGCAGAGCGCAAGCCGATCGAGTCCTGGCTGACCGACATGGATGGGGTACTGATCCACGAAGGGATACCGATCCCCGGCGCCGACGAGTTCCTCAAGCGGCTGAAGCAGTCGGGGAAACCTTTCCTCGTTCTGACCAACAACTCGATCTACACCCCCCGCGACCTGCACGCACGCCTCACCCGTATGGGCCTCGACGTGCCGGTGGAGAACATCTGGACCTCGGCCCTGGCGACGGCACAGTTCCTCGACGACCAGCGGCCGGGCGGTACCGCCTACGTCATCGGTGAGTCCGGACTGACGACCGCCCTGCACGACATCGGCTACGTCCTGACGGACACCGAGCCCGACTTCGTGATCCTGGGCGAGACCCGGACGTACTCGTTCGAGGCGATGACCAAGGCCGTCCGGCTGATCAACAACGGCGCGCGATTCATCGCCACCAACCCCGACGAGACGGGCCCCTCGGCCGAGGGCGCGCTTCCCGCCACGGGGGCTGTCGCGGCGCTGATCACCGCGGCGACCGGCAAGAAGCCGTACTTCGTCGGCAAGCCGAACCCCCTGATGATGCGCGCGGGGCTCAACGCGATCGGGGCCCACTCGGAGACCTCGGCCATGATCGGCGACCGGATGGACACGGATGTGCTGGCGGGTCTCGAGGCCGGCATGAGGACCTTCCTCGTCATGACCGGGGTGACCCGGCCGGACGAGGTGGACCGTTATCCGTACCGGCCCTCGGAGGCCGTGGACTCGATCGCGGACCTGATCGACCTCGTGTGATCGCGGCGCGCGGCGAGTCCGCGGCAACGAAGAAGGCCCTTCCCCGGCCCTCCCGTATCGCGGGTGGCCGGGGGAGGGCCTTCTCGCTGGGCCAAGGCGTGCCTGCGGGTCGCACGAGCACGGGATTGTCCGCCCGGGGTTCAGCGCCTGCGCGGCCGGATGTGGCGGACGGTGAGCACGAGTGCGGCGCCGCCGACGAGGAGGGCGCCCGCGGTGAGGCCGAGGCCGATCAGGGTGCGCTGACGGCGTCCCGTCCCGGCCAGCTCGTCGTCCTTGCCCTTCTCCTTCTGCTCTCGGGCGGGGGGCGATGCGTCCGGGGTGGCCGTGCCGGGGCTGGGTTCGGGGCCGGTGCTGAGGCTGGGGCTCGGGCTGGGTGTGTCGGTGGGGGCAGGGGCGATCGTGAACGGATAGTCGTTGGACTCGCCCACCCAGTCGCCGTCGTCGTCCCGGCGCTGGACGACCGCGGCGTTGGCGACGACGCTGCCGGGCTGGGCGTCCTCGGTGAAGGACAGGCGGACCCTGACGGTGACGGTCGCGCCGGGGGCGACGGTGAATCCGCCGAAGTCCTCGCCGAAGACGCCGACGTTCTCGTCCTGGTCGGTGCGTTCGAAGGTGACGGGCCGCAGCCGCGTACTGTCCTCGAACTCCAGCCGTACCTGCTGCGGCTGGAGCGACCGCCGCTCGTCGACGAGGACGACCACGGGGTGGATGTTGCCGCAGGCCTCGCCTGTGGTGTTGGTGAGGTCGATCAGCCATTCCTGCCGACCGCCGCCGGCCTGGTATGTGGCGGGCCCGCCGTGGACACGGGTGCCGATCGGGAAGTCGCCGCTGTTCGCGGTGGCGCAGGTGGGCTGCAGGGCGGAGGAGGAGCCGGCGGGGGCGGCCATCGGCGGGGCAGCCATCGCTCGGGCCGCCGCCGCGGGGGCGCCCAACGCTGGAGCGGCCGCCGCGGGGGCGCCCAACGCGGGAGCGGCCGTCGCGGGAGCGGCCGTCGCGGGAGCGGCGGAGGTGGGGGCGGCGGAGGTGGGCGTGATCATGATCATGGTGGCGGCGATGGCAGCGGTGGCGGCACTGCGGCCGAACGCGGGGGACGTGCACAGTCGCATGGATGGCCTTTGCTGATCGCGGGACGAGCAACGGCTGGAGTCCTGCCATTCGACCGCGGCCCGTGCACCGACACAGCCCACCAGGGCCGATCGGCCGCCAAAGTCCGCCCGATCAGCCGGAAACCGCACGAATACGACATGCTGAAGAGCAAGGGTGCCCCGCGCCGCTACCGCTGCGGGCAGTCGTTCCTCCCCCAGCTAACGCTGGGAGGTGCCCCCAGGCGATGGGGGTCCCTCCCATGCCCTTAAGGCAATGGGGAGGGTGGGCACAGCACCACGACGGCGGGCCACTCCGGCTACTACCCCGGTGTAAGCGGCCGTGGCCGCCAGGGGTGCCCGGGCGCCGACACCCCAGGGCGCCGCCGCACGGCCGCCCAAGGTACCGGCCACAGCCACCCCGGCCCCCAGTGCTTTAGTGGAGTACATGAATCGCACCACCTCCCCCCTCCGCGTCGGCCTCATCGGCTACGGCCTCGCGGGCTCCGTATTCCACGCCCCGCTGATCGCCGCCACCGAGGGCCTCGCCCTCGACACGGTCGTGACCTCCAACCCGGACCGGCAGAAGCAGGCCGCGGCCGCCTTCCCAGAGGCACGCCTCGCGGACACGGCCGACGAGCTGTGGGCCCGCGCCGGCGAGCTCGACCTGATCGTGATCGCCTCGCCGAACAAGACGCACGTCCCGCTGGCGACTGCCGCTCTCGAGGCGGGCCTGCCGGTGGTCGTGGACAAGCCGGTCGCCGGTACGGCGGCTGAGGCGCGCGAGCTCGCCGCGCTCGCCGAGGGCCGCGGTCTGCTGCTGTCCGTCTTCCAGAACCGTCGCTGGGACAACGACTTCCGTACGCTCCAGCAGCTCCTGACCGACGGCGAACTCGGCGACGTATGGCGCTTCGAGTCCCGCTTCGAGCGGTGGAGGCCGCACCCCAAGGGCGGCTGGCGCGAGTCCGGTGACCCCGAAGAGATCGGAGGTCTGCTGTACGACCTGGGCAGCCACGTCGTCGACCAGGCACTGGTGCTCTTCGGTCCTGCGGTGCAGGTCTACGCCGAGTCGGACGTGCGGCGGCCGGCAGCGGAGACCGACGACGACACGTTCATCGCGATCACGCACGCGAACGGCGTGCGGTCGCACCTGTACGTGTCGGCCACCGCGGCCCAGCTCGGCCCCCGCTTCCGCGTCCTGGGCTCCTCGGCCGGTTACGTCAAGTACGGGCTCGACCCCCAGGAGGCCGCCCTGCGCGAGGGCAAGCGCCCCGCAACGGAGGCCGAGTGGGGCGCCGAACCCCAGTCGCTGTGGGGCCGCATCGGCTCCGGCGAGTCCCCGCTGACCGGCGGCGGCCGCCCCGTACCGACGCTGAACGGCGACTACCCGGCGTACTACGCGGCAGTGGCCGCCGCCCTGCGCGGCGAGGGCCCCAACCCGGTGACCGCGCACGAGGCCGCCGCGGCCCTCGACATCCTGGAGGCGGCGCGCCACTCGGCCCGCGACGGTGTGGCGGTGACCCTGTGAGCAGTGTGAACAGCGGCGCCCCGGACATCGCCGAGCTGGAGGACCAGGAACGCCGTCTGGTGCTGAAGCAGTTCACCCACGACGACGCGTGGGCCCTCGGCTCGCTCCTGGTGGAACTGGCCCGCTCCAGGAACGCGCCGGTCGCGATCGACATCCGCCGCGGCGGCCAGCAGCTCTTCCACGCCGCGCTGCCGGGCTCGACCCCCGACAACGACGCCTGGATCGACCGCAAGCGCCGCGTCGTGGAGCGCTACGGCTGCTCCTCCTACCTGGTCGGCTCCCGCTTCCGCGCCAAGGGCACGACCTTCGAGGACTCCTCCCGCCTCGACCCCGACGTGTACGCGGCCCACGGCGGCGCCTTCCCGATCCTCATCGAAGGCGCAGGAGTGATCGGCACTGTGGTGGTCTCGGGCCTCCCGCAAGTCGAGGACCACGCGATGGTGGTGGAGGCGCTGGAACGGTTCCTGGCCTGACCGGGTGGGGACGCCTGCGGGAACGCGGTGCTGGGAGCGCCCCGGCATCAAGAAGTGCCCGCAGCCGTCCCGGTGTCGGCGGCGCCGCCCTGCTGCTCCCGCGGGAACTCGTTCGTGGCCAGCTTGATGCCGACGGGCGTGTCGGTGAGATCGATCTCGTCACCGAAGTCGAACGTCAGGTCGGCGCGGTACCTACCGTCCTTGGGCCGCGTGTGGACATGGCACTCGCCGGTGTACGGGTCGGCGATCACGTACACCGGCACGCCGGCGGCGGCGTACGTCTCGAGCTTCGGGCCGTAGTCGTTGGCCGCGGTGTCCTTGGAGATCACCTCGGCCACGAACTCGACGTCCTGGTAGCGCCAGCGGCCCTTCGCATCCTTGCGGGCACCCTCCTTGAACGCGGCGACGTCGGACGCGAAGCCGTTGAGGTGGCCGGGGAAGTCGATACGGACGTCAGAGGCGGTGCGCTGCCGGGGGTAGCGGGCTCGCAGCTGCTCGTAGATGTCCGCGATGATCTCCCAGTGCGTCTGGCGTTGCGGCGACATGTAGACGGCCCCCCGAACGATCTCCACCTTGATTCCCTCGGGGACGTGCGACCGCTCGAGCCACGCGAACATGTCGTCGAGGGTGAGCTCCTCGATCCGCTCGGCCATGATGGTCCTGTCTTCGAGAACAGTCACTGTGCCGCTCCTCCCCGCCACCGCGGGGTCGCGGCCAGCCGCCTGGTACAACGATACGCTTGGTGTCCGGTTACGCGGAGTCACCAAGCGCCCGTGGCACAGCGGTCCGGTCCGCTGTCCGCCTACGCGTTCTTCAGTTCCTGCCGCTGCCGCCCCAGCCCCTCGATCTCCAGCTCCACCACATCCCCCGCCCGAAGGAACGGCTTGGGCTCCGGCATCCCGAGCGCGACGCCCGCCGGCGTCCCCGTGTTGATGACGTCGCCCGGGTACAGCGTCATGAACTGGCTGACGTACCGGACGACTTCGGCGACCGGGAAGATCTGGTCGGACGTGTTCCCGTCCTGCTTCAGCTCCCCGTTCACCCAGAGCCGCAGACCGAGCGCCTGCGGATCCGGCACCTCGTCCGCGGTCACCAGCCAGGGCCCCAGCGGATTGAACGTCTCGCAGTTCTTGCCCTTGTCCCAGGTGCCGCCGCGCTCGATCTGGAACTCGCGCTCGGACACGTCGTGCGCCACCGCGTACCCCGCGACGTGCGCGAGGGCCTCCTCGTCCGACTCCAGATAGCGGGCGGTACGCCCGATGACGACCGCCAGTTCGACCTCCCAGTCGGTCTTCACCGAGCCGCGCGGCACCAGCACGGTGTCGTACGGCCCGACGACCGTGTCGGCGGCCTTGAAGAAGACGACCGGCTCGGCGGGCGGCTCGGCACCGGTCTCGGCCGCGTGGTCGTGGTAGTTCAGCCCGATGCACACGATCTTGCCGAGGCGCCCGAGGGGCGGCCCGACCCTCAGTCCCGCGGCGTCGAGCACGGGCAGTTCGCCGGACTCGGCCGCGGACCGGACACGGCCGAGCGCTGTCTCGTCGGCCAGCAGTTCACCGTCGATGTCCTTGACGATCCCCGACAGATCCCGCAGGGTCCCGTCGGCATCGAGCAGAGCAGGGCGCTCCGCCCCCGCCGTACCGACACGCAGCAGCTTCATGCTTGTCCATCTCCCTTGAATTGCGGCCAGCCCGGCCAACGGACGGTGCCGCGCACAGTGAATCGCGCGCCTGCAGCCATCGGAGGACTGGTCGATCCTCCGATCTCCGCGTGCAGTCCGCAATACCCGGTTCACGTACTGGACCGCAACGCCTTCCCCGCGGCCCCGCCCGCTGCCCCACTCGCCGTCCCCGGCATGTCCCGGTACAGAACGGCCCGCTCGACCGCGCTCCAGGTGGTGCTGGTCACCACGTACAACGCGGCCGCCAGCGGCACCACCGCCACCGTGAACAGGGTCAGAAACGACATCAGCGGCATGACCTTGGTCATCGCGCCCATACCCGGGATCTGCTGTCCCGCCTGCTGCCCGTCACCCCCGGCGGCCGGCATCGGCGCGCCCGCCACCGCCATCTGCCGCTTGTTCCGCCGGTAGTTGAACGCGGCCACCGCCGCGACGATCGAGAAGAGCCCGACGTACACCAGGCCCTGTCCACCGAACATCCCGCCGCGCCCCAGCGCGTCCGCCCACCGGTCCCCGAGGGGTGCGGCGAGGAGCGCGTGGCCGAGCAGTGCGTTCGGTTCGCCGCCGATCGTCCGGTTGGAGAACAGGTGGTAGAGGAGGAAGAAGGCGGGCAGTTGGAACAGGCTCGGCAGACAGCCGGAGAGGGGCGACACCTTCTCCGCGGTGTGCAGCTCGATCGGAGTCGCGCCAGCCGTCCCGGCCGGCTCACCGCGGCCGCATGGCCTGAAGCTTTCCCCACACCACAAGCCGGTACTTGGACGTGTACTCGGGAGTGCAGGTGGTGAGCGTGAGGTAGTAGCCGGGTTCGCGGTATCCGTACCCGCTCCTGACCTGGCTGCGCGGCACGCTCGCGATCACGCTGCCGTCGCGGGGCAAGGTCTGCGGCAGGGTCTTGTCGACGACGTACGTGTAGACGGCCGTCTTCGTCTCGACGCGGACTGCGTCGCCGCGCTCGAGTCGGTTGATATAGCGGAACGGCTCGCCGTGGGTGTTGCGGTGCCCGGCGAGGGCGAAGTTCCCGGCGCGGCCGGGCTGGGCGGTGCCGGGGTAGTGGCCCGCGTACCCCTTGTTGAGGACGCCAGCCTTGCTGACCCCCTCTGCCACGGGGACGCGGAGGCCGAGGCGGGGAATGACGAGGACGGCGTAGGCCTGGTCCCAGCGGGGTGCGGTCGCGCGGCGCGTACCCGTACCGGCACCGGCACCGGCGGACTGCGAGGACTGCCCCGCGCCGGCGGAGACGCCGTCGTCGTCCTGCTCGCCCTCCTGCTCACCGTCGCCGACCGGGGACTCCGCGCCGCCATCCCCACCACCACCCTGCGTACCGCCGCTCCCCCAGCCCCGCTCCAGGGCCTGCACCGTGCGGTCCGCGGCCTTCTGCGCCTGCCGGTTGGTCCACCACAGTTGATGTACGACGAGGAGGAGCAGGACGAGCCCGGCGGTGACGGCGACTTCGGCTCCGGTCCAGAGCACCCGGACGGCCGCCGCACGCCGACGGACCTGCCCCTGCACCACCACCGGAACCCGCGCCCGCCACCGCACCCGCACGGCCTCTCCCTCCGCCGGCCCGCACGATAAGGGCTGGGCCTTCAAGTGACCAGGGCCACGGCCACGAAGGGAAGGGCCGGGAAGGCGTGGGGACCGCGCGATGATCAGGCATGGGGCAGCGCAATGATCACGCACCACTGCCCACACTGACGCACACTTGCCTCTTCACGGCCACCTGACGGCAGTACCGTGTCCCCCATGCGCCCCGACATGCCTGCCGACCTTGTCGACCACATCGCCGAAGCCGAGCGCATGGAGCGCACGGCCGGGCTCTATCCCGAGGACGCGGAGCACCTGCTGCTGCAGGCCGCGGCCCACCTCGAGCTGGCCGAGGACCGAGAACGCGCCACGACGCTCTACGACCGCCTGCTCTCGTCGTCCTCCCCCACCGCCCTGGAGAACCCCCAGTTGGTGAAGGCCCTGAAGGCCGCGAACCTCTGGGAGTACGGCCATGAGGCGGAGGCCAGGGCGATCATCGACGGCGTACGGGCCGCGGCCCCGAACGACGCTGCGCCGTGGGTGATCGTGGCCGAGGCACTCGAGGCGCACGACGAGCTCGAGGCGGCCCAGGAAACGTTCACGCAGGCGGTCGCCCTGCTGCTGGCCGACAAGCCGGACCCACCGCAGGACGCCCATCCGGTACTGTTCGGCCGCCACCGGGTCCGCCGTATGCTCGGCGCCCCGCACGACGAGTGGGACACGCTGGCCGACAGCCTGCACACCTCGTCTTCCGGGGGGCCGTCCCCGGTGTCCCTGGACGAACTCCACGACCCCAAGCGCGTATGGTCCCTGGGCTCGGAGGACCCCGCGGAGCTGCGCGCGGAGATCTCACGGCTGCGCGCCGAACTGGGCTCGTACCGCGAGGCTCTCTCGCGCCCCTTCCCGGTCGCGGTCCTCCACTGGCCGGCCCCCGAACTCACCGAACTCCTGACGGCGTACCCGGACCTGACCGCGGAGTACCCCTCCCACGAGGAACACCTCGCCACAGTCGAGTCCTCCCTCCGCGAACTCGCCGCCTCCGGCACCCCGAACCTCGGCATCGTCACGGCCACGGTCCCGTCGTACGAGGCCTTCGCCGCGTCGGAGGCCTCGTCCCCGTCGGACGCGTCACTGCTCCCGCAGTACGCGACGACGCTGGCGGCCCGGGGGCGGGCGGTGGCTTGGCCGCCGCGGCGGGATGAGGGGTGTTGGTGTGGGTCGGGGCGGGTTTATGGGGAGTGTCACGGGATGTCCGCGGTTGTCGGGTGAGCAACGGGTGAGCGACCCGAAACCGCACCGCCACCTCGGCCTACGCTGCCTGACTAAAGTTGTATTGGCCACATTGCCGCTACTGGGCACGCGATTGAGCTGCGTCTTTTCGAGAATCACCGGCTCGTTTGTCTGACCTTTGCAGTATCTTCATATCTCCAGTAGGAACTGACGGGCCTCCTCCTCCCCCACGCAGGCCCCGTCCTGTGTGCCCAGGAGCAGCAGCAGCTCATGTCGCCTTACGCGCCCTCAGCAGACTGGCAGTACGACGTCCCGACCAGCGGCAGTAAGAAGCTTCCGCCTGCCGCGCGCTACGTCGAATCGCTGTCTCATCAGGGCTACGGCTTTGAAGCAGCCATCGCGGATCTTGTGGACAACTCCATAGATGCGGGTGCCCACAAGGTCGTAGTGAGCTTCCTGCGCGACGATGAACGCCTGGTCAGTCTTCTCGTGATCGACGACGGCTCCGGCATGGACGAGGCTGCGCTGGACGTCGCGATGACGGTCGGCGGGCAGAAGGAGTATGCAGACTCGGCGCTCGGCCACTTTGGTGCAGGACTGAAGGCTGCATCCCTTTCGCACAGCGACTCGCTCACCGTAATCAGCCGTACGAAGCGCAGTCCGTCAGCAGGCCGCCGCTGGCGCACGGAGGCGGCACAGGCCGACTTCAGCTGCGACATCGTGGATGCCGGCTACTGCCAGGACCTGGTGGACCGTTACGACGGCGTCATCGAATGGCACGGCACAATCGTCCGATGGGACGGCGTGCGTGCCTTCGAGACCATCACGGCAGGCCAGACGGACCGCTTCCTCAACGACGCGATCGAGAAGCTGGAGACCCATCTGGGGCTCTACCTGCACCGGTTCCTGTCCAGCGACGATTTCCATGTCGACATCGTCGTCGAGGACGTCCACACGCGCGAAGAGCTCGACCACCGCGGTATCGAACCCATCGATCCGTTCGGCTACCGCGTTCCGGGGCGGGCAGGCTACCCACGCACGTACACGGCTCCCGTTGAAGGTGTTGGCGAAGTCCCGCTGGTCGCGCACATATGGCCGCCCAAATCGCCGCTCGTCGCCTACCGCGGCATCGGAGCACTCGCCGACCGGCAGGGTTTCTACATCTACAGGCACGACCGCCTGGTCCAGGCAGGCGGTTGGAACGGCACGCGCAGTGCCGAGGCGCACCACAACTTGGCGCGGATCGCAATCGATCTGCCTTCCACCCCCAACGGCGTCTTCAGCCTCACGGTGAAGAAGGACGGCGTGAACGTCACCCCAGCATTCGCCCGGGGCCTGGAGAAGGCGGCCGACGCGAACGGCCACAGCTTCGCCGCCTACCTTCAGGAAGCCGAGACCACCTACCGGGAGGCCGCACGGCGCTCCACGGAGGTCAAGCGCACCGAGGTCATCCCACCGGGTAAGGGCATCGATCCGAAACTGAAGCGCACGCTGCGTGACGAGCTGCCGCAGCTGGAGGGCGAGGAACCGATTACCTTCCGATGGGAGGCCATGCCCTCCGACGTGTTCTTCGGTATCGACCGTGACGACCACGTCGTACGCCTCAACAAGGAATACCGGCAGGCCTTCAACGGCGACCGCCGCGCTGGTTCGAACGACGCACCCGTCCTCAAGGGGCTGCTCTACCTCATCCTCGAGAAGAACTTCCGTATGGGGCGCTCCAGCGCCCAGCGCGACGACGAGATGGCGCTGTGGAACAGCGTCCTTGTCTCCGCAGCCCGCTGCGAAATAGCCCGTTACGACACTGCCGCCGGCTGAGCGGGACCGGAGATTCCCTAATGACTGATCACCTTCTCAACGTCCACATAGACGTCTTGGCCTCCATGCACCGAGGGGGCCCCAAGCACTTCGCCAAGCTCGCTTTCGTGCATTCCGAGGAGCATGACCCTGCCGACACCGACCTGGTCCACTTTCGCGACCGGCTGCTGTCCGCTGATTCCGGCGACGAGCTGACTGCCCTGTGGCGCCGCACACTCACGGCCTGGGACTTCGCAGAGAACCCCAGCTGGTCCAACTCCCCTGCACGCACCGATGACCGGCGTGCCGATGCCTACAACCGTCTCGGCTTTGGAGCAGATCTGCGCAAGGCACTGGACTCAATCGTGCCTGTCTTCAAGGAACCTGGTCCAGTAGTCATCAGCAGGGAGTTCCAGCCGTGGTACTCCAGGGAGGGCGCCGCCGGCCGCTCTTTCTACTGGAGGTCGTACGAGAAGGCGCTGCGCCAGAAGGGCTGGAGCGACGCCGCCGTATCCACCCTCGACCAGGCATCCCACAGCGTTGTGGAGCGGCTGTCCGACCCAACACGCGAAGAACCGTACGGCGCCCGTGGCCTAGTGGTCGGATACGTCCAGTCCGGAAAGACAGCAAACTTCACCGGCGTCATCGCCAAGGCCATTGACGCGGGCTACCGCCTCGTCATCGTCCTCGGCGGCACGCTCAACCTGCTCCGTGCCCAGACCCAGCGCCGTCTCGACATGGAGCTGATAGGCCAGGAGAACATCCTGCGCGGAGCCGATCCCACCGATCTCGACGCACTCGTCGGCATCGACTATCAGGACGACGAAGACTGGCCGCATAAATTCGTCTCGCATGACGGCCGTCCCTCGATGCTCGGATCCTTCGACATCGAGCGGCTCACCACACGCGACGACGACTACCGGAAGCTCCTGAACGGCATCCGCACCCTGGAGTTCGAGAAGCACGACCGCGCGCGTCCGCTGTATGACCCGGCAAACCTGCATGACGCGGCAGCCCGCGTCATGGTCGTGAAGAAGAACAAGAGTGTCCTGACCAACCTGGTGAAGGACCTGCGGAAGATCGGCCCGCTACTTTCCGAGATACCGGCCCTCATCATCGACGACGAGTCCGACCAGGCCTCGGTCAACACCACCGACCCGAAGAAGTGGGAGGCCGGCAAGGTCAGCCGTACCGCGATCAATGGCCTCATCTCGGATCTGCTGAAGCTCCTCCCGAGGGCGCAGTACGTCGGCTACACGGCGACGCCCTTCGCCAATGTCTTCGTCGACCCGGGCGACGGCGACGACATCTTCCCGCGTGACTTCCTCATCTCGCTGCCTCGCCCGTCCGGCTACATGGGCGTTCAGGACTTCCACGACCTGGACAACCCCGAAGGTACTGCGGAGGAGATCCATGTCCGGGGCATCCTCGAGGACACTGGCGACCGCCTCCAGGAAGCCATGGATGCCTTCCTGCTCACCGGAGCTCTCAAGCTCTACCGCGCCGATCAGGGCGTAGCGGATGGACCCTTCCGCCACCACACGATGCTCGTGCACGAGTCCGTCCGGATGGATGATCACGCGGACCTCGCCCTGCGCATCAACACGATGTGGCACCAGGCGGGCTATACCGGCCCCGAGGGTCACGCTCGCCTGGAGGGCCTGCTCGCCTCCGACTTCCAGCGGTACGCCGACGACGGCCTGCCCGTCCCCGCCTCCTATGCCGACCTGAAGCCGTACGTGTCGCGTGCCCGCCAACTGATCAATTCTGGCGGTAACCCGGTCATCGTCGTGAACGGCGACACCGACCGCTACTTCTCGCAGATCGACCTGGACTTCGACCGCACTCCGAACGTCTGGAAGATCCTGGTCGGAGGCACGAAGCTCTCCCGCGGCTTCACAGTGGAGGGCCTCACGGTCACCTACTACCGCCGCACGACGCAGCAGGCAGACACGCTGATGCAGATGGGGCGGTGGTTCGGCTTCCGGCCCGGGTACCGGGACTTGGTGCGGCTGTACATCGGCCGCGAGGAGCAGCTGACAAAGACCAGAACAGCCGACTTGTACGAAGCGTTCGAGGCTATCTGCCGGGACGAGGAACTCTTCCGTGCCGAACTGGCACGATACGCGCCCATGGTGGACGGCCGACCGCAGGTGACGCCCGCACAAATTCCCCCGTTGGTCGCCCAGCACTTGTCGTGGATGAAGCCCGCGGCTCGCAACAAGATGTTCAACGCGGAGCTGGTTGAGGTGCGATCGCCAGGACGCCCCATAGAGCCCGCGGCCTACCCGTTCTCCTCCAAGGCCATTGCGCGCAACACGCAGCGCTGGCAGCCGGTACTCGCGGCGCTAAGCGGCACAAACACGACCTGTCATCTCCTGCCCGATGACACGACCCCCCTGCCGCGCAGCTTCCGTGCAGCTGCCACCGTCGTGCCACACGCAGATCTCCTCGGCATCCTCAGTGCACTGGAATGGGAGGACGGCAACGTCCTTGCACCGCACCTCACGTACCTCTCTCAGCTCGACGGCCGTCTCGCTAAGGTCGACGACTGGCTCGTCATGGCGCCGCACCGCACGGAGCATCACCGCATCGAGGCGACTGTGCTGGGCCACGGCCCGTTTTCACTGTTCCGGCGAACCCGCCAGGCCGGCAAAGCGGCCTTCAGCCGTATCTCCGGCCTGGAACACCGCGCATACGCCCAGCAGTTGATCGATCAGGCGGAGCTGGAGCGAAGCGAGGAGGGTGTTCCCCGCCTCGGTCCGCACCGTGGAGTAGTCCTGCTGTACCCGGTGGTCGAAGCTCGAACAGACGCCGAGGTCAGGGAGGCCGCGGCCACAGGGAAGGCGGATGCCTCTGATGTCATCATGGCCTTCACCGTGATCCCGCCCCTAGCCGCGATCGACTCCAAGCGCCAGCTCGTCCGATTCCGGGCGAAGGACTCCAGCCGTCCAGACGCGGCTATCGTCAATTCATGTGAGTAGCGCTGGTAGTCCCACCATGATCCGTGAGACGGGCTGCAGCATGGTCGAGGTGCACCGCCGTCGGCAAGTGCACCTCGCCGAATGCAGTTGCTGCCCCGAGTTCGATCGTGTCGAAGTGTAACGGCGGCAGCACGTCAGCGAGTAGTTGCTCGGCTGGGGTCTTCCGACCACTGTTGGTTCCCTGCCGAAACTTCTTGTTTCCCACACGAAGACTTAGCGCCCTCCGCCCCACCCAGGCATCCACGCGAAATAGCGCGTCTGCCAGCGGGTGGACCCGCAAATCTATTCCGCGCCGCCGAAGCTGCATTAGGGTGTAAACCTCGCGCAGGAAACCGTAATACGCGTTCCCGATACGCCAGCGCATCGCCGCCTGCGCCTGCCACTGTGGGCACCCCGCGCCAACGAGACGACGGATAACATCCTTCGCCGGTTTGCCGAGCATTCTCTGACCGTCATCGTCGTCGAGGGAGAATTCCCGGAAGCGTTGGTACGTGGGAAGGGCTCCCATTCTCTCGACGCACGTATGGAACGTATGCGTGAACGCGAAATCCGGGTGCCAGTCCACGATCTGAGGAACGCTCTCACCCACTTCACGCCTCACTTGCCCCAGAGCGTGCTCGGTACGGCGGCAGACGTCTAACACGTCGCCTTCGGCGAGGCGATACAGCACTCGGGTACGGTGCGCCAGCACCACCGGTGCCACCTCCGCCCTCCGGGGATCACTCTTCCAGTCCTCAAACCGCTTCTTTGTGCCTGCAGAAGCACAGAACAGCTCCAGCACGTCATCTGCCGTGGTCTCTGTCACCCGTCCACCTCACACATCGGCCCCAACTTGCCGTTTGCGCAACGTAGTTGGTCTTAGAACAGATGAACAGCACGTGTTGTGATCGGTGATACTGGGAGCACGCAGTCCTCCCCCTACTCAGGAGTCCGCCTGTGACGCTCTTCGGACACTCTGGTCCGGCGCCTGGTGTCTACGACGACCCGGAACTGATGCTCGTGCGGCAGCATCTGCTCAGCCTCGACCCGAAGGGGGAGAGGTTTGCCCGTGTCCTGCGCGAGACCATAGATCAACTACTCGACGGGGAACACACCGGGCGTTTTGACTGGAACGACCTACATAAGACCGAGAAGACTCATGCGGGCACGCTGGTGGAGATTAATCTGCTGCGCGAGTTCAACTTCCACAGCGGCGTCGACATGGACTATCTGATCGCAGGTGTTGAAGTCGACTGCAAGTTCTCGCAGAAGCTCTACGGCTGGATGATCCCGCCGGAGGCTCTTGACGAGATCTGCCTCGTCGTCTGGGCAGACGACCACCAGGGGCTTTGGAGTGCCGGACTCTTGCGCGCCAACCGCGCCAAACTCACAACCAGCGGCACCATCACGAAGAAGGGCAATCGGGATGGAAAGTTTCAACTGACGAAGCAACATCATGCACTCGTTTCCTGGCTATGGCACAAGGAACCGCTAGAGGAGAACCTTCTGTTGCACATCAGTAAGGAGACCCAGGCAGCCATCCTCACCGCCGGCGCTGGGTCGAAGCGCAGTCGGGGGCAGGCGAAGGTCAACGAGCTGTTCCGCCAAGTGCAGGGGCGCAGAGTGAGCCGTACGGTCGTACGCACTCTTGCACAGCAGAAGGACTACATGAAGCGTGTTCGGTACAACGGAGGCGCTCGCCAGAAGCTCCGCGATGAGGGGATCCTCATATGCGGCGACTACCCCAACCATCAGGCCGTCGCCGAACAGCTGGGGCTCCCCATCCCGCAGGAGGGCGAGAACATCAGTATCCGGGTCGTTGAGGCGAAGCAGCACCACGACGGCCAGCCACAGGTGTGGCTTGAAGGTCGATACTGGGTCGTGGCCAGCCCGGACGATCAGCCAGAGCGCGCTCCGCTTCTGCCTGAGACTAGGAAGAATACGAGCGCTCCAGACTGAGCGGTCACGCAGGAGAGGGCATGCAGCAGCAGAGGCAGATCGATGACGCCGACCAGACCTGGGTTCCCCCCGAGGGGTCCTGGGCCTCATCGGCTACTAGGCGTCGCAACATGCAGGCAATCCGTAGCCGGGACACTCAGCCTGAACGTTTGGTGCGCAGCCTGCTCCACGCCCAAGGACTTCGCTACCGGGTAGCGGCCAAGCCATTGCCCGGTCTGCGCCGGACTGCCGACATCGTCTTCCGCTCGGCGAAGCTGGCCGTATTCATCGACGGTTGTTACTGGCACGGCTGCCCGGAGCACTACGTACCCCCCAAGACCAACCCGGGCTACTGGTCAAGCAAGGTCGCCGGAAACGTGGCACGGGACCGCGATACAGATGAGCAGCTCATGGCGGCAGGATGGACTGTGCTTCGATTCTGGGAGCATGAGGCAGCCGAAGACTGCGCGATCAAGATCGCGGCTACAGTCAGCCGCCTTCGGCTGCACAAGAAGTGACATGAGTCGCGCCTCAACCTGTCTGGGTCTTCGCCGCAGCCTCAAACGCAGCGTAGATCTGCTCCCCAACAGCCTGCGCCACCGGCGGGGGAAACGCGTTCCCGACCTGCCGGTAAGCAGCGGTCTTGCGTCCTGAGAACTTCCATTCACTTGGGAAGCCCTGGATGATGGCGGCCTGGGCCACGGTCAGCTTCGGTCCTGCAGGAGCAAACAGGTCTCGCTCCGCGTCCTTCATTTCTTCCGGTTCATTAGCGACGCCCAGCCCACACACACCGAGCTCAGCCCATGCCCGCTTGGCCCGTGTCGGACCCAGGTCTGCACCGCCGTGTTTCTTGGAACCCCCGACCACCGTGGGCGCTACATCGGCAAGTGCCTTCTTGTACCAATCCTTGAACGCCTTCTCAGCACGGGGGTCGGATGCAACGGCTTCGTAGCGCGCTCGCATCGAATCATGCAGAGCCTCACCGACGCTGATGGGCTCGCTCTCCTCTGGCTTCGAGTGCTCGAAGTATTGGGCGTATTCCGGCTTCATGGCGACCAGGATGGCCCGAGGGCGCAGCTGCGGAACCCTATAGTTCTTGGCCTCCAGGACATCCCAGTAGCACTCTTCATAGCCCATCGACTCCAAGCGCTTGATGATCTCCTGACGATACTCAGCGAACTTGGGATCGAGCAGCCCGCGCACATTCTCGATCATCACGGCCTTAGGTTCGAGATGGTCGACGAGTTCGAGCATGGTCGGGAAGAGGTCCCGCTCATCGTCACGCCCGAGCTGCTTGCCTGCCGCTGAGAACGGAGGGCAGGGAACTCCGCCAGCCAGAAGATCAAGCTCGCCCGGCTCCAGCCCAAGATCAGCAGGATCGAACTCTCTGAGATCGGCCTCGATGACCTTGCAACTGTCCCACTCCGGATTCCCATCGGTGTTGGCCCTGAGAGTCTGGCATGCGTCCCGGTCGATCTCGATCAGAGCAACGTGCTGAAAGCCAGCGTTGTGCAGGCCAACAGCTTGCCCCCCAGCACCAGCGCAGATCTCCACCGAGGTGTACCTGCGTTCGTTCGTGCGGGTCATGCCCCCTCCTTACAGACGTGCAGCGGCAGACGCTTCTTGCGATCCACCATCACTGAGGGTGACAGACCCCACTGACAACGAGACCTCACCAAGTGTGCAACACGTCCCATGGTTCGCTGAACGCACCCTCCGTCACGCCGAACACTCATACGATATTGGTCATGCGGAGCCCTGCTTGGACTGAAGATGAACTCGTGCTGGCCGGCGCCCTTGTCGTGAAGAACGGCTGGCGCGAGCGTAGAACTAGCGATCAGGAGGTTCAGGAGCTGTCTGAGCTGTTGCGCTCGCTCCCCCTTCACGGCCCGGAAGCTCTCACTCTGCCCGGCTTCCGCTCCCCGGACAGTGTCAGCCGCAAGACCACGGACTTCGCCACGAACCATCACGCCTACGCAGGCAAACGCACTCGATGCGGCGAGCCAACGCGGCGGATGATCGATGCGTTCACGAAGCGTGAAACCGAGATGCTCCAGGCTGCTCAGGCCATCGCGGACGGCATCGGCTCGGGTCAGCTCCAGCTCATACCTCCGCAGCCGGGCGAAGTCGATGACACGGGATCCACCGCCATCGAGGGCCGACTGCTCGCCCGCTGGGCACTGTCCCGCGAGCGGGATCCCAAGCTCCGTAAACTGAAGATTCGGCAGGTTCGACGCGATGGGCGTCCCCTCCGCTGCGAGGTCTGCCGATTTGACTTCGCCCACGTCTACGGACTTCTTGGCGAGGGCTACATCGAAGTGCACCACGTCACGCCTCTCCACGTATCCGGCACCCGAGAGACCCGGCTCGACGACCTCGCGTGCCTGTGCGCGAATTGCCACCGCATGTGCCACAGGAGCCGTCCCGGAGAATCCTGGCGTACTCCAGAGGCCCTGCGGGGCGAGATGCTGAAGTCCGCCCGGGGCACCCATTAGGCCACTCCCGCTTCAGCCTCGTAGTGAATCTGGGCGCGATCGAGAACGTCGTCGGGGTCACAACCCCAGGCGGTGGTCCAGTGGAGCAGATCCACGATCAGCTCAACCGCTGATTCCTCAACTTCTACCCCACGTCTGCCACTCAGCAGACCGGCCCGGCCACGCATGCCCTGATAGATCTCCAGCGCGGTGACCGCTCGCTCAATGCGGCGGCAGCCTGAGGGCGGATCGAGAGGGATCTCACACCAGACCGCCTTGCCCAACGCAGTCACGACGGTGCCCCAATCCACTGCCAGAGCCGCGAACAGATGCAATCCCCACCCGCCTTCGTCACAGTCCAAGGTCGCGACTGAGGGCACTACATGACTCTTGTCGTGAACCTCCACGCGGAGCCGCTGGCCCCGCGACTCCAAGATCAAGGTTGCTGCAGCCCCCTGGCCGACGTGCTTGATGACGTTTGTAACTAGCTCAGTGACAACCAGCTGTGTCTCGTCCGTGGCTGCGGCCATCCCCCATTGGCTGAGCTGCGCGGTGACAGCTTGCCGGAGCAGTTGCACTTCCGCGGGCTCCGCCTCGAAGGGCAGGACACAGCGGAGTCGAGGTTCGGCGACTTCGTAGCCAGACATGACCACTCCTCCGTCCCAGCCACGCACATGCTGCGCCTGCCGTATCCGCACGACTGCATTGCGTAGCGATCTGCAAACCAGCATGGCAGAGAGAAGTCGCGCCGTGTAACTTCTCACGAGAATCCATCGAGTGAATCTGCTGGTACGTCAACTTGCCTGGTGCCTAGCCTCATTGACGTCCCGGGCAGCCTCCCGGGCGCATGCGGAGGGAAGCAGATGCCCGAACGGACCACCACACGCCGCCGTCAGCTCGGCGCAATGATGCGGAAGCTACGTGCGCGCAAAGGACTGACCCTTGAGGAAGCGGGGCGGCTTGTCGGGGTGTCCAAGGCAACCGTCAGCCGCTACGAGACGCAGGCCGGCCCGGTCAAGTGGCTTGTGGTGGACGCTCTCTGTCGCGAGTACGGAGCAACAGAAGCTGAGCGCAGAGCTGTTGTCGCGCTCGCCAAGGACGCGAAAGAGCAAGGATGGTGGAGTTCCTTCGCCGACTCCATCCCAGAGAGCATGAACCTTCTGCTCACGCTCGAAGACGAGGCCGTACGCGAAGACCACTTCTCCTGCGTCTACGTGCCCGGGCTACTGCAGACCCGCAGGTACAGCACTGCCTTGCAGCAGGCCAACGAGGTGCGCCTCGCGCCGGCCGAGATCGAGCGCCTCGTGGACATCCGTATGAAGCGGCAGGAAATCCTCGCCCGCCCTGAGCCGCCCCGGATGTGGGCGATCCTCGACGAGTCCGTTATCCGACGTGTTGTCGGCTCGCCTGAGATCATGAAGGAGCAGCTCGATCGGCTACTGGAAGCGAACGAATCTCCTCACATCACGCTCCAGGTACTGCCATTCTCCAAGGGCGCCCACAGCGCCGCTCTCGGCAGCTTCGTGATCATCGGCGGTACTGAACCCGCCCTCGATGTCGTGTACGTCGACTTTCACACCGGCTCGCTCTTCCTGGAGAAGGACGAGGAACTGGACCGATACCGACTTGCGTTCGACTACCTTCGCGCACAAGCGTTGGACATGGAGGCCTCCTCTTCCCTGATCCACCGCGTCCGCAAGGAGCTGTAATGCCTGCCGATTCCCTGCCCGCCGCCGACTGCGCCTGGTTCAAGTCGTCCTACAGCGGGGGTAACGCGACCGAGTGTGTGGAGGCCGCCTTCGTCCCCTCTGGTGTCCTCGTGCGGGACTCCAAGCGGCCGAGTGCTCCACACATCGCGGTCTCAGCGGAGGCATGGAATCACTTCGTCATGACGCGCAAGGCATACGGACCTCGTAGGGTCCAGCTTGGCAACTCCCGCAACACAGGCGGTCTGCTTGGCTCCAGTCCAGCCAGGACGGTCCAGGACGCTGCCGCGATGACCGCGGCGATCCCGAAGAGCCAGGCGAAGTGACCGCCGGCGGCGACGTAGCCGGCGAGGTTTGCGAGAGGCAAGGGATTCGACTCCGGCACCTACCCGGCCACTGGCTCATTCACGATGCTTGGCTTCCCTGATGCGGAAGACCCGGACATCGTGTACCGGGACGGCATCACCGACGCTACGTATCTTGAAGGCGAGCATCACGTTCGCGAGTACACGAGGGCATTCGACGGCCTCCGGGCCGCCGCTCTCAGCCCTCAGCGTTCCACCCAGTTGATCAAGTCCATCCTGAAGGAATACACACGATGACCAGTGCAGAGTCGGCTTTCGAGAAGAGCCTGTCGTGGTTCAAGTCTTCGTACAGCAACGGCGCAGGCGGCGAATGCGTCGAGTGCGCGCACACCGTTGACGGCACCCTCATACGCGACTCCAAGCAGGCGGCCGGCCCGGTCGTCGCCGTCCGGGCCCCCGCCTGGCGGGCCTTCCTTCAAGGTTTGGGCCAGGAGTGCCCGGTCGTTGATCGTGCGGCGGCATGAGCCGCTGATTACCAGGGCTCCCCCGTGGAGGGATCCAGGTCCGCATCCAACCACCGTTTCTGCTGGCGCCAGTTGATGAAGCGGTGTTCTTCCGGAAGGACGACGCTGATCGTCTCCTCCTGGAATTCCTTATCGGTGAGCAGTCGGCGTAGGAATTCCGCCATGCCGAAAGGGTGGATCTGGAAGGTCGGATGCGTGTGCCGCCCGTAGACCAGCACGGGCCATCGGTCGGGATCGTCGTCCGTGGTCAGCCAGCCGTAGATGTCGGCGCCGCTGGTGACGCCCCAGGCCAGGATGGAGTCGGGGTCCACGTCGAGGGCCGTGCCCGCTCTGCCGCCGAGCATCTTCCAGGTGCCGCGGGCGTTCAGGGTCTCGTTCCGTAGGCCGGTCCCGTCCGAATAGGCATCGGGCCGTGGAACCGGCAGCAGTATGGCGATTTCCCCGCTGAGCTGCCCTGCCCCGTACGTCTCCATGAAGGCGACGTAGTCGGCTGGAAACCGGGTCCCCCATATCTCCTCGAGCTCACTCCAATCGATCTGCTCGTCCACCCCTTGTGTCGTCGGCACGACCTGCGCCAGCGCCGCTGTCTCAACGTTCCCGCCCACTGCCACTCCTCCATGCATCGTCTGTTGCCGCTACGCCTTCAACATCGGCCAGGAAAGCCGTAGCCGCCGCGTGCAGCCGCGTCGGCTGGTCCAGATGTACGTCGTGGGCCGTGTCCGGGATGACCGCGAGCTGCGTCGTTCCGGGGCGGCGGGCTCGCATCTCGGTCGTCTCCGCCTCCGGCATCGTGCCGTTGGCGCCCCGTACGACGAGGGCCGGGCAGCGGACCCGCTCCCACTGGTCCCAGTACGCGTGGGTGGCGAGCTCGGCGACGGCCGAGACCATGACGTCGCGGTCCACGCGCGCGTGCCAGCCGTCGGGGCGCTCGTCCAGGACCCTGGCCCAGGCCTCGTTGCCGAAGAAGTTCTCAGCCTCGGCGAGGGACTTGAACGGGGTCGGCCAGCCGTCCACCCAGCCGCCTATCTGCGCCGGGAGATCCGGGTTCGGGCCGCCCGGGCCCGCCTCCACCAGGATCAGGGCATGCACCAGGTCCGGATACGCGGCCGCGGTGAGCATGGCCGTATGGCCGCCCAGGGACTGGCCCACCAGGGTCACCGGGGCGAGGTCCAGTGCGCGGATCACGGCCACCGCGTCCCGTACGCATGCCGCTCGCGTCATGTCCGATGGGCGGCGCGTGCTGGCTCCGTGGCCTCGGGCGTCGTACGCCACCACCCGGTGGCCGTCGGCGAGGAGCAGCTCCGTGAGCGCGTCCCACTCCCCCATGTGCCCGGCCAGGCCGTGCAGGAGCAGGACCGGCGGCGGCTGCCGGTGCCGCCCCCGCTGCCCGGGCCGCTCAGGCATCCCTGGCCGCTGCGACCGTCACGGTCCCGGTACGCGAGCCGGACCCCCTCGTGCGTGACGTGCTCCATCGTCCGCTCCCCCCTTCCGAACAGCCCCCTCACCCCGCGTTAGCCTGCAGAAGCAGACCGACGAGCAGGGAGACAGGTCATGGCGAAGGTACAGAACGTACCGTCCGCGGTCGTGGCGGCCAGCGGGCTCATCGGCGGCTACGGCGTCGCCCGCTGGACCAAGAAGCGTCAGCTCGGCGGGGCCGTGCTCGCCGTGGCAGGGGCCGCCGCCGCGCAGCAGTGGCGGCGGGAGGCCGGGGGCAAGGCCGCCGGGGCGCTGACCGCCGCATACCTCGCCGCCTTCGCCGGGTCCCACCCGCTCGCCAAGAAGATGGGCGCCTGGCCCGCCGTGTTCTCCGTCGCGGGTGGCGTCGCGCTCGCCTCTTGGGCGATCGCCGACCGGCGCGCCTGACCCCTACGCGTCGATCGAGGGACAGCAACAGCGATAGCGACGGCCTACGCCCCGAACACCCGCGAAACCGTATAGATCAACAACCCCGCCAGCGAACCCACCACCGTGCCGTTGATCCGGATGAACTGCAGGTCGCGGCCGATGTGGGCCTCGATCTTCTTCGTGGTCTGCTCGGCGTCCCAGCCGGCGACCGTGTCGGTGATGAGGGACGTGATCTCGTCTCGGTAGGTCGTGACCACGTACACCGCGGCGCCCTCGATCCAGCCGTCGACCTTGTTCTGCAGGCGGCCGTCGACCGCCAGCCGGGCGCCGAGCGAGAGCAGCGATGCCCGTACCCGCAGGCGCAGCTCGCTGCGCTCGTCCTCGGCCGCGGCCACGATCATGGAGCGGACGGCGGACCAGGCGGAGGCGATGAGGTCCTGGACCTCGCCGCGGCCGAGGACCTCCCGCTTGAGGTACTCCACGCGGGCCCGCGTGTCCGTGTCGGACTGCAGGTCGACGGCGAAGTCGGCGAGGAAGCGGTCGACGGCGGCGCGCGCCGGGTGCTCGGGCATGTCGCGCATCTCGGCGACGAAGCGCACCAGCTCCTTGTAGACCCGCTCGCCGACCTTCTTGTCGACGAACCGCGGGGTCCAGCCTGGAGCCCCGCCCTGCACCGCGTCCATCACGGAGTCGGCGTGCTCCACGAGCCAGTCGTGGGCGCGTACGGTCACCAGGTCGACGACCCGTTTGTGGCCGCCGTCGGCGACGATCTTCTCCAGCATCTTGCCCAGGCCGGGCGCGATCTCCTGGGCGTCGGCCCGCCGGTTGATCGCCTCGCCGACCACGGCCTGGACGTCGGAGTCGCGCAGAACGGTCAGGGCGCCGCGCAGCGCCGCGGCCATCTCCGCGGTGACGCGGTCCGCGTGCTCGGGCTCGGCGAGCCAGCTGCCGAGGCGGCTGCCGATGCCGACGGCGCGCAGCCGTTTTCGTACGACGTCCTTGGACAGGAAGTTGTCGCCGACGAACTCGCCGAGCGTGACGCCCAGCTGGTCCTTCTTCGTCGGAATGATCGCGGTGTGCGGGATGGGCAGGCCGAGAGGGCGGCGGAACAGCGCGGTGACCGCGAACCAGTCGGCCAGGGCACCGACCATGCCGGCCTCCGCGGCAGCGGCGACATAGCCGGTCCACGGGCCGGCGCCGGAGCTCTGCGCCCACTTGGCGAGGACGTAGATGATCGCGACGAGCAGCAGAAGGCCGCTCGCGGTGGCCTTCATACGGCGCACGCCGCGCTGCTTCTCCTCGTCGGCGGCGCTGTAGGTGAACCCTTCGGGGGACACCTCGTGTGACGGTCCGCCGTCACGGGCATGCTGCCCCATGTCCACCTCTACGCCCGCTTCATCCGTTTTCGTATGTTCCATCCGATCCACCGGCCCGTTCGACCTCTCGCCGTCGTCGCCGTCCCCCGTACGCATTGTCCCTTCCTGCTCCCTCCTGCGCCCTTCTCCCCTTCGTGCCGGCCGTCCCCGCCCTGTCCTGCACGCCTGTCCTGCACGCCGCTCGAGGCGCGAAAGACGCGCCCCTGTGACGCACGCCCCTTCACCTCACGCCTTTTACTGACCGACTCCCGGAACGCTCCATGAGTTCCCGGCGTCTGAGAGGCCGGGGGGTGCCGTCTGCTTCCCTCAGCCCCATGCCGCATCATGGGGAGACCAAGATCGGAGCCTCGGGCTCCCTTTGCCCGAGGAGAAACGCACCGCATGACCAAGCGTCATGGTTATGCCTTGCTCGCCGCGATCGTCGCGGTGGTTGTGGTGGTCTCGGCCGCCATATATCTCGGCGTCTCGCGCGCCGGCACCGGCTCCCAGGACACCCTGGCGGGCCCCCGTAATCCCCAGAACTCCGCGGCTCCGGCCTCCGCCGGCACCTGGGTCGGCTCCTGGGCCACCTCGCCCGCGGCCGCCGAGCCCGGCACGGAGCAGGAGGGGCTCGCGGGCCACTCCGTCCGGAACGTGGTCCACACCAGCGTCGGCGGGACCAGTGCCCGCATCACGCTGTCGAACCTGTTCGGGCAGCAGCCCCTCACCATCACGCACGCCTCCATCGCCGTGGCGGCCGCGCCCAGCAACGCGACGGCCGCGGCCGGCACGCTGCGGCGGCTGACGTTCTCCGGGAGCACCTCGGTGGTGATCGCGGCGGGACAGCAGGTGGTCAGCGACGCGGTACGCATGGAGGTGCCGCACGACGCGGACATGCTCATCACGACGTACTCGCCGACGCCGTCAGGCCCGGTCACGTACCACCCGCAGGCCCGCCAGATCTCGTACGTCGCGAAGGGCGACCGTACCGAGGACGTGAGCGGTGCCGCGTACACCGAGCAGAGCCCGTACTGGCGGTATCTGACCGCGCTGGACGTGCTCAGCAACGAGTCGACGGGCACCGTCGTCGTGATCGGCGACTCGCTCACCGACGGGGTCACGTCCACGGTCGGGGCCAACCGCCGGTGGACCGACGTCCTCGCGGACCGGCTCCGTGACGAGTCGGGCGCGCCGCGCTACAGCGTCGTCAACGAGGGCATCAGCGGCAACCGCATCCTCACCGACGGACTGGGGCGGCCCAAGGGCACGTGGCCCGCCATCAACCCGAGCGGGCTGGCGCGGTTCGACCGCGACGTGCTCAGCCGCACGGGCGTCAAGGCCGTCGTCATCGTGCTCGGCGTCAACGACATCCTGCGCACCCCGCACCAGACCGACCCCGACAAGATCACGGACGGGCTGCGCGAGCTGACCCGGCAGGCACACAGCCGGGGGCTGCGCGTCATCGGCGCGACGCTGATGCCGTTCCAGGGGCATCGCGGGTACCTGCCCGGCCTGGAGAACGTCCGCCAGGCCGTCAACGCGCAGATCCGCTCGGGCAATGTGTTCGATGAGGTCGTGGACTTTGACAAGGCGCTGCGCGACCCGTACAACCCGCGCATGCTGCGGCCCGACTACGACTCGGGGGACCACCTCCACCCGAGCGACGCGGGGTACCGCCGGATGGCGGAGACGTTCAACCTGTCCCACCTGAAGGGCTCGGCACCGGCAGAGCTTTAGAGCTCGCGCAGACTGGCGGGCGGTCATGGCGGGCGTGCGGGGTGTTCGCCCCAGGGGTGGGTGGTCCAGGGGTGGGTGGTCCAGGCGCGTGGGGCATCAAGCGCGCCTACGTCTTCCACGGCACCGTCACTGTCGCCGCGATCCGCTTATGGCTCCGCCCGTGATCCGCCGGACAGGCCTAGTGTGGAACACGGAGGCAACCGCATGAACGCGTCGGAATTCGCCGGGCTGACGGCAGTGGTGACCGGTGGCGCATCCGGGATCGGACCGCCCACGGCGCGGCTGCCCGCCGCCCGCGGGGCCCGTGTCGCCGGCGTCGGCCTCGAGCCCGACGACATGCCCGCACCGCTGGTCGGCGTACCGGCCGACGTGGCCGACGTGGCCGACGTGACCGACGTGGCCGACGTGGCCGTAACCGCCAGCCGATGGGCCGACTGGTCACCGTCGACGAGGTCGCCGCCGCCGGCGCGTACCTCGCGAGCCCGCTCTCCGGTTCCACCACCCGTACTGATCTCGCTGTCGACGGCGGTATGCACCGGCTGAGGGGCCGCCCCGCGCCTGACGCTCCCGCGCGAAACCGTCCGCAAGGAGAACCAGCCGTGAAGACCAGACGCCTTGGATTTTCCTGTCTGGGCGTCGTCACCGCCCTCGCCGTCACCGCGCTCAGCGCCTGCGGCGGCTCCGGTGGCGACCCGATGGCCGACACGGACGGTGCCTTGGTGGGCGTCGACTACCCCCGTTCCGACACCGACTTCTGGCAGTCCTACATCAAGTACACCCCGCAGTTCGCCAAGGAGCTCGGCCTGGAGCTGAAGACCACCAACTCGCACAACGACGTGGCCAAACTCGCCGCCAACGCACAGACGTTCATCAGCCACGGAGTGAAGGGCGTCGCGATGGCCCCGCAGGACACCGCCGCGATCGCGCCCACCCTCCAGCAGATGGCCGCGCAGAAGATCCCCGTGGTCACCGTGGACACCCGTCCCGACGCCGGCGACGTCTACATGGTCGTACGCGCCGACAACCGCGCCTTCGGCGAGAAGGCCTGCCGCTTCCTCGGCGCGAAGCTCGGCGGTGAGGGCAAGGTCGTCATGCTCCAGGGCGACCTTGCCTCGATCAACGGCCGGGACCGCACCGAGGGCTTCAACGACTGTATGAAGAAGAACTACCCCAAGATCAAGGTCTTCGGCGAGGCGACCAACTGGGACAGGACGGTCGCGCGGCAGAAGCTGCAGGCGGCTTTCACCGCCCACCCGGACATCAAGGGCGTCTACATGCAGGCCAGCTTCGCGCTCTCCGGCACCCTGCAGGTGCTCAACCAGCAGGGTCTGCTGTTCGGCCCGGAGGACAAGAGGCATGTGTTCGTGGTCTCGAACGACGGCATCCCCCAAGAGCTCAAGGACATCGCCGAGGGCAAGATCGACGCCACGGTCTCCCAGCCCGTCGAGCTCTACGCCAAGTACGCCCTCTACTACCTGAAGGCGGCGATCGAGGGCAAGACATTCAAGCCCGGCAAGACCGACCACGACAGCACGATCACCGAGGTCCGCGACGGTCTGCTGGAGGACCAGCTCTCCGCCCCGCTGGTGACCGCGGACGGCGGCACCTACGGCGGGGTCCCCAGTCTCAAGAGCGACGACGCTTCCCTTTGGGGCAACAACCTCACTGACGGGCGGGCGATGCATCCGAACCGGCGCATCGACGCCGCCCGGCACCGCTGAGCACCGCTTAGTCCCCCAACTCCTCCCGCCGCGCCGCCTTCCGCTCCAGCTTCTCGCGGCGGCGTTCCTCCTTGAGGCGCTGCTTCTCGGCGCGGGTGATCTTTCGTACGACGCCGACACCGCCCCAGAAGGCGAGGCCCGTCACGATGACGCGCGGGGCGCCGGGGTCGGCGGGCGCCCCCTCTTCGCGCTGGTCGAAGCCGCCCATGATGCCGATGCCGCGCACGGCGACCTCGACTCCGGGGGGCACGATCACCGTCATACCGCCCATGATCGCGATGCAGTTGATCACGACCTCGCGCTCCGCGAACCGCGCCTCGCGCAGATCGATCTCGCCGCCGCCCCAGAACGCGAACGACGTGAAGCGCCGCGGCACGGTCCAGTGCCCCTTGCGCTGGAACCCCGCCATGATCGCCACGGCCCACGAGGACGTGCCCTCGCCGCCGATCCGCGAAGCCCAGTCACCCGTCACCGCAGGCGAATTGGCAGGCGCCTTGGTGAGCGGCACCGCCACCGCGCCCGTCGGAAGGTCGCGTGTGAGGGGCACCAACTCCCCGTACGTACGGGCGTTGTAGGTGGCCTCCAGCCGCTCCTCGAACTCCGCCATGTCGAGCCGGCCCTCGGCCAGCGCGTCCCTGAGGTGTTCGGCGACCCGCTCACGGTCGGCGTCGGAGGCTCGCAGGTCGGGGTCCTGAGGTCCTGGGGTCGCCCCGGGAGAAGGCACAGCGTCCGTCATACAGATCAGCCTACGAGTTCCCGGCCTGCGGTTGCAGGAGGTCGCCGCCACTTGCGTACATGTTTGCGATGACGGCCTCGATGTCGGGCTCCCGCACGGACAGATCCACCAGCGGATAGTCCGCCGCGACCCGCGCCACGAGCGGAGCCGCAGACTCGGATGCGGGGAACGCCAGCCACTGGCGCGGCCCTTCGACCCTCACCACGCGCGCCGACGGGCCGAGGTCGATCGGCGGCAGCTCGCGCTCCAGATCGACCACCAGCGTCCGCTCGCTCTCCCCCACCTCGTGCAGCCCGGACAGCGCACCGTCGTACATCAGCCGCCCGTGGTCGATGACCATCACGCGCCGGCACAGCTGCTCGATGTCGGTCAGATCGTGGGTGGTGAGCAGCACGGTCGTGCCCCGCTCGGCGTTCAACTCGCGCAGGAACTCCCGTACTTTCGCCTTGCTGACCACGTCGAGACCGATGGTCGGCTCGTCGAGGTAGAGCACGTCCGGGTCGTGGAGCAGGGCGGCCGCGATGTCGCCGCGCATGCGCTGCCCGAGAGACAGCTGCCGTACGGGGACCTCCAACAGCTCGCTCATGTCGAGGAGTTCGATGCAGCGGTCGAGGTTGGCGCGGTATCGGGCGTCGGGGATGCGGTACATGCGGTGCATCAGCCGGTACGAGTCGATGAGCGGCAGGTCCCACCACAACGTGGTGCGCTGCCCGAACACGACGCCGATCCGCTGCGCCAGCCTCGTGCGCTCCCGCGAGGGGTCGATGCCCGCGACGCGCAGCCGGCCGCCGCTGGGCGTGAGGATCCCGGTCAGCATCTTGATCGTCGTCGACTTCCCGGCGCCGTTCGGCCCGATATAGCCGACCATCTCACCGCGCGCCACCCTGAAGGAGATCGAGTCGACGGCGCGCACCTGGTGCTTCTCGCGACGCAGGAAGCCGGTTCTGCGGCGTACGTCGAAGACCTTCTCGACACCGTCGAGGCGGATGAACTCCTCGTCTCTCACGTCACTGCTGTCGTTCACGGCTCAACTCCCCGTGCTCCGGTACGAACGAAGTCCCACGCGCCATGCCGCCCCGGCCAGCGCGCAGCACACGGCGGCCACCAGCGGCGACGCGAACGCCAGCCACTGCGGCAGATCCAGCGGATAGGGCCGCCCCAGCACGTACAGCGCGGGCAGCCAGTTGACGAAGGCCAGCGGCATGACGAAGGTGACACCGCGCACCAGGTCCTTGGAGAAGACAGTCGGCGGGTACCGCAGGAGCGTGTTTCCGCCATAGGTGAAGGAGCTCTGGACCTCGGCGGCGTCCTGCGCGAAGAACTGGAAGGCCGCGCCTGCCACGAACACTGCCGCGAAGATGGCGGCCCCGCTCAGCACCATCAGCGGAATCAGCAGCACCTTCAGCGGCGTCCAGGCGATGTCGAGGACGACCAGCGCGTACCCGAGGACCAGCAGCCCCTGCGTGAGCCGGCCGAGGCGGCGCAGCGCGAAGCGGTCCGCGGCGATCTGCGCGAGCACCGGCGCCGGACGCACCAGCAGCGTGTCCAGCGTGCCGTCCCGCACCCGCAGCCCCAGTTGCTCGATCGACCCCAGTGCCAGGTCGGCAAGGCCGAGCGAGATGCCCGCCGTGCCGTAGAGGAGGGCGACCTCGGGCAGCGTATAGCCGCCGAGCACGTCGACCTGCGAGAACATCAACAGGATCGCGGCGAAGTCCAGCGCGGTCACTGCGAAGTCCGTGACCACGGTCATCGCGAACGACGCGCGGTACGCCATCGTGGAGCGGATCCACATCGCGGCGATCATGCGGTAGGCGCGCAGCCCGTCCATGAGCCGCGAACCGGCCTGGCCGCGGATTCCGTCCGTCACCGGACCCACGCCGTCCGTACGCCGCTCGTCCGCCCCGGCAGCAACCTCACCCACCCTGCACCACCACTCGCCTCGTCGCCGCCGACTGCACCAGACGCCCGGCCGCCAGCAGCGCCACCGCCCAGGCCCCCTGGAACGCGTACGTCTCCAGCAGGCCGACGCCCGTGCGCTCGCCCAGGAAGACGTCGGCGGGCATCTGCAGCAGCGCCGACCACGGAAGAGCACGCGCGATCTCGCCGAGCGCGCCCGGAAAGACGTTCAGCGGCAGCAGCAGCCCCGAGAAGAAGATCCCGGCCAGCGCCGACATCTGTGCCGCTCCCGCGCCGTCCATCAGCCAGAACGCGGACAGCGCCACCAGGTAGCGGATCGCGAAACTGACGACCACTCCGAGCGCGACGGCGACCAGGAAGGCCAGCCACGTCAGCGGATCCGACGGAACCGCCAGGTCGAACAGGAGCGCACCGAACGCCATCGGCACGAAGCCCCGGCCGAGCAGATGGAACACGGCCCGCCCCACATCGCCCGCCAGCCACCACGTCTGCAGATCGGCCGGCCGGTACAGATCGACGGCGATGTCGCCCGTACGGATCCGCCCGATCAGCTCCACCTCCATGCCGCGGCCCATCGCGGCCACCGTCGCATGCAGCCCCTGACACAGCCACACATAAGTGAGGGCCTGCGCCTGGTCGTACCCGCCGAGTCCCGGCCGCTCGTCCCAGAGCGCGATGTAGGTGTACGCCAGGACGAAACCGAAGACGGTATTGGTGAACACCCCTGCAGCCGTGGCCACTCGGTACGTCGCGTGCCGCCGGAAACCGCTCACCGCGACAGCCGCGTACAACCGCCCCTGCCCCACGAAGAACCTCCCCCGAGCGCCGTGCCCGTCCGGCGGCCGACCGGTCTCCGACCAGCCCGTTCCGGGTGTTCCGGGCCAAAGTGCAAGAGCCTAACGGGCATACGCGCGTGCCTGCCACTTGATTACGGCGCGCGGTGCGCGCCACACCACGACGCGGAACGCATGATGCGAAAGTGTGCAAAGGAGTATGCAAGGGGGCGTACGACGTGAAACGGGAGTACGGCAGAAAATGAGCGACGAGCCGCAGCAGAGCAAGGGAGGCTGGGCGCCGCACGACGCCGGGCCGGCAACGCCCAAGGCCCCCGCCGCGGGCCCGGCCGCCGCAGGCAGCGGCGCGGCCCTGGTTCTGGGCGGCGCCTCCGGCCGGCTCGGGGCCGCCACGCGCCATCCCGGCAAGCGGCCGGCAAGACCCTCGAAGCCCGACGGCCCCGAGCAGCCAGAGCGCACCGGCTGGCGCCGGGCCGTCCCCACCGGGCGCACGGTCCTCGGTGGCTTCCTCGGCCTGGCACTGCTCTGCATCGGCGGCTTCCTCGCCGGCTACCTGCTCGTCCACATCCCGCCCGCCAACGCCGCCGCGGTCGCGCAGAGCAACGTCTATCTGTACTCCGACGGCTCCCAGCTCGCCCGCGACGGCGAGGTCAACCGCGAGAACGTGACGCTCGCGAGCATCCCCAAGACCGTGCAGCACGCCGTTCTCGCGGCCGAGGACCGGGACTTCTACTCCGAGCCCGCGGTCGATCCCGCGGCGATGATCCGCGGCGCCTGGAACACCCTCATCGGCAAGGGCAAGCAGTCCGGCTCGACCATCACCCAGCAGTACGTCAAGAACTACTACCTGGGCCAGGAGCAGACGGTCACCCGGAAGTTCAAGGAGTTCTTCATCTCGATCAAACTCGACAACGAGGCGAGCAAGGACCAGATCCTCGAGGGCTATCTGAACACAAGTTACTTCGGCCGCAACGCCTACGGTATCCAGGCCGCCGCCCAGGCCTACTACGGCGTCGACGTGGAGGACCTCGACACGAGGCAGGGCGCCTACCTCGCCACCCTCCTCAACGCGCCTAGCGCCTACGACGTCGTGGCCAACCCCCAGAACATGACCAGGGCCGTCGCCCGCTGGAACTACGTCCTGGACGGCATGGTCAAGGAGAACTGGCTCACCCCCGCCGAGCGCACCGCCATGCGCTTCCCCGTCCCCCGCGAGGCCAAGCCCGCCGCCGGGATGTCCGGGCAGCGCGGCTACATCGTGCAGGCCGTCAAGGAGTACCTCATCAGCCACAAGGTCCTCGACGAGGAGGCCCTGGAGTCCGTCGGCGGCTACCGGATCACCACCACGATCGAGAAGAAGGAGCAGCAGGCCTTCGTCGACGCCGTGGACGACCAGGTGATGTCCCAGGTGAACAAGGACGCCCGACCCGTGGACCGCAACGTCCGCGTGGGCGGCGTGTCCGTCGACCCCGACACCGGCAAGGTCGTCGCGATGTACGGCGGCATCGACTACACCCAGCAGTACGTCAACAACGCGACGCGTCGCGACTACCAGGTCGGCTCGACGTTCAAGCCCTTCGTGTTCACGGCGGCCGTCGAGAACGAGTCCAGGACCCAGGACGGCCGCACCATCACACCGAACACGATCTACGACGGCGACAGCAAGCGTCGCGTGGAGGGCTGGCGGGGCAGGCCCTACGCGCCCGAGAACGAGGACAAGGTCAACTACGGCCCGATCACCGTAGGCGAGGCCACCGACAACTCCGTCAACGCCGTCTACGCGCAGATGGCCGCCGACGTCGGCCCCGACAGGGTGAAGTCGACCGCCATCGACCTCGGCATTCCCCAGAACACCCCCGACCTGAGCGCGGCGCCGTCCATCGCGCTGGGCACGGCCACCGCCAGCGTCCTCGACATGGCGCAGGCGTACTCGACCCTCGCCAACCACGGCAGGTACAGCGCGGCCACGCTCGTCGAGAAGGTCACCAGGCAGGGCGAGTCCACCGACCTGCCCCGCCAGCACATCCGGCAGGCCGTCTACCGCGAGTCCGCCGACACGACGACGTGGATGCTGCGGAGCGTCGTCGAGGACGGCACCGGCCGTGCCGCCCGGGCGGCCGGGCGCCCCGCCGCCGGCAAGACGGGCACCGCGGAGAACGACACCGCGGCATGGTTCGCGGGTTACACACCTGATCTCGCGACGGTCGTGGCCATCATGGGCCAGAATCCGGTCACAGGTGAACACACCTCGCTGCACGGAGCGCTCGGCCAGAAGCGCATCAGTGGCGGCGGCTTCCCGGCGCGCGTCTGGGCGCAGTACACGGAGGCCGCGCTGGTCGGCAAGGACGTCCACGACTTCGACCTCGAGCTGGCCGCGAACGCTCACGATCGCGATCCCCACGAGGAGTGGGCCGCGCAGGAGCAGTACCGGCGTAATGGTGGCCTTCCGGGCGCGCAGGGCCAGAAGCCGGGGGCCAAGCCGAGCAAGAAGCCAGGAGACAAACAGGGCGACAAGAAGGGCGAGAAGAAAGGCAGCACGCCGCCGAAGCCGGGGCAGACCGCGGGCCGCACCCAGGCACCGCCCCAGGGCGCGCCGCAGGGTGCCCCGCAGGGACAGACCCCGGGGCCGACCGGAGGGGCCCGGCCCCAGAGCCCCCGCCAGCCCCAGGGCGGCACCGGAGAAATCCGGCCCCAGGCACCGACCGCAGGTGGCACACAGGGCGGCACGACGGACGGCGGCGGCACGGGCGGCCCGCAGGGCCGAGCCACACCTCCGGGGCGGGACTGAGAGCTGACGAGCCGCCGACCGGTGACAGGGCCGGCGGCTCGTTACGTCGGAGTCAGAGCCAGGTCATGAACAGAACGGGACTCCAGAGACGGAACCCGGCCGAGCCCCCTCCCCAGAGGCGGAACCTGGCCGAGCCTCCGGAGACGGCGCCCGACGAGCCTCCAGAGACGGAGCCCGGTCGAGCCCTCAGAGATAGAGCCCCGGCAAGCCCTGCCGAGCCCTCAGAGATAGAGCCCGGTCGAGTCCTCGGAGCCCTCGAAGCGGTCCGCGGCCACGGCGTGCAGATCACGCTCGCGCATCAGGACGTACGCAACGCCCCGCACCTCGACCTCGGCCCGGTCCTCAGGGTCGTACAACACCCGGTCGCCCGGCTCCACGGTCCGCACGTTCTGCCCGACCGCGACCACCTCGGCCCAGGCCAGCCGTCGCCCGACGGCCGCGGTCGCGGGGATCAGGATGCCGCCGCCGGAACGCCGCTCGCCCTCGCTGGTGTCCTGCCGCACCAGCACACGGTCGTGCAGCATCCGGATGGGCAACTTGTCGTGGTGGTTCTTCTCGCTCACGCTCCGAACCTACCTGTCTCCAACCCGCCCGCACCCCGGAGGGGTCAGCGCTTCCGCCTGCGCGAGCTCATGGCCAGCAGCCCCACGACCCCGACGACGACGAGCGCCACCGGCACGATCCGCTCCAGCCGCGGCGCCCCCTCCTCCGACACCAGCCGCGCCCGCACATCGCTCACGGCCCGGTTGACGCCGACAAACGCCCGCCCAAGGGTGTGGTCGACACTGGAGACGACCTTCGCCTTGGCGTCCCCGACGATCGTCTTCGGGTGCACCCGCATCCCGATCTCATCGAGCGTCTCGGCCAGCCGCTCACGCCGGCGCCTGATGTCCGCCTCGATCTGCGCAGGGGTCCTGGCATCCGACACCGCGCTGCCTCCGTGGTCGTATCCGATGGGTCTTCCGCTGGTCTTCCGCCGGCATTCCGGTGTTCTCCGGCCGGATCGGGTCGACCTGCGTCTGTGGGCGACAGTCTGTCAGCTTCCGGCCCGCCTCACCCCACGGCACCCCTATTACCCTCGTTCCGTAACCGGCCACGGGGATCCGCCCCCTTGCCGCCCCACTGCCAGGAGACCGAAGAAGATGAGCGAGCGACTGCAGCCCGGCGACACCGCCCCCGCCTTCACCCTGCCCGACGCCGACGGCACCGAGGTCTCCCTCGCCGACCACAAGGGCCGCAAGGTCATCGTCTACTTCTACCCGGCCGCCCTCACCCCGGGCTGCACCAAGCAGGCCTGCGACTTCACGGACAACCTCGAGGTGCTCGCGGGCGCCGGCTACGACGTCATCGGCATCTCCCCCGACAAGCCGGAGAAGCTCGCGAAGTTCCGCGACAAGGAGGACCTGAAGGTCACCCTCCTGGCCGACCCCGAGAAGACGGTCACCGAGGCCTACGGCGCGTACGGCGAGAAGAAGAACTACGGCAAGACGTACATGGGCGTCATCCGCTCCACGGTGATCGTGGACGAGGAGGGCAAGGTCGAGCGCGCCCTGTACAACGTGCGGGCCACGGGCCACGTCGCCAAGATCATCAAGGATCTGGGGATCTGAGGTCCGGCCCGGGCCGTCCGGCCAGTAGCATGACCGGACGGCAGGCGGCCGTGGTGGAACTGGCAGTCACGCTGGGTTTAGGTCCCAGTGGGGTAACACCCGTGAGGGTTCGAGTCCCTCCGGCCGCACGTACGCGAAGACCCCGTCCGGCACGACCGGCGGGGTCTTCGTGTTCAGCGGTCCATCTGTGCCACTGCTCAGGCCAGCAGTTCCCGCACCACCGGCACCAGCGCCCTGAACGCCTTCCCCCGGTGGCTGATCGCGTTCTTCTCCTCGGGGCTGAGCTCCGCGCACGTGCGCGTCTCGCCGTCCGGCTGGAGGATCGGGTCGTAGCCGAAGCCGTTCGTGCCGGCGGGGGTGTGGCGGAGGGTGCCCGTGAGGCGGCCCTCCACGACGCGTTCCGTGCCGTCCGGCAGGGCGAGGGCGGCGGCGCAGGCGAAGTGGGCGGCGCGGTGTTCGTCGGAGATGTCGGCGAGCTGGGCCAGGAGGAGCTCCAGGTTGGCCTGGTCGTCGCCGTGGCGTCCCGCCCAGCGGGCGGAGAAGATGCCGGGGGCGCCGCCGAGTACGTCGACGCAGAGGCCCGAGTCGTCGGCGACGGCGGGCAGGCCGGTGGCCTGTGCCAGCGCGTGGGCCTTGAGCAGGGCGTTCTCGGCGAAGGTGACGCCGGTCTCCTTGACGTCGGGGATGTCCGGGTAGGCGTCCGCGCCGACGAGGTCATGGGTGAGGCCTGCGTCGGCGAGGATCGCCTTGAGTTCGGTGATCTTTCCGGCGTTGCGGGTGGCGAGGATCAGGCGGGTCATGCCACCAGTATCGCGGGGGCGGAGGGGTGCGGGACTCCGGCCCGCACCCGGCCCCCGTCCGTACCGGCGGAGGCGGTGCCCTACGGCGTGCACACCTTCGTCAGTTCGCCCGCCGCGTCCGTGACCGGGGTGATGTCCGGCGTCTCGTCGCCGTTCTCGATGGCCTGGCGGACGTTGGCGACGGCCTGGCCGAGGTCGTCGACGGCCTTGCTGACGTCGGCGTTGTCGGTCTTGTCGCCGATCTCGTCCAGGTTCTTCTCGATGGAGTCCAGCGACTCCTGGGCCTGGGTCGGGTCGTTGGCGGCGTTGTCGACGGCCTGCTGGAGGTCGGTGACGCTGTCGGCTATGGAGTCGGCGGTCTGCACGCAGTCCAGTGCCGTGTCGACGGCGCTGCAGCCGGCGGCGAGCGGCGCGGCGAGCGCCAGGCTCGCCAGGGCGACGGCGGTGCGATTACGTCGGCGGCGCGATGCCATGTGGGCGGTTCCTCCCGGAGGTTGCGGACGGGCGCACGGTGTGGCCCGTACGCCCGTATCTGTATGAACGCCGGAAGGTGCCTTCTTGGTTGCCTCTTTACCGATGGCACCGTCACCGATGCCACCGTCGCCCTTCCGGGGTGCGAGCTCTTACCGCTGCTGTTCGAGCGCGGCGCGCTGGATGGCCGTGAGTTCCGTGCAGCCGGAAACGGCCAGGTCGAGGAGGGAGTTGAGCTCCTCGCGGGCGAAGGGCTCGGCTTCGGCAGTGCCCTGGACCTCGACGAACCGGCCGTCGCCGGTGCAGACGACGTTCATGTCGGTCTCGGCGCGGACGTCCTCTTCGTAGCAGAGGTCGAGGAGCGGTACGCCGCCGACGATGCCGACGGAGACGGCGGAGACGGTGCCGGTGAGCGGGTTGCGGCCGGCCTTGACGAGCTTCTTCTTCTGCGCCCAGGCGACGGCGTCTGCGAGGGCGACGTAGGCGCCGGTGATGGCGGCGGTGCGGGTGCCGCCGTCGGCCTGGAGGACGTCGCAGTCGAGGACGATGGTGTTCTCGCCGAGTGCCTTGTAGTCGATCACGGCGCGCAGGGAGCGGCCGATGAGCCGGCTGATCTCGTGGGTGCGGCCGCCGATCCTGCCCTTGACGGACTCGCGGTCGCCGCGGGTGTTGGTGGAGCGGGGCAGCATCGAGTACTCGGCGGTGACCCAGCCCTCGCCGCTGCCCTTGCGCCAGCGCGGGACGCCTTCGGTGACCGAGGCGGTGCAGAAGACCTTGGTGTCGCCGAAGGAGATGAGGACCGAGCCCTCGGCGTGCTTGCTCCAGCCGCGTTCGATGGTGACGGGACGGAGCTGTTCGGGCGTACGGCCGTCGATGCGAGACATGCTGATGAGCCTAGCCCGAATGGTGAAGACCCCGTTCCGGTCGGGTGCGGAACGGGGCTTTCGGCCGGCGCCCTCGGACGGTCGCGCGCGGTGTGGCTCAGGGGCGGGCGGGTGCCCTCACCGGCTCAGCGGGTGCCCTCACCGGCTCAGATGGTGTTTTCGCTCACATCATGTCTTCGATGTCGGCTGCGATCGGGTCGGCGTCGGTGCCGATGACGACCTGGATCGCCGTGCCCATCTTGACCACGCCGTGCGCTCCGGCGGCTTTCAGGGCGGCCTCGTCGACCTTGCTGGGGTCGACGACCTCGGTCCGCAGGCGGGTGATGCAGCCCTCGACCTCTTCGATGTTGTCGATGCCGCCGAGCCCGGCAACGATCTTCTCAGCCTTGGTGGCCATTTCTTACTCCCTCTGTGATTCCTGCCGGGTCCGGGGCCCGCGGCGGCTGCCGCCGGTGGAGTGGCCCCGCGCAGTACGGCGAAGGACGCGGCCTCGACTTACCGCTGGTCCACTCGGCCCACCATGACCGCTTTGTCACGGTAACCCACAGTTGGCCCAACTTCGCGAGCGGTCACCCCACCCGTACCGAAGGATGGCGCACACGGTGCCGCGCCTGCGCGACGCGCCACCGGCCGCCATCCCCCACTGGTCTACACCACTATTCAACCACCGCCAACCCCCGCCCGTTCCGGTCCGGAATTCCGGGTCCGGAGCTCCGGACCGACCCCGCCACGCCCCCGGAGGACGCCGAATGAGTGCCGAGAGCGCGGCAGCCCCGGCGCGCAGCCGATGGAACAGCCTGTTCCAGGGATTGCAGAAGATGGGCCGTAGCCTTCAGCTGCCCATCGCCGTACTCCCGGCCGCGGGCATCCTCAACCGGCTCGGCCAGCCGGACGTCTTCGGGGACGAGGGGCTGGGCTGGACGGACGTCGCCAAGGTCATCGCGGCCGCGGGCGGCGCCCTGCTCGACTCCGAGCTGGGGCTGCCACTGCTGTTCTGTGTGGGCGTCGCGATCGGCATGGCGAAGAAGGCGGACGGGTCGACGGCGCTCGCCGCGGTCGCGGGGTTCCTCGTCTACTACGCGGTGCTGCAGGCGTTCCCGGTGGACTGCCCGGACGGCACCCAGGCGGTCGGCGGCGGCTGCGTGGACTACGAGAACCAGGGCTTCACGGCGGCCACGTACCAGAACCCGGGCGTCTTCGGCGGCATCGTCATGGGGCTGATCTCCGCGTATGTCTGGCAGCGGTACCACCGCACGAGGCTGGTCGACTGGCTCGGCTTCTTCAACGGCCGCCGGCTCGTCCCGATCATCATGGCCTTCATCGGGCTCCTCTTCGGCAGCCTGTGCGTCTGGGTGTGGCCGCCCATCGGCGCCGGGCTGACCGGTTTCGGCGAGTGGCTCTCGGACCTGAGCTCCTGGGGCGCAGGCGTCTTCGGCGTGGCCAACCGTGCGCTGCTGGTCTTCGGGCTGCACCAGTTCCTGAACACCTTCGTGTGGTTCCAGTTCGGTCAGTACACGAAGCCGGACGGCACGGTGGTGCACGGCGACATCAACCGGTTCCTGGCGGGCGATCCGACAGCCGGTCAGTTCCAGACCGGATTCTTTCCGATCATGATGTTCGCCCTGCCCGCGGCGGCGCTGGCCATCTACCACTGCGCGAAGCCCCATCGTCGCAAGGACGTCGGCGGGATGATGCTGTCCGTCGCGCTGACCTCGTTCGTCACCGGCATCACCGAGCCGATCGAGTACTCGTTCCTGTTCATCGCGCCGGTGCTGTATGTGATCCACGCATTTCTGACCGGAGTTTCGATGGCGGTGTCCTGGGGGCTGGGCGCGAAGGACGGGTTCAGTTTCTCGGCCGGTCTGATCGACTACGTCATCAACTGGAGCCTGGCCACCAAGCCCTGGCTGCTGCTCATCATCGGCGCGGGCTTCGCCGTCCTCTATTACGCGATCTTCCGGTTCGCCATCACGCGGTTCGATCTGAAGACCCCGGGCCGCGAGCCCGAGGAAGAGGTCGAGGACATCACCAAGGCGTAGAGCACATCACCAAGACGTAGCCGCGCCGTTACGGAGACATCTCACCCTTATCCGGCCTTCACCATCGAGCCCCCACCGTGCTACAAACAGGTCTACACCACTGACTGGTGTAGACCACGTGGATGCTGCCCACCCCATCTTCCCATGTCCCCGGCAGCACCCTGGCACATGGAGGAAGCATGAGTACGGCCACCGCTACGGCCGCCCCCGCCAAGAAGTGGGGCTCGGGTCTGTTCCAGGGCCTGCAGAAGATCGGCCGCAGCCTGCAGCTGCCGATCGCCGTGCTGCCCGCCGCGGGCATCCTGCTGCGCCTCGGCCAGCCGGACGTCTTCGGCGCCGACGGGCTCGGCTGGGACAAGGTCGCCTCCGTCTTCGCCACCGCCGGTGGCGCCGTCTTCGACAATCTGCCGATGCTCTTCTGCATCGGTGTCGCCATCGGCTTCGCCAAGAAGTCCGACGGCTCCACCGCCCTCGCCGCGCTGGTCGGCTTCCTCGTCTACAGCAACGTGCTGAAGGCCTTCCCGGTCACCGAGGCGAAGGTCCAGGACGGCGCCGACATAGCCGCGACCTACAACAACCCGGGCGTCCTCGGCGGCATCGTCATGGGTCTGCTGGCCGCCGTGCTGTGGCAGAAGTTCCACCGCACCAAGCTGGTCGACTGGCTCGGCTTCTTCAACGGGCGCCGGCTCGTCCCGATCATCATGGCCTTCGTCGGCACCCTGGTCGGCGTCGTCTTCGGTCTGGTCTGGGAGCCCATCGGTGAGGGCATCAGCAGCTTCGGCGAGTGGATGACGGGTCTCGGCGCCGCCGGTGCCGGCCTCTTCGGCGCCATCAACCGTGCGCTGATCCCGGTGGGTATGCATCAGTTCGTGAACACCGTCGCCTGGTTCCAGCTCGGTGACTTCACCAACGCCGCGGGCGAGGTCGTCCACGGCGACCTGAACCGCTTCTTCGCGGGCGACCCGGACGCCGGTATGTTCATGTCCGGCTTCTTCCCGATCATGATGTTCGGTCTCCCGGCCGCCGCCCTCGCCATCGCGCACTCCGCACGCCCGGAGCGCCGCAAGGCCGTCCTGGGCATGATGATCTCCCTCGCCCTGACCTCCTTCGTCACGGGTGTCACCGAGCCGATCGAGTTCTCGTTCATGTTCATCGCGCCGGTGCTGTACGCGATCCACGCGGTGCTCACCGCGATCTCGCTGGCCGTGACATGGGCGCTCGGCGTCCACGCCGGATTCACCTTCTCCGCGGGCGCCATCGACTACCTGCTGAACTGGAACCTGGCCACCAAGCCGTGGCTGATCATCCCGATCGGCCTTGTCTTCGCCGCCGTCTACTACACGGTGTTCCGCTTCGCGATCACCAAGTTCAACCTCCCCACCCCCGGCCGCGAGCCCGAGGAGGAGGTCGAGGACCTCACCAAGGCGTGAGCCGGTCGGTGCTCGTCTGAAGTCCCTCGCACAAGCGGCCGAAGGCCCTCGGAACCCGGAGGTTCCGAGGGCCTTCGGCCGTATCGGTCGTGGGACGCGCCTCTCAGTCGTGGGAAGCGCCTCAGATCTCGTACGTCGCCGCCGGCACCGCCAGTTCCGCCGGACCGTCGAACACCGCGCGGGCGTCCGCCAGATTGACCTCGGGGTCCGTCCACGGCGGGATATGGGTCAGGAGGAGGCGCCGGACCCCTGCGCGCTGGGCGGTCTGGCCCGCCTCGCGGCCGTTGAGGTGGAGATGGGGGATGTTCTCCTTGCCGTGGGTGAAGGCGGCCTCGCACAGGAAGAGATCGGTGTCCACGGCGAGTTCGACCAGGGAGTCGCACACACCGGTGTCCCCGGAGTACGTCAGCGAGGAACCGCCGTGCTCGAGGCGAATGCCGTACGCCTCGACGGGATGGCGCACTCTCTCCGTGTGCACGGAGAAGGGGCCGATCTCGAAGGTGCCCGGCTTGACGGTGTGGAAGTCGAAGACCTCGCTCATCGACGACGCGGAGGGCGTGTCGCCGTACGCGGTGGTCAGTCGCTGCTCCGTGCCCTCGGGTCCGTAGACGGGGATCGGAGCGGCGCGGCCGCCGTCGTGCCGGTAGTAGCGCGCCACGAAGTAGGCGCACATGTCGATGCAGTGGTCGGCGTGCAGATGGCTGAGAAAGATCGCGTCGAGGTCGTAGAGACCGCAGTGGCGCTGCAACTCGCCCAGGGCGCCGTTGCCCATGTCGAGGAGCAGCCGGAAGCCGTCGGCCTCGACGAGGTAGCTCGAGCAGGCCGATTCCGCGGACGGGAACGACCCCGAGCAGCCGACGACGGTGAGCTTCATGGAGCAGAAACCTCCGCTGGCAGGATGAGAAAACGGGGGTCGTGCGGTGCGTCGAGCGTAAGGCGCAAAAGGCTCCGTCGCTTCTCCGTCACGGTCTGTTGTGGGCGAACTCACCTGCTGTGTCACCGGATCGGACGGCTGTGCGGTTACGGGCGCGGGAGGCGGGGCGCGCAGCGGACGGGGCCCGCCGGTACCGTCGGTACATGGACACGTCCTGGTGGCTCGCCCTGGCCGCCGTGGTGCTGCTCGCCCTGGTCGCGGCGCTGGTCGACAGCTGGGGGCCGTACCGCGTACGGCGCCGGCGCGGCAGGACCAGGCCGCCGGGACGGCCCGGTGAGCGGCCGGAGCAGCCGCGGCGGCGCGTGGCACCCAGGCCGAAGCCGGCGGAGATCTGGTGGGCGAACGTGCCGTACGAGCGAGCCGGTGGCGCCTCGGTCAGGCCGGGCGGGGCGACGCGGGGTACCGGGCGGGGCAAGGACCGGCCGTGTCTGGTGCTGTCGGTGCACGGCGACACCGCGCTGGTGGCCAAGATCACCAGCAAGTACCGCGACGAGCGCCCGGGCGTGATCTCGCTGCCACCGGGATCCGTGGGCGATGCGCAGGGCCGCCCGAGCTTCCTGGAGACGGACGAACTGCGGAACGTGGCCGTATGGGAGTTCCGGCGACGGGCCGGCGTGGCGGACCCGGTCCTGTGGGACCAGGTCCGCCATCTCGCGGGGTAGCGCCTGGCCCGTGGGCAGGCGCTCCGCGGCGCGTGGTCTGTGGGCAGTCGTTCCTCCCCCAGTGCCTCAAGGGCCTGGGAGGTGCCCCTAGGGCGATGAGGGCAGACGCAACGCGGCCCCGGCGTTCGCGGGAAACCGCGCACGTCGGGGCCTGGGGCCCAGGGCCGAGCCGGCGAAGCCGGCTCAGGCCCAGAGCTGCCCGTGCAGCGTCTCGATGGCCTCTTCCGTCGTGGCCGCGGTGTAGACGCCGGTCGACAGGTACTTCCAGCCGCCGTCGGCGACGATGAAGACGATGTCCGCGGACTCGCCCGCCTTGACCGCCTTCTTCCCCACGCCGATCGCGGCGTGCAGCGCGGCGCCCGTGGAGACGCCCGCGAAGATCCCCTCCTGCTGGAGGAGTTCCCGGGTGCGGGTCACGGCGTCGGCGGAGCCGACCGAGAAGCGGGTGGTCAGCACGGACGCGTCGTACAGCTCGGGTACGAAGCCCTCGTCGAGGTTCCGCAGCCCGTAGACGAGGTCGTCGTACCGCGGCTCGGCGGCGACGATCTTGACGTCCGGCTTGTGCTCGCGCAGGTAGCGGCCGACGCCCATGAGCGTCCCCGTCGTGCCGAGGCCCGCCACGAAGTGCGTGACGGACGGCAGGTCGGCGAGGATCTCCGGGCCGGTGGTCGCGTAGTGCGCGCCCGCGTTGTCCGGGTTGCCGTACTGGTAGAGCATCACCCAGTCCGGGTGCTGCCCGGCGAGCTCCTTGGCGATGCGTACGGCGGTGTTGGAGCCGCCCGCGGCGGGGCTGGGGATGATCTCCGCGCCCCACATGCCGAGCAGGTCGCGGCGCTCCTGCGAGGTGTTCTCCGGCATGACGCACACCATGCGGTAGCCCTTGAGCCGGGCCGCCATGGCGAGCGAGATGCCGGTGTTGCCGGAGGTGGGCTCGAGGATGGTGCAGCCGGGCGTGAGCCGGCCGTCCTTCTCGGCCTGCTCGATCATGAACAGCGCGGGGCGGTCCTTGACGGAGCCGGTCGGGTTGCGGTCCTCGAGCTTCGCCCAGATCCGGACGTCCTCGGACGGCGAGAGCCGGGGCAGCCGGACGAGCGGCGTGTTGCCGACGGCTGCGAGGGGGGAGTCGTACCGCATGCCGATCAGGCCATACCGCCGGCCACGGCCGGCAGGATCGTCACGCTGTCGCCGTCGGCCACCTTGGTGTTGATGCCGTCGAGGAAGCGGACGTCCTCGTCGTTCAGGTAGACGTTGACGAAGCGGCGCAGCTCGCCGCCGTCCACGATCCGGGCCTGGATTCCGGCGTGCCGGGTCTCGAGGTCGGCGAAGAGCGCGGCGAGGGTGTCCCCGCTGCCCTCGACGGCCTTCGCACCGTCGGTGTACTGGCGGAGGATGGTCGGGATGCGGACCTCGATGGCCATGGAGTGGGCTCCTGTCGGAAGAATTCTGGTCGGTGGGCGCGCGGCTGCGCTGCTGACGTGCGGTGATACGCGAGGGCGCCGCGGCTCACGGCCGTACGGCGGGACGGCTCAGCGCGGACAGATGGCGCTGGCCAGCCTGCACAGGTCGACGTGCAGCCGCGCCACGAGCAGCATGCCCGGCGTCTTGTCGCTCACGTCGTCGATAACCATGGGGTCATCGTATCGATTCCCGGTCCGGTCTCCGGAATGGGATCTCACGTACTGGACGATTCCGGTTCGCCAGCCGGACGGGCTCCGCCAAGGGCCGCGCCCTTTCGTCGGTTTCCGGTCCGCAGCCGCTCAGCCGTAGGCCTCGACGATCTTCACTTCCTCCTCCGTGATCTCGCCGTCGAGGATGCGGAAGGAGCGGAACTGGAAGGGCCCGGCGTCGTCGGTGTCCGCCGTGGACACCAGCACGTAGTGGGCGCCCGGCTCGTTGGCGTACGAGATGTCGGTGCGCGATGGATAGGCCTCGGTGGCCGTGTGCGAGTGGTAGATGACCACCGGCTCCTCGTCGCGGTCGTCCATCTCGCGGTAGAGCTTGAGCAGATCGCCGGAGTCGAACTCGTAGAACGTCGGCGAGCGGGCGGCGTTCAGCATCGGGATGAACCGCTCGGGGCGGCCGGAGCCCACGGGGCCCGCGACGACGCCGCACGCCTCGTCGGGGTGGTCCTGGCGCGCGTGCGCGACGATCTGGTCGTGAAGGGCCTGGGTGATGGTGAGCATGCCGCTCAGGATATGCGGGCGGGCCGCCCGTACCGAAGGGTGGTACGGGCGGCCCGCATGCTGGACGATGCCGCATGCTGCACACGGCTCGCGTCCTGGACGCTGTGCGTCGGGCCGGAGCTCAGCCGACCTTCTCGAGCGAGCGCTCGTGGCGCTCCGCGACCTGCGGGTTCCGGGCCTTCAGCACGTACCAGCCGATGGCCAGCGCGGCGGCCCAGCCGGCCATGACGTACAGGCAGATCCGGGAGTCGGCGTCGTACGCGATGAGGCCGGTGACGAACAGCAGGAACAGGACAGCGATCCAGCTGCACACCGCACCACCAGGGGCGGGGAAGGAGGACGCGGGCAGGCGCCCGGCGTCGACCGCGCGGCGGTACAGGATGTGGCTGACGAGGATCATCAGCCAGGTCCAGATGCCGGCCGCGGTGGCCACCGAGGTGACGTAGCCGAACGCCTTCTCCGGGACGATGTAGTTCAGGATCACGCCGATGCCCATGAAGAGCACGGAGACCGTGATGCCGAACGCGGGCGTCTTGGTGGCGGACAGCTTGTTGAACGCCTTGGGCGCCTCGCCGTTGTCGGCCAGGGTGCGCAGCATGCGGCCGGTGGAGTACATGCCGGAGTTGCAGGACGACAGGGCCGCGGTGAGCACCACGAAGTTCACGATGGCGGCGCCGGCCGGGATGCCGATCTTGGCGAAGGCCGCGACGAACGGGCTGACGCCGGGGCCGAACTCGGTCCACTTCACGACGCAGAGGATGACGGTGAGGGCACCGACGTAGAACAGCGCGATACGCCAGGGCAGGCTGTTGATCGCCTTGGGGAGCGTCTTCTCGGGGTTCTCGGACTCACCGGCCGTGACACCGACGAGCTCGACGGCGAGGTAGGCGAACATGACGCCTTGCAGGGTCATCAGCGAGGAGCCGATGCCCTTGGGGAAGAAGCCGTCGAAGGCCCAGAGGTTGGAGACGGCGGCGGTGTCGCCGGCGGCGCTGAAGCCGAAGGTGAGGACGCCGAGGCCGATCACGATCATGCCGATGAGCGCGGTGACCTTGACCATCGAGAACCAGAACTCGATCTCGCCGAAGAGCTTCACCGAGATCAGGTTGGCCGCGAAGAGGACCACCAGGAAGACCAGGGCCGTGACCCACCGCGGGATCGACGGGAACCAGTAGTTGACGTAGATCGCGGCGGCGGTGAGCTCCGCCATGCCGGTGACGACCCACATCAGCCAGTACGTCCAGCCGGTGAAGTAGCCGAAGAACGGGCCGAGGAACTCGCGGGAGTACTCCGCGAAGGAGCCCGAGACCGGGCGGTACAGCAGGAGCTCGCCGAGCGCCCGCATGATGAAGAAGATGATCACGCCCGCGAGGGCGTACATCAGGATGAGGCTGGGGCCCGCCTTGGCGATGTTGGCACCCGCGCCGAGGAAGAGTCCGACGCCGATGGCGCCGCCGATGGCGATCATCTGGACCTGGCGGCTGCCGAGCCCGCGCTCGTACCCCTCTTCGGGGGCGTCGCCGCCCACGGCCTCATTGCCGTCGCGATGCTTATCGACCTGCGCTGAGGTCATGCTGGTGTGCGCCTTTCTCCATGCCGATCCGAGCCGTCCCGGCTTCGGATCGGATCTCGATCCCCCTGGATGTGATGGAGCTGTGCCGACCGGCGGTCTGCCGGCGTGGGCGCCCCCGGCCGGGGCATGGGTGGCCCCGTCGGGTGGTCGTGAAGATCTATCACGGCCGCAGGGGTGATCGGTTGAGGCAGATATGGCACATGCCATAGGAAGAAGCGGACAAAAGGGCCCTCGGCCCGCCATAAGCCACCGCTTTGGTGACAGGATCGTTATCCGGATTTGAGTGTCCGCTGAGCGAACGCCCTCCAGGTCCCCCCGACTTGGCAAGTCCCCCATATAGGGACACGGAAGGCAGATCCGATATCGGGAGACGGGAGGCAGATCCGGCGGTACGTCAGGGCATCAGGGTGTCGACCAGCGTCTCCTGCAGTCCGCCGAGCCACAGATATGCCATCACCATCGGCTTGCGCGGATCCTCGTCCGGCAGCCGGTAGAGCACATCGGTGTCCTCCTCGTCCGCGATGTCGAGGCGGGAGCCGATGGCCAGGCGCAGGTCGTTGAGCGCGCCGAGCCACTGCCGGGACTCGTCTGGCGTCAGCTCGAGCACGGCGCCGCCATGCCCCGCGACGGTCAGCATGTCCAGGGAACGGATCACCGCGAGCGCGTCCTCACGCTTCTTCGCCCGGAGGTCGTTCTCGGTGAAGCGGCGGAACTCGGCAGAGTGCGCGCGCAGCTCGTCGGCGTCGCCGGGCGCGGCCTCCTCGCCGCCGGGCCCGCTGTACGCGTCCGGGAAGAGCCGCTGCAGCACGGGGTCGGAGGGCGGCTCGCTCGGTCCCTCCGCGAAGAGTTCGGCAAGGGGGTCGTCGGACGCGTCCCCGCCCGGCCCCGGTCCGACCAGCTCCAGAAGCTGGACCGCCAGCGACCGGATGATGGAGATCTCGACCTCGTCGAGCGCGACGGCCGCGCCGCCCCCGGAGATCGGTTCGAAGTGTCCTGGCATAAGGGAGAGTCGCTGCTTCCGGTCCTGAGGGAGAGTCGCCGCTTCCGGTCCTGACGGTGAGCTGCTATTTCCGGTCCTGCTGGAGGGTGGCCCACAGACCGTAGCCGTGCATGGCCTGTACGTCGCGTTCCATCTCTTCGCGCGTCCCGCTGGACACCACCGCCCTGCCCTTGTGGTGGACGTCGAGCATCAGTTTGGTGGCCTTGTCCTTGGAGTACCCGAAGTAGGCCTGGAAGACGTACGTCACGTAGCTCATCAGATTGACCGGGTCGTTGTGGACGATCGTGACCCAGGGAACGTCGGGCTCGGGTACGGCGAAGGACTCCTCCGCGGACTCTGGGCGTTCGACTTCTAGGGGTGCTGGGGCCGTCACACGGCCCATGCTGCCACTTGGGGTGGGCGACCGCACAAACGCCCCGGCGGTGTCCGGCGCAAATCAGCCCATGGAAATCGTCAGAGTGACGAGATTTGGGGGTAGCATCGCTCGTATGCCGCAACTCCGGGGCGAGAAGCCCCGGGCCCCGGACGCGACCGGGGTGCCCACGAGTCATCTCGAGGAGATCCACAGTGAACGCCCCGGACCTGCGCCTGCCGGTGGACGTCCCGTCCACGGCGCTCTTCACGGACCACTACGAGCTGACGATGCTCCAGGCCGCCCTGCGCGCGGGCACGGCCGGCCGGCGGTCGGTCTTCGAGGTCTTCACGCGCAGACTGCCCGAGGGCCGCCGCTACGGCGTCGTGGCGGGCACGGGCAGGGTCCTTGACGCCGTGGAGAACTTCCGGTTCGACGAGGGCGTCCTCGGCTTCCTGCACGAGCGCGGCGTCGTGGACGAGCCCACGCTCGCGTGGCTCTCCGAGTACCGCTTCACCGGCGACATCTGGGGCTATCCCGAGGGCGAGGTCTACTTCCCCGGCTCCCCCATCCTGCGGGTCGAGGGCTCCTTCGCGGAGTGCGTGCTGCTGGAGACCGTGATCCTGTCGATCCTCAACCACGACTCGGCGATCGCTGCCGCCGCGTCGCGCATGTCGTCGGCGGCCGGCGACCGCCCGCTGATCGAGATGGGCGCCCGCCGCACCCACGAGCTGGCGGCCGTCGCCGCCTCGCGGGCCGCCTACGTCGGCGGCTTCACGAGCACCTCCGACCTGGCCGCGGGCTTCCGCTACGGCATCCCGACGGTCGGCACGTCCGCACACGCCTTCACGCTGCTGCACGACACCGAGCGCGACGCGTTCGAGGCCCAGGTGGCCTGCCTCGGCACCGGTACGACGCTGCTGGTCGACACGTACGACGTGGCCGAGGCCGTGCGCACCGCCGTCGAGGTCGCGGGCCCCGAGCTCGGCGCCGTGCGCATCGACTCCGGGGATCTGCTGCTGGTCGCGCACCGGGTGCGCCAGCAGCTGGACGAGCTGGGCGCCAAGAGGACGAGGATCGTCGTGACGTCGGACCTGGACGAGTACGCGATCGCCTCGCTGCGGGCCGCCCCTGTGGACGCGTACGGCGTGGGCACCCAGCTGGTGACCGGCTCCGGGCACCCCACGTGCTCGATGGTCTACAAGCTGGTGGCGCGCGCCGAGAGCACCGACCCGGCGGCTCCGCTCATCCCCGTCGCGAAGAAGGCGACGGGCGGCAAGACGTCGATCGGCGGCCGCAAGTGGGCCGCGCGGCGGCTCGACGAGGAGGGAGTGGCCGAGGCGGAGGTGATCGGTACCGGCCCGGTCCCGGCCGGACTCCAGGACCGGCAGCTGCTGGTCGAGCTGGTCAAGGGCGGCGCGGTTGTCGCCCGCGAGCCGCTCGACGTGGTCCGCGACAGGCACGTCGAGGCCCGCGACCGGCTGCCCCTGTCGGCGACCCAGCTGTCCCGGGGCGAGCCGGTGATCCCGACCGAGTACGTCTGACACCGCCGACACCGTGATCCCGGCCGACTACGTCTGACACCGCCAGCACCACCCGGACCGGACAGCGTCTGTGATCCCTCTGGTGCTGCCGGTGCGAAACGGCGCGCGTGGGATCGCCCGCGCATGAACGCCGGGTGAGCGGGAATGCAACGACAGCGCACATTCGAATCCACAGGCGGGCAAGGACCCCCTCCCGCAACGCATTTGAAGTCTCTAGGCTCGGTTCCACAGGCCGAGCCGCAGCCCATCCGAGACCCCCGCAGCGGGGGCCCGGGGAGCCCTCCTCGGGACGTCACAGCCAGCCGAAGGACAGCCACCATGCGCCGCGCCTTGATCGTCGTAGACGTGCAGAACGACTTCTGCGAGGGCGGCAGCCTCGCGGTCGCAGGGGGTGCCGATGTCGCTGCCGCCATCACCGAGCTGATCGGCCAGGCCCCCGCCGGCTATCGCCATGTCGTCGCCACCCGCGACCACCACATCGCCCCCGGTGACCACTTCTCGGACCGGCCGGACTTCCGCCACTCGTGGCCCGCGCACTGCGTGGCGGGCACGGAGGGCGTCGGCTTCCACCCCAACTTCGCCCCGGCTGTCGCCTCCGGAGCGATCGACGCGGTCTTCGACAAGGGCGCGTACGCGGCAGCGTACAGCGGCTTCGAGGGCGTCGACGAGAACGGGACGCCGCTGGCCGAGTGGCTGAGGGCCCGCCAGATCACCGAGGTGGACGTGGTGGGCATAGCCACGGACCACTGTGTGCGCGCGACCGCGCTGGACGCGGCCCGCGAGGGGTTCCGCACCCAGGTCCTGCTGGACCTCACCGCCGGGGTCTCGGAGGAGACGACCGAGCACGCGCTCGAGGAGATGCGCGAGGCGGGAGTGGAGCTGACGGGCAAGCCCGTCGTGTAGCCGGCCGGCACCTCGCTCGAGTCCGCCCGCGCCTCGCTCACGACCTCTGGGCCACCGGGCCGCGGAAGAGCGCCTTTATCGGGTGGTAGAGCTCCCTGACGTCGTCCGGAGCCGTGCGCCACACCAGGTTCTCGGGGTGGTGCAGGACCGCCGTTATCTCATCCGGCGTAGGCGGAGCGAGGTTCCCGCGGAGGTAGACCGCGCGCAGGCCGAGGTTGCGCAGCCGCGTCAGGGCGCGGGCACGGTTGCCCGCCTGCACGACCACCCGGACGTATCGACCGTCCGCGCACGCGGCGGGGTTCGGCAGCGTCAGTGCGACGACCACGCTTCCGTCCGGCAGCTTGCAAAAGCCTCCTGCGGCCATACCGCCCATACCCCCGTAAGAAGTCGTGTCAATAACGGACTCACAGGAGGCACCTAAACACGATCGGCCGCCACCCGCCAGAGGGGCAACGGCCGATCATGCTCTGACCTGCCAAAACGCGTGCTACTTCATGGCCTCCGAGACCTTGAGCGTGATCGTCGAGCCGCTCGAGGACTCCTTCACGATCGCGATCTTGGTGTTGATGTCAGTGATCTTGACGCCACCGAAGGGGTTGGGAACTGCTGCCGGTGTGCTGAGCAGTAGTGAGTCTTGGTGAGTGAGAGTGAGTGCTGGGCGGGCCGGGCGGGCTGGGTCTGGTCGTGCATGTGCTGGCGGCTCGCTTGCGTGGTGTGTGTCCTGGGGCGTTCTAGAGGCGAACAAGGCGAACAGAGTTTCTTTGGTCGAATGGGTGACCTTTGCTGGTGGTGGTCGTTGAGTGCCGTGACGGGATCGTCGGGCCGGGGGACGGGGG
>NZ_JACEHE010000020.1 GCF_013778455.1 Streptomyces himalayensis subsp. himalayensis | reverse complement strand
ACACACCTACGACCAGATCAAGCAGCTCCGCGCAAAAGCCACGCGCCGCGCCCTTGACTGGCAGCATCAGACCACCACCTACCTCGCCCGCACGTACGGCACGGTCGTGGTCGAAGCACTCACCATCACGAACATGGTCAAGTCCGCGAAGGGCACCCTCGAAGAGCCAGGCCAGCACGTCAAGCAGAAGGCCGGGCTGAACCGCTCCATCAGCCAGGAAGCATGGGGGCGCACGGTCACGATGCTGACCTACAAGGCCGCCCAGTACGGCGGTACCCTGGTCAAAGTCCCCGCCCCCGGCACCTCCCAGCGCTGCTCAGCATGCGGCTTCACCACGCCGGGCAGCCGACAGGACCAGGCCACGTTCGTATGCAAGAACACCGGCTGCGGATTCGAGGCGAACGCCGACTGGAACGCAGCCCGGAACATCTTGCACCTATACCGGATCGGCCTCGTGGCGATCCCGGCTGCCGGAAGGTGCAGTCGTCAGGCGCGGAAACGCGTCAAGCCCGCCACCGCAAGGTAGGTGGGAATCTCCTTCCTGAGCTTGCGAAGGGAGGAGAGCACTTCAACTGCAGTCCAGCCGGAGCGAGCCCAGCCGGTCGACGGAGGCGACGACGACATCGCCCGGACTCACCGGGACCGCTGCGGTCAGCCCTCCGGAGAGGACGACCTCGCCCGCACGCAGGCCCTCGCCCTCGGAGGCGAGCTGCCGGGCCAGCCACGCCACCGCTTCGGCCGGGTGACCGAGGGAGGCGGCGCCCGTCGCCGTCCCGACGACCTCGCCGTTCTTCTCCATGGTCACGCCGACCAGATCGAGGTCGATTCCCTCCGGGGCGACCGGGGCGCCGACGACGAACCTTCCGGCCGAGGTGTTGTCCGCGACGACGTCGGCCATCGTGAACCGGTAGTCCGTGAAACGGGAGTCGAGGACCTCGATCCCGACCGCCACACCGGACGAGGCAGCGACCACGTCCGCTGCGGTCACGTCCGCCCCGGCGAGGTCGCGACCGAGCACGAACACGATCTCCGGCTCGCACCGCGGCTGGATCAGCGACGCCGTGTCGAGCGGCTCGCCCGGGCTCACGGCGTTCGCCTCGGCCAGAAAACCGTAGATGGGGCTGTCCACCCCTACCTGCGCCTGCTTGGCCCGCGAGGTCAGGCCCAGTTTCCAGCCCGAGAGCGGGCCCACGGCGGATCGCAGCTCGCGCTGTACCCGGTAGGCGGTCGCAACGTCGAGCTCAGGGTGCTCGGCCGACAGCAGTTCGATGGCCGTGCGGTCGGTCACTGCCTTGGTCAGCCGGGCGGCCAGCTCCGCCACCGTGGTCTCGGCGACGCTCATGTCACACGCTCCTCGGGCACGTCACCCCTCCTTCTTGCGGATGTTGTACGGACCACTCTGGATCGGTCCCCGTCGCCGACCTAGCCTGCTTCCACATTTCGGAAGGCGAAGTTCTCGCACATCACAGGTGCGCAGAGGTGTCAGCTTTTGGCAGTCGCTCCGGATGCCAGATCGAGTGCGATGTCGGTGATCATGTCTTCCTGGCCGCCGACCATTCCGCGGCGGCCGACCTCGACGAGTATGGAGCGGGTGTCCAGGCCGTACCGGGTGGGCGGCGGTCTCGGCGTGGCGGAGGAAGCTGGAGTACACGCCCGCGTAGCCGAGTCTGAGGGTCTCGCGGTCGACACGTACCTCGCGACCTTCCAGTCGAAGGGGTTGAGTGCAGCGGCATGCAGGCGGACCAGCAGCTCACCCGGGGCCCGGCTGCGGTGCGGGCAAGGCGGTGAGGTGCGGCTCGGCTCCGAAGCCGGTGATGATGACGGCCTTCATGGCCATACCTCCTTCCTGGGCTTGCACAGGCGGGGTTGTTGATGGTGCTTTACGGGAGTCCGGAGCCGGAAGGGCGTGGGTCAGCCGACCTCGACGGACCACTTCGCCAGGCCGAAGCAGAAGCCGTCGATCACCCTGCGCTGTCATCGGTGGGCTCGTCCCAGGTGACGGTCAGCTCGTTGCGGCGGCCGAAGCGTTCGAGATGGCTGCTCACCACGTCCTGGATGGTGGTGAGCGTGGTCGCGTCGGGTGAGGTGACGCGGATGAGCAGGTGGTCGTCCGCGGGCTGGAGTACGACCTTAGTGTCCTGGAACGTGAGGCGGTGGTCGCCGTCGGGGGTCTCCTCGACGGGGACCTTGCGGCCGAAGTGCGAGGCGAACTGCTTGGCGTAGCGCGGGGCGGCGTCGGTGGTGACACGGCCGAGGGAGGAAGGCATGGATGGCTCCTGGGTGGAGAGATCGGGTGGGCCCACTGTTGTGGTGCGGTCAGGCGGCCAGTGCAGTGACCGTGGCCCTTTCGGGCAGGGCGATGGTGTGGTGGGTGTGCTGGGCCTTGGCGTGCAGGTAGCGGATGGTGTTGTTGGTGGCGAAGACACCGGTACGCCGGATGAAGCGAACGGCGACGCCCAGGTCCCGCAACTGCTGGGCCTTGTCAGGGTTGTTGGTGAGCAGGTCCAGCTCGGCGACGCCGAGGGCGGTGAGCATCTGGGCGGCGGCGGTGTAGTCGCGGCCGTCCTCGGGCAGGGCCCAGCGCGCTGTTCGCCTCGTACACTTCCAGGCCCGCGTCCTGCAGGGCGTAGGCGTCGAGCTTGTTGTAGAGGCCGATGCCCCGGCCTTCCTGGCGGAGGTAGAGCAGGACGCCTCCGGCGGCGGCGATGGGCTGCACGGCTTCGCGCAACTGCGGGCCGCAGTCGCAGCGAGCCGAGCCGAACACATCCCCGGTCAGGCACTCGGAGTGCAGCCGCACCAGCGGTGCCGGGCCCGCGGTGACGTCGCCGAGGACCAGCGCCACGTGCTCCTTGCCGTCGGCCAGACCGTGGAAGGTCACGGCCTCCTTGAATTCGACCACGCCGACCGCGATGCGCGGATCGCCCCACGGTCGTGGTGCCGGGTGATGGCGTACTGCGGTCGTGGTACGCGCAGTGCACGCCGTGGGCTGACGCCGGAGCCCGCTTTCCTCGAGAACCTTGAAGCCTCAAAAATGTGAGGTGGATTGTGATCGAGGTAAACGACCTCAGTAAGAGGTACGGCGACAAGCTCGCAGTCGATGCACTGAGCTTCTCCGTGCGCCCTGGAGTGGTGACGGGGTTCCTCGGGCCCAACGGCGCGGGCAAGTCGACCACGATGCGGATGATCATGGGCCTTGACCGGCCGTCGTCCGGTACGGCGCGTATCAACGGCCGTCCGTACGAGCAGCACAAGGCCCCGCTGCAGGAGATCGGGGCGTTGCTGGAGGCGAAGTCGATCCACCCAGGGCGCTCGGCATATCAGCACTTGCTGGCTCTGGCGGCGAGCAACGGCATCGGCAAGCGGCGGGTGCTTGAGGTGATCGACATGGTCGGGCTGACGGAGGTGGCCCGCAAGCGGGCGGGCGGGTTCTCGCTGGGCATGGGGCAGCGGCTGGGCATCGCCTCGGCGCTGCTCGGTGACCCGCAGGTCGTCATGCTGGACGAGCCGGTCAACGGCCTTGATCCTGAAGGCGTGTTGTGGATCCGCAACCTGTTGAAGGGCCTCGCGGACCAGGGGCGGACGGTCTTCGTCTCCTCTCACCTGATGACCGAGATGGCGTTGATCGCCGAGGACCTGATCGTGATCGGACGGGGCCGGCTGCTGTCCGCCGGTCTGCTCGCCGACTTCATTGCCGGGTCCGCCAGTCGCAGCGTACGGGTGCGCTCACCGCAGGCCGCGGACCTGCGTGCCCTGCTGCTGGGCGACGGCGTCACGGTTTCCGTCAGCGAGCCCGGCGTATTGGACGTCACCGGACTGGAGGCGGCCGAGATCGGGGAACGCGCCGCGGCCGCCGGCCTGGTCCTGCATGAGCTGTTCCGTCAGGAGGCCTCGCTGGAAGAGGCGTTCATGGAGCTGACCCACGACTCCGTCGAATACCACGCCACCACCGCGGAGCCCGTCACGACGGGAAGGACGAACCGATGAGCACCACAGACCTCGCCCCGCAGGACACGAACAGGACGGAACGCCCGTCGGTGGACCGCCAGCGGGTCACCTTTCCGCGAGTCGTTCACATGGAATGGATCAAGCTGAGGTCGCTGCGTTCGACGACCCTCACGCTGGCGATCACGGTGGCCCTCCTCATCGGCTTCGGGCTGCTGTTCAGCAGCCTGGTCGGCTCGGGAGAGGGCCCCGATCAGGAGGACTTCAGCGACCCGACCTCGATCACCCTGGGCGGAGTGATGCTCGCCGCGCTGGCCACCGCGGTGCTCGGAGTGCTGATGAGCGCCGGCGAGTACGCCACCGGAACCATCCGCGCCACGCTCGCCGCAGTCCCGTCACGCCTGCCGGTGCTGTGGGGCAAGGTGGTCGTCTTCGCCGTGGTGAGCTTCGTGCTCATGTTCGTCGCGGCCCTGGGCGCCTTCCTGGCCGGCCAGTCGGTGCTTTCCTCCCGCGATATGGACACCGCCGCGCTGTCCGATCCGGGGGTGTTCCGCGCGGTCGTCGGCGCGGCGGTCTACCTGACCGGTGCCGGCCTGATCGGTCTGGCGGTCGGCGTCCTGCTGCGCAACACCGCCGGGGCGATCACGCTCGTGGTGGGCGCGTTGTTCGTGGTGCCCGGCCTGATCCAGCTGCTGCCCAGCAGTTGGAACGACGCCATCGGCCCGAACCTGCCGTCGAACGCGGCGAACTCGGTCATGTCCGTGCAGACGGCCGGTGACTCGCTGTCACCGGGGACCGGACTGGCAGTGTTCGCCGTGTACATCGTGGTACTCCTGGCTGGCGCGGCCGTCCTGCTCAAGCGGCGCGATGCCTGAGTCCGATGCCTGAGCACATCACCGCAGGCACTCCGACTGCCCGCTCGTACCCCTCTGACATACGGGCGGGTGGTCCCGTCCGCCGGTACGAGGGGACTCGGTACGAGGCGACTAGGTACGAGGGGACGGTGCAGCCGTGACCGGCCCGGCGTCGTGGCGACGGGTGACCGGCGTCGAGCCACGCCTGCTGGACACCGCCCTCGCCGCCGTCGTGGGCGCCGGCGGTCTGCTCTACCTGCTGTTCGGACGAGGGCCCGACGGCGAAGCACCGTCAGGTGCCGACGCGGTTGCCGCCGGGGCCGCGGTCCTCCTGCTGCTGGCCCGCCGACGGGCACCGCTGCCCGTCCTGGCGCTGACGGTGCTCGGCGAGACCGCCTTTCACCGTCCTCGCCTCCCGTCCATCACCCGTGCTCGCCGTCTCCGCGCTGATCGCGGTCTACACCGTGGCCCGTACGGTCCGGCGTCGGACCGCGGTGATCGCCGCCGCCCTCACGGCCACCGCGCTGTACGTCGTCGTCGCCTATCCGATGAACTCCGCCTCCGACCCGGAGGGCGGCGCGGTGTTCGCCTGGGTCGGCACGTTCGCCGCTGTCGGCGGCACCGTGCGCACCTGGCGTGACTACACGGCCGCGATGGAGGAGCGGGCACTACGTGCGGAAGCGCGCAAGGAAGAGGAGGCCCGCCGCCGGGTCGCCGAGGAGCGGCTGCGCATCGCCCGGGAACTCCACGATGTGGTCGCCCACCACATCGCCCTGATCACCATTCAGGCGGGCGTCGCCGGGCACTTCCTGCGTGACCGGCCGGACCGGGCCGAGGTGGCGCTCGCCCACATCCGCGAAGGCGGCCGCACGGTGCTGGACGAACTGGGCTCGCTGCTGCACGTACTGCGACAGTCCGGCGACGAGGCGGACGAGGCGCATCCGACGGAACCCGTGCCCGGCCTGTCCAGCCTCGGACGGCTCCTCGAATCGCTGACCGCCGCCGGGCTGAGCGTCCGCCACCGGCAGGCCGGCCGACCGCGCCCCCTGCCGACCGCCGTCGACCTGGCCGCCTACCGCGTCATCCAGGAGGCGCTGACCAACGCCCACAAGCACGGCGCCGGCGCCGTGGCGGCCCTGCTCGTCGACTACCGGACCGACGCGCTGCACATCGAGATCTCCAACCCGGTACGCACCGGCCCGGTCCCGGAAGCCCAGGGCACCGGCCACGGGCTGACGGGCATGCGCGAGCGCGCCCACGCGGTCGGCGGCAGCTTCCGCGCCGGAGCGGGCGCCAGCGGTCGTTTCCGCCTCGAGGTGCGTCTGCCGCTGCCGGAAGATGAAACGCCGGCGGACGTTCCGAGCGGATCGGATACATCTCTGGATGCGACCACCCCGCGGGGGAGACCCGCATGACCATCCGCGTTCTGCTCGCCGACGACCAGGCCCTCGTCCGTGCCAGCTTCCGCATGATCATCGAGTCGGAGTCGGAGCCGGAGCTGGAGGTCGTCGGAGAGGCGGCGACGGGCGACGAAGCGGTCAGGCTGGCCCGCAGCACCGTCGCCGACGTCGTGCTGATGGACATCCGGATGCCCGACATGGACGGCCTCGCCGCCACCGGCGCCATCACAGCCGACGACGACCTCGCAGGCGTAAGAGTGCTGATCCTGACGACCTTTGAAGCAGACGAGTACGTTTTCCAGGCGCTGCGTGCCGGGGCCAGCGGGTTCCTCGGCAAGGGCGTGGAGCCCGCCGACCTCCTCGACGCCATCCGTCTGGTCGCCCGGGGCGAGGCACTTCTGTCACCCAGGGCGACCAAGGCGCTGATCGCCCGCTACCTCGCCTTACCGGACCACAAGGGCTCTCCGGTGCCGGAACTGACGAGCCTGACCGAACGCGAGCGCCAAGTGCTCGTCCTCGTGGCCGCCGGCCTCTCCAACGACGCCATCGCCGAGCGTCTCCACGTCTCGCCCTGGACGGCCAAGACGCACGTGAACCGCATCATGGCCAAGCTCGGCGCCCGGGACCGTGCCCAACTCGTCGTGATCGCCTATCAGACCGGCTTCGCTCGGGGGTAAGGGAGTAAGTGTCAATACCTGTGGATCAGTTGAGCTCGCTCAGGTGGCGATGAGTGCCTGTCCTTCTTCCGGGGAAGCCCCCTTGCGGCCGGAGAGGCAGGGGCGGACGCCTCTGCGAAGATCGCGGCGTGAACGATCTACGCTTCCGTCTCGCTGACGACGCCGATCTTGCCGCCGTCGTGCGTCTGCGCGACGATGCGGCCCGCTGGATGCTTGCCCAAGGCGTCACTGGTCAGTGGCAGCCTGGTGAGCTTGACGGGGACCACTTCCGCCGGATCATGGGGAGCGGGGAGGTATGGCTCGCGGAGGCTGCCGATCGTGTGGTTGGGGCCTGGGAGCTCTGGTGGGAGGACGAGGACGCCTGGGGGCCGCAGCCGCCGACGGCTGGCTATGTGCACCGGCTGATGGTGGACCGCAGAAGTGTCCCGCCCGGGACAGGGCGGCAGCTTCTGCGAGTCGCGGCGCGACGCGTGGCCGAGGCGGGCCGACCGTTGGTTCGTCTGGACTGCCTGGCCACCAACGCACGCCTGAGTGCGTACTACCTCAACGCCGGCTATCGGGTTGTGGGACGCAAGGAGGGCAAGCCGCAGCCGGGCGGTACGCCCAAGTCGTTCAAGCTGCTCGAAAAGTCCGTACGGGATGACTTGAGGTAGGTCACGCGGCGAGGACCTCGGGACGCTCAACGAGCTGCCCTCGTCCGCGCCGGAGCCCGCTTCGACCGCAACTGACGTACACCTCGAAGCGGGTCATCGCCGAGGGAGACCTGGTGGCTGTCCACAGCCACCTCATCCCGGCGCCGGGCCAGCGTGGCAGCGCGGTCGTGGACCTCGTCCGCGTACGGAACGGGAAGATCGTCGAGCACTGGGACGTCGTACAGGAGGTGCCGGAGACATCGGCGAACGACAACACCATGTTCTGAGCTGTGCCCCGGTCCGACCCGGTCGGCTACGGGTTCCCGCGCCGGGAGGGCGCCAGAACCCGCAGTCTATGTCGGCCTTCAACCGGCGTGCGTACGGCGGTTGAAGGCCGAACGCGGGTAGTGGTCAGCCTTGGGTGCCGTCGCGGTTGATCGGGTACGGGCCGAGAACGCCGTCGGGGTCGGCGGGGTCGGCGCCCTTGACGTCTCCGACGTAGAGGGTGACGCGGGCCTTGTAGCGGTCGAGGGCTGTGCGGTCGTTCATGAACGTGCCGAGGCCGAGCGGGTTCATGTTCTTGTACTCGAAGATGTTCTTGCGGCCGGCGGGAGGAGCGACGTCGGTGCGGGCGCTCCAGGTGCCGATGGAGTTCTGCTGGGCGTCCTTGGACAGCAGCCAGCTCAGGTAGAGCTTGGCGGCGGCCTTGTGCGGGGCCTTCTTCAGGATGGCGGCGGTCTGCGGCCAGGCTATCCAGGGGCTGTGCTGGGGGATGCTGGTGGTGGACAGGCCGGAGAAGCTGCCGGCGCTGGCGAAGTTCGCCACGTAGCCGCCGGTACCTACCGTGTCGGAGGCAGCCGCGGTGCCGCGGACGAACTTCGGGTTCTGCGCCATGAGCTTCTTCAGGTAGTCGAAGCCGTACTTGTCGGTGAGCTGCTTGAAGTAGTAGAGAACGGCGTCGTCGTCGTTGGGGTAGGTGAAGACGAGCTTGTCCTTGAACTCAGGCTTGAGGAAGTCCTTCGCCTCGACGGGCGCGCTGCTGCCGAGGGTGGTGGCGGTGACGTTGGCGAAGCCGAAGAACATGGCTCCGGTGTAGTAGCCGTCCTTGTCCTTGATCTGGTGGTAGACCTTGTCCCAGCCGACCGGCTTGTACTTCTGCAGCGCCCCTTCCTTCTTCCAGCGGGGGAAGTCGTCGAGGGTCTGCAACTGGGCCACGTCTGCGACGACTCTGCCTTCGTCGATCTGGTTGTCGATGCGGGCGTCGTGGTACTTGCTGAGGTCCGTGACCATGTTGAACTTGATCTTCGGGAACTTCTTGAGGAAGGCGTCGCGGAGGTAGTCGGCCTGGTAGGGCGTGTCGCCGCCGGCGTACACGGTGAGCGTGCCGCCCTCGGCCAGGGCCTGCTGGTACAGCTTCTGCAGCTGCGCCTGCTCGCTCATGGGGACGGCGCGCGTGCCGTCGGCATGGCGGGAGGGGGTGTCGGCGAGGGCGACGGTGGCGCCGCTCGCCAGCACGCTGAGGGCGAGGGCTCCGATGACGGTCTTGCGCATGGGCTTCATGACAGCTCCCGAGGGTTTGAGAAGTGCTGTGGCTTTGGGTTACTGAGGAGTGATCGGAGGTCAGGCGAGCCCGAGTTGCCGCATGAAGGTCAGCTGGTCGTAGATGACGAATTCCTCGTCCATCACGCCGTGCCTGTTCCAGATGCTGACAGTGACCATGTTGATGGCGTACTTCTTGCCGGTGGGCGGGATGAGGCCGCCCTTGCCGTCGGGCATGGGCTTGGTGAACGTGCCGGTGGCGACGCCGGTCACGGCGGTGAAGTTGTCCTTGGCCACGCGGAGGGGGTGCTCGACGACGCGGGTGTCGGGCGCGAAGGTGAACTGGAACTTCATGTCCTCGATGTGCGCGGCCAGGCCGTCGGTGTAGTGCCCGTCGGGCCAGTGTGCGCGGATGTTGTCCGAGTGGCTTTCGCGGACTCGGTCCCACTGCTGGCCGGAGAAGACGACGAAGTCCAGCTCGTCGAAGGTCTCCAGATTGCGCCGCTCCTGGTGGGTCAGGTGCTTGGGGAAGCCCAGCGACTCGCCGGTCTCGGCCGGGTTGCCCATCAGCGCGGGCATGACCGACGCGAACGCCGGGTCGCTGCCGCTTTCCACCGCGGTGATGGCAAGTGCACCCGCGGCGACAGCGCCGCCGCCCCGAAGCAGACCACGACGATCGATCATGTGATTCCTCCTTGAAAACCGATGTCTCGAACCCGCAGCCGCGTGCACGCCACCATGGCGCCGCGCCGACCAAGACGTTCGAACTTGAACTATCCGGACGCTAGCAGGCAGTTCCAATTTGAACAAACAGTGGTAGCTTGGGCGTGTGAACGAATCCAAGTGGCTGAACCAGAGCGAGCAGCAGGCGTGGCTCACGTACGTCACCGCCAGCACGCTGCTCAACCGGGTGCTCGATCAGCAGCTGCGCACCGATGCCGGGCTGTCCCACGTGCAGTACGGCATTCTGGCCCGCCTCGCCGCCGCCCCCGACGGGTCGATGCGGATGCTGGCGCTCGCCGAAACGCTGGCGGTCACCAAAAGCGGCCTGACCTACCAGATCGTGCAACTGGAGAAGGAGGGCCTGGTCAGTCGCGGAGCCTGCGCCACTGACGACCGCGGAGTGATCGCCACCATCACTCCGCTCGGCATGGAGTTGATGCGCCGCGCCGCACCCGGTCACGTCAGCCTGGTCCGCGAACTGGTCATCGATGCCCTCACCCCACAGCAACTGGACGTCTTGGCCGAGGGCTTCGCCGAGATCCAACGCCGGATCGTCGAGCGCAAGATGTAGCTCGCGCCGACCGCGCCGTCGGAGCATTTCCGGATTCGATGAACGCCATCCAGGACTTCGATCGCGCAGGGGGTGGGCGCCGGGAGCGGCCTGGCCCATAGTCGTGCCAGTTCCCGACGCCCGAATTCCCGGGCGCATTCCCTTTGGGTGCACCAGCACCCCGCCGCGTGGCGAAGCCACCAGGCCAGCGCGGCTCCGCGCCCTCGCTACCGCCCTCGTGGAGGCCTCGCATGCCCGGATTCGCTTCCCCACCCGCGCCCGCCGACGGTGCCGCCGCCCCGAGCATCAAGCCCGCACCCGAAGCCGGGAGCCGTCTGCGCGTCGTGCTTTTGATGGCCGGCAGCTGTCTGCCGATCCTCGGCGCGGTGCTGCTCGCGCCGGTGCTGCCGAAGATGCACGGCTGCGTCCACACCCGCGACGCGCTGATCGCCCTGCGCCCGCGGCAAGGCCGTCACCGCCCGCGACCTCGCACGCCCGGTACCGGAACTGGCGGGGCAGGACACGGTCGGCCACGCCATCGAGCAGCTGCGCCAGCGCCGCGCCTGCCTCGCCGTCGTCGGTGACGGCACCGGGCGGCTCACCGGCCTGGTCACCCTCGACGATTCTCTGGCCCGCCTCCTGGACCCGGCACGGGGGTAAGAGCAAGCGGCTCGGTGTCACGCCTGGTTTTGTTCACGAGAACCAAACGGCACCTGGACACGAGTGTGGGCAGCACCCGAAGCGCTGCAGAAATCGAACAGTTCATGGCTTCGGGCAGCGCGGGCCCCTGCCGAGTCGGCAGGGGCCCGCGGCATAAACAGCACAGGAGCACCGGGACCTGCCCTCGACGAGCAGGATCCTGGCCAACACGGCTTACCGTCGGCCGGGCCTGGCGGCCCGGGTCTTACTTCAGGTGCCGGGCGAAGAACCGGGCCGCGGCGTCCCCCGCGAACTGCGGGACGCCGGTGTGCCCGCCCATGTTGGCGTGCAACGTCTTGTCCTTGGAGCCGAAGGCGTCAAACAGGTCCAGGGCTGCCTGCCGGTCGTTTCCTTCGTCGTCCCACTGCAGCAGGACGTGCAGCGGAATGGTGACCCGGCGGGCATCCTCGAACATGGCGACGGGCACGAGACTCCCGGCGAACAGAACGGCGGCCGAGATGCGCGGCTCGACCACCGCAAGCCGGATGCCGATGGAAATCACTCCCCCCGAGTACCCGACTGGGCCGCCGATCTCGGGCAGCGACAGGAGGGCGTCCAGGGCGGCCTGCCATTCCGGGACCGACTTTGCGACGAGCGGGAGGATGAGGGCGTCGATGATCTCGTCGCCGACCGGCTCGCCGGCCTCCATAGCCCGGCGCAGGTCGGCGCGGGCCTGCTCGGCGGCGGCCCAACGGGGCCGGTCACCGCTCCCGGGGAGCTCGATGGTGGCCGCGGCGAAGCCATCCGCCGCGGCGTGCCGGGCCCGGCACGCCAGCCGGGGGTACATCTTGCCCAGTCCAAGCGGGGGGTGGCCGAGCAGGATCAGCGGCACCGGTGCGGATGCGGACGCGGGCGTCCACAGGATGCCGGGGATCTCGCCGAGGGTGAATGTGCGCTCGAGGACACCGTCGTCGAGACGCTGTTCAGAAGTGAATTGCACGGTCGTGCCTTTCGGGAGTGCTCAGAGCGGCGCTCCCGGACGACCTAGCGCCCGACCGTGACCCCGGAGGAGAGCACCCATGTCGATACTGCGTTCACGGGTACCACCTCCTCGTTCTCTAGCACGGCCTCCGGAAACGTAGCAGTGGTCGCGGTGGTCCGCCAAACGGGTTCTTGCGCGGGCTCCGTGGCCGGATGCCGAGGAGTCGGAACACTACGCAGGGCTACTGGGGGCCTCATCACGGCTTCCCGAGGCGAGGCCCGGCGCGCCGTCATACCACATGTGGGACCGGGCCGTCGGGTCCGACGACCTCGACCGTTCCGTCGAACTCCACCATCGGCAGCCGGCGGCGGGCCGCGGCGAGGGCGTCGCCCTCGCGGGTGTGGGCCTTCTCGCGGACCAGAAGCTCGTCACGGGCGGTCTGCCAGGTGGCCAGGTCAACGACGGGCGGGCGGCCGGGCAGCGCGGTGGTCGGGTCGTCCGGTGTGGTCGTCATGGTGTCCTCCGTGGTGTCTCGTGCCGGGCAGCGTCCTACGACGGTCACCAGAACAGACTCGCGACCCGGCCGAAACTCATCGCAGCGGGGCGCCGTCGGCCGAGCCCGCACGGACCACGTCGGACTGACAAGGTCACAGACGCGCTCGCAGAGAGGGCGGCCCGGACGACGACGCGCGCAGTGCTCGCTGGAACTCCCCACTCGGTTGAACAACGGACCGAGTGAGGCGACGAGTACCCCTGGCCGATTTCAGAGATCCCATCACCGTCGACTACGGTCGCCGGACCGCTGGGATCAAGGGGGCGATGGATGCGGGTCGACCAACTGTTGCGGTATCCGGTGAAGTCGGTGGGCGGTGAGCGACTGACCGCAGCCACGGTCGGTGTGCTCGGGATCGAGGGTGACCGGGGCATCGCCGTCCACGACGAGCGGGGAGAGGTCACCTGGGCCGGTGCTGTTCCGGCGCTCATGCGATTGCGGGCGGTCACCCTCGGGCCGGGCGTGGCCGAGCTGGTCCTGCCGGACGGCCAGCGGTTCCGCTCCGATGCGCCTGACGCCGCCAGTCGGCTCAGTGCGGCTGTCCAGGCCAAGGTCACGCTGGTCGAGCACCAGCCGCACCGGCCTGACGCCGCGCTCCATGTATTGACAACGACGGCGCTGCGCAGCCTCGGCTCGACGCTGCCAGACAGTGCGATAGACGCCAGCCGGTTCCGGCCTAACCTGGTGCTCGACGACGTGCCCGGCGACCACGCGGCCGGGTACCCCGAGCACGATTGGATCGGCCGCCGGATGGCCATCGGCACGCTGCGGTTGCGCTTCACCGAGGGGTGCGACCGCTGCGTGATGATCACCAAGGAGACTCCGACCGTCCCGCATGACCGCGCCGTGCTGCGCTGGGTCGCCCGCGAGCTCGGCAACACCCTCGGCGTGTACGCGGCGGTCGAGAAACCCGGCCATGTCCGTATCGGGGACAAGGCCCGCTGGCTCGACTGAATGTCATCAACTGTGACTGAGCACTCCAGTGTCATCTGGCAACTGGAGTGCTCAGTAAGCAGATGGCTGGCTGTGACGTCTACCAGCGGCCCCATCGTGGCGGCTTGCGGCGGTACCACCTGTGAAGGCAGCGGTACGGACGGTTCCAGTTGACCCCGCCGCCGAGCAACGCGTCGCGGATAGGTGGGGCCAATTCAAGCCGTCCGTGGCGGGGCCGATCTTCACGAATCGGGGCCAGCTGAAGCCAACATGGTGGGACCGCTGAACAACGTCAGGGCCATCGATCCCCCCACTCTGTGAGTCCCACCCCTGGATAGCGCCGGAATCGTACATCGCCAGCGCGTCTCCGCGGTGGAGCAATCTGGGGTCTGCCTGCGAGGACGATCCTGATCGACCTTGAAACCGTGGCACGGCCCGGCTGCTATCACGAGGCGATCCGGAAGCCCGTGCTCGGGGAGACCGGACCCCTTGGTCGTCGCGCTACGCGCCAGCACGCGATCCGGCGCCACGACATCACCCTCGCATAAGGTGGATGAGTGAGACTGAGCAGCCGATCTAGAGGGCTGAGCACGTGACTTGGGGCGGCTGAGTAGCCGATTTACGCTCGGCCTGCACACCGCCCTGGCTCTCAGTCGGCCTGAGCTGGGCGTTAGCCTCAGCGGATGATTCCTGCGCCCCCTCCGAAGGTCATCACGCGACACCGCGACGGGCAGATCCGTGCCTATCTGAAGGACCGCGGCGCTTTCGGGACGCTCGAGCCCGCCGCGGTGTTCGAGCCGCGGGTCGGCGACGAGGTCGTGGAGTCGGCGGTGCGGCCTGATCTGGAGCGAGTCGTGTACACGACCCTGAACAGGGTCGTCTGCCTCACGCGCGCCGGTGACCTGGTGTGGGCGTCGGACTTCGAGCCGCACTCCGACGTGCGCCATGGCCACCGGCCTGGCTGTGCGCTCTCTCTGGACGGCCGGACTGTGTGGGTCTACCGGCCGGACGCGATGGCGGGACGCGGGGGCGAAGACCAGTGGGTCGTGCACGACGCCGATAGCGGGGTGGCCCTCGTCCGCCGGGAGCTGGAGACGGTTGGGCACGGCGCCGGCCACCACGTACACCCCGTGGACGGCAGCGTCTACCTCGACATCGGCGAGGGCCAGGACGGTGCCGTCATTCTCCGGGGGATAGTCGGGGCCGGCGGCGAGCCGGAGTTCGTGACATACCCGTGGTGGGACCGCTGCCTGATCGACCTGGCGCCGGGCGGGCGGCAGTTCATGACCGTCGACCACGGTCAGCGGGATGTTGCCTTCCACCGCCACCCCAGCGGGGACCGGCTCTTCACTCTCTCCGTCGAGGCCTTCGGATATGACCCGGAGGAGACGTTCGTGGAATGGAGCGGCGGCTATCTGACCCCGAACACGGCCGTCGTCACCTTGGGCGGTGAAAGCCAGGATGAGGAGGAGTGGTACCGCTACCACCTGATCGACGTGAGGATGGGTACGGTCAGCGGCGAGATCGCCGTCGAGGTAGCCAGCCCGTACGAACTGGAGCTCCTGGGTGACGGCTCCTGGCTCACCGACGGCCCCGACGGTCACCCCGTCCGCTGGTCCCTCGCTCAGCACCCGGCAGGTTGAAGGGGTACACCGCACAGCACAGCGATGGGACCGCTACTCCGCCCGCCATCTGCACTGCCCAGTCCCGCCAAGTCACATGCTCAGCCGCTAGATCGGCTGCTCAGTCTCAATGAGCACCTTGGACGCGTGGACGGATACTGGCAGCTCGCCCAACCAGGCCGTTTTCACATGAGGCCGTTTCCTAGTTGTTGCGGGTCAGGAGGTTGTTGACGGGTTGACCTTCACATCGGTGTGATGGTTGTGCAATCGAGTCATGGAAAGGGACTCGATGAACCCCGGCTCGTTTCGGCTCGGCCTGGCGTTGGAGGGCACGGGTTGGCACCCTGCCTCGTGGCTGATGTCGTCGGTGACGGATGCCGAAGAGGTCTTCAAGGGCGGCTACTGGACGAACTGGGGGCGCGCGGCCGCGGCAGGTGGCATCGACTTCGTCACGCTCGAGGACGGCCTGAGCCTGCAGACCGACCGGTTCGGTACCGCCGACCAGGCCCATGACCGGGTGCGCGGCAGGCTCGATCCTGTTGTCACCGCAGCGGTCCTGCTGGCAACGACAGACATCAGCGAGGTGGTGGTCTCGCGCAACGTGACGCACACCAACCCGTTCCACGTCGCCGCCCAGATGGCGTCCTTGGCGGCAATCGGGCCGGGCCGGGTGGTGTGGCGGCCGCAGGTTTCCGCCGACGCGCGCGATGCCACGGTGGTCGGTGGACTGGCGACGCCTCAGCTGCGGCCCGAGGACGTGTACGTCCCGACTCGCATCGCTCGCCGGCTCCGGGATCTCTTTCGTGACGCCGAGGACCACGTGCGAACAGTGCGCGAGCTGTGGAGGACGTTTCCCGCCGAGAGCCTGAGCTCCGGGGACACGTTCCTGCACCGGGACATGGTCGCGCCGTTGCGGCTCACCGGGAGGGAAAGGTACCCCGGCGGCCGGCCCGCTGACCGTCCCGGTGCCGAGCACCCCGAAGGTTGCGGTGCTCGCGCACCATGCCCTGGAGCCGTATCGACTCGCTGCCGCCGTCGCGGACCGGGTCTTCGTGACTCCGTCGCAAGAGCACCCGATTCCCGTGCTCCTGACGGCGTTTCGAGAAATCGAGAAGCTGACGGCGGACGCCACCGGGACCGAGGTGTACGCGGACGTGGCGGTTGTCCTGGGCGACACGGACGAGCACGCGGAGGCCAGGCTGGCCAGGCTGAACGAAGCCGCCGGCTTCGTCTGGGTACCGGACACGCACGTGTTCGTCGGAACCGCGGACCGCCTCGCCCAAGAACTCGCCCGTTGGCGTGAGCAGTTCGGCCTGAGCGGGGTTCGGCTGCGCCCCGCGGTGCTTCCGGACGACGCCGACAGGATTGTCCAGGAGGTTGTCCGGTGAGGAACTGGCTTCAGGTACTGTGAAGTTGACCGGGTGCAACCGGGGCGCGATGCTGCTCCACCTCGGTCAAGTACTCGGTCATCGCGTCCCGGTTACGGGTGAGCATCTCGATCCGATCGGTGAGCTTGTCCCGCTCCGAGGTCAGCAACGCCAGCATCTCCGGGGTCGCGTCCGGGAAGTGAATGGACCTGGGCTTGTCCAGGCACGGCAGGATCTGCTTGATGATCCGCGTCGGCAACCCCGCCGCCAGCAGACCGCGTATCTGCTTCACGCGGTCCACATTCCGCTCGTCGTAGTCACGGTATCCGTTCGTCGACCGATCCGGCACGATCAGGCCCTGCTCCTCGTAATACCGCAGCAGGCGCCGGGACACGCCTGTCAGGCGGGACAGTTCACCGATCCGCACATGCTCGAGAGTAGCCGCGCGGCCCGAGCTTGACCATCACATCAATGTGAGGGTTTCACGATCAGTGCATGACGACCACAACAGCCTCTCCGACAAGACGTCACGTCCTGCCCTGGTCCGCGCTCCTGGCACTGGGCACCGCGGTTTTCATCACCAGCCTGACCGAGACCCTCCCGGCGGGCGTCCTCCCGCAGATGTCCTCCTCTCTCGGCGTCAGCTCCGGTGCGGTGGGCCAGGCCGTCACCGTGTACGCCGCCGGGACAGCCCTGACCGCCATACCGTTGGCCGCTGCCACGGCGGGAATTCGGCGCAAGCCGTTGCTGTTGGGCGCCATGACCGTCTTCCTGGTCGCGAACACGCTCACCGCTGCCGCGCCCGGTTACGCGGTCCTGCTCGTCGCGCGGTTCCTCGCCGGCGTCGCCGCCGGACTCGCGTGGGCCATCCTTGCCGGATACGCGCGGCGTATCGCTCCTCCCGGTCAGGAAGGCCGTGCCATCGCGATCGTGATGACCGGGATCCCCCTGGCGCTGTCGCTAGGTGTTCCCGCCGGGACGCTGATCGGGCAACAGATCGGGTGGCGAGCGTCCTTCGCTGCCGTCTCAGTGATCGCCCTCGCCGTCATCGGGTGGATCACGTTCAGCGTTCCCGCCATCAGCCAGCCGACGACGACAGCTGAAGAGCCGAAGCCGACAGCCCGGCAAACGCTCCGGGTCCCTGGTGTCACCGCCATCATGGTCGTCGTCGTGACCTTCGTCCTCGGCCACACGATCATCTACGCGTACATCGCGCCGTACCTGCGGCACGCCGGCCTCGCCACGGCAGTGGACGCGATCCTGCTGGCCTTCGGCATCGCATGCCTGGTCAGCATCTGGTACACCGGCCGTCACATCGACAGACACCTTCGTGGGCTCGCGCTGACCGCCGCAACGCTGTTCACTGTCGCCACGGCAGCCTTCGCCGCCACCACGGCACAGGCCGTCGTCTGGGTCGCAGCCGTCGCGTGGGGCCTGGGATGGGGCGGTACACCCACGCTCCTTCAGACCGCAGCCGGTCATGCCGGGATGCGACGCAGCCCAGCCATCGCCGACACCGCGCAGGCCATCCTTGTGACCTTGTGGAACGCGGCCATGGCACTCGGCGGCATGATCGGCGGCATACTCCTGCAGCGCGTCAACATCGCCGCCGACGCCATCGCCGCGGCAGCGCTCGGAGTCCTCAGCCTGACCGTGATCACGCTCACGCGAAAGCATGCCTTCGCCACAGCGGACCAGGACGCACCATGACACACTCGAATGCACCACTGTCGGTTGAGGGGCGTCGCCGGCGGGTCCAGCGGTGTAAGACCAGGCCGATCGCGCACGTGGCCGCGGAGATGGGTATCTCTCGGGCGTGCGCGTCCAAGTGGGTCAACCGGTGGCGCAAGCACGGTGAACTCGGGCTAGTGGACCGGTCCTCGACGCCGCACCGGCAACCGACGGCCACACCGGCCGATGTGGTCAAGATGGTTGAGCGGATGCGGCGTGAGCACAAATGGTCCGCGGCCCGGATTGCGTTCGAACTCAACGACATCGAGGTCACTATCAGTCGGCGCACCGTGACTCGGCTGCTTGCGCAGCTGGGGTTGAACCGTCGACGGTTCATCGACCCGAACGGTGACACCAACCGGACCCCGCAGACGATCATCGCGAAGCGGCCCGGGCACATGGTGCACGTCGACGTCAAGAAAGTCGGACGCATCCCCGACGGTGGCGGCTGGCGCGCCCACGACCGCGACTCCGACCAAGCCCGCGCCGCCGCTCGCACCAAGGCCAAGAGCGACAAACGCGGCTACGTCTACTTACACTCGGCGATCGACGGGCACACCCGCCTCGCCTACACCGAACCACTGCCCGACGAGAAGGCGTCGACGGCGATTGCGTTCCTGCATCGGGCGCGGGTGTGGTTCGCTGCCCACGGAATCACCCGCGTCGAGCGAATCGTCACCGACAACGGATCCTGCTACCGTGCCGACGCCTTCACCCGATCCCTGCTCGGTGCGAAACACAAGCGGACCAAGGCGTACACACCCCAGCACAACGGAAAAGTCCAGCGGTACAACCGGATCCTGGCCGAAGAGTTCCTCTACTCATGCACATGGACATCCGAACAACAACGCTCCGACGCCCTGGCCGTGTGGAACGTCCACTACAACTACCACCGGCCCCACGGAGCCACCGGAGGCAAACCGCCCGCTGCGGCACTCGACCAAGTCGTCGCCAACGTCATGGCCTCATACAACTAGGTGAACGATTGTGACCGGATCCCTGTTCCCGGTCGCTGCACGTCACACCCCGCTATTACGCCAGTGCTTCGCCGCCTGCGCACGCCGGGCGCCGCCCGGCCACACGGTGCGCTACGAGGACCTCATCGCCGCCCCGCCCCGCCGCGCGCAGAGCCCGGTACGGCGAAGAGCTGGCGGACGGATCCCCGCCGAGGGGCGTGCCAGCACCATGTGCGGCTCTCGGCATTGGGCGGGAAGGCCGGGCACGGCTTGGCCCGGCCGGACCGGGCGACTGACTCCTTGCCCTCCCACGAGAGCGCACCGGCAACAACATGCATCGCGTTCGCACGGTCAGTAGCGGCAGGCTCTGTGCCGTTGGTAAGGGGCTTCTTGAGTCGGAGTCCGGCGACCGCGTCCGGTACGGCCGTTACTCACCGCAGTCCGATGTTCTCGAGGACGGGCCAGCGACCGGCGTACGAAGGTGCCCAGGCCCGGCCGTGGCTCGACCAGGCCCTCGCGTTCCAGCTCCCGGTACGCCTTCAGCGTGGTGTTCGGGTTGACCGCGTCTCGGCGACTTCCTTGGCCGTCGGCAGCCGGTCCCCCGGGACCAGTTCGCCCTGGCGTAGGGCCTGCTTGGTCTGCAGGGCGATCTGCTGATAGGCGGGACCCCGCTCCGCTTGTCGATGCGGAACTCCAAGATCACCATCACCATTCCACTGCTTAATCAGTGGAATGGTGATGGAGGGCGGCGAGGGAAGCCGTCCACGAGGGTCAGAGCGGAGGGACCTGGTGGCCGGTCACTTCACCCGGACGATGTCCCCGCTGCCCGGCAAGCAGCTGGGGATGTCCTTGACGACCGACACGGCGAGGACGGCCATGCGTCCGTCCGGGGCGAATCCGGCGGTCAGCAGCAGGTGGCCGTTGTCCGGGAAGCCGTCCGGGTCGATCCGGATGGAGTTCGGCGGGTCGCCCTTCTCGGCCCCGCGCAGCCCGGTCGACGCGCCCGGAATGACCTCGGGCCGAGGCTCGGTGCAGGAGGCGCTGGGTTCCAGGGCTGTTGCCGGTACGCCGAGCTCGTCCAGCGCCTTCTGGAAGCCTTCCAGGCCGTCGCGGCTGTCGAGGCGCAGGAGCAGGGTGCCGTCGCTCTCCTTGGTGACCGCGTACGCGGACGAGCCGATCGTCTGCGCCCCCTGACCCGGGAGGGACAAGACCGGCAGGGCCACCGCGGCGGCCACGCCGGCGGCGACACCGGCGACGGCGAGGGGCAGCCGCAGGCGCGCGGGCCGGGTCCGTCGCGGGGCGGGCCGGGCCTCGGCGGCGACGGACGTCAGGAGGGCGAGGGATTCGAGTTCGTCGCCGAGGCGCTGCTGGAATCCGGTGGGGTGGGGGGTGTTGAGGGTGCTGGTCACGGCGTGGTCTCCAGGGTGGTTTCGGGGCGGCAGGTGGTGGGCGACGGCGTCGATACGGGGGCGGGTGGCCGCCGCACGGCGGGTGACGCGGCGGGGACGGCCGCCGGCGGTGGCGCGGCGGGAACGGCGCGCAGGATCCGGCGGGCGCGGTGCAGTCGTACGCGTACGGTGGCCAGGCTGATGCCGAGGGCCGCGGCGGCCTCGCGGGGCGTCAGGCCGTCGACTGCAACGAGGTCGACGACCTCCCGCAGTGGTTTGCTGAGTGCGCGGTGCCGGACGGCCTGTTCCCGGGCCGCGCGTTCCGCGTCGATGCGTTCTTCCAGGGCCGCGATGTCCTCTTCGTCCAGCAGGCGGCGCCCGTTCAGCCGGGCGACCGCGTCGCGCTCGCGCGCGTTGCTGCGGAAGTGCCCGGACAGGACGTTGCGCGCGATTCCGTACAGCCAGGCCCTGGGCGCCCCTCGGCGGGGATCGAAGCTGTCGGCCGCCTCCAGCGCGGCCAGGAAGACGTCGGCCGTGAGGTCCGCGGCGAGATGCGGGTCGGTGACACGACGCGTCACGAAACCCAGCAGGGCGTCGAAGTTCTCGTCGCAGAAGGCCCGGAAGGCCGCCGGGTCGGTGCGGGCGGGGGCGGTCGGCTCTGGATCGTGCCGGCCGGGGCTGGGATGTCGGTCGGGTCGGGGCACCCGTTCCTCCAAGGAGTCCATGAGGTGCAAGGGGGCTGGGACGGTCGCCCGTACCGGCCTGTCACCCTTGTCTTGGCCGCCGGCCCGCCGAGTGTTACATCCGGCTCCTGAGGCGGCTCAGCAAGTCCGCGTCGCCCATGACGACAACCGGGCACAGTTCCGGGTCGAGGGCCCGCAGCAGTGCCTTCATGTCCTGTTCCGCGATGAGATCGCTGCCAGCGTGTCTGCAGTCGACCGCGCGCAGCATTCTCGTGCCGGTCCGGTGCCTCGCGCTCTACCTCAGTCAGCAGACCGTGCAATCCCCGTTCCTCAAGCCAGCGCACCGGACCCTCTGCGATCAGCTCCGCCACGTGTCCCGCGAACAGCCTGCAGATCGGTCATCGAAGGGAACAGGCGTAGCGAGCATGCCCGATCAGTTCCCGCAGATTTTCGATCTCTTCTGTTATCAGATCGGTCTGTCTCGTATCAGATGTCACTAGGAGAGTGTCAGGTCCGTGGTGATGGCTTCCCAGAGCGCGTCGAACCACTTCTGTGACTCGTCCACGAACACCGAGTCCCGGTGCCCCCGCTCGCCGCTCGAAGGAGAAGTGGAGAGAGTCGTGTGGCGGATGGAGGCGGCGAGCCATGGCGCGTTCCGGTAAGCCGTGTTCAGGGCGCTGGTGTGCTCCTCGATGAGGCGCCGCGCCATCGGCTCGTCCTCGCTGCTGCAGTTCTCGTACAGCACCGTCCAGGACCTGCTGTCGTCCGGCTGCAGCGGCGGCCGCTGCCGCCTGCGTCGGCGTAGCCCAGAACTGCCTGAACCGCAGGTCTTCCTCGCCCGTGCGGCCCCCCGTCCAGCGCGCGGAACGACCGCACGCGCGCTGGACGGGAGGCAGCCGTGACTGACAGCACCGCCCCCGCGCTCATCGCCCTCGGCCTCGCCCCGATCGAGGATGGTGGAAGGTGATCGCTTTTTCCGAGCAGGGACAGCTCAAGAGCCGAGCCTTTCTGCTGACACAGAATCTCAACCAGCTCGAGGCCCTGGATCTCGATGAATTCCGCGTGTACCAGGTCGCCTTGAGCGAGGTGGAGAGCCGAGGCCGCTTCCGCTTCCCCGCCGTCCTGCGCAAGGCAGACACGCTTGCGGTGCCCGAGGCCCTCGCAGACCGGAAGCCTCTCGGGAGCCTGTCCGACATCGACTGGCACTAGGAGGGTCGCGGACTGGCGCGGTGGCTGACGCTCCGTCCAGTCTGTGCCTCTTCACTCCGTGCGCTTACCGACATCGTTCACTGACCGGCATGCGCCATCGCCCTGTGCACGCTTCCAGTGAGGCGGTAGAGCCTGAACTGGGTGATCCACCCGTAGGCGTATCGGATGTACAGGAGCGGTTCTGCACAAGGGCGTTGGTTTCGAGGCGATCCGTGGGCGCGCGTAACACTCCTGGCTTACAGGGCGCTGTAAGAGTTGACCCGACTTATGAGGGTCAGCAGGCCCGCTGTCTAGGAAGAACGCGGACCTCGCGCGCAGGGTCAGGCTGGTCCCCCCGTGCTGGCCTGCCCCTGCGCGCTGCTTTGTTCTCACCAGATGTTGCTGGGGCAGGAGCAATGGACCTTCTGCTTTGGTGTTTGCGATTCTCCGGGCACCGATGCATGTTGCGGCCATGCGTTGTTCCGCAATGAGCGGTCCGCACCAGGGCGATACCGGGACGTGGCCACCCAGGTCGATCTGTACGCGGCGATTCGCCGTGATGTCCATGCGGGCTTGTCGAACCGGGCCCTGCAGCTCGCTGGGGCGCCCTCGGCGTTCGCCGGTGCGGCCGGCCGCCATAACCGCACCCGCATGCAGCTGTGGCGGCCGCTTCTCAGCCTCCAAGGGTGAAGGTGTGCCAGTGGATGCCGTCGGCGGAGACCTCGTACGAGCCCTGGCCGAGGCTGCCGAGATAGCCGATCGGGGTCCGAGACGGTGCTCCGGGCGGGCCTGCGTCGGCTGTCCTGCGGAAGCTGCGGCCGCCGTCCGTGCTGCGGTAGACGCCGCTCTCGCCATGTATCGTCAGGCTCCCGTCCGTGGCGGCCACGGGGTCCCCGAGGATGGACAAAGGCTCGTGTCCGGGGCGGTATGTCCACACGCGCGCCCAGCTGCGGCCACCGTCCGTGCTCCGGTAGAGCGCCCGCAGGCCGTTCTTGACCTCTTCCTCCTCCGGTAGCTGTCCGGGCTCGGCCGCGTAGAGGGCGTCCTGTCCCTCGACGACCTGGAGCCCCCAGCCGGGAGTCGTCGCCTTCGGGCCGGGCAGCTTGCTGGCCCTCCAGGTGCGTCCCTGGTCGTGCGAGACGGCGAGCGCCGATGCGCCGGTCCTGGCGTCCAGGCCCGAGGCCCACAGCGCACCGCTGTTCGACGAGCCCGCGGGGAGCACCACCCCGGCCAGCGGAGGCTGCGCGGCCAGCGCCTTGCGCCGGCCGCTGTCCGGCATCGTCACGACGAGTCGGCTACGGCCGCACCCTCCCTGCTCCTCCGCCTTCAGGCAGTCCCAGGTGAGCTGGGCCGATTCCGGCACGGCCCGCACGGTGCCGGTAACCCGCGTCGTGCCGCTCTTCCAGGTCCTGGCGCCGTCGTCGGTGAACCAGGTGCGGTCTGGGTTCCTGCCCGTCCCCGCGGTGATCGACGCCCGGCCCGGGCCCAGTGCGAAGATATCGGCGGTGAAGCCGTCACCACCACTCGGATCGGGCAGCGGAGACGTGCCCAACCGCCACTTTCCGTCCTCCAGGACCGCCACATGCTGTCGGCAGGCGTGGTCGTCGTCAGTGCTCGCCTCGGTCTCCTGGCCCGTGCATCCCCCCATCACGGCGAATCCGCTGTGCTCGTCGGCGAACGCCACGGACACGGCCCGCCCTGGCAGTTCAGGCGCCGAGGGAATGCCCGGCGGAGAAAGCGACGGTACGGCAGCCGAATGGGACGACGGACGCTTCGCGGCCGGCCCGGCTGCATCGGTGTCGCATGCCGTCAGGCAAACGACGGTCGTGACGGCGACGAGAGCTGACGAGCTGTTCAGGCGCATGGGCTCCCCTATGGCTGCGGCGAGCCCGCCCCTCGGCCCCGCTCACTTTCTAGACACCGCAGCCCCCCGGGAGGTTCCCACCCTGGACTCAGAACAACGCCTCGCTCCGCACGGGTCGACAAGATCACGACGGTGGCCGGCTGATCAGGCGTGTCTGATCAGCCGCGGTCACCCCGTAACCGCACTACGTCGAAGCCGCGGCCGTTGTCGCAGCTCCACAGCACCGGTGCTTCGGGCCCGGGCAGCAGGGCCGCTCCGCCATCGGCGTGCGGCGGGCGGTCCAGGAAGTCCGCGGCCGTGTCGCCCACGATCCGGCACGGGGAGGACCACAACCGGTGCCCGAGGACCGCCCGAAGCCCCACTGACTGCGGATCCGAAGGACGGCCTGCCCCGCAGTGGTGCCACTTCTCATCAACATTTCGGGGCTCTGTGATCGATAAGTGGTGACTGAACTCATCGACAAGCGGTGTCCGCTCTCGGTTATGAAGCCAGGTGGCCGAGGGCTCCACGTTCGACTACGGCCCGGCGCTGGGCGGCGCCGGGGGCTGCACTGTGCCCGGGGCGTTGCCAGGAGGCTGCGACTGTTGGAAGCGCCCGCTGGGCGGGGAAGGCGTGATGTGCTGCTCTTCCACCGTGCCGCGGGTTCCCCACCAAAGCACGGTCAGGAGGCCGACGGCACACACAGTGCCGATGACCAGCACGATCGGTGGGCGTGTCCGCGATCTGATCAGGCGCAGGCAGAGCCAGTCGGCGCATGCCCCCGCGAAGATGATGATCAGCGGGGTGAGCCCGCCATGCTTGTATGTGATCAACAGTGCGTCGGGATGGGCGAGCAACAACACGAGCGCCGCGTAGACGGCGCCGAGCGCCACGATGACCTTGCATGCCCCTTCCAGCAGGCGCGGTACGAGGCAGCTGCTGTGCATGTCGCCCCCCTCCCCGCGGCCTACCGTCCAGAGATCGTCAGCCGGCCCCGATGCGCCCCCGACCCGTGCAGGCTACGGCGTTTGTAATACCAGTGGGGCCAGATCAACTTGGCACATCGGCGGGGCCACAACTCATTGGTGCAGTGGAGCCCAAACAAGTGCGTATAGACAGACGGGGACTTCACCTGCCGGGGTGGTGGCGATGGAGACAGAGACGACCTCCGCCGTGACGGGCGATGCGCCCCGCTTGCCGTAGACCGACATCGACAGGTCCGGCGCGGTCGGCTGGGTGCGGGCGGTGGGCGCCTCGGCGGCTACCAGGTCCGCGACGGCGCGCCATGCGATGCCCTTGGCGGCTGTCTGGCCGCAGCGGGTGACGGTGGTGCCGTCCCCCCAGCGGTAGCCCCGGGCGGTGAGCCGCCACACGCAGCGCAGGGCGGTTTCCCCGGCCTTCTGGCGAGCGGTGAGCAGCAGCGCGCAGTGTCCGGGCCGCGTCTCGACGGTGGCGGCCCATTCCGCCGCCTCGGCCTGGGCGGTGAGGCGGGCCAGGTTGCGGGGCTGATGGTCTGCGGAGGAGTGTCACTTGCTGATCGTCGTATGGATGTCAGTGGAAAGTGTGTGGTGACCAGGGAAGTTGTACTGACGGGCTGTGTTCATCAGCTATGACATGACTGACGAAAGCCCATGTCATCCTCATGCAGACCGCTATAGGGCCGGCAGAACGGCAGTCACATCCAACACGATGCCCGGTGCGGCACGTCACGTTTCCATGGTGGTGCGGTTGTTGATGTGCCGGATGGTGTCTGCGGCCGTACCGCCGAGGACGGTGTGGTCGCGGTAGGCGGCGAGCAGGGGGAGGGAAGAGCGGTCTCCTACGCGGGCGAGCAGGCCTATCACGGTGGCGGTGCGGTTGTTGGCTTGGGGGCGCGGGAAGAGTGAGGTCAGGCGATCCGGAGCGCTCAGGCCGTGGTGCAGAACTGTGCGGGCCTGGGCGGGGAAAGCGTCGATGGTCGATGCGGCAGCGGACCGCCTCGGCGGCCTGCCGGTCCGAGAGGTCGAGCAGGAACTGCAGCACACAGACAGTGGCCAGTTGGGCGGGCGAGAGGCCCGGGCGCCCATCGCGCGGGTACGAGATTCAGTCGCTGAGGACCACAGTGGCTACTCCAGGTAGTCGTCGACCAGGGCGTGCCCGGGCGATGCCGCGGGGTTCCCCGCGGCATCGACACGTCGTACAACTGCGGCTGCCAGGCCATCCGAGCTCCTCGACGGGAGCGACCATCCTGACCGGGAACACGAGATCGCGGAAGAGTTGTCACCCACATAACCGCCGAAGAAGCGGAAGGCTTCCGCATGCGTGAGGGTCCAGGCGTGCTGGTCCATGTGCACCACCGGGCGGACGAGCATGTGCCGTGTGGCGGGAAGCACCATCATGAACGCCTGAGTCCGGTGCCGCTTTCCGGTGCTTGGGTTGTTCCACTGTCCCAGGAAGCCGTAGTCGATCTGGGCTTCCGAGGCCGGCTCGACATCATCGCGCAGTACCGTGACCTTCGAGCGGGCCGCCTCGTCGGGCAGGTTGTCGTGGACGCAGCGGCGGGACGTCGACAAGGACACCTGGTGGGCTTTCGGCCGCTGGACAGGGGCTCAGACACGCGAGTGGTGCATGGCACCACGCTGTGTGCGAGGTCATACGGCGGGGACAGCGTGGTGAGCTGGTCAGGTGGCGAGGCCGGCCTTCAAAGCGGCCGCGATCTGGATCACCCGTTCTGCCTGGTGACGGGCGGCGTTGCGGGTCTGCTCGCCGACGGGGTTATTGCCTTGGGCGTCGGTGTGCGAGGTGCCGTAGGGGTTGCCGTCGATGAACTTCACGGCGTTGGTGTAGCCGGGGGAGGCGATCAGACCGCCGAAGTGGTGAATTGAGTTGTACAGGGCCAGCAGCGTGGACTCCTGTCCACCGTGGGCTGTGGCGGTGGTGACGAAGCCGCTGTACACCTTGTTCGCGAGCTTGCCCTGCGCCCACAGGCCGCCGAGTGTGTCGATGAATTGCTTGAGCTGGGAGGAGATGTTGCCGAAGCGGGTCGGAGAGCCGAAGATCACGGCGTCCGCCCACTCGACGTCGGCGGGGGTGGCCACCGGGATGCCGGCGCTGGCGGCGGCGTGCGCGGCCCAGGCCTCGTTGGAGGCGATGGCGGCCTCGGGGGCGAGTTCGGCGGCCTTGAGCAGGCGGACCTCGGCACCGGCCTTCTGGGCGGTTTGGGCGATCTCCTGGGCGATCTCGGCGCTGAAGCCCGTGGACGAGTAGTAGATGACCGCGAGCTTGACGGGGGTGGACACAGTTGTACTCCGATTTGCTTGAAGGTGATGGTGAAGTGGGCGTATGAAGCCCGGGTGATGGTCTTGCCTGACCAGTGCCGTGAGCCGCACACCGGACGTGGTGGTTCGGATCTGAAGCGGCGGCCTGTGACGCCTGGTTGCCCACAACCGGCATGAACGGGTTCGTCGGTGCTGCTGCGTATCGGCACAGCTGGGTGGCGCGGGAAGCGCTGCCGCTGGTCGGGAAGACCCTGGTAGTCGGCCCTGGCCGGCGATCTGCCCACCGTCGACGCGGCCTCGCTGCCGGTGACGAATCGAGAGTCGTTGCAGGCGAAGAAGAGCACCGTGTGGGCGACGTCATCGGGCTCGCCGACCCGTCCGAGTGCGATGTTGCTTGTGTCGAAGGTGACGCCCTCGGTCATCGGCGAGCGGGTCTGCCCCGGGTGGTCTGCGTTCACTCCGATCTTGTAGGCGCCCGGTTCCAGTGCGGCGGTCTTGGTCAGTGCGCGGACCCGCACGTGGAGACCGCGTAACCGGACATCCGCGGCGGCGAAGGCGCGAAGTTTGGGCAGGACCGCTTCCTGGACTTCCCAGAGGAGTGGGGCGCCGAATATCCGGCGATCGTGCGGCTTTGCGAGAACGCCTGGGCGGAGTTCGTGCCGTTCCTCCAGTTCGACACGGAGATCCGACCCCTGGCCCAGGCCGGCACCCGGCTCCGCAGCACTCAAGCGACTGCCACTGCAGTGTCTTCGTGAACGCCTTGTGCTTGGTCCGCGGTATCTGCGCCAGCCGGTCGGGGTCGATCACGGCGAGGGGCGCCCGCAGGGTCCGAGTGCGGGGCCCGGGAAGGCCGTGGACGGTCCGGTCCGGCTCACGGTGAGTGTTCGGGCGCCTCGGGCTGCCGCAGTGCCGAGGTCTTGTCGTCCAGTGGCCAGCGGTGGCAGACCGCCACGTGCAGGATCACGCCGAACGCCAATGCGTTGATGCTTGCATGTCCCACCCACGCCTCAGCGTGGGAGGTCGACCAGGTGAGCGTGTTGGCGTAGGCGAGCAGCCCGGTACCGAGCCCGGCTCCCACCGCCACGGTGACGGCAAGGGTGGCCACGCGTTCCCAGGCGGCGGACAGATAGGGGCGCAACGCCCCTTCGAAGAGCATGCCGACAAGCACCCCGGCGGCACTGAAGCTGGTGGCGGCCGCCAGGATGGCGGGCGGCTCCACCCCGCCCGCGCCGTAGGCGAGCGCGTAGGTGAGCGCCGCGCCACCGAGCACCAGCACGTTCCCCACGACGATCCGAAGCCATCGCTTCCGCAATGCGTTCATGGGCCAACCACGCCAGACGATGAACAGCCATACCTGCCACGAACCGCACACGGCGAGCGCAACGGAGATGTCCTCCCGGGAGAACGGCCCGCTCTGGCTGAACAGGCCGGAGTCCGGCGGGGCGGGAAAGTCGTAGGCGAGGTACTGCACCAGGAGGGCGACGGCCCAGGACAGCGCCAGTGCCGCGATCCCGCCGGCGAGCCGCGGCAGTCGCTTGAGCGGCCAGCCCTCGAAGGCAAGGGTCAGTTGCAGGATCGCCGTGAAGGCGGTCAGTCCCAGGGGCAGCGAGGCGGGATACAGCGGGGAGTGACCAGGCCCCGGAGTCGGATCGAAGATACCGGCGGCGTCGACGTGACCGATCACCCGCTGCGCCGCCACCGCCAGGGCGATGCCCGCTGCCGCGATCAGGAGTGTGTCCACGCATGCTGACCACTTGGGACGCAGGCTGGAACCCGGCCAGTCCTCCCACCAGAAGGCGATCACCGTCAGGGGCGGCAGCGCGAATGTGACGAGGGGCGAGAGGACGACAACCGAGTCCTCCGCGCCACCCAGCCCGAACGCGAACAGCAAGGCGACCGGAACGACCACCAGGAGGCCCGCCACGCCGAGGCGGGGCTGCGTGCCTATGCGGGCACGTTCGGTATCGAGAAATGCTGTGGCGTGCCGGTGCGCCGGAGTCGTCATCGTCGGCTGGTCCGGCAGCTTGCCGAACTGAGTACGGGACGTGGACATCAGTTGTTTGTCGGGCATGGCCCCTCCCTCTTTTTTCATGAATGTGGTGGCATTGCCGCAACCACGGCGCGGCAGTCCTTGGGACATCGGTCATCTGACGGGATGCGTAAAGCCCGACCAGTCGGCCGGTTTCACCATGCGGCGCACTGGATCTGTCATATGACGCCGCAGGAGACAGCCGCGGTGGCATGGTGAATGCGCGTGTCCGTCCTTGTCAGGGGCAGGCCCGAGCTGCCGTGGCGATCGGCGACGGGTTCGGCGTCTCCTCGAAGGTGCCTTCCACCCCGTAGCCGGCGTTGTTGACGGGCACGTCGGGACTTATCTCGTGCTCGATCGCCGCAACGGTCGGCGCGACGCTGTCGGTGTCGGTGTCGGTGACGTCGAGTGGGCGGGCGTGGGCATGGCCCGCAGCGGGCTGTTCGAAAGGCGGCGACCTGGTCCGGGTTGCGGACGGTGCCGACGACGGTGTGGCCGGCCTCGAGGGCGGCGGTGGCGCACGCGCGGCCGAGGCCACTGCTCACGCCGGTGATGAGGAACGTGCGGACATCTTCTCCCCGTTGGGATCACGGGATGTCGGATGGCGGAGCATCTCCGGCCGTCAGGAGAGCGAACCCCTTGCCGGCCACCGCTGTGCGCAACGGCCCGTGATTGTCACAGCGGGTGTCACAGCTTCAGACCGCGGCGGCGAGCGCCTCGAAGTCCTCATCGGACAGTTGAACGGATGCGGCCGTGATGTTGTCCTCCAGGTGCGCGATTGATGAGGTGCCGGGGATCGGCAGCATGACGGGCGAGCGCTTCAACAGCCAGGCGAGGGCGAGCTGGCCGGGGGTGTGCCCGGTGCGCTCGGCGATCTCTGCCAGGGGTCCGCCGTGCGCCGCGAGGGCGCCGGTCGCGAGCGGGTACCACGGGATGAACCCGATGCCGTTGGCTGTCGAGTAGTCGAGGAGCTCCTCCGCCGAGCGGTTGGCCACGTTGTACAGGTTCTGCACGGTCGCGATCGGCGCCACCTTCTGCGCCGCTCGGACGTCGGCGACGCTGACCTCGGACAGTCCGATGTGGCGGATCTTGCCCTCGTCCTGCAGCTTCTTCAGCTCGCCCACCTGGTCCTCGAGCGCCACCGTACGGTCGATGCGGTGCAGCTGGAACAGATCGATGCGCTCCACACCCAGGTGCCGCATGCTCAGCTCGGCCTGCTGACGCAGGTACTCGGGGCGGCCGAGCGGGGTCCACAGGTCCGGGCCCTGCCGGGTCAGTCCCGCCTTCGTGGCGATGACGAGGTCGTCCCGGTACGGGTGCAGCGCCTTCTTGATGAGCTGCTCGGCCACGAACGGTCCATAGCTGTCGGCCGTGTCGATGAAGCCCACGCCCAGCTCGACGGCGCGCCGCAGCACACGCACCGCCTCGTCCGCGTCCTTCGGGTCGCCCCAGACACCCTTGCCGGTGAGCCGCATCGAGCCGAACCCCAGGCGGTTCACCGTCAGGTCGGCGCCGATCGTGAACGATCCCGATGCGGCGGCGGTCAATGTCGTCATGTCGTGCTCCAAATCCGATAGGTGCTCTGCTCTCGTCCCCGGGGTGGGTCAGCAGCGCTCGTCCGAGGGGGCGCTCAGGCATCGTCGAGCAGGCGCTCCACCAACAGGTCCCAGTTGGTCCTGTCCAGTTCCGTACCGGGTGGCACAAGGTCGAAGGTGCTCAGCAGCCAGCCCTCCAGCTTCGGCAGGTTCACCTCGAACAGCGCTGCCATGCCATGCGATTCAAGCCGCATGTACACCACGGACCGGGCGTAAGTCAGTGAGGGCCACAGCCTCACGTCACCTATGCCGGTGGGCCCCTGCGTGCCCTCATAGAGCAGATCACGGGAGATGACCCAGGTCACGGCAGGGCTCTCCGGAGGGTGTAGACAGACGGACACCGTCAGGGGATCGTCTGGGTCGTAATGGAACGCGGCGCGCATCGGGAGACGGATCGACGACCACAGGATGCGGTGGATATGCATGGGCAGTGAGCTGATGTGATCGACGGCGAGTTGGTCAGCCGAAATCTCCGGTTGTTTGTCGGGCATGGCGCCCCTCCCTTTCCTGAATGCGGTAGCTGCAGCGACCATGGCGTGGATCATCCCTTGGGACATCCGTCACCTGACCGGATACGTAAAGCCCCCTCTGTCACCCGTCCCGTTGGTATCGTCGGCTCCGGGTCCGCCCCGTCGCGCGCCGGGTTTCTCCGCTCGGCCAAGGCTTCGCCAAGACGTTTCTTCTGTGCATTGCGCAGTGCTGGTGCGGGGCGAGTCATCTGATGGATGCCTGCGCCCACTGGAACCGCGCGAGGCAGTCATCCCGGTGATCGACGACCGTTCAGCCCGATGCACCGAGTCCCTGGCGACGCCTGCGGATAGCTCCTGCTCGGCCTCGCCCACGAGAGAGTTGGCATGCCTGTATGTGACGACATGGCGGTCAGCCGCAGTAGGGCGGCGTTTGTCCATGGGACGGGCACCACCCTGGGTACGCCAGTACCCCCCTTCGCTGCCGCAGGGCAGACCCCGATGAGGCGCAGCACGATGCTCCGGGATTTCCTGTGCTCACGCCGTGCCCGGGTGACACCCCAGGAGGTGGGTCTGCCGCTCGGACCTGGATCACGCCGTGTGCCCGGCCTTCGGCGGGAAGAGGTGGCCGACCTCGCCGGCATCTACGTCCGCTTCGAGCAGGGCCGTTGCCCCAACGTGTCGTACGCGTGGTGGCGTCCCCGCCGCGTGGTGTAGCGATCCGGACGGTCGGGGTCCGGCTGGCCTGCGCGCGGCCGACGATCGCCGACACCGCACGGCGGTCCCCGCGCCGCTCCCCGCGGTCGGCGGCGCGCATCGCCGAGGTGTCGTGCTTGTCGCGGCTGCGACCTGCGGAGTTGCAAACTCCGCACGCCTACACCACTTCGCCGGGCGCGACCGAACGCGTTGTTGTACGCGGGCGCCAGGATTGTGCACCTCACCCCGTTCGAGCGCCTTTACTTGTACGAGATTGCCCAGAAGCCAGCCACAAAAGCTCCCACGCCTGCCGACGACCAGCGACTTAAGCGACGGATTGCGCCTGCTGCTCGAGAACTTCTCCACCCCGGCGTTCGTCCTCGGTCGGCTACTGGACCTCCTCGCCAATTGACAGGCAGGTCAGGGCCTTACCCGCGGGGCATTGAAAGTTGCACCGAAGACCGCACAGACCCGGGGATGGCGGGGGCCGTTGTTCTTACGGTCTGCGTGGCGCTGGCCGGGTTGGTGGTGGGGGCGAGCTTGCGGAGGGCGGCGTCCGATGATGAGCCTGGGATGACGCTGTAGGTGAAGAGCGCCTGGTCAGGCGCGTTCATGATGTCGAGGCGTTCGCTGTGGAGCATGATCTCGCCGGCCATGGGATGGCGGTAGCGGCGATTGCCGTTTTTGCAGACGTCGACGTCGTGGGTGTCCCAGAGACGGCGGAACTCCGCGTTCGCCCTGGCGAGCTCGTCGATCAGCGTGGCGAAGGTCGGGTCGTGCGGGTAGGGGGCCGCGTTGAGGCGCAGCATGGCGATCGCCTCGCGTGCTGCGAGGTCCCAGTCCGCGCACAGTGTGCGGCTCGCGGTGTCGAGCATCAGCCAGCGCAGGTAGTTTCCGTGGGTTTCCAGGCCGGGGTGCAGGACGCGGGCGGGTTGGTTGATGGCGAGGAGGTCGAGCAGCCGGCCGAGTACGAACGCCGGGGTGGAGAGGTTGTCGAGCAGCAGCCGCACGCCGTTGCTGATCTGCTGGGCGCCGGCAGGCGCGAGTGCGCGGGTGTACGGCGCCCGGGCGATGTCGTACAGGTAAAGGCGCTCGGTGGGGGTCAGGCGCAGAATCCTGGCGACCGAGTCCAGTAGGGCGTCCGAGACGTTGGGGCATCGGCCCTGCTCGAAGCGGACGTAGTAGTCCACGCTGATGCCGGCGAGGTGGGCGACCTCTTCTCGGCGGAGGCCTGGCACGCGGCGCAGTCCGCAGCCGGGCGGTACGCCCGCTTCCTGGGGTGTCACCCGGGCACGGCGTGAACGCAGGAAATCCCGGAGGGTCGTGTTGCGCTTCATCGGGCCCACCGTCCGGCGGCGAGGGGGGGTACTGGCCTGCCTAGGGTGGCGGCCGTCGGAGGGACGAACGCTCCCCTTCCACGCATGAACGCCGTGCCGTGAACTTCAGGCATGACAGTTCTCTCATTGGGCGAGGCCGAGCGGACGCTAGCCGCCGGTGTCGCCAAGGCAACCGAGATATCGGTCCCGGTCAACATCGCCGTCCTGGACACGGGGGCCAATCTGAAGGCCTTCGTGCGCATGGACGGAGCCCTGCTGGGCTCCATCGACGTGGCGATGGGCAAGGCCCGCACGTCGGCGCTGTTCCAGATGAACTCCGAGGCGCTGTTCGAGTTCTGCAAGCCGGGCGGCACGTCGTTCGGCCTGGAGAACAGCAACGGCGGCCTGGTGGTGTTCGCCGGCGGACGGCCATTGGTCATGGGAGGTGAGGTCGTCGGAGCGGTCGGCGTGTCCGGAGGGTCGGTGGACCAGGACGACGCGATCGCACAAGCAGCGGCCGCCGCGCTCGCCACGGTCGCGGTCGCGGTCTGAGTCAGGCACCAAAGAAACTGAAAGAAGGAAACACGAAGATGAGCAAGCGCATTTTGATCACGGGTGCGGGTTCGGGGTTCGGCGAGGGGGTGGCCATCGGCCTGGCCCAGGCCGGTCATGACGTCATCGCGACCACGCAGATCTATCCGCAGGTGACCGCCCTGCGGAACAAGGCCGCCGAGCTGGGCCTGGACAACCTGCGGGTCCAGAAGCTGGACGTCCTCGACCCCTACGACGTCGAGGCGGCGCTGAAGTTCGACATCGACGTGCTGTTCAGCAACGCCGGCATCGGCGAGGCCGGGCCGGTGAGCGAGATCCCGGTCGAGCTGCTGCGCCGCAACTTCGAGACCAACGTGTTCGCGCCGCTGTCGCTGGCCCAGAAGTTCGCCCGCAAGTGGATCGACGAGGGCCGGCCGGGCAAGGTGGTCTTCACCTCCTCGATGGGCGGGCTGTTCACCCCGGCCGGCTTCGGCCCGTACGTGTCGACCAAGCACGCGCTGGAGGCCCTCGCCGAGGCCCTCGAAGGCGAGCTGCGGCCGTTCAACATCAAGATCCAGACGGTGAACCCGGGCGCGTACCTGACCGGGTTCAACGAGACGATGACCGAGACGGCGTTCCGGTGGCTGGACGACAGCCGCAACTTCAACAAGCGGGCCGACGTGCAGGCCGGCTTCGATGCGCTCATCGGCGTCCCCGAGGGGCGGCTCGACCCGCAGGAGATGATCGACGCGATGATCGAAGTCGCGTCGAACGACAGCGGCAAGTTCCGCAACGTGGTGCCGAAGGCCGTGGAGGACATGCTCAAGGAGAGCCAGGCGGCGGCCTGGACCCACACGGTCTAGTGTCCGCCGCTTCGGTGCCGAGAGGTTACCGGCCACGGCGATGATCGGCCTGTCTGGATAGGGGGGCGATGCGAGTGCGTACGGCATGCATCACAGGGTCCTGTGGCCCGTGCGCACTCGCATCCGTGGTGTCCGCAACATGAGCTCCACAGTGTTACGCGGACCGGCGCCGGATCGACACCGTCGCTGTGGTCACAGGTCACGGAAGGCGTCACGTCCCAGCTGGTTGCGTGAGGTGATGCCCAGCTTGGCGAAGACCTTGTGCAGGTGGTACTCGACCGTGCGGGTGCTCAGGTACAGGCGGCCGGCGATCTCCTTGTTGGTCAGCCCCTCGCGGGCCAGCCTGGCGATCTGGCTCTCCTGCGGCGTGAGCTGGCCGGTGGTTTCGACGCTCCGTTTGCGAGCGGTCTCGCCGGTCGCCCGCAGCTCGCGCGCCGCCCGGTCGGCGAACGCCTCCATCCCCATGGCGGTGAACATCTCGTGGGCGGTGCGCAACTGCTCACGTGCCTGGGACCGGCGCCGCTCGCGGCGCAGCCACTCGCCGTAGACCAGGTGGGCGCGGGCCAGCTCGCCACGGATGCGGGTCGGGCCAAGCCGGTCGATCGCCTCACGGTAATGGTCCTCGGCGTCCGCGCCGCTGCTGATGAGGGCCCGTGAACGCGCCTGGACGCCCAGTGCCCAGCTCGTGCCGCTGGGGCCGGTGCGTTCGCTGAGCCGCCGGAAGGCGTCGGCGGCCCGATCGAGCGCGCCACTGCGGGCGGCCGCCTCGACCTCCTCCACCAGCGCCCAGCCCAGCGCGGCGCTGGTTTCCCGCTGCGGGTGGTCGGTTGTCTGGCGTGCGGCGACCAGCGCGTCCTCGTAGCGGCCACGGCTGTTGCACAGCAGCGCTGTGGTCCATCCGCTGACGATCAACGCGCTGCCCTCGCCCCGGCGGGTCGCCTCCGCGACGACCGTGCCCATCATCTCGTCATGGTCGGTTTGGCGGCCTTGCCCGGCCGCGGTCAGCAGGAACCCGTGAACGGGGTAGGCGATCCCGATCGCCTCGCAGACCGTCTTCACCTCTTCCAGAAGCGAAGCAGCCCTGCCCAGTTCGCCTGCGATCATGTTCACGGCGACGAGTGCAGTCAGCGCGAAGGGCAGCATGGCGGCGTCACCGCTTTCCCTGACAAGCTGGATGTGCCGGGTCGCGAGGACGTCCCAGGTCTCGTAGTCCCACACGGTCGCGGCCGTGGTACCAGCGAGCCAGAGCCAGCGCAGTCCCTGCTCCGGGGAAAGGTCCGGATCTGTGAAGGCACTCAGTGCCGGCTGCAGGCTCGGTACTCCGGCGCCGTATCCGTCGCTGATCAACGTAGTCAGGCCGTCGAGCAGCAGATCGGCGGGACGGGGAGCCCCCGTCGTTCCCGGCGCAGACAGGGCAGCCTTGGCCACTTTGAGTTGGCCGTTGTCGGCCAGCGGACCGGCGAACAGCGCCGCGTTGATCGCTTCCAGGTACGTCTCACGAGCGAGCGGCGGGTCATACGGCTGAAGCCGGCGGGCGGCCTTGAGTAGCAGCGCAAAAGAGTCCCTGCCACGGTCCATGGAGAAAGCGATCTGGGCGCGCAGCAATTCGATCCGGCCGCGCCGCCGGTCATCGACCGGGCCCGCCGCGGCGATGGACAGCAGCTTCAGTGCGTTATCCGGTGCCCCGGCCTGGTGCGTCGCCTGAGCGGCGGCCAGCGCGCGCTCGGCCCGGCGCCCGGGGTCGGGGGTGAGCGCGGCCGCCCGCTCCAGGAAAGCGGCCGCTGCGGCCAGGCCGCCGCGCGCCTGGGCGCGCGCGGCAGAGTGTTCGAGTTCGGCGGCGGTCCACTCGTCGGGCTGCGCGGTGCCGTGCGCGCGGTGCCAGGCGTGCCGGTCCGGATCGGCCTCGATGTCGGTCGCCTCCGCCAGGGCATGATGGACGCTCCTGCGCTGCTCCGGCGACGCGGCCCGGTAGACCGCCGAACGCACCAGCGGATGCCGGAAGCGCACCCGGTCCCCGACGTCGATCATGTCTTCGGCGGCGTCGGCCGCCGCGATGCCGACGCCGTCCTCGAGCAGATCGGCCGCACGCCACAGCAGCACCGGGTCGCCGAGCGGCTCGGCGGCCGCCAGCAGCAACAGCTGCCGGGTGTCGGCGGGCAGGCGCTCCAGCCGCCGCTGGAAGCTCTTTTCGATACGGCCCGATAGCGTGCGCGCGGCCGGGGCCACGAACCCGCCCGCAAGCTTGAGAGAAGGCAGGTCGCGCGGCAGTTCCAGCAACGCCAGAGGGTTGCCGCGAGCCTCGGTGATGATCTGATCGCGTACCTGATCGTCCATCTGGCCCAGGACCACCGTGCTCAGCAGCGCGTGCGCGTCGTCGTCACGCAGGCCCGCGACCTCCATCACCGGCAGCCCCGACAGACCGTCCGCCGCGTCCGCCTCGCCGGACTCGCGGACCGCGAACACGCAGGCCACCGACTCGGCGAACAGGCGGCGCGCGACGAAAGCCAGCACCTGCACCGAGGCACGGTCCAGCCACTGGGCGTCGTCGATCACGCACACCAGCGGACGGTCCTCGGCCGCCGCCGCCAGCAGGCTCAGCACGGCCAGGCTGACGAGAAAGGGGTCCGGCGCCGGCCCGGCACGCATGCCGAATGCTGTGCCGAGCGCGTCACGCTGTGGTTCGGGCAGGTCGTCCAGCCGGTCCAGCAGCGGCACGCAGAGCTGGTGCACCGCCGCGAACGCCAGCTCCATCTCCGACTGCACTCCCGCGGCGCCCACCACACGGCAGTCGGAAGCCGTCTTCGTCAGGTGCTCCAGCAGCGCGGACTTGCCCACTCCCGCCTCACCGCGCACCACCAGCGACCGGCTCTCACCTGCGCGAACCGCCGCGAGCAGCCGGTCGAGCTGCCCGCACTCGGCCTGCCGGCCCAGCAGCTGGGAGCGACACCGTTCGGCCTGGAAGCCGGGGCGGCGGGGGTGGCCCGTGGCTCTGTCACCACTGCCCACCCCGCCCGTGAACCGCGCATCGCGCCTTGACGCGCCAGGCAATTCGAAACCGCCTTTTGCTTCGGCTTGGCCGCGCGTCACCGGCCGGCCACCATGTCCCCGCGCGACAAGCGCACGGCCGCGGTGCCCGCGTCGTCCAAGGCAGTCAGCGCCTGGATCTGCTGAGTCCGCCCGATGATCACCGCAGGTCCCCGACCAGCGCGCGCCGCCACACCGCTTCAGGCAGCTGCTTCTCGTGCTTCTTGTGGCCGGGCGGCATTTCCGACGAGGCCATGCGGTCCGCGCGCGGCCGCCTCGCGCCTTCGGCCAACGCCAGCCGCGCCGACCTCCAGCGGCTCACAGTCCCGTCTCCCACCCGGACCACCTTCATCTGATGCACGAATTATTCATCAGGCGCGAGATTACAGCCAGGATTGGCCAGCTCACACCCCATATAGGTGACAAAATCCGGCAACGCTTCGGTCGCCAGTCGGGAAAGTCGGCGGCTCGGCGCATCTGACTACCGGCGTAACCTTCTGTATCGCTCTGAGTGCAGAGGGGCACCGCGCTGGATGACGCCAACCGTGTTGGCGGTCGCGGTCGCCTCCTGATCGCTGGAACTGACCGTACGAGCGACTGATGGTCGTCTACGTACGAGGACAACGAACTGTTCCCTCAAGACCGGCACGAGTGCGCCTCGGACTGACGCCGTGCCAGCTTGCGTGCGCGTTCGGACTTGCGCGGCAGGCTAGGGCCAGCACGGATGCGACCGGCATCTGGCCAACCTGACACTGGCGGCGATCAGCAACGCGCTGAGGAACGCAACACGATGAGGAACCAACCGTGCACCCACACGATCGCCGGGCTGTCGATGACCCCGAGGACAACCACAACGCGACCATCGTGCTGACCGGAGCCACGACCGGGATCGGCCGCGCCACCGCAATGGCGCTCGCCGAGCGGGCCGGCCATCTGATCCTCCACGGCCTGGAACGCCAGGACGACGTCGCGGACCTGCTGGATGCGGTGCAGACCACGATGCGTGCCGATACCCGGCTCAGCTATCTCCAGGCGGACTACAGCGACCTGGCGCAGGTGGAGCGGCTCGCCCGGCAGATCCGCGCGGCGACCGACCGGATCGACATCCTCATCAACAACGCCGCCCGGCCCGGGCCGCCGGCCCGGACGGTCAGCGGCGCCGGCCACGAGATCACTTTCCAGACCAACTACCTGGCCCCCGTCCTGTTGACGAGCAGGCTCATCGATCTGATCGGGGACGGGCGGCGGGGGCGGATCGTCAACGTCGCCTCGGCCACGCACCTTTCCGCGACGTTGCTCCTGGACGACCTCAGCCTGGCCCACCACCCGTACTCTGCGTCGACCGCGTACGCGCACTCCAAGCTGGCGCTGGTCACCTACTCCTGCTGGCTGGCGGTACATCGGCCCAGCCGGTCACTGGACGTTGTCAGCATGCACCCCGGGGTCATCTCGACCCGTCTCCTGCACGCCATGTTCTCCGTCGCCGGTGATCGGCCCGAGCACGCGGCGGCCAACCTCCGGTACGTGGCCTCGCGCCGTGACGACAACGGCGCCTACTACGACGAACGCAACCCCGCGCCGCCCAACCCGCAGGCCTCCGACCGGGCACGGCAGGACCGCCTGCACGACGCCACCTTCCACGCTCTGAACCTCTCCCCTCAAGCCCGCGTCACGAGTGAAAGGCAGCTACCGTCATGAAGTCCAACCGCCAGATCGTCGCCGACGCCTTCGCCGCATGGGCGGCCGGCACCGGATACATCGCCGACATCTTCGCCCCTGACATGCGCTGGGAGATCGTCGGCAGGTCGGCCGCCTCCAAGACCTACGACAGCGCCAAGCAGTTCGCCGAGGAGGTGTTGCAGCCCTTCGGCGCCAGGTTCAGTGCGGACGCGCCCTTTCGCCCGGTGAACATCCGCGCCGTCTACGCCGATGAAGAGCAGGACACGGTGACCGTGGTCTGGGACGGCGAAGGCACCACCATCGCCGGGACGCGGTACCGCAACACCTACGCCTGGTTCATGACCCTTGAGGACGGCAAGGTCGTCGACGGGACGGCGTTCTACGACAGCATCGCCTTCAACGAACTCTGGCAGACCGTGAGCCCCGCCCCCTGACGGGCTCGGCACGAGGCCCCTGCCCGGCAAGCCGTTCTCAGCTTGCCCGATCCAGCCAGTGGGCGTCCCTCCACCGCCAGCAGGACCGGCTGGTCGAGCGAGCTGAGGGCGGTGAGCGCCTCAACGCCGACCTGGAACGGCGTTCCGCCGGCGGTCGCGCCGAGACCGGGGCGCGGCCGAGGGGACAGGTGCTGCACTGCGGCGTAAGGCAGTTGGACTTCGGCCTGCACGCCAGTGGTGGTCAGCACCTGCATCCCGCGAGCCTCAGCGCGGGCACGAGGCTTCGCCCCACAATCGTGGACTTGCCGATCCCCGGCCTGGGCGGCCCATCCGGCAGGGCTCGTCCAGCCGCACACTGCGGATGGCGGACTAGGGACACTACGGATACGAGCACGTACAGACAGCGGGATCCTGTCTCGTATGCCCTGCGTATGCGCACTTCGTGTTCGGGCCAGGCAGCAGGCCCGCTTCCCGCCCTCGCTTGGTGCCGATGCGCACGGTCGCGTCGATCATCTCTTGCGGTCCGAGTCGCTGGTCGGTGCCGCAGATGAGCGTGCACAGTCTCTTGCAGGCGCATGTCGGGTAGCGGTCCGCCGTGATGTTCGCCAGCAACATCGAGGTCGGCGAGTTGATCGTGCATGCGGTGATGTGAGTGGCGTTGGAGGCGGAGTTGGGAGCGATGATGGCTGACGGCATGACTGTCGAGCTGGACTACCGATGGCATCTGCGGAAGGTCATGGCGACTCGCGGCATGTTCGCGACCACAGATCTGCGGCCGCTGCTGGTCGAGCGCGGTGTCGCGTTATCGCCAAGCCAGGTGTATCGGCTGGTGGCAGAGCGACCGGAGCGGCTTAGCCTCCGCACGTTGATGGCCTTGCTGGACATCCTGGAGTGCACCATCACCGACTTGATCGAACCGCTACCGGCGCGCGGCGCGCGGCACATCGGAAAGGCCGTGGACGGCGGCGGTGCTGGGACCGAGTCTTCGTGAGCGGTGAGCGCCGGGGGAGGAGCCACGGGCGTCGGCTACGGGCCTGGGCCCGTGGCGCCGAACACGTCGCGGGACCGTACCGGTCAGTGGCGAAAGATGTGGGCGCTTCCGGCGGCGTCGCGGCGCGTGCGAGAGCGACAGTCCCTCCACACGATGACTCCGGGAAGCGGTCGAGCATGCCCGGACCTCGTCGGCGCTCACGTCGGCTCCGAACAGTTCGGTCCCTGGTTCAAAGCGCATGCCCTCAGCGAGGGGGCCGGCGACGACCGGGTCAAAGCCCAGCGCAGCAACGAGAGAGGCGACGACGGCACGATCGTCGGGGTCGTCGCCGGCGATCGCGATGGCCTTGCGTCCCTCCTCCCCGGCGGGCCGCGCTTCCTCCTCCAGGTCGTGGTAACCCGGGTGGTTGAACGCCTTGACCAGCCGGGAGCCGGACGGACGTGCCTGTCGCGTGCGCCGACACTTAAGCGCATGTCTCACCTGCGTCACAGGAATTCGGCGAGATGAGCGGCCGTCCTCACTGTGACGGCGTGCCTTAGGCCCGGTCCGCCGTCCAGCGGGCCCGGCCAGAGTCACGCGCAGGCCGGTACTAAGGGTCCCGGTGGGCGGTCAGCGCCTGCTGAAGTTCGACCGCATGCCGTACGGGGATTCGGGCCTACCGGAGGAAGTCCTGAGCGTGCTGGTGGGAAGAATGGAGAATCTATCGGGAATGCGCTGGTGGAGCATCCCGTCCCGTGCATGGTCTCCGTCACCGGCTCGATACCGGTCGGCCGCAGCATTGCTGCCAAGCCGGCATCAGGCCGCTGGAGCTGGGCGGCACAGCTCTGATCGCCGACTGGGCGCCGCTTGGGCATCCGGGCCGGTCAAGTGTTCTCCGCCTGGAACATCCAGTGCTGCTTCTCCAGGTCTGCGGTGATGGCGATGAGCAGGTCCTGGGTGACCGGGTCGGCCTCTGCAGTGTTCGTGACCCGCTCCCGCATCCGGGCAATAACCAAGGCCAAGGACTCTACGACTGCGGCTACCGCGTCGCTGTCGCGTACCCAACCAGCCGGGTAGCCGGGCAGGTTGCTGCCGGCGGCAATGGTTGCCGCCCGGCCGTCGGGCGTGATGCCGAGCGCGGCGGCCCGCTCGGCAACAGCGTCGGAGAACTCCCGGGTGCTCGTCACGACCTCGTCGAGCTGGAGATGGATGGAGCGAAAGCGGGGCCCGTACAGGCTCCAGTGGGCCTGCTTGCCCGTCAGGGACAGATCCAGCAGGTCCACCAGGGCGCCCTGCAAGGCCTCTGCGACGACCTTGCGGTCGGCTTCCGGCAACGGGCTGGTGATGACAGACATGACATGTTCTCCTTCGCTGCCTGGGACCAGGCGGGGGACAGGATGAGGGATGAAAGGGGTGCAGGACTCCCGCCAGGCAGATTCTTCGACGACGTCGATGAAGTTGCCGCAGGTGAAGCGGGCACGAAGCGTTCAATGGTCCGCCCCGTCGCGCGCCGGGCATCTCCGCTGCACCGTGCGTGTCCACGCCGCCGCTTGGCTCCCCTTGAGCATCTGCTCGATGGCCGCCAGTACGCGACCGACCGTCCCTGCACGTCGATCGCTCCGCCACGGCCGACGACTAATGGGCGCCCGCCGGCATTCACGACCAGCCCGCCCTTGCTGTTCTCCAGGCCGGACGACGTTTCCGTCGATGGAGCCCAACAAGGGTCCATCCATGCGGACGAAGGTCTTCAGATTGATCCCTGCATCCAGGACAGCGATGTCGACCGCGGCCGACAGCTCGGTCGCCCTGGCGACGCCTGCGGATAGCTCCTGCTCGGCCTCGCCCAACGAGAGAGTTGGCATGCCTGTATGTGACGACATGGCGGTCAGCCGCGGTAGGGAGGCGCTTGTCCATGGGGCGGCCACCACCCTAGGCACGCCAGTACCCCCCTTCGCCGCCGCGGGGAGGCCCCGATGAGGCACAACACGATGCTCCGAGATTTCCTGCGCTCACGCCGTGCCAGCCGCAAAGCCACCCACGCCTGCCGACGACCAGCAGATCAGAGATCGATGGCTCACGCCCGGGGTGAGGTGTATTGGCACCGCCAGCCTCCTCGCCGTCGCGGGTCATGAGATCCCCACCGCGCTGCTGCCGTCGCTATTTCCGGCCCGGATCACCGACACGGACGGGCGTGACCAGGATGTCTATGACACCGCCACACGTCAGGCCGACGGCGAAGGCGTCCTCGTCGCTCTAGCCGAACTGCTGCAGGACGATCTCACCGTCTTTCAGCGCTTGCTGACACAGGTCGTAAACCGGGCCCTCCACACGACCGCCGGAGACCGAGCCGATGGCCGTGCCGTCCCGATCCACGGCCAGGGCAGCGCCAGGCGCACGCGGTGCACCACCGCTGACCGCGACCACGGTGGCGACGGCAAAGTCACGGCCTTGCTCAATCCACTGGCACAACTCTCCTGCAAGGTCCAGCATGCCTTTCTCCTCTGGACTGCAGCGGTGCGGTACGGCATCACACGCCTGCGATCTCAGAGCATGAGTTGGTCGATGGTGATCGGCAGGGAGCGGAGGCGGCGTCCGGTGGCGTGGTAGACGGCGTTGCCGATGGCCGCTGCGATACCGACCAGTCCGACCTCGCCGACTCCCTTGGTTCCGACCGCGGTTGCGCGGTCGGGACCGCCGACGAAGAGCACCTCCATGTCGGGCACGTCGGCGTTGACCGGCATCAGGTAGTCCCCGAAGGTCGCGTTCGCGATGCGCCCGGTGACCTCGTCGGTGGCCGTCTCCTCGAACAGGGCCTGGCTGATGCCGCCCACGGTGCCGCCGATGATCTGGCTGGTGGCGGTCTTCTCGTTGAGGATGCGTCCGCCGTCGATGGCGGAGACCACCCGTGCCACACGCAGCAGGCCCAGTTCGGGATCGATGCGCACTTCGACGAACTTCGCACCGAAGGCGCCGGAGAGGGCCATGCCCAGCTCCTCGGCCTGAGGCGGGGTGCTCCTGCCGTCGGCGCTGAGTTCTTCCAGGCTGTGCCGGGCCAGGATGTCGACGTAGGACTCTCCCTGCCCCGGATCGCCGACGCGGTGGATGCGCCCGTCGGTGACCGTCACCTCGTCGAGCGCTGCTCTGCGCAGGGGGGATGCGGCATCGTCGCGCACCACGTCGAGGAATTCCCGCACCAGGCGCCGGCAGGCGGCGTGGACGGCGTTGCCGAGGGCCCCGGTGAGACCGGAGCCGCCGGCCTGGGGGGCGTAGGGCATGTCGGAGTCGCCGAGGTCGAAACGCACCCGGGTGATGTCGAGTCCCAGGAGTTCGGCCGCCAGCTGGGTCATGACCGTGTAGGTGCCGGTTCCGATGTCGGTGGCGGCGCTGCGCACGTACGCCGAGCCGTCGCGGCGCACGGAGGCGCGGGCCTGGCACGGTACCTGGTAGAACGGGTAGGAGACGCCGGCCAGGCCGTAGCCGACCAGCCAGCGGCCGTCGCGCATGGAGCCCGGTTCCGGCGTGCGCCGCGACCAACCGAACCGCTCTGCGCCTTGGAGGTAGCACTCCCGCAGTGCCTTGCTCGACCAGGGCAGGTTGAGGAACGGGTGCTGTTCCGCGTAGTTGCGCAGGCGGATCTCGAGGGGGTCCATGCCCACGGCGTGGGCGACTTCGTCGATGGCGGACTCGAGGGCGAAGTTGCCCTGGCCTTCGGCCGGGGCGCGCATGGAGCCCGGGCAGGGGATGTTCAGGCGCGCCTGCCGGTCGCGGGTCAGTACGTTGGGGCAGGCGTAGGAGACGGCCGAACAGAAGGAGACCGGTTCGTAGTCGTCGTCCTCCATCGCGACGGACGAGATGCCATGGTGCTCGATGGCGACGAGGTCCCCGCCGCGGGTGGCGCCGACCTTGATCTGCTGGACGCTGTTGGGCCGGTGTCCCACGGAGGTGAACATTTCGGGCCGGGTCAGTACCAGCTTGACCGGGCGATTGACCTCGCGGGCGGCCAGCACCGTGAGAATCACATGAGGCCACACCCGCAGGCCGGCGCCGAAGCCGCCGCCGACGAAGGGGGCCAGGACTCTGATGCCGCTCTCGGGGATCTTGAAGATCGTGGCGAGCGAGGTACGCACGTTGTGCGGCCACTGCGTGGAGTCGTGCACGGTGAGTGAATCGCCGTGCCAGAACGCGATGGTGGCCATCAGGCCAAGTGGATTGTTGGTGTTGTCAGGGGTGGTGAAGGTCCCCTCGACGACCACGTCCGCCTGGGCGAATCCGGCGTCGACGTCACCGCGCTCGGTGTCCAGCCCCCAGGGGTTCTCAACGATCTGGGCCCGGGGGTCGTTCAGGTCGAGCATCGCTTCGGCCGCTTCGTACTCGGCGCGTACCAGCCGTGCGGCGTGCCGGGCCTGCTCCGCGGTCTCCGCCACCACGATCGCGATGTGCTGACCGTAGTGCAGGATGCGATCGTCCTGCAGCGGAGCCGGAGGCGACCCGCCCAGGAGAGTCATGGGGCCGCGTTCCAGCTTCGGCGCGGTCAGATGCGTGATGACGGTCAGGACACCGGGCGCCGCCAGGGCCTGGGTCACATCGATGCTGCGGATGCGTCCCGCGGCGATGGTGCTGCGCACCAAGGCGGCGTGCGCCATACCGGGGTAGGAGTAGTCGTTGGGGTACTGAGCGTCTCCGGTCACTTTCAGGGGGGCGTCCACGCGGTCGAGGCCCGCACCAACGGTCCTGCCGGTTTCGAGAGTCGTCATGACAGCGCTCCTGCGACGGTCTCGAGGGTGCGTACGAGAGTGCGCTTTGCCAACTCCACCTTGAATGCGGTTCCAGGCAGCGGCCTGGCGCCCTCCAGGGCCGCCTCCGCCGCAGTGCGGAAGGAGTCGGCGCCCGCGCGGGCGCCACGCAGGACGTCCTCCGCGTTCCAGGCGCGCCAGGGGATGGTGCCGACGCCGCCCAGCGCCACTCGCGCCTCCTGAATGAGGCCGTCTTCGGTCGCGAGGGCCACGCCGGCCGAGGCCAGCGCGAACTCGTACGAGACACGGTCACGGACCTTGAGGTAGTGAGACCGTGCTCCGTCGGGAAGCAGCGGGATCTCGATCGCGGTGATCAGCTCCCCGTGCCGCAGCACGTTCTCGATGTGGGGCGTGTCGCCCGGCGGCAAGTAGAACTGGGTCAGGGGAATCGACCGTGAACCCTCCGCGCCCAGGACGTGGACGATCGCGTCGAGTGCTGTCAGCGGAACCGCGACGTCCGAGGCGTGCAGGGCGATGCAGTGGTCGCTGGTGCCGAGGATGGCGTGCATCCGCTGGATCCCCGTGATGGCAGCGCACCCCGAACCGGGGTTGCGCTTGTTGCAGGAAGCGACGGTGGGATCTCGGAAGTAGCGGCACCGGGCTCGCTGCAACAGGTTGCCCCCGATGGTGGCCATGTTGCGCAGTTGGGTCGATGCGCCGAGCAGAAGGGCCTGTCGCACGAACGGCAGCCGCTCGCCCACGACGGGATCGGTGGCGAGTTCCTCCATCGTCGTCAGCGCGCCGACCCGGATCGCCGAGGCGGTGTGCGTGATGCCGCCGAGGGGGAGGCGGGTGATGTCGATGAGCCGTTCGGGGTGGAGCACCCCGTCCTTCATGAGGTCCAGCTGCGTGGTGCCGCCGGCGAGGAACGACGTGTGCGGATCAGCGCTGACCACAGCGACCGCCTGGTCGGCGTCCGTGGCGCGGGCGTACTCGAAGGGGTGCATCGTCAGCCTTCCCCTGTCACTTCGCGAATCGCCGCGCGAATGTTCGGGTAGGCGCCGCAGCGGCAGATGTTGCCGCTCATGAACTCGCGGATGTCTTCCTCCGAGTTCGCGCGCCCCTCGGCGATCAGGCAGACCGCGGACATGATCTGCCCCGGCGTGCAGTAGCCGCACTGGAACGCGTCATGCCGGGCGAAGGCGGCCTGCATGGGGTGCAGCTCGCCGTCGACCGACAGGGATTCCACGGTGGTGATTTCGCGCCCCTCGTACTGCGCGGCCAGCGCGAGACACGACACCACGCGCCTCCCGTCGACCATCACCGTGCAGGCTCCACAGGCACCCTGGTCGCACCCCTTCTTCGCCCCGGTGAGGCCCAGGTGGTCACGCAGCGCGTCGAGCAGCGTGACACGCGCATCGAGCCGGAGCCGGTGGAGCGTGCCGTTCACGTTGAGGGTGACGTCGACATGGGGCGCTTCCGGCGGCGCCTGTCCGGCCGGCCGTGCCTCGGTTTCCACATGCTTCATGGCGCCTCAATTCTGATTCAGCCGGAGGGAATTCCTCCGGGCAAGGCCACTTTTTTTCCGGCCCTGCGGTCAGAGGTTGCGTCTCAGAAGTGGTTGTAATCCGCCACTCGTACTGTGTAAGTATGTCGCTGAGCAGAAATGGTTGCTGTGCCCTATTGCGCGTGAGGGCCTTTTTCGCCATTCCCTCGCTCGGCGCACGGGCAAATCCAACGCCGGTCGGCGATGGCCCGAGGTCGTGGAATTGCTGGAAGTCGGCTCAACGAGCGGTTCGCCGACGCCGCCCCGGTCACGGCCTACTCCACTGTGCTGGACAAGGGCATGTACGTGGATTCAGTTTCCACCATATGTCCGGATCTTGCCGCTAGCAGCACATCGATCCTAGCGCGCTGACCAGCGACCGTACGTACCAGGGTCGGCTGATTCAGCGGTGCTGTGCCACATATCAGGGACATCCCGCCAGGGGTGCTACGGATGCGCGTGTGTACAGGCAGCAGGACTTCTGTCATGCATGCCGTACGCATTCCACCGCACCATCATCTTCGGACCGAGCACCGGCACCGGGCTGGCGCGCCGTGCGGCTTGTTCGCGTCGTGCCACATACGCAGTCCTGCCGGACCGGTGCCGTGCACGGATCCGGGCCCTTCGACGTGCCGCCGGTTCCTTAGAATGATCCCCATGGCTTCCACCACTCGACGACGCTCCAGCGCGGCTGACCGACGGTCCGCACTCGAAAGGCGGATCCTGTCCGTGATCGAGGAGCTGCTGAGCGGTGGTGTGACCTACACCGAGCTGAGCGTGGAGCAGATCGCCCACGCGGCGGGCATCTCGCGTTCCACGTTCTATCTGTACTTCCGCGACAAGGTGGATGTCCTGCTTCGGCTGAGCGGCTCGCTCAAGACAGAGAGTCATGCGATCGCCTCTTCCTGGCGGCCCTGCGGTCCGGGCGGCGGACTGGACGGCCTGGCCCGTACCTACGAGCTCATCCTGCGGCATTACCGCAAGCACGCCGCGCTGCTTTCGGCGATCAACGAAGTGGCCGCCTACGACCCGGCGGTCCGTGAAGCATGGACGGCGGATCAGGACCGTTTCGTTGACCACGTAGTGACAGTGCTGAAGGAGGAGCAACAGGCCGGCCGGACACCCGCGGACATCGACCCCGAGCTCGCCGCCAGGGTCATCGTCCAGGGAGGCGGTCAGGTCATCGCCCAGCAGGTGTCCGGCAGCGACGGGGACGACGCCGCGCTCGCACGCGAGCTGGCAAACGGTTACTGGTACGGCGTGTACCGCCGCTCCCACGAAGCGGCTGCCGGCTAGCCAAGGCCGGAGGGCGCCTACCGTGCCTTTGACCAGGATCGGAGGGCGCCTTCGGCTTCCTCTTCCTCCCGCAGGCGGGTGTCGACCAGATCGGCCCCGGTTGCCGTGTCCTGCTCGCCGCTCAGGGAAGGCGGGAAGCGTCGTCGTCGCGGTAACACTGTCTGCTGGCGAGGCCCTTCGGGCCCGGCCCCGCCCGACGCAGCGATGCACTCCTCTTTACTCGGTGTTGCATTTGTTGTTTTGATTTTTCTTTCTCGCGCCCGAAATGCTGTGGGAGCTTGTGCAGCTTCCGCTGGGGCGCGAAGACCGGCACCCGGCAGGGGCTCAGCCAGACGCCTATCGGTGCGACCGGTTCAAGGCACGTCCCGGCCGGGCAGGAACTCAGGCCGGCGCAGGAGCAAGGACAGCGGCCGCCGCCTGGGCGATCTCGGCATCCTGGGTCACGGATCCCCCTGACACGCCCACGGCCCCGACGGCCACGCCCTCGGCGTTGTGAATCGGCTTGCCGCCAGGCCGAGCAGGGCACCGTCGATACGGACGAAAGCCTTGAGATTCGCTCCGGTGTCGAACACCGCGATATTCACGGGAAGCGCCATTTCCGCTGCGCTCCGCATACCGGCCGAGAGAACCCGCTGGTTCTCTCCGGTCGAAATGTCAGGCATGGGGACGACACTCCTTGCATGGTGGCGTCTTTGCCGGCCGGTTCGCGATTCCGGTAACCGCCTTGTGGTCCGGCCAATCGGTCGGCGTTTCTTTCTGACGCCAATGTTTCGCCATGCCGGACATGTGGTGTAATCCGTCATCCGACCATGCTGGAAAGGGCTGCGAGCAGTTCCCGTAGGTATGGTGACCAGGACGGGGCAGGCGCAGTTCGCCCATGCATCAGTTTCGTTTCCGGGATCGCGCCCGCGGGTGTCACGGGGGCCGGGTGAGCTGACCGCTTCAGATGCTCCCGGCCAGGCGGACTGGGGATGTCGGCTCAGATGCCTCGCGCTACGTACACATTGCGGGCTGCGCGCGGGCACTCAGTCGCGTTCGCTAGGTCCCCGGCCTCCCGATCGCCGGACGCCCCGGCGTCGCCCCACAGGGGCGACGAAACATGCGCGAGCATGACGGGGAAATGTGCCGGTACCAGATTGCATACCGAGCAACCGGCCCCGAGGCCTCCAGAGGCTTCTGGATCGGGAGAAAGTGAAGGTCAGGAACGGTGCGGTGCGGGGTTCGATCTCGGCAGCCAGTAGGATCCACCGCCGGGTGCCTCGGGCGGACGGCTGTCCGCTCGTGCCGATGAGGGGAAGGGAACCGCTCGTGAGGAGAACCGTACGGAACGAGACGTCTCCCGTTCCTAGACGGCTGTGGATTTCGGAGAGTACGCGGGGCCGGGTGACGCCGACCGAGCTCTTTTTCGACTTGGTGTTCGTCTTCGTCGTCACTCAGGTCACCCACGCGGTGGAAACCCATCCTGGTTGGGAAGGCCTCCTCAAGGGGCTGTTCCCGATGGTCATCGTGTGGTGGATGTTCAGCGGATTCGGATGGCTCACCAACGCGGTGAGGCCTGACGCGGTGCAAGTGCGCCTGTTGCTGATGCTTGCGATGACGGGCTTCTTCATCATGGGGCTGGATGTGCCTTACGCCTTCGCGCCTGAGGGGTGGGCCTTCCCCTTGGCGTATCTGGCCGTCGTTGCCATCCACGGGGTGGTCTATCTGACAGCCGATGCGCCGTCGGCGCGGCAGGCCATCCGTCGCAACATGCCGTTCAACGCTGCTGCCGGCGTCCTCGTGTTCGTCGCCCCGCATCTGCCGGAAGCATGGGGCTGGGTGTGCTGGGCCACAGCTGTACTGGTCCTCTATCTTTCGCCCTTCCTGGGTCACATTCGCGGCTTCGTCATTGAGCCGCATCACTTCGTCGAGCGGCATGCGCTGCTCCTGCTGGTGGTACTGGGCGAGTCGGTGGTTGCCATCGGAATCGGCGCCCAAGGAGCGGAGCCCCACGCGGTGGACGCCCCCTTGGCGCTCGGCGTGGCGTTGGGGATTGCCGTGGCGTCGGGGCTGTGGTGGGTGTACTTCGACGGGGACGAGGCGCGAGCTGACGCCGAGTTCGAGAAGGCCACCGAGCACCGTCGCCAAATGCTCGCCTACTACGCGTTCACCGGCGCGCACCTTGTGATGATCATCGGCATCATCCTGGTCGCGGCCGGGATCAGCGACGCCATCCACCACTTCGGCGGTCATGCACACCAGTGGTGGCTGGGTTGCGGCACAGCGGTGTTTCTCGTGGGTCACGCGATCTACCGAGGCTTGCTGGGAAGCGGACGGATCGCCGACCGCCTGGTCGGGGCGGTGTGCGCGGTGCCGCTGGGGGCAACAGCGGCCATCGCCGGCTGGATCGGTATGACCATGGTTGTGGTCGTCCTGACGGCCATCGCCACCGTGGACCACCGCCTGGCGTCAAAGGACCCGAGCCCGCTCGAGGACGTTGAATCCGGCTGACACATCGACTGCGCCGACGACACCGGCTTCAGCATTACAAGCGCCGCGACGGGATGTGCTCATGGCGCGGGCCGGAGTGGCCTCGCGCGAGAGCGGACGGCGACGCCGGGCGGCCCTGATCACTGTGCCGCCGGCCACCTCCGCAGCCGTCCGCGCTGCGGTCCTCACCGCCGGGACGGACACTGGGCCCGGCGACCCGGTCACCGACCAGGAGGCCGTGGGGCTGCTGAACCGCATCGCCACCCTCGCGGCGCCCGAGGACGCCGGGGACATCTTCCGGCGCTCGGACTGGCAGGCCGTCGACGGCAAGCGGGCCGGACTCGCCCGGATCACCGTGCTGTCCGGCCCCTCCGGCCGGGGAACGAAGACCATGCGTCTGGATGCCGACCCGAACGCCGTGACCTACCGGGAACTGCAGGCCCTGCCGACCGACCCGGCCGCGCCCTACCGCAAGATCTGGGCCGACACCGAAGGTCAGGAGCCGACCCAAGAGGAGGCGGCGCTGGAGACCATCGGCGCGGCCCTCTACCGCGCCGCCGCCAGGATCCCCGGCGTCTTTGTGGTCGAGGACGCCGCCGGTCGGCGCGGTATCGGGCTTGCCTTCGCAGACGGCGACGACCGTGACGTGTGGGTCTTCGACCGCACGACGCTCCACTACCTCGGATCCGATGAGGTGGCGCTGCTGGACGTCGGCGTCGTGAACAAGATCGGCAAGACTCCGGGCGACTGACAGACGCCGACCACCTGGCCCGCATCCGGTGACCGCTCCGGAGGCAGGCCGCTTCGGCCTGTGCGCGCAGCAGATCCCCGGGTCTGCAGATCCCGCGGTCAGTACGGCTATCTCCCGCCTTTGTGCAGTGCGTTGGACAGCATGTCCGATCACCTTTAGGGTCCTTCTGTGAGCGCCGCTGGGCGCCCGGCTGCTCTGACCGATCTGAAGTGGATTTTCCGTGACTGATGGGGTTTCCCGTCCGACTCTGCTCCTCGTGCACGGGGCATGGCACGGCGCGTGGTGCTGGGAGAAGCTGACGTCGGTGCTGCACGCCGACGGGTGGCGGACTCGGGCGATCGACCTGCCGAGCGCCGGGGGGCGGACCGGCATGCAGGACGACGCGCAGGCGGTGCTCCGAGAGCTGGAGATCATCGACGGCCCCGTTGTGGTCGTCGCACACTCATACGGCGGCATACCGGTCACCCAAGCCGTTGCCGAGGCGGGGAACGTCTCGCGCATCGTCTATCTGGCGTCGTTCCAGCTCGACGTCGGTGAGAGTCTCCTCGGGTTCTACGGCGCGCCTGTTTCACCAAAGCGGGGCGATTTCGAGGCCGTACCGGACGATCCCATCGCGTTGTTCTACGGCGATGTGCCTCGGTCCGAGGCCGAGGAGGCCGCCGAGCGGCTGGTGCCGCAGAGCGCGAGGTCCTTCAGCGACGTCCTGACCGGGGCGGGGTGGCACACCGTCCCGTCGACGTACATCGTCTGCGAGGACGATCAGGCCCTGCCCGCGCAGAGCCAGCAGTTGCTGGCCTCGAGGTCCGGCGCGGTCCACCGGGTCGAGAGCAGCCACTCGCCGTTCATGTCCAAGCCGGAGGAACTCGCCGCCCTCCTGGCGAAGATCGCACTCGAGTCGGACGCCTGAGCCCAGGCCGCACCCTCACCCGAGCACTCACCCCAGTTGATCAACCGGCAGCGTCCGCGGCCGCACCCTGCATGCCGGCGGACAGGCATGCAGGGCGGGGCGGTCCTGCCCTGCCTGCAAACCGTGCAGAAGGAGAACATCGTGAACAGCAACAGCCGCCAGGAGCAGACCGGTGCGCTGCCCGAGGAAGCGATCAGGGCCGAGCTCGTGGCGCGGGCCGTCGCTCTGCAGCCGCTGCTGCGGGACCAGGCAGCGCGCGGCGAGTCGGATCGCGTCCTGCCGGTGGACGTCGTCGAAGCTCTGGCCGAGGCAGGCGTCTTCCGGCTGCTGACCCCCAAGCGGTACGGCGGCCATGAGACCGACCTTCGGACCTTGACCGAGGTGTCGGAGGCCCTCGGGGAGGGCGATGGCTCGGCGGCCTGGGTCGGGATGATCATTGCGGTGACCAACTGGCTGGCGTGCCTCTTCCCGGACAAGGCCCAGGAAGAGGTCTTCGGGGCCGATCCGGATGCCCGCGTGACCGGTGTGGCGGCGCCGACGGGCATGGGAGAGCGGGTGCCGGGCGGCTGGCGCGTCAGCGGGAGGTGGCCGTACAACTCCGGGGCTCCGTATGCCACCTGGGCTGCGGTCGGTGCGCTGCTGAAGAACGACAGCGGAGCAGTGGCGGACCAGGCACTCGTCCTGATCCCCGCCTGCGAGCTGGCCGTTGAGGACACCTGGCACACCGCGGGCATGAAGGCGACCGCCAGCAACACCCTGGTCGGGCAGGACGTGTTCGTTCCTGAGCACCGTGTGCTGTCGGTTCCCGCGGCCGCGGAGGGCGTCTACCCCCGCGCGTCCCGGGACGAGGCGCTGTACACCTCGACGTTCGGGCCGATGCTCTTGCTGTGCCTGGTCGGACCGCTGCTCGGACTGGGGAAGGCGGCGCTGAGCGTGGCGGTGGACGCAGCCGCGGAGAAGCCGTTGTCGTTCACCGTCCACAGCCGGCAGGCAGATTCGGTGGGCGTCCAGATACAGCTGGCACAAGCAGCACTGAAGCTGGAGACGGCCCGCCTACACACCTACCGAGCCGTGGACGAGGTGGATCAGGCCGCCTCCTCCGGCGGCCCCTTGGACTACGCCGCACGTGCGCACGTCAGGGCCCGGGCCGGTTTCGCCGCACAGCACGTACTGGAGGCAGTCAGCACCCTCCTGAACGTGCATGGCGCGGCCGCGTTCGCCGACGCCGGCCCCCTGCAGCGCATCTGGCGGGACGCCAACGTCGCGGCGCGCCACGCCGGCCTGGTCCCGGCGGTCGGCCTGGAGGTCTACGGCAAGTCCCTCCTCGGCAGCAGCGAGCGAGTGAGCCTGATGCTCTGAGCCGGACCGATGCCGAGACGCATGGCGCTCCGGGAGCGTTCGGGGTCGCGAGTGTCCCCTTGGGGAACGAGGCCCGCACCACCCGAGCCGTCAGCTCAGGCACCCCATCATCCGACCGCGACTCCAGCGACACCCGCTCACCCCACCCTGCCAACGACCATAGCCATCAACAAGACGAACGACACAGCCCCACCCGAATCACGCCTTTCCCAACAGAGTCGTTCACGGCCGAGAAGGTGACTCCAGGCCCTCAGGAATGCTCTGCTCAACCCAGACGGTCTTGCCGCCCTCGGTGTAGCGGGTGCCCCAACGTTCGGAGCACCGGGCGACGAGGAGCAGCCCCCGGCCGCCCTCGTCGGTAGTGCGGGCGTGCCGCAACCGTGGTGAGGTGCTGCTGCCGTCGGACACCTCGCATGTCAGAACATGGCTGCGGATGAGTCGCAGCTGCACAGGAGGTTTGGCGTAGCGGATGGCGTTGGTGACGAGCTCACTGGCTATCAGTTCGGTGGTGAACGCCGCTTCGCTCATGTCCCACGATGTGAGCTGCCGGGTGACGAGCGACCGGGCCGTGGAGACCATGGCCGGATCGCTCGGCAGATCCCACGACACGACCCGTGCCGGACCCAGCGTGTGCGTGCGGGCGACCTGAACGGCGACGTCTTCCCGGAGCCGTGCCGGGACCAGTGCTTCGGTCAGCATGCTGCATGCCTGGCGCACGGAGCCGGAAAACCCGGCGAGAAGGTCGGCCAAGCGCTCGCGGTTCCGATCTTCGGGCTGCTCCTGGAAGAGGCCTGGGGTGTACAGCGCGAGCATCGAGTTCTCGGGCAGGTCGACGTCGGCCTTCCCGAAAGGAGCGCCGGCGCAGCACAGTGCGGCGCCGGGCGGATGCTCCAGGAGGGCCACGGTGCCGTCCGGGTGCACGACCACGGGCCAGGGGTGACCGGCACTGGAGAGCGAGCAGCGCCGGGTCACGGGATCGTAGATCAGGTAGAGGCACGTCGCGCCGGCCTCGTCTCCGTTGTCAGATCTCCCGGCGTCCCGTGCCGGCCATGGCTGGTCGTCCACCGTTCCGGGGCCGTTGCTGAGGCGGCGTACCAGGTCGTCGAGCCGGGCGAGCAGTTCATCCGGTTCCAGGTCCAGGTCCGACAGGGTGTGCACGGCTGCGCGGATCCGCCCTGCGGCTGCGGCGGTCTGTACCCCGTGGCCGGGCACCCGGCCTGCGACGAGGGCCACCCGGGCTCCGGAGAGTGGTACGGCGTCGACCCAGTCGCCGCCGGAGCCCGCGTGCACGTATTCGTGCGCCACATCCAGGGCGTGATGAGTGGGGAGTCCGCCCGGCCGCAGGGCGTGCCGCAGTGCGACCAGGGAATTGCTCTCACGCAGGTACCGGCGGGCGTTGTCCAGGCACGCGGCGGTGCGCAGGGCGAGTTCTCCGGCCAGGGTCAGATCGTCACGTTCGAAAGGCCTCCGCTCCCCCCAGCGACAGAACGTGGCGAGCCCCAGAGCTCGGTACTGGGCGACCAGCGGTACGAGCATCAGCGAGTGGACGTCTTCCCTGGGCGCCCGCAAGCTGTGCAACGCCCGCTGTCCGGGAGGACTCAGCGGATCGACAATGCGCGGCTGAAGGTCGGTGAGGGCCTCGGCAGCGGCCACCGGCGGCAGGGCGCCGTCTTGGTCACAGGCCGTCCAGGGTTCCGCGTCGTCCCGGGACCGGCATACCGCCCGACGCAGCACGGTGTCGCGGTGTACGGGACCGGGTTCGAGGTCCTCTCCCGCGAGTACCGGCTCCAGGACTTCCACGGCCATGCTGTCGGCCAGCCCCGGCACGGATACCTCCGCCAGGCCCCGGACGGTGTCCAGCACGTCGAGGGTGGACCCGATCCGTGTGCCGGCCTGCGCGAGCACATTCAGCCGCTCCTGCGCCAGATGGCGGTCGGTGACGTCGACAGTGGCGTCGGCGATGCCCAGGAGGCGACCATGGACGTCCTCCAGGCGGAAGACGGAAGCCGAATAGACATGCTCATGACTTGGATCTCCTGGGGGGCGCATCCGCTTTTCGACGCCGATCACCGGCTGCCCCGTGGCCAGCACCTGTTGCATCACGCGCTCCACCGATTCCGCGGCGAAGCCCGGCCACGCCTCCGTGGGACGCCTGCCGACGGCTTCTGCGACCGAGGTGCCCTGCATGCCTTCGCCCGCGGGGTTGAACCGGACGAGCCGCAGGCAGGGATCGAGGAGGAACAGACCTACGGGAGAGACGGTGAACAGTGTCTCCAGGAGGGCCTGGTCGAGTTCGGCCGTCGGGTTTCCCTGTTCCGCAGGGGCGAGCGTGACCCCCCAGCACCTGACCGCCGCGCCTTCGCGCTCAGGACGGACGGTCATTCGGCAGGGCAGGGAGGCGCCGTCCTCGCGTCGCAGGAGAACGGCGAAGTCGTCGATGGCGGCGAGCGAGTGCGTGGTGGGATCGACACCGGCCAGCAGGTCCCATGCCGGGCGCCCCAGCATGGCATCCGCCGGGTAGCCCAGCAGCCCCTCGGCCACCGGGCTCCATCCGACCACCGTGCCGCGCTGGTCAATCAGGATGTGGGCCTGGTTCTCCGCCGGGACTCCATCGTGGGGGCCACTGCGGCTGGTGGCGTGAGATGCACCCATAGTCATCAGCTTTCACTTGCCTCAGAACTCGGTACGCACTCAGTGTCCTCCGAGACGGGCGAGCGCGACATCGGACCCACCTGCTGGTCGTGGACTCGTTGAGGTGCCCAACCAGGTCCGAGAGGGGTGCCGTTCCTCTCCGTCGCCAGGGAGTGCTCAGGCATCGTCGAGCAGAGGCTCATCAGTTGGATTAGCGAAACGTAGTGATCATGTGACAGAGTGTCACGAATCCGCAACTCAACCCCGACACGGCCCGCACAACCCGAAACGCCCACCCCGAAAAGCCGGTGGATCCGGGCTGAGCCGTCAAGGACGGACGTTTGGACGCCGATCGGACGTCCCGAGTACCTGTGCAGCAGGCCGAAATGGCCGGGAGTTCGGCCCGGCCCGTCTCGCGACAGTGCGGGACCAGACCTGTGCTCCGGCAGCCGCCGTCGGCGATGACCGTCAAAACGCCGTGCGATGTCCCGGTGGCAGGGACGCACACGGCGTTCTCGTGTTTACGCGGCGAGGCGTTCGGCGAGGGCCTTGGCCTTGGTGGCCGCGTCTTGGAAGGCGCGGTCGCGGGAGGTTTCGAAGAGCGGCACCAGTTCGGCCATGGCCGGGATGTGCGGGGCCATGGTGAGTTCCGGGACGATGAAGTCGAGGTCGAGGGAGAGCATGCCGGCGAGGGTCGCCGTCAGGTAGTTCTGCACGTACTCGTAGGGCTCCTTCGGGGTGCCGGGCGCGTAGGAGCCGCCGCGGCTGGCGACGACAGTGACCGGGGTGCCCTTGGCGGAGGGGTTCTCGCCCGAGGTGCGGCCGAAGAGGATCACGTTGTCCAGCCATGCCTTGAGGGTCGAGGGGATCGTGTAGTTGTACATCGGCGCGCCGATCAGCACCGTGTCCGCACGCTCCAACTCCTCGATCAGCTCCAGGCGGTCGGCGAAGGCGGCGGCCTGCTCGGGCGTGTGGGCGTCCGGATCGGCGAACCCGGCGGTGTGGGCGTGGGCGGTGATGTGCGGCACCGGGTTGGCGGAGAGGTCGCGGTAGATCACCGTGCCCTTGGGGTGCTGCTCCTCCCAGGTCTTGCGGAAGATCTCCGTCACGGCGCGGGAGGCGGAAGCGCCGCCCGGGAACACGGAGGAGTCGATGTGCAGCAACGTGGCCATGGAGTATCTCCAGTACTGGGTGACTTGAAAGGGCGGGCGCTCGCGGCGGGTGCCGCGGGCTCGTGGTCGGTGAGGTCGAGGCGGCCGGCGGTCAGGCCGGTGGCCGGGGGCGCAGGGTGCCGTCGGGGTCGTAGCGCTTCCACAGGTCGGTGACGCGGGTGCGGGTCGGTCCCGGGTAGGCGCGGGCGAACGTCGCCTCGTCGGGGGCGCTCTCGAAGTTCACGTAGGCGCCGTCGGTGTGCGGGGCGAGGGGGCGCCAAGCGGCGGCCAGTGTGGCGGGGGCGTCCGGCGGGAACGCCGAGGCGACGACGAGGGTGTTCTGGTGGCGGTGGGCGAACGCCGTGTCCGAGGGGGCAGGGTCGTGGGTCGCGCCGCCGAGTGAACGCAGCTGGATCAGGACCGGGTCGGGGGCAGCCGATGCGGTGAGCAGTGCGCGGGCGGCGTGCGGGGTCATGTCGGTGAGCAGTCCGTTGGTCGTGCTGGCGGGCATCTGGCCGGAGTTGGCGTGCAGATGGTGCGGTGGGACCAGCTCGGTGTAGGGGACGATGTGGGCCTGCTGGGCCATCACGTCGCCGATGCCGAGCAGCGGTTCGACGGCGGCGCGGATGACGGACGGGCTGTCCGAGGCCACGACCGCGGTGATGAACGCGGTGGTGGTGGTGCCCTGCGAGGACAGCATCACCGCCGTCGACAGCTCGCGTGGCGCCCGCGCCATGACATCGGCCCAGCGGCGCAGCGTCTGCCCGGCCGGGTCCACTGCGGCGACGAGCTGTGCATGGCCGACGTCACGAAGCTCCATGGCCTCGATCTCGAAGGCCACCGCGATCCCGGCACCCGCGCCGGCCCCGCGCATCACCCACAGCAGGTCGGGCTCGGTCTCGGCGTCGGCGCGTACGGCCGTTCCGTCGGGCAGGACGACCTCGACGGCACGGACGTGGTCGATGGTGAGCCCGTATTGCCGTACGAGCCAGCCGACGCCGCCCCCGGTGGCGAGGCCGCCGACGCCGACGTTGCCGTGGTCGCCCGAGCTGATGGCGAGCCCGTGCGGGGCGAGCGCCTGGGCAACCTGGGCCCAGCGGGCGCCCGCCTCGACGCGGACCAGTCGGGAGCCGCGGTCGACGACGTCGATGCGGTGCAGAGCGCTCAGGTCGATGACGAGCCCGCCATCGTTGGTGCCGCTGCCGGACAGGCCGTGTCCGCCGCTGCGGACGGCCACCCGAAGGCCCGTCTCCCGCGCGAGCCGCAGCGCCGCCGCGACGTCGCCCGCGGACTCGGGCAGGACCACGGCGGCCGGGCGGCCGACGGTGGTGTAGGTGGAGCGCAGCGGCCGGTAGCGGCGGTCGTCGGGCGTGACCACCTTGCCCGCGAGCTCGGCCGGCACGGTGGAGAGGGTGCCGTTCATCGCCCGCTCCGCAGGGCGTCGACGCGCCCGCGCACCGCAGGCACGACCTCGCCGGCGAAGAGCGCGAACTGCCGCTCGGGGTCGGTGGCGGGCCAGAAGACGAAGGTGTCGAAGCCGAGTTCCACGGCCCACTCGGTAAGGGTGTCCACCCACCGCCGCACATCGCCGACGAGCCCGGGTCCGTCTCCGTGGTCGCCGATCACGCCGATCACGTTGTAGACGCGCCGCAGCGTGCTCGGGTCGCGGCCCGCGTCGGTGGCCGCCTCGTCGATGATCCGCTGACGCGAGGGCACCTCCCGCGGCGGGACGTAGATGTTCAGTGGAGAGATCCAGCCGTCGGCCGACCGGCCGGTGACGGCGAGCATCCTGGGCTTCTGGGCGCCGAGCCAGAGCTCGACGGGCTTCGGGGGCACCGGTCCGGCACGGTAACCGTCGACGGCGTGGTACGGGCTGTGCAGTTGTACGACGCCTCCGGCCAGGGCCGTGCGCAGGAGCCCCAGGGACTCCTCGGTGAACGCCACCATGTCCTGGCCGCGTCGCGCCGGCCCGCCCATCGAGGCGATGGCGTCGGGGATGCCGCCCCCGCCGACCCCGAGCTGGATCCGTCCGTCGGTGAGCACGCTCAGCGACGCGGCGGCCTTGGCGAGCATCACCGGCGGGCGCAGCTGCAGGTCGGCGACGCCGGTGAGGAAGGAGATGCGGTCGGTGACCGCCGACAGGTGCGTGATCAGGGTCCAGGCGTCGAGGTGGCCGGGCTGGTACGGGTGGTCCTGGACGGCGAGGTGGTCCAGGCCCGAGTCCTCCGCCGTGCGCGCGAGGCGCCGGGTCAGTGCCCATGTCCCGGCGGAGGGGTCAAGGCTCACGCCGAAGGAGAGTTGGCGTCCGTAGTCGGTCATGAGTCCAGAGTGGGCCGGACCGCCCCACTGGCAAAACGGTAGGTAAGGAGCTAATCTTTTGTAAGTGGACTCCATTCATGACGACACCTGCCCGAGCTTTGAGGGCACCCTCGAAATGGTCGGACGCCGCTGGACGGGTTCGGTACTGCAGGCTGCCGCCCAGGGCGCCCGGCGCTTCGGCGAGTACCGGGCGATGATCGACGGCATCTCCGACCGGCTGCTCTCCCAACGTCTGAAGGAACTCGAGGCCGCGGGCCTCATCGAGCGCACCGTCATCCCCACTACGCCCGTACAGATCCGCTATCAGCTGGCCCCGGACGGCCAGGCACTGGTGAACGCCCTGCTGCCACTCGCGCAGTGGAGCATGCACCGCTCGGGCCCCAGGGGTGCGGGGCGGGTTCTGTCGTCGACGTAGTCTCCGGATACGTGTGGACAGCAGGCGCGCGCACTCACTCCGTCGGTTCGGAGGCGCCCAGGCCGCTGGCGCATGTACTTTCACCAGGGCACTTCGTACAGACGAACGTTGGGGAGCAGGGTGTCGCACACCCTGCTCCCCAACTGTTTGCGGGCCCGGCCGTCACTGGCCCGGCCGTCACCGCTGATGCGCTACGCCCCGTCCTTGGATTCCCCCGCCGCAGGTGCTGCCCCGGGTCGCCGGGGCAACTCTGCCGCCTCCGTCGGCCGGGCAGGGAGTCCGGTGGCGGACCAACCCGCCAGGAAGGTCAGGGCCTGCGCGCTTGGCGAGTGCGGCTCCGCCGTGTATACGAGCAGGCTCTGGTCGGTGGACCCCCGCACATCCAGCACCTGGAAGTCCAGGCTCAGTTCCCCGGCGACCGCGTGGACGAACTCCTTGCGGCCCTGCCGCTGGGACCGCACCCTGTGGTCGGACCACCATCGGCGGAAGTCGGGGTCCTTCAAGGACAGTTCCCCCACCAGGCGGGCGAGCTCGGGATCGTTCGGGTAGCGGCCGGCATCCATGCGGAGGTAGGCCACACACTCCTGGGCGACTCGCTCCCAGTTCGCGTACAGCCCACGGACCTCGGGGTCGAGGAAGGTGAGCCATATGTGGTTGCGCCGCTTGGCCGGCAGCCTGGAGTAGTCGGTGAACAGCGCGGCACTCAGGCTGTTCCATGCCAGGATGTCCATGCGACGGCCGAGCACGAGTGCCGGGACGTTCACCATGCTCTCCAGGAGGACCTGGGTCGCCTGCGACACCTGCTGGTTTCTTGCGGTGGCCGGTTTCGCCCGGCCGGAGATGCCCGCCTCGGCTGCACACCGCAGCAGGTACTCCTCCTCGTCGGGGCGCAGCTCAAGGGCCCTGGCCAGGGCGGTGAGGATGGCGGGCGAGGCGGACTTCACGCGGCCTTGTTCCAGCCTCACGATGTAGTCCACGCTGACGCCTGCCAGCGAGGCGAGTTCCTCACGCCGCAGTCCCGGCACCCGGCGGTGCCCGGACGTGGGGAGCCCCACCTGCTCGGCGCTGACCCGGGCGCGGCATGCGCGCAGGTACTCACCGAGTTCTGTCACAGCAGCCTCCTTCTCGTACGACCCGTGCGAGTCATACGGCGGATCAGACGGCGCCCTGCACGTCGTCGTGATCGGTGGACAGGGCCAGCTCCCGCCAGGCGTCTGCCTCCTCGCGGAACTGAGCGATCTTACGATCCATCTCCGCCGCGCAGTCGCTGCCGAGCTGGGCGCGCAGCGGCGGGTTGGCGGCGTCGGCAAGGGTGAGGATGGCCGTGGCGCCCTTGACGGGATCACCGGGCTGTGCGTGATTGAGGCCGGGGACGGCCTGGCGCACGGCGCCGGCGGTCTCGGCGTAGTCGGAGATGACCTGGCCCTCCGTGTGCAGGCTGGTGGCGTCGAGGAAGTCGGTCCGGAAATATCCCGGCTCGACGATCGTGACCTGGATCCCCAGCGGTGCCAGTTCGTCGCGCATCGCCTCCGAGAGGCCCTCCACGGCGAACTTGGTGGAGCAGTAGACGCCGAAGCCCGGCACACTGCGGAAGCCCCCGATGGAACTCAGGTTGAGAATACGGCCCGACCTCTGCCGCCGCATGACCGGCAGTACGGAGCGGGTGACGTTGGCCAGACCGAAGACGTTGGTGTCGTAGACCGAGCGGAACTCGGCGTCGGAGGTTTCCTCCACCGCGCCCAGCACGCCGCGTCCCGCGTTGTTGACCAGGATGTCGATCCTTCCGAACTTCTCCACGGCTCTCTCGACAGCTTCACGGGCCTGCGCCTCGTCGGTGACGTCCAGGGCGACAGCGAGCAGCCTGTCCCCGTACTGGGAGAGCGCATCCTCGACGTCCCGGGGCTTGCGGGCCGTCGCCACGACCTTGTCGCCCCGCTCCAGTGCCTGGCGTGCGATCTCCAGGCCGAAACCGCGGGACGCACCAGTGATGAACCAAGTGGCCATGCCACTACCTTCCATTCGTTTGATTTTAGAGAAAATCAGGTCAGATGCAGCGCATACTTGTATTCGCTGCTTTATAAGCACTGCGATAGATCAGCACTCGCTGCTCTATCGGTGGCCGCAAAGGGCATGGTTTGCCCGGGGACCGACAGCAATGGCTCCTGCCACCACGGCGAGCAGTGCCACGAGCAGCCCGAACCACGAGAAGGCAGCCGCGACGCCGAACCGGGAAGCAGCGGCGCCCAGGGCGACCACCGGCACACTCACCGCCAGGTACGCCAAGGCGAAGAACCCTGGCAGGAGCTGGGGGTGCCCCCCGGCGATCACAGCCGCCGTCACTGTGCTCGTGGACCCCATGAAGCACAGGCCGAAGCCCGCGCCGGTGATCGCCGCGCCGGAGAAGAACAGCAGGGCGTGAGCAGTGTCGTACCCGATCACGGACACTCCGACCCCGGCTACGAGCAGCGCGCACCCGGTCACCGACGCTGCCCGGTCGCCAAGTCTCCGCAGCAGCATCGGAGCGATGCCGCCACAGCCCTGCACCACAAGGATGACCAGCGAGGCCAGCGCCCTGTCCGTGGTGTGCAGCAGGCCGGCGACGAGGTCGACCCCCAGCGCAAGGTACAAGCCGACGACCGCCCAGCTGGCCGTCACGATGGGGGCCACCCTGAGCAGGATCCCGCGTGGCTCCGCACCCAGCCGCAGCATCCGGGGGCGCCAGGGCCCGAGCCGTTCCGGCACGATCTGCCAGGGGGGAATCGCCCGCACCAGGACGATTCCGCCGACGGACAGGACGGTCAGCACGACGAACGGCGTGACCAGTGGTGCAGGAGCGAACTGAATAGCGAGGCCGGAGAACACCGCGCCCAGCGCGATGCCTGTCGAGGTCGCCGCGCTGTTGGCCGCCGCTGCGGCCCGGTGACTGTGGTCCCGGTGGAGATCCGCCAGTGCTGAGCCCGCGCTGCTGGTGAGCAACCCGACGCCGACGCCCTGTATCAGGCGGGCCAGACACAGTGCCCAGGCCCCCGTGGCAAGCAGGAACGTCAGGAAGCTGACGACGATGGTGGCAAGCGCCACCACGATCGTCCGTTGGGTGCCCAGGTGCTCGGCCAGTCCTCCGGCGACCAGAAGAGTCAGGATCGCGCCGAGCGCGTAGCAGGCGTAGATGACCGTCGAAGTGGTTGTGCCGAAGTGCCATTGCTGCTGGTAGAGCCCATACAGCGGAGACGGTGCGCTGCTGGCGGCCATGACCACGAAGACGACCGCGACCACGGTTTTGAAGTGCCAGGGTCGGTGTTGCCGGTGGTGGGGGGCGGTGGGGCGCTGGTGCCCCCGGACATCGAGGGCAGCCGGCTTCTCAACGTTCATCAGTCTTGCCATCTCAGTCTTGCCATCTCCCCGAAGAGAAACCGGCGTCGGCCGTCAGCGGCCGAGCACGACCTTGGTCTCCAGGTATTCCTGCATGCCCTCGGGGCCCCATTCGCGGCCGTTGCCCGACTCCTTGTAGCCGCCCCAGGGGGCGGTCCAGTCGAATTCGGCGTTGTTGATGATCACGTAGCCCGCTTCGATACGGGAAGCGACGTCCGCGGCGTCCGCCACATCCCTGCCGGTGACGTAACCGGCAAGGCCGTACCGGGTGTCGTTGGCGATCTCGACAGCGTCATCCACCGTGTCGTACGTGATGATCGACATCACCGGGCCGAAGATCTCTTCCTGGGCGATGGACATGTCGTTGGTGACCCCGGTGAAGACAGTCGGCTTGACGAAGTGCCCCTCCTCCAGGCCATCCGGCTTGCCCGGGCCTCCGGCGACCAGGTGGGCTCCCTCGTCCAGGCCGGAGTGGATGTAGTGCTGGACGGTCTGCCACTGCTCGGCGGAGATCAGCGGGCCCATGTCGGTGTCCTCCGAGCGCGGGTCGCCGATCCTGAGCGACTCGATCCGCGGGAGCAGCACGGACAGGAACTCCTCCAGCCGCTCGCGCGGTACCAGGGTCCGGCTCGGCGCACTGCAGATCTGGCCGGTGTTGGCCATCAGCCAGGTGAGCACCGTGTCGACCGCGACGTCCAGGTCCGCATCGGGCATGATCACCTGCGGCGACTTGCCGCCGAGTTCGGTGGCCACGCGCTTGGCGGTCTTGGCGGCAGCGGCATTCACCTGGAGCGCGGCCTCACCCGAGCCGGTGAAGGACACGACGGCGACGTCGGGGTGCGAGGAGAGTGCGTTTCCGATCACCGAGCCGCGGCCGTTGACGAGGTTGAAGACACCTGCGGGGACCCCGGCGGCCTCCAGGATCTCGGCCAGGACGACGGCCGAGTACGGGGCCAGCTGGGCCGGCTTGAGGACGACGGTGCAGCCCGCCGCGAGCGCCGAGGCGGTCTTGCCCGCCGGCTGCAGGGCGGGGAAGTTCCACGGAGTGATCAGCGCAGCCACGCCGATGGGTTCCTGGCGGATGTGGGTGGTGCCGCGCTCCTCGGTGAACGCAAACGTCTTCAGCACCTGGGCGGCTGCCCGGAACTGGATCAGTCCGGCGGCAACGTGCATGGCGCGGGACAGCGGCAGCGGGCAGCCCAGCTCGGCGGTGACGGCCTGGGCCATGTCCTCGGCGCGCCGCTCGTACTCGTCGGCGATCCGCTCCAGCAGTGCGATGCGCTCCTGGCGAGTGGTCCTGGAGAAAGCGGGGAATGCCCGGTTGGCCGCGGCAACCGCCAGGTCGACGTCGGCCTCGCCGCCGAGCGCCACCCGTCCGGACACCTCACCGGTGGCCGGGTCGGTCAGCTCGATGACCGTGCCGTCGAGGGGCTCGCGCCAGGCGCCGTCGATGTACAGCTTGGTGTGCTCACGCATATTGTCTTTCTCCCTCAGATGCGCAGTTCTCCGGCGCCACACGGACTTCCATGTGGCCGAGGCGGCTTTCGTGTGCGAAGGGCGCCTTGCGAAATCCATCGTCGGGGTGGAGTACCGGGGTATACAGGGAGGCCTTTTCCTGGGCACCGGTCCCTAGGAAAGCCAGTACCAGGCACGCCGAGCAGGCTGCTCCCTGGTGTGGGCCTCCGATTGGAGGGCCGAGCTCGCGCTGCGGCGCGAAGCTCCCGCGTCGGCCGCATCACCGGGGCCTCGTGCTTCGCCGAGTCCCTGGAGCGCCTGGAAGCCGCCGGGTTCGCCGGCGTCGAGGCCCCTCTCACCGGACCGCCGCCGCTTCCGGATCGGCTACCCGAGCTGAATCCTCCCCAGCACCCCGCCGGCTCCGCGGACAGCACCCAGCCAAGAAGTGCTGGACCGGTGACGGCGCGCTGCCCTAGCGGAGATAGTCCGTACAACCGAACCCGGAACGGTTCAGTGTGAATCGCCCCGGGTAGGTCGGAGACTCTAGATTGCGGCTGTGACCTGTGGTTTCTTGGCTGTCAGGTAGTAGGCGGCTTCGTACTCGGCTGGCGGAACGTGGCCGATCTCACCGTGCAAGCGACGGTGGTTGTACCAGTCGACCCACTCGGCGGTGGCCAACTCGACCTCGGCCAGGGTCTTCCAGGGCCTCTGCGGTTTGATCAGCTCGGTCTTGTACAGGCCAATCGCCGATTCCATCAGCGCATTGTCGAGCGCGTCACCGACCGAGCCGATGGAGGCCGCGATGCCTTCGCGGTCTAGGTGTTCGGCGAGCTTGAATGAGGTGTACTGCCTGGACTCAACCGGTCGTCGCAACACCGGCTTCCTGAGAGTGTAGGTGCTCGTTAAGCGCCTCGGCCGGAGTCTTCCAACCGAGTGTTTTGCGAGGCCGACTGTTGAGGGCGTGAGCGACGGCTTGGAGCTCGTCTGCGGACCATCTCGACAGGTCGGTGCCTTTGGGGAAGTACTGTCGGAGCAACCCGTTGGTGTTCTCGTTCGTCCCGCGCTGCCAGGGGCTGTGCGGATCGGCGAAATAGACCGCGACACCTGTCTCGAGCTTCAACTCGGCGTGCTGGGACAGCTCCTTGCCCCGGTCCCAGGTCAGCGACCTGCGGAGCTGTTCGGGAAGTGTCGTGATCGCGGGCGCGAGTGCCTTGTTCATCGAGAGGGCGCCGTAACCGGCAAGGGCTGGCCCGTTCTTGGTTCGCGGGATCACTCCGTAGCCCTCCTCACGGGGCAGGTGCACCAGCATCGTGAACCGGGTGGTCCGCTCGACCAACGTGCCAATCGCCGAACGCTGCAGGCCGATGATCAGGTCGCCTTCCCAGTGGCCGGGGACCGCGCGGTCCTCGACCTCGGCCGGACGCTCACTGATCATCACGTCGGGCGTGACATGGGCCCAGCTCTTGCGCCCCGTGCGGGCGCGAGGAACACGCAGAGCCCGTCCGGTGCGCAGACAGGCGACCAGCTCGCGTTTGAGAGCACCGCGGCCTTCGATGTAGAGGGCCTGGTAGATCGCCTCGTGCGAGATCCGCATGGAGTCATCCTCGGCAAAGTCGATCTTCAATCGGTGGGATATCTGCTCCGGGCTCCAGGCCAATGCCCACTTCCGGTCCTGGCGGTGCGGCTTGTTGCGCCCCTTCCACTGCCCCGTCTCGGGCCCGTGCACCAGTGTCCCGTCAGAACGGCGGACGTGGCCCGACAGCCGCTCCTGCACGTACTCGCGCAGCTGCTGATTCGTGACGAGCTTCGCCTCCTTCGGGCGAAGAGCGAGCAGGTCCGCCTTCCACTGCGCGACCGACGCACGGTAGTCGAGCTTGCCTCCGCGGGTCGCCGCGTTGCGGCGAAGCTCGCGCGAAATCGTCGAAGGAGCACGCCCCAGCTGACGAGCTATCTCACGGACCCCGGCTCCTTGTGCCTTGAAAAGGGCTATTTCTTCGCGCTCCTGAAACGACAGATATCGGCCCGAAAGCGGGGCAAGATCGATCGATGGCATGCCGCCACGCTGCCGGAACCACCGGGCGCCGGCCGCCTGGGACACGCCGACAGCAGCCGCTGCCTCCTCACCGAGCAGCCCCTTGGCAATCTCGCGCCAGAACTCCCGCTCGACCTCCCGCCGCAACGCGGGCGCCCCCGGCGACTTCATCGGAGACCTGCCCGTCAACGCCTTCATCCACCCCGCCGGCCTGCCCATCACACCTCCGTAGTCGAGGTGTTGCGTCGACCGGTTGAATCCGCCCTGCGAACCCGCATCCGAGTGGTGGGTCAACTCGCCTCGCTGGGGCGGGATGCCGGCCCGGTCGCGCTGCCACAGCGCCATCTCCAGGGCAGCCAGCACGAGGTCGGTGTGTTTGGTGGTGGCGGCGGACCAGCCGACGATGCGGCGGGAGAATGTGTCCACGACGAATGCGACGTAGACGGTGCCGGCCCAGGCCGCCACATGCGTGAAGTCGGCGACCCAGGTGCGATTGGGGGCGTCGGCCACGAAGTCGCGGTCGATCAGGTCCGGGGCCCGCTCGGCGGACGGATCCGCCACGGTGGTGACCACCTTCTTGCCGCGGACCGCACCGGCGATGCCCAGCTCGCGCATGAGCCGCTCGACGGTGCAGCGGGCCACTTGGTGGCCCTGCCGGTTCAAGTCCCGCCAGACCTTTCTGGCGCCATAGACACGGTAGTTGGCCTCGAACACCTCCTTGATCAGGGCCTTCAGCTCCTCGTCGCGAACCTGACGGGCAGACGGGGAAGCCTGGCGTTGCTTGTGGGCGTAGTAGGTGGAGGGGGCGATGCTGCAGTCGTGCTCGGACAGCACACGGCAGATCGGCTCGACACCGCCGAAGCGGTCCCGGTACTCGTCGATGAACGCTACGAGCGCAGATGTGGCCGGTCGAGCTCGGCCGCGAAGAAACTCGCCGCGGCCTTCAAGATTTCGTTCGCCCGCTTGAGCTCGGCAACTTCCTTCTTCAGCGCCTTGACCTGCGCAGATTCCTCCGTCGTTGTCCCCGGCCGGGTCCCGCTGTCGATCTGGTCCTGGCGGACCCACTTGCGCACCGTCTCGGTCGTCCCGATCCCGAGCTTGGACGCAACGGCCTTCATCGCGGCCCACTCGGTGTCGTACTCGGGCCGCACCTCGGCGACCATGCGGACAGCGCGCTTGCGCAGCTCAGCGGGGTAGGGGGAGGGGCGTGGCATGACTCAATCCTCTCAGAGAATCGAGCCTCCATCAGACCCGGAGCGGTTCAGTGATCGGCTTGCTGCTGCTGATGTCTGGGTGGTGTGGTGGTCATTTTTCATGGTCGGTGGGGGTGTGGTGGTGGGTGAGGGTGTGCCATCGGCGCTGGAAGTCGTGGGTTTGTGTGGTGATGTCGGTGGGGGTGATGGGTTGGTTGTATTGGGCGGTGATTCCGCGGGATGTGCAGTCTTGGGCCACGGTTACGGCTGAGGGCTGGTCGGTGTGTTGGCGGTGCTCAGCCCATACGGAGTAGAGGCGGAAGGGCAGGAAATATCTCCTCAGGGTGCTGGGGCTGATCGGGTGTCCGCCGCGGCCGAGGATGCCTTTGTGGGCGAGGTGGGCGGAGAGTTGTTTGTCGGTGGGTTCTTGGCCGTGTTGCTGCTGGTATTCGCGCCAGGCGATGAAGTAGCCGTCGACTTTGGTCAGGCCGCTCCCGTCCTGTGCAGTCGGGGGGTGGGGGGTGTCGATGGTGGCGTCGATCTGCGGGCTGCGTGGAGTGTGCGTGGGTAGTGCGCGGGCCGGGTGTGGGCTGGTGACGGCAGGACTCGGGGGAATGGGGGTGGGGTCGTCGCGGCCGGGAGCTGCCCTTCTGTTATGGGGTGCCGGGTCGCCGGATTCCTGCTGCCGCAGGGCATGGACTTCGAGTTCGAGCGCTTCGGGGGCAAGGGGTTGGCCGTGGGTGTGGGTGGCGCCGTGCCGTTCGGCCACGTAGTGGACGAAAGGGCCTTGGGCGGGTAACTCGCCGTATGTGCTGGCGCTTTGGCGCCAGGTGCGGGAGGGGATCGGCTCCCGTGAGTCGTCGCTTTCTTCGTGGGTCTCCTGCGAAGACGCAGGGTCCGGAGCGCTGTGCGGTGGTCCCGGCGCGGTGGGGTGGTCGGTGGGCTCCGGTGCCTGCGGGCTGGTGAGCGCGGGTTGCTGATCGGCCTTGGCGGGCTGCGGTTCGTGTGCTGCTGGGGTGTGGGATGTGGTGGCGTCATGTTCCGCTGCGAGCAGGGGCGTGGGCTGATTGATTCCGGCGGCGGCCAGGCCCGCAGGGGCCGTGTCCGCGAGGGGGATGCCGTAGCGGGCCAAGCGCAGCGGTATCAGCGACTCCACCGGCGCTTTGTGGCGCCAGGCGCGGCCGTAGCGGGAGCGCAGCCGGACCTGGTACACGAGCCGCTCCTGCTCCAGCTTGATCACCTGCTCGTAGGAGCGCAGTTCCCACAATTTCATCCGGCGCCACAGGAGGAAGGTGGGGAGGGGGGAGAGGAGCCATCGGGTGAGGCGTACGCGTTCCATGTGCCTCTCGGCGGTGATGTCCGCGATCCGGCCGATGGCATGCCGGGCCGCCTCGAGGGTGACGACGAACAGGAGGGGGATGACGGCGTGCATGCAGACGCCGAGAGGGTCGGGCCAGGCAGCTGCGCCGTTGAACGCGATCGTCGCCGCCGTCAGCAGCCACGCCGTCTGACGCAGCAGGGGGAGGGGGATGCGGATCCAGGTGAGCAGCAGGTCGAGGGCGAGCAGGACGCAGATGCCCGCGTCGATGCCGATCGGGAAGACGTAGCTGAACTTCCCGAAGCCCTTGTCGAGCGCGAGGTCGCGCACAGCGGCGTACGAGCCGGCGAAACCGATGCCCGCGATGATGACTGCGCCAGCGACGACCACCGCGATCAGGACGCGGTGGGCCCTGCTCAGTGTGACCGGAGTCTTCTTGGTCTCCGCGACCACGTCCTGCTGACCTCCTGCCGGGCTTCTTTTGCGAATGGGCATCACATTTCCCTCGCCTACACCTCCCTCGACGTCGCCCCCAGCCACTGGTGCGCAGTGGGATAAGCACCGACCTGCTACAGCGCCGTATGCGCCGGCGAACCCGAACCCGCGCCGCCCAGTAGGTCGTTGATGAGCTGCTCGGTCTCGATCTCCAGTGAGCAGTCCAGCGCCCTGTTGATCTGCTGGAGTCGGGTGATGGCGGTGTGGAGTCCGGTGCGGTTGCCGGCGGTGTGTTCGATGCGCATCCAGTCCCGGTAGAGCAGTTCGGCAGTCTCGTCGACGTCGAGGCCGGTCACGATGGCCTGCCGGGCGACGCTCAGGTCGTGGTCCGGGCCCGGTGGGGTGCGGTAGGTGGCCACGGTGTGGGCGATGTCGATGATCCGGGTGATCATCTCCTGCTGGTAGGGCTCGGCCCAGGGCAGCGGCCTACTTCCGAACGGTCGGCCGCGCACCAGGCCGAGCGCTTTCTCCAGGTCCGCCAGACCGGCCGGGCCATGGGGCAGGGCACGCTCGGCGAGTTGCACGAATCTGGTCCAGTCGCAGCGCACGGCGGGGGAGAGCTGGTAGGGGTCGTCGCCGGTGCGGCGGCGCGGCACGTAGGCGTTGCCGGCCACGTCGTTGCCCAAGGCGCGCCGCAGGCCCTGCAGCCGGGCGTTGAGGGTGCTTGCCAACCAGGGGTTGAGCGGGTCCATGTCGGCGCACAGCACGTCGGCGGTGCGATGGGGGCGGAAGTAGAGCAAGGCCGCCAGTTGGGCCTGGCGTGGGCCGTGGCCGGTGCTTCTCACGCCGGTTACCTCGACCGGTCCCAGGACCCGGATCTCCGGCGCATGCGGGTCGTGGGCCTCGATCGTCGCGTCGGAGGTCTCGCCGCGCGCAGGGGTCCAGGCGGCCGCCTGCGAGCTGGGTGTCTGGGCCGCGTCGGTGTCCGGCGCGTCTTTCGCGTCTTCGGCGAGTTCTGCCTCGGCCCCGGCCTGACCCGGCGCGTCCATGGCGGGCAGGAGGTGAAGTCTGGGCGGATCGGCGGAGGCGGCGAGTAGGGCTGGGAACACCTCGCTGCAGCTGATGTCCTGCGCCGACGACGAGGGGATGCCGGCTGTGTCGGTTTTGTGGGCGGTGGTCTCCTTCGCCGCGAGCGGTTCGGGCTGGCGGGCGCTGTCAGGCTCGCCTGGAACGTCCCGCCATGGCCCCTTTGCCGGGTGGGCGGGCTGTCCGGAGAGGGCCAGCGCGGTGGTGATCTGCTGGTAGGCGGCGTGCTCCAGGCGCTGCACCGTGACATCGAGGCCGGCGTAGTCGAGGTGCTGCGGGTCACTGAGTGAGGCGTTGAGGATCTCTGCTTGGGGGAAGTGCGCCGCGGCGGAGCTTGCCGGAGCGATGAGCGTGACGGGGACACGGTCTGCCTTGTCGATGGCGTCGGCGAACTGCCACGCGGTGTCCGCGTCCAGGGTGGACGCGCACAGCAGCAGGTAGGGCTGGTGGCTGGCCTCGGGCATCTGGTGGGCTTCCAGCAGCCGCTCGGTGAGATCGCGCAGGGCGTGGGCCGGCTGCCGCATGTGCGCGATGCGGGAGGTGGGCAGCAGCTGGGGCAGGTCCTCGCCGAACCCGATGGTGACGATCTCCACCTCGCTCGCCCACGGGCTCATCCCCAGCTCCAGGGCGAGTGAGGTGCACACCTCGGTGATGTGCACCGGATTGCCGTCCAGCAACAGGGCAGGCACCGCGGCGAGGTTGAGCAGAACGAGTTCACCGGCCTCGGCGCTGCCCACGGTGACCAGCCCCGGATACGGGGCCGGCACCTCGCGGGCGGCCTCCTCGTTAAGGAGAACGGCGTCGGCGGGCAGGGTCCACCAGCCATTGCGCCCGGCGATGAACGGCGCCTGCGGCTGCTGGGCAAGATCTTCGGGCAGAACCTTCAGGGAGCGCGCGCCGATCCGCGCGGCCCGCAGCCGGGGCAGCTCCCGGTTCTCGTCCTGGGCGAGGTGGTGGGCCAGGGTCCGCAACGCGATGTCCAGGCGGGCCGCGCCTGCCGGCTCAGCGACGGCCGACAACTGGGCTTCCGCCGCCGAGGGTTCCGGGGCGATCGCGATCTTCTGGCCTGGCTTGCGGCGGCGACGCTGCAGCAGCCGGCGCACCGCGAGGGCACCGGTGACGGCTGCGGCCAGCAGCGCACCGGCGCCCACAACGGTGCGCATCTGCAGCGGGCTGCTGGCCGCAGACGGCGCGGGAGCGGGGGACGCCGTGGCGGTGGGGGAGGAAGTATCGGACGTGGACGACTCAGCCGACGCAGACGGGGACGTGGAAGAGGTTCCGGTGTTCGGCCGCGGCGTCGCGGAGGGCGCACCGTGACCCTGGCCGGGCTGCTGGGCGGGACGGCTGGCCGATGTGCTGGGCGCCGGCGCCTCGGGTGCTGGCGCAGTGGAACGGCTCGGCGCGGGCGCCTGCGCATCCCCCTCGCGCGCCTGGTCGCCGTCCGGCTCCTCGGCGGCCGGGGGAGTGCGCCCCTCGCCGCCTGACTCCTCGCCTTGTTCGTTCTGCTGGGGCAGATCATGCTTGTCGGGTTGCGCGCCGGGCACGACGACCTGCTGCCCCGCGTAGATCACATCCGGGTCGGTGATTGCCGGGAGATCGCCTGGCTGCGGCTTGCCCCGGCTGGCCTCGAACAGCTCGGGCCACTGGTCACCGTCGCCGAGCTGCTCCTCAGCGATCTTCGACAGGTAGTCGCCGGACTTCACGGTGACGGTGGCCGCGTGCCCCTCCTGGCTGGTGGCGGCCGGGGCGCTGTCCTTCATCTGCGGACCGACGCCGCCCGCGGCCTGAGCGCCCGCATCACCGGCCGTGGCTGTGGCGGGAAGGCGCAGTTGCCAGCCCGGCTGCAGAAAGCTGTTGGCCCGAAAGACCTGGCCGTCCACCATGGTGCGGCCCTCGTTCAGCTCAGCAATGTCCCGCCAGCACTCCCCGTCACCCAACTCCTTCTCGGCGATGCTCCACAGACTCTCCGCCGGCCGTACCCCGCGCACCGTGTAGGTGCGAGTCTCAGATGTGCTGACGGGGGCCGCGGCGTGCTGGTCAGCATCCAAAGACCGCTCCGCTTGAGCCTGCCCGGGCAGGCGGGCGGCGCTCTGGGCCGGGGCAGCCTGGGCCGGGGTGGCCAGCGCCGAACCGGCCGGCAGCAGCACCAGGATGCTGCCGATCAGCGCGGCCGCAGCGCGCTGCGACGCCCCCAGTCCGCGCGGCGCATGCCAGGTCAGGCCGCGCAACTGCGCGACCAACTCCCGTGCGGCACAGAATGCGAACTGGGCCCAGCCGGCCCAGCCCACGGCGATGAGCAGCACAAGGAAGGCAGCGCCGGTGTCCTGCCGGTCAAGCAGATGCATCAGGTCGTCGTGACTGATCGCCCACACCACCGGGGTGGCCCAGGCCAGCAGCAGCGGCAGGCCGGCGACCACGCCGGCCAGGACCATCAGGCTGAGCACCGCCTTGAGCACCCTGGCCAGGGTGCGGCCTTGAGCGGCGGGAGCGTGGGTGCGCATCAGTTTCCTTCGGGAGCGGTGACACCGTGCAAGAGCGTGGCTGTGGCGTGGCCGGTCACCGGCATCGAGCCGATGCCGACCACGGGCAGGAACTTCGTGGTGTACGAGCCGTCGACGGTGACGGTGAGCGTCGTGCCGTCCGCGGACACCCCCACTGCGCCCGCGGCGCCGACGGAGCGGAGATAGGCCTGAGCTGCGGCTTGGGCGCCGTGGGGGTCGACGACGATCGCCTTGCCGCTGATGGCTTGGGCCGGGTCGATGGCCTGCCCGCCCGCCCGGGCGGCCTCGCCGGCGATGTAGTCGGCGCGTTCGGTGGCGCGCATCGTGCCGCCGCCGTCGACGGCCACGCCGATGATGCCGATCAGTGCGAGCACGCACACGGCGACGAACACGGTGACGCCACCGCGGTCGTCCAACCGTCCCCGGCCAAGGCCCCGGTGTTGAAAGATCATCAGTTCTCCCGCTGGCGGAACCGGTCGACCACTGACGTGGCGGTCGACGTGAGCGTGCGGGCCCCCGGGACACCGGGCAGCAAAAGGTCCGAGAGGTCGACCGTGCAGCGCACGGTGACGGTCACGGTCCCTACCTGTCCGACTGGCACGTTCAGCCCGCCCGCGTCCACGGTGACGCTGCTGGATGCGCAACGGATGCCCTGGTCGTTCAGTGATTCGTCGGCCGCTTCATGGGCCGCGTTATGAGCGGCGCCCGCGGTGCGGTGAAGGGATGCCTCCCGCGCCGCATCCTCAGCCGCGGCGTCGATCTTCGCGCCAGAGGTGACCAGGCGGCCGCCAGCGATCGCCAGACACACGAACATGATCAGCGGCGGAATGATGATGGCGGCTTCGATCGCGACGCTGCCCGCATCCATCCGGGCCTTGCGGACCCGGCGAGCCCAATTCAGCACGTGTTTCACCCTCCTGGAACCGTCCAGCGTTCCACGGCCCCCGACGCCGACTGGGTGATCCGAAGTCCGGGGACACCCGGCAGCATCGACTGCGCCGTGCCGGACACCTGGATGCGCACCCGCTGGGCATTGCTGCCGGCGGTTAAGACGCTGGGGCCCAGCAGGCTGTCGCCCGCCGTGCGCCGAAGCACCTCGCGTGCCCGGGCCGCACCGTCGGCCGGGCTCGCCTGGTAGGAGCGAGCCGCGGCAAGGCCTTCGCGGGCGGCAGTGAGCGCAACCTGCCGCGCGTAGTACCACATGGAGGCCTGAATGACGGCGATCGCGGCGAGCAGGACGAAGGGGAAGACGATGGCCATCTGGATCGATGCATCGCCCCGCTCGTCGTCGCGCCATCTGCGCCTGTCCCACCAGGCCTGAAGCCGGGCACCGTAGAGCATCAGATGCCGGACAGGCTGAGGTTGTACCGGTTGATGACCGCGGCGATGGTTCCGGCGATCACCAGGGCCCCGGTGACAGAGGCGACCCAGATGATGACGGTGGTGATGCTGATGTCGCCGCCCTCCGGGCGGCGGGTCGCCTCCTGTGCGGCCTTCTGCGCGCGTGTGTGCAGCCAGCGGACGGCGCGGTAGGAACGTGCTGCGGTGTGCTTCATGAGGGGTGCTCCTCCACAAAAGAGTCGAGTTGAGTCGAGTCGGTTAGACGGTGAGCATGCGGATGACCGCGGGAAACGCCATCAGCAGCATCACCAGGACGGCGAGCAGGGCGCCGGGGGCGGTCATCTTCTCGCTGGCGGCGTTGGCCTCGGCGGCCTGCGCGGCGAGCAGTTCGGTGTTCAATGCGGCTGTCCGCGCCCGCAGTGCCTTGTAGACGGCGGCGCCGTCGGTCGCCGAGCCGCGCATGATGTCGGCGACATCGTCCAGGTGGGGCAGGTCGTAGGCGTGCGCGAGATCGGTGAGCGCTTGCCACGGCGGGATCTTCTCCAGCCGGGCCCGACGCAGTGCCCCTTGCAGGTAGCGAAAGGGCCAGCCGCGGCCGACCGCGGCGGCCTTCTCCAGCGCTTCGGCGGGTCCGGCGTCCGCGGCCCGCTTCAGTGCGACCAGGTCGAGGTAGGCGGACAGGGCGTGGGCGAACTCTTCCCGGGCCCGTTTGGCCTGGTCGCGTACCGCGAGGTCGGGGATGATGAACAGCAGGCCTGCAGCGGCGAGTCCGACGATGGCGGGCACATAGATGGGCAGCGAGATACCCGCGGCGATCCACGGGATGGTTACCAGCACCGGGCAGATGAGGCCGAGCACGGCAAGTGCGGTCTTCTTCAGAATGAACCGGCCCGGGCCTTGGCCGAGCAGGGCAAGGTTCTTGGTGGGGATGCGCACTCCGGGCAGGCGTCCCAGACGCGCCAGCAGCCACCGGCCCCACACCTCGTCCCGGTCCAGTTCGGGCTCGGGCAGGGCCAGACTGCTCGGCGCGGTGCGCTGAAGGGCCGCGGCCAAGGCGGGCTGCGGGCGCAGCAGTTCCCCTACCAGCAGGGCGACGCCGCCACCGATCGCGCCGCCGGTGACCACCATGGGCAGCAGATTCACGCGCTGACTCCTTCCGGCTCGCCCGCGGTGCTCGACACAGCCGGCTCGGCGACGGGAGCGGGCAGACGCACGGTGCTGCGCGGATCGGCGACCAAAAAACGCGCAATCCGGCGGAAAATGCTCAGCGACCGCATCAGGGCGAGGGTGCCGACGAACCCCGCCGTCAAAAACGCCAGCACCAGCTGGCCGAGCAGGGTCGCGTACGGGGCGGTGTAGGACGGCACGAAGAATCCGGCCACGATGATCCCCAGGGTAAGGAAGGTCATCCACCGCACTGTCGTGCGGGACTTGGCCCGATCCGCCTCGACCTTCCGCTTACCTGCGACCTCCTCGCGCACGGTGGCGGCCAGGTCCTCCAATGCCTGGGCCAGGCCCGGGCCGCGGTCACCCGCCGACAGGATGAGAGCGGCGGCCACCTTGTCGGCGGTGATGTCGTCCAGCTCGTCGGCGAAGGCGTGCAGCGCCTCCTCCGGCCGCCAGCCCAGCCGCAGCCGGTCGGAGAGATTGATGATCTGCCCGGCGAGCTCGGTCGGCGCCCCCTTCCGGCTGGTGATCATTGCCTGTTCCAGGCCCATGCCGAGGCGGAGCAGTCCGGCCAGACGCTGCGTCCATTCACACAAGCCTTCGAGCTGCCCGATGCGCTCCTGAGCGATTCGGGCAGGGGTGATCAGCCAGGGGACACCGATCACGGCGGAGCCGAGCAGCGCGCCGGCCACGAAGTTCCCGGAAAACAGCCACACGGCCAGGCACACCACGATTCCCGCGGTCGCCAGGGTCCGTCGGCGCAGCCGGATGTCCTCGGCCTGCTGCTGCCTGTCGTCCGCGGCAGGCTGCCACCGCTTGCGCAGCGGCGCCGTGCGCGGTGCGGTGGTACCGACGACACCCGCCACCACGCCGATCAGCCCGCCGATAACGGCCATGCCGCTCAGCAGGGCCCACAACAAAGTCACCGGCCCACCTGCACCTTCAATGGCAGCGGCGCCTGCCAGGCACCGTAGGGGTGTTGCAGCAGCGTCGAGTCGAAGCCGACACGGCGCAGGTCATCGATGCACCCCGGATCCATCCGCGGCACCGCCCGCACCTCCCCGAACTCAAGCCCGGGGGAGAAGACCAGGTTGGTGGCGGGGCGCCCGGACTCGCCGATCCCGGTGACCTCCACGACGTGCGAGACGTAGCGGTGGCGGCGGCCGCCGATCTGGCTCTCGTCGGTCATGGAGACATACACGATGAAGTCGAGGCCATTGGCGATCTGCCGGTAAGCCAGCTGCTCGGACAGATTGCCCTGCGCGAGCGCGTACAGCTCGGCGATCCGGTCGAAAACGATGTCGGGGCGCCGGGCGTGGATGGTGCACAGGTTGCCGCCCGCACCGTTGGTCAACGCCTGCATCATCGCGACCACTTCGGGGCCACGGACCTCGCCGACCACAATCCGCTCCAGCGACATGCGCAAAGCGGGGTGTATCAGATCCAGCAGCGTCACCTCGCCGGCGCCGCGGCCGCTGGCATCCGTCTCGCCGTTGGACTGGCGAGCCACCAGGGAGACCACCTGGCGGTGGTAGCCGCTTGTGTGGGCGAACAGTTCATCCTCGGTCTGGATCGTGGCGAACCGGCACTCCGGGTCGAACTCCTTGAGCATCGCCCGTAGCAGCGTGGTCTTGCCGGCTTTCTGCTTCCCGGCGATCATGACATTCTTCTCGGCGCGCACGCAGCCGGCCAGGAACTCCTTCAGGACCGGGTCGATGGTGCCCAGCCGCACCATGTCGTCCAGATCGGCGTGCTCGACGCGGTGCCGGCGGATGACCGCATACGTCTTCGGGCCCAGGCCGGTGATCGCCTGCAGGCGGGAGCCGTCCTTCAGCGACAGCGCCAGTGTGGGGTTCGCCGTGGAGATGGTCCGCTCGCTGTGCCCGCAATCCCGCGCCAGCTCGCGCAACAGCTCCAGCAGCTCTTCCTCCGAATCGGCCACCGGCCCCACCCGCTGCCGCTGCCCGTCGCCGTAGTCCAGCCACACCTCGTCGTGGCCCTGGATGAAGATGTCCTCGACCCGCTCATCGTCGAGATAGGGCTGCAGCCGTCCCGCCCGGTACAGCAGGTCATACACCGCGCGCCGCAGCGCGTCGTCCTCCTGCGGCGTAGGGCTCACACCGCGCTCGACAGCCCGGGCCTCCGACCACAGCGCCACCTGGTCGTTGATCCAGCGCAGGCAGCGCTGCTCCTCACCGGCCCGGTCCACCGCCGGGTCCGCCTTCAGCAGCTCCTCGCGCTGCTTGGCGACCTGGGTCGCGATGTGCCGGGCAATCTTGTAGTCGACGGTGACCTGGGGCACCGCGACACCGAGCGGCTGCGCGCTCGAGGCGGCGCCGGTGGGCGCGACCGTCGCCTGCCGCGGCAAGCCCTGCTGCGGGGGGCCGTTCACGGAACGACGCACGGTGGGATCGGCGTGGACCGGCCTACCGCGCATGTGCCACCTGCCCTCCCGCCGGGCCGGCGTAGCGCGGAGCGAGGCGGGCCCTGCGCAGGGCGACCCGCTGCGCGATTAGGGCACTGCTCGTACGGGCCGCTTTCATCAGCGCCGTCTTGGTGAACTGCCGGGGCTGCTCGGCGCCGTCAGACAGCACCTTGGCCTCCTTGGGCGCATACGGCAGCTTCGCCACCACCGGAACCCGCAGCACCCGCTGCACCTCGCCCGCGGGATAGGGGCCCTCGTCGATCATCAGCAGCCCGATGTTGCCCACCCGCTCCTCCAGCGCCTCCACACGCGCCTGGGCGGCCTGCAGACAGCGCAGGGTATTGCGCACCACCACGATCACCGCATCCGCGCGCTGCGCCAGCACCGCAGACGGCCCGAACGCGCCACTGCGCCCCAGGTCGATCAGCACGTCGTGGGCGTTGACCGGCTGGGCGCCGATACCCACGAACACGTCGGCCAACGACTCCCACGCCGGGCCGAGCCCTGCCGTCTGGGCCGGATCGGTCACGCCTGGCAGCAGCAACCGGTCACCCGGCGCCTCCCTCGTTCCCTCGTCGCCGCTCAAGTCGATCAGCTGACGCCAGAACGCCTCGACCAACTCGCCCTTGCGGGAGGCGACCGACAAATTCCGCAGCCCGTACCGATCGCCGAGCGTGCCCTGCAACAGACCGTGCAACACCGCGCCACCGTCCGGATCGCACTCGGCCAGGATCATCCGCCTTCCTGGCTCAATCGGCCAGGTCAGCAGGAGAGCCAGGGCGCTGGTGGTCACTCCGGGGGCGCCGCTGCAGCCAGCCAGCGCGATCACACTCATCAGCTACCGTCCGGAGCGTCGAGGACCAAGCGGAGCGTGCTGGATGCGACCCATGCGGCGACGGTCGGGCCGTTGGTGGCGGACGTAGCGACGTCGACGACCACAATGCCCGTGCCCGGGGCGGCCTTGGACGCCTTCACGATCCGTCCGGCGATCGTCTCTGGCGAGGTACCGGACGGCTTGCCCGTGTCCGTCCCTTCCTGGGCGGGCACGTGCACCAACTGCACCTTCTGACCCGGCACCAGAGCGGTCGCCGGCACCTGCTCGGCCTCGAGCCCGATCGGCACCAACTGCTCACCCGGCTTCACCAGCGAGTCCTTCGTCACCTGGGAAGGTGCCAGCAGCGAGCCGGGCTTGAGCTCGACGGCGGCCCGCTTACCCACCACCGACTGCAGGTCGCCAGCGCGCACGGCTTTCACGGCCGGGTCCAGGGCAACTGACGCCTTCCCCAGATCCTGTTCAGTAAGGACCTGCCCGACCTGAACGTCACGCACCACGGTCACCACCTGTGTCCGATGCCCAACCTGCAAAAGGAGCACCGCAACACCGGCGCCACCAGCGGCGATCAGGGCCAGAGACAAGGCGATCACGCCCGGCCTGCGCCTTCGCGCCGACACCCGTGGCGGCGTCACCGGACCGGCAAATTGATCCTGCGGGGGGATCCCGTTCGCGGCGGCCGTACCGTTGCGTTCTTGCGTCTTACTCAAACCTCTGTCCTTCCGGCAGCTTTACCTGACGACCTGCAGCTCACCGATCGCCACCTGCACGTTCGATTGCCGGATCTCGGTGAGCTGGCCAGCTGCTCCGCCGCCCTGCCAGTCGATCGTCCACGTCGACGTCGCCGTCACCTGGAACTTGCCGCCCTGTGCACCGGCTGACGTCTTGGAGTAGACGTGTCCGCAGGTCGGCGATTCGGCCATGGCATCGGAGCCCCTATAGGGCGTGCCCGGGCCGGTGCACGTCACCGTGACGCCGTCGCCCATCTGCCACACGATCTTCGACACCTTCGCGGTGGCGGTCACGGTCACACCACCCGCCGACGCCGACGCCGTGTTGGGCCCGTACGTCGTGGCGCCCTGGTTGACCCACATCCACATCGGGACACCGACCGTGTATTTCCCGGCCGCCCGCGGGCTGGCGATGTCCGGGCCCAGCAGCGTCATGGAGTCGACCGCGCGCTGGGCCAGCTCCTGCGGGTCCACCTGCGGCGCGGTTTGGCCCTGCGGTACTACCACGAAGCCGTCGGTGTTGTTCTGGCCGCCGTCCGAACAGGCACGGAAGTACAGGTCGTTCTTCTGAGGGTCGGCGCCCTTCCAGGCCGGATGGTTGGCCGGCGGCTTCGGGTCGACCTTGGTCAGTTCGCACTGCATCTTGCTGTCGCCGCCGCCCTCGGAGCCGGTCTGCGTGCCCTTTCCGCCGGTCTGGTCATCGATTCCGACTCCGACGCAGAACTTCTGGACATGGCAGTCGCCCGCGTCGATGTTCGGGTCGTCCTCGGCATGAGCGGTCCCTGCCGCGGCGAGAACGACGACGCCGCAGAGCACGGCGAGACGTCGGGTCAGCATGTTTGGTCTTGCGCGGTCAGCTTCGTGACCATCCACTTCGTCCCCCACTTCTCAAGCGTTGCCGTGCTGACGTACTTGGTGAGGCGCTCCGATGGCAGCGGGACATTCTTCTTCGAGTCCTTCTCGACCAGCGTCCAGTTCGTGGTGTCGACGCAGTCCGAGATGGTGGCCGTCGGGATTTCCGCATCGGTCACCTTGGTGACCTTGGGGTGGATCACCGGCTTCCCGGTCGTCAGCTGTCCGGCCTTCCGCATGGCCGACAGGTCGTCCTCAATGCCGGCCAGTGCCTGGAGGGTGGTGACGTTCTTCAGATCGGTGCCCGCAGAGGATGCCTTCGCGTATGCCTCGGTCTGTGCTTCCCAAGAGCGGGTGTACGCCGCCAGTACGGCGGCTTCCTCAGGGTCGACCGCACTACTGGAGGACGGGGACGGGCTCGCGGTTTGGGTGCGGTTGGGCTCGGGCGGGGATGATTTCGTGCCGTTGTCGCTGCAACCGGCCACCGTCGCCAGACTGCTCGCAAGCAGAAGCGCAGCTGCGTGCTTCCGAATGCGAACAGCGGCGAGCCCTGACGGGTGTCGTTGTGTAAGTGTCACGTTTTCTCCCCGTACGACGCGGTGTGACATGGCCGCTGTCCCGGCCGCCTGCACGCGGCAGCCCAGATCTGCGGCCTGGTGGAGCTGCGGTGATCCGTTTGCGTAGCCGCAAGATTACGCATCTGTCAGTCAACTTCCCAGTGTGGTACTTGAGTTCACTCGTACAACTCCGGACGTATCCGGTCACATTCGGGGCCGGTTATCGATTTGTGGTTCTGTGCATTCGTGTATTCGCGCTGCAGTGCGGTCTGGTATGTGATGCGTGCGAGCCGGGATCCTCGCCGGGCTTCCAGGGACGCGGCCAGATGGTGATCACGTCGCCGTCGAGGGTGACGCGCTGGTTGGGGAAGCGGCGGCGTACGAGGTGCAGGTCGTCGAGGTCGAAGTCGCCGGCTCCTTCGACCACGCAGGCGTCCCCGACGTACGAGACGGCCTGTGTCCTGCCGGGCCATGCGCAATCTTCGTTGCTGCGAATTTCGCCAGTAGCGTGCGTCATCTTCGCATTCCTCAAGTTCAGGGCATGCAGGGCGGATTGAACCTCTGGTCCTTGCGTGCAGCAGTAAACTAGTGGTTCGCGTGAGCAAATATCAAGTGGTTGTGGGAAGACCCGGAAGGTTGCAGTACTTCGACGCCGAAGCCCGTACGGTCCGCGGGGAGTTACAGCTCGGTCCACGGGCGAGGCTCGCCGCCACCGAGAGGCACCCACACGTTTTTGGTGGGGCTGTGTTCTTCGAGGTCTTCAAGGACTGCGGCGCCGAGCGGCACTTCGCGGGCGAGTGCGGCCACGAGTGGGTGTTGGGCGACCATGGCCTGCAGGTCGCTGATCCGGTTGTCCAGGGTGTACCGGGAGGCTCCGGTCAGCACGAACAGGATCCGGGGGAACACCGGGTACCAGCGCAGCCAGACTGCGCCGGTGCTTGCCTGTTGCCGTGAGCGCTGGCGGCCGACGGGTTGCGGCTCGTAGGACCACAGCCGCGCGTACTCGATCAGCTTCGCCGCCAGACGTTCGCTGCCCATGGTGGCCCGGTCCACTTCGACGAAGGCCCGCAGCTTCGTGCGCTGTTCATGGCCGGTGAGCGTGTAGTGCATGACCGCATCCGCGATGACCTTCTCGCCGTCACTGAGCGGGTGGGAGACCTCGGGTGTCCAGTCCAGGTGGCCGTGCTCATCGCCGCGTCGGCGGGCGTCGGCGACGAAGGGCAGGTGGGAGCGGACCACGGTGAGGGTGTGCGGGGTCTTCAGGGAGGCGGCGGTTGCCGAGGTGATCGGATACGGGGGCCGGCCGCGCAACGCTGGCCAGTCCCGGGTCAGGCGGGCGCCCTCGGAGGTGAGATGCCAGGCGCGGGAGCGGTTGGAGCGGGGCAGCACCGTGTAGTCGAGCAGACCTTGGCGGCGCAGCTTGTTGAGCGGGGTGGAGACGGTCTGCCGGGTCGCGTGGGGACGTAGCAGGGCGTGGAGTTGGCTGGTGGTGGCCATGCGGTGCTGGGCGAGCGCGGCCAGGAGCTGGTGCGGCAGCGGCTCGACGGGACTGGGCGTGAGCTGGGGCGGTTTGGCTTTGGTGAGGGCGGGGTTGACGGTCACTGGTATCCCTTCTGCAGCCGCACGGCAGTTGCGCCGACGGGCGTGTGCTGGGCGAGGAAGCTGTTGACGCGATGGAGCTGGCCGGCCGCGCGGGCGGTGAGCTGATCGAGCGGGAGCGCGCCGGCAGTGGCGCGGGCAGCGCGCTCGAGGGCGGCGACCTGGCCGGGGCGGGCCTGGTCGGCGAACACCTCGTCGAGGTGGGGTCCGGTGATACGCACCGGTCCGATACGGCGGCCGCGGACAGTCAGCGACACGTAGTGCTCGAACCGGTCCAGGACGGCCACTTCGTCGGGGCTGGGGCTGTCGCCCCACTCGGCGGTAATCGCAGCGATGGCCGTCTTGGAGCCGGCGGTGCTGGCCAGCGTGGAGGCGTTCTGCGTCAGTGACAGCCGCACCGGGGCCGGTAGGCGGGCCAGTAGCTGGGTCATGCCGTGGACGGTGACCCGGTACTTGCGGAAGTCCTCGAACATTGATGCGATCGTCTCCGGGGCGGCGCCGGTCAGGGTGATCAGCTCGTCGAAGTAGAGCCGGAACGGCACCCGCTGGTCCTCGGGGGTGTCGCGGCGGGAGCGCACCGCGCGCAGCAGGTCGCGGGCGAGCAGGGCGGTCAGCAGCCGGTCGGTGGGCCCGTTCCCGGCCGGGCATACCCACACGATCATCCGGTGGTCCATGGCTGCGCGGCTGTTGTAGACGCCGACCGGCTGGCCGAGGAAGGCCCGGGTGACGGGGTTGGCGGCCAGCCGGGTGAGCGGATTGAGCACGATGGCGAACGCGTCGGCGGGGAGAGTGGGAAACACCGTGTGCCACCAGGCGCGGGTCTCCTCATCGAGCCTGCCGGTCACGGCGGCCAGCGCCGCAGCGCGGAAACCGGGGTCGGTGAGCAGCGCCCGGACATGGAAGAGCGTGGTCTGATCCTCGGGGCGGCTGGCTTGGCAGGCGGCCTCGTTGACGGCGACCAGCACGGCCAGAGCGGCGGTGAAGATGGTGATCGCCCGGGGCGCGGCCGTGTCGTCCCAGCCGAGCGCGGCGGCGAAGGCGTCCACGACTGCCTCTACGACCTCGTGCGGCGCCTGCCCCTGGTGCATCGCCAGCGGATTCCACGCACTCAACTGCGCTGCAGGACCGGGTGCGTTGAGGTCGACCAGCGCGATCCGCTCCATAAGGTGGTCGTGGGCCAGGAACGGTACGGCGCGCGGCCAGGAGTCGCGGTGGGGGTCGATGACCATCAGTCCGCCGCCGGCGTGCGCCCAGCCGATCGCCTGGGCGAGGGCACGTTCTGTCTTGCCGCCGCCCGCCTTGCCCACCGCGCACTCGAACAGTGTCTCTGCGGCGTAGGTGGCGACCAGACGCTCGCGGCCGTCGGGGCCCCGGTAGAGGCCCTGCAGCAGCAGCTCGGGGTCGCCGAAGGCGAAGGTGGGCAGGTCACCGGCCAGCAGCGGCAGGCGGCAGTGCTTGGTCGGCGGTTTCAGCAGACCGGTGAGCTCCTCCAGCCGCATCCAGTTGGCCCGCGGCGGCTGGCAGTATCCGTGTGTCCAGCGTCGTTCGAAGGCGTGGCGGCTGGGCCAGTGGTCGGCACCCAGTCGCCATGGGCCGATGCGCAGACCGCGCATCGCCCACCGGGCCCGGCCGCCGAACACATCGAGGGCGGCCTGCATCTGGCCCAGCCTCGCCTCGGCCCGGCCCTCGACGTTCGAGGCACAGGTGACCAGCAGCTGGACGCGCACCAGCTGGTCGTCATCGGCGAGCTTGCCCAGCGCCTCGGCGGGATCCACCCGGCGCGGGAGGGGCGGCATCACCAGTCGGCGCCCGCCCACGGCGTGCCTGCCGCTCAGCAGCTGTTGGAACTGCCAGCCGATGGAGTCCTCGATCGCGGCGGCGTCCCTGCGTACCGCACGGGACGCGCGCTCGGCCTCGCGTCGCTCACTGCGGCGCGCGGCTTGCATGAGCTGCATGCGGCGGGAGCGCAGGGCCCACTTGGGAGCCCGCTGAATGTCCACGCGTACTTCGGCGAGGTCCCCGAGATCGGCCCGCAAATCGCAGACCGCGTCGACGAGTGGCTGCAGCGGATCAGGGGCCAACGGCACCTCCCGCAGCGGCGCGATCGTCTTGCCACGCAGGATGAACTCGGCACGGACGACATGCGTGCGTGGCTTGTCGACGATCGGCGCGGCCTTGCGCAAGGTCACGTTCGGGCCGAACGGGGTGATGGACAGCAGGCGTTCCCCGCCGGCCGGGCCTTCGATCCGGTAGCGCAGCGGGCTGGAGCCATCAGCCCGCAGCCGGATCTGCACCGTCTTCGTCCGGCGCGGCGCCCACCACGGCATGCTGGTTGAGGCACGGGCGAGCTGCACGCCACGGCGGAAGATCTCCTCCAAGCCCGGGTCGAAGTGCCGGGAGGGGGTGAGCTCCAGAGCCATCCGCTCGGCGGAGGCCTTCAACGCCAGCCGCCGAACCACCGCTTCACCCAGCCCCCACGCCACGAGTGCGGCCCCCACCGGCAGGTACCAGTGCTCAGCGAGCCAGTCCGCGATGTCGAGCACAGTGGCGAGCAGGCCGAACACCTGGCCGGACGCCGCCTGGCCGGCATCCCGGTTCAGGTACGGGGCTGCGGTGTCCACGTTGACGCTCCCTTCTTCGAGGTCGTGCGGGTGAAATGCAGGTCGGTGATGCGGCCGTCGGTGTAGGTGCCGCCGCGGTCGGCGCCCGCCCACACCAGGTGCACCACCGCCCGATGGGGGCCGCCGTCCTTGCGGGCGATGGCCGCCTGGATCCGGAACCGGCTGTACGCCGGCGCGATCGCCTGGCCTTGGTCGCCGAAGACGGTGGGCCACTGCGAGCGGCCGATCCCTGTGGCGTCGGCCCGCAGCAGTTCACGGCCGGCCGCGAGGAGTTGCCGCTCGTCGCGGGCGGCAAGGTCTGCGGGCCAGGCGTCTTCCAGCGCCTGTTGGATGACGCGATCACCGGCAGCGCCTTCGCCGTGTGGCGGCAGCGCGGACGCGGTGGACGGCCCCGCCGAGGCGCTGGTGGTTGGAGCGGGTGCGGGCACGCCGTTCGAGGCGGGATGCCCGGTGGGGGAGGCCGCCGGGTGATGGGGTGTCGGGGCGGCCGTATCCGGCGGCGCAGCCGGTACATCCTGGCCTTGGGACGGGGCTAGCAGGATCATCCCGGTCACGGACAGGACAACGGTGGTGATCAGCAGCAGGCGCGGCGAGCGCGGCAGGGATGTGGTCATAGCAGGCGCGCTCCTCCCGCGTAGCCGGACATCGCATCGACCGCGTCCAGACGCACGAGGGTGCCGGGGCGGGCGGCGTTGACCATCTGACCGCCACCGACGTAGATACCGACGTGGTAGATCGTCGAGTCGCGGCCGGGGGCATAGGCGTAGAAGACGAGGTCGCCGGGCTTGAGGGCGGCCGCGCCGAGGCTGGCGGGGATCCGCTTGCCGGCTCCGGCTCCGGCTCCGGCTCCGGCTCCGGCTTGGGCGGCCGCGGTGCGCGGCAGGCGGATGCCGGCCTTCGCGTACGCGTACCGGGTCAGCCCCGAGCAGTCGTAGCCCTTGATCGAGGCGCCGCTCTTCCCGCTCGGCGAGCAGCAGATCCCGCTGCTGGGGCCCTTGGTGGTGCCGCCGCCCCAGGAGTAGGGCACACCCCGTTGGGAGAGTGCCGCCTCGAGCACGGTGCGGGCCTTCCCGGACACGTTGTTCAGGTCGGGGTCCTTGGCGGCTGCCGTGTACTGGTCGATCCAGCCCAGCACATTGGCGACGTATGCGCTGGAGTGGTTGTACTGCCAGATCGCCGCTGTGAGTTGGGCGCGCTGGGCCAGGTTGCGGCCGTTGCCGCACAGGTAGATCGCGGCGCCGAGGGCGGCGTCGTCGGCGTTGTGCGGGTCGGCGGTCTTGTCGCCGCTGGCGTCCTTGCCGATCTGCTGCCAGGTGGAGGGGAGGAACTGGAACGGCCCGACGGCGCGCTCACCGCTCTGGGTGCCGTCCCAGCGGCCGTTGTCGGTGTCCGGGAAGAGTGTGGTGTTGCCGCCCGCGCCGGAGCCGTTGAGGAGCACCCCGTAGATCTTGGGGCGGATGTCACCGCCTGCGGCGATGGTGCGGCCGATGGCGTGGTGGGACTCGACCTTGGCGATGCCGGCGAGGATCGGCCACCGCATGCCCTGGCACGTGGGCACATGCCGAACGGCGAGCTGTATGGCCTGCTTGTAGGCGGTGAGCATGCGCGGCGGGATGTCCGCGGCCGTGCCGCCCTCGGCGATTCCTCCCTCGCCTTGTGCTCCGGTCTGCAGAGCGACGTATGCGCTGATCGCGTTGGATACGGGAGCGGCGCAGCACACGGCGGCGAACAGCAACAGCACCACTCCACACCCCCACCGCCCCATGCGGCGCCGGGCCGGCCTCACTCGTCCTCACCGTCCTCGCGTCGCCGCCGGGCGGGACCCCGCTCCTGGCGCAGCCGCTCGGCCTCGGGCGCGGTCCGCCGCATCAGCTCCTCAAACCGGGCCCGGGCCTGGCTGCGCGCTGCATCGCTGGTGCCCCCACCGCCGGGCAGAACCGGCCCTGCCTGGCCCGGGGCCCTCGCCGGATGCCGGGGTGCACCGCCCCCCAACGGCGGGGGCGACGCCGGGGCAGGCGCCGCTGAGGCGGCACTTGAAGACGCCGGCGCGTTGGGCTGCGCGGACGCCGGTCCCCTACGGCCTGCAGGGCCGCTGGACCTGGGCGGCCGCGGAGGACTGGCCTGGCGGGCAGCCGGTGCCGGTGCCGGTGCCGGTGCCGGTGCTGTTGCGGTCGGCAGGCGGCGGCTGGCGAACGGGCCGGGCCCGCCGCGGTCGTCGGTGTGCTCCCGCATGATGCGGGACACATGCCGCCCCGTGTCTGACCAGGCCCGGGCGTCCTCGCGCAGCGTGTTTGCCCACACTCGCACCTGCTGGCGGGCGTCCCTTGAGTAGCGCGAGCCACCCGAGCGGGCCCGGCGGACGCCTGCCGGCAGGCCGACCGTCGTCGCGTAGGCGGCCCGAGCGCCCCGGTTGAGGATGCGGTAACCGCGCAATGGGACAAGCCGGTTGTGCGCGCGCGTCGAGAGCAGGGTGCGGTCGCTGGTGTGGTCGTGGAGGGTCCGACCGTCCCGGTCGACGATGCGTCCTTCTTCGTCGCGGTACCGGTCCGCTGGACCGCGGGGCCTGAGGGGGCCGCCCGGACCTGGACCCGGGCCTGGCCCTTCGCCGCCCGGCTGCGTGCCGGCGTCGCCGTCGACGCCGGTGGGCTTTTGCCACTTGGCGAGCTGTTCCTTGTCCGGCCGCTTGCCGATCAGCAGCCAGTGCGCGCCCTTCGCGCCGAGCCGCGCGCCGAGCCCTGCCCCGGCTGCCGCAGCCGTGAGCGGGGCGAGACCCCGCCGGGCTTCGGCGCCTGCGTCGGCGAGCATCTGCCCGGTGTCGATGGGCATGCCCGCGCCGTCGACCAGGGACGTGAGGGCGCCCATCAGCCGCTGGCGGGTGCCGAGGAGCCCGTAGCGGCCGCCGCCGGTGAAGGCGCGCAGCCCACTGCCGTAGCCGCCGCCCAGAGCAGCGGGGGAGTTCATGGCGAGGGCGGCGCCGAGGTCGGAGCTGTCGCCGGGCATGTGGGTGCCGCCGACCTTGGCGTAGCGCATCCGCATGGCCATGCGCCGGCCGAAGGACGTGATGCCCATGAGCAGCCTGCGGTGCCCGGCCGCGCCGGCGATCGCCAACACGTCGATCAGCAGGATCCGCTCCACCATCAGATGGGGGCCGTCGGTCAGGATCGCGTCGACGGCGATGCCGAAGAACGGCACGAACGCGCAGATGCCGACCACCGCGAGAACCGAAATCCCCCACAGGGACAGCCACTTCCACACCGTCTGGCGTGGCGGACCGGGGAGCATGCTCGCGATGAAGGCGACCCCGCCCGCAGCCGCGGCCGCCGCGCAGATGCCCTGGGTGCCCAGCAGGACGATCGCGGAGGAGAGCAGCATGCCGCAGATGAACAGCGCGCCGATCAGCAGCAGTCCGGCGCCGCCGACCCGCCACCAGGTGGGCTTTTCGGCGTAGGCGGCACACGACGTGCCGACCAGGCCGGCCTTCTTCAGATCGGCGAGGAACGCGGCGAACTCCTGGTCCTCCTCGCTGACGACGGGGCTGGCCGTGTCCAGCAGCTCCCCGCCCGGAGTGAGGGTCGGCAGCTCGTCACTACCGCGGGAGGCGCCGTTGGTGTCGCGCTCGCAGTACTTCTTGCCCGGCCCCCAGATCTTGTCGCAGGGATCGCTCTCCTTGTCGTCGCCGCCGTCCTCGGTACCCGGCCTGTAGCCGCCCGTGATCCACTTCAGATGGACGGCGTAGGCCTTGCGGTCGGCAGGCTTGGCCGGGTCGAGGATGCGCCCGTACTGCAGCAGCATGTACGGCTTCACCACCAGCGCGTTGGTGATCGAGTGCTGGAGGGGGCGGGCCACGTCCGTGGAGGAGACCGGCCGTTCGGCTTCGCGCTCCAGGCACTTGATCTCCTGGTTGCCGGCCATGCCGTCGCACGGGCCCCGGCTGGCGAGTTTGCCGCCCCAGTCGTAGGAGTTGACGGATCGCTGGGCGACCTCGGCGGCCGCCTCCTGGGCCTGCCCCAGCGGGCCGTCCTGGGCCAGCAGGTAGTCGGGGCGGACGAACGCGGACGCTGCCAACGCCCCGACGAGCAAGGTGAGGAAGATTTCGCCCAGACCACGGCCGACACGGCCGCGCACGAGCATGAATCCGGCGAACACGAACGCCCAGGCCAGCAGCACACCCTTCAGTCCGAGGGTGTCGACGACCACGCTGTTGTAGGCGTCGGCGACCTTCTGCGCCGGAGCGGAGAGGATCTTCAGCAGCGGGAACCGGAAGGCCACCTCGATCGCCCACCCCGCAAGTCCCACCAGCAGCCGGATCAGCGTGAACAGGCCGGACAAGGCGAATGCCAGGGCTTGGGTCTTGAAGCTGACGATGGAGCCGCCTTCGGCGTTCAGCTCGTACCCGTTGATCGCCACCCCCTCGGAGGAGGTGATGTTCAGCGGGGCGAGCAGGTCACCGGTCTCACTGTTGCTACTCGCCGCATACACGACCTGGCTGTTCACCATGACGAACACGACCGTGGCCAGAGCTACGAAGCCGGCCGAGCGGAGCGTGCCGCGGTCTGGGCGGAACATTCAGTGCCGCCTTTGCATGGCGGCGTCACGACGCCGCCACATGACGAGGGCGGCCACGCCCGCGGCGGGCGGCACCAGCTGCCACGCCGCACCGGCGCCGCGAGGGTCCTCGGCCAAGGCGGCGGTCGTGGTGCCGCGCTCGCACCAGGCCTTGCCCGGCCCTGCGATCAGGTCGCACGGAGTCTTGTGCGTCGAGTGGACGTCGGTGGCGAAGGCCTGCCCGGTGCGCGGCCACCACGCCTCCGGCATGCTCACCCCGGGGGCCAGGACGAGCGCGCCGGCGGCGACGGCGATCACCATGAGGACGCTGCCCGCGGCGGCGAAGCGCCGGGAGCGGTCCCAGGAGGAAGAAGTCATGAGAGTTGTTCCTTCGGCCGGGCGGCTTCAGGTGTGTCCGCTGCGTGCGGACGGCTGTGGTCGTGGCGGCGGCCCGGGGTAGTGGTGATGGACGAGGCGATGCGCTCGATGTGGGGGATGACGGCCTTGATACGGCCGGTGTTCTGCCGCGGGCAGGTCAGCAGGAACTCGCCCTCGCGGCCCTTCTGCCCGACGGGGGACAGGCCGGTGGTCACCAGCCGCAGAAGCTCCGGGTCGCCTGGGTCGAGTCCGACGAACTCCAGTCCGCGGCGGGCGCGTTCACGATCCGTGGTGCGGGCGAGCACGCGGTAGGCCATCAGGCCACGGTCGGGGCCGAGCTCCTCGGCGTCGTGCGATCCGGCGAGCAGGCCGGCACCGTGCTTGCGGCCGTCGTGGAGGATCTCGTGGACCAGGGCGGTGCCCTCCGCAGAACTGGTCAGCCAGTACAGCTCGTCGAGGACAACCGCAGTGAACCGCTCCGGGTCTTCGAATGCGGTCTGCCGGGCGATCGCCGCGATCAGGTACAGCACCGCACGGCCGATCAGTGCCTCCAAGGGCTGCTGATGCAGCACTTCGGGCTTGTCGAACGCGGCCTTCGGCGGCAGCTTCAGCCCCGTCGTCGTGATCACGATCATGTCGGAGGCGCTGGAGGCGTCCAGCCGGACCGGCGGCAGCGTCGGGTCGAACACCATCGCCGCCAGCGGGTTGCAGGCCACGACCCGGATGAGGCCGGTGAGGGTGGCGGCCGCGTCCTGCCGCTTGCCCGCCTCGCGCGCGGCCATCTCCTCGAGGACCTGAAGGACGCGGCGCATGGAGGGGGCGTCGCTGGCGGCGGCCTGCTCGACCGCGTGGTGGAGGACCTCGCCGTTCGTGCTCATCGGGCCGATGCCCAGTTGCAGGGTGAGGTAGCTCAGCGCGTAGTGGCGGCCCTCGGGCCCGGTGAACATCCTCAAGGGGTCGATCGACACCTCGGCCTGGGCTGCGTCGATGATCTGGCAGCGGCCCTTCGCCGCCGCCCGCGCGAAGGTGGCCCATTCCCGTACCGGGGTGCGGTCGATGCAGATCGCGCAGCCCCCGCGCGCCCACACCGCCTCCGCGATCAGCTTCTGAAGGACGCTCTTGCCTGCGCCGAGATCGCCGACGATGCCCATGGAGGCGGACGCGTCCTGCTTCGGCGCATCCGCCACGTTGATCATGACGGGGCGGGTGGTGCCGCAGTCCAGGTCGATGCCGAGGAACATGCCGTTCGGGTCGCCGACCTCACAGGCGGTGAAGGCACCCGACAGCGCCCAGTCCTCCGAAACCTGATGCTGCGTGAACTCCCTGACCACACCGGGCCGTACGGTGCCGGGCAGGCCCAGGGCGAACAGGGCCTCCTGCAGGCCGGCCGGGCGAACGGCGCGGTAGTCGGCGCCGCCGAGCAGCGCGGCCAGAGCCCGCGCGCGGGCGTCGCAGATCGCGGCGGTCGGCCCCCATACCGTCAGCACGGTCACCGACTGCACCTCGACCTCGACGGACGTGCGTGACAGGCGGGCGTCCAGCTCGCCCAGATCGCGGGCGGCCTCGGTCAGCGAGGGCGGCATGCCGGTGGGGCGCGCGTCGTACTGGTCGGCCTGGTCGATGAGCTCGTTTTTCTTGCGCCGCACCTGATCGCGTGCCTTCTCCGCGGACACCAGGGCGAGGTCGACGGTGTAGTCGACGGGGAACTCCAAGGTTTCCAGCTGGGCGAACAGGTCGGCGGCGTCCTGGCTGACGGCGGGCGGGCACTCGGCCAAGGCCAGGTGGGCCTGGTAGCCGGTTCCGGCGTCCGTTTCGACCTGTAGCCAGCGCCGCCGCAGAGGCGAGGCAGCGGTGGTGATCCGCCACCAGGCCTTGCGGCCCGACCGCGTGAGCTGGTCGGTGATCCCCAGGCGCTCGATGTCGTCGAGTTCAGGGTCGATGCCGCCTTCCTGCAGCCGGGCCTGCCCGAGGTCGGCGTAGCTGGGGGAGTGCAGCACCCCGCCGTGGACCTGTCCGCCGTACAGGTCGCTGGCGTCGGCTTCGGCGAGCAGGGGTTCGTTCAGGCCGCGGTGCAGAGAGTGCTGGATCATCCACACGATCTCCGCCGGGCGGGCCGGACGGAACGCCACGCCGCCGGCGAGCGCGGCCTCCACCCGCAAGGCCTGCTCGCGGTAGGCGTTCACCTCGCGCCGGGCCACCGGCACTGGCCGCATCCCCAGGGCGGGGGCGATCTGCGCCCAGACCGAGCCGAGCAACGCGGTCACCTGCCCGCTGGCGGTGTCGGTCTGCAGCGGCACCGCCAGCCACAGCGTGCGGCGGTGCATCTCCTGACCGTCCAACAGATCCAAGGTGGCTTCGACGTTCTCCACCCACGGATGCGGCTGGTCGTCGGGCATCGCTTCGGCCGGCTCGATGCCTTCGATCATGCGCAGCGCGATCTCACCCGGATCGACCCTTGCGCACAGCCCGATCAGGCGGGGCGCCCCGGACAGGGAGCGCACCATGTGCGTGATCTTGGCGAGTTGCTCGTCCCGGACGGGGGCCGGCACGTAGGTGCCCTGCACCGTCTCCTCACGGTGGCCGCGGGCGTCCGGGCCCGGGTGCAGCCGGTAGACGGCCCACACGCTGCCGTGGGTCGACCACACCAGATGTCCGGCGATGTGACGGATCGGAACCCTCACCGCACACCACCGCCCTGCTCGGCGAGTGCGAGCAGCTGCTGCACGCCCGAGATGGGACGGGCCGGCTGCGTACGGGCAACGGCCACCGAACGCCCACCGGCCGACGGGCGCCGCGCAGATCCGCGGCCGGGCGCCCGATCCGAGGACCCGTGCGGCGCACGGGGCGTGATCGCAGGGGCCCAGGCGGCGTCCTCGATGACAAAGCCACCGACCAGAGGGCGGGCTGCGCGGTCCCGGGCGGCCCGTCCGCCGATCCGCCCGCCGTGCGGCTGCCAGGCCAGCAGCAGCCAGCCCGCCGCCGCCTGCATCGGGACGCGGCCCTTGATCTTCGGACGGCGCACCGCCCAGGTCGCCAGCACCCAGGCCGCGACCGGGATGGGCCCCATCCACGACCACCAGCTGATGGTCTTGACCAGGAGGAAGCCGCCGACGACCGCGAGGAAGATCTGGGCGGGGGTGTAGGGGCCGAGGGGGATGCGCCAGTCGGCCACCTTGCCCAGGACCCACGGGTGGCGGCGCGCGGCGGTGTAGTAGCGCCCCACCCGGGCGGCGGACGCGCTCACCACCAGCCTCCCGGACCTGCCACGTGGTCACGGGCAGCTGGATCAAAGCCCTCGACGACGCCGGGGAGGGCGGGAGCCGACTTGGAGGGGTTTTTGACCTCGTCCTCGAACATCCTGGCAAGGTCGTTGCGGGAGTTGTACAGCCCGAGCGCGATCACCATCAGCAGCAGGGCGCCGATGCCCGCTTTCAGGCTGAACCTCTGGACCATGATCACGACGACGAGGACGGACAGGCCGGCCTGCAAACCCTTGGTCGCCCAGTCCTTGAACATGCTGATCCACGAGTCGCCGAGGTCGTTCAACTCCCCGGCGAGCATCACGCTGTGCACGGTGATCACGACCGGACACCCCCCTCCTGGGCGGTGACGCCGCAGGCAAGCGCCGCGACTTCCCACCGGCCCGAGCGGGCCGTGAGGGTGAGCTCATAACTGAGCGGCCACCGCCCGGCCTTGTCGCGGGCCTCCACCTGGGCGGCCACCCGCACCCGCGTGCCCTCAGCCGGGACCTGCTCGGCGGCCGCCGCCTCCTCGATCGCGTCGAGCCGTGTGACGGTGACCGTCTCGTACGGGGCGGGCGAGAGTGCCGACAGCTGCACCCCGGGGGCGAGGTAGCGGTCCACCTCACCGGACCCGGTCACATACGCGGCGAGGAACTCCTGAGCCGCCAACGACAGATCACCAGTCGTAGGGACCGACGTCCTGTACGGCGACCGCGCCGCCTGGGCGCGTGCCGGGCCGGCCACCACAGCGGGGGCTGCTGTCACGGTGAACGTCGTGCCGCTGCCGTCGGCGGCCACCGGCACCACGTAATAGCGCACCGAGCCCTCGGCGTACTGCGCAGCCAAGGTCACCGACCACCTCTGGCCGGAGCGCTGCGCACTGCGCACCGCCACCACCGACTCCAGCTTCGGCTGCGCACCGCCCCGCTCGGGCAGATCCACCTCCGGTGCCAGCGACTGCGCAAGACGCGCCTGCGCACTGCTGTCGTCGCCCCGGCTGCTGCGCAGCCACGCGGTAAGGAACACACCGGCATAGCCGGCCGGGTTGGCCGACACGGGCGTGCGCACCGTGGCCGGCTTCGCCTCGGCGGCCGCCTGGACCACCGTCGCCGGCGCGGTGACGGCGACGGCCAGGGCGATGGGCCCGGCCGCCACGGCAGCCCACACCCCCATGCGCCCCAGGCGGACACGGCGCCGCATCTGCGTGAGGCGGGCCCCCGCGGCCGTCGACGGGGCGCCTTGGCCCACCGGAGCCTGCTTGGCAGGAAACATTCCAAACTCCCAGGTCAGAACGGGTTGTTGCTGACCTTCAGGCAACCCGCCAGCCCCGACCCGACCACCGACCAACAAGGCCCGACCACGGTCACGATGGGGACACAAACGCCGTGGTCGGGCCCGTGGTCGGGCCGACCACAGCCCCGACCACGGGCCCCACGCGACCGATCGCACCGCCCCAAGGAAGGAAAGGGGTTCGACGGGAGCCGGGAGCCGACGGGAACGAGCGCGGTATGGCCCACCGGGGGAGCGGCTCACCGCACGGGTAGTGCGCGGCCTGCCCTTGTGCCGGCCCCGTGGAGCTGATTGCGCACTGGCTGCTGCATGCGCAGCAGTCCTACGGCGGACGTCGCCCGTCCCCGTGCGCAATCGCCCGCACGCGAGGACTGCGCAGGACCCCAGGCCGTTGCGCAGCCGCGTGCGCATGACCCGTTCCGTCGGTGCGCAACCGGGACTGCGCACCGCCCGCCAAGGGCGGCCGAGCACACATTGGTCGGGCCCGACCATGACCCCGACCACGGCAGCCTGGCGGGCAGTTGCCCGATCGTGACCGCTGGCCGGGGGTTGTGGCCGACGGTGTGGTCGGGCGTAGCGGGTGAGCTGACGGCATGGACGTCACGCCTGTTTCCTCGTCCGCCGGCACCGGCCGCCCTCCCTATGGCGCGGTCGCCTCGCTGCCCTCGCCGCCGCGCACCCCACGTGCAGACGGGAGCGCCGCGATGAGCGGCTATGGCGCGGGGATCCGCCGCGGGGTGATGGCGGCGGACCGGTTCACCCAGATCCGCAACGACCTCTTCCGCGACCCGAAGATTTCTTTCCGCGCCAAGGGAATCTTCGGCCTCATCTCCACCCACCGCGACGGCTGGCGGGTGAGCGTCACCGAACTGGCCCGGCTGGGGCCCGACGGGAAGGAGGCCGTCACCACCGCCCTGAAGGAGCTGGAGCAGCACGGCTACCTGTTTCGCGAGCGCGAGCGACGCTCGGACGGCACGCTCGGCGCCGCCGCCTACTTCATCACGGACATGCCCGAGCGCCCCGATGGCGACGGCACACCAGCCCCGCCGCCCTCCAGACCTCCAGCCAGGCAGAACCGCTGGTCACAACCAGAGTCGGAAAAGCCTGCGCAGGCTGAACCTGCGCAGGCTGACCCGCCAACAAAGAACACCAAGCCAAAGAAGACCACCAACCAGAACACCAACCCCGTCCGTCCCTCCGCCCCAAGCACGCGCACGCGCGAACACGAAGACGCGGCACGGACAAACCCCGGCACCGGGCAGAGTGCACCCGAGAACACGCCGCGCGAGGAACCGTCCGCGGGCGTCCGACTGTTGCTGTCGATCGGGGCACGCCATCCCGAGCTGCTGCTGACGGGAGCGGCACTGCGGGATCAGGGCCGGATCGTGACGGTCATGCTGGATGCGGGCTGGAGCCCCGAGCAGCTGCATCACGTCATCGCCGGCCGCCCTCTGCCGAGCCGGATCAGGACCTCCGTCGACGCGATCGTCGCCGCCCGGCTGCGCGCCGCCCAGAGCTACCCGCCCCCAGCCGCTTGCGCAGATGACGCCGACCCGCCCCAACCGCCTCCGACCCCGGATCCCTCCCGGGCGGCCTGCGATGGCCGCACGGTGATCGAAGCGGTCACCTACCGGGCGCTCGCCGAATGCGCCGGCTGCGGCAGGCCCGGATGCGCCCCCGGCGAAGACCTCTGCCCCGCCTGCCTTGACTGGCCCTGGTGCCGCAGCTGCACCGGCCCCACACCACGGCGCGCCCACCCAGGCGGCGACGGCCGCTGTGCCACCTGCGCCACCGCCCTGCGCCCTCTGGAAGGAAGCACTCAATGACCAACCTCACGCCGCCGCCGACCGGGCTCTCGGCGCTGCTGGGCCCCTTCGGCCGGCGTCCGTGCCGGTGGGAGACAGAACGGCTGCACGCCGCGCGGGGCGGCCATGTCTGCCGCGACGACGTGGCCTGCACGGACGGATGCGAGCGGCTGCCGCTGGTCAACTTCTGCCGTAGGCCTTGCGGGGCCCTGACCTGGGCGCCGCAGGTGACGCCGAACTCTGGATGCCATGCCTGACTTCGAGACACCGCGTCAACGGCTCCGAGATGATGGGTGGATGCAGCAACTCGAGGCGCAGGAAGTGTCCCTGCACAAGGTGTTCAGCAGCGACTACGACTTCCGTATACCGGACTACCAGCGGCCGTACGCCTGGGAGGTCGAGCAGGCCACCCAACTGCTCAATGACTTGGAGGAAGCCCTGGAGCGAGGAACGGACGAGCCGTACTTCCTGGGCTCCATCGTTCTCGTCAAGGCGAAGGGCAACGCAACCGCCGAGGTCATCGACGGCCAGCAGCGCCTCACCACCCTGACCATCCTGCTTGCCCTCCTCCGCGACCTGACGGACGACCCCGAGCTGCGCAGCGATCTCGACAAACTGGTCACCGAGCCGGGCAACAAAGTCCGCAGGCTCGATCCCCGACCCAGGCTCACCCTGCGCAGCCGCGACGCCGGCTTCTTCCAGCAGTACGTCCAGACCACGGGAGCCACCGAGACACTGCGCACCCTGAAGGAGGGGGCGCTACCGACGGACGCGCAAAAGTCCGTCCAACGCAACGCCAAGGCCCTGCACGCGATACTTGCCGACTGGTCCGAGGAGCGCCGACTAGACCTCGTGCAGATGCTGGGCGAACGCACCTTCCTGGTCGTCGTCAGCACCCCCGACCTGGACAGCGCGCACCGCATCTTCAGCGTCATGAACTCCCGCGGGCTGGACCTGTCACCCACCGACATCTTCAAGTCGCACATCATCGGCGCTCTCGACGCGCAGACCTCGCAGGAGTGCGCCCGCAAGTGGGAGGACGCAGAGGAGGCGCTCGGCCGCGACGACTTCGCCGACCTGTTCCTCCACCTGCGGATGGTGTTCGCCATGAAACGGGCGGAGCGGGAACTGCTCAAGGAATTCCCCGAGCAGGTGCTCAGCCACTACCTGCCCGGCAAGGCCGAAGCGTTCGTCAACGACGTCGTCGTGCCGTACGCGGACGCCTACGTGCAGATCCGCGACGCCAACTACGCGGCAGCATCCGGAGCGGAGCAGGTCAACGCCTGGTTCAAGCGCCTCCAGCAGGTCGACAACAACGACTGGCGACCCGCAGCTCTGTGGGCGCTACGCAACCACGGCGACGACCCGGCCTGGCTCGACCGCTTCTTCGCCGCGCTGGAGCGGCTCTCGGCCAGCATGTTCCTCCGCCGTGTCTACACCACGCCTCGTGTCACCCGCTACGCCGAGCTGCTGCGCGAACTCGACGCCGGCAAGGGCCTGGACGCCCCGTCCTTCGGACTCACCGACGCTGAGAAGGCCGAAACGCTCGCCCGCCTGAACGGCGACATTTACCTGGTCACCAAGACCCGCAAGTACGTCCTGCTTCGCCTCGATGAGATGCTGGCCGGCAAGCCCGGAGTCTCCTACGACCACCCGCTGATCACCGTCGAGCACGTGCTGCCGCAGAACCCAAAGCGGGGGTCGCAGTGGCTGCGGCTCTTCACCGACGAGCAGCGCGAGCGGTGGATACACCGGCTGGGCAACCTCGTCCTGCTCAACCGGTCCAAGAACTCCTACGCCCAGAATTACGACTTCATAGAGAAGAAGGCCAAGTACTTCACGGGGAGGCACGGCGTTTCCACCTTCGCCCTGACCAGCCAGGTGCTGCAGCACCAAGACTGGACGCCGGAGCTGCTGCAGAAGCGGCAGCGGCGGCTCGTGGGCCTGCTGGCCGACGAGTGGGACCTGTGAGGGTGAGAGCAACCTGCAGGGCATGAGCACCGACTGCTCACTCATCCAGACAGCGCGGCTCGGGAAAGGGCGGACAGGCCAGCGATGAGCTGGGCAGACCAGTCCGGGCGGTCGCTCAGCTCGTCGGGGAAGGTGAAGCTTCAGACCAAGGTCACCCAGGGGTCGGGCAGGTGGGACGCCGCCTTGGCGATGGTGTTCAAGCTCTCCGAGTCCGCCCAGGCCCGATGGTGCACCGTCAACGGCGCCCATCTCGTCGCACTGGAGCTCGCGCCGGAGCCCGCTTGCAACGCGGACCACTGGTCGAGCGCGCGGAAGCGGGTCGCACGGAGCCGCGGGGCCTCGAGCTTGTAAAGCGGTGGTCCTTGAGTGGGCTGCCTCGTAGGCAAGGTGCCTCATCGGACGACGAGAAGTTACGAACCGCGCGGCACGCCAAGTCGATGATCAGGCCTGGAGGTTCATGAAGCGTGCGGGCTCGGCGAGAACTTGGGCGGCGTGGTCCAGGTCTGCGAGGCGTGCTGCGAGGGTGGCTTCTGCGAGCCGTTCTGGTAGGGCGGCGCTGAATTTGAGGCCGCCCAGGGCGCGGGGGTCGATCTCGGGCAGGCAGAGACTGTCGGCGGCGTGGCCGGTGGCTTCCTTCCACATCTGCGGGGTGAGGTCGGCGCGCAGCCGCACGTAGAGGTCGTTGCCGCGTTGGAGGGGGTCTGCAATCCCGGTCAGGGTGGCAGCTAGCGTGACGTTTGTACGGTGGCCGGCCCAGGTCCACCACCGCAGGTCCTTGCCCTCGCCATCGCGGATGATCAGATTGCCGCCGGGGTGGACGGCTTCGGTGCTCTCCTCGCGGAGCTGCGCCAGCGCTCCTTCGGCGCGTTTGGTGAACGCTATCGGCGGGTCTTCGCCGAGGAGGACCTCGCGGGCGGCACGGGCAAGTTCGAAGGAAGCCATGGGCAGCGCGCCGCTGTTCCACTTCGCTTTCCCGCCGCCGTCGACGGGCTCCACGAAGCAGCGCTTGCGGTTCCAGTCGATGTAGGTGACCTGCCAGCTGCGACCGGCGAGCAGCAGGCGTCGCGGTCCTGCGCACTCCTCGGTGAGGAGGGTGGGGTCGGTTGTGCCGATTTCGGTGCGCCCATTGAGGACCGTGAACTCGGGTGCAGCGGTGAAGACGGCCGTCAGGTTCATGAAGTGCCGGTGTCCGAAGCGGCGTTCGGCCTCGGGGCCGATGAACAGCATCCCGCCGTCCTGGTCGAGGTAGCCCTCGCGGACCAGGTGGCGCACGATGGGCTCGGCTGCCGGGCCGAAGGGGCCAAGGCCACCCCACCACTCCTGCCAAAGCCTGTCACCGATGCGGTGTTCCTGCAGACACAGGGCGAGGATCTGCTGGGCGACGATGTGGCGTGGCTCGGGCGGGGGCACGACGGGTTCGACCCAGCCTCGGGACCACTGAAGCAGCAGGGCGGCAGCGGCGAGCAGGCCGCCCTCGTCGACGGCGAGGAAGAGGCAATTGCGCGTGGAGCCCGGGCGTCGTCCGGTGCGTCCGATGCGCTGGAGGAAGGAGGCGACGCTGCCAGGGGCGTCGATCTGGATGACACGGTCCAGGTCGCCGACGTCGATGCCCAGTTCGAGGGTGCTGGTGGAGACGATGACGCAGTCCCGGGCGTCGGCGAAGGCCTCCTCGGCGCGGCGTCGCTCGTCCACGGACAGGGAGGCGTGGGAGAGGAACGTGGTGACGCCTTTGGCGCGCAGGCTCTCGCCGAGTTGTTCGACCTGGCGTCGGGACTCGCAGAAAACCAGGCGCTTCTTGCCCCGGTGGAGGGCGGCGATGACCGTGGCGGCGTTGGTCAGCGAGCCGACGTAGTCGAGTTGCACATCGCCGGGAGGTGCACCCGGCGGCTTCCCTGACGGCAGCTCGGACTGAGCGTGCAGGTGCGGGGCGATGACCTGGGCGGGGCGGGTGCCGGAGGCCGAGCCCTGGAGCCAGCTCAAAAGTTCCTCAGGGTTGCCGACGGTGGCGGACAGCCCGACGCGCTGCACGGACCGCCCAGCGACGCGCTGCAGACGTTCCAGGACGGCGATCAGGTGCCAGCCGCGATCGTCGCCCGCGAAGGCGTGGACCTCGTCCACGACGACGGCGCGCAGCCCGCCAAACAACGCGCGATGGTCCACATTCACGCTCACCAGCATCGATTCCAGCGACTCCGGCGTCGTCAACAGGATGTCCGGGCGCCGGCGCAGGATGGCTTTGCGCCTAGGCTGGGAGACGTCGCCGTGCCACAGCGCGGCGGTGCGCCCGAGCCACGATGCGTAGGTCTCCAGACGCGGCAGCAGGTTGTTGAGCAGCGCCTTGAGCGGGCACACATAGAGCACGGATGTGCCCGTCCAGTTCTCGCCGGCCATCCTGGACAGCAGCGGGAACGCGGCGGCTTCCGTCTTGCCGCCCGCGGTGGGAGCGAGCAGCACAGTGTCGGTTCCGGACAGCAGCGGGTCGATTGCCTCCTGCTGCAGCGGTCGCAGCGACGTCCAGCCGAGAGTGTTGACGATGTGGTGCAGCAGTACGGTGTCGAGCCGACTGAGCGGGTCGTTCGGTTCGGGGCGGTTCACGTCAGGTCCAGCTCGACGTCGTCGGCACTCGCTGCGGCGGCGTTGCGTTCGACCTCGCTGAGCTCGGCGGAAGAGACGGTAAGGGCATAGTCCTTGCGCGGGTCGAAGTCCTCGAACTCGTCAACGCGGTCGAGGACGTCCGCCACGAGCTTGCGCAGGAACAGCCGGGGCGCGACGCCGACATTGCCTCCGAGCCCGCCGGTGACCGCGGTGGCGAGCTGGGCGACATAGGCGTCGTCCACCACGTGGGCGATCCGCTCGGGGTGGGTGGCCTGGCCGGCGTAGAGGTCGCGGATGTTGCGGCCGAGCTCGCACAGCCGGGTCAGGTCGAAGCCGGGCAGGCGCAGCTGCACGGCCCGCGGCGAGTCGAAGCGCGGGTCGGTGGAGAAGTCCGTAGCCAGGCGCTGGGCAAGCGGAGGCAGCCGCTGGATGCCCTGCTGCCCGTCGTAGAAGGCGGGGGTTCCGGTGATGACGAGGAACAGCCCGGGGAAGCGTCCGGCGTCGATCTCGTCCAGGAGCTGCCGTAGCGCGTTGAGGCCCTTCTCGCGGACGTCGCTGCGGACCCGCTGCAGTGTCTCGATCTCGTCCAGGACCACGAGGAGTCCTGGCTGGCCGCAGTCCCTAAGGACGGTGAGCAGGCCCTGCAGAAAGCCGAGGGCGGCGAAGTGGTCCAGGTCGCCGCGCACGCCCGCGGAGCGCCGGGCCGCGGCGGCGACGGACTTCTGTCCGCCGAGCCAGGCGATCAGCGCTTCGGCGGTGGGCGCATCGCCTGCGGCGCGGGCATGGTGGTAGCCGCGCAGGGCTGCGGCGAACGCCGGGGTGGTCCGGGCGACGCCGACGAGGCGCTGCTCCATGAGGGCGTCCACCGCAGCGGCAAGCGCGTCAGCGTCGTCCTCATCACTCTCGCCCGCGTCAAGGACCTCTTCTTCGAGGGTGAAGAACCAGGAGTCGATCACAGCCCTTAGCGCGCTCGGCGGGTGGGTGGCCGTGGTGAGGCGCTCGGTGAGGCGGCGGTAGACGGTCTCCAGTTTGTGCAGAGGGGTCTCGGTCTCTGAGATCTGGATCTCGGCGGTGGCAAGTCCGGCGCGCTTGGCACGCTCGGCGAGCCAGCGGGCGAAGAACGTCTTTCCGGAGCCGTACTCGCCGCGGATGGCATGGAAGGCGGCGCCGCCGCGCGCCACGGTGGCCAGGTCGCCGTCCAGGGCCCCGGAGAAGCGGTCCAGGCCGACGGCGAACAGGTCGAGTCCCGACTGCGGCACGGTGCCGCGCCGCAGCGCGTCCACCACCTCGCGACGGCGCGCCGCGCTGACCGCAGAGACCGTGCTCATCTACGCCTTCACCCCGAACTGGTCTTTCAGCAGTGTGATGTCGAGCTTGACGCGTGCGCCCGCGTCGATGAGGCCCAGCACTGGATAGCCCTCGACATTGAGCAGCCGCTGCAGCGCTGCGACGAAGAACTCGGCGTTGCGCGGGGCCCGCCCGCCCGAGGACGCGGCGGCCGTGCTCACCGCGGCGAGCGAGAGCGTACCGTCCGCCGCGACGAGAGCGTCGATGACGGCGGCGACGGCCTTCTTCTCGGGGCCCTTGCGGACGAACTGCTTCTGCGCCGCATACACGCCGGTATCCACCACCAGGGCGCCGAGGGACGGGGACGCCGCAGCGTCACCGGAGCGGGTCGGCTCGGATTCCTTCTTCGCGACCGATCCCAACTTCACGGTGGGCAGCGACGCGGCGGGCACATTCCCAAGGCCCGCTTCCAGCCACCACGGCGGGGTGACCCTCTCCGGGGGCAACACCGACCAGCCGGGGGGCAGGATCTCCACCGACGGCAGCAGCACCAGCACCGGCACGGTCATCTCGGCCAGAGCCGCGCCGCCGTGGTAGCCGGCCCTGCGGGGGGTATAGCGCTGATCCTCCCGCCACAGCACGGTGACCATGCCGCCGCCCTCCAGCACGCGCGGGCCGGCCAGCTGGACCTCGTCCTCACCGGGCTGCTCCCCGGGGCTGCTGATCCGCCAGCGCGCCGACTCGACGCCGTGGGCGGGCACAGGGCCTTCGGCGGTGCGGTCCAGGACGTGGCCGTGATCGGCGACCAGAACCACCGGGCGGCCCTGGCCGCGTGCCGCGTCCAGCAGCTCGGACAGGTAGCGCACGCTGCCCACCGTCCAGTCGCCCTTGGAGCTCTCCTGACCGTGGTCGAGCGCGTCGTCGATCGTGTTGAGGACCACGCCGACCACACCGTCGCCTGCGAGGGCCGCGACGACTTCGGGCGCGAGCCGGTGCCCGGCCGGGCCGGGCAGGTCGGCCTTGTGGAACAGCACCGCCTCATGCCGCCGCTTGCGCCAGAACGCAACGAAGCCATCCTTCTCCACACTCTGACCGCCCGCCACCAGGCCGCCGGTGAGGAGCGTGGCCCGGCTGACGGTGGTGATCGACGGGATCGCGGCGACGGCGGCGACCCGCCGGCCGGCCTCCGGCGCGGCCTCCATCCAGCGCGGCGCACCCAGTTCCTCACCCAGCTGGGTGGCGACCGCGCTGCTCATGCCGTCGAGGAGCAGGATCAGCGGGGACCGCCTCGAAGCGAGCGGCACTGCAATGCGCCGCAGCACGTCCTCCACCAGCAGCGCCCCATCGGGAGCGGTGCTGCTGGCGTGCTGTGTCCAAGCGGCCAGGGCCTTGGCGAAGGTGCGGTCCAGACGATCGCGGCGGGCCCGGGCAGCGTCGTGGACCACCCGATACGCCTCGTTGACGTGCGGGTCCGCCGCCCCGTCCCCGGCCCACAGCCGGTTCAGGGCACGGTCGGCCCAGCCCCAGTCGCCGAGGTGGGCGTGAACCGCGGAGCCCACCACCCCGGAGCCGGACGCAAGGTCGGCCTCCGGAGTCGTCAGCCAGCGTTCGAGGCGTACCGCCATCTCGGCCAACTGCACCTGCTCGCAGAAGAGCAGGTCCGCAAGGTGATGACTCTTCAACTGGTGGAGGGCGGCTTCCGCTGCCGCAACCGCGCGCTGGTCAGGAGCCGCAGTGAGAGTGGCGGCGAGTGCCCTAAGCCGGGCACGGAAGCCGGAGGGAAGGAATCCGCTGTCGGCGAGGGCCTCGCGCAGACCCGCCCGATCCGCCAGGCCATCGGCCTGCTCCAAGACCTCCAAAACGCGGGTGCGCGCCTCACCGCTGCGCGGACCACCCGCCGTGGCCTGCGTGATCCACCGGGCGAGGACGCCCTCCACGGCAAGGGTGTAGTGGCGCAGCTCGTCCGGCCGGAAGGGCACGGAACCGAACAGCGCTCCCACGGCCAGGGCCGCGTCCGCGGTGGCCCTCGGCCCGGTGAGGACGGCCGCGACGACACCCAGCGCCATCGCGTCTTCGCCGCGTCCGGCCTGTGCCAGGGCGAGCAGCAGTGGAGCCGAGTCGCCGACCGTGCGCTCCAGCCAGTTGGCCAGGCCGGCTCGCTCCTCGACCTGCAGTTCCGCGAAACGCGCCGGACCGCCGGGGGAGCGGGACCACGTGAGGAGGGCCTCCACATCCAGCGGCACAGCGTCGATCGACAGGCCATCGCCCAGGCCGATCCGGGCGTGCAGCAGAGCGCGCATGGCAGCGTCCAGAGTCAGCACGGAGCCCACGGGGAGCCATCCGCCAGACGGCTCCGCGGCGAGCAGCGCGTCGGCGAGCCAGGGCTCGCGTCGGATGCGCGGGTCGACGTCCACCGCGCCGAAGCGCTGCTTGACGATCTCGACGCGGTCCACGGTGAGCAGGGAGCGGCCGATGGCCTCCCCCCGCAAGTCCAGCGGCATCGGGCGGGTGTCGGGAGCATCGGTGGTGACGACGAGGATGTCGCTGCCACCGGCACCGCCCGTGTGCCGGGCGAGATGGCTCTGCCAGGCGTCGACCATGCCGAGCACCGAGGACTGGTGGCTGACATAGACCCGGCGCTGCTCCGGCTCGCCATCCACCGTCGCATCCTTGACCAGACGCGTGGTGAACTCAGCCGGTGCGCCTTCGCGGTAACGGCCGCGGACCAGCACCAGGCGAGAGCCCTTGGCGTGCGGGAGCGCCGTCCACAGCAGCGCTTCGACAGCACGCTGGTCGATCTTGGGGACCGTGGTCCCCGTGGCCGCCTGGGTCATGACTCACCACCCTCCACTTCCTGCCAGCCGATCTCGATGGCGGTGCCGGGCTTGGCAGCCGCGTGGGAGAGGATCTGCTGGGCCAGTTCGGCCAGGACCTGCTCCAGCTCGGGCTCCAGACTGCCCGTGCTGGTCGCGACGATCAGTCGGCGGCGCCGGGCGGGGGGAACCGCAGGTGAAGAGGAAGCGGTCGGTCCTGCGGGAGTGTCAGGTGTCGGCTGCACCTGAGCGGGCAGCGGGGGCCGGCCATGAACGGTCAGGCTCACCTGGTCCGCGCCCCGCGGGTCCGGAACAGACCCTGCGGTGGTGGTGGACTCGGGCGCCGGCGCGGCGACGGCGTTCAGCCGCCCGGACTCGCTGATGATGTCCACGGCCCGGCTCTCAGCCCCGTTCAGCACCGGAGCCAGCTCCCGGTCGCGCTCCATGGCCGCAGCCGCCTCGGCGATCTCCGAAAGCAGCCGCTCCGCCCGGTCCGCAAGACCATCGCCCCGGCTGGTCAGGCCGCGCACACTGTCGAGCAGCTGCCACTTGACGCGATCCAGCGCGTCCAAGGTCGGCTGCGCCGAGGACATAGCCTTCGCCAGGGCGTCATCGGAGGTGGTGTAGGCGAGTGCGGACAGCTCCCGCACGAGCGCGGTGGCGTCCTTGTGCCGGACAAGGCGGGCGATCAAGTCGGCGGCATCGCGCACCGAGATCTCGCGAGCGTTGTGCTCATCGGTCAGGCCGAGTGCTGCGCGGTGGTTGGCCAGGGACCGCCGCAGACCGTTGACAGCCGGTTCCCAGCCCTGCGCCTTCGCCCGGACCTTCGCCGCCAGGTCGTTGACGTTACGGGCGTAGCGCACCCGGGGCACGCTCTCCCCGAACAGCGCGGCGGCCCGCTCGTGCGCGGCCGTGAACTCCTGCTCGCTGGGCAGCTCCTGAGCCCGCAGCGCCCACCCGGGGCCGATACGGTCCAGCTCGGGGGCCGCTGCCGCGGAGCCGTTGAAAACCCAGGAGCGGTCCGCGACCAGTGCGTACACGGCGATCAGTAGATTGCTGACCGCCTTGTCCAGGCCGGTCCAGCCCAGCGCGGCGATCCAGCGGCGGATGTCCTCGACGTCGTAGTCGCCGGTGACGCCCTGCGCGGTGGCGTGCTGCTCGATGCGGCGGCGCCATTCGGTGCCGACGTTCAGCGGCCCGTCATGAACCTCACCCAGCTCCAGGGGGTGCACGATCCGCTTGACCAGCCCCAGCTGCTTGCTGTCCACGACGACGCGGCGCGACCCGTCCTCCATGGCCCGCGCGATCCACCCGTACACCGTCTTCAACTCGCCAGCGGTGACGGGCTTCCGGGTCTCCTGCGGGTCGAAGTCCGGATGCTTGGGGTACAGCGCGGCGAACAGCCCGTCGGCCAGCTTGGCCAGGTTGTACGCGAAGGGCGCGCCGCCCTGCAGCTGCGGAGTGTGTCCCGGGTAGAGGGAGTACACGTGCAGCCCGTCCGGGGTCTCCGCGCCGACGTTCGTCTCATCCACGCTCGCGATCCCGTACAGCTGCCGCAGCACGTCGGTGAGCTGGCTGGTGAGGGTGTCGCGCTGGGCCTCGAGCTGATGCTTGACCCGAATCTGGTCATCGGAAGGCAGATGAGCGGCGTAGTTAGCGAGCCGGTCCCGCTCCAGCAGGTACTGGATCTTCAGCAGGCGGCCGAGCTGCGCGGAGCGCTGCGGGGAGAAGAAGAACGGCAGCCACACGACAGTGGCAGCCTCAACGCCCTCCTGCCGCAGCCGCTGGATACGCGCGGTGTCATCGCTCGGGTGACCGTCGGACTCGTCGAAGGGGTAGTCGACGACGAAGCGGACACGGCCCTCGACGCTGGGCGAGAACTGCGTCGTCGGCATGGTCGCCGGTTCCTTCACGTTCTCGAAGACGAACTCCGCGATGCGCTTGGTACCGCGCCACACCACCTCGTGCTCGCACACGAAAGCACCCGTGTCGCGGACCCCCAGCGCCTCCCACAGACGCTCCTTCACCCAGATGCGGCGCTGCCCGACGTTGTCCTTCTCACCGACCGCGTCGAGGATCGGCTCCACATCAAGGTCGGACAGATGGAGAGTGAACACCGGGTCGGCGTCGTTGCCGTCGCTGCGCAGCTCACCGGGGAACTCCGCCTGCAGCTCGCGAAGCCGGCGCACCGCCAGCTCACCCGGCGTCACCGCGCGAGAGCGCAGTGAACCGTGGTTGAGCGCGGCCAGGCGTCCACCGGTGAGGCGGGACAGGGCAGGGACTTCCGGAGAGAGGAAGCCGAGGAGGAGCGTCTTCACGAAGCGGTCATCGGCGCGATAGCCGGCATCTTCGGTGGAGCCGTACTTCTGCAGGAGGAACGCCTGGACCTTGGTGTGGAAGCGGATCGCAGCCTCGGACTGGGCGCGCAGGCGGTCGGTGAACGCCTCGCCCATGCCGTCCGCGAGGACGTCCCACAGGTCACCCAGGGGTATCAGGTCACCGAGCTTCATGTCCTCGCGGCGGCGGTAGAGCATCTCCTGGATGAGCTTCAGACCGGTGCGCTCGCGCTGCAACGCCCCGGAGAGAGCGACCAGGGTGTTCAGGAGAACGGGGGAGAGCGGGTAGAGCTCCTTGAAATCCGCCCAGTCCGCGCGGGTCGCCCCGGCCGCATCCAGCAGCACCTCCCGGACCGCGGCGTCGGAGGACTCGACCGTGGCGAAGGCGCTGCCGAGGGCGGCGCGAGCGGCGTCGTCCTTGGGCTTAAGGACCCGCTCCTTGATGATCGCGGGGAGGTTGCGGTCCTCCAGGCTCACCACGTCGAACCGGCCGGCGAGGTAGCCGACCTGCTGCTCGAGGTTCTTCACGTCCGCGCCGACCACATCAGAGCCGACGAGCTGAGACAGGTCGCGCTGCCGGGAGATGAACGACACGATCGGAACCGGCCGGTCGGTGTCACCCGACTCGATAAGCTTCACCAGCTTGCTGACCTCGTCATTGACCATCGCCTTCTCGGTGAGGTGCGCCTGCAGCCACAGGATCAGCTCGTCGAGGAAGAGGACGAGCCCGTCGTAGCCGAGGCTCTGCGCATGCCGGCTGATGACGGCAAGGCCGTTCTCCAGCGGCAGGAACGCGTTCTTGTCGCCCTGCGCGCCGCGGGCGTAGGACGCCATCGGACCCGAATCCGAGATCAGCGCCGAGATCAGCGCGTTGCGCAGCTCATCGCCAGGAGCGGCGGCGAAGGCGGCATCCAGGCTCGCGGAGGTCCAGCCGGAGGCGGGGGCGGCCTTCGCGTCCAGGTCGTCCAGGTCGTCGCCGTCGCTCACATCGCCCTGGGTGGCAGCGTCCGGGCCGGCGGGGTCGCCGAGCCACTGGATGAACTTCGCGTCGTCCGCGAGGAAGTCGCGCTGCCGGCGGGCATCCGCGAGCGCGGCGTCCGCGCGGTAGACCGGCGGCACGGGCGCGCCCGGGTGCAGCCGCCGGACGGTGGCGACGTAACCCCCGAGCAGCGCCGAGTCGAGCGACGCGGCGCCGACCAGGTGGTACGGCACCATCAGGAACCGCTTCCTCGTCCCCTCTTGAACGAGCCAGTCGGCGTGCTCCGCGATGACCGCCTGCAGCTTCGGCTTGTCACGGGCGACTGCCGCACTGTCGTTGAGAATCGCGTGGAGCACGGTCAGGAAGTGGCTCTTACCGGAGCCGAAGGAGCCGTGCAGGTAGGCGGCGTGCGAGGTGTTGTCGCGGACCGCCGCCTTGACGATGCCGAGGGACTTGCGGAACGCCTGCTCGAGCTGGTCGGTGATGACGTACTCGCGCACGCGCTGCCCGGACTCGCCGAAGCCGCCTGACAGTTCGACTTTGAAGTCGCCCGCGAGGACGGACTTGGGCAGGTTGAGGACGTCCTTCAGGTAGAGGGCGTCGCTGGAGGAACTCATGGGCGGTGGTCTCCCTCTCCCGCTCAGGCCGTCTGCGTGTCGGCAGCGGAGGTGTCGGTCTTCTTCGGGGTACGCGGGGCTGCGGCCTTGCGGCCGCGGGTCTTCGGCGCGGGGCGCCATGCCGCGAGCTGCTCAGACGTCAGCCCGCGCTTGGCGCGCTCGGTGTCCAGGAACGTCCCGAACTCCTCGGCGGCGTTGCCGCCCCACTCTTGGTCGTCGGTGCCGAACCACTGGCGCACCCACGGCATCAACTCGGCCAGGCCCGCGAGGAGCGGCGTTATTCGGTCGTTGTCCCAGCTCAGCTGGGAGGTGCGGTCCTTGACGACGTTCACCAAGGCCTGGGCCTGGTCGCGGTGGTCCCAGCCGGCCCAGCCGAGCAACAGAGTTGGGTCGGCATCGGGGCTGGCGCCCGGGTAGGAGACGAACCGTTCCTTGGGGACGTCGAGCTTGCCGCGGTTGGACCAGTAGGCGGTCTTGGCGAAATCGGCGGAGGTGTACTTCGGTGGGACGGGGATGTTTACTCTCTCGCCGGTTGCGTCTTCCTCCCGCTGGAGGTCCCAGACCTCTTCCCATTGGGCGCGCTTGCGCATGCCTGTGTCCTTGTATCGGAGCGCAGCGAGGTAGGGGACATGCTCGGCGTCGAGGGCCTCGGCCAGGACCGCTTCGAGCGGCAGGTCACGCTTGCCGAGGTGGTCGACGGCGTAGAGCGTGGCAACGGCGGGCACGTCGGGGTTGAGCTTGGCGAACTCGTCGGCAAGCTGACTGACCGTGAGCGGGCGCGGCTGCTCAAAACCGTCGCGCAGCGTGAACCACAGGCGGCGGTCCTCGGCGCGGTCGAGCAACCAGGTGCGGAGGGCCTCCTTCTCCCGCTTTTCCCACGGCTCGGACGCCCAGCGGCGCTTGCACTCTGGTCGCTCAATCAGCGCGATGTCCTTGCGCTTCTCGATCACGTCGATGCGGTTCTGGACGATGGAGCGGTACCAGTCGGGCCAGTGGGTCGGGATCTCTGTGATGGGCGTCGAGTGATGACGAGTGAACCACTCAGTCTTGACTTCACCAGTGGCGACCTTCCGCGCGAGCACGATCTCGAACGCGCGCTCGCCAAGTCTGACGCGCGGGACAGAGCCGAGGCCAGGGGCGGTAAGGGGCAAGTGATTGCCTGTCCCGCTCAACTGGACAAGGCCGTAAGCCCCGTAAACCTCCCAATCGAGCTCCTCCTGCAGCGCGACCATCCGCTCGCGGATGGTGGTGTGGGCAGAGTGGGCGGCGTCGAGAGCAATGCGGGTTGGCGCCGAGCCGGAGGCACAGAGGGCGGAGGGCTCGTGGGTGGCGAGCTCCCGCCCAGCGTCGCCGAGGGCACAACCGAGAGCGCGAGGAAGGTGCGCGGGAAGGGGAAACTTCTCAACCTTTGTGCTGTTGAATTGGTAACTCCAGGACCAGGGTTGATCTGCCTTTCCGCCACCTGATCCGATACCTCCGCCCTTCTTGTGGCACACCTGTTTGAGCCAAAAAGCAGCGGTCGACGAGTTGAGCAGCCCAAGCAATTCCTGATAATCAGCTTCGGTGGCACTCTCTGGCAGCTTGATAACGGGAGCGGTTTGACTAAATAGACTTCCGCCCGTGTCGAATGCGAAGTGATTGTGCGTTGCAACCTCCGCAAATGTGATCGTTAGTGGCGATGAAAGCTTGTCTCTATATAGTTCGCGATATTCATACCATGCAAGCGAGGGGATTTTTTCCATCGATATTCCGAATCGCTTGCGCAGTTGCAGGATCCGGCGATTGGGCCACACGAAGCGATGGAACCCCGGGAGAGTCGATAGCGGCTTTCTGGTCAGATTCCTTGCGTAGGGCCACGCTACCGATTTGGCCGGTGCGGCGTAGTCTCGCACGGCGACGCCGGTAACCATTGGGAAGGTCTCTTCCAAAGCTTTACGGCTAGCCGTCGCCTTATTGAGGAAGAAGGCTTCATCCTCTCCTGTGATCGCAACAAACCCCATCAGTGCGGCTCGTGAAGCGAGTGGTTCTATCGCCTTGCCATTAATTGCTTCAAGAGTCTTGTTACTTCCTCCGCCGCTGAGCGACCATGGGTGGGTCGCAAAACGGGACCGGCCAGAGTTTTCGACTGAGATCCATTCGGACTCACTCCCCGGTTGGTCGACCTGTTGGATAATCGCCGTCCAAACTGCACCACGAGAGGCGTCCTTCGGTTGGGATGGCTCGCCGCGCACGCCCAGCACCGCTCGCACTGGCTCATTCTGCCGGGGAATATGACAGCGTCCGACAAGGATCACCGTGGGCGTTCCGTGCCCAGGAATGTACGCACCCGACGTATCAATAATGTGTGTCAAGTGGATGCCCGTGCGGTCGCTAGGGAAGAACTCTTCGACCAATTTCTTTCCGAACTCACGCTTCATGAAGGAGTTCGCAGTGATTTGCCCAACGTGGCCCGCCGACCGATCCGCGCCCGTGGTTCGGATCGCCAACTGGAAAAGTCGTTCCGCGAAGGGTACGGAGAGCGCGTACTCCCGCGAGCAGGACGGATACGCCCCGCGGTAGTTCTCGTTTTCCTGTTTGTCCTTGACCGTAATGTACGGCGGGTTCCCGACCACCACGTGGTACGTCGAGACTCCCAGCAGGTCGCACCGCTCCACGTATTCCTTGACGTCCTCTGTCTGGTAAGCGAACGCTTCGCCGTCCGACAGCAGGTCGCCCTGGATGCCGGCCGCGCCCCGCCCGTGAAGCAGCGAGTCACCTGCCGCAACATTGATCGGAAATGTTGGAGCCTGGTCGAGCCGCTTCGCGCCACCCGCCTGCAGCGCCGAGATCAGCAGCCGGAACCGTGCGATCGATACCGCGAACGGGTTCTTGTCGCAGCCGTGCACCGACTCCGACGTGCGGCGGATCAGCTCCCAGGCGTCCGTGCCCGGCTCGGCCTGCCTCCACTTCGCCAGCAGCCGCTTGAACATCCCCAGCAGGAAGTGCCCCGACCCGCACGCCGGGTCGATCGTGCGCAGGCCCTTGCGTATCTCACCGTCCTCGCCGACGGCAGTCTCCGGCGCAAGCCCGAACTCTCGAACTGCCGGTTCCAGCGTCAGGTCGAGGATGAACTCTTCCACGAACTCCGGCGTCTGCAACAGCGCGTACGTCTTCCGCGCGTGTTCGCTTAGGTCTTGGTACAGGTCGCCCAGGAAGCGGGTGCTCAGTCCCTCGTGCTCGACGACGCCGTCCTCGCCCATCACCGGCTCGTCGGTGAAGTCGTGCACGATTTCGCCATCCGGCCCGCGCCGCCGCCAAAACCTCAGCAGTGCGCTCGCCGCCTCATACGACGGCGACAGTTCCCACAGTGGGTTGTGCGCGCGGTCGAACAGGCCAGCCACCGCCGGGTTGGTCGCGGCCAGTGACTCGACTGCGTGCACCAGCCAGTCGCGGTCGTTCTTCTCGGGGTTCAGCCTGAAGTACTCCGCGTCGCGGTCCTCGGCGTCTTTTAGGCGTTCGCCTGGGCCGGCCAGGAACGGGTCGGCGATCAGCCGGTTGTCCTCGCAGAAGCGGACGAACACGCACGCCAGCACCCATGCTGCGGCGACCTGTGTGATCCGCTCGTCCCGCCACGTTTCGTACGTCGCCGCCGTGCGCTTGGCCTCCCGCGCCTGCGTGTACTCCGCCTCCAGCTTGGCCTTGTACTCCGCCACGTCCTCGCTACGCGCGCGCAGGTCGTCCTCAAGCGTTTTGACCTGCTTGCGCAGGTCCTTCAGCAGCTCCGTCTGGTTTACGCCCCGTCCGGACACTCGTCCGTCCCTCCCCTTTGACTTGCAGCAACACGGCCCCGCCCACCTGGGCGGCAGCTCAGCCGACCAGCGGTTCCGACGCGGCCGCCCTCAAGGCGTCGAGGAAAGACCGCTCCAGCACCACCCGCTCGGCTTCCCCCAGTACTTCCACGGTCCGTCGGTCGAGGTGGGAGGCTCCGCGTGGGGACTCCGACGGGCACAGCAGCCACAGCCCGTGCGGGCTCGCCCCGCCCCGCCGCGCGGCGTTTTGCAGGTCGACGAGCGTCTCGCGTCCGTCCGCCTCCCAGTACCGCGCGAGCAGTCCGGCCGTGTGCACGAACACCACATCGCCTTGCCTCTCTCGTGCCGTCTCCGCGATCCGCTCGCCGACTCGGGGCCACACCCGCGAGACGTACGAACGCAGGCCCCCGGGCAGCTCGCCCGAGCGCGTGAAGGTGGCATCCGCGCCGAGCACCTTCGTCCAGTCCGTCCCGCGTTCGCCCGCGAGTGCCCGGAACTCCGCCAGGAACACCTGCGCGAGGTTCACCGGCACCACCGGGAAGGCCCCGGCCACTGCTTCCGCCGCGCCCGCGAGGTACTTGAGGTGCACGTTCAGCGCCATGAAGCCGCCGCGCTCGACCGCTCCTCGCAGCTTCCCGGCCAGCAGCGCGTCGGGGTCGCGTCCGGCCGCTGCCGCACCGATCGCGGCGCCGCCGGCGGCGGTCAGCGTGCCCGTGGACGTCCCGCTGCGCAGCTGGGTTCCGTTCACCGAGGGGGCGGGCGGCCGGAAGCAGTGCGCGGCGGTGTCGTACTCCAGCGGGAAGTCCGCCTTCTTCAGTGCGTCCTCGACCGTGACGTGTGTGGGCGTTCCGAAGTCCAGCTCGGGGAAGCGGTAGCGGACCTTGGCGAGCAGGTCCTCGACCGTGATGCCCAGGTCGCGCCGGACGCCCGCCGGGGCTTGGGAGATGCGAAGTGCGCGGTCCAGGGCGAGGTCGCGGGGATAGAGCTCCAGCCTGGGAGATGCCGCCGCCTTCGTCGCCACAGCCGCCGCCAGGGCGACGAGGCGGGTCTCGGCGAGCGGCGCCATGCCCTCAGGCGTGGGGACGGCGCGCAGGTCGCGCACGACCGAGGCACGTCCCGGCAGGGGATCAAAGGCCGCCAGTTCGTCGGCCTTCACGCCCAGCCTGGCGGCGTAGTCGGCCAGGTCAGGGGCGCTGGGTGCGTCCGACCCCGGGAGCGACTCCAGGGCAACGAGCACCCGCTCGCCGCGGCGCAACACCGCCAGCCGCGGCTGGTGTTCCTCGTCCCGGCCATCGGGCAGGGCCTCGGCCTCCACGGCGGCACGGACGACGGCGAGCGCCTTGGCCAGGGTCCGCGCCGGGGTGTCGACACCGGCACCGTGGCGGACCCGCAGTTCGACGGCGAGTTCCTGGGCGGTCATCACGCGGCCGCCCGCGTCCAGGACGGCGACGAGCTCGTCGCGTATGTGCTGCAACCACCCGGTCGCCGCCCACTCCTTGATGGCGGCGACGTGGTGCCGCGAGACGGTGGGCTGCGCGGTCCCCAGGGCGCCGGCGATGGCGACCTGTGTGGACCAGGGCGCGAGCTTTCCCTCCCACGGCTCGGGCTCGGTTCCGTCACCTGGCAGGCCGAGGGTCGCGCGCAGCACCTCGGACTTGTTGGAGTTGACGCGACTAGGTCCCGGTGCGAGCAGCGCGGCAAGCTGGTCGACGGACCCGCGGGCGGTCATCTGGTCGACGACTTGCGCGTCCGTCTCGGAGGCCGCGGCCGGCGACTTCCCGGACGGGCTCACGGCCTTGACGGCTGTGCCTGTCTGCCGCGCCCCTGGCCCTGCCGCCTCCGGCGCGGGCTTGCGACGCAGCGCCGCCGTCCACTGCTTGTGACGACGCTTCAGCTCGTTGCGGATGAGCACGCCCGCGCCCCGGGCCTGGGAGAAACGGTGCAGCGGCACGGCCACCAGTTCGCCGACCGTGCTCGCGCCCAGGCCGGCGGCGACGGCGACAGCCCGGGGGGACAGTCCGGCGGCGATCAGCTCGGTCTTCGCCTCGGCTGCCAGCGCCGCCGCGTCCCGGATCTCCTGCAGGGTGTCGGCGTCCGTTGTGGCCGTGGCAGGGGTGGTGGCGGGCGGTACGGCATCAGCACGGGTGAACAACTCCCGCCAGGCCGCGCTCATCTGCTTGAGAGAGTCGAAGCGGCGTGCGGTGTCACGGTGCAGAGCACGGGCAAAGAACGCGGTCAGACCCTCGCGCAGGCCGGGCTCGAACAGGTCCTCGGCGAGCGCCGGATGCTCGTCGCTGGTCGTGCGCGGGTCGCCGGTACCGTCGCCCCAGACGGGGCGCTCGCCGCTGGCCATCTCGTGCAAAGTGACGGCGGCGGCGTAGTGCTCGGCGTAGTCGTCGTACTCGCGGCGGTGTCCGTGGTCGAGGAAGGGGTCCAGATAGCCCTTCGTGCCCGCCTTGAGGTCGCGGTCGGGCACATCGGCCAGGGAGAAGTCGAACAGCATCAGGTGCTCGCGGCCGTCCGCGCCGCTCTGGACACCAAGGTTGTCGGGTTTGATGTCGCGGTGGCGGACGCCCTTGGCGGTGAGCTCCTCCAGAGCCTTGAACAGGTCCTCGCCGAAGCTCTCCAGGTCGTCATAGGTGAGGCGGCCCTGGCCGCGCAGGCGCTGGGCGAGTGACTGCTCGCCGGCGTACTCCAACTCCAGGACGGTCCGCCCACCCAGGGTGCGCGGGCCGTCGAGCAGCCGGACGATGCGGCCGCCGCCAACCTGCTTGAGTGCCGCTGCCTCGGCATGCAGCCGGGAGTCCTTCTCAGCATCCAAGGAGACCTTGAGTACGCGGGGCTGCGGGGCCCCTGCTCCGACCTCGGGGTCGGCCTGCACCAGCAGGGCGCGGGCCGTCGCGCCACTGCCCAGTACCCGCACGACGGTCCACTCGGCGTCGAGGGCCTGGCCGGGGGCCGCCGTGAGCGGGTCGGCCTCGGCTGTGGCCGCCTGGGAGTTGACGTCCTGCTCAGCTGCGTCGAGCTGCTTGAGGAAGGCATCGACGGATGCCAGCCGGTCGGCGGCGTCGCCGCGGGTGGCCTGGTAGACGAGTTCGTCCAGGGAAGCAGCGATGCTGTCGCTGACCGCGTACGGGTGCAGTCCGCCGTCCGCACCCAGCCGGGCCATCAGATCGCTGCGGCGGGCGGCAGGGGCGGTGCCGGTGAGGATGAGGTAGGCGACCGCGCCCAGGCCGAAGACGTCGAGTTCGACCGGGTCCGCGTACTCCTCGTCGAAGCCCGGCGCGAGATACACCTCGGCCGCGTCCTGGATGTGCTCCCCGCCGAGCGGGCTGTTACCCAGCGACCTGAGCGAGGTGGCGTCGAAGTCGCGCGCGGCGCTCTGCCAGTCAGTGATGCGCAGGACCGGCTGCTCGCCGTCGGCCCGGGCCGTGACGTAGATCGATCGAGCGGCCAGCGCACGGTGGTAGAGGCTGCGACGGTGGGCGTAGCGCAAGGCATCCGCAAGCTGGCGGACCATGTTGCGCCGGATCTCGTCGGTGAGCCGGGCGCCGTGTGCGGCGAGGTAGTCATCCAGCCGCAGGTCGTCGTGGCGATGGCGGAACAGGATGGCCGGGCCGCCCTGGTGCTCGCGGAAGTCGACGGCCTGGGCAATGCCAGGGTGCGCGATGCCCTGAAGGACCTGGTACTCGCGCAGCGCGGCGCGCTCGGTGGAGCGACGGGCCGACTCGGTGGCTTGCAGCTCGACCAAGTAGACGCGGACCCGGCCCTCCTCGTGGACCAGGCCCTCGCGCTTGGCGAGGCGGTCCTCCCAGGTGTCGCCGGCGTCAAGAGGGCGCGACGTAAGCCGCCAGTCACCGAAGTCGAGGTGCGCGGTGGAGGCCCGGACGCCGATCTTGCGCATCAGTTCGTCGAGGTGGCGCGCGAAATCCGCGGTGATGCGCTGCTCTTCCCGCTGCGGGGGCGCGCCGAGCAGGTCCTGCCAAATGCCGGGCAGACCGCTGGCGCTGCCGTCGCGCCCGTAGACACGGATGCGCTGGACCTCGTCGAGCTGGCTGACCAGCCCGGGGTCGGAGAGGAAGACGGCGGGCTCGACGCGCGGTATGCGCAGGCGAGGGTAGAGCTGGCGGGCGGCCCACTCCAGCTGGCCCTTGAGCTCCTTGGACTTCAGATCGGTCAGGTGCAGGGGATTGGGGATGGTGCGGGTCTTGTCGCTGCCCTGGAAGGACCAGGTGGAGCCGTTGTTGACGAGGCGTCCGGGGTGGGCTTTGAGCTCCACCAGGTAAAGGCCGCGCGGGACGGCAATGAACAGGTCGCACTCATTGACGCGCCCGGAGGAGGCGGTGAAGGAGAACGTGGCCCAGGCGCGGTAGGGCTCGGTCTGCGGCATGAGCCGCTTGATGTGGTCGAGAGCGTCCTGCTCCCAGGGGAACGGGGAGGTGCGGGTCTGGTGCCATCGCTGGACTTTGGGCGGGGCGGGCTTTGGTACTGGCTTCGGTTGGGGGGATGCCGATCCGTTGGCTGCCGCCACCGACGTTCACCGCGCCTTTCCATGTCCTGATTGCTGCCCCCGGTCGCAGGGCGCGATCTTCAGACGGCTTGATCGCGAGGTAATGCCCTTGCCCGAGTCGACCACCGTATTCTCAACTCGCTTTTCCAGCATGCCAGTTCGGGAGGTCGATGCAGAGGACGGGGGCTCAATGGTGCGACCATTCACGTCCTTGTGGTGTTCGCCTTAAAAAACCCGATCCCTGGAGAGCGCTCCGAACCTCGGTGAAGGGGTATCACAGAGTCTCCCTACTGGTGTAGCTAGTGTGAAGATCGTAGTAGATCTGTGTGACCTGCGGCAGGGGGGTCTTCCACATGCGTGCCGGCTAAGTACCTGCCGGTGAACCTGCGTCCCGCACGTGACGCAAGCTCGGCTCCGGGTGCCCGCGCCTCTGCGCCCGTTCCATTGCTATCTGTCCTGTTGTGCCGTGGCACGCCGGGGCGGGAGGGCTTTGCGGTGGGGCGTGATCGGGGCGGCGATCATCAGCGTCCAGCGCCGCCGTAGCGGCAGTAGAACCAGGGGGGTATCGCGGGTGTACGCGGACGAGGCATACGCCGGTCTGGCCAGGGCGACAGACGAAGACCCAGTCCTCGGCGAGGTCGCACGGCGCTGGCCGGACTGGCGCGACCAGACCTCCGTGGAACAGCTTGACGACCCACCTCGCGGCATACGGCAGGTGCTGTACTACCGCAGCGAGGCGGGCGACTTGCTGGTCGAGACGGTCCGGCACGGCCGACCAGGGCCTCCTGTCGCGGCCACCGCGGAGTGATCCTCCGCGCAGAGCACCGTCCCGCGACCGCCGTTCGCTGAGACGATCACGGTCGTGAACCGCGACGACGTGCAACTCCAGGACCGTGTCGCAGCCGCGCTTGTTCTCGTCCACGCGCAGCCGCTCACCCGGATCGCCCGGCTCGCCGTCGACGACCTCCAGCCCCGCCGTCGCCCGTCCCGGCTCCCTTCGCCGGGATGCTGCTGGACTACCTGGATCAGCGACCGGACACCACGACCGCAACCAACCCCGACGCTCGGTGGCTCTTCCCCGGCCGCCGGGCCGGACAGCCCATGACCCTGGACACCCTGGAGCTCCGGCTCCCTCAACTGGGCTTCCCCAACGAGCGAGGACGCGCAGCGGCGATCCGCCACCTCGTCCTGCAAGCCCTGCCCCGGTTGTCGCCCGCATGCTCGGCTACAACGACGACACCACCGCCCGCCTCGCCGAAGAGGCCGGAGGAACCTGGCGCCACTACGCGGCCGGAGATCACGCACGGTGATCCGCATTCGGCGACAGATGCGGGCCGGTCACACAAGCCCTTTGCTCAGCAGGTACGCTCCCGCGCGCGCCGCAGCCGCGGCTGCCTCGGCGGCCCGGTCCGCGGCGGCTTCGTCGAGGCGATCGCCGCTGGTCAGCAGGCGGTAGTAGAGGGGGGCGGAGACAGCGCGGATCACCTCGTGGGCGTCGGTACCCTCGGGCACCTCGCCGCGGTCGATGGCCTGCTGGACGCAGGGGGCCCACTCGTTGACGCGGATGTCATAGAAGTGGTGCAGGGCCTCGGCCGTCTTCGCCTCGCAGGTGGCGGCCGCGATCACGGCCTTGAACAGCGCCCCTTGCCGGGGGTCGGCCAAGGTGCGCTGCACAAGCCGGGCGTTGGCCTTGAGGTCGCCGAGCAGCGAGCCGGTCTCGGTACGCGGCAGTGATTGCTCGGCCATGTCCATTAGCAGGTCGGCCACCAAGCTGGTCACAGTTCCCCAGCGGCGGTAGACGGTCGTCTTGCCCACCTCGGCACGGCGCGCGATGTCGGCGAGGTCCAAGTGGGCAAAGCCCCGCTCGGCCAGGGTGTCCCCGGCCGCTTGCAGCACCGCCGCCCGCACCCGGGCCGTGCGTCCTCCCGGCCGGACGGTCCCCGGCTCCGCACTCTCCGAACTCATAACGGGACCCCAGTTTCGTTAATCGCTTTACACATGCTACCTTGAGGGCATGTTAACGGAACTCTAGAACCGTTAGCGGGCTAGCTGAAGAGATTGAGGAGCGGCCATGGAGTACAGGCGGCTGGGTGCATCCGGGCTCAAAGTTCCCGCGCTGAGCTTCGGCGCTGGCACCTTCGGAGGCCAGGGACCGCTGTTCGGCGCCTGGGGCAACACTGATGCACGAGAAGCACGACGCCTCGTGGACATCTGCCTGGACGCCGGTATCACGATGTTTGACACCGCCGACGTCTACTCCGGCGGCGCGTCTGAGGAGGTGTTGGGCGAAGCGATCAAAGGCCGCAGGGACCAGGTGATCGTGTCCACCAAGACCAGCCTGCCGATGGGTGACGGCCCGGGCGATGCAGGCTCCTCCCGGTCGCGCCTGATCACCGCGTGCGAGGACGCGCTGCGCCGGCTTGGCACTGACTACATCGACCTGTTCCAGTTGCACGCCTTCGACGCCAGCACGCCGATCGAGGAAGTGCTGTCCACGCTCGACGATCTCGTTCGAGCAGGAAAGGTCCGCTACCTGGGAGTCTCCAACTTCTCCGGTTGGCAGGCGATGAAGTCCCTCGCCATCGCGGACAGGTACGGTCGCCCGCGCTACATCGCACATCAGGTCTACTACTCCCTCATCGGCCGCGACTACGAGTGGGAGCTGATGCCCCTCGGACTCGACCAGGGCCTCGGGGCACTCGTCTGGAGCCCGCTCGGCTGGGGACGGCTCACCGGCAAAGTCCGCCGCAACCAGCCTCTACCTGCCAGCAGCCGACTGCACCACACCGCCGACTACGGCCCGCCGGTTGAGGAAGAGCACCTCTACCGCGTGGTCGACGCCCTCGACGAGATCGCGCAGGAGACCGGCAAGGCCATTCCGCAAATAGCCATCAACTGGCTGCTTCAGCGTCCGACCGTCTCTTCCGTCATCATCGGCGCCCGCAACGAGGAGCAACTCCGTCAGAACCTTGGTGCCGTCGGCTGGGCGCTCACGCCCGAACAGATGGCGAAACTCGACACGGCAAGCAGCAAGACAGCGCCCTACCCATACTTCCCCTACCAACGCCAGGAAGGCTTTGCCCGCCTCAACCCGCCAGTTGGTGACCTGACGCCTCCGACTGCTGCCTGACGTCGGCTTCAAGTAGCTGGAGCAGACAATCGTGCGTGTCGAGCACGATCCTGAGCACCAACGTCGGCATCGCCGACTGGGCCTTCGCGTTCGGCGACGCCACGGTCGCCGCCGCGATGCTGGACCGGCTCCCTGCACCGGGCCACCGTCGTCGGCATCGACGGCCCCTCCTACCGGCTTCGCCACCACCAAAACCACGCCGAGACCCTTCGCCAGGCAGTGAACGCCCAGCAACAACAGCGGGTCAGGCGCACTGGCCCACGCCCGGGAACAGGGCATCACCGGCATCCATCTGTCCGGCCGCACCCACCCGAACCCCGACGCTCTCGACCAGACCATGCTGGCGGCGTTGCGGGAGCACGACATCGACCTCGTCGTCACGGCCGGCTACATGAAAAAGATCGGCCCCGCTGTCCTCCACGCCTACCAGGACCGCATCATCAACATCCACCCCGCACTCCTGCCCGGCCACGGCGGGCCGGGCATGCACGGCCGCCACGTCCACGAGGTCGTCCTGGCCAGCGGCGACACCCTCTCCGGCGCCACCGTCCACCACGTCACCGCCAACTACGACGAAGGCCCGGTCATCGCGCAGCAGCAGTCCCCGTTCTGCCCGGCGACACCCCCGACACCCTCGCCGCCCGCGTCCTCCAGGCCGAGCACAAGCTCCTGCCAGCCACCGTCCAGACCCTCGCCCGCACTCACACAGACTGACCCCGCAAGCTCCCCGCTCCCCACCCTCCCCAGGCCCTTGACACTTCAACGAAGCGAGCGAGGAGCAACCCACGGGATTTTCGCGAATCCTCATCAAGGGGGGGCGGTGCTGCTGGTACGACCTCGAGCCGGGTGGGCTGCGCTGCTTCATGCTCCGCGTGTAGCTGGCAAAGGAGCCGCGCCAGGCGCTGATCGGCACGCACGACTGCGGCGCCCCTCCCCGCGAGAGGGCCGCCGCGTCTCGTTGCAAGAGGGGCCCGGCGCATGGCCAGGCCCCTGTGAGGTCGAACGCGGCCGGACAGTCGCCTTCGAAGGCGTCACAGGCGCGCTACGGGGCCTCGCAGCTCAGAGGACGGCCCACCGCTCGAACAGATCACCAGACCCGGCGCACTCTTCGACGGCCACACTGTCCCAGAAGCTGTGGAGGCACCATTCGGGGATATAAGCGCTCTTGATGAATGGGCTGTTGGCCCCGCCGGCCGGGTACGTCACCCACCACAGCTGTCTGGGCCCCCAGATGGAGAGATCACAGGGGGCCATAACAACTTTTTCGTCCGGGTTGCGCAGCGTCAGGCACAAGTCGCTCTGCACTTGCCGCATCGGGGTGGCGCGCGTGCGGTCGTTGTTCCAGATCCATTGCTGGAACTTCCCGGAGTTGCAGTCGGTCGCGTAGACCCCCCTGGCGGCGTAGTAGTCCAGGCACCAGGTGGTTCCATAGTTCTTGAAGCTGTTCACCTTCACGTCCGCTGACGCCGGCGTGGGGGTCACCAGTACCGCGAGCACGCTCAGGACCGCGGTGATCGCCGCCCATGCTGTCTTCCGATTCATCGGCTCCCCTCCCGTACACGCGCCCCGCCCGCCGGGGACGCCTGGGTCACACGGTCAACGGTGCCCGCCTTGTGCATCGTCTGGGCGAGCGGCTCCTAAACCTGACATGTCCCGGCCGCACCGTGTAAGGCGAGCTTGTGCTCGGCCGTCCGTTCTGGACCCCGGACAGCCTCACATATGCGGGATAAAGAAGCTACAAACTCTGCTACGAATAAAGGGGCGTGACGGGCCATCATGGAGCAGACCGAGACGAGCACGGACGCATCGCACGTGGTGACGCCCACGCTCGTCCTCCCGGCCCCCGCCGGCGCACCCGGCACCGCCGAGACGTTCACGCCCGACGTCCTCGCCAAGCTCGCCGAGCTGGAGGAGCGCTCCGCGCAGCACGAGCAGAACCTGCGGCCCAAGAACACGGCCGAGAGCTACGCCGCGGACTGGAAGCAGTGGACCGAGTTCACCGCCCTGCTCGGCATCCCGGTCACCGCCATCACCCCCGGCTCGCTGACCGCCTTCGTCGAGTGGCTGTGGTTCCAGCCCGGATGGAAGAAGGACACCGACGGCCGTCCCGTCAGCTACATGGCGCCCTCCACCATCGACCGCCGCCTCTCGGGCGTGGTGGTCACCGGCCGCACCGACCACCGGCTGCTGCTGGACAAGACCGTGGCCGCCCGCGCCCGGAAGGTGCTCAAGGCCAAGGTGCGCGAGATGGAGAAGACCGGCGAGAAACGCGGCCGGGGACCGGCGCCCGCCCTGCTCGCCGAGCACCTGCGCGCCGCCGTGCAGGCCGCCCCCGACAACCGGCTCGGCATCCGCGACCGCTCCATCGGCCTCACCCACTTCGCCATCGCCGGCCGCGAGCACGAGATCGCCGCCCTCAGGGTGCGCGACCTCGTCGAGACCGAGCACGGCATGGAGGTCGACATCCGCGTCTCGAAGATCAAGCCGCGCAAGGTGAAAGTGCCCTTCGGCTCCCGCCCCAGCAGCTGCCCGGTACGCGCCTGGCGGGCCTGGAAGGACGAGGCCCAGCTGACCGACCCCGACGGCTACGCCTACCGGCCGCTGCACCCGCGCTGGCACACCGTCATGGCCGGCGGACTCGACGCCGAGACCATCGGCGACGTCATCACCCGCCTCGGCCGGTGGGCCGACCTGTCGTTCCGCCCTACCGGCCACTCACCCCGCCGCGGCCTTGCCACCAGCTCCAAACGCGCCGGCAACGACCGCAAGGACATCGCCAAGCAGGGCGGATGGGTACCCAACTCCGCCGCCATGGAGGGCTACTTCGAAGACGCCGACGGCTGGGAGGACAACGCGCTCATCGGCGTGCTGTAGGCCCTCTCTTCAGCCTCCGCTGCCGGTGTAAGCTCCGTCCTTCTGCTGAAGCGCCGGGTCCTCCGGGGTTTTCACCGGCGTATCTTCCTTGACTCCGAGTTTGGAAGGATCCTTCTCGTACGGGGCTACCGCCTTCTTCCCTTCCTCCTCGTGGATCTTGTCTAGCACTCTGAGGCAAGTGACGGCCGGAACGGGCAAAGCCAGGTCGAGCAGCTCGGCGGAATCCCACCAGACATTGTATTGATCGCCAGTATTCAGATCCTCGCCAACGGCATATCCGGCTGTAAAACCCTTCACCATCTTCAGAGTCAGACCTGCCACCTTGACCACCTGCGGGATCTTTCCGATGGCGGCAGCCCCACATTTGAGTGCCTGCTGCTGTACCGGAGTGAGCGGTTTCGGCGGGACCTTAGTTTGGCCCGATGGGTTCTTCGTAGTTGGTGGCGTGAGATTAGGCCTCGGTTGCCTGCCGGTGTCTGTGCGGGGGTGATTGGTGCCGGTGCCCTGCTGCTGTTGCTGGGTCTGGCCGGTGCCCTGCTGCTGGGGGTCGGTCTGACCGGTGCCCGTGCCGGGGTCGGTCTGGCCCGTGCCCTGATGCTGCGGGTCGATCTGACCGGTGCCCGTGCCGGGGTCGGTCTGGCCCGTGCCCGGCTGCCGGTCGGTTTGGCCTGTTCCCGGGTCCTGGCCCGTGCCCGGGGCCTGGCCGGTGACATGCGGGTCTTCGCCCGTGCCCGGCTGCCGGTCGGTGCCGTCGGTCTCACCGTTCGACGTGCCCGAACCATCCCCTCCGCCGGGGTCCGGCTCCGGATCCTGGGTGGGGGCTTGGCTCGATACCTCCACGGGCGACTGGGAAGCTGCCATGGCGGTGGTGGCTCCTGCGGAAACGAGGAGCCCAGTGCTGATGCAAGATGCGCAGATAAGCCGGGGAATTCTCCGCCGGACGCTGGAAGCCATAAGGGTCCCGTGTGGGATGGGAATTTGCTTTCTCGCACTAACGGATGATCCGTGAGGACGTGAGGACCCGACTCACCGGACAGCTCCAGGACCGGCGCAGCCCAGGCCCATACACGTCATTCTGCACCCCACACCGCGCTCCGAAAAAGAGGCCAAGTGGCCTAATTCCCCTGAAGCTTCAACAGGGCAACCCGCTTACAAAAACAAGCGCGACGCTTGCTATCTGCTAATCCTGAAACGGAGTCGACTGTACCTTTCTGCTGCTCCCGAATGGCGCTTCGGCGGGCGTTACCCCGGCACCGTACAGAAACGGGCCCTTGCGGGATGTCGGACGTTGTTGCACATCTTTCTTGGACACCGGACGTCGGTTCTGGCCCGGCGTATCGACGACCCGACGCCGCCGTCCGAGAACCGATCGGTTGTTGGACGCTGCCAGAGCACGGCCAGGGCGGGAGGTTTACGTGGCCCGCGCGCTGCCGACCGCAGTGGCTTGGCTGTGACAGAGCAAAGGCTGGCTGCGGAGGGGCGGGGAGAGGCGCCGGGCCGGTATGCCGTGGACTCCGTCGGAGTTGGACCCCTCGCCGTACTGCCGCCGTCACGCACGCGCGAGCGTGAGCAGACCGCACCGCCCGCTGCGGTTGCAGGGGAGCAGCAGCTGCCGCGATGTGGCCGGGCCCGTCGTGGGCGCTCCGCTCGGCGCGCCACCACCGTGGTGAGACCCGTCCGGCGAACCCGCCGTGAGCAGTCGAGCTTGCCAACTTGTCAGGGCGTTGTCGGGTACCACGCGGGAGGGAACAGCAGCCCGGTTGGCAGAGGCTGCCCGCTCGCTGGCACCAGGTCAGACGGCGCGACACCATCCGCACCAGAAAAGTCCAGTATGGCGCCGGAGAATCTCGCGCGGGTGAAGTCGACCGTGCCGCCGGAGAATCTCGCGCGGGTGAAGAAGACCGTGTCGCCGGAGAACGTCGCGTCGCGGAAGTGGACCGTGCCGCCGGAGAACGTCGCCTCAATGAAGTAGACCGAGCTGTCGGAGAACGTCGCGCCGTTGAAGTCGACCGTGCCGCCGGAGAACGTCGCGCCTTTGAAGTCGACCGTGCCGCCGGAGAACGGCGCGTCGCGGAAGTGGACCGTGCCGCCGGAGAACGTCGCCTCAATGAAGCTGACCGCGCTGCCGGAGAATCTCGCGCGGGTGAAGAAGACCGTGCCGCCGGAGAACGTCGCGCGCCAGAAGTCGACCCAGCCGCCGGAGAACGTCGCGTAGCGGAAGTCGACCGTGCCGCCGGAGAATCTCGCGCGGGTGAAGTCGACCGTGCCGCCGGAGAACGTCGCGCCTTTGAAGTCGACCGTGCCGCCGGAGAACGTCGCGTCGTCGAACCTGACCGTGCCGCCGGAGAACTCCGCGCCGGAAAAGTCTCCGCCGTCGAAGACCACGTCGGTGAAGTCCAGGTCGTGGCCCTGCCAAGAATGCGGATGCTCGGGAGCGAGCCGGAAGTGGTCCCGGATGAGGCGGATGACGGTGTACCGCACTTCCCGCAGGGCCAGGTACGCATGGCGAGCGTCTGCGTCGCCCGACGGGAGGTCAGCCTCGGCGGTGTACGGAAGTCGGAGGTAGGCGCACAGGACGTCGATGCAGGTCTGGCGCAGTTCGCGCGTGGGAGCGTCGTCGGCGAGACCGGCCAGGGCGTGCACGCCGCCCAGGCGTACCGCGGCGGATTCCTCGCCAAGCTGGGAGACCGCGGTGGTGAACCGCTCGGTGTGCAGACGGGTGGCCTCGCGGAGGGCGCCGTCCTCGTCGACGCGCTGGCGCCGGTAGGCCACGACCAGGGCGACCAAGGCACCGGCCCCGGCGACCACCCCGAACGAGAGTTTCACCAGGTCGAACAGGGTCTTGGAGGTGAGGCGATGCTCAGGCTTGAGGCCCTGGACGCCGAGCAGGTCCCATCCGGCGAAGAAGACCGCAGCTGCCACGGCGATCGCCGTGGTGAAGGCCAGAGCAAGGACGGGGCCGACAGGCCAGAGGCGAAGGCCGCGCCGCTCGGCCCGGCGCCGAGCCAGATTCGATCTCATACACCAACAAGACCGTCGAGGCGCACGGCCGGTTGCAGTGACCACCTTTCGACGTTCACCCATCTGCAAGCCCGCGCAGCAATCAACGGCTACAGCTGATGGGCTGACCGTCAGTGTGGTGTCAGCGCCCGAGCCTGCAGGAGCGCCAGCGGCTGCCGCTGCGGCTGACCATTCCTTGCTGCTCCAGCTTGCCGAGCTGGTACGCCACGGACGACGAGCTCGACAGGCCCACGTGCTTACCGATCTCACGAATCGACGGGCCCTCGCCATGCTCAGCGATCCACTCCCTGATGCACCGCAAGATGCGCACCTGCCGATCGGTGAGGTCGACGCTCATGACGCCCCCGTCTCCTCTTGCCTGCGCGCCTGCTGACGCAGCTCAACCCGGGCCGCCGGCGACCGGCCCGCCTCCGTAGCCCAGAACGGATGCGAGGCGAGACGAGAAGACAGCAGCTGCAGGCGTCGGCGCAGGGCCGCCGTACGGAGCGGCTGCTGGGCAAGCGCCGCATAGGTGCGGATCCACTCGCGCTGGGCCTGCACCAGGTCGGGCGGAAAGGACGGGAAGGACGCCATGGCCGAATTCAAGCACGTGTTCGATTTTTGGTGCACGCCGACAGGCTGCCCTGCGGTGCGAAACGGGTCGAACGGGGAGCCATCCTGGGACTTGTCAACTAAGCTTCAAGTTATGAGCGTGCTGGAAACGAACCTGTCGGAGCTGCTGAACAAGCCCAAGCTGACGCTGGCCGGGCTCCGCGGTGCCCGGCGGATACTGCTCCGCCGCCGAGACGATGAGGACCTGGTACTGACCACGGCCGCGCGCGCCGAGCAGGACCAGGAAGTCATGGGCGCCACGAGCCGGATGTTCGTGGAGATGATGCGCACCCCCGAGGGCCGCACCCTGGTCCTCGAGGTACTGCCGGGCGCCTTCCCGTGGGTGCGCTACCTGCCCGCGCACGACGTCCGCGCGTTCTCCGTCGAGCTGGTCGAGGCCCTGGGCGCTGCCGCCGAGCTCGACAACACCGCGGCCGTCGCCCAGCTCATCACCGAGTGGCGGCACACCGCCGAGGTGCACGCCGACCCCGAGCTGTACGCCGCACTCACCACCGACCACGGCGAGGACTACGGGCCCGTACCCGAGCCAGGAACAGCCGCATGAGCCCCAAGCGCGGCGACCGCGCAGCCCCGCCACCCGCCGACGACGAATGGGACATCCGCTTCGCCAACGCCGAGGCCGCCAAGGGCTGGGAGCAGTTATGCACCCAGGCCGCGGGCAACACCCGCGCCGCCTGGTACCTCATGCGGACCGACCCGGCCCCGGCCACCCGGACCGAGCGCCACCACCGGCTCAGGGGCGAACTGGCCCGCGGCGCCCACCGCGGAGAGACGATGGACAGCTGGCAGATCGAGGTCACCGCTGGCGGCCGCATTGGCGCCGGCCGCCGCGGGCGGCCTGTCGGCGGTCCGCTGACGAGCGCGGGATCAGGCAGTTCCGGAGACCTGTGGACGAACGTCGCAGCCAGTTCTTCGGGTTCGCTGGAGCCGCTACACGTCCGCCAACCAATCCGCTCTATCATCCGCATCCACCGGCTGAACCACGAACTGACCCGGCGCATGCTCCAGCGACATCCGCCGGATCCGTTCCTCCCAACCCCGCGGCCACTGCGTCGCCGCATCCCACTGCAGCCAAGCCAGATCAGACATGGCGGGGTCGACCCGTGTGAGGTCAGCGCCAGAGAAGTCGTCCGCTGCCGCCTCGATGAGGCGCTGCACCTCACCCATCACCTCCTGGACCACGCGCAACCGCGAACGGGCCTCCGGAATCCTCTTGCCCGCACCCACGTACCGAGGCCGGCCAAGCGCAATCACGCAACTGTCCACTTCGTCGCGGACCTCGGAGAGAAGGCGCAGCAGTAGGTTCTCGACACTGATGGGCCATGCAGTCAAGCGCCTACTGATCAGCCTCAGGTCTTCCACACGGGGGTCCACCTGAGAGCGCAGGATGGACCTGGCGACCGACATCTGGGGGCGCCCGAAGCCGCCGACCACCCGGTCCCCCTCCTTATGCAGGCTTAACTCGCGTACCGACGCCTGCAACTGAACGAAGCCCGAGACCAGCTCGTGCAGACCGTCCCTGTTCTGGATCCGCGTCTCAGCCGGCAACAGGACCAGCTCGTCATGCAGTCGGGCCACGAACGCACTCAGAACAAAGCGGGTGACCGCAGCTGCTGTCCTGCGGCGGGCACGACGCAGGCGGGGAATGAGCTCTTCGTTGCCCCGCCAGGCAGACCGCGGAGGCCGGAAGGCTGGCCCCCGTCGGGAGACTGCGGCCAAGAAACGGCCAGCAAAGGACTCCGCTGTGATCACCATCACTGAACCACTCCCCCCGGGCCCGGATCCGGCTGAGCGGGCGAGGCGATGCCAGCGCTGCCCGTAGAAGGAGTGCCCGGATTCATCGGCCCAGGAACTGCTGGACCAGCGGGCGGCAGCGTCTGCGACTGCTGCTGTGCCTGCTGGGCCTGGTGAGCCTCCACCATTCCGACAACGGCGTCCTTGCCGTATCTGACAAGCAAGGGGACCAGCGTGAGAAGCCGCTCCAGGATCGCCAGCGAGCCAACGCCCGAAATGAGCGACACCCACGGCGTGACCGTTCCCGGTGGAGCGCTCGCCGCGATCGCGCCAGCGAGGCCCCCAGAGACCACGATCCGGAAGACCCCGGACGCCAAATAGGCGCCGAAGCCCGTGGCAGGCAAGTTCTCCTCTCCAGGCCGGACATGCCTATGGGCCTGCGGCTGGCCCAGGTCCAAAGAGGCCGACTCGATCAGCCACGGCCATTTGCGATGCCACCGGACCGCTCGGATGAAGTCAAGAGCCTCCATCGCGAAGCCACCAAACGCCCCCCAGCAAGCGGCCGTTAACCATTCCATGGTGGGAGGCTACGGGGCGTAGCCGCGGGTGTGAATAGTTGTCTACGGTCGGTTGCATCCCGTTCCGCTGGACCAGCTGGAGGCTGCCAGCAGCCTGCGCAGCGAGGGCGCGGAGCCCATCATCCCCACGTACCGGAATCATGGCGCAGTGGCGCAATTTAGCTGTGCGACGCCTGCGCATCCTCGATGATGCTGTCATGACGGGGAAAGCTCTGGCGTGGTCCGGCGGAATCGTGACGGCTGTGACTTCGGGTGGCCTCATCTGGTACTTCAACCGCGTGGGGCTGGAAAAGGCGACCTCGCTGGCCGGGGTGGCGGGTTTGTTCGTCGCCATCGCCAGTCTCATCGTGACCATTTGGGGGTTGGTGCTCCAGTACCGCCCCAGTGGAGGCGGACAGCACGTGGCGGCGAACGTCGGCGGAGGCGTATACCAGATGCGTGGGGCAACTGGCTCAGTCAAGATCAAAACCAGTTCTTCGACGCCCACCCCGCCCCCGACGCCACCGGCAGGGGCACCGCAACCTCCGCGAGCCGTGCCCCGCGGTGATCAGACGGTCTCCGGTTCGATCTCTGGACCGGTCCACCAGGTCGACGGTGGCACGGACATTGAGCTGGAGTGAGGCTGCCGAACTTGCCTGACGCCTGGGGAAAGTGGGGACGCCGCCGCAGGGCCACCTCACAGTCCGTGAGCCGATCGACCGTGTGGGGAAGCCTCTACCAGGTCGACAGCGGTGGTGGCGACGTCACCCTTCAGCACGAGGGCAACGGCGACATCATCGTTGCCTTACCCCAACAGCACGAGGCACTGCTGGGCTGGGCGCAGACCCTGGCCAGCTCGGTGCGCCGTCAGGAGGCCGATGTTCGCGATCGTCTCCTGGCGGACGCTGGTGATCCCGAGGCGGCCGACCTGGAGTTCCATCGGACCGAACTCGACCTGGTGCGGTGGCGGGATGATGAAAAGTCGGGCGATGGATCGCTGTCGACCATCGCGGCCTTCTACACCGGGCTGCGCAGAGGCAGGCTGGTCGTGCTTGGAAACGCCGGGGCTGGCAAAACAGTGCTCGTAATGCAGTTGCTGCTCGACCTGATTGACTCACAGAAGCAAGAGCCGACTGAGCGCGGCCGCTTGGTCCCGGTACGGCTCAGCCTCCCCAGCTTCGAGGATTCCCGCCTCGCCTCCCCGGACATGGCGCCCGCGACCGTAGCCAAACTTCTGGACGATTGGATCGTCCGTCAGATATCCAGCGGAGCCCATCCGCTGAAGCGCCGACATGCAAGAGAACTCGTTCGAGCGGGCTGGGTGTTGCCGATCCTCGACGGTCTGGACGAGATGGACCCCGAAGGAGCCGACCCCACACGCGCTCTAGCGGTGATCCGCGCACTTAACACACACGGGCACCACGGGCCGCAGCCCATCGTGGTCACTTGCCGAGCCGACCTCTACCGCCGTCTGGAGCAGTCCAGCAGTCCTGCAATGCGCCCCGGCGAAGTGCCGGTGCTTCAAGACGCCGCGGTCGTCTCCCTTCTGCCTCTCGACATCGATCGCGTGCGGCAACACTTGGCCTATCGGTTCCCCGGACGCTCTCCGGATGGAAAGGTTGCGGATCGGTGGCGCCCCATCGACGAGCACCTCACGAACCATCCGGACAGCCCGCTCGCTCGACTGCTGTGCTCACCGCTGTGGCTGTTCGTCACCGTGGCGACCTATCTCAACCATGGGAAGCCTGAGGAACTGACCAGGCTGCCTGAGGGCGGGTTGCGCGATTTTCTGCTCGCGCGACTCCTGCCGGAGTCGGTTGCCCAGCACCAGTATTCGGGGACCGGCTATTCGGAATCCGAGGTCCGTCAGTGGCTCGGCACTCTGGCCCGCCACCTCGCCATGGCCCGCCAGCAGGGCCGCTCAGGAGCCGACTTCTACCCACACCAGCTGTGGCGCGTGGCTGGCGGCTACATGCCGCGCATCGTCTCCATGGTCCTTCAAGGGGTGCTGACTGCGCTGTTCCTGCTGTTCGCGCTGAGCCACTACCACGCCACGACCTCGTACTGGATCCCGCCTTACGCCCCTGGACGCGCGCTTTTGTTGGCCGGGCTGCTCTTGGTCATTTGGGTGATCGCCCGAGCGGGCCGGAGCGCTGCCCGCTTACGTGGACTGGACACCTCTCTGCTGCGTACTCCGTCGGGCAGGCGCCGGATGCTGTTTGCGCTGGTGTGGCCCGTGGCCGGTTTGACGGTCGGCTACGCCTTCGGCATCTGGTTCAGCCAGGGATACGGACCCAGAGTCGGACAGGCATACGGACTCTCCTTCGTCTCCGTCGGGCTGGTCCTCGCCACGGAGATTGTCCTGGCCCGTCGGCCATCGGCCGTCAGTCAGCCAAGCCGACTGATGGGGCAGGCACTGGCATTCCAGGCCGTCGTTCTGACGTGCTACGGGCTGGCATTCAGCGCCGGATTCGGAGCGGCCAACCTGGCGGCCTACCCATGGCTGTCCTGGACTGCCTTCGGTGACGGAGCAGTACTTGGGCTCTGGCTGGGACTGGCCATCGGCATCGGTCGAACCTGCGATTCAGCCTGGACTCTGTACGCGATCGCTGTCCCGATCCTGATCGCTCACCGCCGCTTCCCCCGCCGCAGGCTGGGGCCGTTTCTCGACTGGGCCTACGATGCCGGCCTGTTCCGGCTCTCCGGAATTGCTGTCCAGTTCCGTCACCATGCCCTGCAGGACTGGATCGGCCGGGACACTCGGCCGATCGCCTGACAGTGAGGATTGGCCATGGCATCGCCCGGAGGTCTGACTCTCCGCCTGACTGACGCTTCGGTTGTCCTTTTGGGGAATCGTCGGCCTGCCGGGCGATGCCGCTTGGCGCGTGGCCGGCCGGGTGACTGTGACCTAATAGGAGCCTGGCCAGAGGTCCCCACCACTGTCTTGTCCGTCTGCCCGACCGGCGCGTGCCCTCCGCACGCGAGATTTGGAAGGGCAGCACACACCAGCATGGCAGCAGACGAGATAAGCGTCATCGGCGGGATCGACACCCACACCGATCTCCACCAGGCCGCGGTCATCGACAGCATCGGCCGGCACCTGGCCACCGAGCAGTTCGAGACCACCCCGGAGGGATACCAGCGGCTGCTGGACTGGCTCCGGTCCCACGGAGAGGTTCCGTGACCTTCCAGGTAACCCGAGGGAGCGGCACTGCTCCCAAGGGCACCGCTACGTGCGCGTGAAGGCCAACTGCCTCGTTGACTTGCTGGACAGGGCCCAAGGTGCATGTGGGGTGGTCCAAGACACCCACCGAGTGACTAGGCACGGCCTTCGGCTACCGCTTCTCGGCGGTGGGCTGGAGATCGGGGATGCGGGGCGCAGAGCGTCAGCGGCTCAGTCTTGTGGAGCTGGGACACCGTAGTGGGCGGTGCTGTCTCGGGCCTCGATGGCAAGCCGGATCACGGGCAGGGACAAACAGACCTTCTTGGGGAGTCAGCAGAAAGGGAGAGAGCTACTACGCAGGCCGGCAGAACGTCGTGCCGTCGCCCGCTCGCTGACAGGCAACGGCGTCCTGAGGGCGGATGCGGTGAGGGTGGAGTCGAGGGACGACCGTGAATCGGCTCCTCCGTATTCTCCGGCAAAGGTACGGCGCGGCATCGGGACCGGCGAGGCCAACGAGGAGATGGAGACCGCGACCAGGTCGTGGGGGACGTTCGCTCTGAAGCAGGGCGGACGATTTCTCGTCTAAGTGACATGCTGGAGACCGCAACGGTGAAAGGGAGTTGACCTCATGCAGTGGAGGGTCCATGGCGAACGGCAGATCTACAGCAACCCGTGGGTCAACCTGTGGCTCGTGGACGTCCAGCAGCCCGACGGGCGCCGCTGGGAACACCATGTCGTACGCATGCGACACCTGGCGGTGGCCGCCGTGGTCGACGATCAGAAGCGGGTTCTGATGATGTGGCGCCACCGCTTCGTCACCGACACGTGGGGCTGGGAACTGCCCATGGGCCTCATCGAAGAGGATGAAACGCCGGAGCAGGCGGCCGCCCGCGAGGTCGAGGAGGAGACCGGCTGGCGTGTGGAGGCCATCAAGCCCCTGGTCTACGCCCAGCCGGCGAACGGCATCACTGATTCCGAGCACCACGTCTTCCGAGCTGACGGTGCCACCTATACGGGGCCGCCGACGGAAGCGAACGAGTCGGACCGCATCGAGTGGATCCCGCTCTCGCAGATCCGCGGGATGATCGACCGCCGGGAGATTGTCAGCAGCGGCAGCCTGGTCGGTCTGCTCTACCTGCTCCTGGACGAGGCCACCACGAGCGCCTAGCCGAGCCTCTCCCGCATCCGCTGCTCGAAGGCGAGCACCGGCGCCTCGCGAGCGTACGGCCCGAGGCGCCGCTGGAATTCCTGAACATGGCCTGCCACGCGCGGGGAGTCGATGGACGCCGTCAGCTCCAGGGCGAGCCCGGCACTGCGACAGGCCTCATCGAGCTTGCCCTGCTGGAGCTGGGTGCTGGCGAGCCAGAAGGCGTGGAAGGCGCGCCCGCGCTGCTGGCCGGCCTTCTCCCGTCGCAGCCCTTCGGCGATGAGTGGTTCGGCGCGGGCCGCTTCTCCGAGTCTGGCCAGGGCGATCCCTGTATCGACGACGAGTTTGGTTTCGTCGAAGTAGCGCACCCAGGAAGGTGCTTCATCCTCACGACCACGTCCGTGTTCGTAGGTGTCACGGGACCGGTCGAGGGCTTGGTGGCAGCTGGCGGCATCGCGCAGAGTGGCATGAGCGAAGGCTTCGCGCATGTGGAGCATGGACATCACCAAGGGCTGGCCGCCAGCGGATCGGGCCATGTCCTGGGCCTTGCAGGCGAGCGCCACGGCGTCCATCGGGTTGCCGTCGTAGGTGGCCTGCAGACTCATGCAGGAGAGAACGTTGGCGATGAACAGCCGATCGCCCTGCCCGCGGGAGAGGCTGAGGGCCTGGGCGAAGTAGGTGCGCGCGGTGCTGTACTGACGGGCGTCGAAGTACGCCCAGCCTGCGAGGCGGGCCAGTTCAGCGGCCAGCGACTGCAGATCATTGCGCAGAGCGCTGTCGGCGCCGGTCATCAGCTGGGTGACATAACGCAGATGCCCCACGACGGCGGGCCGTAAAGGCGCGCCGCCGTGCTGGTCGTCGCGGCGCCAGTAGTCCTCCACCGAGGAGCGGAGCGCGGCAAGCGTGGAGCGGTTGACCTGCCCGTCGGCCAGTGCCATCAGGTCGTCGAAACCGTCGCTGGGCACAGCCTCAGTGACCGGTTCGTGAGCGGCCTGTGGTTCCGGCTCCGGGACGCTTCCTCGTGTACGGACCGGCTGTGGGATCTCCCAAGGCCGGTGAGCAAGGCCCAGCATCGCGCCGGGGATACGTAGTCCATCGGCGACCCGCTCGATCACGTCGATGTGCGCCAGGCTGCGACGTCCGGCCATGATCTCGCCGACCCGGCTGGGCGTCATGCCGCACAGGGCCGCGATACGCGAGGGATAGATCCCCGCCTTCACTTTGACCAGGCGGAAGATGCGGCCGAAGTCCCGGACACGGCATGCCTCTCGCCATTCAGGGCTGGCCAGTAACTCCGGCGGAAGTGCGCGGTGGGGCTGCGGTCCGGACACTCGGGTCCCTCTTCCTCGCCCCGCAGTCTGTGGGCGGTCTGGGGAGTCAAACCACCCCGGATTTTACCCACGTTGGGTAATCACGATGGCCTCATTCTGTGACCCCTTCCTGCGGTGAGCTGAAGCTCCACTACCGCCCGCGACGAGGGGACGCGATGCTCCCGACAACGACACCCGACCAACAGGCCGCACAGCAGTGGAAGATGCAGTTCACATCCACCCCCAAATGCGTTGCCCTGGTCCGTAGCCAGGTTGGCAAGGCGCTCAAGACCTGGGGTTACGTTCAGGACGACATCGACCGAGTGGTCCTGGTCTCCAGTGAACTGGCCACCAACGCCGTGCAACACGGGCACCGAGCCGGTCACCTCTTCGAAGTCCGTCTGACCGCTGAAGACACTTGCTGCCTGATCGAGGTGTCCGACGCCAGCACTCGTCGCCCTGATCCCGTCACGGCAGGACCGGACGATGAGCACGGTCGTGGCCTGCAACTTGTCGCAGCCCTCGCCGACGAGACCGGTCACCACCCCCGCAGCCCGCTGGGCAAGACGGTCTGGGCCCGCTTCCTCCTCAGTCCGAGCCCAATGAGCCACCGCCCGACACACGGAGACCTCCCGTGACCATCCACCCCGTCGCTGCCCTCGAGGACGAATGCCTCGTCATCGAGGTATCGGACCCAGTGCCTGCGTTTTCCCGCTTCGACGAGGTGATCAAGGCCGGGCCGGAGGACGAGCGTGGTCGAGGCCTGCACCTGATACGCCAGTTCGGCGGTGAAGTGACCTGGTTCCTGCGGGAGAGCGGCGGCAAGACCGTACGCGCTGTCCTCCAGCCATGTGAAGCGCAGCCCTTCGCGGCTCAGTGACCGGCCCCGTACGACACACCACCACGTCAGGAGATTGTCTTGCATGCGTTCGGGCTCTGCGTGGACGAGCGGTACCTACTACCGGCGCTCACGGCCATCACGTCCCTCGCGGACGGTATCGGCCCCGCAGCACGCCGCACCACAGCCGTGCGAGTGCTGACCCTGGACCTGGCTCCCGCACACGCCTGTCTGCTTGCGGCGATCGCGAAGCGGGTCGGGTTCGGTTCATTCGATCTACGGTGGGCCAGGCCGGCGGCGAGGGCGCTGCTGGTGGAGGGCCACTACATCAGCGTCACCACCTATCTGCGGTTCCAGTTCACGCCTCAGTTCGTCCGCCGTCCCTACCTGATCTACGTCGACAGCGACGTCCTGGTCCGCGGAGATCTCGCCGAACCGCTCGACCGCCTGCCGGCGGACCGGGTCGGTGCGGTCCGGGACGAGTTCAACCCATCTGTGGGGGAGTGTCCGGCCCTGCCCGGGCTCGCCGACCGCTTCCCTTCCGTGCGCGGACGCCCCTACTACAACGCCGGCGTGCTGTGGCTGCACACCGCGACGATGAACCGCGTGCGGTCAGGGGCGAAGTGGGCCCTTGCTGCCGGGCGTCGGCACATTCTTCACAACGACCAGGACGCGCTGAATCTGTGGCTGCTTGCCACGCGGGCGGCTCATCCCGTGGACACGGCGTTCAACCGGTTCGAGGTGGCTCGGTTCCTGCAGCGAGGGGACTGGGTGCGCCGCGTGGTGGACCGGCCGCTGCGCGCGGACCCGCGAGCGCGCCTTGTGCACTTCGTCGGCCCTGAGAAGCCGTGGCGGAGCGACTGCCCGACAACCGAGGACGTACGCGAGTACCGGATGCATCTGCGTGCCACGCTCCGCCACGTGCGCCGCTTGGGAGCCGTGGGGGTCGAGGCCGGGTCGGGTGGTGTGCGGTGAGCGGGGTGGCACCAGTGGTCGCCCGGGCCTGCCGGGGCCTGCTCGACGCAGAGGCGGTCTCCTCCCGACGTCTGGCCGCCGGGTCCCGATCGGTGGTCTACCGGGTACGGCTGGCTGACGGGCATAGGGTCGTGGTGAAGGTGTACGCGGCCACGGCCCGGCGCAACGCCTTGACCGAGGCGCGCGTGAGCACAGCGGCCGCCGATTTCGTCGCCGTACCGCCCGTGCTCGCCGTCGGGCTTGTGCCCTCGCTTGGCTCCACGGCACTGATCACCCGTGACCTCGGGACGGTCACGCTCGAGCAGGCCGTTGCCGAGGGCCGTTTCCCCTACAGGTATGCCCTCAGACGCGCCGTCGCGCTCCTGAAGGGTTTCCACAGGATCCCGGCATGGTCCCTGCCCGTGCCTCCTCGCCCGTTCGCGGACCACGTCGCATCGCTGGCCCGGCGCTGTGGTTCCTCGACGCTCCTGCACATCGAACCGGCTCTGGAGTGCATCGCGTCCCGCATCAGTGTCCGACGCCCGGTGTGGTGCCACGGCGATGTGCACTTCGGCAACATCGTCATCTCCGCGGACGGCGCTGATCACCTGGTCGACTTCCCACACATTTGGCACGGGCCCCCCGAATTCGACCTCGCGCAGACGCTCACCATGACCAACGCGCTGGCCCCAGATGACCTGCACGCCATCAAGCGCCACTACGGCACACCCGTGGACACCGGGCTTGTGGCGGCGCTGGTCGTCTTTCACACCCTGCGCTGCTGGGTGCACAGCACACCTCATCCCCGGGACCAGCAGCTGTGGGCGGCGCGTTTTCGCGCTCTGGCCGCCCGGCACCCCGAGCTGTTCCGCAATCCCACCCGCCTGACAGCAGGAAGGACCATCCGGTGAGTGCCCCCGAAGTGTCTGTCGTGATCCCCGCCTACAACGAGGCCGACTACCTGCCCCAGTACCTGCCCACCGTCTTCAAGTCCCTGCAGCTGTGGGAGGAGACCAGCGGCAAACGCGGCGAAGTCATCGTCGTGGACAACGCCAGCACCGACGCCACCGCGCAGGTAGCCACCGGCATGGGCGCCGTGGTGGTACGTGAGCGGCGCCGCAACATCGGTCAGGTCCGCAACACCGGTGCCGCCGTCGCCTTGGGGCGGTTTTTGTTCTTCGTCGACGCCGACGTCGCCCTGCCGGCCGAGGCCGTCTGCGCGGCCGTCGGGCTGCTGTCCTCCGGCCAGTGTGTGGGCGGCGCGATTCCGCCGCGCTACATGCCCAAACGGTGGGGAGCACGCCTTTTGTGCTGGTACTGGGACGCGTACCGACGCCGGAATCGGGGCGCACAGGGCGTGGCCCAGTTCTGCACCGCGGAGGCCTTCGCCACGCTGTCCGGCTACCGCACTGACCTGTTCATGAGCGAGGACGTCGAGTTCTTCTCCCGGCTGCGGGACCTGGGCGACCGCCGCGGAGAGCCGGTCGTACTCGTCGACGACTTGCGCGTGGAGCCGTCGACCCGCCGCTACGACCAGTGGCCTACCTGGCGGATGTGGTGGTGGCAGAACCCGGTCACCGCCCGCGTGCGCCTTCGCTCCGCGTTTTTCTGGCGCCACTGGTACGAGACCACCGTCCGCTGACGACCTACGGGAGATCACACCGTGCCGCAGCTTCCCGTGCCCGACGCCGAGGGCATCTACACCTTCCCCACAGACCTGGCCGAGGCCCACTTCGCCTGGCAGGAGGAGCTCACGAAGATCGCCAGCGGCGGGAGCCTGCTCAACCTTCTCGCACCCCACACCGGTGTCCCGTACGTGATCGAGGAGCGCACGCCCGCAGGACGTCCGGTCGTGGTCATCGAACCCCACCACGACGACTTCGCGCTCTCCGCCGCCGGCCACTTCCTGACACAGCCCCGCCCGCTGACCGTCATCACCGTCTTCAGCCGGTCGGCCACCGTTGACCCCGCCCTGAGCGCGCACTACCGCGGCGAAGAGGCCGTCTCCGCGCTCCGCGCCCGAGAAGGCGCCACGGCCCTGCGCCCGCTCGGCGCCCGCCAGCACGCGCTCGGTCACCGGGACGCCATGAAGCCCTACCGGCCCTACGACCCTACGAGGCTGGAGCACATCGTGTGGGAGTTGCAGCGACTGCTCCGCGTGCAGCCCGGCGCGGAACTCCTCGCCCCGGCCGCAGTCACCCGTCACCCCGACCACCTGCTGGTCCACGAAGCCGCCCGCATCCTCGGCTGTCGCTGGTTCTGGGAAGACGTCGCCTTCTGGCCCACCTACGCCCAGGCCACATGCGACCAGCACCTGTTCCGCCAGCGCACCGGAGGCTGGCTCACCCCTCAGCTGGAGGACATCACCGGCGCGATCCTCGACAAGCTCACTCTGCTCTACCTGCACGGCTCCCAGATCCAGCCACCACACAAGATGTACCGGCCGATCCGCCACGCCTGGACCGCCGCCGCCGACCTGGTCGATCCCGCCGCGGGACCGCGCTTCGCGGAGCGGTTCTACCGCCTGAAGGAGACGGCATGACCATCATCGCCCTCGAAGGCCCCTCATACGCGGGCAAGACCACCGTCCTTCAGACGCTGCGCGCCATCCCCGCTCTCTCGAAGGCCGTCTTCTTCGACTGCTACGTCAAGTCGATCCTTCACCCGGAGAGCATTCCGGAAGCCCGCACAGGCTCCACCGCCGAACAGCTCACCGCCTTCGCCGTGTTCATGGGGATAGAGGCACAGCGGGTGACCGCCGTCACGCGCAGGCCAGCTGCACCAGTCATCCTCCTCGACCGCTCCGTGGACACCCTCATGGCCCACGCCAGAGCACTCGACGAGCTGGCCGGCTACACCGCATACCCCGCCGCACTCCGGCACCTGCAACAACTTCCCCACCTGCGCCCGGACCTGACCATCTATCTGGACGCCAGCCCCGAGTCACTTCACCTGCGCCGCAAGCACGCCGGCCACACCACCACCGAGCCGCACTACTTTCTGCACGACGACGACTTCCTGTCCCTGGCCCGCTCCTACTTCCTCAACGGCAAGCAGCCAGTGATCACGCGGCGCCTCGAGGTGGTCTCGGCCGACCAGCCCCCCGAGGATGTGGCACAGGCCGTCACAGACCTCGTGCTGAATAGGCGGTGACGCGTGCCCACCGTCCTGTTCGCCTGGCGTCGTACGCCGCCGCCGTTCCTCATCGGCGGCGCGGAAGTAACGCAGCAGCTCCTGGCCGAGGAGTTCCGTGCTGCCGGCTGGTCCGTCGCCTACCTCGGCGCTCACCAGCCGCCCTGGGATGTCGCCGCGTCCGAGCTGCCGATGATGCGGCGCCACCTGGCCTCGCTCGGTGTTCCCTGCGAGCAGCAGGACGACGACCTGCGCTACCGGTGGAAGGGCATCACGTGCTGCGCGGTGCCTCAGGCAGCGGTGGAAGCGGCTCTGCGCCACGCGCTGGACCACCAGTCCCCGGACCTGGTGATCACTGCACAGGAGGGGGCCGCGGACCTCTGCGCGATGGGCCGCCGCACCTCGCGAGTCGTCGGCATCCTCCACTCGGTCTCCGCAACCGGGCTCGGCGTCCTCCACGGGAGGCCGCACCACGCGCTGGCTGTCTCCCAGTTCGTCGCCACGCGCGCCCGGCCCCGTCCGGACACCTGCCTCACCGTGCTGCACCCGCCCTTCGTCAGGCCCGTGCTGAAAGACGAACCTCGCACTGGCGATCTCCTCATGATCAACCCAGTTCCGGCGAAAGGCTCGGCGCTGCTGCACCGCCTGATTGGGCGACTGCCGGACCGGCACTTCACCCTGGTCGAGGGCTGGTGGAACACCGCCGAGGAGTTCGTGGGCTATCACAACGTCTCCTACGTGCCACACACGTACGACATGACGCCGCTCTATGCCCGCCACCGGCTGCTGCTCGTCCCCTCCGCCGTCGAGGACGCCTTCCCCCGAGTGATCATCGAGGCTGGGCTGTGCGGCCTGCCCACCCTCGGGGCCCGCCGCGGAGGCATCCCGGAGGCCTTGGGAGGCTCAGGCATGGCGCTGCCTTACGACGACACCGAGGCATGGGCACACGCCATCCAGGCTGCCGATCACGCGGAACTGGGAGCCGGAGCCAGCAGGCGGGCGAAGCAGCTGACCCGGCCGTGCCTGCCGGAGCTGGCCGCGGCCGGAGTTCTCGACGGGTAGCTGTCACGGGCACGCCGCGAACGCGGCCCGTACCTCGTCCAGATGCTCGCTCCACCACTGCACGACCGGCTCGTCCGCCAGAAACAGGTCGTCGCAGCTGGAGTTCTGCCGGTTGTAGTGCCACTCCAGCTGCCAGAAGTCGGTCAGCCGCTTCCACCACAGACGGGACACGGCGTCGGCCAGATCCTTCACGCCCAGCGGGAGCACCGTGCGGTACCCGGTCACGAAAGCGGCGACGCGCTGCAGGTCCAGGCGGCCGTCCATGCCGAACTGGACCTGAGCGGTGCGCGCCACCTCTTCTCCGTAGGGACGCACCTGAATCCGGTCCCAGTCCAGTACCGCGACCACGGTGCCGTCGCGCCGCAGGATGTTCCGGTACTGGAAGTCGCCGTGTGTCCAGCCGAACGGTCCCAGCGGGACCTCGGCGCTCGGTCGTAGCGGCGCGTACTTGTCGAGCAGCAGCTTGCGCTGCTCCAGTGCCTCGGCCGCGAACCGATCGAAAGCCTCCGAGCCGGATCGCCCGATGGTCTGTAGGAGGCGGTCGGATTTCGTAGCTGCGGCCTCCGGCGTGGTCACCCTGGCGCGGGGCCGCTCGTCCGCCCCGGGCAACAGCCCGTCGCGGACCACCGCGCCGTTAAGCCCTTCATGGAGCCGTGCCAGCAGCCCACCGAGCTTCCGCACCTCATCCAGTGATAGCTCGGTGCCCCGTACGTGCTTCCCGTCCACCCAGGGCAGCAGGCAGTATCCGCGTCCGTCCACCTCGACGACGGGATCCCCGCTGACGCTGTGCACCGGCTCACAGACCGGCAGCCCCTCGTCTGCGAGAAGGGACAGCACTCGCAGGTTCCGACGGGCCTTGGTCAGCGGTACGTCGCTGATCTCCTTCAGCGCGAACGTGCCCTCGGGCGTCTCCAGACGCCAGTTGCGGTTCATCAGCCCCGTGGTCAGGAACCTCCAGCTGGTGGCCTCGCTCAGCCTGAAGGCGCGTACCAGTGCCGGAAGTACTGAGGCAACGTCGTCAAGATCCTCGCAGGTCACGTCCGTCACGCGGACCACCATACGCCCGGTTTTCTCCCCGCCCAGCCGAAGCTTGGCCGCTTCGCCCGGCACCGAGTGGATCACCACGCAGGCATCACCGACGAAAGCGGCGCCGCCGCGGAGGGCGATGACGCCCGTCTCCCTGTGAGTTCGTCGCTCCCGCGCGGCGTGCCTTGTCAGAGCCCTCCCGTAGTTTGGCGCCATGGTCGATACAGGCGAGAACGTCACGCAGCGCGTGGCGCCGCCCGCAGTAGATCCTGCCGCGGGCGTCCAGGCCTATTACGCGCAGAACGCCGGACGTCTCGGGCAGCGGTACGGGAGCGTCACCTTTGAGGAAGTGCATGGCGGCGTGCTGGACCTGCTACCGCCCGTCCCGGCGAGGGTCGTGGATATCGGGGCCGGCACGGGGCGGGACGCCGCGGCGCTGGCGGCGCGCGGCTACCAGGTGGTGGCGGCCGAGCCGGTACGCGAGCTACGGGAGGTCGCCCAGCAACAGCACCCGAGCGAGAACGTCTCGTGGGCGGAGGATTCGCTGCCAGAGCTGTCCCGGCTGGATGAGACATTCGACCTTGCGCTGTTGTCGGCCGTCTGGATGCACCTGCCGCTGGCCGAGCGCGGGCGAGCGATGGAGCGGCTGGCCGCGCTTCTGGCCCCGGCGGGCCTGCTCGTTATCTCACTGCGACGAGGGGACCCGCCTACGGACCGGGTGATGTTCGACGTGCCTGCCGAGGACGTCGTTTCTCTGGGGGAGCGAGCAGGGCTACGGCTGGTGCGGCTGGTCGAGGAGGGCAGGGACCGGCTCGGCAGGGCCGACGTGTGGTGGCAGACCGTCGTCCTGCGCAAGGGGGAAGGGTGAACGGGCAGGAGTTCTACGCACAGGACGCCTCCCCGCGTGCGTCGTGGCGCCTGGCGGTGCTGATGGGCGCCAACTCGCGTACCTACAAGTTCGCCCTGGGCCAAACCCTCTTCGAGTTCGGGCGGCTTGGACGGGATGCGGTACCGCTCGGGGAGTTCGCCGTCACCTACAGCCTGGGCATGGCGCGCCACCTGGCCCAGGGCCCGCAGGCCCCGCAGACAGTCGAGTTGAGCGAACAGGATTTCCTCGCCGTCGCAACCCAGGAGGGCGCCGCGACGCTGGCTGCAGGCCATCCCACCGAGCGGCTGCTGACGGCTGCGGTGCGGTCGATGCCCGCGATGGTGATGCAGAAGTTCCACAACCTGCGTGGCAGCGGTGTGGTGCCCCACACGTTCTACGAACTGGAGGGGACGGGGCGGCAGCGCGTGGTGCGGCTGACTCCCGAGCTGATGCGGCTGGCGCGGTCCGAGCAGGCTGCGAGCCTGGCCGCCGAGTTGGGCGCGCGCTGGAGCATCGTGGAAAGCTCCTTCGCGGCCGGCGTGGGGCGGAGCCTGGTAGAGGACGGTGTCACTCATGACTTGGACACGCTCAAGCTCACCGACAAGCTTCGCCGTCGCGCGGTGACCGGCATTGTCGAGGCCACGATCGGCTTCCAGCACGGCCGCTGCCAGATCTGTGGCGACGTCCTGGTCCTGGAGGACGCTATAGCCGTAGACCACGTCTTCCCATTCGCCCTGATGAAGCGCTACGGCAGCGTGGGCGCCTGGCACGGCCCGAACCTGGACACCCTGTGGAACCTCGCCCCTGCGCACGCCGCCTGCAACGGAGTCAAGAGCGATCGACTGCCCACCCCAGCCGAAATCGCCCGCCTGGCCGCCCGCAACGAGACCATCATGCAGTCGCCTCACCCACTGCGCCGCACCCTGCAACTGAGCCTGAAGAGTGCCCTGCGCGGCAGGAACGTGTCATCGTGGCGAGAGTTCCTGGAGGCAGTGCAGGCAGCTGCCTGAAGGGAACTGATCGGGTAGCACGCATGTGTGAGGCTGGTCGCGTCGTAGCGGGTGTCCGCGACCTGCTCGGGCGGAACGGCGGCCTCGATGGTGGCGAGACCCTGGGGGACAACTCGATGGCCAGGCCGCTGGCGCGCCGTCAACGGCGCCCCATCTCGTTCCCCTGATCCGCGCCGGAGCCCGCTTCGAACGCGGTCGGCTCGCCGAACGACCAGAGGCGGTCACGGTATGAATACCGGTAGCGAAGCCTCCTCGATCTTCGAGATCAGCGAGCCGTGTCGGAGTACCGAGCAGGACAGATAGCACTGCTGACCGCGGTGGCGGAAATCAAGCCACTGGTCGGGGCCGTCGTGGCGCGATGGCCCGAGGCACCGCCCTACGGCGGACAGTTTGGCCGGCAAGCCCGGAGTTCGCGTACGACCTGCTTCACCGATCTGTACGAGGCCTACTTCGACACGGAGTTGGACCGACGTTCCTCCGACCAAGCAAATCACGGCCTATGTCGCCGTGCTCTTGGGAACGATGGCCCGATCTCACGAAGACGAAGACGACGTCTCGCCGTGGTCGACCGGTCCGCTGATCAAAGAGGTGAGCGGCCCCCTGATCTACTTCCCGATGAGCTGGAGCATGGCGGAGGAGGTGTCTGCCTCCGCGGCGGAGGCTGCTTCCTCGATGGGTCTCAACTGTTATGACCCGCAGGCACGGCAGCTTCGGCTCTGAGCAATGGCGCGGGGGCGGTCGCGCCTCTGCTGGGCTGCATCGAGCAGCCTCCCGTGCCTGGCTTGGAAGATTGGCGATGGCCGGTCCGCAGCAGCAGCGGTTGCTGCTGCGGGGGCGTGGTGGCGAGCCACGCCATGCCGGCCATCGTGCGACACCCGGCCCGCAAGGGACCAACGACCCGTAACCGGATGCCGCGTCTCTGGGGCGGTGGGCGGATGCGCGCTCACCGCCGGCTTCTACCTTCTGGGATTGCGCTGGGCGGCCTGCTTCAGGATTCGGCGGCGCGTCCACCGTCGGCGTCCGCCCTTCTCCGTGACCGCGTCGGAGGTTTCCAGCAAGGGCAGGTTGCCCTGGGAGAGGCTGCTGGAGAAGGAGTTGACACTCTTGAATCCCAGTAGGGCGGCTGCCTGCGTCGCCCCCAGGAGCTCGTCGGGGTCGCCGTCGACCGGGACGTCGGGCAGAGCGGGGGCGGCACGTTTGGCGCCGGCGTGCTTGCCGCGGCCGGGCCGGGTGGCCATCCAGTCCAGCAGGGTCTGCACGCGCCACATCTGTCGGCGGTAGGCGTTCTGGGGAGTGCCGAGTTCCTCGACGACGTCGGGTTCGGGGAAGTACCCGGGGTGGTCGCGGACGTAGGTGGTTACTTGGTTGGGGTTCTTGTAGCCCAGGAACCTCGAGGCCTCCGCCGCGTTCAGCAGGTCGTCCGGGTCGCGGGACGGCGGCGTGTGCTCGCTGAGCCTCGCGGGCTGGCGGCGGGCGAACCACTTGGTGACCTCGGCGTGGTCCCACAGGCGGGCACGGCCGCGGTGGCCGGCGACTTCGGGGAATCCGTTCTCGGAGCGCTCGTTGTAGAGCATGCTGATCCGCGCGGGCGACAAGCCCTGCTCAGCCGCGATCTCGGCAGCGTCGGCCAGGCGTGGCTCACGGCGCGAGATCATGGCAGAAGCGTCCGTCCTAATCGAAGGTGGGCCAGGCTGTCCGGCTCACAACACACATAATGGCAGGAGTTTGGGATGGGGGGCCAGCTCGCCGCCCAGCTTTTCCGGGCGGCGGACGAAGACGGGGTCATTCCTCCGGGATCAGGCACACGCCGCGGCGGGCTGCGTCCTTGGCCATCTCCGAGTAGGCCATGGCCGCTGGCGTCATCTCCCACTCGGCCAGGGCCAGAAGCAGGAGCAGCTCATCGCGGTCCTGAGATGCGTCGCAGGGCATGCCGGCCGCGTTCGCGGCTGCCACGAGATCCCGGGTGGACAGCCCGGCGAAGCGGGCCGCCACGCTTGGGCGCAGACCTTCAAGGCCCTGCTGGTACAGCTCGTTCGCTTCGCGCAGGAGCAGCGCCAGGTTCTCGTCGTGGCTGGCCGGTGCGGCTGCGGCGAGGTCGAGGATGCGCTGGGTGGTCGTCGTCATCGTGGGCAGTATCCCTCACATGAAGGTCCGGGCGGTGGTGCGCTGCAGCCGTCGCGGAGGGGGGCGGCCCTGGGCGGCGAGGTCCAAAGGCTTTGCGAGGCGGTCGCTGCAGGGTGCGGCGGACCTGCTGCTCGAGCAGACCCATGTCAGGTCCGTCTTCGAGACAGATGATCCCGAGGTCGGGTCGGTGGACTGAGGGTTGGCCTCGATCAGACCGGTGAGGCGCCAGCCGGGGCGGAAGTGGCGCGGCGGTCCGCCTCCACTTCAGCGTAGGGGCCGGCGAGCCGCGGGCGCCGGGCCCTGGCCACCAGCAGGTTGCACTTGGAGGCGAACACGCACGGCGAGCAGGAGCACCTGTTCCGAACTACGAGCAGGTGTGTGCTCGCTTCGGGATCCGGTGAAGGATGATGTCGCCTATGACCTTCAACGCCGCTCCCGAACGCGTGCGACCTGCAGTGGGGGACCAGATCAAGATCTGGTACCGATTTGTGCCGCGTGACGGGTGGCTTCCCTATGACACCGAAGGTTTGTGGGCAACGCAGCTGAGCGAAGATACCGCCCGCGTGGCGAACGTCCCTTTCTTTCAGGACGGCGTGGCCGAAGGGGAAGTCGTCCGGTTCCGTACCGACGCCCAAGGTCTGCACTGGGCGGTGCAGCAAGTGGAGGCGTCGGGTAGCTGCACTATTCGCGTCCTGCCCGTCCCCAGCGGTCCGCTGGGGCGGAGCGCCCACGCTGTCTTTGAGCAGTTGGCGCCCTCTGGCGTGGGCGGTGAGGTCTTCAGCGAAGAGTTCCCTCTGGTTGCCTTCACCGTGCGCGCTGACGCAGACCTTAGCCGGATCAAGGCTCTTCTGACCCGAGGTCAGGAGCACGGTTGGTGGCACTTCGAAACTGCCTGTGTGACAGACGCCTGGCGTGAAGCTTAAGGGCTGTCCCGTAAAGGATCTTCGGGTTGATACAGGGCGAGGTTGGCCCCGATCTGGCTTGCCTCGAACTGGACAGGCGGAACCGGAGGCTTGGCACACGCCCGTTGCATAGGCTCTTTACGTGCAGTGGCATCTGGTACTCGGCTTCATGGCCGCGGTCACACCCCTGACATTGATTCCCGGCACGAGCTTCACGCTGGTCACGCAGCAGGTGATCGCGGGTTCGCGGTCCGACGGTGTGCGCGCCGCATTTGGCTCGGCGTGCGGGCTCTTGGTCCACGCGACGTTTGCCGCGGTTGGCCTGTCAGCCCTCGTCATGTCGTCGGCTCGGGCGCTGACGATGGTGAAGCTCCTGGGCGGCGTCTATCTCATCTGGTTGGGCGTGACCACGTGGCGTTCTGCACGTCGAGGCGTAGAACCAACGACACGCAGGCGATGGCGCCTGCCATGGGCTCAACTCCAGGGCTTGGCCAGGGGTTGTGGTCCAACGTCCTCAATCCGAAGGCCGCGTCGGTCTATCTCACCCTGATGCCGCAGTTCCTGACCTCCAGCCGCCCTATTGCGCCACAGATCGCCACGCTTGCGATCGCGCATGTAGCCGTCGTGCTGGTGTGGCTGCTGTTCTGGACATCCGTGATCGCCTTCGCGCACACGGCAATCGACACACCTCGATTCCGGCGGTGGATGAGTCGCCTGGCAGGAGCCGTGCTGGTGGCCTTCGGGGTTCGAACAGCGGCGGCGAGCTGAGGTTCGGCGTCTCCAAGTCCGCCGCCGACCGTCATCATCGACCATATCGGCCCCAGCTGGCGCTCCAGCCACGCAAGCGCCGACCAATCCACTGGCCACTGATCGACCTCGCGCAGCTGTACCAGATGGTCGTCGGGCATCGGCAGCGCGTACCCGAGCGGTAGAGGGCGACGGCGGTCGCGGTGGCGACGCGGCTGCGGTTGTAGGCGACGGCTTCCTCGGCGCTGGCGTTGGTGCCGAACGATTCGTTGGTGGTGGGAACCTGCGCGGCTTCGGCCTGGGCGCGGCGGGCGTGTTCGTGCTCGCGGACGGCTTCGGTGAGGCAGTAGGGGCCCACCACTGCATCTCGTCGATATGGCGGGCCAGTGAGCCGGGGCAGTGGGCCGGCATCAGCAGGAGTGCCGGGTGCGGGGAGGCGGTGAGCCATTGTGCGGCGGTCCACCAGGCGGCCACGGCGGCTTGCCGCGCCGGGTGGGCGGCACGGGCTTCCCGTCCGAAGCGGGCGGCTTCGGCCTGGTGGTGGGAGGCCGACCAGGTGAGGAAAGGCAGGGCGGGAGTGTCGCGCTGCCAGGAGGCGTCCAGGATCACGGGCAGGTCGTCGCGCGGCGCAACGTGCTCGGCGCAGGGGGCGCAGGACGGCGGTGAGCGTTGCTGCCGTCTTTCTCCGACGGTGCGTGTTCAGGGGACTTCATCGGATACACCGACACTTGGGGGCGGTCGACGTTGTCGCGGCAGAGGGTCAGGCTGCCCCGGTAGCCGGTGTGGCTGCGGGCGAGCCGCGGCAGGGCGGGTTGCTGGGGGCGGTGGTCTGGAAGGCGTTGACGGGTCCAGACAGGCGCGTACGGCGGTGAACTGGTCCCAGTGGTGAGGGTGGTGCTTGCCGGTGACGTGCACGCTGCCGCGCATCGCCCGCCCAGCTCGAGCACGACGGCGTCGGCCTGGTGGGGGGCCTGCGGTGGCGCGCACGGTACTGGCGGGCGTCTCGATGGTCAGGCTCCGGCTGGTCATGGGCTGTGGCTCCTCGGGGGCGACTCGGTGAGCCGAGGGCCTGCCGCCCCGCGCTCGCCGAAGGGGAGGGCGCGGGCGGCGGGGCGGCAGGTGCCGCTCTGGCCGGGTCGGCCTGCCGCCTCCCCGGGCCTGGGGGCGGGAACGGCGTCTGTGGGCTACGCCTGCGGCGGCTTGTGGCGGCGGAGGCTGTCCCGCTGGGTCAGGGAGACGTCGCGGCCGCACGGGCACTGGGCATAGCGGCGGCCGTGCATGCGGAAGAACTTCGGCCCGTCAGACTGGCGTTGACGGTGCGGATGGTGCCGGGGACCGGCGTGGTGTTGGTGCAGTAGCCGTCCGAGGTGACGGCGGGCGTGTCAGTCACGGGGCCTCCTCGTTGGTGTCCGGGATCTGGGGCAGGACCGGGGAGCGGTAGACCTTGCGCAGTACGGCGGAGACGTGGGGGCACGGGATGACCGCGTCCTGGAGCTGGGCCGTGTCCATGGGGTGCAGCCACCCGTTCCGTACAATCCAGCCGCACGCACGGGGGTTCGGCTCGGCGGCCGTGGTGGCGACTAGGACGGCGTGCCGGACGGTGCTGCCCTCCAGCGCGAACACCAGCAGCGCGCGCCGCGCGGCGAAGTCGTCTTCGTCGAGCACTGCCAGGCGTAGCGGGGCGGTGCCGACGGAGAGGTCGGCCTGACCCCGGACGAAGGTGTCGTCGGTCCGCTCGGCCACCAGACTGATCGCGTGCTCCCCGTCTCCGAGTGCCTGGACCAGGACGGCAAGCGCGGTCAGGGTGCGGCTCATGGCAGCGGCTATGCGTCATCGTCGGGCCATATGAGCTCCGGGCGTGCGGGCATGGGGACTCCTTGCGGGGCGGGGCGGGGCGGTGAGCGCCGGGGGCCGGCGTACTGCGCCTCATGGCGTGGCAGGCGTCTTCTGGCGCGCGCTCTGCTCCGCAGACACGTCGCGCTGCCGCTACGCGGCAGGGGCGGGGCGGGCGCGCTCCGCGCTCCCTGAAGGCGTGGGGCGCGCTCCGCGCTCTGGGCGGTCGGGGCCGTGCGGGCCGGGCTCGGGGAGGTTCCCGGCCCGCACGGGGTCTGTCAGCCGTGCACGGCGGCGGCCGTGAGGGCGGGCACCGCGAGCGCTTCCAGGGCGGCGGCCTGGTCGGCGTCGGTGAGCGTCTGCGCGGTCGACGTGACGGCCTGCATCACGCCCCCGGCCGTCATCTGACCGCCCCGGACGAAGTGAGCCAAGATCATGTCCTTGGCCTCGGTGCCGATGCTGAGCGTCTTGGTGACGTGCTCGATCGTCTTCGTCGGCTCGGCCAGCGTCTTACCGGCGGCGGCCTCCATCTCCGACACCTTGGCCTCGACGTACTCCCGTGACAGGAAGGTGCGCACGGCGTCGGCCGTCTTGCACGTGATCAGTTCCAGCGTCTTGCGCTGGGTCTGGCCGGACCAGGACACGACGCCCTCGTCCTGCTTGCCTCCGAGGTGGACGGCGCGCATGACGTCCTTGGCCATGGTCAGGCCGTTGCGGCATACCTGGATCACCGCACGCGGGGTGATGGTGTACGCCCCGGCGCCCACCTCGCTGTTGGTGATGACGAAACCAGCCGAGACCATCGGCAGTTCGTCACCGCTGCGGCCGTCGAACGGGGAGCGGTAGCCGCGCAGCAGCGCGCGGGCCTGGATCGCGACCGCTTGGGACTCCACACGCACGTACATGCGCCGGTCGGTCAGGTCGCAGCCGGTCACCCGCGTGGGGTGGCCGGACTGCTGCACCCCGTCCAGGGCGGCGAGCAGCATGTCGAAGTTGTCCATCACCTTGTAGCTGTCGGACAGCAGCGCGCGGGCCACGCCCTCGGCGGGCGGCATGCCGGGGCCGTTCTCGCCCCGGAACGCACGCAACATGAACCGGCGCTCCGGCTCTTGGCCCAGCCACGCGTTGACGTTCTCGTCCAGCAGCGGAACGTTGTCGGTGCGCATGCGGCGCAGGTAGGCGAGCGGGATCCGCAGCTTGTCCGCGATTCCCTCGTCGGCGACGGCAGTGGGCCGGTAGATGCCGTCGACCTCCGTCACACCGTCCTCCGTGATCAGGGACTCCACGCCCTCGACGTGCACGTTGCCCTCGCGGAACCGCAGCGCGGCGGCGGGGGCGATCACGTCCAGCTTCCGGTGCTGCTGGTCCTCCAGGATGCGGACCAAGTCGGAGAGTTCGGCGTTTCGGGCACCGGTGGGGGCGACGTTCGTGGCGCGCTCGGCGAACTGCTGAGTCATGCGGTGTACCCCTTCGTTGTGGTTTCTGCGGGTCCGGGGGCGGGGCCACCGCCCCCGAACAACTTCGATAATAGTGTGTTGCAGGGGTGAGTAAACCCGCCCCTGACCTGAACACTTAGACCATCGCGCGGTAATCGGGCAGCGGCGTCAGGCTCGTCCGCCGCACATTCGTGACCATCGACACCGGCGCGGCACCGCGCATCCCGCACAGGTCGTAGCGCAGCTCGGGGACCTCGCCGAACCGGTCGGCGTGCGCGTGGATCGCGCTGACCCAGTACGCACCGTGACGCTGCGTCAGACTGCCGTGATACCTGACCTTCTGCCACAGCACCGGTCCGGCGTGCTGCGGGTCCAGACTCCGCGCCACCGCGATCACGAGCTGATCCGCCACCCGCTCCGACAGCAGCATCACGAACGCGCGCGCGACCGTCGCGCGGTCAACCGGCACATCAGCCATGGCCGGGCCCGTGTGACCGGTGCGCACACCCATCGCCCAACCCAACTCGAAGAACGGCCGGACCATCTCCAACTGCTCGTGCGGCACCCGCAGCGCGTCCCGGTCGCTCTCGCTGCGCGCCAACTCCCGCAGCGCGTAACCGGCCTGCTCCCGCTCTGCCACCGTGAGCGGCGCCCCAGCCTCCTCGGCCTGGTCCGCAATCCGCGTGTTCTCCATGACTTCCCCTCTCCTCTCGGTGATACGGGTGCAAGGGGGCGCCCCGCCCGGTAGCGCCCCCGGGCGGATTTACTTCAGAAACCCGCGCGACCGAAGGAACTCGGCCGTGATGTGCGCGACTCCACGGGGCTTGTAGATCTGAGGGAATCGCCGCATCTCCACCTCGGTACGCCCTTTCTCGTCCGACTCCATCAGCTCGTGAACAAGCCGGTAAGGACCGTCACCCATCGGCATTTCCAGCACCACCGGACCAACTTTGGTGTCGAAGCGAATTCCGGTGTAATTCGCGTCGGAGTTGTGCACGATGTTCGCTCCTGCCCGCGCACACATCAGCGGCATGAAGTTCGCGATCGTGCGGGCCTGAATCGCAAGGCCGTTCATGGGGGCGTCCTGGCCGCCGCGCACCCGGCGGACGATTCCGTCAGAGATCTGGATTTCCACATCTTCCCCTTCGTTGGTCACTGCGGTCCCTGGGGTCGCCTCCACCAGGACTTCAAATAATAGTGGATGTATGGCCTTGGGGGAAGACCTGTTGCACCACGCGTTGCGGCATCTGTTGCGCCACGGTGTCGCGCCATAGGTTGCGCCAGATGTTGCGCGGCCTTGCGGCCGGCCTTCCCATCACCCCAGCTCACAGGGCGATTTGGGCCTGGTCGGCTAGCTGACATCCCCTCTGCTGCCACTACTCCCTGCCCGAAGGAGAGAAAGGCGGGTTGCGGGCTGAGCGGCGCGGCGGCCTCGGGGATCGGGGCCAGGGTTTGGGTTGCGCGTCGGCGGGGCCGCCACGCTTCGGGCGCTGGTGCGCCCTGGGGCTTGGTGGTGGCCCTGCGGGGCGCGCGGGTGAGGCTGTAGCCACGGGTTGCCAGGAACGACACGAGGGCATGTTTTCATCCAAACTAACGGGACGGAATTCAGGGGAATTTGATTTGATTTCATTTAACCTTTCCCGGGAGGGATTAAATGAATCGCGCACATTCTGCCTTTGGAAGGGAAATGGGCATGAATGAATAGGCGGTGACAGTTTGCAAGGATCCGGGCAGGGGAGCCCGCCCCGCCTTGCTGCGCTTTCAGGAATTCGCGGAGCGAATTCTGTTTTGGCTCGAATCGCGGAGCGATTCGAGCCGCCGTCACGGAGTGACGGCACCTCAATTTCCTTGCGGAGCAAGGAAATTAGCCCGCCGCGTAGCGGCGGCGCGTCGTGTCTGCGGAGCAGACCGCGCGC
>NZ_JACEHE010000002.1 GCF_013778455.1 Streptomyces himalayensis subsp. himalayensis | reverse complement strand
GGCGCTTCACTCTCTTCCGTGCTGTGTGGTGCGTGCCGTTGCCCGTTGCCCGTTGCCCGCCGAGGGGCGACGGTGCGGGTCCCCGGCGACGGGACACGGCCGTCCCGTCGCCGGAGTTCCGGTGAACTACTCGCCGGTGTGCGCCAGTTCGATGTCGTGGTCGTCGACACCGCTGCCGGCGACGGTCACTCCGGCGGCCTGCGGCGGGTAGCCGGTCGCGATGACCGTGTACGCGCCGCTGTCCAGGTCGGAGAAGGCGTACGCCCCGTCGTGGCCCGTGGTCGTCGTGGCGACCACGTTGCCCGCGGCGTCCACCAGGGTCACCCGCGCGTCGCTCAGCGGTGCGCCCGCGCCGCGCACGGTGCCCCGCACCTCCGCCCCGGGCCGAAGCTCGACCTCGATACGCGTGGTGCCGGCACCCCCGATCTCGACGGGCAGGGCCAGCGGCCGGTGCTTGGCCGAGTTGACCGCGAGGGTGACCGTGCCCGGCACCAGGTCGGTGATGGTGAACTCGCCCAGGGCATCGGTCTGCCCGGTGGCCAGGACGTCACCGCGGACGTCGGTCACGATGACCACGGCCCCGGCGACCGGGACCCCGCTGTCCGCGGACCGCACCACACCGGCCAGACCGCTCGTGCCGCTCAGCAGGATGTCGTACGCGACCGGCTCGTCGTTGACGACGATCGTCGAGGCCTGCGGCTGGAAACCGTCCGCGGACGCGATCAGGACGTACGAACCGGCGCTCGGCGCGTCCAGACCGTACGACCCGTCGCCGTGCGCGACCGACCGGCCCAGCTGCCGCCCGCCGAGCGAGATCAGCGTCACCGCGGCTCCGGCCACGGGCGCGCTCTCGGCACCGCGGACGAAGCCCCGCACCGGAATCCCGCCCCCGGCGGACCGGGTCGCGGAGTCGCCCTGAGCCGTCGCGACCGAGGCCAGTACGGCCGTGTGCCGAGCACGCTCCGCCGACGCACCGCCGGACTCCGAGGCAGCGACCGACCAGCTCGGCGCCGTCTTCACGGCGGCGGTCAGGGCCGGCTCCCCGGCGGACGGCGTCGCCGACGCGGCGACCTCCGCCCCGGCGGCTGCCGGCCGCTGCCGCGGGATGAACGCGGCGAGAGCGAAGGAGAGGAGTGCCGCGCCGCCGCCGACGGCCAGAACGGTACGGAAGCCGTCCTGGGAGGGCAGGGCGACGCTGCCGAAGTCGGTGGTCATCTGCGCCAGGATGACGCCGGCGACCGCACTGGCGACCGAGGTGCCGATGGACCGCATCAGGGTGTTGAGGCTGTTGGCGGCGCCCGACTGGGACGCGGGCACGGCGCCCATGATCAGCGCGGGCATCGCACCGTACGTGAAGCCGATACCGGCGCCGATGACGCAGGAGACCAGCACGAAGTGCCAGACCTCGTCCATCAGCACGATGTTCAGGCCGTAGCCCGCGGCCACGATCAGGGCGCCGACCATCAGGGTCGCCTTCGGGCCCTTGGCCCTCGAGAGAGCGGCGGAGATCGGGGCCGTGGCCATCATCACCAGGCCGGACGGCGCCATGACCAGGCCGGCGGTGAGCATCGTCTTGCCCAGACCGTAGCCGGTCGCCTCAGGCAACTGTAGGAGCTGAGGAAGGACCAGGGACATCGAGAACATGCCGAACCCGAGCGCCACCGAGGCGAGGTTGGTGAACAGCACCTGACGACGCGCGGTGGTACGCAGGTCCACCAGCGGCTGCGCGGTACGCAGCTCCCACCAGCCCCAGATCAGCAGGACGACGACCGCGGCGCCGAACAGTCCGAGTGTGGTGCCGCTGTCCCAGCCCCAGTCGGCGCCCTTGGAGATCGCCAGCAGCAGGCAGACCAGACCGGCCGCCATACCGATGCCGCCTATCAGGTCGAAACGCCCGCCGGAACGCACCTTGGACTCGGGCACGAGGACCGGGACGAGTATGAAGGCGACAACGCCGAGGGCGGCCGAGGTCCAGAACAGCACATGCCAGTCGAAGTTGTCGGCGATGAAGGCCGCGGCGGGCAGGCCGAGGGCGCCGCCGACGCCGAGGGACGCGCTCATCATCGCGGTGGCGGAGCCGAGCCGTTCGGCGGGCAGCTCGTCGCGCATGATGCTGATCCCGAGCGGGATGACACCGGCCGCCAGGCCCTGCAGGGCACGCCCGACGATCATCGGGGTCAGGGAGTCGCTGAGGGCGGCCGTGACGGATCCGGCCACCAGCATGACCAGGCTCACCAGGAGCATGCGGCGCTTGCCGTACATGTCTCCGAGTCGCCCCATGATCGGGGTGGCGATGGCGGCGGCGAGCAGCGTGGCGGTGACGGCCCAGGCGGTGTCCGCCGACGAGGCGTTCAAGAGCTTCGGCAGCTCAGGAACGATCGGGATTACCAGGGTCTGCATCAGCGAGACCACGATCCCGCCGAAGGCCAGGACCGCCACGACGGTATTCGCCCGCGGCGCTGCGGACTCCCCGTCATCGGCGGGTCGGGGAAGGGCATGAGACATGGTCGAGCCTCCATGTGGACGATCGGGTACGCGCCGGACATCACGGTACGTCAGTTGATTGACTTAAGCAAGTAAAGTTGGATTGTGTGGCCACGCCGTGAAGGGTTCGGGGGTGGCCGGGGGCGAGCAGTGGAACGGTCGTGAGGCCGAGCAGTGGAACGGTCGTGGTCCCTGCTGCACGACCGGGCGCCAACGCAAGAGGCCCCGGATCACTTCCGGGGCCTCTTGTCTGTGTGCACTCGGCAGGATTCGAACCTGCAACCTTCTGATCCGTAGTCAGATGCTCTATCCGTTAAGCTACGAGTGCCTGTGTTTTGTTGTGCTGTGCGCTCTTCCTCCCGGGCTTTTCGGCCCGGTCGGCGTTGCGGGAACAACATTACATGAACGGCCGCCTGAGGCGAAATCCATATCCCGCACCCCGTCTGACCTGGGGAAACGATCAGACTGCGACCGAACGGTCCCAGCGCGGCCGGGACGTGCGGGCCTGTCTTCGGATGCCCGGGCCCATGCCCGGGCCCGTCTTCGTCGGATGCCCGGGCCCACCTCCAGCCGAAGATCAGCCGGAGAACGACCGAAGCCCCGGTCGGGACGACCAGGGCTACGGGATCAAGGAGCGGAGGCGGAGGGATTTGAACCCTCGATGGGCTTTAAGGCCCAAACCGCATTAGCAGTGCGGCGCCATAGACCGGACTAGGCGACGCCTCCAGTGCAACAGCTCGCGCGAGCGCGAGTAGGTGCGTGCAGATGATGACACAGCCAAGCGGGCTGTCACCAATCGGTTCCCACGGTACTAGGCATGCAGGCCACAGGGCAAAGCACCGCCGCACCGCAACGTCGCGGCGCGTAGGACGTTGAACGGGGCAGAGCCGTGCGCCGCGCGTACCTGCACAGAGGCCGTACGCGGCGCTCACCCGCACCCCGTGGAGCCTCGTCATGCTGCGCCGTCTCGCTCTCACCGCCGCCGCCTCCGTCGCCGCGCTGTCCGCAGCGCCCACGGCGACGGCCGCCGACACCGACCCGCTGCCCCTGCCCCTTTCCTCGTTGTTCACCGCGCCGGACCAGCTGACGATCACGGTCCAGGGCGCGGGAGGGGACACTGATGGAACGTATGAGCTCAAGTGCGGACCGGCGGGCGGTACGCATCCGAATCCGGCCGGAGCGTGTGGACGCCTGGAGCAGCGGGCCGCGGAAGGCCGCGATCCGTTCGCGCCCCGGCAGCAGGGCGCCATGTGCACCATGCAGTACGGCGGGCCTGCCACGGCGCACGTCACGGGCGTCTGGCACGGGCGGCCCGTCGACGCGACGTACAGCAGGAGCGACGGCTGCGAGGTCGCGCGGTGGGACGCGATCGTGCCGGTGCTGCCGGCCGTTCGGGCCTAGATTCGCCGTGGTCCGCCCGGAGCCGGCTGCCGAGACCATGGTCCGGCCGTAGCCGGTGACCGGCGCCTCGCCGTGGTCCGGTCATAGCCGGTGGGCGGCACCTTGACCGTGGTCCGGTCATAGCCGGTGGCCGACACCTCGAGCGTGGTCCGGCCGTAGTTCAGTCGTTCGGGAGTCAGGCAATCGTCCGCTTCTAGCCGATGCGTCGGCAGGTCGGGGCCATGGTCACAGCATCTACGTCTGTTCTGCGTGCGACCTCCCTCTCATCCGGCGCCGCGAGCGCAACCACTGCCCTTAGACTCCCTCCCGTGACACACCGCGGGCCGCGGGGCAAGATGGCCTCGGCGGTCGGCAAGGTGCGGTAACAGGGAGGAAGCGTCGTCGTGAGCAGCAGGCCATCCCGAGGCGCTGCTCGCCTCGCAGCCATACTCGACGCGCTGCCGGACGCCCTCGTCCTGGTCAACGCCAACGGCACCGTCGTCAACGCCAACACCATCGCCCTCCAGACCTTCGAGGCACCCGGCACGGCACTCGTCGGGCGTGGACTGCTCGATCTGCTGCCGGAGTTCGACTCACGGCTGATCCCGGGATCGATGCGGCGGCCCGACACGACGGACGAACAGGGACGTACCAAGCCGACCCGGATGATCGCGCGGCGCACCGACGGAAACGAGTTCCCCGTCGAGGTCAGCAGCGCGAACCTGGAGAACGGCCAGCAGGCGTACGACAGCAGCCCCGCCTACACCGGCGACGAGCTGCTGATGCTGGTCGTACGCGATCTCACCGGGACCGTCGACACCGAGGCCGAACTGGCGCGTTCCCAGCGGCAGACCGAGATGATCCTGCGGGCCGCGGCCGAGGGTGTGGTCGGGACCGACACCGAGGGCCGGGTCGTCCTCGTCAATCCCGCCGCCGCGCAGATCCTCGGGTACCGGGCCAGTGACCTGGGCGGACAGGACCTGCACGCGCTGGTGCTGCACTCGCGGGGCGACGGCGAGCCCTTCCCGTACGAGGAGTCGCCGCTGGCCGACACGCTCCGGTCCGGTCGCAAGCACCGGGTGCGCGGGCAGGTTCTCTGGTCCAAGAGCGGCGACAAGGTGCCGGTCGATCTGACGACCTCGCCGGTGCGGGACGGTGACCAGCTCGTCGGTGCGGTGTTGACGTTCACCGACCGCCGGCCGTACGAGGCCCTCGCCGCGGAGAAGGAAACCGCGGAGCGGAAGCACGCGGAAGAGCAGGAATCCGCGGCGCGGCGGCACGCGGAGGAGCTCGCACAGGTCGAGGAGGAGCACGCCGAGGAACTCGCCGGGATCACCGAGCGGCACACGGAGGAGCTCGCGTCCGAGAAGGAGCGGTACGCGGCCCTGGCCGAGCGTGAGAAGGACCGATTCGAGGAGCTGACAGCGCGGCACGAGCAGCTGCTCGCGGTGCTCGGCGGATCACTGCGCGGGCCGCTCGATGAGCTGCGGCGCGAGCTCTCCACGCTGGCCGCCGACGACGCGGGGCAGTTGTGGCCCGAGGCGAACCAGGTCCTGCACCACCTGGCCGCGGGCTACGCGCGCATGACCACGCTCGTCGACAACGTGCTCGCCTACCAGCGGCTCGACGAGGGCGTGGAGCAGCTCGCCAGGCGCGCGGTCATGCTCGACGGGGTCGTGGCGGCCGGCGTCGAGGGGGCGATCGAGCTGATCGGCCCCGGGCGCGCGCAGTTCGCCGTGCACGCCCCGCCGCTCGAGGCCGAGGTGGACCCGGAGCGGCTCGCGACGGCACTCGCGCATCTCGTCGCGGATGTCGCGGGCGTCGACGCCACGGGCAACGCGCCGGTCTCGGCGGGCGGTTACATGGACTCGACGGTCGTCGTCGCGGCGGCCCAGCGCGGCGAGGTCGTACGCATCGAGGTGCGCGGTCCCTACTCCGGCGGCGACCCGGTCCACCAGCCGATCGTGCAGGGCATCGTGCGCGCGCACGGCGGCGTGCTGCAGACGCACGAGGTGCCGGGCATGAGCGGCAGCGCGTATGTCCTCGAGGTGCCGATCGGGGGCGGGGCAGGGACCGTTCCGACCACTGCTCTCGTACATCCGGCGGCCGATGCGACCGGGGCCGGTTCCGGTACCGACGGTTCTGGTGCTGCCGCGGCCGGTACGGGTGCCTCCGGCGCCGAGACGGGGCACGCGGGCGCAACGGCGATGGTCCCTGCGCAGGCCACGGGTGGCGGGCGTCGGCGGGCTCGGCGGGCCTCGGTGGACGCCTTCCTTGACGGTCCCGGCGGGGCCGGTGAATCCGGTACGCAGGGGCGCGACGCGGATGGTTCCGGTGCGGCGGCGGACGGCGGAGCCGTTCCGACCGGGCGGCGTCGCCGGCGGCGTGCGGAGGAGCCGGCGGGCGCCGGCGACGCGGTACAGCCGCAGCTGCCGGCGCAGGCTTCGGGCCCGGCCGGCGGCGGTACGGGACGGCGGCGCGGGCGGCCGAGTCCCGCGGAGGGTGCCGTGGTGACCGCGGCCGAGCATGCGGCCGGATCGGCGGCGCTCGGTGAGGCGGTGCCGCCCCAGGGCGTACCGGTTCCCACGGGCCGGCGTGCGCGGCGCGACGCCGATGAACAGCGCGCTCTGCCCGCTCTGCCTGCCGCATCGGCGGGGGCGACGGCACAGGGAGCAGAGGGGACTGAGGGACCCGACGGGCCGGCATCGTCGGCAGGCGCCGAGTCCGGGGCCGGGGAGGCGCTGGGGGCTGTCCCGCCCGCCGGGCTGCCCGGCGCCCCCGGCTCGAACGGGGTTGCCGGGAACGGCGGAGGCGGCACTTCGGGTTCCGGCGTCGGGCAGCCCGCAGGGCGTCGTGCCCGGCGCGCACTGGCCAGTGCCACGGACAGGGGCGCTGGGCAAGAGACGAGCGCCCGGGCTGCCTTCGCGCTGCCGCCCGCCGAGGCGGACCGGGCGCCGGGCGGCGGGGACGATTCCGGACAGCATGCGACGGCGCTCCACGACCCCGCCGACGACCACACTCCGCCGCAGCCCCACCCGACCTCGGCAGCGACGGGTCGCCGCCGGGCCCGCCGCACCGCTCCGGCCGAGCAGGAGCCGAACGCACTCCAGACGCAGGAACAGCAGGCCGTCACGCACGGACAGCAGGAACCGATGGCGGCGCCGGTGCCGGGGGCACTGCCGGCTGCATCGCCCGTGGCCGCTTCGGCGGCGGGGGCGCCTGCGGAGGCTGCCGTAGCCGGACCGGTACCTGCGACGGCGTCCGGTGTTCCCGTGCAGAGCGCACCGCATGCTCAGGCCGCGCCGCAGCAGCCTCAGCGGGCACCTCACCCGCAGGACGCTCGGCACAGTCACGCTGCACAGACTGCTGAGGCTGCGCGTCCCGCGCTCAACGGGCAGTCCGTGCAGGCCGGGCAGGCGACGCAGACTGCACAACCGGCACAGACAGCGCAGAACGGCCAGTTCGTTCAGACGGCTCAGCCCGTATTCACGGCTCAGCCCTGGACGAACGGCGCAACGCCCGCTTCCGCCATGCCCGTTCCGGCCCCCGACGCCACCCACAACGGGCAGCCGATGCCGGCCCCGTCCGCCCAGCCCGGCCGGCCCACCCCGTCCGGCGCGGGGGAACAGCCTGCCCAGCCCTCGCCGGCAGCCGTTCAGCCCTGGCCGGACAGCGGAACCCCCGCCACAGGCGTACCGGCACAGGCCACTCCTGACCCGCAGCAGGGACAAGCCGCGCCGGCCGCCCGAGCCACACCGGTCGCGAACCCCACGCCTGCCGCGCAGCCCGCACCCGCCGCACAGCCCGCGCCGCCACAGGCCGCCACCCCGCCGAACGGCCCGACGACCCACGGGCGCGGCGTCGCGCTCCCGCCGCAGCTCGGGCCGCGGGCCGCTCAGCCGTTGCCCGCCGAGGCCCCGGCCGGTGACGCGAACTCGACGCAGGGGCGCGCGATCAGCGTGCGCACCCTGGGCCAGGGCGTGCCGTTCGGCCGCCAGATCGCCGAGCCGCAGCGTTCGCCGGGCCGTCCGGCCCGGCCCGCACCGGACGCACCGGGTCCTCGTGCCCCGCAGCCCCTGTCGGCCGCACAGCTGCCGGGGGCCCAGGCACCCCGGCAGGCACAGGCACCCGCGCCCGCACCCGCGGTACCCGCACAGACGACTGCACACCAGGCGCAGACGACGCCCCCGCCCGCCAACCCCACGGGTTCGGGCCGCCGCCGCAAGCTCGCGACACCGCCCGAGCCGAGCGGTGACCGGCCGGAGACGGCGGCCCGCCCGCACCCGGAGGCCACCGCGCCCGGTGCCCAGCCGCAGTCCAGGCTGGCCACGTCCACGGAGGGCGGCGGCCGCTCGTACGCCATCGGGGCGCCCGACGAGGACGCCGACGAGGGCCCGGAGCCGCTCGACGGCCCCGGCGGTGCCGTCGAGGTCGCCGACCGGCCCACGCCTCAGCCGATGGACGACGAACTGCCGCCCGAGCCGCTGGACAACCCGCGCCGACTCCTCGTCTGGCCCGCGCCCGACGTCCCCACGCAGCAGGCGCTGAGCGACCGCGGCTACCGGCCCGTGATCGTGCACTCCCGCGAGGAGGTCGACGCACAGATCGCGGCGTTCCCGGCCGCCCTCTTCGTGGACCCGCTGACCGGTCCGATCACGCGTACGGCGCTGCAGTCGCTGCGTCAGGCCGCCGTCGCCGCCGAGGTGCCGGTGCTGGTGACGGCGGGACTCGGCCAGGCGACCCGCGAGGCGGCGTACGGCGCCGACCCCGCCGTACTCCTGAAGGCCCTGGCGCCGCGCGACAGCGAGCAGCATCCGCCGCGCGTCCTCCTCATCGAGGAGCACGCGGAGATCGCGCTCGCGCTCACCGCGACGCTGGAGCGGCGCGGCATGCAGGTCGCGCGGGCGCAGGACGACGCGGACGCGGTGACGCTGGCGGCGCAGATGCGTCCGAACCTGGTCGTGATGGACCTGATGCAGGTACGCCGCCGACGCGCCGGAATCGTCGACTGGCTGCGCGCGAACGGCCAGTTGAACCGCACGCCGCTCGTCGTCTACACCGCGGCCGTCGACCAGGCCGAACTGCCGCGGCTCGCCGCCGGAGAGACGGTTCTGTTCCTGGCGGAGCGCTCCACCAGCGCCGAGGTGCAGACGCGCATCGTGGACCTGCTGGCGAAGATCGGCACGAACTGACCACGGGCTGAGGGCAGACGTACCACGGCGGGCGGGCACTGGGTGCCCGCCCGCCGCGATCACTCCGGGTCAGATCTGCGTGACGTCCAGCTCGCCGTCCGCGTACTGCCTGCGCAGCACCTTCTTGTCGAACTTGCCCACGCTCGTCTTCGGCACGGCGCCGATGATCGTCCAGCGCTCGGGCAGCTGCCACTTGGCGATCTGGGCCTCGTCGGCGAGGAAGGACCGCAGCGTCTCGAAGTCGGCGGTCGCGCCCTCCTTCAGCACCACGGTGGCGAGGGGGCGTTCGCCCCACTTGTCGTCCGGGACGGCGACGACCGCGGCCTCCGCGACGTCCGGGTGCGACATCAGCGCGTTCTCCAGCTCGACCGAGGAGATCCACTCGCCGCCGGACTTGATGACGTCCTTCGCCCGGTCGGTGAGCGTGAGGAAGCCGTCGGGGCTGATCGTGCCGACGTCGCCGGTCTTCAGCCAGCCGTCCTCGCTGAACTTGTCGTCCGGACGGAACGGCTCACCGGACGCCCCTCCGTAGTACGCACCGGCGATCCACGGGCCCCGGACCTCCAGCTCGCCCGCCGACTCGCCGTCCCACGGCAGCCGTTCGCCGCCCGGTCCCCTCAGCCGCGCCTCGACGCTCGTGGGGAAGCGGCCCTGCGTGAGGCGGTACGCGAGCTCCTCGTCGGTGCCGACGGCATGGGCGGGCGGACGGGCGATCGTGCCGAGCGGGGAGGTCTCCGTCATGCCCCAGGCGTGGCAGACCCGCATCCCCAGCTTGTCGAACGCCTCCATCAGGGACGGCGGGCAGGCCGAGCCTCCGATGGTGACCTGCCCGAGCGAGCTGACGTCGCGCGGCTTCGCGTGGAGCTCGCCGAGCAGGCCCTGCCAGATGGTCGGCACGGCGGCCGCGTGCGTCGGGCGCTCGCTCTCGATCATCTCGGCGAGCGGGGCGGGCTGCAGGAAGCGGTCCGGCATCAGCATGTTGACGCCGGTCATGAAGGTGGCGTGCGGCAGCCCCCAGGCGTTGACATGGAACTGGGGGACCACGATGAGTGTCGTGTCCTGGTCGGTCAGGCCCATCGACTGCGCCATGTTGACCTGCATGGAGTGCAGATAGACGGAACGGTGCGAGAAGACGACGCCCTTGGGGTCGCCGGTGGTGCCGGAGGTGTAGCACATGGCCGCGGCCTGGCGTTCGTCCAGCTCAGGCCAGTCGAACGCGGTGGGCTTGCCCGCGAGCAGCTCCTCGTACTCGTGCACCTGCGCGGTGGCGCCGTCGAGGACGGAGCGGTCGCCGGGGCCGGAGACGACGACGTGTTCGACGGTCGGCAGATGCGGGAGGAGCGGGGCGAGCAGCGGGAGCAGGGAGCCGTTGACGATGACGACGCGGTCGGCGGCGTGGTTGACGATCCACGCGAGCTGTTCGACGGGCAGCCGCAGGTTGAGCGTGTGCAGGACGGCGCCCATGGAGGGGATGGCGAAGTACGCCTCGACGTGCTCGGCGTTGTTCCACATGAGGGTCGCGACACGGTCGTCGCCCGCGACACCGAGGTCGTCCCGCAGGGCGTGCGCGAGCTGGGCGGATCGAGCACCGATCTCGGCGAAGCTGCGGCGCTGCGGCTCGCCTTCGCCGGTCCATGTGGTCACCTGCGAGGTGCCGTGGATCGTGGATCCGTGGACAAGGATCCTGGAGATCAACAGCGGTACGTCCTGCATGGTGCTCAGCACGGCATCCTCCCGGGGCGACATTGCCTACGCGGCAGTAGGGGTTCGGCAAATTCTGCGCACATACCGCGTGGTATGTCACTAGTCCCGGGGATGATCGATCACCGTCGTCGAGCAGGAGCGGCACATCTCCCGCGCCTCGGTTTCGCACGTGCCGCAGTCCTCAGCCTCCACTGCCTCCACTGCCTCATGGGCGACGCAGTTCACATGCGCTGCAGCTCAGCGCACGGGTGCGAGCTCCGGGTCCTCCCGCAGCTTGCCGAGCGCCCTCGACACCGCGCTCTTGACCGTGCCGACGGACACCCCGAGCACCTCGGCCGTCTGGACCTCGCTGAGGTCCTCGTAGTACCGCAGGACGACCATCGCGCGCTGCCGGGCCGGCAGCTTCATGATCGCGCGCCACATCGCGTCGCGCAGCACCTGCTGCTCGGCCGGGTCGCCGACCGGCACCAGGTCAGGCTCGGGAAGCTCGTCGCAGGCCAACTCGTCGACCTTACGCTTGCGCCACTGTGACGTACGCGTGTTCACCAACGCGCGCCGCACATAGCCGTCGAGGGCCCGGTGGTCCTCGATCCGGTCCCATGCGACATACGTCTTCGCGAGCGCCGTCTGCAGCAGATCCTCGGCATCGCTCGGGTTCCCCGTCAACGAACGTGCCGTGCGCAGCAGTACGGGACCGCGCGCCTGGACGAACGAGGCGAACGACGGGTACGCCGGATGTGCCGGGTGAGCCGAGCGTGCGGGGTGTATCCGGTACGCCGCGTGCGCCGTTCCCGCGGCCTTCGATGCGCTGGTGCAGACAGGCGTGGTCATGGCTCCCACGCTAGGAGCGACCACACCACCGACGAATCGGCCGCAGGTGCCGAAGACCTGTCCCCCTCAGGTTGTAGGGCCGACCGTGTCCCCACCTTCTGGGGTTGGAGGACACCGAGCGCAGTCCTCAGGGTTGATTACGGAGAGGCGAGTCCCCTTGCAGTACGGACACCGGCTCCCCTCAGTCGTCCGCCCCCAGGACCAGCCCTGATGTGGGAACACCTGTGCCCGCCGTGACCAGGACCCGGGCGGCTCCCGGTATCTGGTTCACCGATGTGCCACGCAGCTGCCGGGCGCCCTCCGCTATCCCGTTCATCCCGTGCAGATACGCCTCGCCGAGCTGACCGCCGTGTGTGTTCAGCGGCAGCCGGCGTTCGGCGACGAAGTCCGCGGCCTCTCCGGGCCCGCAGAAGCCGAACTCCTCCAGCTGCATGAGCACGAACGGTGTGAAGTGGTCGTACAAGATCCCCACGTCGACTTCTCCGGTCGTCAGCCCGGAGCCGCGCCACAACTGGCGCGCCACCACGCCCATCTCGGGCAGTCCCGTGAGGTCGTCGCGGTAGAAGCTGGTCATCTGCTCCTGGCCGCGCCCGGCGCCCTGGGCCGCGGCCGTGATCACCGCCGGCGGCTGCGGCAGATCGCGAGCGCGCTCCAGGGACGTCACCACGATCGCCTGACCGCCGTCCGTCTCCTGGCAGCAGTCGAGGAGCCGCAGGGGCTCGACGATCCAGCGCGACGCCGTATGGTCCTCGAGCGTGATCGGCTTCCCGTGGAAGTAGGCCGCCGGGTTCGTCGCCGCGTACGCACGGTCCATGACGGCGACATGGCCGAACGCCTCCGGTGTCAGTCCGTACGCGTGCAGGTACCGCTGTGCCGCCATCGCCACCCAGGACGCGGGTGTGAGCAGGCCGAACGGCAGCGACCAGCCGAGCGCCGCGCCCTCAGCGGACGGCTCACGGTGCTGCACGCCGGAGCCGAACCGCCTGCCCGAGCGCTCGTTGAACGCCCTGTAGCAGACGACGACTTCGGCCACCCCGGTGGCCACCGCGAGCGCCGCCTGCTGGACGGTGGCGCAGGCCGCGCCGCCTCCGTAGTGGATCCGGGAGAAGAAGGACAGCTCGCCGATGCCCGCGGCCTGGGCGACCGTGATCTCGGGGCTTGTGTCCATGGTGAAGGTGACCATGCCGTCGACGTCGGCGGGGGTGAGCCCGGCGTCGTCGAGCGCGGCCTGCACGGCCTCGACGGCCAGCTTCAGCTCGCTGCGTCCCGAGTCCTTCGAGAACTCGGTGGCACCGATACCGGCGATCGCGGCCCGTCCGCCGAGGGAGTCACGGTTGCGTACGCTCATGACGCGGCCCCTGCCGGACCGCCTGCGGGTGCGGCGGCCGCCGCGCGGGGGACCGTCACCGTCACCGTGCCCGTGACATGTCTGCCGATGCCGTTGGCGCCGACGACCCGGACCACGGCGGTCTCGCCGTCGGTCTCCTCGACCGTGCCGGTCAGCACCATGGTGTCGCCGGGGTGGTTGGGCGCTCCGAGCCGTATCGCCACCTTGCGGAGCACGGCCGCGGGGCCGAAGTGATCGGTGATGTAGCGCCCGACGAGCCCGTTGGTGGTGAGGATGTTCATGAAGATGTCGGGGGAACCCTTCTCCCTGGCGAGCTCCGCGTCGTGATGCACGTCCTGGTAGTCGCGGGAGGCGATGGCTCCCGCGACGATCAGTGTGCGGGTGATCGGGATCTCCAGCGGCGGAAGTTCGTCGCCACGGCTGAACACCCGAACGGGTGGTGCGCTGCCCATGTTGCTCATGTCCGGCCCCCTCCCTTCGCGATCACGTCGCCCAGTTCCTCCAGTACTTGGCTCCCGGGGCCCAGATACGCGTCCAGTTGCCGGCCCCACAGGAAGTGCCGGTGCACAGGATGGTCGAGGTCGGCGCCCGTACCGCCGTGCAGATGCTGACCCGCGTGGACGACGCGCTGGCCCGCCTCCGACGCCCACCAGGCGGCGGTCAGGGCATGCGTGCCGTAGTCGAGCGCTTGGTCGCGCCGCCATGCCGCTTCGTACGCCGTGACCCGTATCGCCTCGGTGTCCATGTACGCGTCGGCGGCGCGGAGTTGGACGCCCTGCTTGGCGGCGAGAGGTCTGCCGAACTGCTCGCGGGCGTTGGTGTGCGCCACGGCGCGCGCGAGCGAGCCCGCGCACACCCCGGCCTGCAGCCCGGCGAAGGCGGTGCGGGCGATGGCCAGCACGTCTGCGTACGGGGAAGGGGTGTCCGGTCCAAGGCGTCCGGCTCCGAGCCGCTCCGCCGGCGTCCCGTCCAGGACCAGCCGTCCCGCCGACCAGGGCGCGGTCAGCTCGACCGGCTCCGTCAGCGCGTCGGCGGTCCGTACGAGCCACAGGCCGTCGTCGGCGTCCACGACCAGGACATGAGTGGCATCGCGCAGCCACGGCACCCAGGGCACCGTCCCGCTCAGGGCGCCTCGTTCGCCCTGAACCGCCCCATGGCCCGGTCCGCCACCCGCCGCCGCCCCCGCCCGTATCGCACCGCGCGGCGCCAACGCGCCCGTGGCGACCACCGTGCCGTCACACAGCCCGGGCAGCAGCCGCTCCCGCTGCTCCTCCGTGCCGTGCGCGCCCACCGCCAGCACCCCGTACACACAGCTCGCGGCGAACGGCACCTGGGCCGTCGTCCGCCCCTGTTCCTCCAGCATCAGCACCAGCCCGAGCAGCCCGGTCTCCTCGACCGCGCCCGGCAGGCCCGCCTCGCACAGCGCCTTCCACAACTCCGCGTCGGTGCCGCCGCCGGTCGCGGCCAGCCGCTCCGGGGTGGACAGGTCACCGAAGATCTGCGCGGCGAGCCCGTGGGCCGCCGCCTGTTCCGGCGTGGGAGTGAAGTCCATGTCAGATCCTCCCTCCCGCGACAGGCCCGGCCGCACCCTCGGTCGCGCGGAAGACCGGCAGCTCCAACTCATCGTCCACGCGCAGGATCTCGAGCCGTACCGGCATCCCGATCCGCACCTTGTCGGGCGCCACGCCGACCACGTTGCTGACGATCCGCACCCCCTCGGCCAGCTCGATCAGCCCCACCGCGAACGGAGGGTCGAAGGCCGGGAAGGGCGGGTGGTGCATCACGACATAACTGAACACCGTGCCCTCGCCGCTCGCCTCGACCGGATCCCACTCCTGCCCGCCGCATGCGTTGCACCCCGGCAGCCAGGGGAAGCGCAGTGTGCCGCACCCCCGGCAGCGCTGGACGAGCAGCCGGTGGCGCGCAACGCCCTCCCAGAACCCGGCGTTGTCCCGGTTGATCACCGGTCGGGGCCGTCGCGGCTTCGGTTCCCGGGCCTCGTGGACCTGCTGTCCGGTATGCCCGGCCGACCGTGGCGCCGGAGCGTACTTGAGGATCCGGAACCGGTGCGTCCCGGCGAGCTCACCGTCCGCACCGGCCCTGACGTCCATCCGCGTCGTGACGAAGTGCCCCGTCCCGAGCTTGGTCGTCTTGCGCTCCGAGACCGATTCGATCACCGCGTCGAAGGTGATCTCGTCACCCGGCCGCAGCGGCCGCAGATACTCCTGCTCGCAGTCGGTGGCGACCACCGACGTGTACCCGGCGCCGTCCAGCAGGGTGAGCAACTCGTCGTACGCACCACTGCGCGCCTCGTGGCCGGAGAGGCCGCCCATCGTCCAGGCCTGGAGCATGGTGGGCGGCGCTATGGCGTCAGGGCCGGCGTAGGCAGGGTTGGTGTCCCCCATCGCCTCGCACCAGTGCCTGATCATCGGCTCGTTGACCGGGTCCTTGCCCACGCCCGCGACGGCGGCCGGCCGTCCCTCGTACGCCTTCAGCCGCTGGTACGAAAGCGAAATGTCGCCCGCCGTGTCGGTCGAGGAGCTGCCGGAACTCGCCCGCCCATTCGTGTCCGCCGTATCCCCCGACATGCTTCTCGAATCCGCCCCGCCCGCCATGTCCACCGTGGAACCACGGGTATCCGCCCGTCCCGCCGTGCTCACCGCCGCCCCCTGTGCATCCCGAGCCGCATCGTCGCGACGATCTCCCGCTGCACCTCGCTCACCCCGCCCCCGAAGGTGTTGATCTGCGCCGCCCGGTTCATCCGCTCCAGCTCGCCGTCCCCGAAGGCCCCCGGCGATCCGGCCCGCGCCAGCCCCGCTTCCCCCGCGATCTCCTGACACATGCGATACGCCTCGACTGCCGATTCCGTTCCCGCGAATTTCACGCCGCTCGCATCGCCGGGAACCAGCCGCCCCGCCCCCACATCCCCCACCAAACGCCAGTTGAGCAGGCGCGTTGCCGCCAGTCGGGCATGCACCTCGGCCAGTCGCGACCGCACCCAAGGCGCGTCAATGCGTCGCTCGCCCGTCACTGGATCGGGTGCCCGAGCGGCAGCCAGTACCGCCTCGTACATGTCCTCGGCCTGCATTCCGAGCGCGGCCAGCGCGACCCGTTCGTGGTTCAGCTGGTTGGTGATGAGTCCCCAGCCGCCGTTCTCGTCGCCCACGAGGTTCGAGGCCGGGACGCGTATCCCGTCGTAGTAGGTCGCCGTCGTCGTCAGGCCGCCCACGGTCTCGATCGGCGTCCAGGAGAAGCCGGGCGCATCAGTCGGGACGAGAATGATCGAAATGCCCTGGTGCTTGGGCGCGTCGGGATCGGTGCGGCAGGCCAGCCAGATCCAGTCGGCGTGCTGGGCGTTCGACGTGAAGATCTTCTGCCCGTCGATCAGCCAGTCCCCGCCGTCGGCTCCGTCGCGCACGGCGCGCGTCCGCAGCGAGGCGAGATCCGTCCCGGCCGACGGCTCGCTGTATCCGATCGCGAAGACGATGTCGCCGCTGAGGATGCCCGGCAGAAAGCGGTCCTTCTGCTCCTGCGTGCCGTACTTCATCAGGGTCGGTCCGACGGTGTTCAGCGTCACCATCGAGACCGGGGCGCCCGCGCGGTACGCCTCGTCGAAGAACACGAACTGCTCGTCGGGACCACGGCCCTGCCCCCCGTACTCCACGGGCCAGCCGAGCCCGAGCAGCCCGTCGCGCCCCATGCGGCGCAGCAGCCGCCGCCGGCCTTCCGCGTCCCCGGCGGCGGGCGGTCCGTCCGGCATCAGATCCCGGAAGTACGTACGCAGTTCGGCACGCAGTTGCTGCTGGCGCACGGTGGGGGCGAGGTGCACGGCGGCGGCCTCTCGGTTCGTACCGGCAAGAGTTTCTGACTGTCCGTCAGATACGTGGCCGGTGTCAAGACCGCCGCCGGCGACGTGTCACCACATGTCGGCGAAGTAGATCAGGACCGTCTCGCTCGACTGGTCGATCGCCGTGTCCTCGGAGCCGTTCACATGGGCGGTGGGGCTCTGGTTCAGGGCGCCGAAGCCGACCGCCTGCTGTTGGGTGGTCGACGAGGTGCCGTAGTTGTCGCCGCCGACGCCGCCGGCGCCGACCGCGGCCGCGGCGGCGTTCGATCCGTCGTCCGCGAGAGGGCCGTTGTCGGCCGACGCGACACCCGCGAAGAGGGCGGCCGAGAGCGGCAGAGCCGCGACGGCGGCGATGACGCGGGCGGTGCGGATGCTTGCCATGTCTGTTCCTCCAGAATCGTCCAGATCATCCAGAAGCGGATCAACCAGAAGCGGACGTACACACCGGTGGAGCACCGGAAGCACGCGGTGTCGCCGGGCAGTTGGCCGACCGCCCGGGACGGGTTCACGACGTCGCGAGGGCAGAGTTGCCCACCCATTCCGTGACGAAATCACCTCAGAAGCCGTGATTCGCCCCCAAGCATGATGATCAAGGCGATAAACCAGCCGCAGAGACCGATACCGCCCCATACCCTCTTCCCTTTATCGAACATGCGTACGAACATAGGAGGCATGGCCACCACCGACCGGCATGCCACGACCCTGGCCCTCGCCCATGCCCTCTCCGCAGCCGAACGCGGACTGGCCGTCATACCGCTGTCCCGCACCAAGCTCCCCGCGCTGCGTTCACCGCACCGCACGGACCCCGAACCCGCTCTCTGCCGTGGCGAATGCGGACGCCTCGGCCACGGCGTGTACGACGCGTCGAACGACCCTCGGCGCATCCGAGAGCTCTTCGTCGCCGCCCCCTGGGCGACCGGCTACGGCATCGCCTGCGGGCTGCCCCCGCACCACCTGATCGGCGTCGACCTCGACACCAAGTCCGGTACGGACTCCCCGGCCGCCCTGCGCGAACTCGCACTGCGCCACCTCTTCACCATCCCGGACACGGTCGTCGTGATCACCCCCAGCGGCGGCCGTCATCTGTGGCTCTCGGGCCCGCCCGACGTCGTCGTCCCCAACTCCGCCGGCCGGCTCGCCCCCGGCATCGACATCCGCGGCGCCGGCGGATATCTCGTCGGCCCGGGCTCACGCACCGATCACGGCGTCTACAGCACCGTGCCGGGCACCGCCCTCCTGGCACCCGCTCCCTGCCCGCCCGCCCTGCTGCGGCTGATCACTCCCCCACCACGCCCGCACCACCCGACGCCCCCGTCCGCCGGCCAACACGGGCAGGGCCTCGTCCAGTTCGTACTCGCCGCGCACGAAGGGCAGCGCAACACACGCCTGTTCTGGGCCGCCTGCCGCGCCTACGAGAACGGCATCGGCGAGGAACTCGCCGCCCCACTCGTCGACGCCGCGATCCACACCGGCCTCTCGGAACGCGAGGCTCGCGCCACGATCGCCTCTGCGGCCCGGCTGACGGCACACCGTCCGTGAGCGGCACGCGCGCGTGCCGCCCGTGAACGACACGCGCGCAGGCGTCCGCGAGTGAGGCCCGTTCCGGACCTCCCCGCGCGGCGCCACACCTGCTCGGCCGGTCCGCCCACGAGCATCGCGGGCCGCACCAGCACGCCCGACTAACCTGGCAGCGAAGGGCCGGCGTGGACAGTCAGGAAGGTCTCTCGCATGAGCCAGGGAGGTCCCCGAGTACGCGCCCATCCGGGCCGTGCTGTCGTCACCGCGGCCACCGTGACCCTGGCCGTCGGCCTCGCCGCCTGCGGGACGGTCGGCGAGCCCAGCGATTCCGGGGGAATCACTGCGACCAACGGCGGCTCCATGATCGGCTTGCTGCTCCCGTCGAGCCAGAGTTCCCGTTACGAGACGTGGGACAGGCCGCTGATCGAGCAGCGGATCCAGGAGCTGTGCGACGACTGCACGGTGGAGTACGCCAACGCCCAGCTGGACGTGGCCGCTCAGCAGCAGCAGGTGGACGTCATGATCACCAAGGGGGTCGAGGTCCTGATCCTGGACCCGGTCGACGCCAGGTCGCTCCGGTCCTCGGTCGAGAAGGCGGACCGTGCGGGTATCCCGGTGGTCGCCTATGACCGCCTCGCGGAGGGGCCGATCTCGGGCTATGTGTCCTATGACAACGAGCGGGTCGGCGTGCTCCAGGGCGAGGCCCTTCTCGAAGCCCTGGGCGACAAGGCGGACGGCGCTCAGATCGTCATGCTGAACGGCTCCCCGACCGACCCGAACGCGGCCACCTTCAAAAGGGGCGCGCTCTCCGTACTCCAGGGCAAGGTGAAGATCGGCAAGGCGTACGACGCCCCCGGATGGCGGTCGGAGGAGGCCCACGCCAGCATGTCCAGTGCCGTCGCCGCCCTGGGGGCCGACAACATCGACGGCGTCTATGCCGCCAGCGACAACCTCGCGACCGGCGCCATCTCCGCCCTCAAGGCCGCAAAGATCGAGCCGCTGCCTCCCGTCACCGGCCAGAACGCGGAGCTCGCGGCCGTGCAGCGCATCGTGAGCGGCGAGCAGTACATGAGCGTCTACAAGCCCTACCAGCCCGAAGCGGACGCCGCGGCCGCCATGGCCGTCGCCTTGCGCCGAGGCGAAGAGCTCGACGAGATCGCCGAGAGGCGGGTCGACAGCCCCACCACCAAGAACGTCCCCGCCGTTGTGCTCGACCCCGTCCCCGTGACCGTCGACAACATCAAGGAGACGGTGGTCAAGGACGGCGTGTACACGATCGATCAGATCTGCACCCCGAAATTCCGGTCGGCATGCGAGAAGACCGGACTCATCGGTTGAGCCCGCGACTCCCATCGGCAGAATCGGCATAGGCAGCCGCCCGGCAGGGCTTGGCAGGGCTTGGCAGGGCTTGGCACCTCCCCGAAGGTCACACTGCTCCGAAAAACGGCCGGTCGACCACCCGCGGGCCACCACCCGCGGTCGACCACCCGCTGTGACGTGTGGACAGAGCCAGCGCTGCCGATGGCCACCAGCGAGGTGTAAGGCAGCTCGATTCAGCCGAGCCGACAGGGACGGCAGGCCTGTGAGTCGACGGCGGGCGGCAGCTTCGCCTACCTCATTGCCTTCTTCGTCGAGCCGTTCAACGAGGAGCATCGCCGCATCGTCCGCGAGGTAGCCCCCGGTATGACGGATCAATCCCTGGTGCAGTTGTTCCAGGAACTCCGACCTGGTACACGGGTGCACCGCTTCCATGGCCTCGGGCAGGTCGAAGAACTCGTCGTCAGGGCCCCGAGCTTCGATCACGCCGTCGGTGTGCAGCAGCAGACGGTCACCGGGCATGAACGGATAGCTCTCCGCCCCGCCAGGACGAGCGGTAATGAACTCTTCCAGGCCCAGCGGTGGCAGTGGTGAGGTGGGCATCAAGGCCTCCACCTTGCCCTGGCGCAGTACGAGTGGGGGCGGATGGCCGCGGTTGACCACCTGGACCACGAATCCATCGGACACCTGAGCCACGAGCGCGGTGACGAAATCCTCGGCCTGATCTTCCTCGTCGTCCCGATCGACCGCACTTGGCACGGCGCACTCCCGTTTCAGCGCAGCCGCGCAGTGGTTCACCACCTCCACGAGTTCATCCTCATAGTGCACGGCCTCCCGGAACGCACCCAGCACGGCCGCGGCCAAGCGCACGGCAGGCAGCCCCTTGCCACGGACGTCACCCACGATCATCCGAACCCCGTACCGGGTTTGCGCCGCCTCGTACAGATCGCCGCCGATCTGCGCTCCCGTCTCGGCCGCGAGGTACATGCTGGCCACCCGCACCGGACCCAGCCGGGCCGGCACAGGTCGCAAGAGGACCCGTTGTGCTGCCGCGGCGACCCGGCGAACTTGATCGAGCTCGATCTGCCTACGCGCACACATGGCCTTACTCATGGTGACACTGGCTGCCGACACCACGAGTAGAGACAGGAGGTTGCTGTAGACCTGGCCACCCCAGCTCTGGTGGAGGGTGGCCGTGGTCACGGTGACAGCCAAAGCTCCAGTCGCTGCGGAAAAGGTGCCTTTCGGGCCCATTGTCAGCGAAGCCAAAGCCGGTACAGCGGCGAGGATGGGGCCGGTGACCACAGCGTGTGCGGGCGAGAGCTCGATTCCCAGCGCGAAAAGTACGATCATGAACGGCACACACTGCGCGAGTCTGAAATGGACCCGGCTATGACCGACCGCTCCTGATGGGCCAGATGAGCGGAAGAGCGACCGCATGTCTACAGCCTGACCCACTGAGGTCGAGTGTTCCACTCAACGCCCTTCTGTCCTTCCAGGGCATCCAGCGACCCGCGGGACTGTGAAACCAACGGCGGATCTGCCGATCAAGGGAGATACGTCACGTGTCCAAGCAGGACGTCGAGTCGAGCCAGGGCGAGGCCCCGGCCGGTCGGCTGGCCGATGTGGTTTCGGATGGCCAGCTGATCGCGATGGTGGTGGACCGGGCCCGGTCCGAGGGACTCCAGCGCGCCGCCCAGGGAGGACCCGCTCACGGATCGCGTGCCAACGGTTACGCGCGGGCAGTGAGCAGCAGCACGGCCCCTGACCGTTTTCCCTGGTCAGGGGCCGTATCACCTGGCGGTGGGTGTGGGATTTGAACCCACGGTGACTCGCGCCACGACGGTTTTCAAGAGCGTTGCGGCTGTAGGGCGCGGATGCGCGGTGACCTGCGAGAATGGCGCACAACAAACCGAAATTGCGCCTCCTGGCCCACACATGGCCCGCGGAGGGTGGCGCAGGGCAGCGGGGCGGCCCGCTCCGGCACACGTCCGTACGGTCCCTGGAGCCGTGGCGGCGACCCCGGCCCGCCGGGGTCGCCGCCGGAACTAACGCCCGGGGCTCAGCGCTTCAAGTTCATCCCACAAGTGCATCCCATGGCTTGGGCTTACCTGGCTTTTTGCACCCCTTGTGGTCATAGGGCGGACACTTCTTTTTCTTCACGGTGGTGGTCGCGGTGTCGGTGTTGTTGTCCGGCTCGGGGTCGGGTTCCGTGGCCTGGGCCGTGGCGGTGTCGGAGATGGTGCCCCTGGCCGTGGGTTCGACGACGACGGTCACCGTGGCGCTGGCACCGGAGTCGAGGATGCCCAGGGCGCATGAGGCGCTGGTGGGTGTGGTGGTGCAGGTGCCCTGGCTGGGCGTGGCAGACACCAGTCGACCGGGGCCGGTGAGGGTGTCGTCCAGCGTGACGTCGGTGGCCGGGTCGGTGGTGCTGTTGTTGGTCACCGTCACGGTGTAGGAGATGTTTTGGCCCAGCTTGGCGGTGGCTGGCCCGGTCTTGGTGACGGACACGTCCACGCCGGCAGGGGGAGCGTCCTCGACGGTGGTGGTCGCGGTGTCGGTGTTGTTGTCGGGCTCGGGGTCGGGTTCCGTGGCCTGGGCCGTGGCGGTGTCGGAGATGGTGCCGGTGGCCGTGGGCTCGACGACGACGGTCACCGTGGCGCTGGCGCCGGGGCCGAGGGAGCCCAGGGCGCAGGAGGCGCTGGTGGATGTGGTGGTGCAGGTGCCCTGACTGGGCGTGGCGGACACCAATTGACCGGGTCCGGTGACGGTGTCGGCCAGCGTGACGTTGGTGGCCGAGTCGGTGGTGCTGTTGTTGGTCACCGTCACGGTGTAGGAGACTTGATCGCCCAGCTCGACGGTGGCCGGCCCGGTCTTGGTGACGGACACGTCCACGCCGACAGGGGCAACGCCGCCCTCGTAACGGGCCAGCGCGAAGTCGAGGGCCTCGCCTGGGGCGCTAAGGCCAGCAGCGATGATCTTGCCGTCGGTCTGCAGTGCCACCGCGTGAGCCTCGTCGGTGCCGCCGAAGTCGGTGGTCACCGTGCCGCCGGTGCCGAAAGAGGTGTCCAGGCTGCCGTTGCTGTTGTAGCGGGCCAGCGCGAAGTCGCCACCGTCGCCCGAGTCGCTGGTGCCGGCGGCGACGATCTTGCCGTCGGTCTGCACCACTACCCCGCGAGCGTTGTCGGTGCCGCCGAAGTCGGTGGTCACCGTGCCGTCGGCGTCGAAGTCGGTGTCCAGGCTGCCGTCGATGTCGTAGCGGGCCAACGCGAAGTCACTGCTGCCGCCCGAGTCGCTGGTGCCGGCGGCGACGATCTTGCCGTCGGTCTGCAGCGCCACCCCGCGACCGTTGTCGGTGCCGCCGAAGTCGGTGGTCACCGTGCCGTCGGCGTCGAAGTCGGTGTCCAGGCTGCCGTCGATGTCGTAGCGGGCCAACGCGAAGTCGAATCCGTCGCCGCCCGATTCGCCCTGGCCGGCGGCAACGATCCTGCCGTCGGCCTGCACCACTACCGCGTTAGCACGGTCTTGGCCGCCGGCGAAGTCGGTGGTCACCTTGCCGTCGACGTCGAAGTCGGTGTCCAGACTGCCGTCGATGTCGTAGCGGGCCAACGCGAAGTCAATGCTGCCCCCCGAGTTGCTATTGCCGGCGGCGACAATCTTGCCGTCGTCCTGCAGCGCCAGACCCAAAGCCACGTCGTTGGCGGGGCCGTTGAGGGTGAAGTCGGTGGTCACCTTGCCGTCGGTGTCGAAGGAGGTGTCCAGGCTGCCGTCAGTGTTATAGCGGGCCAGCGCGAAGTCGGTGCCGTCCGTGGCAGCAAAGCCAGCGGCGACGATCTTGCCGTCGGGCTGCACCACCACCCCGTTAGCCCCGTCATTGCCGCCGAAGTCGGTGGTCACCCTGCCGTCGGTGTCGAAGGAGGTGTCCAGGCTGCCGTCAGTGTTATAGCGGGCCAACGCGAAGTCGCCGCCGGCGAACGTGCTGCTCTGGCCGGCGGTAACGATCTTGCCGTCGGGCTGCACCACCACCCCGTTAGCCTGGTCGAAGCGGCCGGCGAAGTCGGTGGTGACCTTGCCGTCGGTGTCGAAGGTGGGATCCAGGTCGCCCGGGGCGGCCAGCGCGACACCGGGGCAGAAGAGCACGAGCACCGCGCTCAGGACCGCTACCGCCCCGGCCCGGCTGTTCCTCGACCGCTGCCGGCCTGTGGCACGTCTGGCACGTCGTCTGAACGCGAAGAGCAGATCAGAAAAGACCGTGGGCATGGCCATACAAGCTGCCTTTCATGTGCGTGCCGCCACGCGCCCGCATCCAGCGGTCATGCCAGTGACGGCATTTCTCGCAGGTGCCTCGCGCACCCGCTCGGGGCAGACTGCAGGAGGACAGCGCGCCGACCCGGGACGCTCACACCCCAGCTCCTCCTTGTCACCCTGATGGCGCGGCATGGATTCGGCCAAGCGGTTCCCCGCAGCGCCTGATCAGCCCAGTCACCCCCTTCGTGCTCGCCAGGGTCGTTCGGAGCCCCGGCGGCCCAAGATGAGACCTGACCACCGCATTCGGAGTTCGATCAGGGCCTGCTTCGGCTGCCGCCGCTCGCTGACACGACGGCCGGACAGGGACGCTGGGGTACGCCTCCGTCCGGCGTCGTTGATGTCAGCCGTGGATACGACGTCGATATCTGGTCCATCCGTAAGCGCGCCGGGCGCCCGAAGCCATGGGAACTTCGCTGGCGGGTCGGCGAGCGCCCTCACTCCCGAAGCTTCAAGCTCAAGCCGCAAGCGGACGGACGTCGGGCAGAGCTTATGGCAGCTCTCCGCGACCACCAGCAATTCGACGAGGAGACCGGCCTCCCGGCAGCCGAGTTGATGGCGCGTACGTCCCCGTCCTGGTTCGAGCACGCCACCGAGTACGTGCTCATGAAGTGGCCACGCGCCGCCGCCAAGCACCGGGCGAGCATTGCGGAATCGCTCGCCGTGGTGACCCCGCTGTTCGTCACCACCAAGCGCGGTGCGCCCCGCGCGACCGTGCTCCGTGCGGCGCTGTATCAGTGGGCCTTCCGCGCGGTCAGGAACTCGGAAGGGAGTTGGGCGCCGCGCCACGTTGTCGAGGAGCCGCCAGCCGATATCCGCGCCGCGCTCGGCTGGATCGCGGCGAACTCGCGCAAGGTCAAGGACTTGGAGGACCCCGCCCTTCTACGCCCCGCTCTCGAAGCCCTCGCGCTGCGATTGGACGGGAAGAAGGCCGCCGAGAACACGGTTCGGCGAAAGCGCATGGTGCTGAGCAACATGCTCCGTTACACCGTGGACGAGAAGGGACTCCTAAGCGCGAACCCGCTCCTGCGCGTCGACTGGACGGCACCCGAGAGCGATGACGAGATTGACTTTCGGTTCGTGCCAGGGCCTGCCGTGGCACGCGCCCTTCTCGGGGCCGTCCGTGACTCCGGCCCGCGCGGCGAACACCTTCACGCGTTCTTTGGGTGCCTCTACTACGCGGCAATGCGGCCCGGTGAGATCGTCGCGCTCAAGGAGTCGGACTGCACGCTGCCACCCAGCTCCCCAGACAGCGTGAAGGAATGGGGCGAGCTGCTGTTGGGCGAGAGCCGCCCGGAAGTCGGTGGGGGCTGGACGGACGAGGGCACGTCGTACGAGAAGCGTGGGCTGAAGCGCCGAAAGAGCGGCGCCACGCGCACCGTGCCGATCCCGCCCGTTCTCGTTCACCTGCTCCGCGAGCACATCGCCCGATATGGCACCGCGGACGACGGCCGACTGTTCCGCGCGGCACGGGGTGGTCGGGTCGCATCCACGGAGTACTGCGACCTCTGGGACAGAGCGCGGGAGGCCGTTCTGACCCCCGCTGAGGTCGAATCTTCCTTGGCCGCGGTACCGTACTCCCTGCGGCACGCCGGGGTGTCCCTCTGGATCAAATCGGGGGTGGACCCCGCGGAGGTCGCCGCGCGCGCCGGCCACAGCATCGCTGTGCTGTACCGGTTCTACGCCAAGATCCTGAAGGGCGGTCAGCAACACTCCAACAACCTGATCGCCCGCGCTCTCGACGATGACGAGCAGCCCTGATCCTGGCCCACAGATGGCCCATACGCACTGGTCAACCGTGGGATACGGGCGAGAAGGGGTGAGACAGCCTCTACGCGAAAGGGGTGCTCCGACGACCGAAGCACCCCTCCTGACCAGCCCTTACGCTGACCTGCAAGCGGTGGGTGTGGGATTTGAACCCACGGTGGCTTGCGCCACGACGGTTTTCAAGACCGTTCCCTTAGGCCGCTCGGGCAACCCACCTCGCCCCGGCCACCTGGGGCAGAGCGGCTACAGCCTACCTGTCACGGACATGGGAACGGGAGCGTCCCGCCCTCCGGAACGCCTGCGCAGGATGCGAGGCCGGTTCCGCCGGCCCCGCCGCCGCGTCGCGTCAGCTGTCGCCCTTGCGCTCGCCCAGGACCACGTCCACCGTCTGCTCCTTGCCGTCCCGCTTGAAGGTGATCTTGACGGTGTCGCCGGGCTGGTGGGTCCAGATCTCGCCGATCAGGGTCGGGCCGCTGTCGATCACCGTGTCGTCGAGCTTGGTGATGACGTCGCCGGGCTTGAGGCCCGCCTTGTCGGCCGGTCCGCCCGGGGTGACCGGGTCGGCGCCGTTGGCGCCCTCGTCGGTGATCTTCGCGCCCCCGCCGTCCTCCTCGAGGGAGACCGAGGCGCCGATGACCGGGTAGACCGGCTCGCCCGCCTTGATCAGCTGGTTGGCGACGTTCTTCGCCTGGTTGATCGGGATCGCGAAGCCGAGGCCGATCGAGCCGGCCTGGCCGCCACCGTCCAGGCCGTTGCTTGCGGACTGGATGGCCGAGTTGACGCCGATGACCGCGCCGCGCGCGTTGAGGAGGGGACCGCCGGAGTTGCCCGGGTTGATGGAGGCGTCGGTCTGCAGGGCGCTCATGTACGACGCCTTGCTGGTGCCCGTGCCGTCGCTGGAAGCCACCGGGCGGTTCTTGGCACTGACGATGCCCGTGGTCACCGTGTTCGAGAGACCGAAGGGCGCGCCGATGGCGATCGTCGCGTCGCCGACGGCCACCTTGTCGGAGTCGGCGAGCGGCAACGGCTTCAGGTCGTCGGGGGCGTTCTTCAGCTTGATGACCGCGACGTCGTAGCCCTGGGCGCGGCCGATCACCTCGGCGTTGTACTTCTTGCCGTCGGAGAAGGTGGCGGAGAGCTTGCCGCCGTCGGCAGCCGAGGCCACCACATGGTTGTTGGTGAGGATGTGGCCCTGCGTGTCGTAGACGAAGCCGGTGCCCGTGCCGCCCTCTCCGTCGCCGGCCGTGGCCTCGATGGTCACGACGCTGGGCAGCGCCGCGGCGGCGATCCCGGCGACCGAGGCGGGATCGCGCTTCAGATCCGAGGGGGTGTCCGAGACGGAGACGGTCGTCGAGCTCGCGGTGTCGTTGCGCTCCGCCGCCCAGTAGCCGACGCCGCCGCCGACGCCTCCTGCCAGCAACGCGGCCGCCAGCACCGCGGCGACGAGTCCGCCGCGCCGCCCGCCGGGCTTCGGCTGAGGAGGCTGGTACGAGGAGCCCCAGCCGGATCCGCCGCCGCCTCCCGCGTATGAGGGAACGGTCGGCGGCGGGGGAGGCGGCCACTCACCGGCGGATGCACTCCCGTGCCCCGCCGCGCCCCCGTTCGACGCCGCGCCACCGTGCGACTCCGGGGCGCCCTGGCCTGGCGTCCCGCCGTGAGCGGCATCGGCGTGCTGATACGCCGCGCCGTACGCACCCGCAGCCTGACCAAGGGCACTCTGCTCATGCGCGGCCTGCCCATGCTGAGCGGTCACGTGGTCACCCTGCGGATGTGCCGTGGCGCCCGCGGAACCCTGGCCCGGCGCTCCGGGCGCCGCGCTGCCGGGCGTCGCGGATGTGGCGGGAGTTTCCACCGGCACAGGAGGTGCAGACGGGGCCGGGGGTACCACAGTGCCCTCGTTCTCGGTGCTCACAGCTCTTCTCCTCGATCCAGGGCTGTTCTTCTCGGTCGTACTCGGTCGCCTACGGCCACGAACCGGCACGGTCCAGCTGTGCATTTGTATGCGGTCAGCTTTTACCAAGGGACGTCAGGGCACCATAAGCCGTTCCTGTGCGTCCGATGCCATCCTTTATCTCCGACGAAACGGACGCATCCGGGGAGGGCCCTCCAGCCGGACAGGCCATTTCGCGCCACCCATCGCCGGGCCCTCTCCGGCACCCTCTCTCCCACGTCTACCCCGCAGCGGTGGCACCATGACGCGGTGACCTACGCACGACAGCACCTGATCGAGGTCGTCGCCCACCGTGGAGCCTCCGAGGACGCTCCCGAACACACCCTGGCCGCATACAAGAAGGCGATCGAGGACGGGGCCGACGCCCTGGAATGCGATGTGCGGCTGACCGCGGACGGCCATCTCGTCTGCGTCCACGACCGACGCGTCAACCGTACGTCCAACGGCCGCGGCGCCGTCTCGGCCCTGGAGCTCGCCGACCTCGCCGCGCTCGACTTCGGCTCCTGGAAGAAGCAGCAGACCCCCGCAGGGGACCGCGGCTGGGAGGAGAGCCCCGACTGGGAGGAGCACCCGGACCCGGAGGACACATCCGTCCTCACCCTGGAGCGGCTGCTCGAACTCGTGGCCGACGCGGGCCGCCCGGTCGGGCTGGCCATCGAGACGAAGCACCCCACGCGCTGGGCCGGCCAGGTGGAGGAGCGGCTGCTGGCCCTCCTCAAGCGCTTCGGGCTGGACTCGCCGCCCGCCGAGGGGCCCTCGCCGGTACGGATCATGAGCTTCTCGGCGCGCTCGCTGCACCGCATCCGGGCGGCGTCGCCCACCCTGCCCGCCGTATACCTGATGCAGTTCCTCTCGCCGCGGCTGCGCGACGGACGGCTGCCGGTGGGGGTGGGCATCGCGGGGCCCGGCATCCGCATCGTCCGCAGCCACCCGGGATACGTCGCCAGGCTGAAGCAGGCGGGCCACCAGGTGCATGTCTGGACCGTCGACCAGCCCGCCGATGTGGAGCTCTGTGCCGAACTGGGCGTCGACGCGATCATCACCAATCGCCCCCGGCAGGTTCTGTCCCAACTTGGCCGTAATTAGCCCCTGTCGGCAGCCTCAGCGCCCGTTACAGGGAGTGCACCGGCGCGTTCGATCCGTATTCGATCGTGACGAGTGCGTCACAGGCCGTGTATTGGCCGGTTTCCCGTCGAACCCATTGGGGCATCCACACCGTGGCGTGGGGCGAAGGAGGTCTCGGGGGTGGCGTTGGTGGTGGCACAGGAGGTGCCCACGTCGTCAAGCATGGCCGTGCCCCATGGCCCTGCGGGCGTGGGGGAAGCGAGACACCGGATGCGCGATCAGTTGCGCATAGGTGGCGTACCGGACTCGGTCATAGACGATGCAGTACTGATCCTTTCCGAACTGCTCAGCAATGCCTGCCGGCACGGCAGACCGCTGGGCGATGCCCTCGCCGGTGATGGGGACGTCAGGGCCGCGTGGAGCGTGGACGCCGGCGGCCGGCTCATGGTCGAGGTGACGGACGGCGGTGGTCCGACCCGCCCGGTTCCGGCCACGCCCTCGGTCACCGCACATGGCGGCCGCGGGCTCAACATCATCACGGCACTGGCCGACGACTGGGGTGTCCGGGACGACGCCCAGGGTGAGGTCACGGTGTGGGTCGTGGTCCATGGCGATGTGCACGGCCACCGGCGCGATGACTTCGCTTCGCGCATCGCGGCGCCCCCGGTGTCCGCGATGCCGGACATATCGGACCTGGACTTCGCGGACGCGTTCGACGACATGGACTGAACCGGCACCGCCTCTGGCGGAACCGGCGACATGGACCGACTCGCCCCGCTTGTGCCGCCGCCACGGCCGTCGTGCCGGGCTGATCCCCGCCGCTGTCCGTACGAGCGGCTAGGCTCGCGCCCGTAACAGGACCAGCCGCTGGCGGGAGACACCCAAGATGGCCAAAAAGCGCAGTCAGACCAAGGCCAAGAAGGCGCAGATCACCAATGGCGCCCGCACCGCCCGCACCGCAGGCGCCGAGGGTGACGTGCCGGTGGTCGGAGCCCGCGAAGCCTGCCCGTGCGGTTCGGGCCGTCGCTACAAGGCATGCCATGGCAGGGCCGCCGCGCACGCGGTGACCGAGTTGGTGCACCGCCCCTTCGAGGGCCTGGCCGGCGAAGGGGACTGGATCGCGCTGCGCGAGTTGGTGCCCGCCGCGACCGTCGAACTGACCCTGAAGGGCGGGCTTCCGGAGGGAGTTCCGTCGGTGACCCTCGCGACCGTGCTGCCCATGGCGTGGCCGGCGCTGCGCCGCGACGACGGCTCCGTGCTGCTCGGCCTGCAGAACGACACCCCGTCCGGCGACATCAGCCGCGATCTCGCCGACACCCTGCAGCGCGCGCTGACCGCCGAGCCGGGCACGCCCGTCCAGGGCCGCCGCGCTCCCTCGGACGCCCCGCGTCTGCAGGATCTCCTCGACCCGAAGGCACCCTTCGAGCCGGTCGTGCACTCGGGGTTCGAGTTCTGGGTCCCCGACTCGGAGAACGCATCGCCGGAGGTCGCCGCCTCACTGGAGCGGGCGAACGCCGCGGCGATCCCCACCGTGAAGCTCTCCGGCGTCGACGCCGCGTACTGGTGCGAGACACCGGAGAAGAACCATCTGCGCTGGGTCATGCCGTACCCCGAGGAGCAGCTCATCGACGCGCTCGCGCGGCTGCACGCGGCCGGTGCGTCGGGGCTCGGTGAGGGCACGCGCCTGGTCGGCTCGTTCCGTGCGCACGGGCTCACGGTTCCGGTCTGGGATCTGCCCTCGGGCGTCTCGGCCGAGGACATCGAGAAGCCGGCGGCCGAGTTCGCCGAGCGGCTCGCCGCGGCGCTCGCGTCCGACGCGCCGCTCACGGCGGACGAGCGCCGCGCGCGCGGTGGCCTCACCAATCGACAGGTGACTCTCAGCTGACGCACAGCTGCCCGGGCAATCAACCGGAGATCTTCAGATCAGCCGTGACTCCTGTCACAACTCCCTGCAAATGCAGGTTATTCGGTGCCCGGATCCACGAGATCGAATTTGCGAACAGCCGATCTCTTGTTACCGTTCAATCGAGCCCGGTTGCTGGTGCATCCCCCGTCGCCAGCAACCGGGCGCTTCCATGTCCGGGCACCAGCCGCCGGACACACCCCGGACGCCGCGACTTCGCCCCCGGATGCCTCGTGCCTCAACCCGCCTCATGATCAGGCAGGTTCATCGCTGCCCGAGCGCAGCAGCAGCGGTTCGGCCTCCTGGCTGCCCGGGGCGGCGCCTGTCGCCGCGAACTCCGCCACCGCCGCATACGCCGCCGCATCCCCCGTCGTGCGCTCCCTCGGCGTTTCGCACGCCCCGGAGGTGTCCCCCGCAGTCACCGCGCAGTGCATCTGCACCGTTTGCCCGTCCGGGACCATCAGCGTCAGTACGGAAATGAGTTCCCGGCCGGTCTCGTTGCGGTAGTAAGTGCGCGCCCAGGTCTGATCTCCCTGCGTCAGCACGCAGGTCTGGGCCTCGATGCCGTCGGTCGACGAGAGATCCGGACCGCACCGGGCGGCGGCGACCGGGCCGGACGCCTCGGACGATGACGACGGCGACGACGTGCTGTCATCCCCGGTGCTCTCACCCCCGGTGCTGTCACTCCCGGTGCTGTCACTCCCGCTCGCGAGGTCTCCAGCGGGTGCGGCGCTATCCGCGCCCGGTTCCGGAGCCGTGCGAGCGGCCTCCGCGGTACGGGCCGCCGGTCCCGACCCGCCTGTCACGTCCTCGTGCGCCGGTCCGGCCGATGCTCCGGTCAACGGCAGCAGAGCCGTCAGCGCCACAAGGACGGAGAGCACGATCAGACGAGGGGTCGGGGGGCGCCTCCGGTGGCCGGGGGAACGCATCCGGAGATCCGGGGAACGCCCCCCGGGGAGACAGAGCATGGCCTGAAGATAACGGCGGTTCGCAGTCGCACAGTTCGCCGCGCGCCGGTTGCCCCTACAACTCGGGTGCGCTCACACCCGTACGAGTGAGGGCTTCCACCACGGTGTCGACGACGGCTTCGACGTCGGGCAGCCAGGGGGCCGCGGAGCCGGGGAGCGGAGCGCGCTCCCAGCGGACCTGGCCCTGGCCGGTCACCGACGGGGGCAGTGCCAGATAGCCGCCGTCGCCGTGGAAGCGGAGGGAACCGGGCACGTGGTCCTTGGCGTACAGCAGCTCGCCGAGCTGCTCCAGCGAGTAGGGCGCGACGAGCAGGAACCAGCGGTCCGGGTTCGCGACGACCGGGCCCAGCCGCACGTCCCTGCGGTCGAGCGCCGCTAGGGCGCGGGCGCCCGCGAGCGCCGGCAGGCTGACCGCGCACGGCGCGCGGCCTCCGGTGGCGAGCACGATCGGCGCCTCGGGCCGGTTCGTCCACCACCAGCGCACCATGGGCTCGTCGGTGGTGGCGGCAAGCAGCACGGGGTCGAAGGGATGAGCGCCGGGCACCGTGCACTCCGGGTCGGGGCAGGCGCAGAGGTCGGCGCCTCGCGTCCGGAGCCCCACACCCGGGAGTACGGGCCACTGCCATGCGGTCGCGAAGTTCAGGGCCGCGCTGATCAACTCAGGCCTCCCGTTGTTTCGCCTGGAGAGGATCCTGCGTCGCCTTCCGGGGATCTCGCGCATGAGCGCTCGTTCCTTTCCGTTGAACGCCGAGGGTCACGTCACACCTTGTGTGCATCACTTACTGTGCGTACAAGCAGGCGCATCACACCCCAGCCCGAGGCAGGGGGAAACCCCGATGAGCCGCAGCGCCAAGCGTCGGCTGCGTCCATTAAAAGCATGGCGCGGGGGTGGCGGCGCCTGGCGTTTGCCGTCGCGCGTGGTTCTCGCCGCCTCCGCCACGGGAGGATGGGGTCACGGTCGTCGGTGGTTAAGACGCCCGGGTCCGGCGCCAGGTTCCGGGATGATCCCCAACTGCCCCTGGCCTTCACCGAGTACGTACCCATCACAACCGCGATGACGCTCCGTCGAACAAAACCAGTCGACCGCAATATGCCGTTACCTGGGGCAATTTTTGGCCAAGTTCACATCATCAGACGCACCTCATGGACACCAGGAATCCCAGCAGGACAATGCTGGACATCCCCTGACGAGTGCGTGTAGATGTGGAGACACTGCTAGCGGTGCAGATTGACATGGGGGTTTGCGATGCTATTGGGCAATACGCACCGTCCCGAAAGCCGGACGCCATGAACGTCCCCCGCCTCCCGAAAGTGGCTGGAATCGATTCAACGGTTCCACCGCCCGCACACACTGTCGCGCCCGCATCCTCCGCATCGGGTTCCCCGTCGGCCGTTTCCCCCAGCGCCACCTGCGCCGTGCTCCAGGACCGGCTCGCCGGCTGGGTCTCCGACCTCACCACGCTGCACGAACTCACCGAACGGCTGGCCCGCACGGCGTCCTTGGACGGCGCCCTGCACGAACTGCTGGACGCCGGAGCCGCTCTCGTCGGCGCCCGCCGCGGTCTCGTGATCCTGGAGCCTGCCGACGGCGACGGCCCGGACACCACGATCGGTCTCGGCCTGGGCCGCGCCGATCTCGGCCATATGGAGACGGTGCCGCGCAGCTCCACCTCGTACGGGCGGATTCTGGAGGGGCTTCCGGGCGGTGACGCCGAGATCGCGCACCCCGACCTGTTCGCCGAGGAGGAGCTGGATCCGCGCCATCGCGCGGTCGCGGCGCGCCTCGGTTTCGCCGCCAGCTACACGCTGGCGCTGGCCACGGATGCGGCGGGCCGGCTCGGCGCGGCGGTCTGGCTGTACGACGAGCCGGCCGAGCCCGTCGAACGGCAGCGGCACCTCGTGGGCCTCTATGCGCGCTACGCAACCGAGCATCTGGCCCGGCTGCTCGAACTGGAGCGGGCCCGCTCGACCGTCGCGACCATCACTGGTGAGCTGCTGCCCGCACGGCTGCCCCGGGTCGCCGGGGTGCAGCTCGCCGCCCGCCATCGCACCGGCCCGCGCGGCGGAGGCGACTGGTACGACGCGCTGCCGCTGCCCGAGGGCGCGCTCGGACTCGCCGTCGGCTCCGTCACCGGCTGCGGACCGAGCGCGGTGGCCGCGATGGGGCGGCTGAGGGCGTCCCTGCGGGCGTACGCGGTGATGGAGGGCGAGGATCCGGTCGCCGTGCTGTCCGATCTCGAACTGCTGATGCGGCTGACCGAGCCCGCGCGGAGCGCCACCGCCCTGTTCGCGTACTGCGAACCCCTGCTGCGCAAGATCACGCTGGCCGGAGCCGGGCACAGCCCGCCGCTGATCGTCGGCGAGCGGCGCACGGAGTTCGTGGAGACGTCGCTGTCCGCGCCGCTGGGAATGCTGACGTGCTGGGAGGCGCCGAGCGTGGAAATCCGGCCGGAGCCTGGCGAAACGGTATTGCTGTGCACCGACGGCCTGCTGCACCGCACCGGCGATCCCATGGACCGGGCTTTCGCACGGCTGCACGCGGCGGCGGCGAGCGTGCCGCGAGTGCTGAGACAGGACCCCGAAGGCATCGCCGACCACGTCCTGCGCCAGGTGCTGCCGGACGGGCTCGCCGAGGCCGAGAGCGAGGAGGACGTGGTGCTGCTGGCGGCCCGCTTCGAGTGAGCGGGCCATCTGGCGTCAGACCTCCTCGCGACAGGTCCTTGGGCCCTGGGCCCCCTTACCTGCGCCCGTACGATGGTGGAGGTCCCCCCTGCTCGATCACCACCGAGAGCCCGGGGGAAGGTCCAGTGCCGTATCGAGGAGGATGACCGTGGCCGACGAGCTCCCGGAAGCTTTGGACTCTGCTGCTACCGCAGCGGGGCCGGAGACCGAAGCCGAAGAGCCGATCAAGCAGCGCAAGAACGGCCTGTACCCGGGCGTGTCCGACGAGCTCGCCGAGAACATGAAGTCCGGCTGGGCCGACACCGAGCTGCGCGGCCTGCAGCCGATCCCCCAGGCCGAGCACACGGCGCGCCGCCGCGCCGCGCTCTCCGCGCGCTTCCCGGGTGAGCGCCTCGTCATTCCCGCGGGCAATCTGAAGACCCGCTCGAACGACACCGAGTACCCCTTCCGCGCCTCCGTCGAGTACGCGTACCTCACCGGGAACCAGACCGAGGACGGCGTCCTCGTCCTGGAGCCGACGACCTTCCCGGACGGGACGAACAGCCATCAGGCGACGATCTATCTGCTGCCGCGCTCCGACCGCGAGAACGGCGAGTTCTGGCTGGACGGCCAGGGCGAGCTGTGGGTCGGCCGCCGCCACTCCCTCGCGGAGGCCGAGCAGCTGTACGGCATCCCCGCCGCCGACGTGCGCGAGCTGACCGGCAAGTTGCGCGAGGCCACGGGGCCTGTCCGGGTCGTGCGCGGGTACGACGCCGGGATCGAGGCCGCCCTCACCGACAAGGTGACGGGCGAGCGCGACGAGGAGCTGCGCGTCTTCCTCTCCGAGGCCCGGCTGGTCAAGGACGAGTTCGAGGTCGGCGAGCTGCAGAAGGCCGTGGACTCGACCGTGCGCGGCTTCGAGGACGTCGTGAAGGTCCTGGACAAGGCCGAGGCGACCAGCGAGCGCTACATCGAGGGCACGTTCTTCCTGCGCGCCCGCGTCGAGGGCAACGACATCGGCTACGGCTCGATCTGCGCCGCAGGACCGCACGCCTGCACCCTGCACTGGGTGCGCAACGACGGTCCCGTGCGCTCCGGCGACCTGCTCCTGCTGGACGCGGGCGTGGAGACCCACAGCCTCTACACGGCCGACGTCACGCGCACCCTGCCGATCAACGGCACGTACACCGAAATCCAGCGGAAGATCTACGACGCCGTGTACGAGGCCCAGGAGGCCGGCATCGCGGCCGTGAAGCCGGGCGCCAAGTACCGCGACTTCCATGACGCCGCGCAGCGCGTGCTGACCGAGAAGCTGGTCGAGTGGGGTCTAGTCGAGGGCCCGGTCGAGCGGGTCCTGGAGCTGGGGCTGCAGCGCCGCTGGACCCTGCACGGCACCGGTCACATGCTCGGCCTGGACGTCCACGACTGCGCGGTCGCGCGGACCGAGACGTACGTGGACGGCACGCTGGAGCCGGGCATGTGCCTGACCGTCGAGCCCGGCCTGTACTTCCAGGCGGACGATCTGACGGTGCCGGAGGAGTACCGCGGCATCGGGGTCCGTATCGAGGACGACATCCTCGTGACGGAGAACGGCAACCGGAACCTGTCGGTGGGGCTGCCGCGCCGCTCCGACGAGGTCGAGCTGTGGATGGCGAAGCTCAAGGGCTGAGCAGCACATTCGGATGAGGTGGCCGGGCGCCGTGGGGGTGCCCGGCCACTGTCGTGCCCGGAGGGCTCGGGTACGCCCCTGCCGGTCACACGGGTGGGGGTCCCTCCCTGCTCGTGGGGGTCCCCCCTGCTCGAGCGAAGCCGAGAGCTTGGGGGAGAAGTCGAGAGTTCGGCCGTTCCCCGCCTACACCGTCACCAGCGGCGCGTCTTCCCTCCACTTGAGGATCTTGTCGAAGCTGACCACCGCTCCGCCGTCTCTGCCCGGCTTGTTGCCGAACTGCACATCATCGGCAAGCTCCTGGATGAGGCACAGCCCCCGACCGCGCTCGGCGTCTCCGGGGGCGGGGCGTGCCGTCGGACGGGTCCGCCCCGCAGGGAATCCGGGCCCGGAGTCGGCGACTTCGATGCGGCACTTCTCGCCGTCGAGGTAGGCCGTCACCCGGTATGCGCCCGAGGATCCGCCGGGGGCCGCTCCCCCTCCGTGCTCCACGGCGTTGGCGCAGGCCTCGCTCAGGGCAACGGAGAGATCGAAGGAAACGTCGGGATCCACGCCCGCGGTCTCCATAGTCCCGATGAGCAGGCGCCGGGCGAGCGGAACGCTCGCAGCTTCGCGCCGCAAATGGAGGGACCACCACATGCTCATGCTCCAGCCTCCTGGCTGCGGCTCGACATACCGATACGTATTGCCACAAGCGCAAGAAGTAAGCACAGGGTTGACGCAATGCCGCTCAGACGGCCGATGCGTAGGTTGAGCGAGTAGGTGTATGGCCATCGACGCAACGGGCGCTTCGTTTCATATCGTGATCTTCCGGGTGTGCCGTGACCTTGTGGACCTGCCGTACGGAGCGGTCAGGGCCAGTGCGATGATGGCTCGGCCATGACTGCCCCCGACCAGCGCAGGGCGCGCGACGGAGTCGATCTCCGGATCCTCAGGGCCGCGGTGTTCACCGCGGTCTGTGTCGCGTTGTCCGCGGCGGGGCATGCGCTCGCCTCCTGCGAGGTGCTCCCGCTGTGGGCGCTCGGGGTGGCGTTCCTCTCCGTCTTCGCCGTCGCGGTGCCGTTCACCGGGCGCGAGCGCGCACTGCCCGGTATCGCCGCGGTGCTGGCCGTGGGCCAGACCGCGCTGCACACGCTGTTCGGTTTCGCGCAGGGCGGTACGGAGGCCGCCGTGGGCGTCGTCGGCGCGTCGTCGGCGAGCGCGGTGTCAGCGTCGGCAGTCAGCGATTCCGCCCTGGTGGAGCGGGCCGCGCGACTGGTGTGCGGCGCCGGGGTGGCGGCGATCAGCCCGGCCCAGGCCCAGCAGATCCTGTCGAGCGCGGGCCTCGAACCGGCGCACTCCCTGCACCACCACTCGGCAGCAGCGTCCACGCCCACCGGCTCTGCGTCCGCGCTGCTGCCGTCCCTGCCCATGCTCCTCGGGCACGTGCTCGCGGCCGTCGCCGCGGGCTGGCTGCTGCGCCGCGGCGACATCGCACTGGGGCACCTGCTGCGGCTGTCGGCGCACGGAGTCGCAGAGGTGTCGCGCGTACGGTCGCTGCGCCGCGCATTCGCACTCGTACGGGCCCTGCTCGCCGGGCTGCGGGCAGCACCCGACGCGGGTCCGCGTGCCCCGCGTACCGCGCTGCTTCTGCCCGCGAAGCCGCGTATCTCCGCACTTCAGCACACGGTGATCAGGCGCGGGCCGCCCTCCACGGCCGCGTTCCTTCTCGCTGCCTGACGCGCGCACCAGTCCACTCGTCGGAGTCGGATGAGGTGCCGTGCGGCACGCGTGCGTGCCCATCGGGCGCGCTGTCCTCCTCACCGTCGAACCACCGCTGAGAGTGGAGAGTCCTCTTCCATGAAGTCCCTCACACCCAAGCAGTCCATGCCGTCCCTGAAGGCACCGGCGCGGCTGAAGGCTTCCCGTCTGTCCGTCGTCGGCGCCGCCGCCGGTTCCGCCGTGCTGCTGCTCTCCGCCCCGGCCTTCGCGCACGTCAGCGTGCAGCCGGAGGGCGAGGCCGCCAAGGGCGGGTACGCCGTCATCGATTTCAAGGTGCCGAACGAACGCGACAACGCCTCGACGACCAAGCTCGAGGTGAGCTTCCCGACGGACCACCCGCTCGCCTCCGTGATGCCCCAGCCCGTCGACGGCTGGAAGGTGGAGGTCACCAAGTCCAAGCTCGACAAGCCGCTCGAGCTGCACGGCGAGAAGATCACCGAGGCCGTCTCCAAGGTCACCTGGACCGCCGACGGCAAGGGCATCGAGCCGGGCTACTTCCAGAAGTTCCCGCTCTCCGTCGGCCAGCTGCCCGAGGACACCGACGAGCTCGTCTTCAAGGCGCTCCAGACGTACTCCAACAAGGAGGTCGTGCGCTGGATCGAGGTGCAGGAGGGCGACGAGGAGCCGGAGAACCCGGCGCCCGTGCTCGAGCTGTCGGCAGCCACCGACGACCACCACGGAAGCGGTTCGGACGACACGGCCGCCTCGGACAACGCCAAGTCCGAGTCGTCCTCGGGCGCCACCGGGACCGCGGCGGCCTCCGCCGACTCCAGCGACACCACCGCACGCGTCCTCGGCATCGTCGGCATCGCCGTGGGTGCGGCCGGCGTGGCGTTCGGTGTGCTGGCCGGACGCCGGCGTACCAGCAACTGATCACCGGCCGGCAGCTGCACATGCCGACCGCATGCCGAGCGCATGACGAGCGGCCGGGCAGCTGAGCCACCTTCCGGTGGGCACGGGGTCGTACCGACGACTGCGGACGACCCCGGCGCCCACCGGCCACCTCACATCTGGGACATTTTCCTATGCGCAAGAACACTCTCCTCGCCGCCGCCGTGCTGACCGCCGCAACGCTGACCCTGTCCGCGTGCGGCAGCGGCGACGACGCCAAGAAGCCCGTCGCCGAGGTCTCCGTGGAGTCGGGCAGTTCGGACAAGGCCGCGACCGTGCTGGACAAGCCGTTCACCAAGCCGGACCTGGTCCTCACCGACACCCACGGGAAGAAGTACGACCTGGTCGAGCAGACCAAGGGCCGGCCGACGCTGATCTACTTCGGCTACACCCACTGCCCCGACGTCTGCCCGCTGACCATGAGCAACATCGCGGTCGCCAAGAAGCAGCTGCCCAAGGCCGAGCAGGACGAGCTGCGCGTCGTCTTCGTCACGACCGATCCGGAGCGGGACACCCCGTCCGCGCTCGCCGGCTGGCTCAAGGCACAGGACACCGACTTCATCGGCCTGACCGGGGACTTCTCCACCATCCAGGCCGGCGCCCGGCAGCTCGGCATCTCCATCGAGCCGCCGACCAAGGACAAGAACGGCAAGGTCGTCTCGATGCACGGCACCCAGGTCGTCGCCTTCTCCCCGAAGACCGACGCGGGCTATGTCCTGTACGGCGAGGACGCCACGGTCGACGACTACACGAAGGACCTGCCGAAGCTGATCAAGGGGGAGACGCCGTGAGGCGCCGGTTCCGCACTCGCACGAGGACCGGGACCGGGGTCGGCGTCGTCGGCGGTGGCGGTGGCGGTGGCGGCAACGGCCGCGGCGCGAGGGGACTCGTGACCGGCGGTGCGCTGGTCGTCGCCGCCGGGCTCGTGCTCACCGGCTGCGGCTCCGGCGACGGCTCGGCGCAGGCGACCACAGCCGCGGCCGCGGCCGCGAAGAAGCCCGATCTGAAGGTGAGCGGGGCCTATATGCCGGTTCCGCCGACGGCCGACATGGCGGCGGGGTACTTCACCGTCACCAACTCGGGCGGCGCTGACGAGCTCACCTCCGTGAGCAGCGACATAGCCGCCGATGTCACCCTCCACACCTCCGAGGGCGGGGCGATGAAGGAGCAGAAGTCCTTCGGCGTACCCGCAGGCGGCAGCCTCGACTTCGCGCGGGGCGGCAACCACGTCATGTTCGACAAGCTCACGCACAGGCCGAAGCTGGGCGAGAAGGTGTCCGTTGAGCTGCACTTCGCCAAGTCGGGCACGGTCACGGTTGAGCTGCCGGTGAAGGACGCCACGTACAACCCGTCAAGCCATCACTGAGACGCAGTCAGAGGGACGGAGAGTTCATGAGGGCCATCGCTCCCCGCGTCGGGCATCTTCTGATGCTGCTGCTCGCCGTGACGGGCGCGCTCCTCGCCGGTGCCGCGCCCGCCTCCGCGCATGCCGCGCTGCTCGGGAGCGACCCGAAGCAGGGGGCAGTGGTCGAGACGGCGCCGAAGCAGGTGTCGCTCACGTTCTCGGAGGACGTGGCGTTGTCGGACGGCTCGATCCGGGTGCTCGACCCGGCCGGCAAGCGTGTCGACACCGGCAAGCCGGAGGACCTCGGTGAGGACGTCTACAGCGTGAAGCTGCACTCGGGCCTGCCCGACGGCACCTTCACCGTCGCCTACCAGGTGGTGTCGGCCGACAGCCACCCCGTGTCCGGCGCCTTCACGTTCTCCGTGGGCGCGCCGTCGAAGACCTCGGTCGCGCTGGGGGACGAGACGGCCGGCGGCGGTGTCCTGGGCGGGCTCTACGGCGTCGCACGCTATGTGTCGTACGCCGGGTTCATCGTCATGGTCGGCGGAGCCGCTTTCGTACTGGCCTGCTGGCCGCGCGGCGCCGGAGTACGGGCGGTGCAGCGGGTCGTGGTCTCCGGCTGGGTCGCGCTGACCGCGGCCACCCTGGCAATGCTGCTCATGCGCGGCGCGTACACCGGGTCCGGAAAGCTCGCCGACGTCTTCGACCTCGGGCAGCTCGGCACGGTGCTGCAGACGAAGACGGGCGCGGCACTCAGCTCCCGCCTGCTGTTGCTCGCCGCGGCCGCTCTGTTCATCGCGGTGCTGTTCGGGGCGTACGTCAGGCATGAGGGGGACCACGGGGGCGAGGCGAGCGACGAGGGCGATGGGGCCGGTCGGGTCGGCGCCACCAGTGACGGCGATGCGGCCGGGCAAGGCGGCTACGACCGTCAAAGCGAGACCAACCGTCAAAGCGAGACCGACGGTCGTGCGACCGACAGTCAGAAAAGCGACCTCGCTTTCGGCCTCGCCGTCGGCGGCGCCGTCGTCGCGGCGGGCCTCGCTGCCACGTGGGCCATGGCCGAGCACGCCTCGACCGGTATCCAGGCAGGGCTCGCGATGCCCCTCGACGTGCTGCATCTGCTGGCGGTCGCGGCCTGGCTCGGCGGTCTGACGACGCTGCTGGTGTCGCTGTACCGCGCGCCGTCGATCGAGGCCTCCGCGGTACGCCGCTTCTCGCGGATCGCACTCGGCAGCGTCAGCCTGCTGGCGGCGACCGGCCTCTACCAGGCCTGGCGCCAGGTCGGCTCCTGGTCGGCGCTCACCGGTACGGCGTACGGGCAGCTGCTGCTCGTGAAGATCGGGCTGGTCGCGGTGCTGGTGGGCATCGCCTGGATCTCTCGCCGCTGGACCACTCAGCTCACGGACGCACGAGGCGCGGACGCCGAGGACGCGAACACCGAGGGCGCGGACGCGGAGCATGCCGAGGAGGCGGCGCATGCCACGGATGCGGCGCATGCCGGGGAGGCGGCGCATGCAGCGGATGCGGCGCATGCCGGGGAGGCGGCGCATGCAGCGGATGCCGCGCATGCCGAGCATGTGGAAACGGCAGGCCGCGACGCCACACGCGTCGCCCAACTCGCCCGCCAGCGGGCCGCCATAGCCACCGCCCGCAAGAAGCGCGTCCGGGACGCCGATCCGCACCGCTCGGGCCTGCGCCGCTCCGTGTTCGCCGAAGCCGGCGTCGCCGTGGTCCTGCTCGCCGTCACCACGGTGCTGACGTCCACCGAGCCGGGCCGTACGGAAGAGCAGGCCGCCCGTGCCACCACCGCCGCATCCGAGTTGAGCGGTCCCGTCACCCTGGACATTCCGTTCGACACGGGCGGTCAGGACGGCAAAGGCACCGTGTCGCTCGATCTGGCGCCGGGCCGGACCGGCAGCAACGAGATGCATCTCTATGTGAAGCGCCCTAACGGCCGGCCCTTCGACATTCCCGAGGTGAAGGTCTCCTTCACGCTCACGTCCAAGGACATCGGACCGCTGTCCGTCGTCCCCGACCACATCGTCACGGGGCATTGGAGCGCGAGCGGGGTGCAGATCCCGATGGCAGGCGACTGGAAGGTCGCCGTGACCGTGCGTACCTCGGACATCGACCAGGTGACCGTCAACAAGAACGTGAAGATCGGCTGAACACCATGCCTGACCAGTCCATTTCCCGTCGACGGCTCCTCGGCACGGCCGGCGCCACCGGGCTTGCCCTGGGCGCGGCGGGCGGTGCCGCGGGGTACGCCGCCGCGTCCTCCGGTTCCCATGAGGGCTCGAGCGGCACGGCCGCTGCGTCTCTCACCTCCCTCGGCGCGGAGGAGGTGATGTTTCACGGGAAACGTCAGCCAGGCGTCACGACGCCGATGCAGGCCCACGGTCATCTCATCGCGTTCGACCTGGTGGCGAGTGCGGGCCGCAAGGAGGCGGCCGCACTGCTGCGCCGCTGGTCGGCGACTGCTGAGCGGCTGATGGCGGGCGAGGCCGCCGGAAGCAATGACACCGACGTCGCACGCGATGCCGGGCCCTCGTCTCTGACCGTCACCTTCGGCTTCGGCTACAGCCTCTTCTCCCGTACCGGCCTGGAGAAGCAGCGCCCGGTGGCCCTCGATCCGCTGCCGGACTTCTCCTCGGACCGTCTCGACAAGGCGCGCAGCAACGGCGATCTATGGGTGCAGATCGGCGCGAACGACGCACTGGTCGCCTTTCATGCACTGCGCGCCGTGCAGAAGGAGGCCGCCGGCGTCGCACGCGTCCGCTGGCAGATGAACGGCTTCAACCGCTCGCCCGGCGCGACCGCCCGCCCCATGACGGCCCGCAATCTGATGGGCCAGATCGACGGCACCAACAACCCGAAGCCGACGGATGACGACTTCGACCAGCGCATCTTCGTGCCCGCTTCCGGCGATCCGTCCTGGATGGCCGGCGGCTCCTACGCCGTCGTACGCCGCATCAGGATGCTCCTCGACGACTGGGAGAAGCTCTCCGTCAAGGATCAGGAGAACGTCATAGGGCGGCGCAAGTCCGACGGTGCGCCCCTCACCGGCGGCACGGAGGCGACCGAACCGAAACTCGAGCAGGCCGACGCCGACGGCAATCTCGTCATCCCGATCAATGCGCACGCCCGCATCACCCGGCCCGACCAGAACGGCGGGGCCGCGATGCTGCGCCGGCCGTTCTCCTTCCACGACGGCTTCAACGCGGACGGGGTACCGGACGCGGGCCTGCTCTTCATCTGCTGGCAGGCGGACCCGCTGCGCGGCTTCGTACCCGTGCAGCGCAAACTCGACCGCGGCGACGCCCTGTCGCGGTTCATCCGCCACGAGTCGAGCGGCCTCTTCGCCGTGCCGGGCGGCGCGGCCAAGGGCGAGTACGTGGGGCAGCGGCTGCTGGAGGCGTGAGCCGTCCCCAAGAGAGCGACCGCGCCGCTCCGGAGGCCAGCGGCCGGGGACAGCGCGGCTCCGGTGGAGACGCCCTGGGGGCATGGGCGGTCCCCGCGATCGGCGGTGGCCGCTGAAACACCGGCAGCCCGGGGAGAGAGCGGCTCCGGGGAAGCTCCGGGGGAGACGCCTAGAGGCGTGAGCGGGCGGGGACGGAGGCGGTGCGGAGACCGGAGCTGTACGAGACGCCGCGGTGCCGAGACTGAGCTGCACGAGGACGCCGCGGTGCCGAGACCGGAGCTGCACGAGGACGCGGACGTGCCGGGATGGGGACGGCGCGCGCGAGCGGCAATCGCCGGGGCAGGACCGGCGCCAGGACCCGGACGTGCCGAGACAGGGTCGGCGCGAGCCAGCCGCAGTGGCCCAGGCAGGGGCACCGCCAGGACGGCGGCGGTGCACGGCGGCGGTACCGAGACAAGGCGGCGCGCGAGCCGCAATGGCCCGGACAGGCAGCGCTAGGACGCGGCAGTGCCGGTACCCGGGCGGCACGAGGAAGCCGCAGTGCCGGCGGGCATTAGGGTGACCGTATGTCCGCCACCCGCTACACGTACCTCGGCCCGGTCGGCACCTTCACCGAGGCCGCACTCCGCAAGCTCCCGGAAGCCGCCACGCGGGAGCTCGTGCCCATGGTGAGCGTGTCCGCGGCTCTCGACGCCGTACGCGCAGGCGAGGCCGCAGCCGCGCTCGTGCCGATCGAGAACTCCGTGGAGGGCGGCATCACCACGACCCTCGACGAGCTCATCGCGGGCGAGCCGCTGATGATCTACCGCGAGGTGCTGCTTCCGATCACCTTCGCGCTGCTGGTCAGGCCCGGCACACAGTTGGCCGACATCAAGACGGTGACCGCGCACCCGGCCGCGCAGACGCAGGTCCGCAACTGGCTGGCGGCGAATCTTCCGGACGCCGTGTGGGAGTCGTCCGCGTCGAACGCCGACGGCGCGCGGCTGGTGCAGGAGGGCCGCTACGACGCGGCCTTCGCGGGCGAGTTCACGGCGGCGACCTACGGCCTGGAGCCGCTGGTCACCGAGATCCACGACGCGGCCAACGCGCAGACCCGCTTCGTGCTGGTCGGCCGACCCGCCCGGCCCGCTGCCCCGACCGGCGCGGACAAGACCTCGGTGGTCATCTGGCAGCGCGACGACCACCCCGGTGCACTGCTGGAACTGCTCCAGGAGTTCGCGGTACGCGGGGTCAACCTGGTGCTGCTCCAGTCCCGTCCGACCGGCGAGGGCATCGGAAGTTACTGCTTCGCGATCGACGCCGAGGGGCACGTCTCGGACCCACGGGTCGGCGAGGCCCTCATGGGGCTCAAGCGCATCTGCCTGAAGGTGCGGTTCCTCGGCTCTTATCCCCAGGCCGACGTCTCGCCCCAGGACGTGCGGGCGCTTCGGCCCGGGACGTCCGACGGCGACTTCGCGGAGGCCTCGGACTGGCTGACGCGCTGCCGCGACGGGCGGTTCTGACGGGTTGGTTGCATCGGTGGCATCCGCCATCACGTGAGCTCGCATCCGCCATCACATGAGCTCGCATCCGCCGTCGCGTCCGGCCACGTCCGCCGTCCCATCCGGCCGTGGCATCCGGCCGTCCCATCCGTGGCGGCTCCTCGCGCTCTGCGCCACGGCCGCTACCGATGAGTTATCCACCGGTACCACCTACGGTCCTACCTGCAGATTTTCCTCATCCACAGGAGTTATCCACAGGCTGGCTTCTCGACCTGGGGACAAGTCGACAACGAAGCGCGATACATACGACACAGTCGACATATCGGCCCCTGGCCGCCAAGCCCCTCCAGCATCAGACACATCACCCCTCGGTCACCCGTTTCACTTGATCAACTCTTTGGGGCGAACCATTTCCACCCGAAAGTGGGGTCAGAGGCGGTTTGAGACGGGAATCCATCGCCTCAGTTGCGGCTTTCGGAATGATCTCTTCCGCCATCCACAGATCTTGCACACAGGCTGTGGATAACTTTTCCACGCGCGGACTCCTGTGGAAAACGAGCCCCAATTGCCGCTCACGGCAAGGGAGTCGAGTCAAGACGGCACATCACCTGTGCCTCGATTCGGGGAATCGCGCCCCTTTTATTGACGGTACGCTGCGATGTCGCGTCCGCGGCGCCCATCCGCCCGGCCCTGCCGGAATTCCCATTCCGGCATATCGCTCATAACGCGCATACTTAGATATCGGTTCGTGAGCGGGAACCGCACACCGGTAGCCTTGCGGTGTGATTGACCTTCGCCTGCTTCGTGAGGACCCCGACCGTGTTCGCGCCTCCCAGCGCGCCCGTGGAGAGGACGTCGAGCTCGTCGACGCCCTGCTCTCCGCCGACGAGCGGCGCAGGTCGTCCGGCGTCCGCTTCGACGAGCTGCGCTCCGAGCAGAAGTCGCTCGGCAAGCTCATCCCCAAGGCCTCCGGCGACGAGAAGCAGGAGCTGCTGAAGAAGGCGGGCGAGCTCGCCGCCGCCGTCAAGGCGGCCGACGCCGAGCGGGACCAGGCCGCCGCCGAGACCCAGGAGCTGCTGCTCAAGCTCGGCAACCTCGTGCACCCCGACGTCCCCGTCGGCGGCGAGGAGGACTTCAGGGTCCTGGAGGAGCTCGGCACCATCCGCGACTTCACGGCCGAGGGCTTCGAGCCGAAGGACCACCTGGAGCTCGGCACCACGCTCGGCGCGATCGACGTGGAGCGCGGCGCCAAGGTCTCCGGCTCGCGCTTCTACTTCCTCACCGGTGTCGGCGCGCTGCTCGAGCTCGCCCTGGTGAACGCGGCGATCGCCCAGGCCACCGCGGCCGGCTTCACGCCGATGCTCACCCCGGCGCTGGTCCGCCCGCAGTCGATGGCCGGCACCGGCTTCCTCGGCCAGGCCGCGCAGGACGTCTACCACCTGGACGACGACGACCTCTACCTGGTCGGCACGTCCGAGGTGCCACTCGCCGCGTACCACATGGACGAGATCATCGACGCCGACCGGCTGCCCCTGCGCTACGCGGGCTTCTCGCCCTGCTTCCGCCGCGAGGCCGGCTCGCACGGCAAGGACACCCGCGGCATCTTCCGCGTCCACCAGTTCGACAAGGTCGAGATGTTCTCGTACGTCGCGCCGGAGGACTCGGAGGCCGAGCACCAGCGTCTCCTCGAGTGGGAGAAGCAGTGGCTGACCTCGCTGGAGCTGCCGTTCCGCGTGATCGACGTGGCCACGGGTGACCTGGGCTCCTCGGCCGCCCGCAAGTTCGACTGCGAGGCCTGGATCCCGACGCAGGGCAAGTACCGCGAGTTGACGTCGACCTCGGACTGCACGGAGTTCCAGTCCCGCCGCCTGTCGATCCGCGTACGCGACGGCAAGCAGATCCGTCCGCTGGCCACGCTCAACGGCACGCTGTGCGCCGTACCGCGCACGATCGTCGCGATCCTGGAGAACCACCAGCAGGCCGACGGCTCCGTGCGGGTCCCGGAGGTGCTCCGCCCGTATCTGGGAGGACGAGAGATTCTGGAACCGGTCGCCAAGTGAGCGATTCCACTGCTCCTTCCGCCGCCCCCTTCCCCTACAAGCTGGTCGCCACCGATCTCGACGGAACGTTGCTGCGCTCCGACGAGACGGTGTCGGCGCGCACGCGTGAGGCGCTCACCTCGGTCACCGCGGCGGGCGCCGCCCACATCGTCGTCACGGGCCGGGCCGTGCCCTGGACCCGGCACATCCTCGACGACCTCGGCTACGAGGGCCTCGCGGTGTGCGGCCAGGGTGCGCAGGTCTACCACGCGGGCGAGCACCGTCTGCTCACCTCGGTGACCCTGGACCGCCAGCTGGCAGGACTGGCGCTGGCGAAGATCGAGGCAGAGGTCGGCCCGCTGGCGCTGGCCGCGAGCCGCGACGGCATCGAGGGGCAGGTGCTCGTCGGGCCCGGCTACCAGGTGCACGACGGACCACTGCCGTACGTGCCGTTCACCGATGTCGCCGACGTGTGGTCGGCGCCGCTGAACAAGGTGTACATCCAGCACCCGGGGCTCACCGACGACGAGCTCGCCTCGGTGGCTCTGCGGACCGCGGGCGACCTGGTGGGCGTGACGATGGCCGGCGAGGGCATCGTCGAACTGCTCCCCCTGGGCCTGACGAAGGCAACCGGCCTCTCCCTGGCAGCCCGCCGACTCGGTGCCAGGGCCGCGGACACCATCGCCTTCGGCGACATGCCCAACGACATCCCGATGTTCGCCTGGGCCTCCCACGGCGTAGCCATGGCGAACGCCCACGAGGAACTGAAGGCAGTAGCGGACGAGGAAACGACGTCGAACGAGACGGACGGCATCGCCGTAGTCCTGGAGCGCTTGCTGGCGTAGTCGGCGAGCAGCAGCCGCTCCCGCTGTGGGCGCGGGGCTCCCGCTGTGGGCAGGCGTTCCGCAGGGCGATGGGGGTACCTCCCATGCCCTTAAGGCAATGGGGGAGGGTGGGCACAGCCCACGACGTACGCCAACCCGACGTACAAGGTCCACCAGGACAACAGAGAACCCCGCCCCATCACAGCGAAGCGTCTCGCGGAGGATGCGCGGATCGAACGCGCGCGGGGCAACCCCGACCACGACTCGCTTCTGATCGAACACAGCGCAAGCCGGTGCCTTACCTCTCGGCCAATCCTCCGGGTGGGCGGCCCGCGCGAACGAGTTCGCGCGCTCGAAGCGGCCGCCCCGGACAGCTCCCACGCGGCGGCTCCACGGAGTCCAGTGACTACTCCGGAGCCCGCCGCGGGCTGCCCTGTCGGGAGCTCGACGGACTACTGATGGACATCGTCGCGCTCCTCTCCCAGAAGATGGCGCCGCTGGCGGCGTCGTGGACACAACTACTCTGCCGGTACGAGAAGTTGGGCGCCACCGATTATTTCCGGAGGGACGCCTACCCCTTGCGCCACCTACGACGCCGCGCCCGGCTCCAGAACCAGCCCGCCGGAGGCTCGTCGCTGCGCCAGGGCTCCGGCTCAGGGGGCCGCTTGCGCCAGCGGGCGGCGAGCATCCGGGCACGCGCGGAGGGTTCGGCCGTCTCGGCGGACCGTATGAACTCCTCGTCGAGGACGATGTCGTCCCACCCCTCGCCCGGCGTACCAGCCTCGGGCTTCGGTTCCGATGCCATCGTGACTCCTTCCTCCACGGCGGAAGCGCTCGCCTCCCGCCCAGTGTCCGGGCAGGAGGGTGAAAGCGCCATCAAGATCGCGGAACCGGCATCGCGTGCCGCGTCACTCCTCCCCGGCCAGCGTCAGCGTCCGCAGCTTCTGCCCCGCGTACCAGGTGGCCGCCACGGTGACGCCCGCCAGCAGAACCGTCGCGAGCGGCAGCCCGACGTCCGAGGTGACCAGGTCTCCGCCGGCGACCTTCTGGGCCACCGCGAGCGACCACTGCTGAACGCTGAGCGTGCGTGCTCCGGCCACCAGGGATCCGAAAAGGGCCTCCCAGACGAGGGCGTAGACGAGTCCGAAGACCACCGCGTGGCGGGTGACCGTGCCGAGCAGCAGGAAGAGTGCGGCGTACGCGATGGAGGCGACCAGCGCCGCGACCGTGTAGGCGACGGCGATCTGCTGACCGTTGCCGTTGAGGATCAGCCCGGCGACGAACGTGGGGATCGCGGAGAAGACCATCGTCACGGCGATGGCGACGATCAGCTTGGTGAAGATGATCGTGGGCCGCTTGACGGGCTTGGCGAGAAGATAGACCACCGAGCCGTCGTCGATCTCGGGACCGATCGCTCCGGTGCCGGCGATGACGCCGATGATCGGCACCATCGTGGCGAGCGCGAACCCGCCGAGTACGTCCGAGGCGACCTGGTCGTCGGCGCCGGTGAGGACGCGTACCGCCCCGGCGATCACGATCAGCAGGGCGGGCAGCGCGAACAGGATGAGAGCGCGGCGGCGGCCGAGCAGGGCCCGGTAGGTGAGCCGGGCGACAGTGGGGTCGTACATCTTCGGCCTCCTACGCCGCGACAAGATACGAGAAGACGGACTCGAGGGACTCGTCGGACGGCGAGACCGTGAGCAGCCGGATGCCGTTGTCCCTGGCCACCCGCGGAAGCAGTGCCGTGAACCGGCCGAAGTCGACGGCCTGGATACGCAACGCGCCCTCGGTCACGTCCACTTCGATGCCCGCGGTCGACGGATCGGCGATCAGCGCGGCCGCGAGTGCGCGGTCGTCGCTGGAACGCACCAGATAGCGGTGCGGGCGGTCGGTCATCAGGCGGCGGATCTTGCGGAAGTCGCCGCTCGCCGCATGCCGTCCGGCGACGATCACCTCGATGTGGGAGGCGAGTTGCTCGACCTCCTCGAGGATGTGGGACGAGAAGAGGACGGTGCGTCCCTCGTCGCCCATGCGCCGCAGCAGGTCCATCAGCTGCATGCGCTGGCGCGGGTCCATGCCGTTGAAGGGCTCGTCCAGCAGCAGCACGGACGGCTCGTGGACGAGCGCGGACGCCATCTTGACGCGCTGCCGCATGCCCTTGCTGTACGTGGAGATCTTGCGGTCCTGCGCGTACTCCATCTCGACTGTGGCGAGCGCCCGTTGGGCGGCCCGTGCGTCCAGGCCGTGCAACTCGGCGTTGGCGACGACGAATTCGCGGCCCGTGAGGAAGTCGTACATGGCTTCCCGCTCGGGGACGATGCCGATCTTCCGGTAGATCTGCTCATTGCGCCAGATCGGCCGGCCGTCGAGGGTGACGGAGCCGGTGGAAGGGGCCAGGAAGCCGCCCATCATGTTGATGAGTGTGGACTTGCCGGCGCCGTTGGGGCCGAGGAGTCCGGTGACGCCGGGGCCGACGGTCATCGTGATGTCGTTGACGGCCACCACGTTGCTGAACCAGCGCGAGGCGTGGTCGATGTCGATCGTGGTCACTACAGCCCGACCTTTCGGTAGCGGCGCATCAGGATCCCGTAGCAGCCGGCGATGAGTCCCAGGACGACGAGCAGGTAGACGACGCCCGCGCCGGTCGAGGGGCCTTCCCCTCCGGGGAAGGCGGAGGTGGCGCCCAGGAAGGCCGTCTGCACGCCGTCGATGAGCGTGACCGGCGAGAAGAGCCCGAGCCAGCTCACCACCGCACCGTCGCTGCCCTGTGCGTGCGCGATGGCCTGGAGTGTGGAGACCGCGCCGTACGAGATGGTCAGGACGGCGATCACGGCCGCGATGCCGAAGCCCCGGCGGGGTGTGACCGCCGAGATGACGAGACCGATTCCGGCGAAGAGCAGCGACAGCAGCGCCACCGAGATCAACCCCTGCAGGAAGCCCTCTGTCTGGTCCGAGAAGTCAAGTTTGGCGAGCAGCGCTCCGATGTAGAGCACGAACAGCGGCGCCGCCGTGAGGATGAACATGGCGGAGGCCATCGCCCCGTACTTCGCGAGGACGTAGTCGCCGCGTTCGATGGGGCGCGAGAAGTAGAGGGGCACCGTCTTGAAGCGCAGGTCGCGCGAGACGGACTGCGGCCCCTGGGAGGCGATGTAGAGGCCGATGACGGCCTGCATCACGATCGCGTAGCGCGTGTAGTCGAGCGGCAGGTCCTTGAGCTTGGTCGTGACCGTGACCGCGACCATGATCGCCGCCGGTGCGCACATCACCCCGAAGAGCAGCATGGGCAGCACCTTGGACTTGGCCGAGCGGCCGAGTCCGTACGCGCCGCGCAGGGACTGCGAGAAGAGCGAACGGCGGGCGTAGGCACGGCCCAGGCGGGGGCCGTCGTAGTTGCGGTAGCCGATGTTGTGGATCCGGGTCTGCTCACCGGCGCCCGTGAGGGTCTGCTCAACCGCCATGGTGGACCGCCTCCTTCCTCTGCCCGTCAGTGTCCGTGTCCTGGTGCCTGGCCTGGTCCGGCCGGAAGACCTCTGCGATGTGGTGCCTGCGCTGTTCCATGCGGACGAGGCCGAGGCCCAGCTCGGCGACGAGGTCGCGCACGAGGTCGTACGTGTCCTCGCCCTCGGCCGTGAGCAGCAGCGTGTGCCCGGCGCCCGGCAGACCGCCTCCGGCGTCGGTGGTCACCCCGCGCGCGTGCAGCGCGTCACGCAACGCGCGCGTGCCGTCCGGGTGTTCGTCGGTGTCGGTGACCTCGATCGCGAGTGTCGTCGTGTTCTGCGTGAAGTCCGTGGTGGAGCTGGAGCGCAGCAACTTGCCGCCGTCGACGACGACGACGTGGTCGCAGGTGCGTTCCAACTCGCCCAGCAGATGCGAGGTGACAAGGACCGAGATGCCGAAGTCGGTGTGGACACGCCGGATCAGGCCGAGCATGTCGTCACGGCCGACCGGGTCGAGACCGTTGGTCGGCTCGTCGAGGAAGACCAACTGCGGGTCATGGACGAGCGCTTGGGCGAGCTTGACCCGCTGTTTCATACCGGTCGAGTAGCCCCCGATGGGGCGGTAGCGCTCCTCGTACAGGCCGACGTGGCGCAGCGTGTCCGCCGTTCGCTCGCGGGCTGCGGTCGGCGGCAACCCCGACATGCGCGCCATGTGGACGACGAACTCGGTGGCAGAGACGTCGGGCGGCAGGCAGTCGTGCTCCGGCATATAGCCGACGCGCTCGCGGATGGCGGCTCCCTTGGTCGCCACGTCGAGGCCGAGCACCTCGGCGCGGCCCTCGGTAGCGGGGGAAAGACCCAAAAGGATCTTAATCAGTGTGGACTTGCCGGCTCCATTGGCTCCGACGAGTCCGGTCACACCAGGCCCGATATCCATGGAGAGCCGGTCAAGCGCGGTCACCCTGGGGAACCGCTTGCTCAGGCTTTCGGTCACGATCACAGTCACGCCTCGAAGGTAGTGGCGCACACAACATCGGGCGTCAGACCAGGGGGTTGTCCCGTGGTCCGACTTCGGTATTACGGGCCCGTAGGGGTCCCCCTCAGGTCTCACCGAGGTGGGTTGAGGAATTAGTTGTGCATATCGTTTTCATTCTATGCATAGTTTACAATTCAGACTATACCGGTCACTATACCGGCTGAACCTCTACGACGACGGCCGAACCGAACTTGCCGCTCCAGCCGTTTTGTTGCCCAACGCTCTTGGATCCGTGCTTGATTGGCTTGGCGTCGACCGACATCAACACCCCCGACTATGCGAAAAAGCATATGCCTCCGGGATCTTGTGCTCCCATGTGGGCAAAATACCCAAACAGCCGTCAAGTTGATCAAATCACCTGATTCCTCAGTCCAGTTGTCCACAGGGTCTCCAATTTGCCCTGTGGATAACGCAGTTGTCTGTGGATCAAACATCCGACCCGAAGAGGGCGGGCCAAAACCGAGTGCGCGCCGGCGCGCCCGACGGGCACGCTGGCCGGATGGACGAAAGACGCACAGTGAAGGTGTCGAAGTACCTGGCGAAGCACCTGCGGCATCAGCCGGAGAGGATCGGGCTCACTCTCGACGAGGGCGGCTGGGTCGAGATCGACATCCTGATCACCGCTGCCGCCGCGCACGGCTTTCGCTTCACTCGGGACGAGCTCGACCATGTGGTCGCCGTCAACGACAAACGACGCTTCGCGATCGAGGGCACCCGGATCCGCGCCAGCCAGGGGCACTCCGTGGACGTCGACCTGGGGCTGCCCCAGGCGACCCCGCCCGCGTATCTCTTCCACGGCACCGTCGCCCGTCATCTGCCCGCGATCCGCGCCGAGGGCCTGCGGCCTATGAACCGCCACGACGTGCACCTCTCCGCCGACCGCGAGACCGCGACACGGGTCGGTGCGCGCCGCGGCCACCCCGTCGTGCTTTCCGTCGACGCGGGGGCCATGCACCGCGACGGACACGTGTTCCGCGTGAGCGCCAACGGCGTGTGGCTGACCGCGGCGGTACCCCCGGAATACCTGCGGTTTCCGGCGCCGCACTGACGACGGAGAACCGACCATCGACAACCGACGGCCGAACCGACCGGCGACCGACGACCGACGACCGGCATCGCTGCCTGCCGGCTCCGGCCGCCTCCTCGACTGCCGTCCTGCTCCCGCACACGACGCGGGCAGCGCCCACGCTCCGCGGCCGCTTACGCTCTGAGGCATGAGTCTGCGTCTGAGCACAGTGATCCTTCCGTACCGCCGATGGCACCAGGGCGCCCGCGCCACCTGGCAGCTTGCGGAGGAGCTGGGCTTCCACACCGCGTACACCTACGACCACCTCTCCTGGCGCACCTTCCGGGACGGGCCGTGGTTCGGCGCGGTGCCGACGCTGACCGCCGCCGCGGCCGTCACCGAGCGGCTGCGCCTGGGCACGCTCGTCACATCCCCGAACTTCCGGCACCCGGTGACGCTCGCCAAGGACCTGATCTCGCTCGACGACGTGTCGAACGGCCGGATCACGCTCGGGGTCGGCGCGGGCGGCACGGGCTTCGACGCCACCGCGCTGGGCCAGGAGCCGTGGTCGCCGCGCGAGCGGGCGGACCGTTTCGCCGAATTCGTTCAGCTCCTGGACACGCTGCTCACCGAGGACGGTACGGACGGCGTGTCGTACGACGGGGACTTCTACTCCGCGTCCGAGGCCCGCAACATACCGGGCTGCGTCCAGCGGCCCCGGCTGCCCTTCGCGGTGGCCGCCACCGGCCCGCGCGGACTGAAGCTCGCCGCGCGCCACGGCCAGGCATGGGTGACGACAGGTGACCCGAAGCTGTTCGAAACGGGCACCCCCGAGCAGTCGATTCAAGCCATTCGCGGCCAGGTCGAGAAGCTCGGCGCGGCCTGCGAGACGCTGGGCCGCGATGTCGCGGAACTCGACAAGATCCTGCTCACCGGGTTCACTCCGGACCGTCCGCTGGACTCCTTCGACGCCTTCGTGGACTTCGCGGGCAACCATGCGGCACTGGGCTTCACCGAGATCGTGATCCACTGGCCCATTCCGGACTCGGATTTCGCAGCCGACCAGAAGGTCTTCGAACGGATCGCGACCGAGGCCGTCCAGCAGCTCGACGGGCGCGGCTGAGGGAGACGAGACAGCCGGGGGCCAGAAGTACTCAGATGTGCGCCCCACCGCACGGCCGTGCTGGCATATGCGGGACACTGGGGTCGTGACCTCAGCGACCGCACGGCCCCGGACCCCGGCCTCCTCCGTACCGCCTCGGCTGATCGCCACAGACCTCGACGGCACCCTGCTGCGGGACGACAAATCCGTATCCGAGCGCACCATCGCCGCTCTCGCCGCCGCCGAGGCCGCCGGGATCGAGGTCTTCTTCGTCACCGGCCGCCCCGCACGCTGGATGGACGTCGTCAGCGACCACGTCCACGGTCACGGCCTCGCCATCTGCGGCAACGGCGCGGCGGTGGTCGATCTGCACGGTGGCCCCGGCAGCCACCGCTTCGTCAAGATCCGCGCTCTCGAGCCGGCGAGCGCCCTCGACGTGGTGCACACGCTGCGCGCCGCCGCCCCCGGGACCTCGTTCGCCGTCGAGCGGACCGGCGGTCTGCACCACGAACCGACGTATCCGCCCCTGCAGCTGGACCCCGGCGAGAGCGTGGCCCCCGCCGAGAAGCTGCTGGCCGAGGACTCCGACGTGGCGGACCAGCCTGTGCTGAAGCTGCTCGCGTACCACCCGACGATGGTCCCGGACGAGTTCCTGACGCTGGCCCGTGCGCACGCGGCCGACAAGGCGGCGATCACGCGCTCCAGCCCGAGCGCCCTGCTGGAGATCAGCGGCCCCGGGGTCTCCAAGGCCAGCACGCTGGCCCTGTGCTGCGCGGAGCGCGGCATCACACCGCAGGAGGTCGTGGCCTTCGGCGACATGCCGAACGACGTGGAGATGCTCACCTGGGCGGGCACCTCGTACGCCATGGGGAACGCTCATCCGGACGTGGTCGCCGTCGCATCCGGCCACACGGTGGCCAACAACGAGGACGGCGTGGCGATCGTCATCGAGGGGATCCTGGCCGGGCTGTAGAGCCGGGCGCCCATTTTGTGAGCACCTCTTACGGCCGGATGCGCACTCCCCGCTCCTTCAGCCACCGCCTCGGATCCACCGCGGAGCCGTAGTCCGGGGTGAGCCGCACCTCGAAGTGCAGGTGCGGCCCGGTCGAGTTGCCGGTCGTGCCCGACTGCCCGACCCACTGCCCCGCCCGCACCCGCTGCCCCTCGGCGACGGTGACGCCGGCAAGGTGCGCGTACTGCGTGAAGTAGCCGCCGGAGTGCTGTACGACGACCTCGATGCCGAAGGCGCCGCCGCACGACACGTTCACCACCCGGCCCGCCCCGGCCGCGCGTACCGGAGTGCCGATGGGCACGGCGAAGTCCTGCCCGGTGTGCCGGTGCGCCCAGTGCGCACCGACGCTGTCGAAGCCGGCGGAGAGTCTGTACGACGTCACCGGCGCGACCCACGCGCGCGTGGTGCTCGTTTTCTGCTGCTTCAGCCGTGCGGCTCTGGGGCACTTGCCCGCCGCAGCCGACCGGTCGGCCTCACCCTGAAGCTTCCACAGCGCGCGTTCGAGCTTCTGCGCGATGCTCCGCTTCAACTCGCCCATCTTGCTGTTCCGTTCGGCGAGGACGCGCCAGGCCTCGGCCGCCTTCTTCTCGTCGGCCGACAGCCGCGCCTCCGCTCTTTGGCTCTTCGAGACCGCGTTGTTGACAGCCAGATCCGCCTGCCAGACGGCCTGCTGGCCACGGATCAGATCCTCGGGGCTGTCCGCGAGCAGCAGCTGCGCGGTGCGCGGAAGCCCTCCACCCTCGCGGTACTGGGTGCGTGCGATGCGGCCGAGGTCTCCGTGCAGGACCGCGATGTCCCGCCGTTCCCGGGCGAGCAGCCTCTCGAGCTTGCGGACCCTGGCCTCCTGCGCCTTCGCCGCGCGCCGGGTCGTCTCGTACTGCTGGGCGGCCACGGACGCGTCCTCGTACAGCTGTGCCACCTCGGCCCCGGTGCTCAGGCCTCCCAAGGCACCCGTGCCGCCGGGGTCCGGCGATGCCGTGGCGGGCACGGCTGCGAGAGCGAGCGAGGCGCACAGCAGTACGGGCACGAGTTGCGGGCGACAGAAAGATGAGCGCATGCGTCGGATCGTTGTCCGCACATACGAGGACATACTGGTGCAACGCGTACGCGAGGAGGGACCGATGACCCGTACGGACCAGGCCTGTTCCGCCGAACAGGCCTCCGGCCACCCACTCGGCCCAAAGCCCCGGAAAGGCAGCTCAGCAGGCGGCCTGCCACACCAGCGTCGTACCGCGCCCGTCCTCGCCGATGCCCGGCCCGTGCCAGCTGTCCCCGCCCAGCGACTGCGCCCGCCGTTTGAGGTTCTTCAGGCCGCTGCGGCGGCCGCCTTCCGGGATGCCGACGCCGTCGTCCGAGACGGTCAGGCGTACGCCCTGCCGCCCGTCCGGCAGCGTCACACCGGCATCGACGACGACCTCGATACGCGACGCCCCGGCGTGCCGGAACGCGTTGGAGAGCGCCTCGCGCAGCGCCGCGATGAGATTCTTGCCGGTCATCTCGCCGACCACCGCGTCGACGGGACCGGTGAAGCGGTATGAGGGTGTGAAGCCGAGCGGCACGGCCGCCATGTTGATCTCGCGCAGCATGCGCGTGCGCAGGCTCGACGGAGCTTCGGCCGGGCCCTGCTGCAGGGCGAAGATCGCGGTGCGGATCTCCTGGATCGTGACGTCCAGTTCGTCGACCGCCTTGCTGACTCCGTCCTGCACCTCGGGCACGACGGACTTGCGCTGGGCGCTCTCCAGCATCATCCCGGTGGCGAACAGCCGCTGGATCACGAGGTCGTGCAGATCCCGGGCGATCCTGTCCCGGTCCTCGTACACCGCGAGCCGCTCCCGGTCGCGCTGCGCCTCCGCCATCATCAGCGCGAGGGCGGCCTGCGAGGCGAACTGGGTGGCCAGAGTCCGCTCCGACTCGGTGAACGGCCGGGCGCCACGCGCGCGTGGCGTGACGAGACCGCCCAGGACTCGGCCGCCACTCTGCAGCGGCAGCATCATCATGGGCCCGTAGTCGCGGGACAGATCGGTGATCAAGCGCGGGTCGGTGGCCGCGTCGTCCACGAACACGGCCTTGCCGTCCAGGAGTTCGGCGACGGCTCTGCTCTCCGGCGGGACGACCGCCCCCAGGAGGCCCGATGCGTGCTCCGAGGAGACAGCGACGATCTCCAGTCCGCCCTCGTCCGCGGGCAGCGACACGATCCCGGCCGCCGAGCCGGACAGCCGGCGGGCCTGTTCGGCGACGACCTGCAGCGCGTCCTCGGCATCGCCGCCCGACAGCAGCGCGGTGGTCACGGCGACAGAGCCGTCGATCCAGCGCTCGCGCTGCTTGGCGGCGTCGTAGAGCCGGGCGTTGCCGATGGCGATGCCCGCCTCGGTGGCGAGCACACGGACCATGTCGCGGTCGTGGACGCTGAACTCGCGCCCGCCGCGCTTCTCGGCCAGATAGAGGTTGCCGAAGATCTCCTCCTGGACGCGGACGGGAACGCCGAGGAAGGACCTCATCGGCGGATGGTGGGGCGGAAAGCCGTAGGAGCGCGGATCGGCCGTGAGATCCGCCAGCAGCACCGGCTCCGGCTGGTGGATGAGCGCGCCGAGCAGCCCTCTCTGCCCGTCGGGCAACCGGCCGATCAGCGAGGCCGTGGCCTCGTCGACGCCGTAGTAGACGAAGTCCGACAGCCCCTTGCCGTCCTCGTCGACGACGCCGAGAGCGGCGTAGCGGGCGTCCGCCAGTTGGGCGGCGGTCTCGCAGATGCGGTCCAGCGTGTTGTGCAGCTCCAGTCCTGTGCCGACGGACCGCATCGCCTCCAGCAGCTGAGGCAACCGTGCGGTCAGCTCCGGTGACAGCCCTTGCAGACTCCGGGCCGACGGTGCGGCGCCCCCGCCCGGCGTCGGCCCGCCGTGAGGATCCGGCGCTGGGCCGGGCGTGGCTGCTGCTGCCATGCCATGAGCCTAATTTGTACCTTTCGCGGCGGAAAGTCGGCAGCGCCCGCAGCGGCCGGCCTGTCAGTCAGCACGCCGTCACCAGCCCGCCGTCAGCGGCCCGCGGTCACCAGACCGCCGTCACCAGACCGCCGTCAGCGGCCCGCCGTCACCAGACCGTCCGTCGCGGCCTCCCGCTCGCGCATCCGGCGCAGCGGGCCGTCCACCGCGGCCAGCGCCGCGGACGCGCCGCGCTGCACCGGACGCCCCTGGTCCAGCACGATCACTTCGTCCACCGCCTCCAGACCGGCCAGCCGGTGGGTGATCAGCAGCGTCGTCCTGCCCTCCGTCGCGGCGAGGAGATCGGCGGTCAGCGCGTCGGCCGTCGGAAGGTCGAGGTGTTCGGCGGGCTCGTCGAGTACGAGGACGGGGAAGTCGGCGAGGAGCGCTCGGGCCAGCGCCAGCCGCTGCCGCTGCCCTCCGGACAGTCGGGCGCCGTGCTCGCCGACGAAGGTGTCCAGCCCGTCGGGCAGCGCGTCGGCCCAGTCGAGCAGCCGGACCCGCGCGAGGGCCTCGCGCAGCTCGGCCTCGGTCGCGTCCTTGCGGGCCAGCAGCAGGTTCTCCCGTACCGAGCTGTCGAAGAGATGCGCGTCCTGCGCACACAGCCCGACGAAGCGCCGCACGGCGTCACCGTCCATTGCGCAGGCGTCCGTACCGCCGAGCGTGTACGTCCCCTCGCTCGCGTCCAGGAACCGCAGCAGCACCTGCGCCAGCGTCGTCTTACCGGATCCGGACGGCCCGACGACGGCGATCCTGCGCCCCTGCTCCAGGGTCAGGTCGAGGCCCGCGAGCGCGTCGCGGTGCTGACCGGGGTAGCGGGCGCGCAACCCGGTGACCCGCAACGGGAACGGCGTCGCCGGCGCCTCCAGCGGCCGCTGCGGCTCCTGTACGGGCACGGGGGCGTCCAGCACCTCGTGCACCCGCTCGGCGCTCTTCTGCACCCGCTGCCGGTACTGCACGGCCAGCGGAAGCCCCAGCACGGCCTCGAAGGCCGCCAGCGGGGTGAGTACGACGACCGCCAGCGCCACTCCGCTGAGCCGCCCCTCGTGGACGGCCTGGACGCCGGCGAGGGCGGTGGCTGTGACGGTCAGCCCGGAGGCCAGCGCGGACAGGCCGTTGCCGAGGGCAGTGGCGGTGGCCGCACGGGAGGCGATCCGCGTCAGCACAGTGTCGGCCCGCTTCGCCTCGGCGGTACGGGCGGGCAGCGCACCGGCGACGGTCAGTTCGGCCGTCCCGGCGAGCAGATCGGTGACCCGTGTCGCGAGCACTCCGCGAGCGGGGGCGAGCCTGCGCTCCGCCCGCCGCGCGACGGCCCCGCTCACCAAGGGAACGCCGACCCCGGCCACCAGCAGGCCGATCGCGAGGGCGCCGCCGGCCTCGGGCAGCAGCCACGCGGTGAAGCCGACGGAGAGGGCGCCGACGACGAGCGCCGCACCGGCCGGCAACAGCCACCGCAGCCAGTAGTCCTGCAGCGCGTCCACGTCGGCGACCAGCCGTGACAGCAGGTCCCCGCGGCGCGCGTTCCGCAGGCCCGCGGGCGCGAGCCGCTCCAGACGGCGGTAGACCGCGACCCGGGTGTCGGCCAGCATCCGCAGCACGGCGTCGTGCGACACGAGCCGCTCGGCGTACCGGAAGACAGCCCGCCCGATGCCGAACGCGCGCGTGGCCGTCACCGCGACCATCAGGTACAGCACGGGTGGGTGCTGCGACGCTCGCGAGATCAGCCACCCGGAGGTGGCCATGAGCCCTACGGCACTCCCGAGCGCCAGACTGCCGAGCAGCAGGGCGAGTCCGAGCCGCCCGCGCCGGGCACCGGCGAGGCCGCGTACGCGGGCAAGCGCCCGGCCGGACCGGGCGACGCGCCCTTCTGCCGCGGCCTCCCCCAACGGCTCGGCTCCTCCCGTGTGAGCGTCCACCGCGGTGGGGCCGCGTGAGCCGTCAGGGCCGCTCCCGGAGGGCAGGTCGGCATCCGTACGGGCCGTCCGGGCGGGGGAGACCAGGAGAGCGCCGGAGGCCGCCCCCGCGGGGCGGATCCCACGAGCACCGGAGGCTGCCGCCGCAGCATGGATCCCGTCCTCGCCTCCCGCGGCCTCCAGTCGCACGATCCGATCGGCGACCGCGAGCAGCGCGGGCCGGTGGACCACCAGCAGCACCGTCCGCCCGACCGCCAACCGCCGTACCGCGTCCACCACTTCGGCCTCAGTAGCCCCGTCCAGCGAGGCGGTCGGCTCGTCAAGGAGCAGGACCGGCCGGTCGGCCAGGAAGGCGCGGGCCAGCGCGAGACGCTGCCGCTGTCCGGCCGACAGCCCGGCACCGTCCTCGCCGAGCACCGTGTCCACCCCGTCCGGCAGCGCGGCCACGAAGTCGTACGCCCCGGCATCGCGCAAGGCACGCACAACCGCCTCGTCGTCGGCGTCGGGCCGCGCCAGCCGTACGTTCTCGGCGATCGATGCGGCGTACAGGTGCGGACGCTGCGGCACCCAGGCGATCCGCTCGTGCCATGCCTCCCGGGATATCTCCGAGAGGTCCGTGCCGCCGACGTGCACCCGGCCCTCGGTGGGCTTCACGAACCCCAGCAGCACGTTCAGCAGCGTCGACTTGCCCACGCCGCTCGGCCCGACGAGCGCCACGGTCTCGCCCCCCGCGACCGAGAACGAGGCATCGGCGACCGCCGCAGACGACCGGCCCGTGTACCGGACCGTCACCCGCTCGAAGCTGATCGGCCCCTCCGGCACGGCACCCGATCCGGCGGCCGGCACCGGCGTCTCGAGTACCTCGAAGATCTCCTCGGCGGCGGACAGCCCTTCTGCCGCCGCGTGGTACTGCGCACCCACCTGCCGTACCGGGAGATACGCCTCGGGAGCGAGCACCAGGATCACCAGACCGATGTACAGATCCATCTCGCCGTGCACGAGCCGCATGCCGATGGTCACCGCCACCAGCGCTACGGAGATCGTCGCAAGCAGCTCCAGGGCGAAGGACGACAGGAAGGCGATACGCAGCGTCCGCATCGTCGCCCGCCGGTACTCGTCCGTGATGCGCCGGATCGACTCGGCCTGTGCCTTGGCCCGCCCGAACACCTTCAGCGTGGGCAGCCCGGCGACCACATCAAGGAAGTGACCGGACAGCCGGGACAGCAGCCTCCACTGACGGTCCATATGGGACTGCGTGGCCCAGCCGATGAGCACCATGAAGACCGGGATCAGCGGCAGCGTGCCGACGATGATCGCCGCCGACACCCAGTCCTCGGTCACGATGCGCGCGAGCACGGCGGTCGGCACCACCACAGCGAGCCCCAACTGCGGCAGATAACGCGAGAAGTAGTCGTCGAGCGCATCCACGCCCCGCGTGGCGAGCGCGACCAAGGATCCGGTCCGCTGACCGCTGAGCCACCCCGGTCCCAGCTCACCCGCCCGCTCCAGCAACCGGCCGCGCAGCTCCGACTTGACCGCCGCACTCGCCCGGTGCGCGGCCAGCTCGGTGAGCCAGCCGACGATCCCGCGCCCCACCGCCACCGCCGCCAGCAACAGCAGCGGCATCCGCAGATCCGCGGCGCCCAGGCCCTGTTGGAAGGCCCCGACCACCACCTCGGCGATGAGCATCGCCTGGGCGACGACCAGCCCGGCGCCGATGACCCCGAGGAGCACCACGGCGACGAGGAAGAGGCGAGTGGCCCGGGCGTACCTGAGCAGGCGCGGGTCGATCGGTTTCACGTGAAACACACCCTCCTGGTGTGACGACCCTTCATGGGGTCAGTGCGCGTCCGCGATGTGCTGCGTACCGATCCGCTTGCGGAACACCCAGTAGGTCCAGCCTTGGTAGAGCAGCACCAGTGGCGTCGCGATCGCCGCACACCAGGTGATGATCTTCAGGGTGTACGGAGCCGACGAGGCGTTGGTGACCGTGAGGCTCCAGTCCGCGTTGAGCGAGGACGGCATGACGTTGGGGAACAGCGCCAGGAACAGCATCGCGACGGCCGCGACGATCGCGACGCCCGACAGCGCGAACGACCAGCCCTCGCGCCCGGCACGTACCGCGCCGATCGCCCCGACCAGCGCTGCCACGGCCACCACCATCGCCACGAGGCTTTCGCTGTTGCCCCGGTGGACCTGGGTCCAGAGCAGGAAGACGGTCACGAGGGCGACGGTCACAAGGCCGAGCCGCTGCGCAAGCTGCCCTGCCCGCTCCCGGATGTCCCCGACGGTCTTCAGCCCCGTGAACACCGCACCGTGGAAAGTGAACAGCGCCAGCGTCACCAGGCCCCCCAGAACCGCGTACGGGTTGAAGAGGTCCCAGAGGCTGCCCGCGTACTCCAGGTCCGCATCGATCTTCAGGCCGCGCACGATGTTGCCGAAGATCACGCCCCAGAGCACCGCCAGTACGAGAGAGGTCCAGAAGATCGCGTTCTCCCAGTTGCGCTGCCACTGCTCCTCGTCCCGCTTGTGCCGGTACTCGAAGGCGACCCCGCGCACGATCAGGCAGACCAGGATGACGAGCACCGGCAGATAGAAGCCGGAGAGGAGCGTCGCGTACCACTCGGGGAAGGCGGCGAAGGTCGCGCCGACCGCCGAGATCAGCCATACCTCGTTGCCGTCCCAGACGGGTCCGATGGTGTTGATCAGCACCCGCTTCTCGACCCGGTTCCGGGCCAGCAGCTTCGTCAGAATCCCCACCCCGAAGTCGAAGCCCTCGAGGAAGAAGTAGCCGATCCAGAGGACGGCGATCAGTACGAACCAGACGTCGTGGAGTTCCATGCCTTGAGCGCTCCCTCGGCCTCAGTAGGAAAAGGCCATCGGCTTGTCGGCGTCACGGCTGTCGCCGCCGATCCTTGTGGGCGGGTTGAGGTCGGCCTCCGTGAGCTCGGGCGGCCCGGCCTTGACGTACTTCACGAGCAGCTTGACCTCGACGACGGCGAGCACCGCGTAGAGCAGCGTGAAGACGATCATCGAGGTGAGAATCTCGCCCTGCGACACACCAGGGGAGACCGCGTCCCGTGTCTGGAACAGGCCGTACACGACCCACGGCTGGCGTCCCATCTCGGTGAAGATCCAGCCCCAGGCGTTGGCGATCAGCGGGAAGGCCAGCGTCCAGACCGCGATGCGCCAGTACCAGGTGGTGAGCTTCGGGCCGAGCGGCTTGGCGAACGGCACCAGATGCGGCACTTCGTCATCGCCCACCCGCAGATGCCCCGGCAGCATGAACTTCTTGCGGCTCAGCCAGAGCCCGGCCAGACCGATGGCGAACGACGCCATACCGAAGCCGATCATCCACCGGAAGCCCCAGTAGGCGACGGGGATGTTGGGCCGGTAGTCGCCGGGCCCGTACTTCTCCTGTTCGGCCTTGTTGACGTCGTTGATGCCGGGGACGTACGAGGTGAAGTCGCTCTTGGCCAGGAAGGACAGCAGTCCCGGGATCTCGATGGCGACCTTGTTGTGGCCCTCGTCCACGTCGCCGTACGCGAACACGGAGAAGGGCGCCGGGCCCTCGCCGTCCCAGAGCGCCTCTGCCGCGGCCATCTTCATCGGCTGCTGTTCGTACATGACCTTGCCGAGGAAGTCGCCGCTGACGGCGGTGAGCATTCCGCCGATGACGACGGTGACCAGGCCGAGGCGCAGCGAGGTCTTCATCTCGGATATGTGCTTCTTGCGCAGCAGATGGAAGGCCGCGATGCCGACCATGAAGGCGCCGCCCGTGAGGAAGGCCGCCGACAGCGAGTGGAACACCTGCGTGAGGGCGGTGTTCTGGGTGAGCACGACCCAGAAGTCCGTCAGCTCGGCACGGCCGGTGGACTCGTTGATCTTGTATCCGACCGGGTGCTGCATCCAGGAGTTGGCCGCGAGGATGAAGTACGCCGACAGGATCGTGCCGATCGACACCATCCAGATGCAGGCGAGATGGATCTTCTTCGGCAGCTTGTCCCAGCCGAAGATCCACAACCCGATGAAGGTCGACTCGAAGAAGAACGCGATGAGCGCCTCGAAGGCGAGCGGGGCGCCGAAGACGTCACCGACGAAGCGGGAGTAGTCGGACCAGTTCATGCCGAACTGGAACTCCTGCACGATGCCGGTCACGACACCCATGGCGATATTGATCAGGAAGAGCTTGCCCCAGAACTTGGTGGCCCTGAGGTACTTCTCCTTCTCCGTCCGCACCCAAGCGGTCTGCAGACCCGCTGTGAGCGCCGCGAGCGAGATCGTCAGCGGGACGAAGAGAAAGTGGTAGACGGTGGTGATGCCGAACTGCCATCGCGCCAGGGTCTCCGGCGCCAGAGCGAGATCCACCTCGACTTCTCCTTACGTGCCGTGGTGACAGCGGCAGTCTGACCCTTTGATCACGCCCATAACGGGAGCAACCAGGCAGGCTTGTGAAAGCGTTCACATTCACAAGCATTATTGCCTACTGTCATACGGCACTGGCAGGGGGGTGCCCTTACTGCGGGGAACTGCCTCCGAGCTGGGAAAACCGGGGAAAGGGGCCTTGAGCCCCCAGCAGCGGACGCAGGCAGGGGGCTCAAGAGAGAAGACGCTCGTGCATCGGGGCGCGGCCGCGGCCCGGTAGGGCCCGCAGCTGACCTGGACGCGGACGCCGCTCAGTGATCCTTGCGGAACGCCCCCGCCGTGTGCACGAAGATGTCGTTCGCCTCGGTCTCGCCGATCGTGACCCGCACACCCTCGCCGGGGAACGGCCGCACGACCACGCCGGCCTGCTCGCACGCCGCCGCGAAGTCGGCCGTACGCTCCCCCAGCCGCAGCCATACGAAATTCGCCTGCGTCTCGGGCACCACCCAGTCCTGCGCCCGCAGTGCCTCGACCACGCGATTGCGCTCGCAGACGATGCAGCCCACCCGGCCCAGCAGCTCGTCCTCGGCGCGCAGACTCGCCACGGCCGCCTCCTGTGCGAGCTGGCTCACGCCGAACGGGACCGCCGTCTTGCGCAGGGCGTCCGCCACAGGCTCGTGCGCGATGGCGAAACCGACCCGCAGCCCGGCCAGACCGTACGCCTTGGAGAACGTGCGCAGCACGCACACGTTCGGCCGCTGCCGGTAGATCTCGACGCCGTCCGGCACCTCGGGATCACGGATGAACTCGCGGTACGCCTCGTCCAGCACCACCAGCACGTTGCTCGGCACCCGGTCGAGGAAGCGCTCGAGCTCGGCCCGGCGCACCACCGTCCCGGTCGGGTTGTTCGGGTTGCAGACGAAGATCAGCCGCGTCCGCTCGGTGACGGCGTCCGCCATCGCGTCGAGGTCGTGCACCTCGCCCTCCGTCAGCGGTACCTGCACCGGCGTCGCACCGCTGATCCGCGTGATGATCGGGTACGCCTCGAAGGACCGCCAGGCGTAGATCACCTCGTCGCCGGGGCCGGAGGTGGCCTGCAGCAGCTGCTGCGCGACACCGACCGAACCCGTGCCGGTGGCCAGATGCGACAGGGGCACGCCGAACCGGTCGGCCAGTTCGTTCATCAGGCCCGTGCACCCCATGTCCGGGTAGCGGTTGAAGGACCCGGCCGCGGCGATCGCCGTCTCCATCACGCCAGGCAGCGGCGGATAGGGGTTCTCGTTGGAGGACAGCTTGTACGCCACGGGTCCGCCGACCGCGGCGGGCTTGCCCGGCTTGTACGTGGGGATACCCTCCAGCTCGGCGCGCAGCCTCGGGCTCGTCTCGCTCACCGCAGTCCTCCTCGTCACACCCAGGTTCGAATACTCCTCACCCTATGAGGATTCGGCGCCCTTGCGAATGGTGGGCGACAGCCCGCGGTCGTGGACCTTCCGTACGGATCAAACCCCCGGTCAAGGGCGTACGGACAGGGCGTCATCGGGCTCGCGAGAGGGACGGGAGCGCTCGCAACACAGCGCGCGCCCCCTGTACGCGCCGTGGCGCGCATCCCCCGTCAAGGTGAGTTGAGACCGCATCGCAACATCTATCATTTGGCAGGTCTAATGGCCCTGGCAGATGATGTACTTCTGTCGAATCGTTCATCCTCCTTTTGTTCTAAGGAAACTGACCCATCGTCGCCATGCAGAAACGTGCCTGTTGGTCGGCGCATATGCTCCCGCGCTACCCCACCGAATGAGCCCTACTATCGGCTCGCCATGACAGCAGCAGGGAAGCACCAGGTGAGCCGCGCGGAGACCCCCCGTCGAGGCAGCCGGACGAGCAGAGCGGGCATCAGGGACGTCGCCGCCGCCGCCGGTGTCTCCATCACGACCGTCTCCGACGCGCTGAACGGCAAGGGCCGACTACCGGACGCCACACGCCGCCATGTCCGCGAGGTCGCAGACCGGCTGGGCTATCGCCCCTCCGCCGCGGCCCGCACGCTCCGTACCGGAAAGTCGGGCCTCATCGGCCTGACGGTGACGACGTACGGAGACGAACCGTTCACCTTCACGGAGTTCGCGTACTTCGCGGAGATGGCGAGAGCCGCGACCTCAGCCGCGCTCGCCCGTGGCTATGCGCTGGTCATCCTCCCCGCCACCTCCCGGCACGACGTCTGGTCGAACGTCGCGCTCGACGGGACCGTCGTCATCGACCCCTCCGACCACGACCCGGTCGTCAGCGAACTGGTGCGCCAGGGTCTGCCCGTCGTCTCCGACGGACGCCCGGCCGGCTCCCTGCCGGTGACCGCCTGGGTGGACAACGACCACGAGGCCGCGGTCCTCGGCATCCTCGACCATCTCGCCGCCGCCGGAGCCCGCCGCATCGGGCTGCTCACCGGCACCAGCACCGACACGTACACGAACCTGTCCACGACCGCATACCTGAACTGGTGCGAGCGCGTCGGTCAGGACCCCGTGTACGAGGCCTACCCCGCCCATGACCCGTGCGCCGGAGCGGTCGCCGCCGACCGGCTGCTCGCTCGCCCGGACCGGCCGGACGCCGTCTACGGGCTCTTCGACCCCAACGGAACCGATCTGCTGGCGGCGGCGCGCCGGTACGGCCTGCGCGTACCCGACGATCTGCTGCTGGTGTGCTGCAGCGAGTCGTCCGTCTACGCCAACACGGAACCGCCCATCACCACGCTCTCCCTCAAGCCGCGCCGCATCGGCACCGCAGTGGTGCAACTCCTCATCGACGCCATCGAAGGCGTCGAGTCGGACCAACCGGTCGAACAGGTGATACCGACAGAACTCATCGTGCGGACCTCCTCCCAGCGGCGGCAGGCACGCCCCATCGTCAGCCCACCCCGCTCCCCCGGCCAGGGATAGATCAGGGCGGAGCACGGTACGGGCAGGCGAACGGGAAACGTTCGTCTGTCATGACCTGCAGGGAAACCCCTGCCCAATTCGGGAGAAAACTTCGGTGAACCGGGGTACTAAGCCGATTCACCACCCCTGGGTCATCACACAGAACGAGCCGCATTCCTATGATGGGCGGACGACACCGCGGGCCGCTGCGACCAGGCAGTCCGAACCGGTGCAGATGCGGCGCAATGGTGGTGGAGGGGTCGATGACTCAGGGGGCCGGTCAGGGACCCGAGGTGCGGACGGCGACGCTGCGCGACTTCCGCGTTCCGGCGTACGTCCACGAGACCGGTCCGTATGCGCACAATGCCGCCCCGACCGGGCAGCACACCGGCGTGGCCACAGGCACCGCTGAGCCCGAGGGCTACACACCGACCCAGCGCGACCTCCCGGTGATCAACCGGGGAGACACCCTCCAGGTTCCGCTCGCACCGGAGCAGGCGGCCGACCCGAGCACCCCCGAAGGTCTCGGCCCTCTCTACGTCGTGGGCGACGTCCACGGCTACCTCGACCAGCTGGTCGCGGCGCTCCAGGACAAGGGCCTCATCGACGCCGAGGGCAACTGGTCCGCCGGCAACACACGGCTGTGGTTCCTCGGCGACTTCACCGACCGTGGGCCCGACGGTGTCGGCGTCATCGACCTCGTGATGCGGCTGTCCGCCGAGGCCGCGGCCGCCGGCGGCTACTGCAAGGCCCTCATGGGCAACCACGAACTGCTGCTGCTCGGTGCCAAACGCTTCGGCGACACCCCGGTCAACTCCGGCGCGGGCACCGCCACTTTCCAGGCCGCCTGGCTGCTCAACGGCGGCCAGAAGACCGACATGGAACGCCTCCAGGACCACCATCTGCAGTGGATGGCCCGCCTCGACGCGATGGAAGAGGCGGACGGCCATCTCCTGGTGCACTCCGACACCACCGCCTACCTCGAGTACGGAGACTCCATCGAAGCGGTCAACGACACGGTCCGCGAAACCCTCACCCGCAACGACGCCGACGAATGCTGGGACCTCTTCCGCAAGTTCACCAAGCGCTTCGCCTTCCGCGACGACGAAACAGGCACCGGCGCCGTGCGTGAACTTCTCGGCACCTACGGCGGCACCCGGATCGTGCACGGCCACAGCCCCATTCCGTACCTCCTCGGTGAGGTGGGCTCGGAGGATGGCGAAACCGGCACGGGGCCCCTGGTCGAGGGACCGCACGTCTACGCCGGCGGGCTGGCCATCGCCATGGACGGCGGCGTGACCATGGCCGGAAAACTGCTGGTCTGCCAACTTCCCCTGGATGAATGACCGTTTGCCGGGCAGGCGTCCGGCAACGACGGCAGCTCTGGCCACGGACCCAATTTCCGGAAACCCCCTGTCACCACCAGCCGTGGCCGCTCTACCATCAGTTTATCCGTAGCAGGCTCCCCTCCGTTTCTGCCACGGCTCGCACCCATGCGAGCTCCCAAGCCCTACGGAGCATCGGGGGATGCACATGAACAGCGCTCCGCACCTGCTGAATGAGGACCGCCAGGAGTACGAGCGGATCCTCGATGAGGCGCTGCGCTCCGCACCACACCGCCCTGATCTGGCCGCCATGGGCCGTCAGCTCAACGCCGAGCAGCTGCGCACCATGGCGCTCAATGCCACGGCGCTGATCACGGCGGCCGCCGCAACCGAGTACCAGCACTATGTGAAGGTCCGTGACGAGCTCCGCGAGCCCGCGCGGCCCAGCACGCCCGTACGCGACGGGACAAGCCGCACGGAGTCCGGCTCGGGCGCCGTGGGGCTCGCCACCACCACGGGCGAGGTCACCGAGCCCGTCGGCGCCGGTGTGATCGCCGTCGTCGCCGTGCTCAGCCCGGTCCTCGCCGGAACCGCAGCGGCGATCTTCCTGCTCGTCGGCTACGTCCTGAAGGCGCTCGACCCCCGGGAGGCGTTCGCAGGCACCCTTCTGACGACCGGATGGGTGTTCACCGCGATCACGGCGGCCGCCATCCTGGTCGCCGCGGTGGGTCTGCTGCTCACCGCCCTGCGCAACGGCTCCACGTCACTCCAGGCCGACGAGTACAACGAGCACAGCGAGGCGGTCGACGAGGCCAGGGAAGCCTGGCACGAGGCGCTTCTGGAGCGCGGCATACTGCCGTTCCTCAGGGACGCCCTGTCCGGCCCCGGCCCGACACCGCCGAGCCGCCCCACGCCGACCAGCCGGATCCCTCAACTCGGCTACAACCGGCCTGGCTTCAGCAGCCCGGAGGGCGGCCCCGCAGCCGGCCCGCGCCCCAGCTACTCCAGCCCGGACTTCACAAGCCCGGACTTCGGAGGACCGGAGCACAAGCCGGAGTGAGCCCGGCCGGAGCGAGCCGAGCCGGCGGGGCCGGGCGCCGGCCATGTCCGCCGACGCCCGTCAGGACCGATGACGGCAGAGCCACGTGGGCCTCTCGAAGTACGAATGAGAGGCCCAAGCGGCCACCGCTCAGTCGGCAATCGGCAGATAAACCCGACTGCCGGCCGCCGCGAACTCCTTGGACTTCTGCTCCATGCCCGCCTCGATCTCGCTCTTCGTACTGCCGTGTTCGCGGCGGATGTCCTGCGAGATCTTCATCGAGCAGAACTTCGGGCCGCACATCGAGCAGAAGTGCGCGGTCTTCGCCGGCTCGGCCGGGAGCGTCTCGTCGTGGAACTCCCGGGCCGTGTCCGGGTCGAGGGCCAGGTTGAACTGGTCCTCCCAGCGGAACTCGAAGCGAGCGTCCGACAGGGCGTCGTCCCACTCCTGGGCACCCGGGTGCCCCTTGGCGAGGTCGGCTGCGTGTGCGGCGATCTTGTAGGTGATGACACCGGTCTTGACGTCGTCACGGTTGGGCAGGCCCAAGTGCTCCTTAGGTGTGACGTAGCAGAGCATCGCCGTACCCCACCAGGCGATCATCGCGGCACCGATGCCGGAGGTGATGTGGTCGTACGCCGGCGCGACGTCCGTCGTCAGCGGGCCGAGCGTATAGAACGGAGCTTCATCGCAGATCTCCTGCTGGAGGTCGATGTTCTCCTTGATCTTGTGCATCGGGACATGTCCCGGGCCCTCGATCATGGTCTGGACGTTGAAACGCTTCGCGATCCGGTTCAGTTCCCCGAGGGTCCTGAGCTCGGCGAACTGCGCCTCGTCGTTGGCGTCCGCGATCGACCCGGGCCGCAGACCGTCGCCCAGCGAGTACGTCACGTCGTAGGCCGCGAGGATCTCGCAGAGCTCCTCGAAATTCTCATAGAGGAAGCTCTCCTTGTGGTGCGCGAGGCACCAGGCGGCCATGATCGAGCCCCCGCGGGAGACGATGCCGGTCTTGCGGTTGGCGGTCAGCGGTACGTAGGGCAGGCGCACGCCCGCGTGGACGGTCATGTAGTCCACGCCCTGCTCGGCCTGCTCGATGACCGTGTCCTTGTAGATCTCCCAGGTCAGCTCCTCGGCCTTGCCGTCGACCTTCTCGAGGGCCTGGTAGAGGGGGACCGTGCCGATCGGGACGGGGGAGTTGCGGAGCACCCACTCGCGCGTGGTGTGGATGTTGCGGCCGGTGGAGAGGTCCATGACCGTGTCCGCACCCCAGCGGGTCGCCCAGGTCATCTTCTCCACCTCCTCCTCGATCGAGGAGGTCACGGCGGAGTTGCCGATGTTGGCGTTGACCTTCACCAGGAACCGCTTGCCGATGATCATCGGCTCGATCTCCGGGTGGTTGACGTTGGCGGGCAGAACCGCGCGTCCGGCGGCGATCTCCTCGCGTACGACCTCCGGGTCGACGTTCTCGCGGATCGCCACGAACTCCATCTCGGGCGTGATCTCACCGCGGCGTGCGTACGCGAGTTGCGTCACGGCCTGGCCGGTGCGGCTCCTGCGCGGCTGGCGCGGCCGTCCGGGGAAGACGGCGTCCAGGTTGCGCAGTCCGCCGCGGGGCGAGGTGTGCTTGATTCCGTCGTCTTCGGGGCGGACCGGGCGGCCCGCGTACTCTTCGGTGTCTCCGCGGGCGGTGATCCAGTTCTCGCGGAGGGGCGGAAGGCCCCTGCGGACGTCGGTGGTGGCGGACGGATCGGTGTACGGCCCGGATGTGTCGTACAGCGTGACGGACTGCCCGTTGGTGAGGTGCACCTGACGGACCGGCACGCGCAGGTCGGGGCGTGAACCCTCGACGTGCGCCTTGTGCCAGCCGATGGACTTCCCGGACTCGTCCTGCTGGCCGCTCTGGCCGGAGGCAGGCGTGCGTGCGTCCTTCATGGTCATGAGACCTACTCCCTACGCCGGCATTACCCGGTAACAGGTTCAGCGGTCGACGCAGCGGCTTCCGTCTGCCGATGTTCATGTGAAACATCGCGATGACGGAGGTCAGCGCCCTCTCAGCCCGGTGCTCCGAGCTCCCGCGATTGCAAAAGTGCCTCCACGCTAGCGTCATGTCGGGCGAGCTGAACAGAGGACCTCCGTCGTTCTTGCGATGATCTGAACGTGAGCCCCATGCAGCAGCCCCCGCAGCCGCCCTCTGAACCGCCGCAGGGACGAGGCCGGCCAGGGCCTCCGTACGGGGGCCCTCCGTCAGGGCCTCCGTACGGGGGTGGCCCGCCCGGACCTCCGTACGGCCAAGGCCCGTCCGGCGCGCCCGGAGACCGCCCCACCGGCTCGGAGAGCGGACACGGGCCCGGACATGGGCAGGGGCAGGGTGCCGGCCACGGGCAGGGGCAGGGGCAGGGGCAGGGGCAGGGTGCCGGCCACCGGCAGGGGCACGGCTCCGGACACGGCAACGGCAACGGCAACGGCAACGGCAACGCCCCTGGCTTTGGCCCCGAACCCAGTCAGGGCCCCGGGCATGGCCACTCGCACGCCCACGGACCCGCTGCGCCCGTCTCGAAGCATCTGCGCAAGGTGATCGCCGCGGTGCTGATCCCCTTCGCAGCCGCGGTCGTCGTGGGTCTCGCCGTGCTCTGGCCCGGCGGCGCGCCGCCGCACGAGCGCACCGGAGTCGGCTTCGACCGGCAGACCGAGCAGGCCAGGGTCGTCAGGGTCGAGAAGGTGGACTGCAAGGACGTGAACGCCTCGGGGGACACCCCGACGGGCGACACGTCGACCGCCGAGGGTCAGTCCGCCCAGCAGCAGGCGAACGGGATCTGCGGCAAGGCGACCGTCGAGGTCACGACCGGCGAGAACAAGGGCCGTACGTTCACGGAGATCGTGCAGCCGGACGCACCGCGGCAGCTGCACGAGGGCCAGGAGGTGGTGGTCGCGTACGCACCCGATGCGCCCAGAGAACTGCAGTACTCGGTCACCGATGTGAACCGCAGGCTGCCCATGGCGCTGCTCGCCGGGATCTTCGCGCTCGCCGTGGTCGTGGTGGGGCGGATGCGCGGTCTCATGGCGCTGATCGCACTGGCGATCAGTTTCATGGTGCTGACGGTGTTCATCCTGCCCGCGATTCTTCAGGGCTCGAATCCGCTGGTCGTCGCCGTCGTCGGGGCAAGCGCCATCATGCTGATCGCGCTCTATCTCTGCCACGGGCTCACAGCCCGTACGTCGGTCGCGGTGCTGGGCACACTCATCTCGCTGCTGCTCATCGGCCTGTTGGGCTCGCTGTTCATCGACTGGGCCGCACTGACCGGCAACACGGACGACAACACCGGCCTGATTCACGGCCTTTACCCGGAAATCGACATGAGCGGGCTGCTGCTTGCGGGTGTGATCATCGGTTCGCTCGGTGTGCTCGACGACGTCACGGTGACGCAGACCTCGGCGGTCTGGGAGCTGCACCAGGCCGACCCCACGGTGGGCTGGCGGGGGCTGTACCGCGCGGGGATCAGGATCGGCCGCGACCACATCGCATCGGTCGTGAACACCCTGGTCCTGGCGTACGCGGGCGCTGCCCTGCCGTTGCTGCTGCTGTTCTCGATCGCCCAGAGCAGTGTGGGGGCGGTGGCCAACAGCGAACTGGTGGCGGAGGAGATCCTGCGCACCCTGGTGGGCTCTATCGGCCTTGTCGCCTCGGTGCCGGTGACGACCGCTCTCGCCGCGCTGGTTGTCTCGGCCGACCGCCCGGCCACGGGTGCGGGGCAGGCTCCGGACGCGGCGGGGGCGGCGGATGCCCGGTCGGCAACGGGCACCCGGCCGCCGGCGCCACGCGGCGGACGAGGGCGGCGCCGCAAGCACTGACCCCGGAGAATCAGGCGCCAGACGCGCCAGGGGCCTCGTAGGCGCCTAGGTGCCTCGGACCTCGCACGCGACTGGTGAAGCGTTACGGCTACTGCTGGTGCAAGCGTCTTCGCTTTCTGTCAGCCTGCGCTCTGCTCCTCGGCGAGGATCCGGTCCAGGGTCTCGTCGAGGTTGGCGTCGAAGTCGGCGAGGGCACGTTCCTGCCCAAGCGGCACAAGCTTGTCCGTACGGTCGAGGAAGGCCACCAGGGGTGCGATCCCCGCCTTGAACATCGCCTGGTCCGTGCTGACTTGAAGCGTGATGAGCACCTCGTCGAACATCTTGTCTCCGGTGGGAGCGATGCGCACGTCCCCGTCGCCGCACGGCGCGACCACCCCATCGACCAGGAGTTCCCGTCCGAAGGCCCAGGTCACGGGAGCATCGCCCGGAAGATGGAAGGTCAAACGCACGGCATAGGGATCACGGGTCTCATAACTCAGCTCCACCGGGATACGAAAAGAAAGCTCCTCGGAAACGAGAAAGCTCATCATGACCTCAGCCTGTACGGACTCGCGCATCGCCGCCCCGTCAAATTCGCCGTCGTCTGGCCAGGGATGAGCCCCTGACACGCATATGGAATCTTGCTCAACGTACACAACAGATCACAAGGAGTGATTTTTCAGATGCTGATAGAGACCGAGCGTCCCTGACAGCCTGCCTATCTCGCTCTGCAAGCGCCGCGCCACCGGCAGCAGCCGTTCCTCCTGATGGGCCGGGAGGGACACGGCAATCGCGGCGGCCGTGGTGCCGAACGTGAGGGGAATCGCGGCGCACACCGTGCCCAGGGCGTACTCCTGCCGTTCGAAGACCGGCTGCATGCGGCGTATGGCCTGGAGCCGCCGCAGGAAGGTTCTTTCATCGCGGACCGAGTACGCGGTGATCGACTGCACCGGATAGCGGTCCAGATGGTCCCGGCGCGCTTCGTCGTCCAGCTGGGAGAGCAGGCACTGGCCGATCGCATGGGTGTGCGCGGTCTCGCGGAAGTCCGCCCATTCCGGCACGGCGGGGGCGGCCGGGCTGTCCACGACGGCCAGGACGTCGATCTCACCCTCCTGGTACACCGCGTAGTACACAGGTACGCCGAGGGAGTCACGCCAGTGCGCCAGTGCATCGCCCATGATGCCGCGACGTTTCTGCTGAGCGCCCTTGCTGCCGAGCCGTTCGGTGGCCTCGCCGAGGACGAACAGACCGTCCTCCCGGTGGAGATAACCCTCATGCGCCAGGGTGCGCAGCAGGTGGTACGCGGTGGGGAGCGCGAGCCCGGTCTCGCGGGCCAACTGCTTGGCAGGCGCGCCGTGGTCGTGTGCGGCGACGGCCTCCAGCAGGCGTATGGCCCGCTGGACCGAGCCGATGAGAGTCGGCGCCTGAGCACGGGCACCCCCTGGGGCAAGGCCGGGCGGGGCCGGAAGGCAGTGGGGGGGCTTGTCGGCGGGTGTGGTGTCAACCTTGGCCAAGGGTCGCTCCCGAAGCGCGTGGGTTCGGCCCGTGCCGAGGGACACGGGGAAGGAGCTGAGAGCCCGCTCGCGGGGGCCGCCCCGCGTCGGATTACCGGACTCTAGCCCTTGGCCGCCGGCTGCCGGCGGCCGCGCCGGGAAACTTCCCCCTGCCGAGGGAACCGCGCCGGAATCCGCGCCCTGCGACGCTGATTTCCGGTCACTCTGCGACGCGTCGATCGTTACTGCACGATCCGTCGGTCGCTGTGTCGGTCGTTGTCACGGGGCCACCATCCGCTGTTGCGAGATCTGCCGGCCACCGGCTGCGCGGTCCACCAGTCGGTCTACCAGTCGCCGTCGCGCGAGGACGAGGTCGTCATGAACTTGCGTACGACGTAGATGAGTCCACCGACGAGCGCAACGAACAGCAGCACCTTGAACAGCAGACCGATCACAAAGCCGACAACGCTCGCAATCATCCCTCCGAACACCACCAGGGCGATGACCGGCACCGCGATCCACTTCACCCACCAGGGCATACCCGCGAAGATCTCTCGCACTGTCATCGTCCTTACCTCTTTCCGCGCTTACCTGAGTCCGTGTCCTCGATGCTAGGGGCGAGGCGGGGGGCCGTGGGGGCGTCGGGCCCCCTGTCCTTCCCTGATCGTCCCCCTAGGGAACCCCGAGACGGCTTCCCCGGACGGCTCACCCCGAAAAGGCTTGCGGCGCGGTCCCGGCGGCTCAGCGCTCCGGCGGTGAGAAGACCACGAGTACGCGCAGGTCCTCGGAGATGTGGTGGAACTTGTGCGCGACGCCGGCCGGCACATAGACGACGCTGCCCCGCGCCACCTGGGTGGTCTCCATGCCGACGGTGATCGCGGCGCGCCCGCTGACGACGAAGTACACCTCGTCCTGGTTGTGCGGCTGCTGCGGGTCGTGCTCACCCGCGTTGAGCGCATAGAGGCCGACCGACATGTTCCGCTCACGCAGAAACTGCAGATACGCACCATCATTGGCGGCGCGCTCCGCCTCCAGTTCATCCAGCCGGAATGCCTTCATCGCTTCTTCCGCCCCTTGGCCGTACTCATGATCCGATCAGGTCTGCCACGATCAGACACATGATGAATTTCGTAGTCAAGACACTCGCCAACGCCGGGGCTCTGGCCGTGGCCGTATGGCTGCTCGACAAGATCACCCTGACCGGTGACAGCACCGGCAGCAAGGTGCTGACGCTGATCATCGTGGCCCTGCTCTTCGGCCTGGTGAACTTCCTGGTCAAGCCGGTGGTGAAGGTGCTCACCTTTCCGCTGTTCATCCTGACCCTCGGCCTGATAACGCTCGTCGTCAACGCCCTGATGCTGCTGCTCACCTCGTGGCTCGCGGGCAAGCTCGACGTGAGCTTCCACGTCGAGGGCTTCTGGACCGCCGTGCTGGGTGGCCTGATCATCTCGGTCGTGTCCTGGGCCCTGAATGTCGTACTGCCGGACAAGGACTGAACGCATCCGATGACTTCTCTCCCTCCCCGGTCGTCGGCGCCCTCTGTGCCGTATCGCGTGTGCTTCGTCTGCACCGGCAACATCTGCCGGTCGCCCATGGCCCAGTCCGTGTTCAGGGCGCGCGTCCGTGAGGCGGGTCTCGACGGGCTCATCGAGATCGACAGCGCGGGCACCGGCGGCTGGCACGAGGGCGACTGTGCGGACCCCCGTACCGTGTCCGTGCTCGAGGCCAACGGATACGCGGGCGAACACGTGGCGCGGGAGTTCCGGGCTTCCTGGTTCTCCCGGCTCGATCTGGTGATCGCGTTGGACTCCGGCCATCTGCGGGCTCTGCGCCGGTTGGCGCCGACTCCGGAGGATGCGGAGAAGGTCCGGCTGCTGCGCTCTTTCGACCCCTCCGCGTACGTGGATCTGGACGTGCCTGATCCTTACTACGGGGGCTTGGACGGGTTCGAAGAATGCCTGGCCATGGTGGAGGCGGCGAGCGAAGGCCTGCTCGCCGCCGTGCGTGAGGCAGTGGAAGGACAGGCGGCATGACGGACATCCCGGAGACGGCGGGTATACCGAACAAGGCGGACGCCCCCGAGAAGGCGGTCACCTCGGCTCAGGCGCACAGCGCGGCAAAGCCACCGGCCGCGGACGGCACGCGCCCGGTGGAAGCCGGCGACGGCACACGCGCGGTACGGGCGGGTCTGCCGGAGCCCGTGAAGTACGAGCCGAGCCTGCCTGGGCCGGTCTTCGCGGCGCACTTCCATCTGCCCGGCGATCCCACGGGGCCGTACACCTACGCCCGTGACGAGAACCCGACCTGGACGCACCTTGAGCGGGCCATCGGCGAGCTCGAGGCGCCGGGGCAGGACGTGGAGACGCTCGTCTTCGCGTCCGGCATGGCCGCGATCTCGGCCGTCCTCTTCTCGCAGCTGCGCGCCGGCGACGCGGTGGTCCTGCCGAGCGACGGCTACCAGGTCCTGCCGTTGGTGCGCGAGCAGCTGACCGCGTACGGCATCGAGGTGCGCACCGCGCCGACCGGCGGCGACGCCCAGCTCGATGTTCTGGACGGGGCCCGGCTGCTGTGGATCGAGACGCCGTCGAACCCTGGGCTCGACGTGTGCGACGTGCGGCGGCTCGTCGAGGCCGCACACGCACGTGGCGCTCTGGTCGCCGTCGACAACACCCTCGCCACCCCGCTTGGCCAGCGGCCGCTCGAACTCGGCGCCGACTTCGCCGTGGCCAGCGGCACCAAGCAGCTCACCGGACACGGCGATCTCCTGCTGGGGTACGTCGCCTGCCGCGACGCCGAACTGACGGCCTCCGTACGGCGCTGGCGCAAGATCGTCGGCGCCATCCTCGGTCCGATGGAGGCCTGGCTCGCCCACCGCTCGATCGCCACGCTCCAGCTGCGGGCCGACCGGCAGAGCGCCAACGCGCTGGCGGTCGCCGAGGCACTGCGCGGCCGGGAGGAGGTGACGGGGCTGCGCTATCCGGGGCTGCCCGACGACCCTTCGCACAAGATCGCTTCCCAGCAGATGCGCCGCTTCGGGTGTGTGGTCTCGTTCACACTGCCCACGCGCGCGCGTGCCGATCGTTTTCTGGAAGCGCTGCGGCTCGTGGACGATGCGACGAGCTTCGGCGGTGTGCGTTCCACGGCCGAGCGGCGCGGCCGGTGGGGCGGGGACGCGGTTCCGGAGGGCTTCATTCGCTTCTCGGCCGGGGCCGAGGACACCGACGATCTGGTGTCGGATGTGCTGCGCGCCCTCGACGAGTCGGCGGACTGACGGCTTCCGCCGGGTACAGCGGACGGTCCGAGCCTCCCCCCTCGCGGCTCGGACCGTCCCGGTTCTGCGCGCGAAGAACCGCAGGAACAAGGCTAGTTGACTCTCTGTCAGTGTCCAATCACAGTAGCGACAGAGACCTATCGACTTATTTATAGTTGGGCGCGGCTGAGGGCTCTGAGAGGGGAGGAACCACCGATGGATCTGGCCCTGCTGCGCACTTTTGTGACCGTGCACCGGGCCGGTTCGTTCACGAGGGCCGCCGCACTGCTCGGTCTCTCGCAGCCCGCCGTGACGTCTCAGATCCGCACTCTGGAGCGGCAGCTGGGCCGCCCGCTCTTTCTGCGTCAGGCGCGTGGCGTGACTCCCACCACGATCGGCGACGAGCTGGCCCACAAGGCCGCCCCACATCTCGACGCCCTGGTGGAGATCACCGAGGCCGGTCTCGACGAGGGCTCCTCCTTACGCACCCTGCATCTCGCCGGTCCGCCTGAGTTCACCGCCGAGCGTGCTCTGCCGGCCCTCACCGCACTGACCCGCCAGGACGGCCAGTCCTTCTCACTCCGTGCCTCGTTCGGAAACGCAGAGGAGACGCTCGAAGGCCTTGCCGCCGGACATCACGATCTGGCCATTACGACGGCCCGTCCGCGGGGCGCTCTGCTCACCGCGACTCCGCTCTGCGACGAAGAGCACGTCCTCGTGGCGTCTCCCCGCTGGGCCGAACATGTCAGTACGGACAATCTGCGCCACAAGGATCCTCCGGCCCTGGAGAACCTCCCGGTCGTCGAGGTACATGAGTCGCTGCCGTTCGTGGCCCGCTATTGGGCCGCTGTCTTCGACTGCCGTCCGGCGATCTCCGGCACTGTCATCGTTCCCGATCTACGCGCGGTCTTGGCCTGCGCATCCGCGGGCGCGGGGCTGGCCGTGCTGCCGCGCTATCTGTGCGCCCCCGCCCTGGAACGGGGAGAGATCGTCGCGCTGCTCGAGCCCCCGGTGCCCCCGCTGCGTACGTATTTCCTCGCAGTGCGCACCGGCACGCTCGCCATGCCCCATATCGCGCGGGCGCACGAGTGGCTGCTGCGTGCTGCCGCCGACTGGGCTTAAGGAAGTCTTCGAGGAGCCGTGCGGGCGGCTCCGGGGCATGAGCGAGGTTTCACGTGGAACAGACCGGGCCACATTTCTCCCATGACCGTCCGACCCGTGGTCAAGCGCACCGCACGTGCCGTCCTTCTGGACGGGGATGACCTGATCCTGATCAAGCGGACCAAGCCCGGGGTCGACCCCTACTGGGTCACCCCCGGTGGCGGGGTCGAGCCCGAGGACGCGACCGTCGTCGACGCCCTGCATCGCGAAGTACATGAGGAACTCGGCGCCAAGATCATCGATGTGGTGCCCTGCTTTGTGGACACCGTGGAGCACATCGGCGAGGACGGTGGCGCGACGGGCGTCAAAGTGCAGCACTTCTTCGTCTGCCGACTGGAATCCATGGACGAGGCCCATCGGCATGGCCCGGAGGTGGAGGACCCGTGCGGCGAGTACGAGATCGTGCGCGTGCCCTTCACACGTGTGGGCATCGCATCCGTGCATCTCGTCCCGCTGTCGCTGCGGCACTACCTGGACGGCAACATCGAGGGCGTACGCGCGATGCATGCCCCTGACCTGGGCTGATCCCCGGAACCGAGCTGGTCAGTCCCCGACCGCGACGAGCTCCTCCACCGCGTCGTGGCGTATCCGGTCCCAGGGAATACCGATATCCCTCAGGGCATCCACGCCACGGCGGATCATGCCGGGAGGGCCCGACAGATACGCGTCGTACTCGTTCCACGGGCCGTAGGCGCGTATGGCGTCGGGCAACTGGAGATGGGCCTGCTGATCGACGACCGGGCGCACCTCCAGCCAGGGATGGGACTGCTGCAGCCGCAGCATCGTGTCGATGTCGTACAGGTCGTGATCGGTACGCGCGCCGTAGAAGACCTCGACCGGGCGTCGCTCACCGTGCTCGGCGACATCCTCTATGAGCGCCTTGATGGGCGCGATGCCGGTGCCCCCGCCGAGGCAGAGCAGACCGCTGTCGCTGCCGTGGTCGACGGTCATCGAGCCCGCGGGCGGACCGAGCCGGATCACATCGCCGGGGCGCGCGCGGTGCACGAGAGCGTTGGAGACCCAGCCGGCCGGCACCGCTTTGACGTGAAAGGACAGCAGCCCGTCGGACCGTGGCGCGGAAGCGAACGAGTAGTGCCGCCATATCCGCGGCCACCACGGCGTCTCCAGACTGGCGTACTGACCGGCCAGAAACGGATACGGCTGGTCCGGGCGCACTGTGATGACAGCGATGTCGGACGTCCTGAGATCGTGCGAGACGACCTCGGCGTACCACCACGCGGGGGCGCGCAGCTCGTCCTCCGCCGCGGCATCGATCATGACCTGGGAGATCGTCGTGTAAGTACGGACCCAGGCAGCCTCGGTCTCGTCGTCCCATGTGTTCGTGGCGTACCTGGTCAGCGCCGCGATCAGGCACTCGCCGACGGCCGGATAGTGCTCGGGCCGGGTGCCGTACTTACGGTGCCCGCGGCCGAGATTCTGCAGATAGGCGACGAGGACGTCGGTGTTGTCGATGTGCTCCGCGGCGGTCAGCAACGCCTTGAGGAGACGGTCGCGCTGGGTGTCCATGGCCGCGGGAAACAGGGGCCTCAGGTCGGGGTGGCGGACGAAGAGCAGCGCATAGAAATAGGACGTCACCTTGTCGGCGACAGGGCCGACCTCGGCCATGGTGCGCCGGACGAGAACGGCGTCCGGCGATGCTCCGTCCGACGCGGGGTGGCTCGCGGGGGCGCGGTCGGGGGCGGGCGCTTCTAGAGGCTCATGGCCGTAGGCGGGGCCTGGTGCAGTCGCTTCAGGAGCAGGCGGCTCGGGGTGCCTCGTGAGAGGGGCAGGGGCCGCTGGATCAGCTGCCGCCTCAGGTCGGGTGAGAAGCGTTCCGGCGCGTGCGGCGGCCGTCCGCGCGTCCGTTCCTGGGCTCGGCTTCGACGTGACGGCCGTCTCGGTGGTTGCCGTTTCGGCCCCGCGCCCGAACGATGGCGTCGGAGCCGATGTCGCGGCCGCAGCCGATGTCGGCGTCGGGGTGGCCGATGCCGGCGTCGCGGTTTCCGGGGTAGGCGTCGGTCGATGTGATGGTGTCGGCGCGGGGGATGGTTCCGATGTGGGCACGGGGCCTGATCCGGGCCTGCCGACGGGGCGTATGGCCGATATGCGACGGCCCTCAGCCGCCTCCGGCTCCTCGCCGGCGGGCCGCGCGGGCTGGTTGCGCGGCGTGAACCAGCCGCCCCCGCCGCCGCTGTTGTCGCCGGAAGTGCCGTCGTCGGCCGACTTGGTGGTCGGAGCGTCCATGCTGTGCCTCGCCTCGAACATCTTTCGGTCGTCTGCGCACTTCCCCTGTCGGAAGGTGCTTGATTCTCCCGCTGCCGCTTGATCGTTTTGTTGCACTGCCCGGATGCAATGCGATCCACATTGAACCTTGGACTCCCGCCTCCCAGGGACAAGTAGGGCGGGATTGTGACAATGGCCGCAGCCTTCTGACGGCAGCATCCCACCCTGCGCCATGACGCCGGCCGTGTAGCGGAAAGTGCGGGTCTTCGATCTCTCCGTCCCATTAGGCTGCGAAGAACTGCGCTCGGCCCCGCGGGATACCTGAGGAGCACCGGGGCCCGAACCGGAGTCGACCATACCGGCAGATCCCCCACACACAAGTCCCACCTTCCTTCACCAGGAATTCAGCGGACTACACCGGGAAATGGCACCAATTCGCCGGGCGCCCACGCCAATTCCTCGGTCATGCCGAGTACTTGAGGCCGGTACGCGCGACTGCCCGCCCTAGTCGGACGGCGTCACCGCCCCTGGCCCGGCCTCGTGTTTCACGTGAAACTGTGAACACCCGCAGGGCTGGACCATGCGACGCGGCCGTGCCATGCGACGCGGCAAGGCGGGAGCACTCAACGTGGCACAGCGGGGGCCACACGATATGACCGAAAGGTGTGTGCAGCGGCTCACAAACCGGTGGACGCCATGGCTCTGCGTCAGACAGCCTGACCTGCGTGTCGACACCTTCCCTCACCGCCCTGCCGATCCGTCGGCTCACCCCGCGAGATCTCGAGTCCTGCGCCGGTCTGTCCGAGGACCGCGGCTGGCCACGCGAAGAACACAAGTGGAGTCTTCTCCTGACCGCCGGTACCGGCTATGGCATCGATGACCCCGACGGGGGCCTCGTCAGCGCCTGTGTCGTGACCGAGTACGGGCCACGGGACTGCCCTGATCTGGCGGCGGTCGGCATGGTTCTGGTCGCCGAGCGGCACGCCCGCAAGGGGGTCGGCCGCCGACTGATGCGGCACGTCATCGCCGAAGTCGGTGCGACCCCGCTCACGCTGCACGCAACGTCTGCCGGTCGGCCTCTCTACGAGGAGCTGGGATTCAAGGCCGTGGGACAGGCGGAGATGGTTCGGGGTCACTTCCGTCCCGGCGGTTCCCCGCCCGCTGTTCGCACCCGCCGCGCCACCGCCGAGGATCTGCCCGCCATACTCCGGCTGGACGGCGAGGTGTTCGGCCCGGACCGCACCCACATGATCACGCGACTGCCCGCGTTCGCCGACCAGTTGAGGGTTGCGGAGGAGGGGGGCGAGATCGTCGGCTACGCGGCCGCCTGGCCCAACATGGCCACCCATGTCGTCGGCCCGCTGATCGCCCGCGACACGGAGACGGCCAAGGCACTCGTCACCTCACTCGCCGCCAGCACGGACCGCCCCCTGCGCACAGACATCGACGTACGCCACGAAGAGCTGCTCGCCTGGATCAAGGAGCGAGGGGTGGAGCAGCAGGGGCTCAACTCCGTGATGACGTACGGCATCCCGGATCTGCCGGGCGACTGGACGCGGCGCTTTGCACCCCTGACGGTCGCCGCAGGCTGACAGAGGCCTTGAGGCGCGGTCCCCTTGGAGAGGCCGTGAGGCCCGCTCCCCTTGGGGCGCGGGCCTCACTGTGCGTCTGGCCGGAGCAGAGCCGTTGGTCAGTGGTGGACGGGACTGGCCTGTTCGGCGGGCGTCGCACCCGCGACAACACGGCTGGGCTGGTCCGTCCGGCGTTCCAGCGCAGCGGACAGGAATGCTAGGACGAGCGCTGCGGTCGCCAGGAAGGCGCCAACCCAGTTCGGTGCGGTGTAGCCAAGGCCGGCGTCGATGACGAGACCGCCGAGCCAGGCAGCCAGCGCATTGCCCAGGTTGAAGGCGCCGATGTTCACTGCCGAGGCCAGCGTGGGCGCCCCATGCGCCTGGTCCAGGACGCGCTTCTGCAGCGGCGGCACGGTGGCGAAGCCCAGGGCACCGACAAGTGCGATGGTGACGGCCGCAAGTACCTTGGCGTGGGCCGTGACGGTGAAGAGGACGAGGACGATCGCAAGCGCTCCCAGGGCCGCGTACAGCATCGGCATCAGGGCACGGTCGGCATACTTGCCGCCGACGAGGTTGCCCACGACCATCCCGATGCCGAACAGGACCAGCAGCCAGGTGACGGAGCCGTCGGCGAAACCGGCGACATGGGTCATCATCGGCGCGATGTACGTGATCGCGGCGAAGACACCACCGAAGCCGAGAACGGTCATCGCCATGGCGAGGAGCACCTGGACGTTGCGGAAGGCAGCCAGTTCGTGGCGCAGGTGGACCCCTTCCGGCTTCGGCATGTCCGGGACGAGCCTGGCGATGCCGGTCAGACCGATGACGCCGAGGGCGGCGACGAGGACGAAGGTGATCCGCCAGCCGAGGTTCTGGCCTATGAGGGTGCCGAGCGGGACACCGACGACATTGGCGACGGTCAGTCCGGTGAACATCATGGCGATGGCTCCGGCCTTTTTCTCCGGTGCTACAAGGTCCGCGGCCACCACGGAGCCGATGCCGAAGAAGGCGCCGTGGGCCAGGGAAGCGACGATGCGTCCGGCGAGCATCACACCGAAGGCGGGAGCCAGGGCGGACAGCAGGTTCCCGGCGATGAACAGCCCCATGAGCAGCATCAACATGCGCTTACGGGTGATCTTGGTGCCCAGCACAGTCATGAGCGGGGCCCCGATCACGACGCCGAGCGCATAGCCGGTCACAAGAAGACCGGCCGTGGGGATGGAGGCGCCGAAATCGCCCGCAACCTCAGGGAGCAATCCCATGATCACGAATTCCGTGGTTCCGATGCCGAAGGCCCCGATGGCGAGGGCCAGAAGCGCGAGAGGCATGGGATGTACCTTCCAGATGATTGCAGGTGCACTTAACGTGCGCCCACAATAGTTGCAGACGCACTATATCTGCAAACGCGGACTATTGCGTGGCTGCCTTATCCTGGGTGCAGCCGCTCCGGGACGAAGGACCAAGAGCCATGACCGCTACCGACCCCGCACTCACCGCCCTCGCACAGGGCTGGTGTGCGCTCTCGCTGCTCCACGGAAGGATCGAGGCGCATATCGAGCGCGCCCTTCAGACCAAGCACGGCCTCAGCGTCAGGGAGTACTCACTGCTCAACACCCTCAGCCGTCAGCACGACGGTGAGGGCGGCCATCTGCAGATGAAGCAGGTCGCCGATGCCGTTGTGCTCAGCCAGAGCGCGACCACCCGCCTGGTCACCCGGCTCGAGGACCGCGGTCTGCTCAAGCGCTACCTGTGCCCCACGGATCGACGCGGCATCTACACAGACGTCAGCGAAGCCGGAGCCCGGCTCCTCGCCGAGGCCCGTCCCACCAACGACACCGCGCTCCGTGAAGCCCTCGACGAAGCGGCAAAGAACCCGGAACTGGCCCCGCTGGTCAGGGCCGTGGAGTCGGCCGGCACGTCCGGCGAACCCTCGCACGGGCCGGACGAATCGTCGGACGCAGGAGCCGAGCAAGTGATCGTGCCCGCCTAGTTGCAGGTCTAGGCTGCCATTCATGGCAGATCTCGAGATACGGGCCGCCACCGCCGAGGACATCCCGGCCATCGTGGGCATGCTGGCCGACGACCCCCTGGGCGCCCAGCGGGAGTCGCCGGACGATCTCCAGCCGTACACGACCGCGTATGCGCGACTGGCCGGAGACCCGCATCAGCACCTGGTCGTCGCCGTGCGCGATGGCCGGGTAGTAGGCACGCTGCAGCTCACGATCATTCCCGGACTGTCCCGGCGGGGCTCCACCCGCTCGATCATCGAAGGCGTACGAATCCATGCCGACGAACGCGGCAGCGGTCTCGGCAGCCGGCTCATCGAGTGGGCCGTCGACGAATCCAGGCGGCAAGACTGCCAGTTGGTGCAACTGACCTCCGATGCAACCCGCACGGACGCCCACCGCTTCTACGAGCGGCTCGGCTTCACGGCCTCACACGTGGGCTTCAAGCGTCCGCTCTGAACACACACGGGCAGCTCAGACGCAGGAGAGCTGCCTGTTTCACGTGAAACAGGCAGCTCTTCTCTCTTCTCGACTTTCGGGCTTCCTTCTCGTCGCGAGTCGGTTACTGGGGCAACGCGCGCCAACCCTCCGGGTCCACTCCGCCCGGCACTGAAGCGCCCTCCTCGTACGGCTCGCGCGTAAAGACGAACGACCCCAGGTCCAAGTGGCTCACCGAGCCGTCCGGCCGCCGCACGGCCCGCAGGACCTCTCCCGCGTAATAGCCGTCCAGCCCCGTCCAGGTCCCATCATCGTTTGCCCGGAACCGCGAGCGTCGGCCCGGCCCAGACAAGGGCCCGAGCTCAAGGTCCCCGCCGGATGCCAGCCGCAGCACCCCGGACTGCGTGCCCCAGTACCAGGGACCCGCCAACTCCAGGAGGGCGGTGTCAACTTCGGCCAGTGGCCGCCAGGGCTCGGGAATGCGCGGCTCAGCCTCGGCGACTATCCGTACGAGATCGCCGGCGACCATCGTCACGAGCGGCCCCGATGTGGCGTTGGCGAGCACGATCGCCGCCAGGTCGTCGTCCACACTGATGGTGAGGCCCGCAAGAAAGCCGGGCAGGGAGCCGGAGTGCCCCACCAGCGTCCGTCCATCCCTGTACTGAATCTGCATACCGAGGCCATAGGCACGGCCCTCCGCAACCTCGGCAGTATCGGGCGGAGCCGCGGGCGTACGCATCTCCAGCACGGAGTCCGCGCTCAGTACCCGCTCATCGCCCTTGGCCAGAAAGACAGCGAAACGCGCCAGATCCCCGGTTGTCGACCAGAGTTGCCCGGCCGGTGCCATGCGCCCCAGATCCTCCGCAGGCTCGGGCATCATCACATCGGCCCACGGGTGCACCGCCCAGCCACCCGCGTGGGGAGCCGCCGGCTGACCGCTCGTGCGGTGCAGACCGAGCGGCTGGAGGACCTCCCGGCGCAGCACCTCCTCCCACGGCGCTCCGCGGACCTCCTCGACCAGCGAACCGAGCAGCGTATACCCGGGGTTGGAGTAGTGGTGCCGACGTCCGGACGGGTGTCTGAAGGGCTGATCGCCGAGTACATCGGCGAGCTCCGGCCGCAGGGAGCCGGGCGTACGCTCCCACCAGGGCCCGGGGGTCTCGGCCGCCAACCCGCCCGTGTGCGCGAGCAGTTCGCGGATCGTGACCTCCCCTGCGCCCGTGCCCGGCAGATGTTTCTCCAGCGGGTCTCCGAGATCGAGCACGCCCTCGTCACGCAACCGCATGACCAGCACAGCGGTGAACGTCTTGGTGATCGAACCGATGCGGTACTGGACGTTGTCGTCCGGGGCGTGCCCGTCCACGCAGGAGCGGGCTCCGCTCCACACCAGCTCGTCGCCGCGGACGACCGCTGCCACCAGCGAGGGCGTCCTCCCCTCCGCCTGAGCCGTGGCGATACGGTGCAGCAGCGCGCGACGCGTGGCCGGCAGAAGTTCTCCATGGAGTGGTGTCATGGCCCCCAGTCCACCCCGCCCGGCCACGGCACGTCGAGCCATTTCCCGAGGCACCTGCAGGCCGTGCCCCGGATCGGGTGTAGGACCTCGCGGCCCGTGGCATATCCCGACGCCGTGACCAGGGGTTTTCCAGTTATCTCACGGCTTTGCCGGGGTGTTTCGTCTCACCGTCGTGTCATTTCCTCAGCCCGGGATCTTCTGGGCGGCTGAGGCGACGCGTTTCCCGAATCGGGTCAGTTTCATGGCCGTGCCGCGTTCGGCTCGCTCGAAGAGGGCTGTCCGAGGTCCGCTTCGAGGCGGTTGATCTGGATCGCCAGGGTCGACTGTTGGATGCCGAGGTCTCGGGCTGCTTCGGCGAGGGTGGGTGTCCTCTCGCATCCGACCTGGTGCAGGGCGTCGCCGCTGGGCCGCGGTGCTGCCAGATTCAGTGAGACGAGACCACCGGAGGCCGGTGGCGTGTCGTGCGTCGACGCGCGGTCAGCCTGAAATCCGCGGGTTGAGTACCGCATGACCGGATGTTCGTCGGGGACGGAGCCTCCGGTCTACAGCCGAGCGTGGCCCGCCAGAGCGGGTGCTCATAGGGTCCGCGGGCATCGTCCCTCGCGCTGAACACGTCCCGGCCTCCCGTCGGCCGTTCTGTGGACCCCGGAGGGTCAGTTGCACATGACCGACAAACTCCAGCACCAGCCCGCCAGTTCGCGGGCCACCACGACGGCGGCGACGTTCGTGTTCTTCTTCCTCGCCGGGAAGCCTTTCCCAGCGTTGGTGCAGGCGCCGGTTGCCTGCTCGGCCCGCTGGCGCACGGCCGGCGGAGCCAGTTCCATGCGGCGACGCAGGGTCACCCCGGGGCCGCGCTAGGGCTTGTAGTGCTGCCAAGACGCCTCCACCAGCAGGCGCCGGGCATGGCTGTTGCCGGTCTTGGTGATCGGGCCCAGGGTCCGGTTGGTGCCGGAGGAGTGCTCGCTGGGCACCAGGCCGAGGTAGGCGCCGATGGTCGCGCCGGTAAACCGCTGCCAGTCTCCGACCTCGACGGCCAGGCCGAACGACGGCGCTGCCACTCGCACCGAATGCCGATCCCGTCCAGGGCCCGGGCCGGCACGAACGCGGTCGGCGCGGCCTCATAGGCGACCGCGGCCGGCTGCGGCAGCGTGGCCACCCACGCCAGCACGTTGTGCGTCTCGGCGTCGAGACGCTCGCTGAAAACCTCGCCCGTCTCGCCGTCCAGGGCCCAGGCCGTCGTGGTGCGGGCGTGGACATCCAGGCCGACCGAAGTACGCTCGGAAAAGATCCGGTGCCTCCCGGTAACCGGACCCGTCCCCCGCCACAATTGCGGCACTACCCGCCACCGTGCCCCCCGGTAGGCAACCCGCGTCAACTTCCCTGCGAAGCATCGGTCTTCGGTGCGGCAGCCGCCCTCATCACCCAGCTCAAGACGGCCACTTCATACGGTCTACACAGGTATAGGGTCTCGCCGCTCGTAACATGTCGATCTTGCGTGACCTGGGCGTTCTTGGCTGTCTCACGGCCTTGTCACCCATGATCAGTCTCAAATCCGTGGCATTTCCTCGCGAGGGCGAGGTCGAGATCAGGCGGCTTGCCCGAGTCGGCCGAGTACACCACGCTGAGCCCCGAGCACGAGGACTACCGGCGAGCCCAGATCGCGCACCGATGAGTTTCCCGCGCCGCGCTGGTCTATACGCCGGACACCCACGGACGGAAGGCTGCGCCATGCGGAAACTGATCTACGGCATGAACCTGACCCTGGACGGCTACATCGCCGCGGCCGGCGACGACATCGGCTGGAGCGGACCGCCGAGCGACGAGCTGTTCCAGTGGTGGCTCGGCCACGAGCAGGCGAGTGGCCTGTCGCTGTATGGGCGCAAGCTGTGGGAGACGATGAGCTCCTACTGGCCAACCGGCGACCAGCAGCCCAACGCCACCCCGGCGGAGATCGAGTTCGCGCGGAACTGGCGGGACACGCCGAAGGTGGTGTTCTCCTCGACGATCGACAAGGTCGACTGGAACACCCGCCTGGTCACCGGCGACGCGATCGCCGAGATCACCCGGCTCAAGGCCGAGGACGGCGGCCCAATGAACATCGGCGGCGCAACGCTCGCCGGGGCGGCCATGCGCGCCGGGCTGATCGACGAGTACGCGATCGCCGCCCATCCGGTCCTGGTGGGCAGCGGCACGCCGTTCTTCACCGCGCTGGACAGCTGGGTGAACCTGAACCTGGTGGAGACGCGGACGTTTCCCGGCGGCGTGGTCCTGACCAGGTACGAGACGAGGCGCTGAGCAGCAGCACCCACACGCTAGTCTCACGGTGATGTCGTATACGACATCAGTACGACACGGCCCGTGAGATTACGACACCAGCCGCGAGACCCTACAGGGTGGATCAGGTCTGTGCCATATCCACGAACCGCGAATAGTGCCCCTGGAAGGCGACCGTGATCGTCGCCGTGGGGCCGTTACGGTGCTTCGCCACGATCAGGTCCGCCTCGCCCGCACGGGGCGACTCCTTCTCGTAGGCGTCCTCACGGTGGAGCAGGATGACCATGTCGGCGTCCTGCTCGATGGAGCCGGACTCGCGCAGGTCCGAGACCATCGGCTTCTTGTCGGTGCGCTGTTCGGGACCACGGTTCAGCTGGGAGAGCGCGATGACCGGGATCTCAAGCTCCTTGGCCAGCAGCTTGAGGTTTCGCGACATGTCCGAGACCTCCTGCTGACGGCTCTCCGCTCGCTTCGAGCCCCCTGACTGCATCAGCTGCAGATAGTCGATGACGACGAGCTTCAGATCACTCCGCTGTTTAAGCCGGCGGCACTTGGCGCGGATCTCCATCATCGACAGGTTCGGCGAGTCGTCGATGTAGAGCGGGGCCGCCGACACATCCGGCATCCGACGCGCCAGCCGCGTCCAGTCCTCGTCCGTCATCGTGCCGGACCGCATGTGGTGCAGCGCCACCCGCGCCTCCGCGGACAGCAGACGCATCGCGATCTCGTTCCGCCCCATTTCCAGGGAGAAGATCACGCTGGGCAGGTTGTGCTTGATGGAGGCCGCGCGCGCGAAGTCCAGAGCGAGCGTCGACTTACCCATGGCCGGACGGGCAGCAATGACGATCATCTGGCCCGGGTGCAGGCCGTTCGTCAGGGAATCGAAGTCCGTGAAGCCCGTCGGCACACCGGTCATCTCGCCGCTGCGCGAACCGATCGCCTCGATCTCGTCGAGCGCGCCCTCCATGATGTCGCCGAGCGGCAGATAGTCCTCGCTGGTGCGCTGCTCGGTGACGGCATAGATCTCGGCCTGGGCGCTGTTGACGATCTCGTCGACGTCGCCGTCGGCCGCGTATCCCATCTGGGTGATGCGTGTGCCAGCCTCCACCAGACGCCGTAGGACAGCGCGCTCGTGAACGATCTCCGCGTAGTACTCGGCGTTCGCAGCGGTCGGGACGGTCTGGACGAGGGAGTGGAGATACGGAGCGCCGCCGACCCGGCTGATCTCACCGCGCTTGGTCAGCTCCGCGGCCACCGTGATCGGGTCGGCCGGCTCGCCCTTCGCATACAGGTCGAGGATCGCCTGATAGATCGTCTCGTGTGCGGGCCGGTAGAAGTCGTGGCCCTTGAGTACCTCGACGACATCGGCAATGGCGTCCTTCGACAGCAGCATGCCGCCAAGGACCGACTGCTCGGCGTCGAGATCCTGCGGCGGTACGCGCTCGAATGACGGACCGCCGCCGTCCCAGGAACCCCCCTCGCGGCCGCGGTCGTGCTGCTCGTCGCGGCTCCGGCCGGACTCACGGCGCGGGCGGGAGACAGGCAGACGGTCCCCTGGACCGCTGTCGGCCCAGGGTTCGTCCAAGGGCTCGGAAATACTCACCGAGCCACCTCCTCCCGTGCTGCGCGCGGACATTCCGCGCCCCTCTTTCTACGGCACGGCACTGACAAAATGAGAGGCCCAGCTCCGGTTCTGACGGTCGGTTTCTGCGACGTTCACAAGGCCGCGGAACGGGTCGGGCGCCGGACCACGGTAGGCCCCTCGGCACCGTCAGCCAATCTGGTTATCCACAGGTCCTGTGGACGACGGCTCCGATGCTGTGGAGAACCTCGCCAAACCTGTGCACGACCCGGTGGACAGCACTGTGAACAAGCCCTCAGCTTCACTGGAAAACCCCTCTTGAGCTGCGGTTCTCCCGTCCACCGGCTGTGCAGAAGAAAAACTTCCCCCATCGGACCAAGTTCGCTGCGACCGGTGCATGACCAAGCGTCAACCAGACCCCTGAGTAAGGGATGAAGGGGCGTTGCATCACTTACCTGTGGACGATTACATTGGTGCACATGACACAGGCTTCCGCGACCACCAAGGTCGCCCGGCGCCGGCACGATCGAGAGATCATCGCGCTGGCCGTCCCGGCCTTCGGTGCACTCGTCGCCGAGCCCCTCTTCGTGCTGGCCGACAGCGCCATCGTCGGTCATCTCGGCACCGCCCAGCTCGCCGGTCTCGGCGTGGCCTCGGCCCTTCTGATGACGGCCGTGAGCGTCTTCGTCTTCCTCGCCTACGCCACCACGGCCGCCGTCGCCCGCAGGGTCGGTGCCGGAGATCTGCAGGCAGCCATCCGTCAGGGCATGGACGGAATCTGGCTGGCCCTGCTGCTCGGTGCCGCCGTCATCACCGTCGTCCTGCCCACGGCCCCGGCCCTCGTGGAGCTCTTCGGCGCCTCGGACACCGCGGCGCCCTACGCGATCACCTATCTGCGGATCTCCGCGCTCGGCATCCCGGCCATGCTCATCGTGCTCGCCGCCACCGGCGTGCTGCGTGGTCTGCAGGACACGAGGACACCCCTCTACGTGGCGATCGCGGGCTTCGTCGCCAACGCAGGCCTCAACGCGGGCCTCGTCTACGGTGCCGGGCTAGGCATTGCCGGTTCCGCATGGGGCACCGTCATAGCCCAGTGGGCCATGGCCGCTGCGTATCTCGCCGTCGTCATCCGCGGCGCCAGGCGGCACGGTGCGTCGCTGAGGCCGGACGCCGCCGGTATACGAGCCTGTGCCCAGGCCGGTGCGCCACTGCTGGTCCGCACGCTGTCGCTACGGGCGATTCTCATGATCGCCACCGCGGTGGCCGCCCGGCTCGGCGATGCGGACGTGGCCGCCCACCAGATCATTCTGTCGTTGTGGAGCCTACTGGCCTTTGCGCTCGACGCGATCGCCATCGCGGGTCAGGCCATCATCGGACGCTACCTCGGAGCCGGAGACGCCCAGGGAGCACGTGATGCCTGCCGCAGGATGGTGCAGTGGGGCGTCGCCGCCGGCATCGTGCTCGGCCTACTGGTGATCGTCACCAGGCCGCTGTTCATCCCACTCTTCACCAGTGACTCGGCCGTCCAGAACGTGGCGCTGCCCGCCCTCATCGTGGTGGCCGTGTCCCAGCCGATCTCGGGCATCGTCTTCATCCTCGACGGAGTCCTGATGGGCGCTGGAGACGGTCCATATCTGGCCTGGGCCATGCTGGTCACCCTCGCTGTCTTCACTCCCGTGGCGCTGCTCGTACCCGTCTTCGGAGGGGGACTCACCGCGCTGTGGGGTGCGATGACGCTGATGATGGCCGTGCGAATGCTGACCTTGTGGCTCCGCTCCCGCTCGGGCCGCTGGATCGTCACAGGGGCGACGCGCTGATACGGGGCGCAGACCGCTGTGGGCAGTCGTTCCTTCCCTGCGCACCCCGTTTCACGTGAAACACACGGCAACGCCACCACCAAGACGTAACGCAGCAAGAAGGGCCGCACCTGGATGGGTGCGGCCCTTCTCTCAGCTCTGCCGAGCGCAGCGCTTACGCGGCGACGACCTCGATGTTGACCTTGGCGGCAACCTCGGGGTGCAGACGCACGGACGTCGCGTGGGCGCCCAGGGTCTTGATCGGCGCACCCAGCTCGATGCGGCGCTTGTCGACCTCGGGGCCACCGGCAGCCTTGATCGCCGAGGCGATGTCGGCCGGGGTGACGGAACCGAAGAGCCGACCGGCGTCGCCGGAGCGGACGGCCAGGCGGACCTTGACGCCCTCGAGGCGGCCCTTGATCTCGTTGGCCTGCTCGATGGTCGCGATCTCGTGGATCTTGCGAGCACGACGGATCTGCTCGACGTCCTTCTCGCCACCCTTGGTCCAACGGATCGCGAAGTTCCGCGGGATCAGGTAGTTGCGAGCGTAACCGTCCTTGACGTCGACGACGTCGCCCGCGGTGCCGAGGCCGGAGACCTCGTGGGTAAGGATGATCTTCATGTGTCGGTCACCCTTCCCTTATCGCGCGGTGGACGTGTAGGGCAGCAGCGCCATCTCACGGCTGTTCTTCACGGCCGTGGCGACGTCACGCTGGTGCTGCGTGCAGTTGCCGGTCACGCGGCGGGCACGGATCTTGCCGCGGTCGGAAATGAACTTCCGCAGCATGTTCGTGTCCTTGTAGTCCACGTACGTGACCTTGTCCTTGCAGAAAGCGCAGACCTTCTTCTTCGGCTTGCGCACAGGCGGCTTCGCCATGGTGTTTCTCCTGTGTGATCAAGAAGTTTGGGTACGACCCGCCCCCTGGCCCGAGGGCCTAGAAGGGGGGCTCGTCCGAGTAGCCGCCGCCGGAGCCGCCGCCCCAGCCACCGCCGCCCTGCTGGCCGCCGCCGGCCGGCGCACCGGTCGCCCAGGGGTCGTCGGCGGGAGCGCCGCCCCCCTGCTGCTGACCGCCACCGGGGCCACCGCCCCAGCCGCCGCCCTGCTGGCCGCCACCACCGCCGCCGCCGTAACCGCCCTGGCTGCCTCGGCCGGAGGTCTTGGTGACCTTGGCCGTGGCACTGCGCAGGCTCGCGCCGACCTCGTCGACGTCGAGCTCGTAGACCGTGCGCTTGACGCCCTCACGGTCCTCGTAGGACCGCTGCTTCAGCCGGCCCTGCACGATGACGCGCATGCCTCGCTGAAGCGACTCGGCGACGTTCTCCGCCGCCTGACGCCAGACCGAGCAGGTCAGGAAGAGGCTCTCGCCGTCCTTCCACTCGTTCGTCTGGCGGTCGAAGGTGCGGGGAGTGGACGCGACACGGAACTTCGCGACGGCCGCACCGGAAGGGGTGAAGCGCAGCTCGGGGTCATCGACGAGATTGCCGATGACCGTGATGACGGTCTCGCCTGCCATGGGGGAACCTCTCGGCGGGTTTGCTGGCTGCTTGCTGCTACTCGAATCCCGGTTACCGCTGAGCTAGGAAGCTCAGTGGGTCTCGGGACGGAGGACCTTGGTCCGGAGGACCGACTCGTTCAGGTTCATCTGGCGGTCGAGCTCCTTGACGACCGCAGGCTCGGCCTGCAGGTCGATGACCGAGTAGATGCCCTCGGGCTTCTTCTTGATCTCGTACGCGAGACGACGACGGCCCCAGGTGTCGACCTTCTCGACCTTTCCGTTGCCCTCACGGACGACGGAGAGGAAGTTCTCGATCAGCGGGGAGACAGCGCGCTCCTCGAGATCGGGGTCGAGGATGACCATCACCTCGTAGTGACGCATGTGGAACCCACCTCCTTTGGACTCAGCGGCCACGGTCGTTCCGTGGCAGGAGGGTTGTGATGCGTACGCAACGGTATCGGCCGCCACTGACAACGCCTCCGGCAGCATTACTGCCGGACACGCGCCGTTGGTGGAGTTCCCGGCCATGATCTGGGCAGGGCTGGGCAGACACCGGTGCAGAGGGTACAGACTACCCGCACACCGGCTTCCGGTTGAAATCCGGCGGCGGACACCGGCAATCTGTACACATCGGGTGTGTATGGCGCTACGATGCGCCGTCTTCCGCAGGAGGTGCCCCTATGGCACAGGCAGTACGACCCAACTCCGCGACCTCCCTCTTCGCCACGGACGGCAAGCCCCACCCTCGCCAGGATGCCCTGGCCGCGGTGACGCTGGTCCTCGGCGCCATCGCCTTCATCACGGCGATGTTCCACAGCCTCCATCTGATCAGCTCATGGGCCGGGTTGATCGGGATCATCACGGGCGCCTACGGCCAGTTCATCTCGGAGACGACGCGGGAACGCTTCGGTCTGATCCTGGGCCTTGGCGCCTCGGCGATCGGATTCTTCCTGGGCATGGCTCACGGTGGCCTGTTCGGCGGAGTCCTCGGCTGAGACCGATCGGCCGGCGGCTGATGGCGATCGATTCCTTGACTGCACAAGACCGGTCGACGGCTGCGCAGGACCGGTCGGAGATCGAGAACGATCGTGTACTCGGCTGAGTCCGCCCGCTCGGCGACCGAGGTCGATCGAGTCTTCGGTTGAGAGCCGATTGACGGTCAGAAACACCCCGGTCGGGTGCCGGCCGGGGTCAAGTTGCGTACGCCCAGACAGGGCGCTCGAACGGCGCAGTAGGCTTCGGCGCGAGAGCCGGAGCCCCTGTACCCATGGGGACACACCAGCCCGAGGAGCGCCCCGAATGAGCCTGACCCTGAGGACCATCAGCCGAGAGCAGCATCTGGCGTACATCCAGAGTCTGCCCGCGGCGAGCCACATGCAGGTCCCGGCCTGGTCCGATGTCAAGGCGGAGTGGCGGTCCGAGAACCTGGGCTGGTTCGACGATCGAACGGGTGAGCTCGTGGGTGCCGGCCTCGTCCTCTACCGGCAGCTGCCCAAGATCAAGCGCTATCTGGCGTATCTGCCCGAGGGCCCCGTCATCAACTGGTTCGCGCCGAACCTCGACGACTGGCTGCAGCCGATGCTGGCGCATCTCAAGCAGCAGGGCGCGTTCTCGGTGAAGATGGGCCCGCCCGTGGTCATCCGGCGCTGGGAGGCCTCGTCGATCAAGAAGGGCATCCAGGACCCGGACGTGAAGCGCCTGCGCGACATCGAGGCGGACTTCATCGAGCCGCGCGCCTTCGAGGTCGCGGACCGGCTGCGCCGTATGGGCTGGCAGCAGGGTGAGGACGGGGGCGCGGGCTTCGGCGACGTGCAGCCCCGTTATGTCTTCCAGGTGCCGCTGGCGGGCCGTTCCCTCGAGGACGTCCACAAGGGCTTCAACCAGCTGTGGCGGCGCAACATCAAGAAGGCCGAGAAGGCCGGCGTCGAGGTGGTCCAGGGCGGCTACGAAGACCTCGCCGAGTGGCAGCGACTGTACGAGATCACGGCCGTGCGCGACCACTTCCGGCCGCGTCCGCTGTCGTACTTCCAGCGCATGTGGACGGCCCTCAACAACGAGGACCCCAACCGCATGCGGCTGTACTTCGCCCGACACAACGGCGTGAACCTGTCCGCGGCGACGATGCTCGTCGTCGGCGGCCACGTCTGGTACTCCTACGGCGCCTCCGACAACATCGGCCGTGAGGTCCGGCCCTCGAACGCCATGCAGTGGCGGATGCTGCGCGATGCCTACGCCCTGGGAGCCACCGTCTACGACCTGCGCGGTATCAGCGACTCGCTGGACGAGTCCGACCACCTCTTCGGCCTGATCCAGTTCAAGGTGGGCACGGGCGGGCAGGCCGCCGAATACCTCGGCGAGTGGGACTTCCCGCTCAACAAGCTGCTCCACAAGGCGCTCGACATCTACATGTCGCGCCGCTGACCTCGCAGTCTTCCCCTCGTTCTCCTGAAACATCGCAGCTCATACCCTGATACACCGCAATCACGAGAAAGGTTCGGGGACCGGCCATGGCGCTCACGCTCTACGTCGACACCGCGCGCTGGCGGGCACACCACAAGCACGTGCTCGACCAGTTTCCGGGGCTGGTCCCCGTCTGCAAGGGCAACGGCTACGGCTTCGGTCATGAGCGCCTGGCCGAGGAGGCCACGCGCTTCGGCTCCGACATGCTCGCCGTCGGCACGACCTACGAAGCCGCCCGGATCAAGGACTGGTTCAGCGGTGATCTGCTGGTACTGACGCCGTTCCGCCGGGGCGAGGAGCCCGTACCGCTGCCCGACCGCGTCGTCCGCTCCGTCTCCTCGGTCGACGGGGTGCACGGGCTGGTCGGCGCCCGCGTCGTCATAGAGGTCATGTCCTCGATGAAGCGGCACGGCGTGACCGAGCAGGATCTGCCCCAGCTGCATGCGGCCATCGAGGACGTACGTCTCGAGGGGTTCGCGATGCATCTGCCGCTGGACCGCACCGACGGCTCGGACGCCGTCGAGGAGGTCATAGGGTGGATGGACCGCCTGCGCGCGGCCCGGCTGCCGCTGCACACGATGTTCGTCAGCCACCTCAAGGCGGATGAACTCGTGCGTCTGCAGCAGCAGTTCCCGCAGACCCGGTTCCGCGCGCGTATCGGTACGCGCCTGTGGCTGGGCGACCATGAGGCGACCGAGTACCGCGGCGCTGTCCTCGACGTCACGCGCGTCGCGAAGGGCGACCGTTTCGGGTACCGGCAGCAGAAGGCCGCCTCCGACGGCTATCTGGTCGTGGTGGCGGGTGGTACGTCGCACGGTGTGGGCCTGGAGGCCCCGAAGGCGCTCCACGGCGTCATGCCGCGTGCCAAGGGCGTGGCTCGTGCGGGCCTCGCCACGGTCAACCGCAATCTGTCGCCCTTCGTCTGGGCGGGCAAGCAGCGTTGGTTCGCGGAGCCGCCGCACATGCAGGTGTCGATTCTGTTCGTGCCGTCGGATGCGCCGGAGCCGAAGGTGGGCGAGGAGCTGGTGGCTCATCTGCGGCATACGACGACGCAGTTCGACCGGCTCGTCGACCGGTAGGGCTCGGCCGTACTAAGCCTCACTGAAACCGGAGGGGCTGCCGCATGGCGCGTCTGCGCTTCTGCGGCAGCCCCTCCGGCTCATTTCTGGGCTTCTCCGAAGCGGCTCACTCCTGGGCGGCGGTCGGTGCGGTCGGGGGGATTCCGTCGGGCTTTCTGCCCCACTCGACGTAGTGGCCTTCGAAGTGCGCGGCATGACGTGGCGGGTGAGCCGCGTAGCCGAGCACGAAGACGTCCGTCGCGCCGTCCAGCACACCGCCCGACGGATCGTCGTCGCCGGCCCGTCGCACCACGTCACGCTCGGGCATGAGGATGTCGCGGATGACGACGCCGCACAGGTACAGCGTCCCGACCAGGTGGGCCGCGATGGCCAGGTGATAGCCGTCGGGCGGCAGTCCCTTGTGGGCGTCGCCGCTCGTCGTGTAGGCGAGGTACATCCAGATGCCCAGGTAGTACGCGACCTCGCAGGCCTGCCAGATCAGGAAGTCCCGCCAGCGGGGGCGGGCCAGGGCGGCGAGCGGGATCAGCCACAGCACGTACTGCGGTGAGTAGACCTTGTTGGTGAGGATGAAGGCGGCCACCACCAGGAAGGCGAGCTGGGCGAAGCGAGGGCGGCGTGGCGCGGTCAGGGTGAGGGCACCGATGCCAGCGCAGGCCACGATCATGAGCACCGTGGCGAGGGTGTTGACCGTGTCAGTGCTCAGCGGGCTGTCCATCCGCTGGGAGAGGATCAGCCAGAAGGAACCGAAGTCGACGCCGCGCTCCTGGCTGAACGTGTAGAACTTCGACCAGCCCTCCATGGCGAGAAGCATCACGGGGAGGTTCACGACGAGCCAGGCGACCACCGCGCCGAGCACGGCGGTTCCGTACGCACGCCATCTGCCGGCGCGCCAGCACAGGACGAGCAGCGGGCCCAGCAGCAGGACGGGGTAGAGCTTGGCGGCCGTGGCGAGGCCGAGCAGCACGCCGAAGGCCAGGGCTCGGCCCCGCGACCACATCAGCATCGCGGCGGCTGTGAGGGCCACAGCGAGCAGATCCCAGTTGATGGTGGCCGTCAGGGCAAGGGCGGGCGCAAAAGCGACGAGGAGGCCGTCCCAGGGGCGGCGCCGGTGGGTGCGGGTGACGCAGACGGCGATGACCGCGGCGCACACCATCAGCATTCCGGCATTGACCATCCAGTAGATCTGCTCCTGGCGCTGGATGGATCCGCTGCCGGGGGTCAGCCAGGCGGCGACTTCCATGAAGACGCCGGTCAGCACGGGGTACTCCAGGTACTCCATGTCGCCCGACAGCTTGTCGAAGTACGGCACGAGGCCGTCTGCGAAGCCGCGTCCCTGGTAGAGGTGCGGAATGTCGGAGTAGCAGGCGTGCGTGTACTGCGAGCCGGCGCCGTAGAACCAGGCACCGTCGTAGCAGGGCAGCTTCTGCACCATGCCGAGCGCGAACATGCCGATCATGACGAGCGCGATGACGCGCACGGGAGTCCACCAGCTGGTCCCGGTCAGGGCCCGTCGTCCGAGGGGGCCACCGATCAGCTCGCTGCCGGCCGCGGCGACCTCGTCCTCCCTGGTCGGCCGCACCGGTTCCGGCTCGTACACGCTCGAGCGTGTCGTCTCTGCACTGGGCATGCCGCACATACTGCCGTACGCGCCTGAGAACGCGGCGAGGGCCGCCACACCGGTCAGGTGCGGCGGCCCTCGTTTCACGTGAAACACGCACGGGCGGCGCGAGGAGCGCTACCCCGCCGGGCCTCCGAAGAAGCCTCCGCTGCCATTGCCATTGCCATTGCCATTGCCGCCGGTGTCGGAGCTGGTCGTCGGCGCCGGCGATGTACCTCCGGTGCTTCCGTCGGTCGTCCCCCCGCTGTCAGTTCCGCCGTCCGTTGTTCCGCCGGTATCGGTGCAGGACAGATCCCAGGGGCTGCAGGTATTGCCGTTGCCGTTCGTCTTCGACGGGCTTGCGGTGGGTGCGGACATCGAGGGGGTCGGCGCCACGCTCGCGCTGGGGTCCCCGGTGGGAGAGGTGCTGGCACTCGGGGACGGACTCGCGCCGATGATCTCACCGATCTTCTCGGCCTCCGGGAAGGGCTTGGGGTTCACGCCCTTCATCGCCACGGCCATGTAGTCCTTCCAGACCTGGGCCGGGATGTCACCACCGTGGATGGACTCCACATCGCCGGTGCCGTTCATCGACAGCAGCTTGCCCTTGTCCGGGTCGGTCCTGAACAGGGTGACGGCTGTGGACAGCTCCCTGGTGTATCCGACGAACCACGCCGACTTGTTCTTGTCGGTCGTACCGGTCTTGCCGGCCACCGGGAACCCGATGTCCGCGATCTTCTTGCCGGTACCCTTCTGGACCACGTTCTCCAGGACGTCCGTCACGTTGTTGGCGACGTTCTCGTCCATGGCGTTCTCCTGCTTCGGGGGATCGAAGTCTTTCTGCGGGACGCCGTCCTTGATCACCTTGGTGACCGAGTACGGCTCGTAGTGCTTGCCCGAGGCCGCGAAGGTCGCGTACGCGTCCGCCATGCGGATGGCGCTGGGGGTCGACGTGCCGAGCGAGAAGGACACGTTGTTGAGATTCCCCTTGTCGAAGGACTCCGGCAGGATGCCCATGGCCTCCGCGGTCTTCCGGGTGTTGGAGAGGCCCACGTCGACGCCCAGCTGGGCGAACGGCGAGTTGATCGACTGCTCCATGGCCTTCCTGAGAGTCACCATGCCCCAGGGCGTGGTGCCCTCGTTCTTCTGACGGAACGGCTTGCCGTTGGACCCCATGATCGGATCACCGTTCTGATCCTTGATCACGAGGAGGTCGTTGCCGTTGTACCGGGCCATCGGCGAAAGCGGCTCCCCCTCGGTCTGGTAGGTCCCGTGCTCCATCGCGGCGGCCAGCACGATCGGCTTCCAGGTCGATCCGACCGGCACACCCGTCGTGTTGGCGTTGTTGGAGTAGTGGCCCTTGTCGTAGCCGTCACCGCCGTAGAGCGCGACGATCGCGCCGCTCTCCGGATCGACCGAGGCCGCACCGAACTGGACGTACTTGTCCTTGGCGCGTTCCTCGGGCTTCAGGAAGCTCTTCTGCGTCTTCTTGACGGCTGCCTCGAGCTGGTTGACCTTTTTCTTCTCGAAGGTCGTGTAGATCCGGTAGCCGCCGCCCCGGTCCAGTTCCTCGGTCGTCACTCGGAGCTTCTTCGCGGCGTATTCCTTGGCGATGTCGACGAGGTAGCCGGTCTGGCCGGACAGCTTCGAGGTCTTCTTCTTGAGCTCGGGGAACTCGCCGACCTTTTTCCTCTCTGCCGGCTCCATCCGTCCCACCTCGACCTCACGGTCAAGGATCCACTTCCAGCGCTTCTTGGCCCGCTCGGTGTTCTCCTTCGCCGAGGCACCCGCCCCGATGCCTCCGTCGGGATTGAAAAAGTTTGGCCCCTTCAGGACGCTGGCGAGGAAAACGCACTGCTCTGTGTCCAGATCCTTGGCATCCTCGCCGAAGTAGGCCTGGGCCGCCGCCTGGACGCCGTACGAGTCACGGCCGTAGAAGGCGGTGTTGAGGTAGTTCGCGAGGATCTCGTCCTTGGTCATCTGGGAGCCCACCTTTATGGAGATGAAGAGCTCCTTGAACTTCCGCGTGACGGTCTGATCCTGGGTGAGATATGTGTTCTTGACGTACTGCTGGGTGATGGTGGAGCCGCCCTGCGTCTCTTCACCCCGAGCCATGTTGAAGAGAGCGCGGGCGATGCCCATCGGGTCGACGCCCTTGTCCGTGTAGAAGGACGCGTTCTCGGCGGCGACCACCGCGTCCTTCAGCTCCTTCGGAATATCGGCGCTTTCCACGATCTGGCGGTTCGTGCCACCAGTGGCCGCCATCTGGGTCTCGTCAGACCAGTAGAAGACGTTGTTCTGGGCCCTCGCCGCTGCGTTCGCGGCGGTCGGCACACCCACCATGGCGTACCCGATCCCCGCCAGCACCAGCATGCTGCCGAAAAACCCGACGAACAGACCGGTCACCAACCGCCACGACGGCACCCACCGCGCAGCCCCGTACTTCCCCGCGCGCGGGTAGTCGATGAACCGCTTCTTCGGAGGCACGGAGCCGCGGCCCCTGCCGCGGCCCGGAGGGCCGCCCGGTCCGCCGGGACCGCCTCGCCGGCCGCCTCCGCCACCGCGGCCTCCGCCGTCGGCGGCCCTACGGCGGCCACCGCCACCGGCACGCTGTGCCGCACGGCGGGCCTCGGCGCGGCCGCCGTACGGGCGCTCCTCGCCTCCACCACCCCCGTAGCCGTACGCATCGGAGGGTGATCCGGTGGCGCCTCGCGGTGCTGCGCGGCGGCCGGATGACGAGCCGGACTGGCCACGTCGGGCCGCGGCACGTCCGCCGCCCTGTGGCTGCGGCGGTTTGCGACGGTGCTCGCTCATCGAACGACTACTCCTCGGGCAGGCGCTCTCGCGCCTGGAAACGGCGGCTGGTTTCCGGTTCCCCCCGACATACGGATGAGGCCATGACGGCGCTCACCCGCATTACACCAAGGACGAGGACGTCCTCTGACGTCACTTGGTTCCCGGTGGACTGCATGGCGCACAGACTACGCACCGCCAAAACCCACCTAGGCCGAAGTTCATCCCAAATCAGGCAACTTGCTTCCTGCGAATCGGTGATGTGACGCCGTTCACCATGCCCCCCCTTGTCGCAGCCGGAAGGCCGTTCTATCGTCGTGATGTATCGAGTCGATACATCAGCTCGGCATAAAGACCCGTACACGCGAACCGACGCAGTCAGGAGGCGACGATGAGCCGACGTTCCGGCATCCTCGAGTTCGCCGTACTCGGCCTGCTTCGCGAGTCGCCCATGCACGGCTATGAGCTGCGCAAACGGCTCAACACGTCGCTGGGGGTTTTCCGCGCCTTCAGCTACGGGTCGCTCTATCCCTGCCTTAAGACCCTGGTCGCCAACGGATGGTTGATCGAGGAGCCGGGCAGCACACCGGAGGACGTCCTGGCCGCTCCGCTGGCGGGACGCCGCGCCAAGATCGTCTACCGGTTGACGGCGGAAGGTAAGGAGCACTTCGAGGAGCTCCTCTCGCAGACCGGCCCCGATGCGTACGAGGACGAGCACTTCGCTGCCCGCTTCGCGTTCTTCGGGCAGACGTCGCGGGACGTACGCATGCGCGTACTCGAAGGCCGCCGCAGCCGGCTGGAGGAGCGTCTGGAGAAGATGCGCGCCTCCCTGGCCCGTACCAGGGAGCGCCTGGACGACTACACGCTTGAGCTCCAGCGGCACGGGATGGAGTCCGTGGAGCGCGAAGTGCGCTGGCTGAACGAGCTCATCGAGAGCGAGCGAGCGGGGCGGGACCAGCGACGGTCCACCGACGCCTCCTCCCCCTCGGGGGACGCAGCTCGACACGACACAACAGGGCAGTCGGGCGGCCTGCCCCGGCACCGGGACACCACCGGTCCGGATCCGTCCGACGGCACCGCCACATGAGGCCGGCATCTCCGCTGGCCTCATACCGGAACACCGAGAACACACAGGGAGCAACCGGAATGGGTTCGGTTCGCGTAGCCGTCGTCGGCGTGGGCAACTGCGCCGCGTCGCTGGTACAGGGCGTCGAGTACTACAAGGACGCCGACCCGGACAGCAAGGTCCCGGGCCTGATGCACGTCCAGTTCGGCGACTACCACGTGCGGGACATCGAGTTCGTCGCCGCCTTCGACGTGGACGCCAAGAAGGTGGGCCTGGACCTCGCCAACGCCATCGGCGCCAGCGAGAACAACACCATCAAGATCTGCGACGTGCCGACCACCGGCGTGACCGTCCAGCGCGGCCACACCCTGGACGGTCTCGGCAAGTACTACCGCGAGACGATCGAGGAGTCCCCCGAGGCCCCGGTCGACGTCGTCCAGGTCCTCAAGGACAAGCAGGTCGACGTCCTGGTCTGCTACCTGCCGGTGGGTTCCGAGGACGCGGCGAAGTTCTACGCCCAGTGCGCCATCGACGCCAAGGTCGCCTTCGTCAACGCCCTGCCGGTCTTCATCGCCGGTACGAAGGAGTGGGCGGACAAGTTCACCGAGGCCGGTGTGCCGATCGTCGGTGACGACATCAAGTCGCAGGTCGGCGCCACCATCACGCACCGCGTCATGGCGAAGCTGTTCGAGGACCGGGGCGTCGTCCTGGACCGCACGATGCAGCTGAACGTCGGCGGCAACATGGACTTCAAGAACATGCTCGAGCGCGACCGCCTCGAGTCGAAGAAGATCTCCAAGACGCAGGCCGTCACCTCCCAGATCCCCGACCGGGACCTCGGCGAGAAGAACGTCCACATCGGCCCGTCGGACTACGTGGCCTGGCTCGACGACCGCAAGTGGGCCTACGTCCGCCTCGAGGGCCGTGCCTTCGGCGACGTCCCGCTGAACCTCGAGTACAAGCTCGAGGTGTGGGACTCCCCGAACTCCGCGGGTGTCATCATCGACGCCCTGCGCGCGGCGAAGATCGCCAAGGACCGCGGCATCGGCGGCCCCATCCTCTCCGCGTCCTCGTACTTCATGAAGTCCCCGCCGGTCCAGTACTTCGACGACCAGGCCCGCGAGAACGTCGAGAAGTTCATCAAGGGCGAGGTCGAGCGCTAGGCACGACGGAGCACCGGCGAGAGGAGCGCCACGCGCGCCGAGCCTCGTCCGTCGTACGACCCTTGAGGGTCCCTGGGCACGTCGCCCGGGGACCCTCCTCGTATGTGAGGCTGTGCCCATGGCTGTGGTGCGTGACCTGCGCGTCCTCCTGCGCTTCAGGGACTTCCGGCGCCTGCTCGCCGTGCGGCTGCTGTCGCAGGGCGCCGACGGGGTATACCAGGTCGCGCTCGCCACGTATGTCGTCTTCTCTCCGGAGAAGCAGACGTCGCCGGCCGCGGTCGCCTCCGCCATGGCGGTGCTGCTCCTCCCGTACTCGCTCGTCGGCCCCTTCGCCGGCGTCCTGCTGGACCGCTGGCGGCGTCGCCAGGTGTTGCTCTACGGGAATCTGCTGCGGGCGCTCCTGGCCGCTGTGACGGCCGTGCTGATGGTGAGCAGCGTTCCGGAGTGGCTCTTCTACGCCTCCGCGCTGTGCGTCACCGCCGTCAACCGCTTTGTGCTGGCAGGGCTTTCGGCCGCGCTGCCGCGTGTGGTCGACGCCGATCGCCTGGTGATGGCCAACTCCGTGTCGCCGACAGCCGGGACGCTCGCCGCGACGGCCGGCGGTGGTCTCGCCTTCGTCGTGCGTCTGGTGGTCTCGGACTCCGACGCCGCGGTCGTGTTGTCCGGGGCGGGGCTCTACGTGTGTGCGGCTCTTGCCTCACTGCGGATCGCGCGTGAACTGCTGGGACCGGATCCGGAGTTGGTGCAGCCGCGCCTGTGGGCAGCGGTGGCAGGCACGGCACGAGGGCTGGCCGCGGGGGTACGGCATCTGGCCAAACGGCCGATGGCGGCACGTGCCCTGGCCGCGATGACACTCATGCGGTTCTGCTACGGCGCGCTGACGGTGATGGTGCTGATGCTGTGCCGGTACGCCTGGTCGTCCGGCGGGACCAATGATGCTGATGGGGCCGGCGGTTCTGGCGGGACGGAAGATGGACTGGCGCTTCTGGGCCTCGCCGTCTTGATCTCGGGAGCCGGCTTCTTTGCGGCGGCCGTGGTGACCCCCTACGCGGCCGGGCGGCTGGGCCCCGGCGGCTGGATCACCGCGTGCGCGGCTGCCGCCGCGGTCCTGGAGCCCGCGCTCGGGTTGCCGTTCAGTCCCGCTCCTATGATGGCCGCGGCCTTTGTGCTGGGCCTGACGACGCAAGGCGCGAAGATCGCCACGGACACGGTCGTGCAGTCCTCGATCGACGACGGCTTCCGTGGCCGCATCTTCTCCTTGTACGACGTGCTGTTCAATGTCGCGTTCGTCGGAGCGGCAGGAGTAGCCGCTCTGATGCTGCCTCCTGACGGACGGTCGGTTCCGCTTGTGGGCACGGTGGCCGTGATCTACGGGGCGGTTGCCGCCGCTATGGCCCGCTTTGAGCGCCAGTGAGTGTCACATCAATGCCACAGTGCCTCTTTGGGCTACAGCGTTGTCAGTAGGGCCCGGTAGCTTACGTGCGTCTTATCCACGCCCGTACGGGCGTCTTATTCGCGCCAGCGTGCGCCTAGTTCGAGGGGGACCCCCAAGTGACCACTCCGCCGCCCCAGGGCCAGAACCCGTTCGCACAGGGTCAGCAGCCCTATGGCCAGCCCGAGGGCGGGAACCCTTACGCTCAGCAGGCCACACAGGGCCAGCCGGGTGTTCCTCCGCAGCCCAGCCCGTACATCGGCGCACCCGCCCCGGCACCGCAGCAGCCGCGCCGCGGCGTCAAGCAGTACCTCCGCATCGGCGGCTTCATCGTCGCCGCCATCGTGGTCGCCGGCGGCTGGTGGGCGAGCCAGGACGACGCGCAGTCGGCCGCCGTTGGCGACTGCATGCAGCGCGGCAGCACCGACGACAACAACCCGGACCTGGAGGTCGTCAAGTGCAGTGACGCCAAGGCCCAGTACAAGGTCCTGGCCAAGATCGAGGGCTCTTTCACCAGCCTGACGGCGGACAAGAAGTGCTCTGAGGAAGCCTCGGACTTCCAGTACGCGTACACGGAGACCGGCGGCGACAAGAGCTTCCTGCTCTGCCTGAAGGACAAGTAGAGCTCCTGCCGCGCATAGGGCTGCTACCGCGATAGGGCTGCTACCGCGAGGGGCGGTGTTTCACGTGAAACACCGCCCCTCGCGCATGCCCAGACCGAACCCTTGGGGTCATGTTTCACGTGAAACATGACCCGCGCCGACGCCACCTCCGTCAGCCCTGCGGCTGCGTCGCCCACCACTCCTTGAGCGCCGACACCGCCGCGTCATGCTCCATCGGCCCGTTCTCCAGGCGCAGCTCCAGCAGGAACTTGTACGCCCGGCCGACCACCGGGCCGGGGCCGACACCCAGGGTCTCCATGATCTGATTGCCGTCGAGGTCCGGCCGGATCGCGTCCAGCTCCTCCTGCTCCTGCAGGAGGGCGATGCGCTCCTCCAAGCCGTCGTAGGCACGCGACAGCGCACTTGCCCTCCGCTTGTTGCGCGTCGTGCAGTCCGAGCGGGTCAGCTTGTGCAGCCGGTCCAGCATGGGGCCGGCGTCGCGCACATAACGCCGCACCGCGGAGTCCGTCCATTCGCCCGTGCCGTATCCATGGAAGCGCAGGTGCAGCTCGACCAGCCTCGAGACGTCCTTCACGAGGTCATTGGAGTACTTGAGCGCGGCCATGCGCTTCTTGGTCATCTTGGCGCCCACCACCTCGTGGTGGTGGAAGGAAACCCGGCCGTCCTTCTCAAAGCGACGCGTCCGAGGCTTGCCGATGTCATGCAGGAGAGCGGCGAGCCGGAGCGTCAGGTCGGGGCCGCTGTCCTCCAGCGCCATCGCCTGCTCCAGCACGATCAGCGTGTGCTCGTATACATCCTTGTGCCGGTGGTGCTCGTCACGCTCCAGTCGCAGCGCCGGGAGCTCAGGCAGCACGTGATCAGCCAGGCCCGTGTCCACGAGAAGCGCGAGTCCCATGCGGGGATAAGCGGAGAGGATCAGCTTGTTGAGCTCGTCCCTTACCCGCTCGGCCGAGACGATGTCGATGCGTTCGGCCATCGCCTTCATCGCGGCGACCACATCGGGCGCCACCTCGAAGTCGAGCTGTGCGGCAAACCGTGCCGCGCGCATCATCCGCAGCGGATCGTCGGAGAAGGACTCCTCCGGAGTGCTCGGAGTGCGCAGCACACGCTCGGCGAGGTCCTGCAGACCGCCGTACGGATCGATGAAGTCCTTCTGCGGCAGTGCCACAGCCATCGCGTTGACGGTGAAGTCCCGCCGGACGAGATCGTCCTCGATGGAGTCACCGTAGGAGACCTCGGGCTTGCGCGAGGTCCGGTCGTAGGCCTCCGAGCGGTAGGTCGTCACCTCGATCTGGAAGTTCTGATCGGTGTCTTCGACGCGAGCACTCTTCTGGCAGCCCACCGTGCCGAAGGCGATCCCGACCTCCCATACGGCGTCCGCCCACGGCCGTACGATCTTCAGGACGTCCTCGGGACGGGCGTCCGTCGTGAAGTCCAGGTCATTGCCGAGCCGGCCCAGCAGCGCGTCCCTGACCGACCCTCCGACCAGGGCGAGAGTGAACCCGGCTTCCTGGAACCGACGGGCAAGATCGTCTGCGACAGGTGACACCCGCAACAGTTCGCTGACCGCGCGGTGCTGCACCTGGCTCAGGGCACTGGAGTTTTCTTCGTTGGCGTTCGGCACAACAGAAAAGGGTACGTGCCCGGGACGACCGCGGGCGCACTCCTTTTTTGCCTCTGCTCTATATCCACTGACCGAGCACCCGGCCTGCGGCTCCCGGTGAGCCCCGGTAGTCTGCCCGGTCCCGGTCGTCCGATCTTGCGGAGCGCTCCGCGGCACTTCACCGGAGCGCACATCGTTACCATGCGTGGACGCACATTCCGACGACCACTGACGACACGAGGACGGACGAGCGCGTGGCCGAGGCGGCAGACTTCCCGGGGACAAGTCCCTCACCTGCCCGCCGGTGGCTGCGGCGTGCAGGGGCTCTGCTCGTCGCGGTGCCGCTGCTGGCCGGTCTGGTCCAGCTGCCCGAGACCCCTGTCTCACACGCCGCCGCGAAGACCTCCGCGGCCGAGGCGACCGGTTCACGCACCGTCGATGTCGCCGTGAATTCGCTCACCCCCACCGCCCCGGGCGAGGACGACACCCTCACCATCTCCGGAACGGTCACCAACAGCGGCAAGCAGACAGTAACCACCGCCGAGGTCAGCCTGCGGGTGGGGCCGCCCCTGAACAGCCGTAGCGCGATCGACAGCGCGGCACAGCGCACCAGCTACGTCCCGGGGGCGGACGGCAACCAGATCAGCAGCGAGTACGTCAAGGAGTTCGCCAAGCTGGCGCCCGGCGTCCCGCAGACCTTCAGCATCTCGGTTCCCGTCAAGGAACTGGACCTCGGTGCCGACGGTGTCTATCAGCTCGCCGTCACCCTGACGGGTCAGACCGCAGCTCAACCCTGGACGCAGGTGCTCGGCGTCCAGAGGACGTTCCTGCCGTGGCAGCCCGGCGAGACGGACACCAAGACCAGGACGACGTATCTGTGGCCGCTGATCTCGTCCACGCACGTCACCGCGGAGACCGGCTCGGACGAGCAGCAGACTCCGGTCTTGGAGGACGACAGCCTGGCCGAGGAGATCTCCCCGGGCGGCCGGCTGGAGCGGATGGTGGCTCTCGGCGCCGACCTGGACGTCACCTGGGTCATCGACCCGGATCTCCTGGCCTCCGTCGACGCGATGACCAGGAGCTACCGGATCCGGGCGACCAACGGCACCATCGCCGGCAAGAACCAGGCTGTCGCCAAGCAGTGGCTCGACAATCTCGAGAAGGCCGTGGCGGACAAGAAAGTCGTCGCGCTGCCCTTCGCCGACCCCGACCTGGCCTCGCTCGCGCACAACGGCAAGAACGTCTCCGGCTCCCTGGGTCACCTCAAGGACGCCACTGACGCGGCAATCAGAACCGTGGAGACGGTTCTCCACGTGAAACCGAGCACCGACTTCGCCTGGCCCGTGGAGGGAGCGGTTGACCCCTCCATCGTCGAAGTGGCCACCTCTGCGGGCGCCGACATGGTGATCGCCCGGAGCGACAGCATGCAGGAGACCAGCGGGCTGACGTACACCCCCAATGCGGCCCGGCCGATCGGCGGGGGCACCACGGCCGTGGTCGCCGACGCCCGCCTGTCGACCGCCTTCGAAGGAGACATGACGGGCGCGGAGAAGTCCACGCTCGCCGTGCAGGAGTTCCTCGCACAGAGCCTGATGATCACGCTGCAGGAGCCGCAGAAACAGCGCAGCATCGTTGTCGCCCCGCAGCGCATGCCATCCGCGAGCCAGGCGCAGACCATGGCCACGGCGCTGACGGCACTCGACGAGGACCGCTGGTCCGAGGCCCAGGATCTGTCCGCGGCTGCCAAGGCCAAGCCCGACCCGGACGCCACGGCCCAGGTGCCTTCGACCAAGGAATACCCGTCGGCGCTGCGCAAGCAGGAACTGCCGCAGTCCGCATTCGAAGCCATCCAGGAGACGCAGCAGGCGCTCGACAGCTTCACGGTGATCCTCACCGACTCGTCCCGCGTGGTCACGCCCTTCGGCCGCGCCATCGACCGGCAGATGTCGACGTCCTGGCGAGGTCGCGCGGCTGAGGCCCAGCAGTTCCGTGACGGCGTGCAGTCGTACCTGGAGGGCCTCACCCAGCAGGTGAAACTGATCGACAAGTCCCCTGCGAAGCTCTCCGGCCGCAGCGCGACGATCCCGGTGACGGTGCAGAACAATCTCGTGCAGGGCGTCGACCGTCTCGTGCTGCGCCTCACCTCGACGAAGCCGAAGCGGCTCCAGATCGGTGACGGCGACTATCAGGAGCAGCCCGTCAGAGTCGCGGGCGGGCACAGCCAGACGGTGAAGTTCACCACGACGACCAATGCCAACGGCCCCGTCCCGGTGATCGCCCAGCTGTACACCGAGGACGGGCAGCGATACGGCCCTGAGGTGAGCTTCGACCTGGAGGTCACCGAGGTTCCGCCCTCCGTGATGCTGGTCATCGCGGGCGGTCTGCTGCTGCTCGTACTCGCCGGTTTCCGGATGTACACGCAGCGTAAGCGCGCGACCGCCCGGCAGGCAGACGCTCCGGAGGGCGGCCCTGAGCAGGAGTCCCGCGCGGAGAGCGGTGCCGCCGATCCCGGGCAGCCGAGTGACCCGACGCCGGACACCGCACCGGAAAGCACCGACCCGTCCGGCACGGGTGAGAGAGTGGACCGTTGAGCGATGTCGTGGCCGGTGGGCCCGGGGACGATGAGGTGGGGTAGACCATGAACGCGCCGTACGACGGTGACCGTGGCCAAGGCGCGGGCGGTTCCGCATCGTCCGAGGGCATGCCACCCGGCCCTCCCGAGGGGGGCCAGGGGCCTGCCGCCGACCTGTACTTCCAGGACGCCTACGCCCACGATCCGTACCGCGATCAGGACCTCACCGCCCAGGACCCTGTGACAGAGGCGCTCTACGACCGCTCGGCGCACCCTCCGCCGCCTCCTGGCGCCTACCAGGAGACGCAACAGCTCTACGTACAGCCGCCGACCCCCCAGCACTCTCCTGACCCGCGCATCTGGGCGCAGACGCCTCCCCCGGAGCCCGAGGGCCCGAGTCGGCAGCTGCCGTACGGCGACGACGCGCGCACCACGCAGTTCGTCGGCGTCGACGACCTTGTCACCGAGGCCGGCGATGAGCGCCACGAGCCGGACGCCTTCGCGCATCTCTTCCGGGACCAGAGCGGGCCCGGCGGACGTCCCCCCGTCGGACCCTCGGCAGTCCCGGCACCGTCCACCGGGCCGTCCTCCGCGCCCACCGCGCCCATCGAGCCGCCCACTGTGCCCGCACCCGCTCCTGCTCCTGTCTCGGCCGGGAAGAAGACCGGCCGGGCGGCAAGCCTCCTGAAGTCGAGCGCGGTGATGGCGGCGGGCACGATGGTGTCCCGGCTCACCGGCTTCATCCGCTCCGCACTGATCGTCTCGGCCCTGGGCCTCGGACTCCTCGGCGACTCGTTCCAGGTCGCCTACCAACTGCCGACGATGATCTACATCCTGACCATCGGCGGCGGACTCAACTCCGTCTTCGTGCCACAGCTCGTGCGCGCCATGAAGGACGACGATGACGGCGGCGAGGCCTACGCCAACCGCCTTCTGACACTCGTCATGGTGGCCCTCGGCGTACTCACCGTGCTCGCGATGTTCGCCGCGCCGCTCCTGGTCAGCGCGCTGTCGGTGGGGATCGCCCGTGACGCCGCGGCAAACGAGGTCGCCGTCACCTTCACCCGCTACTTCCTGCCCTCGATCTTCTTCATGGGCATCCATGTGGTGATGGGGCAGATCCTCAACGCCCGGGGCAGGTTCGGCGCGATGATGTGGACCCCGGTCCTCAACAACATCGTCATCATCGTGACGCTCGGAATGTTCCTCTGGGTGTACGGCACCGCGGCGAACTCCGAGATGACGGTCGAGACCATCCCCCCCGAGGGCCAGCGGCTCCTCGGCGTCGGAATCCTCCTCGGGCTCGTCGTCCAGGCCCTGGCAATGATCCCGTATCTGCGCGAGACCGGGTTCAGGCTGCGGCTGCGCTTCGACTGGAAGGGCCATGGCCTCGGCAAGGCCGCGATGCTGGCCAAGTGGACGGTGCTCTTCGTCCTCGCCAACCAGGCGGGCGCCATGATCGTCACTCAGCTGTCCACGGCGGCTGGCATTGACTCCAAGGCTGAAGGGGTCGAAGGCACCGGCTTCGCCGCCTACGCCAACGCACAGCTCATCTGGGGTCTCCCGCAGGCGATCATCACGGTCTCGCTGATGGCCGCCTTGCTGCCGCGGCTCTCGCGCTCCGCCCATGACGGCGACACCGGCGCGGTACGCGACGACATCTCCCAGGGCCTGCGCACCACAGCCGTCGCGATCGTGCCCATCGCCTTCGGCTTCATCGCACTCGGCATCCCGATGTGCACGCTGATCTTTGGCTCCTCAGGCAGCGCCGAAGCCACGAACATGGGCTACATGCTGATGGCCTTCGGTCTCGGCCTGATCCCGTTCTCCGTTCAGTACGTCGTGCTGCGCGCCTTCTACGCATACGAGGACACCAGGACCCCCTTCTACAACACGCTCATCGTGGCCGCCGTCAACGCCGTAGCCTCGTGGCTCTGCTTCGTCGTGCTTCCGTCCCGCTGGGCCGTGGTCGGCATGGCCGCCTCGTACGGCCTCGCGTACGCGATCGGTGTGGGCGTCGCCTGGCGGCGGCTGCGCAAGCGCCTGGGTGGCGACCTGGACGGCACCCACGTCATCCGTACGTATGCCCGCCTCGGTATCGCTTCGCTGCCCGCTGCACTGCTGGCCGGCGCTGCCTGTTACGGGATCACCCAGGCGCTGGGGCAGGACGTCTTCGGTTCGCTGGCCGCCCTGCTCGGCGGCGGCATCGCGCTCCTCGCAGTGTTCTACGTCGCCGCAAAGCGGATGCGGATCGCCGAGCTCAACTCGATGGTCGGTATGGTTCGCGGACGCCTGGGTCGCTGAACTCCGGGTACGCGCACAACCATCGCCGACCACCGTGTGTCGTGCATAGCGTCGGACTGTGGGCACAATTGGCTTTGGCGTCTGAACAGAGCGCAATGGATGGGGAGGCAGGAACGACGGTGGCGGAACGGAGCACGGCTGCCGTCGACGTGGCAGACAACAGCGGTGATGAGCCGCTGGCCGCCAAGGCGGACGAGGCCACGGCCGACGGGGCGGCCCACACTGGGGAGCGGGACACAGCGGGCGATGAAACGGACGAGGCGCGCGGGGACGTCACCCCGGAGACCGCGCCGGTCCAGGCCTCGCCACCGGAACTGCACAGCGGCCACAAGCTCGCCAGACGCTACAGGCTCGAGGAATGCGTCACCCGTCTGGACGGGTTCAGCAGCTGGCGTGCGGTGGACGAGAAGTTGCGCCGCGCCGTCGGCGTGCATCTGCTGCCTGCCGATCATCCGCGGGCCCGTTCGGTGCTGGCCGCGGCCCGTTCGTCGGCGCTGCTGGGCGATCCCCGCTTCGTCCAGGTCCTGGACGCTGTCGAGGAGAACGACCTCGTCTATGTCGTGCACGAGTGGCTGCCGGATGCCACGGAGCTGACGACTCTCCTGGCCGCCGGCCCTCTCGAGGTGCACGACGCGTACCAACTGGTGAACCAGGTCTCCCAGGCCATGGCCGCAGCGCATCGCGAAGGCCTGGCCCACCTGTGTCTGACGCCGAGCTCCGTGCTGCGGACCTCGTCCGGCCAGTGGCGCATCCGCGGCCTCGCCGTGAACGCCGCCCTCCGCGGCATCAGCTCCGACACCCCCCAGCGCACCGACACCGAGGCCATCGGCGCGCTGCTCTACGCGGCGTTGACCCAACGCTGGCCGTACGAGAACGCCGCCTTCGGTCTCTCCGGGCTGCCCAAGGACGTCGGGCTGATCGCCCCCGATCAGGTACGGGCAGGAGTGCACCGGGGCCTGTCGGAACTCGCGATGCGCGCCCTGGTCAACGACGGCGCCACGGCATCGCGCCAGGAGCCTCCGTGCACCACGCCGGAGGAACTGGTGAAGGCGATCGGCGAGATGCCCCGCATCCGCCCGCCGGAGCCGGCGTTCACGACGCCGCCCGAGTATCAGCGCACGACGTACCAGCAGGGCACATACGCCCGCGCCCAGGCCGTTCCCGGCGCCACCGCCCCGGTGCCGACACCGCCGCCCCCGCTGCAGAGCCGTACCGGCAAGGCCCTCAAGTGGGCCGTGTCCGCCTTGCTCATCGCGGCGCTCGGCCTCGGCAGCTGGCAGCTCGCGGACGCCCTCATGGACCAGGGGAAATCCAAGGACACCACCCCGACGCAGAACAACGACGGCAACGACAAGGGCAACGCCGCGTCCGAGCCGTCGGCGAAGCCCATCACCATTCAGGGCGCCCAGGAGTACGTGGCGAAGGGCGATGCCCAGGCCCCGTCCGACGTGGGCAAGACGTACGACGGCGATAGCTCGACGTACTGGCGGACCAGGAGCTACATAGACGGTCCGGATATGAACCCCGCCTACAAGCCGGGCGTCGGTATCGTCTACGACCTCGGCTCGGAGCAAGCGGTGTCGGCAGCCTCAATAGGGCTCCGATATGCCGGTGACCACACGACGGTCACTCTGTACGCGACTGACTCCATGAGTTCGTCGACATCACTCAGCTCCATGAAGAAGATCGAGACCGTGACGACGAGCGGCGACACCGCAAAGGTGAAGGCCGACAAGCCGGTGAAGAGCCGTTACGTGCTGGTCTGGTTCACCGCGCTACCGAAGGCGCCCGCGGACGAGTACAGCAACACGGGCTACAAGCAGGGCGTCACGGACGTGAAGTTCAGCGGCTGAGCATTCACCGAGGGGAGGGGGCCCGGTGGTGGACGACGCCGGATTCGGCGTAGCAAGCGATCAAGACCTCCTTGCCCGCCACGTTGCGGGGGACAAGGACGCGTTCGGCGAGCTCGTACGGCGCCACCGCGACCGACTGTGGGCGGTTGCGCTGCGCACGCTGGGGGACCGAGAGGAAGCCGCCGACGCGGTCCAGGACGCGCTGGTCTCGGCCTACCGAGCGGCTCATACGTTCCGCGGACAGTCCGCCGTCACGACATGGCTGCACCGGATCACGGTGAATGCCTGCCTGGACCGGGCACGCAAGGCCGCCTCGCGCAAGACGTCTCCCGTCAACGAAACGGAACGGCTGGAGCAGCTCCTCGAGCCGCACGAGTCCGCGGCCGCGCCTGCCGAACGCAATGACCTCCACCGCGAGCTTCTGAAGGCGCTGCACACCCTGCCCGCAGATCAGCGTGCAGCTCTGGTCCTGGTGGATATGCAGGGCTACCCGGTCGCCGAGGCCGCCCGCATTCTCGATGTGCCCACAGGAACGGTGAAGAGCCGCTGCGCGCGCGGCAGAGCCAGACTGCTCCCGCTGCTCACGCATCTGCGGGCAGGAGCCGGCAGCAGCGATGAGAGCGGCAGCGAGAGCAAGAAGCCGGATGCGGGTGCTGGAAGGAACCGGACGCAGGAGACATCCGTCCCACCAGCAGCAGAGCCGAAAGACCCAGATGCAGTGAAGGGCGGAGGTGGGCGCGCGTGAGTTCCTCGACCGGCACGGCCGGGCATCCGGACGTCACCGAAATCTCCGACCTGACCGAGGGTCTCCTCTCTCCCTCGCACACTGACGATGTGCGGCGGCACCTGGAGTCCTGTGCGCTCTGCGCCGATGTGTACGACTCCCTGGAGGAAATCCGAGGCCTGCTCGGCACCCTTCCGGGCCCGTCGCGGATGCCTATTGACGTCGCGGGGCGGATCGACGCGGCGCTGGCCGCGGAAGCGCTGCTTGACGCTACGGCGCCACGGACCGAAGAGACCACGGTCGTCCATGTTTCACGTGAAACAGCGGGGGCGGCTGAACCTGACAGCGCGGCTGAACCTGACAGCCCAACGGACCGGCCGGCGGGACGCCCGCGCGGGGCCACCGGCCCGGGGCGCCAGAGCCAGGTCCGCCACCGCCGCCGCAGGACTCTTGTGCTCAGCGGCGTCTTCACAGCGGCCGTGATAGGACTGGGCACCCTTCTTGTGCAGTCGCTCAGCGGCTCCCCGTCGGACGAGCCCACGCAGGGGCACGCCGCTTCCGCGCGCACCTTCTCTACAGCGACGCTGGAGGAGCAGGTGGGGGATCTCCTCGCCAAGGATTCGTCCCCGGAACCCCGCGCCGGCAGCTCCCCGCCATCCTTCGACGCCGAGACCACTCCTGAAGACCCGAAATCGAACGCGCCCATGATCAAGCCCACGGACCAGGTTCCAGACTGCGTCCGGGCAGGCATCGGCCGAAGCGATGCGGCCCTCGGCGTAGAGAAGGGGACCTACGAGGGAACGAGCTCCTATCTCGTCGTGCTGCCGCATCAGTCCGACCCAGCGAAGATCTCGGCCTATGTGGTCGATGCTGCCTGTACCAAGCAGTCACCCGGCTCGGAGGGCAACGTCCTGCTCACCCGCTCGTACGCCCATCCCTGAGCGCCTGCATCATCGGAACGCCGGAGCCTCACGCGTCGGCACACCTCCGGGTGCTCGGGCACGTGGGGAATGCGCGCCCCGTAGGATCCGTTGGGTGGGTGAGAGCCCGGAAACGGGCTCCACCGGCACCAGGTGAAGCAGTCCCCAGAGACGAGGAATCAAGCCGTGAGCGACGTCCGTAACGTGATCATCATCGGCTCCGGGCCCGCCGGCTACACGGCGGCGCTCTACACTGCGCGCGCGTCGCTGAAGCCGCTGGTGTTCGAGGGTGCCGTCACCGCGGGTGGCGCCCTGATGAACACCACCGAGGTCGAGAACTTCCCCGGCTTCCAGGACGGCATCATGGGCCCCGAGCTCATGGACAACATGCGCGCGCAGGCCGAGCGCTTCGGTGCCGAGTTGGTTCCGGACGATGTCGTCGCCGTGGACCTCAGCGGAGACGTCAAGACCGTCACGGACACGGCGGGCACTGTGCACGAGGCCAAGGCCGTCATCGTCGCCACCGGCTCCCAGCACCGCAAGCTCGGCCTGCCGAACGAGGACGCTCTCTCGGGTCGTGGCGTCTCCTGGTGCGCCACCTGTGACGGGTTCTTCTTCAAGGATCAGGACATCGCCGTGATCGGCGGCGGCGACACCGCGATGGAGGAGGCCACCTTCCTCTCGCGCTTCGCCAAGTCGGTGACGATCGTCCACCGCCGCGACAGCCTCCGGGCCTCGAAGGCGATGCAGGAGCGCGCCTTCGCCGACCCCAAGATCAAGTTCGTGTGGGACAGCGAGGTGGCCGAGATCCACGGCGACCAGAAGCTCTCGGGGCTGACGCTGCGCAACGTCAAGACGGGCGAGACCTCCGAGCTTCCCGTGACCGGTCTGTTCATCGCGATCGGCCACGACCCGCGCACTGAGCTCTTCAAGGGTCAGCTCGACCTCGACGACGAGGGCTACCTGAAGGTCGACGCGCCCTCAACCCGGACGAACATCACCGGCGTCTTCGCCAGCGGCGACGTCGTCGACCACACCTACCGGCAGGCGATCACCGCCGCCGGCACCGGTTGCTCCGCGGCCCTCGACGCCGAGCGCTACCTCGCGGCCCTCTCGGACAGCGAGACCGCTGCGGCCACCGTCTGACCATCACCCGCCCCACCGCACAACAGTTAAGGAGCCCGCCGTGGCCGGCACTCTCAAGAATGTGACCGACGATTCCTTCGAGCAGGACGTGCTCAAGAGCGACAAGCCCGTTCTGGTGGACTTCTGGGCCGCCTGGTGCGGTCCGTGCCGCCAGATCGCGCCGTCCCTCGAGGCGATCGCGGCCGAGTACGGCGACAAGATCGAAGTCGTGAAGCTCAACATCGACGAGAACCCCAACACCGCCGCGAAGTACGGCGTGATGTCCATCCCGACGCTAAACGTCTACCAGGGCGGCGAGGTGGCAAAGACCATCGTCGGTGCGAAGCCGAAGGCCGCGATCGTTCGCGACCTCGAGGACTTCATCGCCGAGTAAACGGCGGCGCTGTTTCACGTGAAACACGAATGGGCCAACCCTTCGGGGCTGGCCCATTCGTCTTGTTCTAGCGGCTCTACAGGGGCCGCAGTGCCGGCTCCTTCTGGACGGCTCCGAGCAGTCGGTCCAGGGCCATCTCGACATCTTCCTTCCATGACAGCGTCGTACGCAGCTCAAGCCTCAGCCGTGGATACGTGGGATGGGGCCGGACCGTCTTGAAGCCCACCGCGAGCAAATGGTCCGCCGGCAGCACACAGGCGGGTTCCTTCCACTGTGCGTGGCCGAATGCCTCGATCGCCTTGAAGCCTCTGCGCAGCAGATCCTTCGCCACCGTCTGGACCATGACGCGGCCGAGACCTTGGTCCTGATAGCCGGGGGTGATGAAGGCGGTCATCAACTGGACGGCGTCCGGCGAGACAGGGCTTGTGGGGAAGGCCATGGATCGGGGCACATACGCCGGGGGCGCGTACAGGACGAAGCCCACAGGAACATCATCGACGTAAACGACTCGTCCGCAGGAGCCCCACTCCAGGAGCACGGCAGAGATCCAGGCTTCCTTCTCCAGCTCTTGCGTCCCCGCCTTCAGCGCGGCTTGCCCACTGACCGGATCCAGCTCCCAGAAGACGCATGAGCGACAGCGCTTGGGGAGATCCGGAAGGTTGTCCAGCGTGAGCGGTACGAGCCGACGCCCCATGAAGGCAGTTCCTCACTTCCTTCGCCCGCCGCATCACGGGCGGCTGTCAGAGCGCTCCGTTCCCTGAGCAGACTACCGACGAACCCGCCGACCGCCCCAAGCCCGAGGCCTGTCGTGACCAGTCCGGTGCGGCTCACCGATCGCATGGCCCCCGCCTCCCCAATAAGGTGCCGCTAGAGAGATACGCCAAACCCGTTCGCATGGTATCCGTGCAGCGATTGCATCGATACCGACTGAAAGCAAAGAGCAGGCCGTGTTCCGGTACAGACCGGACAGGGCCCGCTCTTTCTGCGCGGCAGATCGTTTACGCCGCTCGATGGCGCTCAGTCTCCGTGGAGAGCCGCTCAGTCTTCCGTTTCCTCTGAAGCATCCCCCGTGAGGCCGTGCTGCAGAACCGGTCCTTCGCCCGGGGCGAGCGTTCCTAGAATGCGCTCCAGATCATCCATCGACGCGAACTCGACGACGATCTTGCCCTTCTTCTGGCCGAGGTCCACCTTCACCCGCGTCTCGAAACGGTCCGAGAGACGAGTCGCGAGATCGCTCAGCGCGGGGGAGACACGGGTTCCGGCTCGGGGTCCCTTGGACCTCGCCGTGCTCTTCGGCCGCGAACCCATCAGGGTCACGATCTCCTCGACCGCCCGCACGGAGAGACCCTCGGCCACGATGCGGTGCGCGAGCCTGTCCTGCTCCTCCGAGTCCTCGACGGACAGCAGAGCGCGCGCATGACCCGCGGAGAGTACTCCGGCGGCAACCCTGCGCTGCACGGCCGGCGAGAGTTTCAGCAGCCGGAGCGTATTGGAGACCTGGGGGCGGGACCGGCCGATCCGATCCGCCAGCTGATCGTGCGTGCAGTTGAAGTCCTTGAGCAGCTGGTCGTAGGCAGCAGCCTCTTCCAGCGGGTTCAGCTGAGCGCGGTGCAGGTTCTCCAGAAGCGCGTCCAGGAGGAGCTTCTCGTCCTCCGTCGCCCGCACAATCGCCGGGATGGCGTCCAGTCCTGCTTCACGGCAGGCGCGCCAGCGCCGCTCGCCCATGATGAGCTCGTAGCGCGAGGGCGCCAGCTGCCGGACGACGACAGGCTGGAGGAGCCCGACCTCCTTGATCGAGGTGACGAGCTCGGCCAGGGCATCCTCGTCGAAGACCTCGCGCGGCTGGCGTGGGTTGGGCGTGATGGAGTCGAGGGGCAGTTCAGCGAAGTGAGCTCCGGCCTGGCTCTGCGGAGACTCCGCCTCAGCATTCGACGGCTCCGCCGTTTCATGTGAAACAGAGCTCTGGGGCAGCGTGGTCACCTTCGCGGCCGCCACTCCTCGTTCCGCGGTCAGGACAGGCGCGGTGGAGGACGCGGCCGGTGCACCATTCGCCGCCGGGGGCACCGGTTTCTCGCCTGTCGGGGCCGCTGGGATCAGGGCGCCGAGGCCGCGCCCCAGACCCCTTCGTCGCTCACTCACTGGATCCCCTCCGCCATATTCTGCTGATCATTCTGAGCGCCCGCGTGGGCCTGCTGTGCGTCGTAATGGATGCCCACCCCGCGCAGCGCGATTTCCCGCGCCGCCTCCAGGTACGAGAGAGCACCGCTCGACCCTGGATCGTATGTCAGCACCGTCTGCCCATAACTCGGCGCCTCGGAAATACGCACGGAGCGCGGGATGCTCGTGCGGAGAACCTCTTCACCGAAGTGGTTGCGCACCTCTTCCGCCACCTGAGACGCCAGTCGGGTCCGGCCGTCGTACATGGTGAGCAGAATCGTCGAAACATGCAGAGCAGGGTTGAGGTGTCCACGCACCAGATCCACATTGCGGAGAAGCTGGCCCAGCCCCTCCAGCGCGTAGTACTCGCACTGGATCGGAATGAGAACCTCGGCGCCGGCCACGAGGGCATTGACCGTCAGCAGACCCAGCGACGGAGGGCAGTCGATGAGGATGTAGTCCAACGGCTGCTCATACGCCTGGATGGCCCTCTGCAGTCGACTCTCCCGCGCCACCAACGACACCAACTCGATCTCCGCACCGGCGAGATCGATCGTGGCAGGGGCACAGAAGAGGCCCTCGACATCGGGCACCGGCTGGACGACTTCGGAGAGCGGCTTGCTCTCGACCAAGACGTCATAGATGGACGGGACTTCGGCGTGATGGTCAATGCCCAGTGCGGTGGATGCGTTGCCCTGGGGATCAAGGTCGATCACCAGGACGCGTCCGCCATGCAGAGCAAGCGAGGCGGCAAGGTTGACCGTCGTTGTGGTCTTGCCCACCCCGCCCTTCTGGTTGGCGACCACCATGACTCGGGTTTCCTCAGGTCGCGGCAGTCCCTCCCCGGCGCGGCCTAGAGCCTCCACCGCTAGTTGGGCAGCGCGACCGATCGGGGTGTCGTCCATCGGGGGCGGTGTTTCACGTGAAACATCCTCCCCTGCCGACTCGGTACGGGGACCGGGGACCGGATCGGTCATCGGCCCTGCGATGTTGGCGTCGGACCGCAACGATTCACTCTCCTCGACTACAGGCTCGCAATGAACAGAGCCTCCCATGCTTTCGGGGTCGTGAACCAGCGAGGCCCGGTCTTCTGTGGACGATTCCACCTCTGTGGAAAACTCCGTGCCTCCTCCGAGGGAACCGAGAGGCCGACGGTCGCGCGGTTCGGCGGCAGCGCGGCCGCGACTGATGATGCCATGCAGCAGTGAGCGACGTTTCACGTGAAACACGATGCATAGCGGCCCCTGGCCGAGCTCGCACGACACTCCGACTTGCGTCGGTTTGGCGGCTTGTGTGGAGTACGGGGTGATCGTCAGGACGGATCAGCGACGGCGCCGAGACCGTCCTGTCCGTGCGGCCTTGGCCCGCTTGGCGGCGAACCGTACGCCACCCGGACTCTCCCCGACCTCGACGCGCACCACCGTGGAGGGCGGGTCCACGACTCCGTCCCCTACGTGCAGGACCGAGACGTCGACCGCACCGAGCTTGCTCAGGGCAGCCCCTGCGCTCTTGATCTCTTCTTCGGCGGTGTCGCCCTTGAGAGCAAGCATCTCGCCGTACGGACGCAGCAGGGGGACACCCCATGCCGCCAACCGGTCCAGGGGGGCGACAGCCCGTGCCGTGACCACATGGACGGGCGGCAGCTTGCCGAGGACCTCCTCGGCGCGGCCACGCACGACCGTCACATGGTCGAGGCCGAGCAGTTCGACCACTTCGGTGAGAAAGTTCGTGCGCCGCAACAACGGCTCAAGAAGCGTGATCTTCAGATCGGGCCTCACGAGGGCCAGCGGGATACCGGGGAGCCCTGCGCCGGAACCCACGTCGCAGACCGTCACGCCCTCGGGTACGACCTCGGAGAGCACGGCACAGTTCAGCAGGTGCCGTTCCCACAGCCGAGGGACTTCGCGAGGACCGATGAGGCCGCGCTGCACTCCCACATCGGCCAGCAGCTCCGCGTACCGCACTGCGTCCGCGAAGCGATCGCCGAATACCGCCCGGGCCTGCTCCGGAACCGGGGGGAGCTCCGCTGCCTCCGTCACGGGGACCGTCCTTCCGTACCGCGCTACCGAAATGGATGCTGACTATCAGGCTGACAAAGACCGGCCCCGCCTGCGAACAGACGGGGCCGGGACGACAAGGTGCCGATCAGGCAGGGAGCACGACGACGAAGCGCTGAGGCTCCTCGCCTTCCGACTCGCTGCGCAGTCCGGCGGCCTTGACCGCATCGTGCACGACCTTGCGCTCGAAGGGAGTCATCGGCTTGAGCTTCACCGCTTCGCCGGTGTTCTTGACCTCGGCGGCGGCCTTGGCGCCCAGCTCGGAGAGCTCTTCACGCTTCTTCGCGCGGTAGCCGGCGATGTCCAGCATCAGCCGGCTGCGGTCGCCGGTCTCGCGGTGCACCGCGAGGCGGGTCAGCTCCTGCAGAGCCTCGAGCACCTCGCCGTCGCGGCCGACCAGCTTCTGCAGGTCACGGCCGCCCGTGTCGCTGACGATCGAGACAGCGGCCCGGTCGGCCTCGACGTCCATGTCGATGTCGCCGTCGAGGTCGGCGATGTCCAGCAGACCCTCGAGGTAGTCCGCCGCGATCTCACCCTCCTGCTCAAGGCGGGTCAGGGTGTCGCCACCCTCAGGAGCGGCGGAGGTGGTGCCTTCCGTCACGGGAGGGACTCCTTACTTCTTGGACGGGTGCTTGGGCCGCTGCTGGCCCCTGCGCTGTCCGGACTTGGCTTGGCGTGCGGTACCGGCGCCGGACTGGCTGCCCGCCGGCTTGTCCTGGGGAGTGGCGTCCTGAGGCTCGTTCTTCTTCTCCAGCGACGCCTTGGGGGCGGCCTCAGCCGCCGTCTTGGGGGCCGCCTGGGACCCGGCGGCATGGCGCTGCGCCTTGGACTGGCGCTTGGGCTGCTGACGCTTCGGAACGGCGCCGCCAGGAGCGCCGTCGCCCGACTCCGCGGCCACCGTGGTCTCGCTCACCACCACGGTGCCGTCGGCCTGGGCGGCAAGGCCCGCCTTGCTCAGACCGTTGATGAACTTCCGCTCGTACTCGTTGCGATCGCGGCCCTTGGCGACGATCGCCTTCACCGCGGCGCGGTCGCGACGGGTACGGACCTTTTCGGCGTGCGTGACGTGCTTCAGCAGACGCTCCAGGTACGCGTCCTGGGCCTTGCTGCCCGGAGTCGGGTTCTGGCGGATGACGTACATCTGCTGGCCCATGGTCCACACGTTCGTGGTCAGCCAGTAGACGAGGACACCGACCGGGAAGTTGATACCGAAGACGGCGAACATGATGGGGAAGACGTACATCAGCATCTTCTGCTGCTGCATGAACGGCGTCTTCACCGTGGTGTCGACGTTCTTCGTCATCAGCTGGCGCTGCGTGTAGAACTGCGACAGCGACATCAGGACGATCATGAGCGCGGTGACGACGCGCACGTCCGTCAGCGACGCCTGAAGCGCCGAGACCTTCTCCTCGCTGTCCATGAACTTCGCGGCCAGCGGGGCACCGAAAATGTGCGCCTTCTGTGCGCTCTCCAGCAGAGTCGTGTTGATCACGCCGACGGTCTTTTCCGACGCGATGCTGTTGAGCACGTGGTACAGGGCGAAGAAGAACGGCGACTGCGCCAGGATGGGAAGGCACGAGGAGAGCGGGTTGGTGCCCGTCTCCTTGTACAGCTTCATCATCTCTTCGGACTGACGCTGCTTGTCGTTCTTGTAGCGCTCCTGGATCTTCTTCATCTCGGGCTGGAGCGTCTGCATGGCCCGGGTCGCCTTGATCTGCTTCACGAAAAGCGGGATCAGGCAGATGCGGATCAGGATCACGAGGGACACGATGGACAGGCCCCAGGCCCAGCCCGTGTCAGGGCCGAAGAGCGCCCCGTACAGCGAGTGGAACTGGACGATGATCCACGAAACTGGTGTCGTGATAAAGCTGAAAAGACTGGCAATCGTGTCCACTAATCAGGCTCCTTGAGCATGGGACGGGGTCTCGGCGGCCGGGCTCGAGGGGTCAGGACGGCTTTCCGGGCTTTCCCCGGGAGGCACGCCCTCGGCGGAGGTCCCGCCCTTGCGTTCGCGCCATGCGTTCCGCAGCATTTCGTGCCACCGCGGACGCTTACGCGGAGGAACATGGTCGACACCGCCGAGCGACCACGGATTGCACCGGAGTATGCGCCAGGCGGTGAGTGCCGTTCCCTTGATCGCACCGTGCCGGTCGATGGCCTGGTAGCCGTAGTGGGAACACGACGGGTAGTACTTGCACACCGGCCCCAGCAGTGGACTGATCGTCCACTGGTAGAGCTTGATGAGAGCCAGCAGCGGGTACTTCATCGCGCGCCCCCTCCCAGCAGTCGTTGAAGGGCGGCATCCAGGTCTCGGGCCAGCTGTGCGTGGTCGGCGTCACCCGCACCGGGCAGCGCTCGTACGACTACCAGGCTACCGGGGGGCAGCTGAGGCAACCGATCACGCATCAGATGGCGAAGTCTGCGCTTCACCGAGTTGCGTACGACCGCACCACCCACTGCCTTGCTCACGACGAAACCCGCACGCGACGGGGAGACGCTCTCCCCAGGCGCGTGCGGGTCCGTTGCACCGCTGCGTAGATGGACGACGAGAAGCGGGCGTCCGGCCCGGCGTCCTCGGCGTACCGCGGTCGCGAAGTCCTCGCGCCGCCTCAGCCGATGCTCGGAAGGCAGCACGACGTCATGACCTGTGTGATCAGGCGGACAGGCTGGCGCGACCCTTGCTGCGGCGGTTCGCGAGAATCGCGCGGCCGGCACGGGTGCGCATCCGCAGGCGGAAGCCGTGGGTCTTCGCGCGACGACGGTTGTTCGGCTGGAAGGTGCGCTTGCTCACTCGGGGGCTCCAGAAATGATTGGGTGGCTGGCGGGGTGTCGGCTGGCTGTCACCGTGCGCCCACGAGTAGCTCGCAATACGCCCGAGTGCACCGCTTCCCGATCACTGATCGTGATCTATGCCCATCGGAGGCAGGCGGCAGCAGCCATCGACAACTCGACCTGGTTACGGTACGCGGGGCTACGCCATCCGGTCAAACCAACGGCACGTGAGGGACACTATCCACAGGCTGGGGACAACAACTTGAACCGTACCGGTCGCCCTGACTACCGTGGCTGGACTCCGATTCGTTCCCCTTCCCCTGCCCCTCCCGGTTTACATCCGGACCCATCCCGACCCGTCCCGAGAACCACACGTTCGTGGGACCCGTGAGAGAGCGTGCCCTGTGGCTGACGTACCTGCCGATCTTGCCGCAGTGTGGCCACGAGTACTGGAACAGCTCCTCGGGGAGGGCCGCGGTCAGGGCGTAGAGGCGAAGGACGAGCACTGGATCAGACGGTGTCAGCCGCTGGCGCTCGTGGCCGACACCGCGCTGCTCGCCGTGCCGAACGAATTCGCCAAGGGCGTTCTCGAAGGCCGACTCGCGCCCGTCGTCAGCGAGACGCTGAGCCGCGAGTGCGGCCGCCCCATCCGTATCGCGATCACGGTCGACGACTCCGCCGGCGAGCCGCCGGCCCCACCGGTGCCGCCGTCCCCAGACCCGGCGCGAGCGGGCGGACACTCCTCGCAGCGCTACGAGGAGCCCGAGCTTCCCTCGGCCTCCAGCCAGGGCCGCGAGACGTACGAGGGGTACGGCCGGCCTCCCGCCGGCGAGCACACGGGAGGCCACCGCGATCAGCTGCCGGGCTCACGCCCGGACCAGCTCCCGACGGTCCGCCCTGCCTACCCGGGCGACTACCAGCGGCCCGAGCCCGGTGCCTGGCCACGCCCGGCCCAGGACGAGTACAGCTGGCAACAGCCGCGGCTCGGCTTCCCGGACCGCGACCCGTATGCGACGCCGTCGTCAGCACCAGGGCACGACTACCGGTCGCAGTCCGCAGACCGCTCTCCGTATGAGCCGGACCGCTCCTCCTACGACGACCGTTCACCGTACGAATCGGACCGCCAGCGCTACGAGACGGAGCGCTCGCAGTACGACTCGGAACGTTCGCAGTACGACCCGGACCGCCCTCAGTACGAGCAGCAGCGTTCCGAGTACGAGCAGCGTGCCCGCCGCGATCTTCCCGACAGGCCGTCGGGACCGGCTGGGCACGGTGGCCGCACGGGGCCCGGGGTGCATGGCATGCACAGCGGCGGTCCCGTCGGCTCCGCGCTGCCGGCACCGAGCGGCGCACCCGGTCCGTTGGCCGCACAGCCGGCTCCCGCGACGGGTCCCGGTGAGCCCACGGCGCGCCTGAACCCCAAGTACCTGTTCGACACGTTCGTGATCGGCGCCTCGAACCGCTTCGCGCACGCGGCAGCCGTCGCCGTCGCCGAGGCGCCCGCCAAGGCGTACAACCCCCTCTTCATCTACGGGGATTCGGGACTCGGCAAAACGCATCTGCTGCATGCGATCGGGCACTACGCCCGCAGCCTCTACCCGGGCACGCGCGTGCGCTACGTGAGCTCCGAGGAGTTCACCAACGAGTTCATCAACTCCATCCGCGACGGCAAGGGCGACAGCTTCCGCAAGCGCTATCGCGAGATGGACATCCTGCTCGTCGACGACATCCAGTTCCTCGCGGAGAAGGAGTCGACGCAGGAGGAGTTCTTCCACACCTTCAACACGCTCCACAACGCGAACAAGCAGATCGTGCTGTCCTCGGACCGGCCGCCCAAGCAGCTGGTGACCCTGGAGGACCGGCTGCGCAACCGCTTCGAGTGGGGCCTGATCACCGATGTCCAGCCGCCCGAGCTGGAGACGCGTATCGCGATCCTCCGTAAGAAGGCGGTGCAGGAGCAGCTCAACGCCCCGCCGGAGGTGCTGGAGTTCATCGCCTCCCGTATCTCGCGCAACATCCGCGAGCTCGAGGGCGCGCTGATCCGGGTGACGGCCTTCGCGTCCCTCAACCGCCAGCCTGTGGACCTCGGTCTGACGGAGATCGTCCTCAAGGACCTGATCCCCGGGGGTGAGGACTCGGCGCCGGAGATCACGGCGACCGCCATCATGGCCGCGACCGCCGACTACTTCGGGCTGACGGTCGAGGACCTGTGCGGATCATCGCGCAGCCGCGTTCTCGTGACGGCCCGCCAGATCGCGATGTACCTCTGCCGCGAGCTCACCGATCTGTCGCTGCCGAAGATCGGCGCGCAGTTCGGCGGCCGGGACCATACGACGGTGATGCACGCGGACCGCAAGATCCGCGCGTTGATGGCCGAGCGCCGCTCCATCTACAACCAGGTCACCGAGCTCACGAACCGCATCAAGAACGGCTGACGGCTCGCGCGGGAGCGGCCACTGAGGCTGCGCGGGGGCAGCCACTGAGCAGCATGCGCAGGAGCGGCTGACCGCACATTCGAGAACGGCTGACGGCAGAGCGCACGCGCGGGTGCAGGGCGTCCAGGGACAGGTTCCCAGGGCGCCCTTCGTCGTTCTGCGGCTGCGGCGCGGCTCCCGGGGGGCCGCCGAGGGTTATCCGGCTGTTCGATTACAGGGCCCGGCTCGCCCCTTCTCCACAGAAACGAGGGGTTTCCCTCCTCCACACCCTGGGGACTGCCGAGTTGTCCAGATCGTGTCCACAGCGGGGGCCGATGAGAGACCATCTACCGAGGCCAGAGGCCTGTGGATCCGTGGATGAACGGTCTCCACAGACTGTGGACAGGAAAACGATCCACAGGGGGGGACCGGGCGTTGTCCACCGGCGGCCCACAGGAACGAGGGCGTTGTCCCCAGCTTCTCCACATGCCTGTCCACTGTTCGGCAACGAAACGCACGCTCTCACCGGCGCGAGTGAAAGGCGTCACACCAAGATGCCGGATTGGGCTGTGGGGAACGTGGGTAAAGCTGGGGACGGCGTTGGGGAGAAGTGGCCCTGTCCTGTGCATCGGGTGTGCAGAACTTTTCCCCGTCCACAGCTGTGCCCGGTTGTCCACCGTTCGCGCCCACAGGCCCGGTGGACAAAAAACCGGCTCTGACCTGCGCACTCACGGTTATCCACGGTTTCCACAGGCCCTACTACTACCCCTGACTAGATAGAGCAGGGAAATTGCCTCGAAGGGGGGCCTGTGCACAACTCGCGGTCCGGTGCTCCGGTGCCGCCCGGTACGACTTGACCCCGAGAGGCACCAGCTGTCAGTGCCGTGCGTCAGACTGGTCTCCCGGTGTCCTTCCCTCCCGAGGGCCTAGCGACACCGAGCCAGACGACGAAGTGAGCAGGCGAGAGCGCCGGCAACAGCAGGAGGCGGCTTACGGTGAAGATCCGGGTGGAACGCGACGTACTCGCGGAGGCAGTGGCCTGGGCGGCGCGCAGCCTTCCGGCCCGTCCGCCTGCGCCCGTCCTCGCGGGCCTTCTGCTGAAGGCCGAGGACGGCGCACTGAGCCTGTCCAGCTTCGACTACGAGGTGTCGGCGCGCGTCTCTGTGGAGGCGGAGGTCGAGGAGGAGGGCACCGTGCTCGTCTCCGGCCGGCTCCTCGCCGACATCTCCCGCGCCCTCCCCAACCGCCCGGTGGAGATTTCCACAGACGGTGTACGGGCGACCGTGGTCTGCGGCTCCTCCCGGTTCACACTCCACACACTGCCTGTGGAGGAGTACCCGGCGCTGCCGCAGATGCCGAACGCCACGGGCACGGTCCCCGGCGAGGTCTTCGCCTCCGCGGCAGCCCAGGTGGCCATCGCCGCCGGCCGTGACGACACGCTCCCTGTCCTGACCGGTGTGCGCATCGAGATCGAGGGCGACACGGTCACGCTGGCCTCCACCGACCGCTACCGCTTTGCGGTCCGCGAGTTCCTGTGGAAGCCGGAGAACCCGGACGCCTCCGCGGTCGCCCTGGTCCCGGCCAAGACGCTGCTCGACACGGCCAAGGCGCTGACCAGCGGCGACAGCGTGACGCTGGCGCTGTCCGGCTCGGGTGCCGGCGAGGGCCTGATCGGTTTCGAGGGCGCCGGGCGGCGTACGACGACGCGGCTGCTGGAAGGCGACCTGCCGAAGTACCGCACGCTCTTCCCGACGGAGTTCAACTCGGTCGCGGTCATCGAGACCGGCCCGTTGGTCGAGGCCGTCAAGCGTGTGGCTCTGGTGGCCGAGCGGAACACTCCGGTGCGGCTCAGCTTCGAGCAGGGTGTCCTCACTCTGGAGGCCGGCTCCAGCGACGATGCACAGGCTGTGGAAAGGGTGGATGCCCAGCTGGAGGGTGACGACATCTCGATCGCCTTCAACCCGACGTTCCTGCTGGACGGCCTGAGCGCCATCGACTCCCCGGTGGCCCAGCTCTCCTTCACGACGTCGACCAAGCCGGCGCTGCTCAGCGGCAAGCCCGCCGTGGACGCCGAGGCGGACGAGGCGTACAAGTACCTGATCATGCCGGTCCGGCTCTCGGGCTGATCACCACGGGCGGGCATCACCGCAGGTGGGATCGGTTGAGCGGCTGAGCCCACAGGTGTGCACGCAAGTCCGGGCGTAGGCTCGGACGCGGGTACGAAAGTGCCGGAAAGCCACCTCGCTAAGTGAAGGAACACCACTGATGGAGCTCGGTCTCGTCGGCCTCGGCAAGATGGGCGGCAACATGCGCGAGCGGATCCGCCGCGCAGGTCACACCGTCATCGGATATGACCGCAATCCGGACCTCGCGGATGTCCACAGCCTCGAAGAGCTTGTGGGCAAGCTCAAGGGTCCGCGTGTGGTGTGGGTGATGGTCCCGGCCGGTGCCGCGACCCAGTCCACCATCGACGAGCTCGCCGAGCTCCTGAGTCCCGGCGATGTCGTCGTGGACGGCGGCAACTCCCGCTGGACGGACGACGAGAGGCACGCCGTCGAGCTGGGCATCAAGGGCATCGGTTTTGTCGACTGCGGCGTCTCCGGCGGTGTCTGGGGCCTGGAGAACGGCTATGCGCTGATGTACGGCGGCGACAAGGAGAACGTCGCCAAGGTGCAGCCGATCTTCGACGCCCTGAAGCCGGAGGGCGAGTTCGGCTCGGTGCACGCCGGCAAGGTGGGCGCCGGTCACTTCGCGAAGATGGTCCACAACGGCATCGAGTACGCGATGATGCAGGCCTACGCCGAGGGCTGGGAGCTGCTGGAGGCCGTGGACTCGGTCACCGACGTCCGCGAGGTCTTCCGGTCCTGGCAGGAGGGCACGGTCATCCGCTCCTGGCTGCTGGATCTCGCGGTCAACGCCCTCGACGAGGACGAGCACCTCGAGCAGCTCAAGGGCTATGCGCAGGACTCCGGCGAGGGCCGGTGGACGGTGGAGGCCGCCATCGACAACGCGGTCCCGCTGCCCGCGATCACCGCGTCGCTGTTCGCCCGCTTCGCCTCGCGCCAGGAGGACTCCCCGCAGATGAAGATGATCGCGGCCCTGCGCAACCAGTTCGGCGGCCACGCGGTCGAGAAGGCGTAAGCGGTACCAAGCAACACAGCAGTACCAAGCAACACCCGAAACACCCCTGGGGGAGGTCGGCGAACGACCATGCACGTCACGCATCTGTCGCTGGCCGACTTCCGCTCGTACGCCCGGGTCGAGGTCCCGCTCGACCCGGGCGTCACCGCTTTCGTCGGCCCGAACGGGCAGGGAAAGACGAACCTCGTCGAAGCCGTCGGCTATCTGGCGACGCTCGGCAGCCACCGCGTCTCGTCGGACGCCCCGCTGGTACGCATGGGAGCCGAGCGCGCGATCATCCGGGCCGCCGTACGGCAGGGTGAGCGCCAGCAGCTGGTCGAGCTCGAGCTCAACCCGGGCAGGGCGAACCGCGCCCGGATCAATAGATCGTCGCAGGTTAGACCGCGTGACGTGCTGGGCATCGTACGCACCGTGCTGTTCGCGCCCGAGGACCTGGCGCTCGTCAAGGGCGATCCCGGGGAGCGTCGGCGCTTCCTCGACGAGCTGATCACCGCGCGCGCCCCGCGCATGGCCGGTGTGCGGTCCGACTACGACCGCGTCCTCAAGCAGCGCAACACCCTCCTCAAGTCGGCCGCGCTTGCCCGCCGGCACGGCGGCCGCTCCATGGACCTGTCCACACTCGACGTATGGGACCAGCACCTCGCGCGCGTGGGCGCCGAGCTGCTCGCCCAGCGGCTGGATCTGATAGCCGCGCTGCAGCCGTTGGCCGACAAGGCGTACGAGCAGTTGGCACCCGGCGGCGGACCGGTCGCGCTGGAGTACAAGCCGTCCGCGCCCGGCGAGGGCCACACGCGCGAGGAGCTGTACGAACAGCTGATGGCCGCGCTCGCTGAGGTGCGCAAGCAGGAGATCGAGCGGGGCGTGACCCTGGTGGGCCCCCACAGGGACGATCTACTGCTCAAACTTGGCCAGCTGCCCGCGAAGGGATACGCGAGTCACGGCGAATCGTGGTCGTTCGCGCTGGCCCTGCGCCTCGCCTCGTACGACCTGCTGCGGGCCGAAGGCGCCGAGCCGGTGCTCGTTCTCGACGACGTGTTCGCCGAGCTGGACACCCGGCGCCGCGAACGGCTCGCAGAGCTCGTCGCCCCGGGCGAGCAGGTGCTCGTCACGGCCGCGGTCGACGACGACGTACCGGACGTACTGACGGGCGCACGCTTCGTGGTGTCCGAGGGCACCGTGGAGCGCGTATGAGCGATATCACATCCGGTGGTGCCGGTGGGGCTTCCGAGGAGCGGCCCGCGGAGCCCGGCCCCAAGGTCCCCGAACCCAGCGGCGTCGACCTCGCCCGCGTCGCCCTGCGCGCGGCCAAGGAACAGGCACGCGCGCGTGGTGCCGCAGCACAGCAGAAGAAGCAGGCGCGAAGGGGCGGCCTGCGCTCCGGCGCGCGGGCCGACGGCCGCGACCCGATGGCGCTGGGCGCCGCCATCAACCGGCTGATCACCGAGCGCGGCTGGGAGACCCCGGCCGCCGTCGGCGGTGTCATGGGCCGCTGGCCGCAGATCGTCGGCGCGGACCTGGCCAGGCACTGCGTACCGCAGCGGTACGACGAGGACGAACGGGTACTGACGGTGCTCTGCGACTCCACGGCCTGGGCGACACAGCTTCGGCTGCTGGCTCCGCAGCTGGTGGCGCGCCTCAACGAGGACCTCGGCCACGGCACCGTGAAGCTCATCAAGGTCCACGGTCCCGGCGGCCCCGCCAGCCGCTTCGGCCCCCTGCGCGCCCCCGGAAGCACGGGCCCCGGCGACACATACGGCTGACTTCCGGCGGGCGGTAGCGGGGGGTTGACACCTCGAAGCGCTGAGTGCCGCTGTGAGCCTCTTGGAGCCCCGCTCCGCATATGGGGAGTCGGCCGAGACCGGTTCAGGGCGGCACATGCGGACTCAGGTACCGGCAAACCCCCATCACCGTCGGCGCTACCGGTAGACTGGGTGAGAATCCCGCCCCGCTTGCGGGGACCGAACGGGCAAAGCTGAGCAAGAGCTGAACAAGGCTTACCACCGCATCACGCCGCAGCCGCTCCGGCCGCCACCGGGAGCTTGGCTTGTGCTGTGCCAGAAAGGGCGCTTCGTGGCCGATTCCGGCAACCCCAACGAGAACATTCCGTCCACTGCCGCCGGCGCGTCCGGCGAGATGCCCGCCGGGGTGCCCAACGTGGCCCCCGGCGAGGCAGGCTCGTCGTACGACGCCAGCGCCATCACCGTCCTCGAGGGTCTGGACGCGGTCCGCAAGCGCCCCGGCATGTACATCGGCTCGACCGGTGAGCGCGGACTCCACCACCTCGTGTACGAGGTCGTCGACAACTCGGTCGACGAGGCCCTGGCCGGGCACGCGGACACGATCGACGTGACGATCCTCGCCGACGGCGGTGTGCGCGTCGTCGACAACGGCCGTGGCATCCCGGTGGGCATCGTCCCCTCCGAGGGCAAGCCGGCCCTCGAGGTCGTGCTGACCGTGCTGCACGCGGGCGGCAAGTTCGGCGGCGGCGGCTACGCGGTCTCCGGCGGTCTGCACGGTGTCGGCGTCTCGGTCGTGAACGCCCTGTCGAGCAAGGTGTCCGTCGAGGTCAAGACCGACGGCTACCGCTGGACGCAGGACTACAAGATGGGCGTCCCGACGGCCCCGCTCGCCCAGCACGAGGCGACGGACGAGACCGGCACGTCGGTGACCTTCTGGGCCGACGCGGACATCTTCGAGACCACCGAGTACTCCTTCGAGACGCTCTCGCGGCGCTTCCAGGAGATGGCGTTCCTCAACAAGGGTTTGACGATCAAACTCACCGACGAGCGCGAGTCGGCGAAGGCCACATCCGGGGCGGACGAGGCGGGCGCGGACGAGACCGCCGAGGTCAAGACCGTCACGTACCACTACGACGGCGGCATCGTCGACTTCGTGAAGTACCTCAACTCCCGCAAGGGAGACGCGGTGCACCCCACCGTCATCGACCTCGAGGCCGAGGACAAGGACAAGAGCCTGTCCCTCGAGGTCGCGATGCAGTGGAACAGCGGCTACACCGAGGGCGTGTACTCCTTCGCCAACATCATCCACACTCACGAGGGCGGTACGCACGAGGAGGGCTTCCGTGCAGCGCTGACCTCGCTGATCAACAAGTACGCGCGCGACAAGAAGCTGCTGCGCGAGAAGGACGACAACCTCACGGGTGACGACATCCGCGAGGGTCTGACCGCGATCATCTCGGTGAAGCTCAGCGAGCCGCAGTTCGAGGGCCAGACCAAGACCAAGCTGGGCAACACCGAGGCGAAGACCTTCGTCCAGAGGGCGGTCTACGAGCACCTCAACGACTGGCTTGACCGCAATCCCAACGAGGCCGCGGACATCATCCGCAAGGGCATCCAGGCGGCCACCGCGCGCGTGGCGGCCCGCAAGGCCCGCGATCTGACCCGTCGCAAGGGCCTGCTGGAGTCGGCGTCCCTGCCGGGCAAGCTCAGCGACTGCCAGTCGAACGACCCCACCAAGTGCGAGATCTTCATCGTCGAGGGTGACTCCGCCGGCGGCTCGGCCAAGTCCGGCCGGAACCCGGAGGTTCAGGCCATCCTGCCCATCCGAGGCAAGATCCTGAACGTCGAGAAGGCGCGGATCGACAAGATCCTGCAGAACCAGGAGATCCAGGCGCTGATCTCGGCCTTCGGTACCGGAGTCCACGAGGACTTCGACATCGAGAAGCTCCGCTATCACAAGATCATCCTGATGGCGGACGCCGACGTCGACGGCCAGCACATCAACACGCTGCTGCTGACCTTCCTGTTCCGCTTCATGCGCCCGCTGGTCGAGGCCGGTCACGTCTTCCTGTCCCGCCCCCCGCTGTACAAGATCAAGTGGGGCCGGGACGACTTCGAGTACGCGTACTCGGACCGCGAGCGCGACGCGCTGATCGAGCTCGGCCGCCAGAACGGCAAGCGCATCAGGGACGACTCGGTCCAGCGCTTCAAGGGCCTCGGCGAGATGAACGCCGAGGAGCTGCGCATCACCACGATGGACCAGGAGCACCGCGTCCTCGGCCAGGTCACCCTCGACGACGCCGCCCAGGCCGACGACCTGTTCTCGGTCCTCATGGGCGAGGACGTCGAGGCGCGCCGCCAGTTCATCCAGCGCAACGCCAAGGACGTCCGCTTCCTCGACATCTGAGTCGGTCACCGCTGACCGCACCAGGAAGGATCTTCACCAGCAATGGCCGACGAGAACATTCCGAGCATCCCCGAGGACGAGGGCCTGACGCTGCGCGTCGAGCCCGTCGGGCTCGAGACCGAGATGCAGCGCTCGTATCTCGACTACGCGATGTCCGTCATCGTGTCGCGCGCGCTGCCCGACGTACGGGACGGCCTCAAGCCCGTCCACCGCCGTGTGCTGTACGCCATGTACGACGGCGGGTACCGGCCCGAGCGCGGCTTCTACAAGTGCGCCCGCGTCGTCGGCGACGTCATGGGCAACTACCACCCGCACGGCGACTCCTCGATCTACGACGCGCTGGTCCGCCTCGCGCAGCCGTGGTCGATGCGGATGCCGCTGGTGGACTCCAACGGCAACTTCGGCTCTCCGGGCAACGACCCCGCGGCCGCCATGCGCTACACCGAGTGCAAGATGGCGCCGCTGTCGATGGAGATGGTCCGCGACATCGACGAGGAGACCGTCGATTTCACGGACAACTACGACGGCCGCTCCCAGGAGCCGACCGTCCTGCCGTCCCGGTTCCCGAACCTGCTGATCAACGGCTCCGCCGGTATCGCGGTGGGCATGGCGACCAACATCCCGCCGCACAACCTGCGTGAGGTCGCGGCCGGCGCCCAGTGGTACCTGGAGCACCCGGAAGCGAGTCACGAGGAGCTCCTGGACGCCCTCATCGAGCGGATCAAGGGCCCGGACTTCCCGACCGGCGCCCTGGTGGTCGGCCGCAAGGGCATCGAAGAGGCGTACCGCACGGGTCGCGGCTCCATCACGATGCGCGCGGTCGTCGAGGTCGAGGAGATCCAGAACCGCCAGTGCCTGGTGGTCACGGAACTGCCGTACCAGGTCAACCCTGACAACCTCGCGCAGAAGATCGCCGACCTCGTCAAGGACGGCAGGATCGGCGGCATCGCCGACGTCCGCGACGAGACGAGCTCCCGCACGGGCCAGCGCCTGGTCATCGTGCTGAAGCGCGACGCGGTCGCCAAGGTCGTCCTGAACAACCTCTACAAGCACACCGACCTGCAGACGAACTTCGGCGCCAACATGCTGGCGCTCGTCGACGGCGTGCCGCGGACGCTCTCGCTGGACGCGTTCATCCGCCACTGGGTGACGCACCAGATCGAGGTCGTCGTCCGCCGTACGAGGTTCCGGCTGCGCAAGGCCGAGGAGCGCGCCCACATCCTGCGCGGTCTGCTCAAGGCGCTCGACGCGATCGACGAGGTCATCGCCCTCATCCGGCGCAGCGACACCGTCGAGATCGCGCGCGAGGGCCTGATGGGCCTGCTGGAGATCGACGAGATCCAGGCCAACGCCATCCTCGAGATGCAGCTGCGCCGACTGGCCGCCCTGGAGCGCCGGAAGATCGTCCAGGAGCACGACGAGCTCCAGGCGAAGATCACCGAGTACAACGCGATCCTGGCTTCGCCGATCCGCCAGCGCGGCATCATCAGCGAGGAGCTCATCGCGATCGTCGAGAAGTACGGCGACGACCGCCGCTCCAAGCTGATCCCCTTCGACGGTGACATGTCCATCGAGGACCTGATCGCCGAGGAGGACATCGTCGTCACGGTCACCCGCGGCGGCTACGTCAAGCGCACCAAAACCGACGACTACCGCGCCCAGAAGCGCGGCGGCAAGGGCGTCCGCGGCGCGAAGCTCAAGGAAGACGACATCGTCGACCACTTCTTCGTGTCGACCACGCACCACTGGCTGCTGTTCTTCACCAACAAGGGCCGCGTCTACCGGGCCAAGGCGTACGAACTCCCGGACGCCGGACGCGACGCGCGCGGTCAGCACGTGGCGAACCTGCTGGCGTTCCAGCCGGACGAGACGATCGCACAGATCCTCGCCATGCGGGACTACGAGGCGGCGCCGTATCTCGTGCTCGCCACCAAGGGCGGCCTGGTCAAGAAGACCGCGCTCAAGGACTACGACTCCCCGCGCTCGGGCGGCGTGATCGCCATCAACCTCCGCGAGACCGCGGACGGTTCGGACGACGAGCTGATCGGCGCCGAACTGGTGTCGGCCGAGGACGATCTGCTGCTGATCAGCAAGAAGGCCCAGTCGATCAGGTTCACCGCAACGGACGAAGCGCTGCGCCCGATGGGCCGCGCCACTTCGGGCGTGAAGGGCATGAGTTTCCGCGAGGGCGACGAACTGCTCTCGATGAATGTTGTCCGTCCCGGTACGTTCGTGTTCACTGCCACCGACGGCGGGTACGCGAAGCGGACCGTCGTCGACGAGTACCGCGTCCAGGGCCGTGGCGGCCTCGGTATCAAGGCCGCCAAGATCGTGGAGGACCGCGGTTCGCTCGTCGGAGCGCTGGTGGTCGAGGAGACAGACGAGATCCTCGCCATCACGCTGGGCGGCGGCGTGATTCGTACGCGAGTCAATGAGATCAGGGAGACGGGCCGTGACACCATGGGCGTCCAACTGATCAACCTGGGCAAGCGCGATGCCGTGGTCGGCATCGCACGTAACGCCGAGGCCGGTCGTGAGGCCGAGGAGGTCGAGGGCGCAGACGCCGTCGACGAGTCGGCCGGCAACGCAGCGGCCGTCGGTACGGACGAGGGCACGGAGTCCACGGCCGAGTAGCACGAGGAGTGAGCCAGCGTGAGCGGAGCCACGAGCGCCGGAGCGAACGACGCCGGAGCGGACGGCGCCCGTGGCCCCGCCACCGACTCGGCAGACTCCCATGACTCTCATGGATCCCAGGGGGGAACTGTGACGGATACCCGAGGACCGGGGACTCAGCAGTACGACGGATATGCACCCGGCCCGGACGGGGCGGCAGGCCAGGCCGGGGGTTCCGTCGGCCCGCTGCCAGGAGAGCAGGGGCCGCAAGCCCACCAGCAGCCTCCCCAGCCGTACCAGCCGCCGCAGGCGTATCAGGCACCCGCGCCTGCGACCGAGGCCGTCCGTCGGCCCCGGACCGGGGCGCGGACGATGCCGCGTACGCGCAAGGCACGGCTGCGGGTGGCCAAGGCCGACCCGTGGTCGGTGATGAAGGTGAGCTTCATGCTCTCCATCGCGCTGGGCGTCTGCACAATCGTTGCCGCAGCGGTGCTGTGGATGGTCATGGACGCCATGGGGGTCTTCTCCACGGTGGGCGGCACGATCGCCGAGGCGACGGGCTCCAACGAGTCCAACGGCTTCGACCTGCAGGCGTTCCTCTCGCTTCCGAACGTCCTGATGTTCACGTCGATCATCGCGGTGATCGACGTGGTCCTCGCCACGGCGCTGGCGACGCTCGGCGCCTTCATCTACAACCTCTCCGCGGGCTTCGTGGGCGGTGTCGAGCTGACCCTCGCCGAGGACGAGTAAGGCCGTCCGATTACCGATTTTGGGACTGGCCGCGTCGTGCGCTAATCTTCAGAGGTCAGCGCGCAGCGCGCGGGGCTATAGCTCAGACGGTTAGAGCGCTTCCCTGATAAGGAAGAGGCCACAGGTTCAAGTCCTGTTAGCCCCACCACCGATAAGACCCTCAGTCGATCACGACTGGGGGTCTTTGACGTTCGTGGTCCTGTTGTCGTCTGCCGTGTGACTCTGCTTCGGGCTTCTGCCTCGGACCGCGGGACAGCTTGTGCTGCGTCGCGTGCTGCGATGCGGCGCGGGTGCTACGAGCGTCGCGTTCTACGAGGCTTGGGCGAAGGCGGGGAAGGCGGGAAAGGCGGGGGACTGGCGGAGATCGAGCACGCCGGGGCTCTGCTGGTGGAGCGCTTAGGGTCTTTGGGCGGGTACGAGCTGCGCTGCGTACCGCGTGGAGCTGGATGAGTCATTGCTGCCGTGACGCCTTGAGTACCGGGGTGATGCCCCTAGTGCTGCGTGGTGCCTGGGTACTATGGCGCCTGGGTGCTAGTACTGCATGGCGCCTGGGTACTGCATGGCGCCTTGGACTGCATGGTGCCGCGTGATGCCGTGAGTACTGAGTGATGCCCTGCGTACTGCCGCGATGTCTTGTCCTGCGATTCGTCTGTGCCTGTGAGGGCTTCAGAGGGCCGGGACTTCTGCCACATTCGCTGTGCCTCTCGCGGAGGCGGCGTCGAGGGCCGGCAGACGGCGGCAGGTGGGCGAGGAACCGTGGGCCTCGGCGTGGATGCGCTGCTTCATCGTGGGCGGCAGGGCCCCGACGTGCGGCGGCCTCCAGTGGACCGCGCGGGGCGCCGGTGCCGTCGCGTCCGTCTTGCCGTTGCAGGATTCCGTCGGCTGCTGTACGGGGGCGGCCGCGGTGGCCGCCGTGGTGAAACCGAGTGCGGCGAGCACCGCGAGGAAGGCGGAAATGACGAGGGTCCACAACTTGACGACCTTGTTGGCGGCCATGATCTCTCCCATTCGGGTCGGGCGATTTGCGTACTTTCCTCATGATGTGTATGACGGGCGGAGAGTGGTGGACCGACGCCCATGGCGCATCGATCTTCGGATGAACACCACCCGGATGGATGCATATGGATGGAAATGTCCCCAAGGGCGGTGAAAGTACCAGCATGTAAAGGGTGATCGGCGGGGCTCCGCCCGGTTCGACTGCTGGATTCCGGGCGGCAGTTGAGGGCCGACGCAGGTCACCGATCGATATCGGTCGGTGTGTATAGTCGGGCGCCAGAGGTCCCCTACGTCAAGGAAAGACGAGGTCGCGCGGTGAAGAAGCTTCTCCTGGTCGCACTGGCCGCCATCGGCGGACTCCTCGTGTACCGCCAGATCCAGGCGGATCGCGCCGAGCAGGATCTGTGGACGGAGGCGACTGACTCCGTGCCCACGGGTTCGTGAGTATCCCTGGCAGTCTCGTCACGAGCCCCGGTCACATGATGGCCGGGGCTTTGTGCTGCCAGGTTCGGCCAACCCGCTTCACTTGAGTGAATCTTTTGCTTGCTGGTGCACATAACGATGGGCGATGAGGGGTGGTGCGTGATGGGGCGGCGCTACAGCAGGTCGTTGGTCGCTGCGGGAGCTCCGCTGGGCGTTCTGGGCTCGCTCTGCGTAGCGGCCGTACTTCCTGTGGTGCCCGCCTCGGCGGCTACCGCTCCTCCGCATCCGTATGCATTCGACGACGATGCGACGAAGGTCGCGGGCACCGCGAGCAATACGGATGCCCAGAGGCTGCAGCCAGGCACGACGTACAGGAGCTCCTTCCCGCGCGACGAAGTCAAGTTGTACTACCGCCTCCAACTCGACGCGACGTCCAACGGCTACGTCTCCGTCACCGCCGTACCCAAGCCGACCGCGCAGGTCGTGAACACGGACGGCATAAAGGTCTCCCTACAGGACAGCGATGGCCGCACCTGTTCGTTCGGTGAAGAGCGGTTCGGCGCCGCCGAGAGTGCGCGGCCCATCGCCGCCTGGGCCTCACGCAGTATCGAACCCGGCGAGGTCACCTGCCAGGAGGCCGGCACGTACTACGTGCTCGTCGAACGCACGGGCATCTCCCGGTCGACCCCGGAGGACTGGGACCTCGAGATTCAGTACGCATCCGAGCCCGCTCTGAAGCAGAGCGGTGCGACGGTGCCTCCCGAGGTCTGGGACTCCGCCTCACCCCAGCCGCCCGACGGCGAGCCGAAGCCCCGGAAGGGCGGAGCCGGTTTCAGTGAGGCGCGCGGAGTGGCGCAGGGCATCTGGAAGGACGAGATCGAGGCCGGGGAGACGCTCTTCTACCGCGTGCCGGTGGACTGGGGGCAGCAGCTTTTCGCCACCGCCGAGCTGGGCAGCGCCAGCGGGGGCGACGGTTATGTGGGCAACGCCCTCGTCATGACCCTGTACAACCCGGTGCGCGGCTACGTGGCCGATACGAGCACCGGGTACGACGGCGAGCAGAAGTCGACCGCCCTGGACCCGCTGCCTCCGGTCGCGTACGAGAACCGCTATGACCGTGACGACCAGGTGAACGGGGTGCGGTTCGCCGGCTGGTACTACCTGGCCGTCCACCTCGACCTCGAGGTCGCCGAGAAGATCGGCCACGAGCCTCTCGGGCTGATCCTGAGCGTGGCGGTACGGGGAGCGGCGCAGGCCGGACCCGAGTACGCGGGGTCCCCTCAGCCCGCCGACGCGTTCAGCGTCACGGAAGGGGACAAGGACGCGGCGGAGAGCGGGGAGACGGAGGACGAGGCCGCGCGCGGCGACACCATGAAGCTGGTGGCTGCCGGCGGTATCGGCACGGGGACCGTGCTCGTGCTGTTCCTCGGGTTGTGGACGGTCGTTGCGCGGCGGCGGGCGGCAGGGGTTTCCCGGGCGCAGCGGGAGTACGGGACGCCGTGAAGGGCCGGGCCGGTGGCCAGGCCGGGGGCGGTTCATGATCAGATCTGGGACAACGCCCAGATGCCCACGGCGAAACAGATAAACGCGACCGCCAAGACCGGGATCGCCACCTTCGCGGGCGGGCCCGGACGCCGGGTGGGGAGCTGGGGCGGTGCGTACGGCAGCTGATCGGCTCCCGGGGTGGTCCCCGGGAGGTAGGGGTTGGCAGGGGCGTGACCGTGAGCGGATCCGTGCGCGGATCCATGAGCGGGGACTCCCGGGACCGGAGCCGTGTACGAACGAGTGGGCGCGGTGTCCCGCTGGACCGAGGCTGTCGGAGTCCCCGAGAGGTCCATGGGAGCCGTAGGCGGCGCTGAAAGGCCTGGCAGGGGGCTCGACGGCGGACTCGATGGTGAGCTCGGGGCTGGACTCGCCTGCAGTGGTGGAGTGAGCGGGAAGCTGCCCGTCTCCGACATCGAGGGGTGATGCCGGCCCGCGACTTCCGCGTCGGGGGACGCATGTACGGCCGGTCCGGCGGGAGTGACCGGCTCGGAGCCGGGGTCGGCCTCGGGGGTCACGAGCGCCTTGGAGGCGTCCGCGTCGAGGAACGCAGCAGCGGGAGTTTCGGCGTTCGCGAAAGCCTCGGAGGGAGGCACCGCCGGTCCGGGGTCGATGGTCGACCCGGTGGGCACGGCCGGTGCGGGGCTCACGGTCAGCCCGGTGGTCACAGCCGGTCCGGAGCTGACGGTCGGCCCGGTGGCCACCGTCGGCTCGGATCGAGGTGCCTTCGTGACGGGCCCGTCGGGGCCGAACCCCGGTGGGAGCGGCCCGAGTTGGTCGAAGACCTCGATCAGCTCGTCGTCCGGCCCGGGCTCGGGCAGCATCTCGGCGGCGGAGGCCAGCGCCTTGCGTGCCCCCGTGGCCGTACGGAACCGCGCCTGCGGATCCGGCTGCAGCAGATTCGCCACGACTTGCCAGAGGGGCTCGGGGATGCCCTGCGGTGCGTGCGGGATGCCCTGCGCCCTGAAGCGCTCGACGAGCGCCTTGGCGTCCGGCTTGGCTCCCTGCAGCAGATACAGGGCCACCAGGCCCACCGCGTAGAGGTCGGAGGGGAAGTCGGGTTCCGCGCCCAGCATCTGCTCGGGCGCGAAATACCCGGGCGTCCCCACCACGAAGTCCGTCTCGGTGAGCCGCGGCTCACCCTTGCGCATCGAGATGCCGAAGTCCGACAGCCGTAGGTGCGGCCGCTTGGTGCCGGTCGCCTCGAGCAGGATGTTGGCGGGCTTGATGTCGCGGTGCACGACCCTCTCGGCGTGCACCGCGGCGAGCCCCGACAGCAACTGGTCGAGCAGAGTGCAGACATAGCCCGGCGGCAGCGGGCCGTAGTCGCCGATCAGGTGCGCCAGCGAGCCGCCGCCGACCAGGTCCATGGTGAACAGGACCTTGTCGTCGTCGGCGGCCCAGCTGACGGGAGCGAGCACGTGGGGGTGGTCGATCCGCAGCGCCTGCTCGCGCACGAAGCGCAGCAGCGTGTGTGCATCGCTCTGCTGCAGGACCTTGGCGGCCACATACCGGCGCCGCCGGTGATCCCAGGCACGCCAGACCGCTCCGACTCCCCCGCGTCCGATCGGATCGGCCAGTTCGTACCGCCCGGCGAAGATCTCACCCATCGTCGTGCCCAGCTCCCGGTTCGGCGGTTCCGGCGGCCCGGCCGCCGGCTCAGCTCTGATGCGCCTGGTAGTGGGCGACAGCGTCCGCCGTGCGTCCGGCGCCGTACACCCGCAGGAACTCTGCCAGCTCCGGATGGGCCGGGGCGAGCATGTCCGCTGCCTCGATGATGTCGCCGGCGGCGGCCACCGAGCGCAGCAGGGACTGGATCTCGCGGACGACACGCTTGACCGTGGGCGCGCCTGAACTGGACGTCGTCTGCGAGGTGTTGGTGCTGAGCACGGAGCCCCCCTGGGACCTCTTGATCTCGTCCATGCGCTCGGTCGCCTCGGCGGCGCTCACGCTGCCGTCCGCGACCTGGCCGGCCAGCTCCTGCAGCAGCTGGACGCGCTGGACCACCGCCGGATTGCCGATCTTGGCACGCTGGCCGCTCATCAGCTGGGACAGCATCGGCGCAGAAAGGCCGAGCACCCCCGCGAGCCGCGCCTGGTTGAGGCCCAAGTCGTCGATCAGCCTACGGAAGAGCGCCCCCAACGGCTCTCCGTACCAGTTCCGCTGCAGCTCCCGTGCTCTTGCGGTCGCTTCCTGCTGTGCGGCATCCATTGCGTCTCCCCATCGCTTCCCCAAGTACCGCGCGGTTCGCTGCTGCGAACCACGTCGAGCATCTTACGAAGCGGGATCGTGGACGGGGAGCCCCAATCCTTTTGCGAGATCCCGGGGGTTACCCGGTACTCTGGTCCCCGGTGCCTGCCGGGAGGTGTTTCTTCCGGTGGATGCATCGCCTTCGGGGCCTTAGCTCAGTTGGTAGAGCGCTGTCTTTGCATGGCAGATGTCAGGGGTTCGACTCCCCTAGGCTCCACAACGACAACAGGCGACGCCTCCCGCGACCAGCGCGGGCGGCGTCGCCTTCGTCGTTCTGCATCCTGTGACTCTCGCGACTTTTGTTGCGGCTTTTGTGCCGAATCTACGGCCGTCCTTTGCGCAAACCGCAGGCAAAGCGCCGGCCGAGTGTCATGTGAGGGATGGCGCAGGCGACGCCGGGTGAGGGGTGGCGCTGGGCCACAGAGCGACGCCGGGTGAGGGATGGCGCTGGGCCAGAGAACGACGCCGTCGGTGGAGGGCGCTGGGTCGAAGAGGGATGCCGTAGGCGGATGGCGCTGAGCCGAAGGGGTCGGATCGAGCGCATCGAGGTTTCACGTGAAACGCTGTCGGGCGGGAGACCGGCTCGTCTCCCGCCCGACAGCGTTCGTGGCGCTCAGTCGCGCTCGTTGCGCTCGGCTGCCTCCGCTTCGGCCTGCTTCGCCTGCACGTCGGGGTCGAGCTGGCTGCTGCCGTCCACCGAGCTCAGCGCACCGCTGTCTGACACTTCGGTGGCAGCCGGCGGCTCGACCAGCCAGTCGGGGTTGGCCTGCTTGTCCCACCACTTCCAGGCGGCGAAGGCGCCGCCGGCGAGCGTGGCGAGCAGGGCGAGACCCTTGGCGAACCGCCCGGCCTTCGCCCGACGCTCGTGCTTGCGGACCAGCTTCTCGATGTCCTTGGCGGAAATCTGACCGCGCAGCGCGGCCAGCGCAGCCACACTGCGAGCGGCTGCCTCCTCACGGACGGGCTGGGCCGCGGCGACGGCCTGCTCGATACGCGGCCTCGAATAGACGGCGGCCTGGCGGGCTGCCCGGCGAGTGCGGACGGCGGCCTCATGAGCCGCGTAGTCGACCTTGGGTGGCACATGGGTGCGTGCCTGTTCCAGACGCGGCGCAACATGTGCTCCGTACTGGGCACGGGCCTGTTCCGCCGCTTGCTGTGCGGCGTGCGACACCTTCGGCGCGAGTCGTACACGTGCCTCGTGTGCGTAGTGCGCGGCCCGGTCCTTGGCCGTGTCGGCGTAGGGCGCCACCACTTCCGCGGCGTGCAGCACGCTCTCCTTCGCCGAGCCGGTCGCGGCGCGCACGCTGTCGATGCGGGTCACGGGATCCTCCTCCTCGGTGGCGTACAGGTATTTCACCTTTCCACCCTTATCGGGATCATGCCTGTCGGAAGGCTCCGCGGCATGCGAGGGCGGGCATCCGGGTCATCAGCGATGACTCAGGGAATTCAAGAGCAATACGGTGCAAGGGGAGCTTGCCGACGACAATGCCACGGATCCCGGCATGACGCGCCCCTTCGGCTTCTACTAGGTCGTGTTTCCCCGGCAAAGAGGTGTAGTCCGCCAGGTTGCGAGGTGCGACGACGCACGGACCTACCGTGCGAAGACGGAAGAGACCATCCGTGCGAGGATCGGAGGGTCACAGAGGACAACGGAAGGCAGATCGTGGCTGAGCAGCTTTACGCCACCCTGAAGACCAACCACGGCGACATCGAGGTGCGGCTGCTGCCGAACCATGCGCCGAAGACGGTCAAGAACTTCGTCGAGCTCGCCCAGGGCGAGCGGGAGTGGGTCCACCCGGCGACCGGCAAGAAGTCCACCGACAGGCTCTACGACGGTACGGTCTTCCACCGGGTGATCAGCGGTTTCATGATCCAGGGCGGTGACCCCCTGGGGAACGGCACGGGCGGCCCCGGCTACCAGTTCGAGGACGAGTTCCACCCGGACCTGGCCTTCGACAAGCCGTACCTGCTGGCCATGGCCAACGCCGGCCCGGGCACCAACGGCTCGCAGTTCTTCATCACCGTGGCGCCGACCGCCTGGCTGACCCGCAAGCACACCATCTTCGGCGAGGTCACCGACACGGCCAGTCAGAAGGTCGTGGACGCCATCGCCGCCACCCAGACGAACCCGCGCACCGACCGCCCGGTCAACGACGTCGTCATCGAGTCGGTCGTCGTGGAGACCCGCCAGGGCTGAGCCTGAGCCCACGGGATCCCGCGGGGTGCGCCCCAAAGGGACCCGCAGGGAACCAAACGCCCCGCCCGTCCGTAAGGATGGGCGGGGCGGTGCGTTGTGTACGGAGAACGAGGGGAACCCCATGGACCAGGCGCCAGGCAATCCCAAGGACCCGCAGGGTGCCCAGAGCCTGCCCGGCTGCTACCGGCACCCGGACCGGGAGACGGGCATCCGGTGCACCCGCTGTGAGCGCCCCATCTGCCCGGAGTGCATGGTCAGCGCCTCGGTCGGATTCCAGTGCCCCAACTGCGTACGCGAGGGCTCGGGCACGGGCCATGCCCCGGATGCGAACCAGCCGCGCACCATCGCCGGTGGCACGGTCGCGGCGGACCCGCGCATGGTCACCAAGCTCCTGATCGGACTCAATCTCGCTGTCTTCTTGGTGCAGCTCTCGGTCGGTGACCGGTTCACGGACAGCTTCGATCTGATCGGGCGTGCCTATGTCCCCGTGCTCGGATCACTCGAGGGCGTTGCGGACGGGCAGTGGTACCGGCTGCTGACGGCGATGTTTCTGCACGGCAGCCTTATCCACATCGCCTTCAATATGCTCAGCCTCTGGTGGATCGGCCCGCCGCTGGAGGCCGCGCTGGGCCGCGCGCGCTATATCGCTCTGTATGTGGTCTCGGGACTGGCGGGCAGCGCTCTGACCTATCTCCTCGCCGCCCCGAACCAGCCGTCGCTCGGCGCGTCCGGTGCCATCTTCGGGCTGTTCGGCGCGACCGCCGTTCTCATGCGGCGGCTGAACTACGACATGCGGCCGGTCATCGCGCTGCTGGTGATCAACCTGGTCCTCACGTTCACATGGGCCAACATCGCGTGGCAGGCCCACGTGGGAGGACTCGTCGGCGGTGTCGTGGTCGGTTACGCCATGGTGCACGCGCCTCGCGAGCGCCGGACGCTGGTCCAGTACGCGACCTGTGCGGTGGTGCTGGCCGTGTCGCTTGTGATCGTGCTGATGAGGACTGCGCAGCTCACTTGAGCCGCAGTTGTCCACAGCGTGTGGCTGATCCTGTGCATGCCGTGGGGAACGAGTGTGCCCCTTGTCGCTGACCTGGGTTTTCGCAGGAAGGACAAGGGGCGAACTGACGTCCGAAGAGTGGTAGGTCAGTCACACCGGCAGCAAAACCGGTGGGTTATCCACAGATCTTCTGACCTTTTCCCCCGCTGTGGACAGTGCTGTGGATAACTCAGTGGATAGCTGGGGGCAGAGCCTCGGGCCGAGGCTGGGGCCGAGCTATTTCCACTGGGTGGAGACGCCGAACCCCGCCGCGATGAAGCCGAAGCCCACAACGATGTTCCAGTTGCCGAGGGAGTCGATCGGCAGCGAGCCGTCGGTCACATAGAAGACGACGATCCAGGCGAGACCGAGCAGGAACAGCGCCAGCATCACCGGAGCCACCCAGGCGCGGCTGGTCAGCTTGATGTTCGTCGCCTGCTTCGACGGCGGCGGCGTGTAGTCGGCCTTCTTGCGGATACGTGACTTCGGCACGAGGGTCTCTCCTGTCGATGCGCTGCGTGGCCGCGCAAGTGAACTGGGCTGGCCCTGGGGCAGCGTACAAGGGGAAACTGAGCGCTCCCCCGGGCGTCCGTTAGCGTAGTCCTTCCGCGGCGCCGTAAGGAGTAAGGGTACGTTGAGCAATTCTGCCGACTCCCCGGGGACTCAATCCAGTCCCGGTCGTACATCACGGTGGCGACCTGTGCGGTTGCTCACGATTGCCGTCTTTGCTCTGGCCGGACTGATCTTCTTCACCAGCTTCAACACCGCCAAGGGCACGAACATCCGCACCGACGCGTCCTTGCTGAGGCTCTCCGACCTCATTCAGGAGCGCAGCCACAGGAACGGTGAGCTCGACGAGTCGAACAGCTCGCTGCGTGAGGATGTCGAGTCGCTGGCGGAACGGGACGACGGCAGCACGAAGGCCGAGGATGCCAAGCTGGCGGCGCTGGAGGAGAACGCCGGCACCAACAAGCTCCGCGGCCAGGCCCTCTCCGTCACCCTCAACGATGCCCCGCCGGACGCCACCGCGAAGCTCCCCGGCTACCCGGAGCCCCAGCCGAACGACCTGGTCATCCACCAGCAGGACCTGCAGGCCGTCGTCAACGCCCTCTGGCAGGGCGGAGCCAAGGGGATCAAGGTCATGGACCAGCGGCTGATCTCCACCAGCGCTGTGCGCTGTGTCGGCAACACCCTGATCCTCCAGGGCCGCGTCTACTCCCCGCCCTACAAGGTGACCGCGGTCGGCGACCCGGAGAAGCTGCAGAACGCTCTCACGGCGTCTCCCGAGATCCAGAACTACATGCTGTACGTCAATGCGTACGGTCTCGGGTGGAAAGTCGAGGAGGAAGGGTCAGTGACTCTTCCCGGCTATTCGGGCACAGTGGATCTCCATTACGCGAAGCCTGTGGAGTAGCGCCCGGAGGTCGACGGTGTCGGTGCGAGTGATCGTCAGGACGTTCAGCGAACTGTGTATCACCGTCGGCGCCCTGATCGTGCTCTTTGTCTGTTACACGCTGTTATGGACCGGTGTGCAGGCCGACGGTGCCATGGACGACGAGATCGGCCAGTTGCAGGACCGGTGGGCCCAGGGCTCCCTCTCAGCCCCGACAGAGAGCGGGACCGCTGAGGCCAAGGGCACTGGCGCCGCCCCGGACAGGAACGGTGGCCGGGACCAAGAGTCCGCGGCCGCCAAGCCGAAGCCCTACAAGGACGGTAAGCCCTTCGCCGTCATGTACATCCCGCGTCTTGGTTTCACGTGGAACAAGCCCGTGCTCGAAGGCACCAAGACCGAGACGCTGAAAAGGGGCCTCGGCCACTACGCCGGCACCGCCCAGCTCGGCCAGAAGGGCAACTTCGCCGTCGCCGGCCACCGCCGCACCTACGGCGATCCCTTCAAGGACTTCCCCAAGCTGCGCCCCGGCGATGCGGTGGTCCTGACCGACGGCACGACATGGTTCACGTACCGCATCGACACCAAGCCGTACAAGACACTGCCCAGCGACATCGCCGTGATCGATCCCGTGCCGCGTAAGTCGGGATACGACGGGCCGGGGCGCTACCTCACGTTGACGACCTGCGAGCCGGAGTGGGGCCACAGCCACCGGTTGATCATCTGGGCCCATCTCGATGCCACGCAGCCTGTGGAGGCCGGGAAACCGAAGGCGTTGCGCCGTTAGGCTGGTGCCCGTACGGCGTGAGTCTGGTGCCGTGGTGCGACGGAAGGGACGGCATGTACGGCTGGATCTGGCGGCATCTGCCAGGAAACGCATGGGTGAGGGCACTGATTTCGCTGGTGCTGATCCTCGCTGTGGTCTACGTCCTCTTCCAGTACGTCTTCCCCTGGGCCGAGCCTCTGCTCCCCTTCAACGATGTGACGGTGAACGGCCAGTGAGCGCACGCATCCTCGTCGTCGACAACTACGACAGCTTCGTCTTCAACCTGGTCCAGTACCTGTACCAGTTGGGCGCCGAGTGCGAGGTCCGCCGCAACGACGAGGTCTCCACGTCCCATGCGCAGGACGGCTTCGACGGCGTGCTGCTCTCGCCCGGCCCTGGGGCGCCCGAGCAGGCGGGTGTGTGCATCGACATGGTGCGCCACTGCGCCGCGACCGGCGTGCCGGTCTTCGGCGTCTGCCTCGGTCTGCAGTCGATGGCCGTGGCGTACGGCGGTGTGGTGGACCGCGCGCCCGAGCTGCTGCACGGCAAGACGTCGCTCGTCGAGCACGAGGGCAAGGGCGTGTTCGCCGGACTTCCCTCGCCGTTCACCGCGACCCGCTACCACTCGCTGGCCGCCGAGCCGGCCACGATTCCGGACGAGCTGGAGGTCACGGCCCGTACGCAGGACGGGATCATCATGGGCCTGCGCCACCGTGAACACCGGGTGGAGGGCGTGCAGTTCCATCCCGAGTCCGTGCTGACGGAGCATGGCCACCGCATGCTCGCCAACTGGCTGGTCGAGTGCGGCGACCCGGGTGCGATCGAGCGATCGGCCGGGCTCGCCCCGGTGGTGGGCAGGGCCAGGGCGTGACGGCGCTGCGCCCCGAGCGCGACGGTGCCCCGTACGACGAGTACGACGAGTACGCGTACGGGGGCGCCCAGGCGTACGACGGCGCCGACGCGTTCGAGGCGGCCGTGGATCAGCTGGCCGACCCGCTGAGCGATCCGTTGCCGGGGCAGCAGGCGCTTCGTGGTGAATCCCATTCGTCCCCGTGGTTCCGCGTAGCGCAGAGCCCGGAACCGCCGTCCGCGGGCCGGCAGGAGCGGCATGCCTCGGGAGACGACCCACTGGGGTACGCGAGCGACTGGCACGGGTCGCAGGAGGTGCCCTCTCAGCCCTCGTACGAGGAGCAGGCGGCCTCGTACGGGCAGGAGGGGTACGCCCGGCCCTATACGGGGCCGCAGGACCCCTCGGCCGCGGCTCCGGCCCCGTCTCCGCGCGCCACTCCCGCTGCTGCCGCCGGACCGGTTTTACCGCTGAACGACGGCGCGTCTGTGGGCGCCGATGGCGAGACCGTGGGCCTGCGCATCCCGCACCCGCGTCCGGTCCTCGACGACGAGACGGTGGGACTGCGCACGGAGGACACGCGCCTAGCTGCGACCGGTGGGGCCGACGGCGCGCTCTCGGCGGGGAGCGCACAGGGGGCAACGGCCGGAGCCACTGCCGCCCCGCCTCCCGCAGAGGGCCGGGCGGCCCGCCGCCGCGCCGCCAAACGCGGAGGCGGCCGGCATTCGGCGGCCTCCCGGACCACCTCCCAGGAAGCAGCCTCCCAGGGGGCATCGGGCGACGCAGCCGAGGCCGCGTCCAAGCCCCTCACCCGGCTCGAGGCGCGCCGGGCGGAGCGGGCCCGGAAGCCGAGCCCGGCGGTGCTGGCCAGCCGTGCCCTTGGAGAGGTGTTCATCACCACCGGCGTACTGATGCTGCTCTTCGTCACGTACCAGCTGTGGTGGACGAACATCCGCGCCCATCAGCAGACCGATGACGCGGCCCACACCCTGAAGGACGACTGGGCGAACGGAAAGCGGAACCCGGGGGTGTTCGAGCCGGGCCAGGGCTTCGCGATCATGCACATCCCCAAGCTGGACGTCGTCGTGCCGATCGCCGAGGGCATCGACAAGCAGACGGTCCTCGACCGCGGCATGGCCGGCCACTACGGCAAGGACAGCATCCCGACGGCGATGCCGAGCGCCAAGACGGGCAACTTCGGAGTGGCCGGGCACCGCAACACACACGGCGAGCCGTTCCGGTACATCAACCGCCTCCAGCCCGGCGACCCGATCGTGGTGGAGACCCAGGACGCGTACTACGTCTACAAGATGGCGAGCATCCTCCCGGTGACCTCTCCGAAGAACACGAGCGTCCTCGACCCGATCCCCCCGGGGTCCGGCTTCACCAAGCCGGGCCGCTACATCACCCTCACCACGTGCACCCCAGAATTCACCAGTACCTACCGGATGATCGTCTGGGGCAAGATGGTCGAGGAACGGCCGCGCAGCAAGGGGAAGCCCGATGCGCTCGTCGAGTAGCCGAGGGGGCCGTGGCCGACGTACCAGCACCGCATGCGCAGCCGACCGATGCGTAGGCGATGATGCATGCGCCGCAGCAGACACACGAGTTGCCTTCACCAGCACCTGATACAGACGGGGCAGATCAGTGGTAGCCACGACCGACCGCGACGAGCGCACCGGGGCGCCCGCGCCCGCACGACGACGCCGGGCCTCGGGCCGCATCGCCACAGCGGTCAGCGTCTTCGGTGAGCTCCTCATCACCGCGGGCCTCGTCCTCGGCCTCTTCGTCGTCTACTCGCTGTGGTGGACCAACGTCGTCGCGGACCGTGCCGCGGACAAAGAGGGCAACAAGGTGCGGGACACCTGGTCGAAGGACACCGGCCCGGGCGCCCTGGACACCAAGGACGGCATCGGCTTCCTGCACGTACCGGCGATGAAGAACGGCGAGGTGCTCGTCAAGAAGGGCACCTCCCCGAAGGTCCTGAACGACGGCGTCGCCGGCTATTACACGGACCCGGTGAAGTCCGCCCTGCCTCAGGACGCCAAGGGCAACTTCTCGCTGGCCGCGCACCGCGACGGGCACGGCGCGAAGTTCCACAACATCGACAAGATCAAAAAGGGCGACGCGATCGTCTTCGAGACCAAGGACAAGTGGTACGTGTACAAGGCGTACGCGGTCCTGCCCGAGACCTCGAAGTACAACGTGAAGGTCCTGAGCCAGGTCCCCAAGGAGTCGGGCGTGAAGAAGGCGGGCCGCTACATCACGCTGACGACCTGCACGCCCGTGTACACGTCCACGTACCGCTACATCGTGTGGGGCGAGCTGGAGCGCGTCGAGAAGGTCGACAGCGAGAGGACGCCGCCGGCTGAGTTGCGCTGAGGTGACTGGGGTCCTGGTAGGACCCCAGTCACCTAGGATGACGGAGGCCCGAAGCCGCAACTACGACTTGCGGCTTCGGGCCTCTCCTTATGTGGTGCCTACCGCAGTGCCTTGAGTCGCACGCCGGCGCTCCATGCCTCCAACTCGTCGCGGGCCACGGTGATGACCCCGCTCAGATCGGCGATTGCTCGAGCCTCCGGGCTGAAGTTGCAGGTGGCGACGAACAGGGCAATATCGACGCGGTCGATGGCGCGTGCGGCGCCCGCGAACTTCTGCATGTCGGCACTTGGAACGGACCAGCGGCCGGTGCGGTTCTTGCACTGGACGGCCACCGTACGCCCGTCAGCTGTGCGTGCGCTGATGTCGATGCCGCGGTCATTGCGGGCCTTCCGTACGACGACGTCTGTGCAGCCGTCACGACGCAGCAGGTCGGCGACGTGGTGCTCGAAGGCCTGCCACGTCATGGACTGGATGGACGCCCTGACGTCGTCCGCTGGCGTTTCTCCTTCCAAGGCGCTGATGCGCCGGTGGTGCCAGCACAGCTTGCGCTCTACGGCTTCGATGTCCTCGCGGAGTGCGATGAGCTCGCGGCGGTGCTCGCCGGAGCTCTCGATCAGGGCGTTGAACATCGGGACGATGGTCTTGCCGAGGATGTGTGTGATGCGCTGGTCGATGCGGGTGTCGAGGGCACTGGAGTGGCTGTCGACGGAGTTGTCCACAGGCTGCGTGCGGACCAGGTACTCCATGTCGAGCAGGTAGGTACGCACCTGACGTGCGACTTCCCTGTCACGGAGCAACATGGCGATGTTGAGGACGGCGCGGCGGGAGTAAACCGCGATGGCTCGTGTACGGGACTGGATCTGACAGACCTCCTTGAAGGAGGTCAGTTCTGGACCTGTCAAAACGCGGTACCCGTTGGCAGTCATCTCCTCCCGGTGGTCGACCACCAGAGATTCGATTGCCTTGATGCCGACCTGGAAGTACGCGGCAACCATCGCCGTCGTCACATGCATGCCGTCTGGCAGCAGTGACAGTGCTTTTACCCTGTCGAGCACTTCCGTGCGGTCCAGCACGCTGTCGCGCAGGGATTTCGACTCCAGCAGAGCTGTTTCGTTGATCACGCTCGGTCTCCTTCTTCTACTCGCGTGGGGTCGCTGGCGCGGCCCGAGCGGCACAGCGCTCATAACCCAGCCATCCGCTCAACGAGTCGTGAAATATGAAGACACGACTGGGATGCGGGTGGGTGTCCAGCGTCGGCGGGAGGGAGTCCGTGAGTCCGGTCGACTGGTGCGTGCAGAGGACGTCGACAACAAGCGGACGCCGCCGGCTGAGCTGCGCTAGCCGGCGGCGTCCGTAGGCGCCCTGTGCGGGCGTTCAGGCGGTGCTGAGGAGGGTCAGTACTCCTCGTCGCGGGTGGCCGTGCCCGTCGGGCCTCCGAAGAAGCCTCCGTTGCCGTTTTCGCCGTTGCCGCCCTGGTCCGCGGCGACCAGGTTGACCGGGGTGCCCTTGGCGACCTGGCTGCCAGGCTGCGGGTCCTGGGCGAGAACGATGGCGTTGTCGTCCTGGGAGCCGCTGATCGAGCCGGGCTGCAGGCCCACGTCTGCGAGGGCCTTCTTGGCGTCCTTGAGCGACATCTGGGTCACGGTCGGGACCGCGACCACCTCCTGCGCGGGGGCCTTGGCGATCTGGATGGTCACCGCCGAGCCGGGGTCGACCGAGCTGCCCTTCGCCGGGATCGTCTGGATGACCTTGCCCACCTCGACGGTGGTGCTGTCGACATCGGTGCAGTTGCCCGTGAGGTCGCTGGCCTCCATCTGCTGCTTGGCCTCGTCGCAGGTCTTGCCGGTCACGTCGGGGACCGTGACCTGCTCCTTCTCCTCGGCGACGGTGAGGGTGATGGTGCTGCCCTGCTCCACCTCGGTGTCGCCTGCGGGGTTCTGGTCGATGACGATGCCCGGCTCTCGGTCGGACTCCTCGGTCTTCTTCTCGACCTCGAAGCCCTTCTTCTCGAGCTGGGCCTCGGCCTTGACGAACGTCAGGCCCTGCACGTCGGGCACGGCGACCTTCGGCGCACCCTTGGACACGACCAGCGAGACGGTGTCGCCCTTGTTGACCTGGGTGCCGGCCTTCGGGTCCTGGCTGCAGACGTTGCCCTTCGGCTGGTTCTCGCACTCCTCCTGCGTGATGTCCAGCTTCAGATCGACGTTCGTCGCCATCTTCTCGGCGTCGCTCTTCGTCTCACCGACGAAGTTCGGGGCCTTGAACGGTTCGTTGCCGGCGTCGGTGCTGCTGAACGCCCACTTCCCGATCAGGATCGCCCCGACCAGCACCAGCAGGCCGGCCACCACCAGCAGAATTGTGGAGGTGTTGCTCTTCTTCTGGCGGCGGCGGTCCGGGCGCTCGTCGTAGCCGTAGCCGTCGTCGGGGTTCACGGGCGGCATCATCGACGTCTGGCCGGCGCCGTGCTGCGGGCGCAGCATCGCGGTCTGCTGGTCGTCCGGGTGGCCGCCGTAGCCGACCGCGCCGAGGGCCGCCGTGGCCGCGACGGGCTGGCCGTCGAGGCAGGCCTCGATGTCGGCGCGCATCTCGTCGGCGGACTGGTAGCGGTAGTCGGGGTCCTTGACCAGTGCCCGCAGGACGATGGCGTCCATCTCGGGCGTGATCTCGGGGTCGAAGACGCTCGGCGGCTGCGCCTCCTCCCGTACGTGCTGGTACGCGACCGCGACCGGCGAGTCGCCCACGAACGGGGGCCGGACGGTCAGCAGCTCGTACAGCAGGCAGCCCGTCGAGTACAGGTCGGAGCGGGCGTCGACCTGCTCGCCCTTGGCCTGCTCCGGGGAGAGGTACTGGGCGGTGCCGATGACGGCGGCGGTCTGCGTCATCGTCATTCCGGAATCACCCATCGCACGGGCGATGCCGAAGTCCATCACCTTGACCTGGCCGTTGCGCGTCAGCATGACGTTGGCCGGTTTGATGTCGCGGTGGACGATGCCGTTGCGGTGCGAGTACTCGAGGGCCTGGAGGATGCCGATGGTCATCTCCATGGCGCGCTCGGGCAGCAGCTTGCGCCCGGAGTGCAGGAGCTCCCTCAGCGTCGACCCGTCGACGTACTCCATCACGATGTACGGGATCGAGACCCCGTCGACGTAGTCCTCGCCCGTGTCGTACACCGCGACGATCGCCGGGTGGTTGAGCGAGGCGGCCGACTGGGCCTCCCGGCGGAAGCGGGCCTGGAAGGACGGATCGCGCGCGAGGTCGACCCGCAGCGTCTTCACCGCCACGGTGCGGCCGAGCCGGGTGTCATGCGCGAGGTACACCTCGGCCATGCCACCACGGCCGAGCACCTGGCCCAGCTCGTACCGGCCGCCGAGGCGACGCGGCTCTTCCATAGCTACCTACCAGCCCTCTCCGTCGGTCCCGACCGCACCCACGTGTGGTCCGGCGGTGTGCTGTCCGGGCATACCGTACCTGGCTCGCCGTGCTTGACCTGGCCGAGAACGTCACCCGATACAGGACCGGTATCGCAACGTGCACCGTTGTGAAGGCGACGTGACCGGGTTCACTTCTTTCTGTCGATCACTGCCTGCATCACGGCCTTGGCGATGGGGGCGGCCAGACCGCCACCAGAGATGTCGTCACGGTTGGCGCTGCCGTCCTCGACGACGACGGCCACGGCCACCGGGGAGCCCTCGCTGGTCTTCGCGTACGAGATGAACCAGGCGTAGGGCTTCTCGCTGTTGTTGAGGCCGTGCTGCGCGGTACCGGTCTTGCCGCCGACGGTGACGCCGGGGATCTGGGCGTTGGTTCCCGTGCCCTCGCTGACGACGGTCTCCATCATCGACTGCAGCTTCTGCGCGTTCTCCTTCGAGATCGGCTCGCTCAGCTTCTTCGGCGTGTGCTGCTCGATGGTGTCGAGGCTCGGCGCCTGGAGCTTGTCGACCATGTACGGCTCCATGAGCGTGCCGTCGTTGGCGACGGCCGCGGCGACCATGGCCATCTGGAGCGGCGTGGCGCGGTTGGAGGCCTGGCCGATGCCGCCCATGGCGTTCTGCGGCCGGTTGTCCTCGGGGTAGACGCTCTCGACGGCGCGGACCGGGACGAACTGCTCCTCGTTGAAGCCGAACTTCTCGGCCTGCTCGATCATCTTCTTGTTGCCGACGTCGTCGCTGAGCTTGCCGAAGACCGTGTTGCAGGAGTCCCGCAGGGCCACGCGCAGCGTCGCGTTCAGGCATTCGCCGTGCTCGTTGGTGAGCTTGTCGGTGGACAGCGGCAGCGGCCAGGGGTCCGGGGAGTCGGTCTTGGCGTCGATGTCCGTGACCTCGCCGTTCTCCAGCGCCGCGGCGGCCGTGACCACCTTGAAGGTGGAGCCGGGCGGGTAGGTCTCGCGGAGGGCGCGGTTGAGCATCGGCTTGTCCGCGTCCTTGTCGAGCTTGTCGAACTTGTCGCCGTCGTTGAGGCCCGCGAAGACCGACGGGTCGTAGGAGGGCGTGGAGGCGAGCGCCAGGATCGCGCCGGTGGACGGGTCGATGGCGGCGACGGCACCCTTCTTGCTGCCCAGGCCCTCGAAGGCCGCCTTCTGGGCGGCGGCGCTGAGGGTGGTGACGACGTTGCCGCCCTCCTTCTTCTTACCCGTGATCATGTCGAGGGTGTTGCGGAAGAACAGCCTGTCGTCGTTGCCGGTGAGGATGCCGTCCTCGACGCCCTCGAGCTGGCTGGTGCCGACGATCTGGGAGGCGAACCCGGTGACGGGGGCCCACATCTCCCCGTTCTTGTACGTCCGCTTGTAGTTGAGGTCAGTCCCGGTCGTCTCGACGGAGTCGGTGATGGACTTGCCGTCGACGATGATGTCGCCGCGCGGAGAGGCATAGCGCTCGATGGTGACGCGGCGGTTGTTCTTGTCGGACTGCAGTGCGTCCGCCTGGACGTACTGCAGCCAGTTGTCGCGGATGAGCAGGGCGAGGACGAGGAGTCCGCAGAAGATCGCGATCCGGCGCAGGGGCTTGTTCACGGGCGGACCACCTGGGTCATCTCGGCGTCGGGGTTCGGAGCGGGGGCGGGCGCCGGTCGCCGGGCGGTGTCGCTGATGCGCAACAGGATGCCGATGAGGGCCCAGTTGGCGATGACGGAGGAACCGCCGTACGCCAGGAACGGCATCGTCATACCGGTCAGCGGGATCAGGCCCATGACGCCGCCGGCGACCACGAAGACCTGGAGGGCGAAGGCGCCGGACAGCCCGATGGCGAGCAGCTTGCCGAACGGGTCGCGGGCGGCGAGGGCGGTGCGCACGCCGCGCTCCACGATCAGGGCGTACAGCAGCAGGAGCGCCATGACGCCGGCCAGGCCCAGCTCCTCGCCGAAGGTGGCGAGGATGAAGTCGGAGTTGGCGGCGAACCGGATGAGCTCGGAGTGCCCCTGGCCCCATCCGGTGCCCAGCGTGCCGCCGGAGCCGAACGCCCACAGCGCCTGCATCGCCTGCTCGGAGTGACCGGCGACCCCCTGCCGGCTGAGCGTGTACTCGCGCATCGGGTCGAGCCAGGCGTCGACGCGCTGCTGGATGTGCGGTTCGAAGGACGCCACGCCGACGGCGCCGACCACGGACATCAGCAGACCGAAGACGATCCAGCTGGTCCGCTCGGTGGCGACGTACAGCATGATGACGAACATTCCGAAGAACAGCAGCGACGTACCGAGGTCGGTCTCGAAGACCAGGATGAGGATCGACATCGCCCAGACGACGAGGATCGGTCCGAGGTCGCGGCCGCGCGGCAGGTACAGACCTATGAAGCGGCGGCTGGCGAGGGCGAGGGCGTCGCGCTTCACCATCAGATAGCCGGCGAAGAAGATCGCGAGCACGATCTTCGCGAACTCACCGGGTTGGATGGAGAATCCGGCGACCGAGATCCAGATCCTCGCGCCGTAGATGTTCTGGCCGAGTCCCGGCACCAGCGGCAGTAGCAGCAGGAAGAGCGCGCCGACCATGGAGATGTAGGTGTAGCGCTGCAGGACGCGGTGGTCCTTGAGGAAGATCAGCACCACGATGAACAGCGCGATGCCCATCGCCGTGTACATCAGCTGCCGGGGCGCGGCCGTGCCGGCCTGCTTGATCGACTGCAGCAGCTCGGACTGGTCGAGGCGCCAGATGGCGACGAGCCCGAGTCCGTTCAGCAGCGTCGCCAGTGGCAGCATCAGCGGGTCCGCGTACGGCGCGAACTTCCGTACGACGAGATGGCCGACGCCGGCCAGGAGGCCGAGGCCCAGGCCGTAGCCCATCAGCCCGGTCGGTACCTCGTCATTGATGGCCAGGCCGACGTTGGCGTAGGCGAACACCGGGATGACGACGGCGAACACCAGCAGTGCGAGTTCGGTGTTGCGCCGGCTGGGCGCGCCGATGGCGCCGATCGTTGACGTGTGGTGCGTCGACGTGTTCGTGCTCATGGTGTGACAGGGCCCCTCACGGCTGCTTACTGCTTACCGCACAGCGAGACCAGCTTCTGCTCTTCGTCGGAGAGGCTGGGGCCGGGTGTCGGAGTGGGTGCGGTCGTGGACTTGTCGGATGCGGACGCCGACGGGCTGGGGGTGGCCTTGGTCACCACCGAGGTCTGGGTGGTGGTTCCCGTGGTGCCACCCGCCTCGCCCTCGCCGGTCTTGGCGTTGTCGCTCTCGGCCTTGCGGCGCTCGTCGTTCTTCTTGCACGCGGACGCCTGAAGGGCCAGCTCGTCGATCTTGTCGCGGGCGTCGCTGAGGCTGCCCTCCGCGATGGTCGCCTCGACCAGCTTGCGCTGGTAGGGCGGCAGGTACTTGAGTTCGATGTCGGGGTGGTCCTTCTCCACCTTCGACAGCGAGACCCAGGCCAGATCCTGGCTGATGCCGCGGTACAGCGCGACATGCTCGCCGTTGGCCCCGACGTAGTACTGGGTCTGCGTCCAGCGGTGGCCGCCGTACAGGCCGCCGCCGATGACCGCGAGAGCCAGCGCGGTGTAGAAGGATCTCTTGAGCCACTTGCGGCCCCTGCGCGGCTTGACGAAGTCGTCGTCCGTGTAGGCGCCGAAGTCGGGCTGGGGAACGTATCCGGTGATGTCGCCGCTGCCGGGCGGGCCGAACTCGCCGCCGGCTCCGCCCTGTCCGGGCGCCGGACGGCCGAGTCCCGATGCGCGGCCCGCGGGGGTCTGCATCGCGCTGTTGTCGTGCAGATGGTGCTGGTTGTGCTGGTTCTCGGCGACCGCGCCGACCACGACGGGGGTGTCGGAGAGCTGCGCGGCCAGGGTGTCGCCGCTGTCGATGTCGAGGACGTCGGCGACGATCACCGTGATGTTGTCCGGGCCGCCGCCGCGCAGCGCGAGCTGGATGAGCTCCTGCACGGTCTCCTGCGGGCCCTGGTAGCTGGCGAGGGTGTCCTCCATCGTCTGATGGCTGACCACCCCGGACAGGCCGTCGGAGCAGATCAAGTACCGGTCTCCGGCGCGGACTTCACGGATCGACAGGTCCGGCTCGACGTGGTCGCCACTGCCCAGCGCGCGCATCAGCAGGGAGCGCTGCGGGTGGGTGGTGGCCTCCTCCTCGGTGATGCGGCCCTCGTCGACGAGCCGCTGCACCCAGGTGTGGTCCTGTGTGATCTGCGTCAGCACGCCGTCACGCAACAGGTACGCGCGCGAGTCGCCGACGTGTACGAGCCCGAGCCGCTGCCCGGTCCACAGCAGTGCGGTCAGGGTGGTCCCCATGCCCTCGAGCTGGGGGTCCTCCTCGACCATCATCCGCAGCTGGTCGTTGGCCCGCTGCACGGCGGTGCCCAGCGACGTGAGGATGTCCGAGCCCGGGACGTCGTCGTCGAGCGTGACGAGTGTGGAGATCACCTCGGAGCTGGCGACCTCGCCGGCGGCCTGGCCCCCCATGCCGTCGGCGATCGCGAGCAGACGGGGACCGGCGTAACCGGAGTCCTCGTTGCCCTCGCGGATCATGCCTTTGTGCGATCCGGCGGCGAAGCGCAGTGACAGACTCATGCGCACCTCGCCCGTCGGCTCCGGGTACATCCGCACGGTGCCCACCCTCCGGTCGGGAGCGCGCCGGGGCCCTGGGTGTGGACCGCCGCTGCTCGCTCGCTCCGCTCGCTCATTGTCGTACTACTTCCGCAGCTCGATGACGGTCTTGCCGATGCGGATCGGCGCGCCCAGCGGAATCGGCGTCGGCGTGGTCAGCCGCGTCCGGTCGAGATACGTGCCGTTGGTCGACCCGAGATCCTCGACGATCCACTGGCCGTCACGGTCGGGGTAGATCCTGGCATGCCTGCTGGACGCATAGTCGTCGTCCAGCACGATCGTGGAGTCGTGTGCCCGGCCCAGCGTGATGGTCTGTCCCTGCAGCGCCACCGTGGTACCGGTCAGGGTGCCCTCGGAGACGACCAGCTTGGTGGGGGCGCCGCGGCGCTGGCGGCCGCCGGCGCTCTGCTGGCGCTGCTGCGGCGGCGCGGCCTGGCGGGCGGCCTGCTGCGGCCGCCCGGCGTCACGGCGCGACCCGCGCTGGGTGACGCGCGTACCGAACAGGTCGCTGCGGATGACCTGCACGGCCACGATCACGAACAGCCACAGTACGGCCAGGAAACCCAGCCGCATGACCGTGAGGGTCAGCTCTGACATTGCCCCCGCTTCACCCTTCGGCTTGCCGGTAAATGATGGTGGTGCTGCCCACGACGATCCGCGAGCCGTCGCGGAGCGTAGCGCGGGTGGTGTGCTGCCCGTCCACCACGATTCCGTTGGTGGACCCGAGATCCTGGATCGTCGAGGGCGTTCCGGTCCGGATCTCACAGTGCCGGCGCGAGACGCCGGGGTCGTCGATCCGCACGTCGGCGTCGGTGCTGCGGCCCAGCACCATCGTCGGGCGGGAGATCTGGTGGCGGGTGCCGTTGATCTCGATCCAGCGCCGCACCTGGGCGCCCGGCAGCGGGCCGGCGGTCGGCCGCTGCCCCGCGGACGCGGGTCCGGACGCGGGGCCGGACGCGGGTCCGGACGCGGGTCCGGGGCGGCCGGGCGGTGGTGTGGACGGCATGGGAGGAGCACCGGCCGGCTGCTGCGGGTACCCGCTTGCCGGCCCTGGGTAGCCGTAGCCACCGCCCGAGGCTGCACCCCGGCCACCGGCTGCCGGGCCCGCAGGGGCGCGGCCGGGAGCCTGGGAGGTGCTGGAGGCGAGCGTGCGGCTGCGCACCCGGTACAGACCCGTGTCGAGGTCGTCGGCCTTCTCCAGGTGGACCTTGATCGGTCCCATGAAGGTGTAGCGCTGCTGCTTCGCGTAGTCGCGGACCATGCCGGACAGCTCGTCGCCGAGCTGTCCCGAGTAGGGGCTCAGGCGCTCGTAGTCCGGCGCGCTCAGCTCCACGATGAAGTCGTTGGGGACGACGGTCCGCTCGCGGTTCCAGATCGTCGCGTTGTTGTCGCACTCGCGCTGCAGAGCGCCGGCGATCTCGACGGGCTGGACCTCGGACTTGAACACCTTGGCGAAGGTGCCGTTGACCAGACCCTCGAGACGCTGCTCGAACTTCTTCAGGACTCCCATGGGGCACCTCCTCCTTCGATGTCGCCCTGGTACTGCTTACTGATCGTATCCACGCGCCGGTAAATCGGCTGGTTCCCCTTGTCTGCCCGGACCATGAGTGTCGACCCTCACAAGACATGCCCTGGCGGAGGAGCCGGGATCCTTCCGGGCCTCCTCGAAGGCCGATTCCGGACACCGGCCGGACCTCGTCGGGGCACCTGTGCGGCCTCCTCCTGAGACTCGTGCCGGGGCTCCCTCTCCACCTCGGGGCTCCCCCTTGAACTCCGCTCTGAACTCCTCGGCGAACCTCTCCGCACTCCTTGCCGAACCGCTCCGGTGAGGCTCGGTGAAGTTCTCCGTTGAACCTTCCCGACAAGGGATCGTAGAGGGGGCCTGAGAACAGTGTCCCGCACCCGGCTGTGGACCTCGGTCACTGCCGGGGGTCCGGGCCGGGACCGGTACGAGGTTGGTACGCGGCCGATGCGGATCCGCTGCCGATCCGGCACCGATCAGGCACCTGTCCGGCACCGCGGGAGTGCCTGGCCGTGCAGTGGCAGTGCCGAGGCGGTGCAGATCCGGTGCCGCGCCAGTGCTGATCCGGTGCCGGGGCGGGTGTCGGCACGACGACGGCGGTCGTCCTGGGGGCGGGGCGGTCGTCGGGGGGAGCGGGCAGGTCGCCGCGTGGACGAGTAGAGGTGTCCGGGGGTGCTGGGCGGCCGGTGGTTGACGGGCGCCGGGGAGGGCGGGGTCCGGGCCGGCCTCCGTCGGGACGTGCAGCCGGGCCGGGTGCGGTGTGGGCTTGAGAGTGCGGTGTGTGCTGGAGGTACCCCTGGTCCGATACCTCTGGTCCGAATACCCCTGGTCCGGTGCCGTGCGCGGCGTACGCGACCTCGCGATGCGCCGGGATCCGGTCTCACGGCTGCTCGCGGATACGGATGTGAATCCACCCTCGGCAGCGTGCTAATCTTCTGGATGTCGGCAGGCGCTCGCACCGAAAGCGCGGGACCGCACGACAACACCCAATGCGCGGGTGGCGGAATAGGCAGACGCGCTGGATTCAGGTTCCAGTGCCCGCAAGGGCGTGGGGGTTCAACTCCCCCCTCGCGCACAACATGAAGCGGGTCCCCGCCAGAGACGAAAGTCCTGGCGGGGACCCGCTTTTTGTGTTGTATCTCACTGTGGTGCATGTCGCTTGGCAGGCAGTTGCTTGGTGGCAGTCGCTTGGTGATATGCCCGCTGTGGCCGTCTTGCGTGGCTGTGTCGTACGGCTGTGTCTGTACTGCTGTGCTGCTGTGCTGCTGTGTCGTACGGCGCCGCGGCGCGGGTGCCCCGCCTGGTGCGCGGCAGGGCTCCGCGGTGACGTATCTCACCGCTGGGAGCGTCGTCGATGTGTATGCCTGCCGGGGCCCGCCGGTTCGGGAGGGCCCCGGTTTGAGCGACTGCGGGCGTGCGGCCGGCTGCGGCCGGCCGCAGGTCGACGGCGCTGTGGATCAGGCGGCCGCTGGATCAGACGGTCTGGTGCATCAGGCCGTCTGGTGTATCAGGCAGCCTGGTGGATCAGGCGGCGGCGACGCGCTGGACGAGCGTCTTCGCCTTCGAGGCCGCGTCGTTCAGGGCCTTCTCGCGGGACGCCTCGGCGAGCGGGATCAGCTCCGCCATGGCGGGGTTGGAGTGCGCAAGCGTCAGCTCGGGGACGATGAAGTCGACGTCCATGCCGAGCATGTCCGACAGCAGAGCGCCGATCAGGTTCTGCACGTACTCGAAGCCCTCACGCGGCGTGCCAGGGGCGTACGAGCCGCCCCGGCTGGCGACGACGGTGACCGGGGTGCCCTTGACCGAGGACGTCTCACGCGCAGTGCGGCCCATGATGATCACCTGGTCCAGCCAGGCCTTCAGGGTCGACGGAATCGTGAAGTTGTACATCGGGGCGCCGATCAGCACGGCGTCGGCCTGCTCCAACTCCTCCACCAGCTTGATGCGCTCGGCGTAGGCCGCCGCCTGCTCGGGGGTGTGCGTCGCCGGGTCGGCGAAGGCAGCGGAGGCGCCGGCGCCGTCGAGATGGGGTACCGGGTTCGCGGCCAGATCCCGGTAGATCACCGTGCCTTCGGGGTGCTGCTCCTCCCACGCCTTGCGGAACGTGTCCGTGACGGTCCGGGAAGCGGAGGCGGAACCGGGGAAAACAGACGAGTCCAGATGCAACAGGGTGGCCATGGGGATCTCCGTGGGTAATGCCCCGCCCGGCGGGCCGGGCGGATGTGGCGATGAGTTGTGAGCGGAGTGGGAGGGATCGCGAGCGTGAGGCGGCATGGGCCTGCCGCGTCGCCGCTACCGACGCACTGCCACTCCGTGCGTAACTATGGATAACACAGGTCCTTACTTTTTTTCACCTCCGGAAGGTAAAGCAGTACTCTGGACTCATGGCGGTCAACGGGGTCCACAGCGAGACGGCGTGCAAGCGCGTAGACGAAGGCATCACGCGCGTATTCGAACTGCTCGGAAAGCGCTGGACCGGGCTCATCGTGTCCGTGCTGATCCAGCAGCCCGTCCACTTCGCCGATCTGCGGAGGGCCATCCCCGGCATCAGCGAACGCATGCTCTCGGACCGGCTGACGGAACTCGCCACCGCGGGGCTCGTCGTACGGGAGGTGTCCGAGGGACCCCCGCTGCGCGTCTCGTACCGGCTGACAGAGGCGGGTGCTGCGCTGGAGCCCTCGCTCAAGGAACTCGAGCAGTGGGCTGAGAAGCACCTGCCGGACGGCTCCGGGTGTCCGGGGGAGTCCCAGCAGTAGGGCGGGGAGACTGCAGAGGGCGACTGAACGGGCGGCTGCACAGGGCGGCTGAAATGGTGCGCTCTACAACCCGCGTAGGCCCTCAGTGAGTTCATCGCACCCGAGTTGTCCACAGCATGCCCTGGGTGCTGACGTGGAGTTGTCCACAGGTGCGGAGTTGTCCACAGGCTCTGACGCACTCTCGCCACCGGCGGTACGGTCATTGCCGGTTGATGTTCATCTGCACGTCGGTACGCGGTGCGTCCGCAGTCCGTAACGCCCGTATGTTCGCGCTTCGCGGGGGGTGTACGGCTTTCCGGACGCTGCGTACCGCCACTGCTGCAACCGCCGCAGAAGGCGGTGAGACACGGGGGAGGCGGTCGCCTTGACCGAGATCAGTACCGAAGCCGGGCTGGAAGCCACGGGCGTTCGCGGACGGCGCGTCGAGTCGGAACACGACGAGACGTCGCGCGACGAGACGTCCCGCGACGAGACGGCGGCGCGCGATGCAGCGGAAGCGCCGCAGCTGGGGGGTGGGCCTCGGGCGGCCCGGCTGCCGCGGGTGCGGGGATTCGCGGAATGGTCCGCGGAGGATTCGCCCGGGCATTCGCCCAAGCAGGAGGGCAAGGCACTGCGTGCGCGTGTGCCCCGGTCCTCACACGCGGAGTTCTCGGCCGACAGCGGTCGCCCGGACGCCGTCACCGCCGTCGAGGAGTCCAACCGCGGCAGGCTGGCGGACCTCACACCCATACGTGTCGGGCGGATGGCCGCAAGTCCCTTCGCCTTCCTGCGCGGTTCGGCCGGACTCATGGCGTACGACCTGGCGCGCACGCCCCTCACGGGCGTCGGCGCACAGATATGCGGCGACGCACACGCGGCCAACTTCGGGCTTTACGCGGACGCGCGCGGCGGCCTCGTCATCGACCTGAACGACTTCGACGAAACCGTGCACGGACCGTGGGAGTGGGACGTCAAGCGGCTCGCCGCATCGCTCGTTCTCGCCGGCCGTGAGGCGGGAGCGGATGAAGACACCTGCCGCAAGGCGGCCTTCGACGCCGCGGGCGCCTACCGGCGCACGATGCGGCTCCTCGCGAAGCTGCCCGTCCTCGACGCGTGGAACGCCATCGCCGACGAGGAACTGGTCTCCCACACGGACGCACACGACCTGCTCGGGACGCTGGAGCGGGTCTCGCAGAAGGCACGGAACAACACAAGCGGGCGGTTCGCCGCCAAATCCACCGAACCGACAGCCGACGGAGGACGGCGGTTCGTCGACGCCCCGCCTGTGCTGCGCCGCATACCCGACGCCGAAGCGGCCGCGGTGGCGGCCTCCCTCGGCGAGTATCTGAGCACCCTGTCCGTCGACCGTCTGCCGCTGCTGGCGCGGTACGCGATCCAGGACGTCGCGTTCCGGGTGGTCGGCACCGGCAGCGTCGGAACCCGCTCGTACGTGGCGCTGCTCCTCGACCACCGGGGCGAGCCCCTGGTGCTGCAGGTGAAGGAAGCGCGCCCGTCCGCCCTCCTGCCGCACCTGCCGGCCGCTGGCTTCAAGGTGCCGGAGGAGAACCACGAGGGCCGCCGAGTGGTGCTCGGCCAGAAGCGTATGCAGGTGGTCAGCGACATCCTCCTGGGATGGACGTCGGTCGACGGACGGCCTTTCCAGGTAAGGCAGTTCCGCAACCGAAAGGGCAGCGTGGACCCCGCGGCGCTGGCCGCCGACCAGCTGGACGACTACGGCCGCATGACCGGCGCCCTACTGGCCCGCGCCCACGCACACAGCGCCGAGCCACGACTGATAGCCGGATACTGCGGCAAGACCGAGGAACTGGACGAGGCGATCGCACATTTCGCGATGGCCTACGCAGACCGCACGGAAGCGGACCATGCGGGGCTGGTTGCTGCGGTGAGGGAGGGGAGGGTGGCGGCGGAGATTGGGGTTTGAGGGAATAGGGGGGTCTGGGGGCGGGACGGGGCGGGGCGGGGCGGGGGAGGGGGCGGGCCCCCTCCCAGCCGGGGGCGACAAACCAGATTCGGCGCTCCCCGCCGCTTCCCTTCGGAGCGCTGGCCTCCGTCTCGCGGCCGTGGCCTAGGCTGGACCGGTGACGACCCCGGAAGCCGAGATGACCCCGCCCGAGCCGCCTGCCCAGGAGCCGCGGGAGCGGGCTGGCGCAGGTGAGCGGTCCGGCACGGGAGAGCCCGCCGGTGTCGGTGGCCAGTCGGGTGCCGGCGAGCAGCCCGGTGGCGACCAGCAGCCCAGCGGCGATCAGCACCCAGATGCTGGCGAGCAGGCGAAGCAGGCTGGGAGCGGGCAGCGGGCCGGTTCCGATGGGCGGCGGCCCGAGGAGCGGCTCGAGCAGGCCGTGCGCAACGCTGAGCAGGCGTTGATCGAGTACGAGATCGCCGTCGAGACGTTCCGGGTCGAGGTGGAGAACTTCTCCCGGCTGCACCATCAGAAGCTCGGCCCGATGTACGCACGGCTGGACGAGCTCGACGCGCAGATCGCCGAGGCCAGAGCAGCCCGTACCGGTGATCCCGAGGATCTGCGCCGGGCGCAGGAGGCGCGGGCGCGGGTCATGCCGATGCCGGCGGTCGAGGAGCTGTTCCACGACTGGATGGACTCGGACGGGCTGCGGCCTGAGGCCGCCGCCATGCTCACCGATCAGTCGGTCAGGCCGCCGCAGCGGGTGCGCCCCAGCGACGAGGCCCGCAAGCTGTACCGCGAGCTGGCGCGTAAGGCGCATCCGGATCTGGCGGACGACGAGCGGGAGCGGGACCGGCGTGACGAGTTCATCTCGCGGGTCAACGCCGCGTACGCCCGTGGTGACGAGGCGTTGCTGAGGGAACTGGCCGAGGAGTGGGCCGCAGGGCCGGTGCCCGCGGAACGGCGGCCCAGCCCCAGCGAAGAGCTGTACGCCCGGCTCGAGTGGCTGGCGCAGCGCAAGGAGCTGCTCACCCTGGTCGCGCGTGAGCTGGAGGAGGGCGCGATCGGCTCGATGCTGCGGCTGGCGCCCGACGATCCGGACCGGCTGCTGGACGAGATCGCCGAGCAGCTGCTGGCCGAGGTCGCGGAGCGTGAGGCGGAGCTGGCGCGGCTGCTGGCCGCTTAGCGGATCCGGCGGACCAGCGGATCCGGCGGACCAGCGGATCCGGCGGACCAGCGGATCCGGCGGACCAGCGGATCCGGCGGACCAGCGGATCCGGCGGACCAGCGGATCCAGCGGATCCAGCGGATCCAGGGGACCAGCGGATCTAGCGGATCGTCTTGCGGGGCTGAGCCGGTGCCCCGATACGGCTCCCGGAACAGTGGGCGGCGCAGCCGTGAAGCGGTGGGGCGTGGTCAGGTAGCGTCGGGGTTATGCATTTCGGATCTGGTGTTCCCACGGTCGAGGTCGGCCAGCTTTCGGCCGAGGACTTCCTGCTGGACGTCCGCGAGGACGATGAATGGGAGGCGGGTCACGTCGAGGGGGCGCTGCACATCCCCATCAGTGAGTTCGTGGCCCGGTACGGCGAGCTGACCGAGGCGGCGCCGCAGGACGGCAGGATCCATGTCATCTGCCGGTCCGGCGGGCGCTCGGCGCAGGTCGCGATGTACCTCGTGCAGCAGGGCATCGACGCCGTGAACGTCGACGGCGGTATGCAGGTGTGGGCTGCCGCCGGCCGCCCGGTCGTGGACGCCAAGGGGCAGCCGGGCTTCGTGCTGTAGCGGGCCGCGTCGGCCGGCTGCACAAAGATCGCCCGCCGCGAGCTGAGACGGCTTGCTGAGTCGGGACTGTCCTGCCGCGAGCCGAGACGGCTTGCTGAGTCGAGACTGTCCTGCCGCGAGCCGAGGCTGCCTGGCGGGCCCGCGGCCGCCCGCCGATCAGCTCAGTGCATGGGCGGCGAGCAGATCACCCAGCGCTTCCTCGTGCGCCGCGGCCGGGCCGAGTGACAGCTCGAGGTGTTTGGCCCACGCGTGGTAGCGGTGCAGCGGGTAGTCGGTGTCGGCGCCGAAGCCGCCGTGCAGATGCTGCGCGGTCTGTACGACGCGTCGTACGCCGTCGGACGCCCAGATCTTGGCGACCGCCACATCGCCCGACGCCGGCAGCGCGCCGCCCGCGGCCGTGCTGATGCGCCAGGCGGCCTGCCAGAGGGTGGCCTCCATCGCGCGCAGGTCGATGTAGCGGTCGGCGGCCTGCACGGCGACGGCCTGGAAGGTGGCTATCGGGAACCCGAACTGCTCGCGTTTGCCGGTGTACGTACTCGTCATGGCCAGCACGCCCTCGCCGAGGCCCAGCGCCAGCGCGCAGGTGCCGGTGGCCAGAAGGTTCCGCAGCCACTCCCAGGCGCCCTCGGCCTCGATGACGTCGTGGGCGTTGATGCGTACGGAGTCCAGACGGACTTCGCCGAGGCGTTCGCCGCTCGTGGAGATCTGCTCGTAGAGGCTGATGCCTTCGTGGGCGCGCGGGACGAGCGCCAGCATGGTGCGACCATCGCCGGTGTGCGCGGGGACCATGATCAGGTCGGCCCCATGTGCCCAGGGCACGGCCGTCTGGACGCCGTCCAGGACCCAGGCGTCGCCGTCCCGACGTGCGGCGACGGCGAGTTCCGCCGGGTCGTGGCCGGTACGGCCGTTGGCGGCCACGGTCAGGACGAGATCGCCGCGTGCGGCGGGCGGGAGTATGTCGCGCTTCAGTTCCTCACCGCCGTAGGTGTGTACGGCGTATGCCGCGGCGCTGCTCTCCAGCAGCGGGACGCGGGCGAGCACCTTCGCGGATTCCCGCAGTACGAGGCAGAGGGCGATGGCGTCCAGGCCGGCCCCGCCGTACTCGGGTCCGACCAGCAGACTCAGCAGATCGCTGTCGGCGAGCCTGGTCCACAGTGCACGGTCGAAGTCCTGTGCGACGGGGCCCGGTGTGAGGGCCGGGCTGGGTACGCCGTCCGGCGTGACCCCGGCGAACACTGCTTTCGCCGCCTCTGCGGCCGCCTGCTGTTCCTCGGTGAAGGTGAAGTCCACGGCCTGTCCTTCCGCGATACGGCGACCATTGTGAGCGCGGGCACTGACAATCGATCTGACGGGGCGTCAAGATAGAACAGGTTCTACGAGAAGGGAACGGCGCGAGCAGATTCCGGATCCGCGCCCGTCCCCCACCTGCACCCTCCGGCCGGCGCCACCTGCCACCTCCGGCCGGCGCCACCTGCAACCCCTGGCCATCGGCCGGCACTGAAGGCCGCGTGCCGGACGGGACGAGGGATGTGAACCGGCGCCGTAAGGTGTCAACCCTGTGGACAACGTCACGGATCGCTGTGCCGGGCGGGCAGACCTGGGTACCGTCCGGTGCGAACGTCGCGACGAGGGCCAGGGTTCGAGGGCCCGAGGTCCGAGGGTCCGAAGGTCGGGGGCCGGGGAGCCGTAGCGGGCGAGCCGCGGGAAACGGAAACGGGCGGCAACCGGAATCCGGAATCCGAGGAATCCGAGGAATCCGAGGAATCCGAATCCGAATCCGGATCAGCAATCAGGAATCGCATCGGAAAGCGTGGATGGATCGGGGCGGAATGGACGCATACGACAAGGGCGTGAGCGCCCGCCCCCAGCCCGCACCTCCCCACGCTTCCCGGGTCGGCATAGCCGCGCTCTCGTTCCGCTACCAGCTCGTCGCCGCGCTCGCGCTCGGGACAGTCGCGCTTGCCGCGTGTGCGCACCTGGCGATGGTGTTTCTGCACGTCGCCCCGTCGAACACCGTGACAAAGCAGCACGGGCAGGCGATCGACCAGTGGATATATCCCGAGTTCGAGCAGAACTGGAAGCTCTTCGCCCCCAATCCCCTGCAGCAGAACATCTCGGTGCAGGCGCGGGCCGAGGTCCGTACCGCGGACGGAACGACCCGGACGACCGGCTGGTACGACCTCTCCGCGCACGACGGAGCCGCCATCGACGGCAATCTGCTCCCGAGCCACACTCAGCAGAACGAACTGCGCCGGGCCTGGGACTTCTACGTCTCCTCGCACGACACCGAGAACCGCCCGGCCGGTCTGCGCGGCGACCTCTCGGAGCGCTACATACGCCGCATAGTCGTCCTGCGTCTCGACGGTGAGAACCCGGGCGGACGGGGCGCCGTCATCGGGCGCGTGCAGGTCCGTTCCAGGACCGCCAATGTGCCGCCGCCCGAGTGGAGCGACGAGAAGATCGACACCCGGCCTGTGTTCCGTGAGCTCCCCTGGTGGTCGGTGACGCCGGACGACGTGCCTCTGGCTCGGGCGACGAAGGTGGAGGTGACCGCCCGGTGAGCCGTCTCGACCGTCTCCACCGTCTCGAGCGCCCGATCGCATCGCTCGCGCGCGGCATCGCGCGCGTCACGGCAACCGCGCTGGGCCCGTACCAGACTGCCGTGATCCGTATCGGCTTCGCCGCCACCTGGCTGCTGTTCCTGCTGCGCGAGCTGCCGAACCGCCATGAGATGTACGGGCCCGACGGCCCCTGGAACTGGGACATGGCCCAGCAGCTCATCGCGAACAACCACGCTTTCACGGTGCTGATGTGGTCCGACAGCACGTTCTGGTTCGAGACGGTCTACGTGCTGGCGCTGCTCTCCAGCGTGCTGCTGATGCTCGGCTGGCGCACCCGCACCATGTCGGTGCTCTTCATGGTCGGGGTGCTCTCGCTGCAGAACCGCAGCATCTTCATGGGTGACGGCGGTGACAACGTCATTCACCTGATGTCGGTCTATCTGGTGCTCACGCGCTGTGGGCAGGTCTGGTCGCTGGACGCGCGGAGGCTGCGGCGCGCGCAGGAGGCACGCGCGCGTGGCGAGCGTTCCGGGGCCGACGAGGCCGGGCGACCCGGGGGCGGGGCCGACGAGGCCGGGCGACCCGGGGGCGGGGTCGACGACACTGCGCAACCCCGGGACGGGGTCGACGACACTGCGCAACCTTGGGACGTGGTCGACGAGGCTGAGACCCGGGACGGTTTCGACAGCGGGCATTCCCGGGACGGATTCGACGACAGCGGGCACTCCCGGGACGAGACGGACACGAGGGAGGACGAGACGAGGGACAGGGTCGGGCCGGTCCTGTGGTGGATCCTCGGGCTCGCGCTCTCCGTCGTGACGTTCATGGGCGAGCTCGGCTGGGGCTGGCTGTTGATCTTCTGGGGACTGTGGGGCGCCCACGGCCTGTGGTGGGCCGTCGAGCGGCGCGCGCCCGGCGGGGAGCTGCGTCTTCTCCTCGATGTCGTCGCCAATCTCGTCCATAACGCCGCACTCTTCGTGATCATGGCCGAGGCCTGTCTGATCTACGCCACCGCGGGCTGGTACAAGATCCAGGGCAGCCGCTGGCAGGACGGCACCGCGGTCTACTACCCGCTCCAGCTCGACTCCTTCTCGCCCTGGCCGGCCCTCTCCGACGCGCTCGCCGCCCACGGCACCCTCGTGATGCTGGTGACGTACGGAACCGTCGCGGTCCAGGTCGCCTTCCCGTTCACGCTCTTCAACCGTCGCATCAAGAACGTCCTGCTGGCCGCCATGGTGTTCGAGCACGCCGTCATCGCCGTCGTGCTCGGCCTTCCGTTCTTCTCGCTCGCGATGATCACCGCTGATGCGGTCTTCCTGCCGACGTCGTTCCTCCGGCGCGTGGGCGGATGGGCGGCACGCGCGCGTGGAGTGCTGCTTCCGGGGCGCCGGCGCGGTTCCCGTGGAGAACCCCGGGTGCCTGGACAGCGCCGGGGCGAGGAGCCGGACCCGGAATCCGCCGAGCAGGCGCGCGTAGGCTTCACGGCATGAACGAGCCCTCTGCACCGGCCACCGCTGCCTCGGCCACCGCCGCGGTACGTATCTGGCGCGGGCTCGCCGACACGGCCGTACTGCTCGACGGTTTTCACGCCCTCAAGCACGCCCTCCGCTTCGGCGCGCAGATCCCCGTCGCCCTGACGAGCGACCGGGCGGCCGTGCTCCACCTCGCCGAGGACCTTGCCCCCGACCTGCGGGAACCACTCGGTGCGCTGCTGGTCGAGGTCACGGACGAGGCGCTGCGGGCCCTCGTCCCGCGCATCCACCCCACCGGCGTTGCCGCTCTGGCGGTACGTCCCTCGCGTACGGCCAATCTGGAGGCGCTGGCACGTATGCCGCGGTCAGCGCCGGTCGTGGTGCTCGACAACCCGCGCAACCTGGGCAACGCCGGAGCGGTGATCCGCCTCGCGGCCGGTTTCGGGGCGACGGGCGTCGTGACCACAGGCACTCTCGACCCCTGGCATCCGACGGTCGTACGCGGAGGCGCAGGCCTGCACTTCGCGACAGCGGTGGAGCGCCTGGACGTCGCCGATCTGCCGCGGGGGCCGCTGTTCGCGCTCGACGCGGAGGGCGAGGACATCCGCGGCCTGAAGATCCCGGACGACGCGGTCCTCGCCTTCGGGTCCGAACGGAGCGGCCTGTCAGGCGAAGTCCGCGCGCGGGCCGACCACTTGGTGTCCCTGCCGATGCGCCCCCAGGTCTCCAGCTACAACCTGGCGACAAGCGTGGCCATGACGCTCTTCCACTGGTCCGCGAGCGGCGCGGAGTAACTCACGCCTCCCGCCGCACCTCCACCACTCGGAACCGGTTCGCCACGAACGCGCCGTCGCACAAAGCTGAGTTGGCCGCCGGGTTGCCGCCCGATCCGTGGAAATCCGAGAACGCCGCGGTCTGGTTGACGTACACGCCGCCCGTCAGGTTCAGCGACAGCTGCGCGCACTCCTCCAGGCACGTTTCCTCGATCGCCTCGGCGACCTCGTCCGACGTGGTGTAGGCGCCGACGGTCATCGCCCCCTTGTCGCGCACCGTGCGCCGCAGCAGCTCCACGGCGTCCGCCGCCGAGTCGACCGCCACAGCGAAGGAGACCGGGCCGAAGCACTCACTCAGATAGGCCGCCTCTGCGTCCGGCTTGGCGCCGTCGAGCTTCACGATCACCGGCGTACGGACCACGGCGTCGGGGAACTCCGGGTTGCTGATCTCCCGTGAGGGCAGGGCGACCTCGCCCAGGCCGGACGCGGCGTCCAGGCGGGCCTTCACATCCGGGTTGACCAGGGCGCCCAGGAGCGCGTTGGCCCGCGCGTCGTCGCCCAGCAGGCCGCTCACCGCGGCTGCCAGATCGGCCACGACCTCGTCGAAGGTCTTGTGGCCCGCGTCCGTGGTGATGCCGTCGCGCGGGATCAGCAGGTTCTGTGGGGTGGTGCACATCTGGCCGCTGTAGAGGGACAGGGAGAACGCGAGGTTGGCCAGCATGCCCTGGTAGTTGCCGGTCGACTCGACGACGATCGTGTTGACGCCGGCCTTCTCGGTGTACACCTGCGCCTGGCGGGCGTTGGCCTCCAGCCATTCGCCGAACGCCGTCGAGCCCGTGTAGTCGATGATCTTGATCTCGGGGCGTACGGCAAGGGTCTTGGCGATGCCTTCGCCGGGCCGCTCGGCGGCAAGGGCCACCAGGTTCGGGTCGAAGCCCGCCTCGGCGAGCACCTCGCGGGCCACCTGGACGGTGAGTGCGAGCGGCAGCACCGCGCGAGGGTGGGGCTTGACCAGCACGGCGTTTCCGGTGGCCAGGGATGCGAAGAGGCCCGGGTAGCCGTTCCACGTCGGGAAGGTGTTGCAGCCGATCACCAGGGCGACACCGCGCGGCACGGCCGTGAACTGCTTGTTCAGCGCGAGCGGGTCCCGCTTGCCCTGCGGCTTGGTCCACTCCGCGGTGTCCGGGGTCCTGGCCTGCTCCACGTACGCATACGCCACCGCCTCGAGGCCGCGGTCCTGGGCGTGCGGGCCGCCCGCCTGGAACGCCATCATGAACGCCTGGCCGCTTGTGTGCATGACCGCGTGCGCGAACTCGTGCGTGCGGGCGCTGATCCGGGCCAGGATCTCCAGACAGGTCACCGCACGCATCTCCGCGCCCGCGTCCCGCCACGCGCGCATGCCCGCACGCATGGCGGGCAACAGGACCTCGATGTCCGCATGCGGATAGGTGATGCCGAGTGCCGGTCCGTACGGCGAGACCTCGCCGTCGGCCCAGTCGTCCGTGCCCGGCTGGCCGAGATCCATGCGGCTGCCCAGGAGAGCGTCGAAGGCGGCCTTGCCTTCGGCCGCGCTCAGGCTGCCGTTCTCGCCGTAGGCCTTGGGGTGCTCGGGGTGCGGGGACCAGTACGCGCGCGTGCGGATCGTTTCCAGCGCCTGGTCGAGGGTGGGCCGGTGCTTGTCGATCAGCTGGTGCGCGGTGAGTGCGGCGGCCATCGGGGACCAACTCCTCCTCGGACCGGCTCCTCGTCGAGCCGGCGAGCTGTGCAGAACAGGCGGACAGAGTTAGAGTAACCGAACGATCGGTCGGGACAAGGGGGACCCCCGAACCTGTGGAAAACCCGGTGCGGGAGGATCGCGAGCATGACAGCACTCGTCCCCGGGCGCTCCGCCCCCAGCCGCACCGGGCCCGGCTGCGGCGGCCCGAGCGCCGGCCCTGGCGGTCCTGGTCTCGGCCGCGCGTACGCCTCCGAGAAGCGGGAGTCCGCCTCATGACCGCCGCCAAGCGCGACACCTACACCCCCGAGACGCTGCTCTCCGTCTCCGTCGAGGTCTTCAACGAGCGCGGCTACGACGGCACCTCCATGGAGCACCTCGCCAAGGCGGCGGGCATCTCGAAGTCGTCGATCTACCACCATGTCGCGGGCAAGGAGGAGCTGCTGCGGCGGGCCGTCAGCCGGGCGCTCGACGGGCTGTTCGGGATCCTCGACGAGGAGCACGCGCGCGTGGGGCGCGCCGTGGAGCGTCTCGAGTACGTCACGCGCCGCATGGTGGAGGTCCTCATAGCCGAACTGCCGTACGTCACGTTGCTGCTGCGCGTGCGCGGCAACACCGGCACCGAGCGATGGGCCCTGGAGCGGCGCCGTGAATTCGACCACCAGGTGGCGGACCTGCTGAAGGCCGCGGCCGCCGACGGCGACGTACGGGGTGACGTCGAGGTCCGGCTGGCGACTCGCCTGGTCTTCGGCATGATCAACTCGATCGTGGAGTGGTACCGGCCCGACGGCGGTGGGGCGGGAGTGCAGGAAATCGCCGACGCTGTCGTGCAGTTGGTCTTCTCGGGGCTCCGCAAGGAGGACTGATGCGCCGTCCCGCGGCCGTGATCAGCGACGTCAGGCCTCCGCGTCCAGGTCGTCCTCCTCGAAGACCAGCAACGTGCGCGTGCTGAGCACTTCGGGGATGGCCTGGAGCTTGGTGAGTACGACATCGCGCAGCGCCCGGGTGTCCGTGGTGTGCACCAGCAGCAGAACGTCGAAGTCACCGCTCACCAGGGCGATATGGGCCGCCTCGGGCAGAGCCCGCAGCTGTTCGCGCACCGTGCGCCAGGAGTTCTGCACGATCTTGAGGGTGATGTAGGCGGAGGCCCCCTGCCCGGCCCGCTCGTGGTCGATGCGCGCGCTGAACCCGCGGATCACGCCGTCCTCGATGAGCCGGTTGATGCGGGCGTAGGCATTCGCACGGGACACATGGACGTGTTCGGCCACCGAACGTATAGACGCGCGCCCGTCGGCCTGCAGCATCTGCAGGATGTCGCGGTCTATGGCGTCCAGGGGGCGGGGCCGGTTCTCCGGGCGGTCGGCCGGTGGACGGGACTGGCTTTCCGCACGACCGGCCGGCGTGCGGGACGGGCTCTCCGGACGGCCGGACTCCATCCCTTCAGCCATTCGTTCAGATGCCATGTCCCCCCGCCTCTCTACCATGGACGTACTGCCTCTATCCCAGGTTGTGGAGAACCGATTGTCCACAGCCTGAAGCCGCCTGTAGCCAAAATGTGCCGACGACCGAACAATCGGTAGGTGAGGCGCATCACACGCCGCGCCTCTCGGCCGCTCCCACGAGGAGCCCTCCCCTGGCCGGTGGAGCCGGGGGCACAGCACGAGGAGGTGCACGCGGTGAAGAGTCGCAGCCTGACGGTCATGGACCAGAGGGGCACTTACCGGCCCGCTCCGCCCCCGGCCTGGCAGCCCCGTACGGACGCAGCGCCGCTGCTGCCCGACGCGGAGCCGTACCGCGTGCTGGGCACGGAGGCCGCCCGCCAGGCCGACCCGGGGCTGCTGCGCCGCCTGTACGCGGAACTGGTGCGCGGCCGCAGGTACAACGCGCAGGCGACGGCCCTCACCAAGCAGGGCAGGCTCGCGGTCTATCCGTCGAGCACCGGGCAGGAGGCCTGCCAGGTCGCCGCCGCGCTCGCCCTGGAGGACCGGGACTGGCTCTTCCCCAGCTACCGCGACACGCTCGCCGCCATAGCCCGCGGCCTCGACCCCGTCCAGGCACTGTCCCTGCTGCGCGGCGACTGGCACACCGGCTACGACCCGCGCGAACACCGCATCGCCCCCCTCTGCACGCCCCTGGCGACGCAGCTGCCGCACGCCGTGGGCCTCGCCCACGCGGCCCGCCTCAAGGGCGACGGCGTCGTCGCGCTGGCCATGGTCGGCGACGGCGGCACCAGCGAGGGCGACTTCCACGAGGCGCTGAACTTCGCGGCGGTGTGGCAGGCGCCGGTCGTCTTCCTCGTCCAGAACAACGGCTTCGCCATCTCGGTGCCGCTCGCCAAGCAGACCGCGGCCCCGTCGCTCGCCCACAAGGCCGTCGGCTACGGCATGCCGGGCCGGCTCGTGGACGGCAACGACGCGGCCGCGCTGCACGAGGTGCTCACCGAAGCCGTGCGGCACGCGCGCGCGGGCGGCGGCCCGACACTCGTCGAGGCGGTGACCTACCGCATCGACGCCCATACGAACGCCGACGACGCCACCCGCTACCGGGGCGACGCAGAGGTCCAGGCCTGGCGCGATCACGACCCGATCGCACTACTGGCGCGCGAGCTCACCGAGCGCGGGCTGCTCGACGAGGAAGCCGTACGTAAGGCGCGCGATGACGCCGAGGCGGTGGCCGCGGACCTGCGCGCCCGCATGAACCAGGACCCGGGGCTCGACCCCATGGACCTCTTCGCCCACGTGTACGCCGAGCCGACTCCGCAACTGCGCGAGCAGGCCGCACAGTTGCGGGCCGAGCTGGATGCCGAGGCCGAGGGCACCGCCACCACACCGGAAGGGACCGGACGATGACCACCGTCGCAGCCAAGCCGGCCGCCGTCGCCGCCAAGCCGGCCACCATGGCGCAGGCACTCGGGCGTGCGCTGCGCGACGCCATGGCCGAGGACCCGGCCGTCCATGTGATGGGCGAGGACGTCGGGACGCTCGGCGGTGTCTTCCGGATCACCGACGGGCTCGCCGGCGAGTTCGGCGACGACCGCTGCACGGACACCCCCCTCGCGGAGGCGGGAATCCTCGGGACGGCCGTCGGCATGGCGATGTACGGGCTGCGGCCCGTGGTGGAGATGCAGTTCGACGCCTTCGCCTACCCCGCCTTCGAGCAGCTCGTCTCCCATGTGGCCAGGATGCGGAACCGCACCAAGGGCAGGATGCCGCTGCCGCTCACGGTGCGCGTCCCCTACGGCGGCGGCATCGGCGGCGTCGAGCACCACAGCGACTCCTCGGAGGCGTACTACATGGCGACACCCGGGCTCCATGTCGTCACGCCCTCCACGGTCGCCGACGCCTACGGGCTGCTGCGGGCCGCCATCGCCTCCGACGACCCGGTGGTCTTCCTGGAGCCGAAGCGCCTGTACTGGTCCAAGGCGGACTGGAACCCCGAGCATCCGCTGGCCGTTGAACCGATAGGCCGCGCGGTGGTGCGGCGCTCGGGCCGGAGCGCCACACTCATCACGTACGGCCCGTCGGTGCCCGTCTGCCTGGAGGCGGCCGAGGCGGCGCGGGCCGAGGGCTGGGATCTCGAGGTCGTCGATCTGCGCTCCCTGGTGCCGTTCGACGACGAGACGGTGTGTGCCTCGGTGCGGCGGACCGGGCGCGCGGTCGTCGTGCACGAGTCGGGTGGGTTCGGCGGTCCGGGAGGGGAGATCGCGGCGCGGGTCACCGAGCGCTGCTTCCACCACCTCGAGGCGCCGGTGCTGCGCGTGGCCGGGTTCGACATCCCGTATCCGCCGCCGATGCTCGAGCGGCACCACCTGCCGGGCGTCGACCGGATACTGGACGCCGTGGCACGGCTGCAGTGGGAGGCGGAGAGCTGATGGCGCAGGCTTCTGAGATGCACAGCCTCGAATTCAGGCTGCCCGACCTGGGGGAAGGCCTCACGGAGGCGGAGATCGTCCGCTGGCTGGTGGAGGTCGGCGATCTCGTCGCCGTCGACCAGCCGGTCGTCGAGGTGGAGACGGCCAAGGCGATGATCGAGGTCCCCTGCCCGTACGGTGGCGTGGTGACCGCGCGCTTCGGCGAGGAGGGCACGGAACTGCCCGTGGGCGCCCCGCTGTTGACGGTCGCGGTGGGCGCGCCTGCCGGAGGTGCGCATCCAGAGGCCAACGGGGCTGCTGAGTCGCTCGACCAGGCTGGAGAGCGCGGGCATGAGCCCGGGATCGTGGCGGACGGGAATGGCGCGTCAGGGCGCAAGGGTGCTGGGTCCGGGCCGACCGGGGGTGAGCCGGGGGCCGTCATTCCCGGGGAATCAGGCTCTGGGGGAGCAGGCTCTGAAGGAACGGCGCCGGCCCAGGGGCGGCCACGAGCTGGGACGTCTCGAGGGCGGCCCTCCGCCTCGTCCGGCGACTCGTCGGGCCAGTCGTCCGGCAATGTCCTCGTCGGCTATGGCACAGGGGCGGCGCCGGCGCGGCGCAGGAGAGTTCGGCCATCGGCTCCCTCCCCCGAGCTCCAGGGGGTACCCCCATCGGCGGCCGAGGTTCAGGCGCCCCCTGGGGGGCCCGTGCGCGACGAGGGCCCGGTGCCGGTCATCTCGCCCCTCGTACGGAAGCTGGCCCGTGAACACGGCCTGGACCTGCATGAGGTGGCCGGCTCCGGACCCGAAGGGCTGATCATGCGGGCCGACGTCGAGGATGCCGTACGGGCAGCAGGGCGGGCCGGAGCGCGGACAGGGCCCGGCGTCCCGTCACCGTCCGAGACCGCGGCAGCGCGGGCGGGGTACGGCCTCGCGCCGGAGCCCGCAGTCCTGCGGACCGGACATGCCCCCGCTGCGGAGCCCGCGGCAGCGCGGCACGGCGCACCCGTCTCCGGTGCCCCCGGTGCCCCTGGTGTCCGCGTGCCGCTGCGCGGCGTTCGTGGCGTGGTCGCCGACAAGCTGGCGCGCAGCCGCCGAGAGATACCCGACGCGACCTGCTGGGTGGACGCGGACGCCACGGAACTGATGCAGGCGCTCGCGGCGATGCAGCGTTACCCCGGGGGAGACGTCCGGGCAGCCGAGGGGGCGGGTGGTCCGAAGATCTCGCTCCTCGCCCTGCTCGCCCGCATCTGCACCGCCGCTCTCGCCCGCTATCCGGAGCTCAACTCCACGGTGGACATGGAGGCCCGCGAGATCGTCCAGTTCGGCCATGTGCACCTGGGCTTCGCCGCGCAGACCGAGCGTGGGCTCGTCGTGCCCGTCGTGCGTGATGCGCACACGCGGAATGTGGAGTCGCTCAGCGCCGAGATCGCCCGGCTGACCGAGTCGGCCCGGACCGGCACGCTGACACCGGGGGAGCTCACCGGCGGCACCTTCACGTTGAACAACTACGGGGTGTTCGGGGTCGACGGCTCCACGCCGATCGTCAACCACCCCGAGGCGGCCATGCTGGGCGTGGGCCGGATCGCCCCCAAGCCCTGGGTGCACCAAGGAGAGTTGGCGGTGCGGCAGGTCGTCCAGCTCTCGCTGACCTTCGACCACCGGGTCTGCGACGGCGGCACGGCGGGAGGCTTCCTGCGCTACGTGGCGGACTGTGTGGAGCAGCCGGCGGTGCTTCTGCGCACATTGTGAGTCCCAGCCCCTGCGACGTCGGGCCGCTCGACGGCCCGGCGGCACCGCAGGGAGGGCGGCCGTTGCCTGCACGCCGGCCCAGGTTTGGACGTCGGGGCATGTGACCTGCGACGGAATCTGTGAGGTTGCGTTCTCGGGGATGGCAATGATCCTTCGGACGCCCATACTCGGTGCATGAGCGCGTACGAGGCAGAGGACGTCCCCGAGCCCGAGGCCGTCCCGGTGGCCGCCTTCGACGCCGTGGTCCTCGCTGGGGGAGCCGCGCGGCGGCTCGGCGGTGCGGACAAACCAGCGCTGAGCGTGGGCGGCCGGGCCCTGCTCGACCGGGTGCTGGCTGCCTGCACCGGTGCCGCCACCACCGTGGTCGTGGCCGGGCGCAGGCCTACCGTCCGGCCCGTGGTGTGGGCGCGCGAGGATCCGCCGGGAGCCGGCCCCCTTGCCGCACTCGACGCGGGATTGCGCCGCACGACCGCGGAGAACGTGGTCGTCCTGTCCGGGGACCTGCCGTTCCTGGGCCGGGAAACGGTGCGCCGCCTCCTGACCACCCTGCGCGAACGAGACGCCGAAGGTGCGGTGCTGACCGACCGCGACGGCCGGGACCAACCACTCGTCGCGGCCTACCGCAGCGAACCCCTGCGCCGTGAACTGGCGCTGCTCGCCGCCGAACACGGCAGTCTGAGCGGTCTGCCGCTGCGGCTGCTCACCACGGAGCTCGAACTCACGCGTATTTCCGACCCCGTCGCGTCGTTCGACTGCGACACCTGGGAGGACGTCGCTGCCGCCCGGGCACGTATCAGGGAGCATGGACACGTGTTGGATGAATGGATTACCGCAGTCAAGGACGAGCTGGGCATCGACCTGGACGTCGACATCCGCCTGCTGCTGGACCTGGCCCGGGACGCGGCGCACGGCGTCGACCGGCCCGCGGCGCCGCTGACCACGTTCCTCGTCGGCTACGCGGCCGCCCAGGGCAAGGGCGGCCCGGAGGCCGTGGCGGAGGCGGCCCGCAAGGCCGCGGCTCTCGCGGAGCGTTGGGCGAACGAGGACCGGCCCGACGCACGGCCGGACGCCGGATGACCGGGCAGAAGGCCGAGCCGACCCGGGTAGCCGGGGAGGACCAGGTTGCCCAGGGCGCTCGTGCCGCCCAGAACGGCCGGATCGCCCCAGGCTCCCCGGGCGCGTACAACGGCCAGGATGCGCCGGGCGCGCAGGGTGACCGCGGCACCTGGGCTGCCGGTGCCGGTGTCCCAGACGTCGACGCCGACGATCTCGACATGGACGAGGCCATCGCCCTGGCCAGAGAGGGGGGCGGTCAGGATCCCGCCCGCCGCCACGGCACGTGGCACGGCACGTCCGGTACTGCAGCGAGGCCCGGGCACCATGCCCCACGCCCCGCCGCCGCGCCGGACACAGGCGATCACGCACCGGTCGCCGCAGGAGGCGACAGCGCGCCCCGCTCCCCTCGCGCCACAGCCCAGGCCGACCAGGCCGCCCGCGAAGCCGAACAGGCCAACCAAGCCGACCCGGCGCACCAAGGCGACCGTGCCCACCAAGCCGAGCACGCCCACCAAGGCGACCGCGCCCACCAAGCCGAGCACGCCCACCAAGGCGACCACTCCCACCAAGCCGAGCACGCCCCGCACACCGGCCAAGCCGGTCAGCCCCAGCACAACGGCCAAGCCGGTCAGCCCCCGCACACCGGCCGACCAGGCCAGTCCGCCCGCCAGGCCGGTCAGTCCCTCTCCGATCCGCCCCCCGGCCACAAGAACCGGCAGCACCACCGGCACGCCGCCACGCCCTGGCCCGAGGCGCGCGCCATGGCCGCTCGGGCGGCCCGTGCGGTGCCGCCCCCCGTCCCGGTCCCGGTACCGCTCGATGCCGCGCTCGGTCTTGTTCTCGCCGCGCCCCTCACGGCGCTCACCGACCTGCCGTCCTTCGACTCCTCGGCTATGGACGGCTGGGCAGTCGCGGGGCCCGGGCCCTGGGACGTATGCGCGGACGGCATTCTGGCGGGCCACGAGGTTCCGGAGCAGCTCGCCGACGGAGAAGCGATCCGCATCGCCACCGGCGCCCGGGTGCCGGGGGACGCGACCGCCGTCGTCCGCAGTGAGCATGGGCGCCTCGACGACAAGGGCCGTCTGCACGCCCAACGCGAAGTCGTCCCGGGCCAGGACATCCGCCCCCGAGGGCAGGAATGCCGCACAGGCGACCAGCTTCTGCCGCCCGGCACGCTGGTGACCCCGGCGGTACTGGGGCTCGCCGCAGCCGCCGGATACGACGAGCTGTCCACCGTGCCGAGGCCCCGCGTCGAAGTCCTCGTCCTGGGTGATGAGTTGCTGACCGAGGGCAGACCGCGCGACGGTCTGATCCGGGATGCGCTCGGCCCGATGCTCCCGCCCTGGCTGCGCGCGCTCGGCGCGGAGGTCGTTGCCGCCCGCCGGCTGGGCGACGACGCCGAGGCGCTGTACACGGCGATCACGACGTCCGACGCCGACCTGATCCTCACAACCGGTGGAACGGCCGCGGGACCCGTCGACCATGTCCACCCCACCCTGAGCCGCCTCGGCGCCGAGCTCCTCGTGAACGGTGTCCAAGTGCGCCCCGGCCACCCGATGCTGCTTGCCCGCATCAGGGAGAACCAGCATCTCGTCGGCCTGCCCGGCAATCCCCTCGCCGCCGTCTCCGGACTGCTGACGCTCGCCGAGCCGCTGCTACGGCTGCTCGCCGGCCAGGGGCCCCCGGAGCCGTACACAGTGCCGGTGCGTGACGCCGTGCACGGGCACCCGAGCGACACACGGCTGGTGCCCGTCGTGATCCGGGACGACCGGGCGGTGCCGCTGCACTACTACGGCCCGGCGATGCTGCGCGGTATCGCCGGGGCCGATGGTCTTGCCGTCGTTCCTCCGGGCGGCGCGCAGCCGGGGCAGCACCTCGAAATCCTCGATCTGCCGTGGGCGCTGTCCGGAATCGGGGTGTGTTTCACGTGAAACTTCCGGGCCAGGACGCGATCGCCCGCCAGGCCGACGAACATCTCGTCACCCACAGGGTGAAGCTCCCCCGCCGGGTCGTCGAACGACCGCTGCGCCAGGTCGCCAAGCGGCTCGCCATGGCCTTGGCGGTGCTGGTCGGGACCGCTTTCATCGTGTACGCGGACAGCGGCGGTTACCACGACGACTCCGACGGCCGAGTCGATCTGCTCGACGCCTTCTACTACGCGACCGTCACCCTCTCCACCACCGGATACGGCGACATCACACCGGTAAGTGACGCCGCCCGGTTCACCAACATCTTTGTCATCACGCCCCTGCGCGTGCTGTTTCTGATCATCCTGGTCGGCACGACTCTCGAGGTCCTCACCGAGCGGACCCGGGAGGAGTGGCGGCTGAACCGCTGGAGGTCCAACTTGCGCGAGCACACCGTCGTCATCGGCTTCGGGACGAAAGGCCGGTCGGCGATCCACACCGTGTGTGCGACGGGGCTGAAAAAGGAACAGGTCGTGGTCGTCGACCCCAGTGAAAGGGCCATCGAGTCCGCGACGGCCAGCGGATACACGGGCATCGTCGGCGATGCGACCCGCAGTGAAGTGCTGCTGCGCGCCGAGACGCAGAAGGCCCGCCAGATCATCATCGCCACCCAGCGCGACGACACGGCGGTCCTGGTCACCCTCACCGCGCGGCAGCTCAACCGTGCAGCGAAGATCGTGGCCGCCGTCCGTGAGGAGGAGAACGCCCCGCTGCTGCGCCAGTCGGGGGCCGACGTCGTGATCACCAGCGCCAGTGCCGCCGGGCGGCTGCTCGGACTGTCCGTCCTGAGCCCCAGCGCGGGCATGGTGCTGGAGGATCTCATCCAGCAGGGCAGCGGTCTCGACATCGTCGAGCGGCCGGTCATAAAGGACGAGGTGGGACGCGGGCCGCGGGAGATCGAGGACCTGGTGGTCAGCGTGGTACGAGGCCATCGCGTGCTCGGCTTCGACGATCCGTCCGTCGGGACGCTGAAGCCTACGGACCGCGTGATCACCATCGTCCGTGCCACCCCGGGCACCCGGGTCACCCCCGACACACGCCCGCTGCCACAGGACTGAGCGCGCCGGAGGTTCGGGCAGTCGGCAGGAGTAGCCTCGCCGCCATGCATGCGATCACGATCCCTGAACCCGGTGGTCCCGACGCACTCGTGTGGGCCGAGGTCCCCGATCCCGTGCCCGGCGAGGGCGAGGTTCTGGTCGAGGTGGCGGCCAGCGCGGTCAACCGCGCGGACCTGCTGCAGCGGCAGGGCTTCTACGACCCGCCGCCCGGAGCGTCCCCCTATCCCGGGCTCGAGTGTTCCGGCCGCATCGCCGCGCTGGGCCCCGGAGTCTCGGGCTGGGCGGTCGGCGACGAGGTGTGCGCGCTGCTCGCGGGCGGCGGTTACGCGGAGAAGGTCGCCGTCCCGGTGGGGCAGCTGCTGCCCGTACCGGAAGGCGTCGACCTCGTCACGGCGGCCGCGCTGCCCGAGGTGACGTGCACCGTCTGGTCGAACGTCTTCATGATCGCCCACCTGCGCCCCGGCGAGACGCTGCTCGTGCACGGCGGGTCGAGCGGTATCGGCACCATGGCGATCCAGCTCGCGAAGGCGGTCGGCGCCAAGGTCGCGGTCACGGCGGGCGGCAAGGAGAAGCTGCAGCGCTGTGCGGAGCTGGGTGCGGACATCCTCATCGACTACCGCGAGCAGGACTTCGTCGAGGAGCTGCGGGCCGCCACGGACGGTGCGGGAGCGGACGTCATCCTCGACATCATCGGGGCCAAGTACCTCGACCGGAACGTGAAGGCTCTCGCGGTCAACGGCCGACTGGCGATCATCGGGATGCAGGGCGGCATCAAGGCCGAGCTGAACATCGCGACCCTGCTGAACAAGCGCGGCGCCGTCACCGCGACGTCGTTGCGCGGGCGGCCGGTGCACGAGAAGGCCGCGATCGTGGCGGCGGTGCGTGAGCATGTGTGGCCGCTGATCAGCGGCGGTCATGTGCGTCCGGTCGTGGACCGTACGGTCCCGTTGAGCGAGGCCGCCGCAGCCCATCGCGTACTGGAGGAGAGCACGCACACCGGGAAGGTGCTGCTCACCCGTTAGCAGTAGCGGTTGCATCCCTCCGGGCGGTCCGGGTAGCCAAGAGATCAGGCGCGATGCCTGAATTGTCATGCAATGTAACGAGTGCTCCGCATCGTGGCTCATGGCAGACGTGCCTTACTGGCACCACCGATCTTGGCGACTTGGCACCGGGAGGGGGTCACCGATGTGACTCCACGGCTCCGTACGCGTTGCCCTGCCGGGCTCCTGCTGCTCGCCGGGCTGCTGCTTTTCCCTGGGTGGGGGCTGCTCACCTCCGGTTCGCCTCAGCCGCCGGCTCCCGGATCCCCCATGGCTGGTCCCGCGCATGTGTACGCACGGGCCACCTCGCCGAGCCCTGGCCGTACGGCTCCCGCCGCCGAGGAGTCGCGGGCCGGGAGCCGGCCCGGAGAAGGGCGGCGCAGGCCGGGACGTGCGGATTCGCCGCCGCCGGAGGAGAGTGCCGTGCCGACGGGCACGGCCTCCGGTCCGACGTCGAGCGGTACCGGCGCCCCGTCCTCTGGCTCTCTGCCCCCCGCCTTCCCGTCCTCTGCCTCCCCGTCCCCCGCCTTCCCGTCATCCAGCGCCTCGGCGTCGGATCCCCCCGTGCACCGGGACGAGGCCGTGGGGCCCACCGCGACGGCCGACGCCGGCGCTGCATCGGGGGCCGGGCAGGCTGGCGGTGCCACCGGGCCCGTTCTCGGGGTTCTGCCGTTGGGCACCGGGCTGGTCCTCGTAGGGTTCGGTCTTGGCTTTCTGGCCCTGCGGCTGCGTCGCGGCTGACGGCATTTATGTCCCCCACCCCGCCCCTTCCCGTAACCAGGGGCCAGCCCCTGGACCCTGCTGGGGGCTTCGCCCCCAGACCCCCATCGCCCTTCGGGCTCGTCCTCAAGCGCCGGACGGGCTGATTCGTTGCCGGACGGGCTGATTCGTTGCCGGGCGGGCTGACTCGTTGCCGGACCGGCTGATTCGTTGCGGCGTGGGCTCCCGTGAAGCGCACGCGCCGCGCCGCCCGCCGCATCCCCCGCGACATTTCTCACGACGGACGCGCTCACCCCGAACCCCGCCGCTGACCGGCCCGTATTCGACAGAACGCACGCGCGCGTACACGGTGGATCACGGGCACACGGGGGCACCACCGAGAAGAGACGTACGCGTGCGAGAGAATGGGCGGCATGGAGATGCCGAGGAACGAAAGGTCGCCGGAGAGCCCCCAGGTCCTGGTCGTGGGCCAGGACGGAATGGCGCTCGGCGGCGTAGGAGACGACGACTCCCGCGAGGTCCCGGTGACGGAGATGGTGGAGCAGCCCGCCAAGGTCATGCGGATCGGCAGCATGATCAAGCAGCTGCTGGAAGAAGTGCGGGCGGCGCCTCTGGACGAGGCGAGCAGGCAGCGTCTCAAGGAGATCCACTCGAGTTCCGTGAAGGAGCTCGAGGACGGACTCGCGCCCGAACTCGTCGAGGAGTTGGAGCGGCTCTCCCTCCCCTTCACGGACGAAGCGATCCCCTCGGACGCCGAACTGCGCATCGCGCAGGCCCAGTTGGTGGGCTGGCTGGAAGGCCTCTTCCACGGGATCCAGACGACCCTGTTCGCCCAGCAGATGGCGGCGCGGGCCCAACTGGAGCAGATGCGCCGCGCGTTGCCCCCGGGAGTCGGCGGCATGGACGACGGCCAGGACCCGCGCGCGGGCGGCCGCTCCGGAGGCCCGTACCTGTAGAGCGGCCTGCGCCGCTGAGCCACATCACGAGACCGGCCTCGCGGCGCCGGAGACCGGCTTCGCGGCGCCGAGCCGGACCACGAGACCGGCTCCGCGCCGCCGAACCGCATCACGAGACCGGCCTCGCGCCGCCCAGCCGGACCACGAGACCGGCCTCGCGGCTCCGAGCCGCATCACACAGACGAAGAGGCCCGGCAGGCGCATCGCGCGCGTGCCGGGCCTCGTCAGCGTTCCGTGGAGCCAGAGCTGTGCCTACGCCGGGTCGCCTGTCGTTCTTGAAGGCGAAGTCCGGCACCCCGAGACGAGGTTTCTGTGCGTGAGTTTGGCCACGGCCTGGACTCTGCGCTGGAACCCCTCGGGGAAGGCGTGTTCACGCGGTCAAACTCGGTGCTCGTTCCGTGACCGTACGGGCAGGATGCGTTCGCGGGAGCGTTACAGGGCCTGTACAGGCGGTACACAGGGTGTGCATGGCCGGGGCCCCGGATTTGCATGGTGACGGTCGCCGGAGGTTTGATGGCCGGTCCATCTCGGACCGGCGCGTTGCGTGAGGCTGTAGCGTGGGCCGACGGAAGACCGTAAGAACCACCGCGCGGACGCGGGGCAGAAACGACGGCGAGGACTGATGGCACAGACGCAGCGCGCTCAGGGCCCGTCCGACCCCGAGGCGACTGGCGGCGGTATGTCAGATGCGCCGGAAATGTGGGGTAAAGGCGGACTTGTTGGGGGCGGCCGGTATCGGTTGACCCGCAGACTCGGCCGGGGCGGCATGGCCGAGGTGTTCGCGGCCGAGGACGTACGGCTCGGCCGCACGGTCGCCGTCAAGCTTCTCCGCTCCGACCTCGCCGAGGACCCCGTCTCCAAGGCCCGCTTCACGCGCGAGGCGCAGTCGGTCGCGGGCCTCAACCACCACGCCGTGGTGGCCGTCTACGACTCCGGCGAGGACCAGGTCGGCGGCAGCACCGTGCCGTACATCGTCATGGAGATCGTCGAGGGCCGCACGATCCGCGATCTGCTGATCAACGCGGAGGCCCCGGGCCCCGAGCAGGCGCTGATCATCGTCTCCGGAGTCCTCGAGGCGCTCGCCTACTCGCACCAGCACGGCATCGTGCACCGCGACATCAAGCCGGCGAACGTGATCATCACCAACACCGGTGCGGTGAAGGTGATGGACTTCGGCATCGCGCGCGCCCTCCACGGCGCGCAGTCCACGATGACGCAGACCGGCATGGTCATGGGCACCCCGCAGTACCTCTCGCCCGAGCAGGCCCTGGGCAAGGCCGTCGACCACCGCAGCGACCTGTATGCGACCGGCTGCCTGCTCTACGAACTCCTCGCGCTGCGCCCGCCGTTCACCGGCGAGACCCCGCTGTCCGTCGTCTACCAGCACGTCCAGGACATCCCCGTGCCGCCGTCCGAGGCCTCGGACGCGGCGCCGCCCGAGCTCGACGGCCTCGTCATGCGCTCGCTCGCGAAGGAGCCGGACGACCGGTTCCAGACGGCCGAGGAGATGCGCGGGCTCGTCCAGTACGCGTTGCAGATGCTCTACGAGAAGGGCAGCCACACCGGTACGTGGAACACCGGTCCCGTCGACATGCACGAGGGCGGCTCCACGCCGGCGATGGGCGTGGCGGGTACGACCGCCCTGCCGCACCCCGGGGAGCCGGGCACCGCGCAGATCCCGCAGCCGATGCTGCGGCCGCCGGGCGGCGACGACGGCGGTTTCGACGGCGGCTACCGCGAGGGGGGCGGCAGCGGCCGCGGCAAGCTGTGGCTCCTCGCCGTGCTCGCGGTGATCGCCATCGCGGCGGGCGTCGCGCTGGCACTCAACGACGGTGGCGGGGAGGGCGGCGGCACGGACACCACGCAGTCGCCGACGGTTACCCAGTCCGACGAGGAGAAGACGCCGAGCGAGACCGCGTCCGACGAGGAGACCGAGGACACCTCCGTCCCGGACGACGACACGGGCGGTCAGACGGACTACACGCCGTCGCCGTCGCAGTCCACCGGCGACGTGAGCCCGTCGCCGAGCGAGACGGAGCCGACGGACGAGCCGACGCAGACGACTCCGTCGGAGACGGAGGCGACGTCCGACGATCCGACTCCGTCGGAGACGGGGCAGACGCCTTCGGACGACGTGACGGTCCCGCCGACGGACTTCGGCGGCAGCACCGGGGGGTGACCTGTCTGGGGGCTCTGCCCCCAGACCCCCGGAATCGCCCTTCGGGCTCGTCCTCAAACGCCGGACGGGCTGAAATGAAGAGCTCAACCCCCCGACGACCCAGACCCCGACCCCGGCTTCTCCGCCTGCATCCGCGCCACGAACGCCGCCGCCTGCGAACGCCGTTCCATCCCCAGCTTCGAGAGCAGCCCGGAGACATAGTTCTTGATCGTCTTCTCGGCGAGGTGCAGCCGTTCGCCGATGGCGCGGTTGGTCAGGCCCTCGCCGATCAGGTCGAGGATCTTCCGCTCCTGCTCGGTCAGGTTCGACAGCCGGTCGTCGCCCTTCTCGGCCTGGCCGGTGCGCAGGCGCTCCAGGACGCGGGCCGTCGCGACCGGGTCGAGCAGGGACTTTCCGGCGGCCACGTCGCGTACCGCGGAGAGCAGTTCGTTGCCGCGGATCGCCTTCAGGACGTAGCCGGAGGCGCCGGCCATGATCGCGTCGAAGAGGGCCTCGTCATCGGCGTACGAGGTGAGCATCAGGCACTTGATCTGCTCGTCCCTGGAGCGGATCTCGCGGCAGACCTCGACGCCACTGCCGTCCGGCAAGCGTACGTCGAGCACCGCCACGTCGGGGCGGGTGGCCGGAATGCGCACCAGCGCCTCCTCGGCCGTGCCCGCCTCGCCGACGACCTCGATGTCGTCCTCTCCGGAGAGGAGATCATGGACGCCGCGGCGTACCACCTCATGGTCATCGAGAAGAAATACCCTGATATGTCCGCTTTCCTGCACCCGATAAGTCTCACACACGTACTCTTCCCGCGCCCGGTGTCGCCGGGATAACGTGCCGGTGTTCCGGCCCTCTGCAGGGCGCTGACCAGTGCTGTGACCAGCGACTGTTCCCCTGATCCTCGATTTACTTGGAAATCCAAGCAAAATCGCAGGTCAGAGGGGTTTCGCAGATGCGCGGGGCACTGGGTAACGTGCCTACTGCAGGGCGCTCGCCGGGGCACATTCCACGCCTGTTCCCGGCCGAGTCGCACCCACCCCGTGCAGCGTACGGATCAGGCGAGCCGCACCTGCCACCCGGCAAACCCGGGGGGCCGGACCGACGGAGGAGCACACGTGACCGTGGAGAGCACTGCCGCGCGTAAACCGCGCAAGCGCAGCACCGGCGCCCGGAAGGCGTCGCCGAAGGCATCGCCGGGCGCGCGATCGGAGCCTGAACTCGTACAGCTGCTGACCCCCGAGGGCAAGCGGGTCCCGCATGCGGAGTACGAGGAGTACGTCGCCGACATCACCCCCGAGGAACTGCGCGGGCTGTACCGGGACATGGTGCTGACCCGCCGCTTCGACGCGGAGGCGACCTCCCTGCAGCGCCAGGGCGAGCTGGGCCTGTGGGCCTCGCTCCTCGGCCAGGAGGCCGCCCAGATCGGCTCCGGCCGCGCGACCCGCCAGGACGACTACGTCTTCCCGACCTACCGCGAGCACGGCGTCGCCTGGTGCCGCGGCGTCGACCCGACGAATCTGCTCGGCATGTTCCGGGGCGTCAACCACGGTGGCTGGGACCCGAACCGCAACAACTTCCACCTGTACACGATCGTCATCGGCTCGCAGACGCTCCACGCCACCGGCTACGCGATGGGCCTGGCCAAGGACGGCGCGGACTCCGCCGTGATCGCGTACTTCGGTGACGGCGCCTCCAGCCAGGGCGACGTCGCGGAGTCGTTCACCTTCTCCGCGGTCTACAACGCTCCCGTCGTGTTCTTCTGCCAGAACAACCAGTGGGCCATTTCCGAGCCGACCGAGAAGCAGACCCGCGTGCCGCTCTACCAGCGCGCCCAGGGCTACGGCTTCCCGGGCGTCCGCGTCGACGGCAACGACGTACTCGCCTGCCTGGCCGTGACCAAGTGGGCCCTGGACCGCGCCCGGCGCGGCGAGGGGCCCACGCTCGTCGAGGCCTTCACCTACCGCATGGGCGCCCACACGACTTCCGACGACCCGACCCGCTACCGCCTCGACGACGAGCGCCTCGCATGGGAGGCCAAGGACCCGATCCTTCGGCTGCGCACCTATCTGGAGGCCGAAGGCCACGCGGACGAGGGATTCTTCGCGGAACTCGAAGCGGAGAGCGAGGCCTTGGGCAGGCACGTGCGGGAGAAGGTGCGGGCCATGCCGGATCCGGACCACTTCGCCATCTTCGAGAACGCGTACGCGGACGGGCACGCGCTCGTCGACGAGGAGCGCGCCCAGTTCGCCGCCTACCAGGCGTCGTTCGCAGACGGGGAAGGGGCCTGATCGTGGCTGCAGAGACTGTGACATCCAAAAGCATGGCCCTGGCGAAGGCGATCAACGAATCGCTGCGCACGGCGCTCGAGACCGACCCCAAGGTCCTGATCATGGGTGAGGACGTCGGCAAGCTCGGCGGCGTCTTCCGGGTCACGGACGGGCTGCAGAAGGACTTCGGCGAGGAGCGGGTCATCGACACCCCGCTCGCCGAGTCGGGCATCGTCGGCACGGCGATCGGCCTCGCGCTGCGCGGTTACCGCCCGGTCGTGGAGATCCAGTTCGACGGCTTCGTCTTCCCGGCGTACGACCAGATCGTCACCCAGCTCGCGAAGATGCACGCGCGTTCGCTCGGCAAGGTCAAGCTGCCGGTCGTCATCCGGATCCCCTACGGCGGCGGCATCGGCGCGGTCGAGCACCACTCCGAGTCGCCCGAGGCACTGTTCGCGCACGTGGCGGGCCTGAAGGTGGTCTCGCCTTCGAACTCGTCCGACGCCTACTGGATGATGCAGCAGGCCATCCAGAGCGACGACCCGGTGATCTTCTTCGAGCCGAAGCGGCGCTACTGGGACAAGGGCGAGGTCGACACCGAGGCGATCCCCGGACAGCTGCACAAGGCCCGTGTCGTGCGCCCGGGGTCGGATCTGACGCTCGTCGCGTACGGCCCGATGGTGAAGGTCTGCGTGGAGGCCGCGGCCGCAGCGGAGGAGGAGGGCAAGTCCCTCGAGGTCCTCGACCTGCGCTCCATGTCGCCGATCGACTTCGACAGCGTGCAGACGTCGGTGGAGAAGACCGGACGCCTGGTCGTGGTCCACGAGGCCCCGGTGTTCCTGGGGACGGGTGCGGAGATCGCCGCGCGCATCACCGAGCGGTGCTTCTACCACCTCGAGGCCCCCGTGCTGCGGGTCGGCGGCTACCACGCCCCGTATCCGCCGGCGCGCCTGGAGGAGGAGTACCTGCCGGGCCTGGACCGGGTGCTCGACGCCGTCGACCGCTCGCTGGCGTACTGAGGAGAGGGTCGTGACGACGATGACAGACGCTTCGCCGACCGCGGTCCGCGAGTTCAAGATGCCAGACGTGGGCGAGGGGCTCACGGAGGCGGAGATCCTCAAGTGGTACGTCCAGCCGGGTGACACGGTCACCGACGGGCAGGTCGTCTGCGAGGTCGAGACCGCCAAGGCGGCCGTCGAACTGCCCATCCCCTACGACGGGGTGGTGCGGGAGCTGCGGTTCCCGGAGGGCGCGACGGTGGACGTCGGAGAGGTGATCATCTCCGTGGACGTGGCGGGCGGGGGAGCGCCCGACGCCGGTTCGCCCGCTCCCGAGGCTTCCGAATCCGCCGAGGAGGCTCAGCCGGAAGGACGGCAGCCGGTCCTCGTCGGGTACGGGGTATCGCAGTCCTCCACGAAGCGGCGGCCCCGCAAGGGCACGGGTGTCCCGGGCGGGAGCGTCCCGGCCCCGGGTGTTCCGGCGCAGCAGCCGGAGCCGCGGCAGCCCGGGCCGGAGAAGCAGGCACCGGCGGAGCCGTACTTCCCGCCGGCGCCCGCCGAGGCCACCGCCGCGCTCCAGACCGAGCTGAACGGTCACGGCGGCGCGACCACCGAGGCCCGACCGCTCGCCAAGCCCCCGGTCCGTAAGCTCGCCAAGGACCTCGGTGTCGACCTGGCGACCGTGACGCCCACCGGGCCCGGCGGGATCATCACGCGCGAGGACGTGCACGCCGCGGCCGCCCCGGCTCCACAGCCTGCGGTGACCGAGGCCCCGGCCGCGCCTGCCGCCCCCGTGCCGGCCGCCGTGCCCGCACCCGCGGTCACGTTCGAGGGCGTTCGAGAGACCCGTATCCCCGTCAAGGGCGTCCGCAAGGCCACCGCCCAGGCGATGGTCGGCTCGGCCTTCACCGCGCCGCATGTCACGGAGTTCGTGACGGTCGACGTGACGCGCACGATGAAGCTCGTCGACGAGCTGAAGCAGGACAAGGAGATGGACGGTCTGCGGGTCAACCCGCTGCTGCTCATCGCCAAGGCGCTCCTGGTCGCGATCCGCCGCAACCCGGAGATCAACGCCTCCTGGGACGAGGCCAACCAGGAGATCGTGCTCAAGCACTACGTCAACCTGGGCATCGCCGCCGCCACGCCCCGCGGTCTGATCGTGCCGAACATCAAGGACGCACACGCCAAGACCCTGCCGGAACTGGCCAGGGAGCTCGGCGAGCTGGTGTCCACGGCTCGTGAGGGGAAGACCTCCCCGGCCGCGATGCAGGGCGGCACGGTCACCATCACCAACGTCGGCGTGTTCGGCGTCGACACCGGTACGCCCATCCTCAACCCCGGCGAGTCCGCGATCCTCGCGGTCGGTGCGATCAAGCTTCAGCCGTGGGTCCACAAGGGCAAGGTCAAGCCCCGGCAGGTCACCACGCTCGCGCTGTCCTTCGACCATCGTCTGGTGGACGGCGAGCTCGGCTCCAAGGTGCTGGCCGATGTCGCGGCGATCCTGGAGCAGCCGAAGCGGCTGATCACCTGGGCGTGAGGTGAGGATGCCGGGGCCGTCTTACGCGGGGATGGCCCCGGCGCCCGGTCAGGCTGCCGTACTGCCGACCATGAGGATCTTGATCGCGACAGTGCTGCCGTCGATCTCGTATGTGGCTCTGTACCCGCCGACACGCAGTCGTCGCAGATTGGTGGTGCCGAGCTTGCTGCTCGTCGCAGGCTCGGGGTTCTGGGCGAGCGCGTTGATCGCCTTGACGAGGGGTTTCACCGCGTCGCCGTCGCGGGCCCGGAGTCGTTTGAGGCCTTCGGAAGCTGCCCTTTCCCAGATGATCGTGTAGCTCAAGAGGCTTCCGCTCCGGTGACGAGGGCGTTGATCTCGGCCTGGGTGGACGTAGGACCGCCCGCGGCCCGGGCGTACAAAGACACGGCCACGTCGGCGAAGTTGATCGCTTGCTCGCGTGCGTCCCCCTCCGGAGCCGAGTCGGCGAGGGCCTGGGTCCACCAGTGGTTGAGGAACGCCTCGAAAGCGCCGGAGTCGGCCAGGGCGCCCAACTCGGTGTAGAAATCAGCACGGTGGTCGAGTCGCAGGGCTGCCCCGATGCCGTCGACCGTGCGCGGGACGACCTCACCCGTGAATCCAATGGCTCCCCGAGCCTCGGCCACCGCGGTCTGCCACTCGGCTGCCATTTGCGCCTCCTTTCGCCGTGCCGCCACGGTACCGCCACGGCACCCTCGCAGACGGCCGAGCAGGCTACGCATCAGTCCCTCCGGGAATATCCAGTTCTGTCCAGACCGTCTTGCCGACGGTGAGCTTCTCCACGGCCCACCGGTCGGCGAGCGCGCAGACGATGAGCAGGCCACGGCCGAACTGGTCGTCGGCGCTGGATACGCGGGGGTTCGGGAGCCGCTCTCCCCTCGGGTCGGTGACGGCGACGCGTAGCGTCTTGCCGGACAGCGACGTCTCGACACGGAACAGCCGGTCTCGCAGGCACCCGTGCAGCAGGGCGTTGGTGCATAACTCGCTTGCCAGCAGCGCAGCGTGTTCGGCTTGGGTCGCGTGTCCCCAGTCGACGGCGAGTTGGGCGACGTGTCTGCGAGCTCGGGGGATGTTCTGCGGATATGGGGTGTAGCTGACGGCGTCGTAGCGGTCGTAGTCGTCGGGAAGGCCGGGAGGGCAGAAGTCGGTCACGGGAGCGCACCTCCTTGAGCGATGCACGGAGCCCAGATGGGGTGGCTCTGCCGTACGGCGCTGGTGTGGGCAGCACGGTGCACTTCCGCCAACTGGTGTCGCTGAGTGGGTGATTGAGTGCTGAAAGTAGCGGTGGTCATGCAGCGCATGCAAGTAGTCTCGGAGAAATATGTCCCCAAAATTGCTTGCGGTGCCGCGCCAGCGAACTGCACACTGGCCCGGACTCTGGAGGTAATCCGACGTGACCACAGCCAAGTTCACGCGCGGAAACCGCGTATCCACCGTCCTTGCCCGCAAGTTGGGCGGCGAGCTGTTGCGGCTGCGTGACGAGGCCAGCCTCACGCAGCCGCAGGCCGCGGCAGCGCTGTCGGCGACCGCGGCCAAGGTCGCCAAGATGGAGCGGGGGTGGGTGCCGTTCCGCGACCCGGACATCCGGATCTTGTGCGAGCTGTACGGTGTGACCGACCCGAAGGTCGTAGAACGTCTGCTGAGCCTCGCCAAGACGGACCGCGAGCGGCGCAAGGCCAAGGGCTGGTGGAATCAGTACCCCGAGCTGCGCTCCCTGGTGGAGTACGTGGCCCTGGAGGAGATTGCGACAGGTGTACGTACCTGGCAAGGGGCCTTCATCCCAGGACTCTTGCAGACGCCCGACTACGCCAGGGCCCTGGCTGTCGGCAACGCCGACTGGGACGATCCGGATGAGATCGAGCGCTTCGTCGAGGCTAAGGTCGCCCGGCAGGCGCGGCTCACGGACGACAAGCCGATCAGCCTGTGGGCGGTTGTCGGCGAAGGGGCGCTGCGCCAGCTCGTGGGCGGACGCGAGGTCATGCGCGTACAGCTGGCGCGCCTGGTCGAGGCATCCCGCCTTCCCAACGTCAAGCTTCAGGTGGTTCCCTTCCTCTCCGGTTCCCACCCCGGGATGACCAGCGCCTTCAGCGTCGTCTCATTCGCTGAACCCGGCGCGATGGACGTGGTCTACATGGACACGACCTCGTCTACCCTGTGGCTGGAGAGCGAGGCGGACGCTGCACGTCACAACGCCACGTTCGAGCGGATCGCCAGGAACGGGCTCGCTCTTCGCGATTCTGTCGCCCTGATCGAACGCATCCGCAAGGAGCTGTGAGCCGTGCCGCATTTCGAGTTCGTCAAGTCCAGCCATAGCAGCGGCAACGGCGAGTGTGTCGAAGTCGCCCGCAACATCCCCGGCACCGTCGCTGTCCGCGATTCCAAGGACCCGGACGGGCCGATACTCCGGCTCACGCCGGATGCATGGGCGTCGTTCTCGGCGTACGTCGTCAGCTGCGGCTCTCGGATGTGACCTGCGGGGACGGTGCATCCCAGGGGCGTGCCACCGTTCCGTCGGGCTCCCAGCCGTAGCGGCGAAGGCGCAGTGCCTCCCCCTTCCGCCCGGTCCGCTCCAGCAGTCGCAGCGCGCGCTGCCACTCCTCGAGGCTGGCCGTCAGCTGACCTCCTTGGCACAGGGCGAGCGCCTCTTCGTATCGGCTGGCCGCCTCCAGCAGCCGAACGGCGGCCCGGGCTGCACGGGTGTCACCCTCTTTGGCTCTCTTCTGCAGGGCAGGCAAGCCCTCCTGGGACGAGGTCGCCTCTAAGACGTTCCAAAGATGGAACCTGGCCGAGTCGTGACCTTCTTGTTCGAGCTGCCGGAGCCAGTCGATCGCCGCCTGGGCGCGGCCCGTCCTGCGCAGTAGCCGCACCACGCGCTGGAGAGAGACTTCATCGCCCGCCGCGGCGGCCCGCTGATACCAGGCGAGCGCCTCTTCAACACGTCCGGCCTGCCGCAACATGCCTCCGGCTGACCGGAGCGCGTGCGTGTTGCCGGCTTCGACTGCTCGCTCGTACCAGGCCAGGGCTTCTTCGATCCGGCCTGCGTCGCGCAGAACGTCAGCCGTGATCTTCATGGCCCGGGGGTTGCCGGACTCCGCATGACTGAGCCACCAGGCCCGGGCGGCCTCGGCGTCGCCCGTCGCCCACAGTCGGCTGGCCCCTTCCGTGAGGGCATCCTCATGACCGGCCAGAGCCGCCCGCCGGAACCAGGAGAGTGCCGCCTCTCGCCGTCCCGCTTCCCATAGCCGGGCGCCCGCGTCGCTCATGACCTTCCAGTCGCGTGCCTTGGCCGCGCGCTCATACCACGTCAGCGCCTCTTCAATGCGGCCCGCCTTCAGAAGATTCGCGGCGGCACATCCCATGGCGTACGTGTTGCCGAGCCGGGCCGAACGCTCGTAGAGGGCGAGGGCCTCTTCAGCGCGGCTCAACTCGTGCCACAGCACTCCCGCCGCGAACGGCAGAACATGCGTCGCGCCTGCCGAAGCGCAGTCCTCCATTAAGGCGAGGGCCTCTTCAGCTCGGTCCGCCCGGAGGAACGCCCAGACTGCCTGCTTCAAGGAAAAATGCGTCTCCGCGCGGGCCGCCGCTGCATACCAGCGCAATGACTCCTCGACCTGGCCCTCTGCTTCCAGGGTGCCTGCTGCCAGGCTCATGGCGGCGTGGTCCCCGGACTCGGCGAGCCTGCACACCCACGCCAGTGCCTCCTGCGTCCGACCCTTCTCCTTCAACAGGGCAATCGCCCGGCTCGTTGCGTCGGACGCGAATGCGGAGCCTCTTTCTGCGATGCCCTGGTAGCCCTCGATCGCTTGCTCCACAGCCCCCGACTCCCGGGCTACGTGGGCGAGGTGCCAACGGGCCGCGGCATGATCGGCATCGGCGGCAGGCCTCAGCCATTCGACTGCCGTCTCGTGACGGTTGTTCCAGTAATGAGACTCGCCCACATCAGTCAGATCCCTGGCCGCGAATTCCCGGACGAGTTCGTCGTCGGATCGCAAGGCACTGATCAACAGCTCACGTAACTCATCGTCGCGGCCTGCCTCGATCAGCATCTCGCCGACCGGGAGCAGGGCCAGGGCGTCTCCGGCCGCCACGGCTCGCTTGAACCAGGCGAACGCCTCGTCGACGCGGTCCGCACGTTTCAGAAGCCGCCCCGCCGCGCAGTACGCGCGAGAATCACCCGCCAAGGCCGCGGCGGAGTACAGACGCATCGCGGTGCGCAGCAGGCCCCTGTCCTCGGCGGACCGAGCCAGCGCCGGCAGTTCCTCGCGGGCGGCGAAACCGACGAGGACATCCCACAGGCGGGCAGGGGTCGGCTTGGTGTCTCGCTCGCGGCGCCCCAGCTGCTCGAGGAAGTCGGCCAGCCGGTACGAGGGCACGGCGGGCCGGGGTTCGCCGGGCAGGGGAGGGACAGGGGTGAGCGGGCCGGGCACGCCACAGCAGTCGGCCTCTGCGTGCTCCAGTGCCCGCTGTAACCAGTCCGGGCATCTGGCGAGTCGCTGCCACTGCCTCGGTGAGAGATACGTGGCCGCGGCGGCCTCCAGCAACGGCAGGGGCAGGGCGAGTCCGTGCCCGAGTCGGCGGATGTCCATGGCGGCGTCGATCAGAGCCTTCGCCTCGGGTGGTGCACCGCGGTAGCGGGCGACCAGTACGGGGGTGCCCGCGAGGTACTGGGTCACCTCGCCGTCCTGGGCGTCGGCCAGCGCCCTGGCCAGGCGGGGGTCCTCCGAGGCCCGCTCCCGTAGGACGGCCAGGTCCTGCTCGCTGGTGAAGGCGGGCGGGACGTGGATGGCGACGCAGCTGGTGAGCAGCGCACGGGCGCGTTTGTGCCGGTCCTGGTTCCATTCCGCGGGCTCGGTGGTGAGGGCGCTCCAGGTCGCCTCCCACATCGTTCCCAGGACGAGGACGGGGGCGCGTACGGGATCGTGCAGCAGTTGGCGCAGACGGTCGGCGAATTCTTCCGCCGCGGGGTCTGCGGCCGTGGACAGACAGGGCTTCTGGGTCTCATCCCACCAGATCACCGTGCGTGGCACGACCGAATCCAGTTCCTCCAGGGCACGGGAGGGGTTCTCTGCCGTCCACAACCGCCATTCTTCTGGCAGGAGGTGCAGTGCTTCCCAGCAGGCGCGGGTCTTGCCCGTGGAGGAGCCGCCCACCAGCACCGCGGTGCGGCTCTGCCCCGCCGCGGCTTCCCCGACGATGGCGCGCAACCTTGCGTCGTGGGGCCGCTCGACGTACGGCGGCAGTACGGGAAGGCCGGCGCCGCCCTCCTCCTCACCGACTTCGATGGGCCGGTGAACCTCCAGCAGGAACGGATCGCTGAACTCCGCGATCGGCCGGCCCGGCGGGCGGAGCATCCGGGCACGGACCCACAGATCCAGCACCCGGCGCTTCATGTCCTGTACGTCCCAGGCGGCGAGACGGGCCAGCACGGTGATCACGGAGACCGCGACCAGCTGCTGCGCAGGCAGGTCCGGTGAACTGATGCAGCGGCGTACCGTGTCACGCGCCGCCTTGCGGCTGAGGCCGAAGTCGAGGCGAATCCCCTTGACGATCTCGTCCAGCGTCGGCTCTCCTGCCTCCACGTACGCCTCGTACAGCAGGTCCTTCAACTCGCGCAGCGGCCCCGGTGGCACGTGGGCCCGTGCCACATGCCGTCCCCGCCGCGTGGGGTTGGTCCCCTCGTCGCGACTCATCGCACCATCGTCGCGCACCGTGCCGGACCGCGTCGGCTGAACAGGGCAAATACGCCCCGTGCCCGCGCTCTCGTCGCAACTGGGAATCGGCCTGGCCGGCGGGGTGACAGTGGTCAGCGGTCGGGTGACTCAGCGACCGCCGATGACGATCCACGGAGGACAGATGTCTCGCACCCTGCATACGTCTCGCACGTCCCGCGTACGTCGCGTTTCCTGCAAGCGCCTCACACGTCGTGAGCGCTTGGCCCTGTCCCGTGCCTCGCTGGCCGGACTCGCTTCCGGTACTGCCCGGGCCGTCGTCGCCTGGCTGCTGGAGCATGCGCGTTCCTGAGGAGCGACTGGGCGGTGTCGATGCGTTGCCACACCCTGAAGGGGGCTGAACGCGGAGGAGCGGTCGGCCCCTTCTCGTACGACTCTGAAGGCCGGCGTCAGCCGAGCTTCTTGAAGCTGTAGTCGATCAGCTTCTTCGCGCCGGGGTTCGGTTGGCCACGGAGGAAGAGGCGAGGACCGTGCCGATGACCGTCTTGCCGTTCCGGGTGGCGGCGGATACGAGGCAGTACTTGGCGGATGGGCCGGAGCCGGTGCGGGCTCCTGCCCGGTGATCCGCCCAGCGGCCGGCGTGCCGTCACCACGCTCGCGCTGTCCTTCGACCATCGTCTGGTGGACGGCGAGCTCGGCTCCAAGGTGCTGGCCGATGTCGCGGCGATCCTGGAGCAGCCGAAGCGGCTGATCACCTGGGCGTAGGCGACCGGATCAGGGACGGTCGAACGGCTCGAGGGGTGTCCGGCGGTGCTGGGCACCCCTCGAGCCGTACACGTCAGTCCTGCTGTGCGCCGCTGGGCAGCGTCCGCAGCTGCATCGTCGACGCGGTGTTCGTACCGAAGCCGTAGTCCAGCAGCTTCGCCGCGTCCGTGAAGCGGTTGGTGTCGTTGAGGACGACGCCGATGAGGGTCTTGTCGCCGCGCGTGGCCGCGAAGACGAGGCACGGGCCGGCCGCCGTGCCGGTGCCGGTCTTCACTCCGACCGCGCCGCTGTAGGAGCCGAGCAGCTTGTTCGTGTTGTACCAGGTGTAGGTACGGGTGCCGCCGGTGCTGGTCGTCGCGTACCGGACGGTCTTCTGGGTCTTCACGACGGCGCGGAACGTCGAGTACTTCATCGCGCTGCGGGCCAGCTTCGCGAGGTCCTTCGGCGTCGTGTAGTTGTTCCCGGTCGTGGAGATGCCGTCGAAGGAGTCGAATTTGGTGTTGGTCAGGCCCAGGTCGGCGGCCTTCTTGTTCATCTTGCCGATGAACGACTTCACGCGCGCGGTGCGGGTGTCGCCACTGCCGAAGGTGTCGGCGAGGGCGTACGCGGCGTCGCAGCCGGACGGCAGCATCAGCGCGTAGAGCAGCTGGCGGACCGTCACCTTGTCGCCGGTCTTCAGATCCGCCGTACTGGCGCCCTTCTGGGTGACGTAGTCGCGGTAGGCCTGCCGGATGGTGACCTTGCGGTCCAGGTCGAGATTCGTCTGGCTGAGGACGACACGGGCCGTCATGATCTTCGTCGTGCTGGCCATCGGCCGCCGGGTGTTCCCGTACTTGCTGTAGATCTGGGTGCCGGACGCGTTGTCCAGCAGATAGGCGCCCTTGGCGCTGTTGGTGGGCGCGGTCGCGGCCTGCGCGGGCGACGCCAGAGCTCCGCCCGCCAGCACGGCGCCGACGGTGACGACGACGGCGGCGGCTCTGCGGATGCGCATGCCCTTGATGCTCGATATCAAAATGAACGCTCCGAATGCGCGAAATGCCCCTGAAAGAACGGCACATGAAGGTGCTTCCGTAGAGAAGACTCGCGACAGGCAGCGAAGGGATGTACGAAAGCTGAAGAAATATACGAGAACTGTGGGGCTCGTGGGGTAAATCGGGATAACCGGAGGGGTCCCATGCGGGTGACCCTCGACACAGAGGGAAGCGCGCAGCCGCCTCGGTCGTCCGCATCCTGGACGAGGCCGACCATGCGTACGTGTTGTATCTATGATGTGCGCATGCCCTCAGCGCCGTCCCCCTCCGACACAGCGAAGACCTCCGCCGCAAAGCAGCCTCCTGCCGCCGACCGCGTCTACCACCACGTCAAGCAGGGAGTTCTCGACCGGCGTTACCAGGGTGGGACGCTGCTCACCGAGGGGGAGCTCGCGGAGGCCGTCGGCGTCTCCCGCACCCCCGTACGGGAGGCGCTGCTCAGGCTGGAGGTCGAAGGGCTCATCAAGCTCTATCCGAAGAAGGGCGCGCTGGTCCTGCCCGTCTCCGCCCAGGAGATCGCGGACGTCGTCGAGACCCGGCTGCTCGTCGAGGAGCACGCCGCGCGCAAAGCGGTGCCCGCGACCCCTCAACTGATCACCCGCCTCGAGGAGTTGCTCGAGAAGCAGAAGGCTCAGGCCGCGGCCGGCGACCTGGCCGAGGCGGCGATCACCGACCGCTGCTTCCACGCGGAGATCGTGCGCAGCGGCGGCAACGAGATCCTCTCGCGCCTCTACGACCAACTGCGTGACCGTCAGCTCAGGATGGGAGTCGCCGTGCTGCACTCGCACCCCGACCGGATCGCCAAGACCCTCGTCGAGCACCAGGAGATCCTCGACGCCCTGCGCTCGGGCGACGGCACAGCCGCCGTCGCCGCAGTCCACCGGCACATCGACTGGTTCTCCCACCTGGCGCGGGGCGAGGTCCGATGAGCTCCTCGGCGTCCTCTGTCTCCTCCGCGGGCTCCCTGCCCGGCGATCCCCCCGGCGGCCGGCGTGCTGTCGCCATCTGGTCGATCGGTGTCTCCGTCTACTTCGTCGCCGTCATCTTCCGCACCTCCCTCGGAGTCGCGGGCCTCGACGCCGCCGACCGCTTCGACATCAACGCCTCCGCGCTGTCGACCTTCTCGATACTCCAACTGCTCGTCTACGCGGGCATGCAGATACCCGTGGGCCTGATGGTCGACCGGCTCGGCACCAAGAAGGTGCTGACCATGGGCGCCGTACTGTTCACGGCAGGCCAGCTCGGCTTCGCGCTCTCCCCGTCGTACGGGACGGCGCTCGCCGCACGGGCGCTGCTGGGCTGCGGTGACGCGATGACGTTCATCAGCGTGCTGCGTCTTGGCAGCCGCTGGTTCCCGGCCCGCCGCGGGCCGCTGGTCGCCCAGCTCGCGGGCCTCGCGGGCGTGGCGGGCAACCTCGTCTCGACGTTGGTGCTGGCCCAGCTGCTGCAGGGCGTCGGCTGGACCGCGGCGTTCGCGGGCAGCGCGCTGGCCGGTGTCGTCGTCCTCGTGCTGGTGACGCTCTTCCTCAAGGACCACCCGGAGGGACACGAGCCGGAGCCGCTGCCGCACCAGGGCGCCGCGTACGTACGCCGCCAGATCGCGGCGGCCTGGCGGGAGCCCGGCACCCGGCTCGGCATGTGGGTGCACTTCACGACGCAGTTCCCGGCCATGGTGTTCCTGCTGCTGTGGGGCCTGCCGTTCCTCGTCGAGGCACAGGGCCTGTCCCGGGCGTCGGCGGGCCGGCTGCTCACCCTGGTCGTCGTGTCCAACCTGGTCATCGGCCTCGTCTACGGGCAGGTCGTCGCGCGGCACCATGCGGCGCGGACACCGCTGGCGCTCGGCACGGTCACGGCAACGGCGACGGCGTGGGCGGCCACGCTCGCGTACCCCGGCGACCACGCGCCCATGTGGCTGCTCGTCGTGCTGTGCACCGTGCTCGGCGCCTGCGGACCGGCCTCGATGATCGGCTTCGATTTCGCGCGGCCCGCGAACCTGCCGGAGCGTCAGGGCACGGCGTCCGGCATCGTCAACATGGGAGGCTTCACCGCCTCCATGACGACGTTGTTCGCGGTGGGCGTGCTGCTGGACGCGACCGGTGACAACTATCGCGTGGCGTTCTCGGTGGTGTTCGTGCTGCAGGCGCTGGGGCTGAGCCAGGTTCTGCGGTTGAGGAAGCGGGCGGTTCGGCGGGAGCGGGAGCGGTTGGTCGCCTCCCGGGTGGAGGCGGTCCACGTTCCGGCGTAGTACGCCGCACTGTTCCGGCTGGGCCCGCCCCGCTTCCGGTACTGGGGGCTCCGCCCCCAGACCCCCATCGCCCTGACGGGCTCGTCCTCAAACGCCGGACGGGCTGATCACACTCCCTTACGGCGTCACCGCGAAATGCCGCAGGATCGCCGCCGCCAGGTCCTGGTCGCCCTCCGACTTCACCCGGTCCGCGACATCCAGCGGCTGTACGCGGCCGCAGGCCAGGCGGACGTACGTCTCCCAGTCCATGCTGAGCGTCACGGCGGGGCCGAGGGACGGGGCGCCGTCGACCGTGCCGCGGCCCTCCGCGTCCACGCGGACGGTGCGCAGGAAGTCCACCGGCCCGTTCACATCGAGGACGACGGCCGAATTCGCCGGCGCCCCCGCGTCCTTGGCGACCACCTTGGGCAGCGCCGCCAGGAGGAAGTCCCGGGTGACGTAGGCGCCGGGGGAGTCCTGGTTGCCCGGCTGGCCGAGAGCCGCGCGCAGGTCCTGCTCGTGCACCCAGATGTCGAACGCCCGCATCCGCATGGCGTGTTCCAGGGTCCGCTCGGTACCCAGCGGCCCGCGGACCGTGGCCTCCGGGTGCCGCCCCTCGTTGCGCAGCTGCCGCATGCGGCGGATGACCGTGTACTCCAGTTCGGAGGTCATCTCGGGCGCGGTGTGGTGGCGCCGCACATCGACCTGCATCTCCATATAGCGCTGGTGCTCGGTCTTCACGTGGTACAGATCGCGAGGCAGCGTATGGATCGGCCGCGGGTCGCCCAGCATCTCGCAGTCCAGGCCGATGACGTGGGAGACGATGTCGCGCACGGACCAGCCCGGGCATGGCGTCGCCCTGTTCCACTCCCCCTCCACGAGCGGCTGCACCAGCTCGGTTATGGCTTCCACGGAGTGGGTCCAGGCGTCGGCATAGGTCTGAAGGCTGGGATGGAGACTCACGGGACCCCTCGGGCGGTTTGTGCGCGGGCGGAACGGAACTGGGTGGGAGGCTCTGCGCTTAAGTTACGCTGCCAGAAGGCACCCCGGCAGTGCTTTCGTGTGACGATCGTAGGCCCGTGTGGACGGGTCGAATGCCAGGACGGTGGTAGTGTGCGCGCTTCGCTCATCCAGATCGGTGTAGATGACGACGAATCGGTCGATTCTCGACGGAAGCGCGCGGCCTCTCTGGTGAGCGAACAGGCGGGCGCCGATCTCGTCGTCCTGCCCGAGCTGTGGACCACGGGCGCCTTCGCCTACGAGTCGTTCGCCGCCGAGGCCGAGCCCCTGGAGGGTCCGACGTACGAGGCGATGGCCAAGGCAGCGAGCGACGCGGGTGTCTGGCTGCACGCCGGCTCGATCCCCGAGCGCACTGCATCTGACAGCGGCTCCGCCGCGGGCGACGGCCCGCTCTACAACACCTCGCTCGTCTTCTCCCCCGACGGGCAGCTCGCCGCCGCCTACCGCAAGATCCACCGCTTCGGCTTCGACAAGGGCGAGGCCGTGCTGATGGGCGCGGGCAGCAACCTGGTCACGGTACGGATGCCGGGCACGACGGCCGGTCTCGCCACCTGCTACGACCTGCGCTTCCCCGAGCTGTTCCGGGGGCTGGTCGACGCGGGCGCCGAGCTCCTCGTCATCCCGGCGGGCTGGCCGGAGCGGCGGCGTTCCCACTGGACGCTGCTCGCGCAGGCGCGCGCCGTGGAGAACCAGGCGTATGTGCTGGCGTGCGGGACGGCCGGTACGCATGCGGGGGTGCCCCAGGCGGGGCACAGCATCGTGGTCGATCCCTGGGGCGAGGTACTCGGCGAGGCCGGGACCAGTGAGGAGGTCCTCACCGTGGAGTTCGATCCGGGCCGGGTGGCCACGACCCGGGAGCAGTTCCCTGCGCTGAAGGACCGGGTGCTGGGGCTGGACGCGCCGCGCCGCTGACGGAGCCCTATCCCTGTTCCCTGTCCGCCAGCTGGATCACGCACACCGTGATCGCGAGCAGCAGGGACGGGTCTGCCTGGTCGTCCAGGATTTCGACGCCGTACGTCTCGCGCACGTGCAGCCAGCGGCGCGAGATACGGGCCAGGGGCAAGCCGTCGCGTTCGACGGTGAACTCGCGGTCCAGGATCTTGCCGCGGACGTCCATCTCGGTGCCGTGAGCCAGGGCCACGCGGTACTGGTTGCGCAGGAGCGACAGGCGCTTGCGCTTCACGGTGGCCAGGGGCTCGCCGTCCCGCTCGATCACCATCTCCCCGCGCAACGCCAGCATCTTGCGCCGGGCGACGATCAGCACCCGCCCCAGCGGGTCCTTCAGCTCGAAGGTGTCCCGCAGACGCAACGCCTTGCCGTCGACGAGAAACGCCTTGCCGCCCTGCTCGTCCTCGATCCAGTAGTCGTCACCGATGCCGAGGATCCGGTCCCGTACGAGGTATCTCATGCGGTCAGGGATTCCCCGAGGACCGGGCCGAAACGCCGCCGGTAGGCCGACGGGCTGAGTCCCGTCTCGCGGCGCAGCCGGGCGCGCAGGTTCGCTGTGGTGCCGAGGCCGCTTCGCTGGGCGACCACGTCCAGGCGCACCTCGCCGCGCTCGATGAGGCGGCACGCCAGCGCCACCCTCTCACCCGTCAGCCAGGCGAGTGGCGTGGTGCCCAGCTGGGCCCGGAACCTCCGGTGCAGAGTGGCCGGGCTCACCGCAGCCCGCGCGGCGAGGTCCGCGACAGTCAGCGGTTCGCCGAGCCGCTCCTGGGCCCAGGCCAGCAGCGGCGCGAGGGACTCGTCCGGTACGTCGGGGACGGGCCGCTCCACGAACTGCCGTTGCCCGCCGTCTCGGTGGGCGGCGAACACCAGTCGCCGGGACACGGCGTTGGCGATCTCGGCGCCGTGGTCCCGGCGCCAGATGTGCAGTCCGAGGTCCAGCGCGGCCGCGCTGCCCGCGGCGGTGAGGAGGTCGCCCTCGTCCACGAAGAGCACGTCCGGCTCCAGCAGCACCTTCGGATGCAGTTCCCGGAAGGAGTCCGCCCAGCGCCAGTGTGTCGTGGCCCGCCGCCCGTCGAGCAGCCCGGCCTCGGCAAGCGCGAAACTGCCGGTGCAGAAACTCATGACGCGGGCGCCACGCGCGTGCGTGCGCCGAATGGCGTCGAGCACGGCGACACCGCGCGGGACGACGTTGTCCGGCCGGCCGGGCACGACGAGGATGTCGGCGTCGTCCACGGCGTCCAGCCCGGGCACCCCGGTCAGCGTGAAGAAGCCGTGGTTCATCCGCACCTCGGGCGTCGGAGTGCACAGCGTCACCTCGTAAGGCGGCCACGGCAGCCCCAGCTCGGGCCGCGGCAGCCCGAACAGCTCGGTGGCCACACCGACCTCGAACGGGTTCGTGCCCTCGTCGACGATCACGGCGACCCGATGGGTCCGCACCGGCTGAGAGGATCCTTGCGGCATGTGCGATTTCTAGCACTCGTACGACGGGTACGGCATCCCCGACGATGACGGCATGACACAGGAACCCATCTCTCTCGACAAGGCCCTCGCCTCCTTCACCGAGCAGTGGAGCCCCCGCATCGTCACCCGCGTCAACGACTACGACGTACGCATCGCCAAGGTCGAAGGCGAGCACCTCTGGCACGCCCACGAGCACACGGACGAGTTCTTCCTGGTCATCGACGGCGAGCTGACCATCGCGCTGCGCGAGCCCGAAGCCGGCGAGCGCATGGTCACCCTCCCCAAGGGCTCGGTCTTCACCGTCCCGCGCGGCGTGGAGCACAAGCCGACCGCACCGTCCGGCGCGTCGATCCTGCTCTTCGAACCCACGGGGACCCTGACGGTCGGCGACCGCCACGAGGAGGTCCCGGACCACGTGGACGCCACGACGGGGCATGACCTTGCGGTGGAGGACCCCGAAGCCTGAAGGAGTCAGGCCGTGCGGCGGGCCTGCAGAGGTGCGCCTGCGGGCTTCGCGCAGGGCGCGCCTGAAAGGGATGGCACCCTTGAGGGATGAACGACGTCTCCTCCGCGCAGCCGCGCCGCGCCCGTGTCCGTGCCCCCGAGCTGATCGGCAAGGGCGGCTGGCTCAACACCGGCGACCAGCAGTACACCCTCGCTGACCTGCGGGGACGCATCGTCGTTTTGGATTTCTGGACCTTTTGTTGCATCAACTGCCTGCACGTCCTCGACGAGCTGCGCGAGCTTGAGGAGAAGCACCGCGACACCGTCGTGATCATCGGCGTGCACTCGCCGAAGTTCGTGCACGAGGCCGAGCACCAGGCCGTCGTGGACGCCGTCGAGCGGTACGGCGTGGAGCACCCGGTGCTCGACGACCCCGAGCTCGCCACCTGGAAGCAGTACGCGGTCCGTGCCTGGCCCACCCTCGTCGTCATCGACCCCGAGGGGTACGTCGTCGCGCAGCACGCCGGCGAGGGCCATGCGCACGCGATCGCGAAGCTGGTCGAGGAGCTGGAGGCCGAGCACGAGGCGAAGGGCACGCTGCGGCGCGGCGACGGGCCGTACGTACCGCCGGAGCCCGTCGCGACCGACCTGCGCTTTCCCGGCAAGGCGCTGCTCCTGCCGTCCGGGAACTTCCTGGTCAGCGACACGACCCGGCACCAGCTGGTGGAGCTGGCCGCCGACGGCGAGAGCGTCGGGCGCCGTATCGGCTCGGGCGAGCGCGGTTTCGCCGACGGACCGGCGGAGGCGGCGGCCTTCAGCGAGCCGCAGGGTCTGGCGCTGATCGACGACGGCGCGGCGGTCGTGGTCGCGGACACCGTGAACCACGCGCTGCGCCGCCTCGACCTCGCCACGGGCGCGGTCACGACGCTCGCCGGGACCGGCCGCCAGTGGTGGCAGGGCTCCCCGACGAGCGGCCCCGCCCGCGAGGTCGACCTCTCATCGCCCTGGGACGTGGCCGTCTTCGGCGGCAAGGTGTGGATCGCGATGGCCGGCGTCCACCAGCTGTGGACGTACGACCCGGCGGACGAGGCCGTGGCCGTCGCGGCCGGTACGACCAACGAGGGTCTGGTCGATGGTCCCGGCGCCGAGGCATGGTTCGCGCAGCCGTCCGGTCTTGCCGTGTCGGTGGACGGGGAGCGGCTGTGGCTGGCCGACTCCGAGACATCGGCGCTGCGCTGGGTGGACCGGGACGATTCTGTGCACACCGCCGTCGGTACCGGCCTGTTCGACTTCGGGCACCGCGACGGGGCCGCCGAGCAGGCCCTGTTCCAGCACCCGCTCGGCGTCACCGCCCTCCCCGACGGCTCCGTCGCCGTCAGCGACACGTACAACCACGCCCTGCGCCGGTACGACCCGGCGACGGGCGAGGTGACCACGCTCGCCACTGATCTGCGGGAGCCGAGCGATGCCGTGCTGCTTGCCGAGTCCGGCGACATCGTGGTCGTCGAGTCGGCCCGCCACCGGCTGACGCGGCTGCGGCTGCCGGAGGAGGCCGTACGGGTCGAGTCGGTCGCCCACCGTACGCAGCGGGCCGCGACCGAGGTCGCCCCCGGCAAGCTTCAGCTGGACGTGATCTTCCAGGCGCCGGCCGGGCAGAAGCTGGATACGCGGTACGGGCCGTCGACGAGGCTGCTTGTGTCTTCCACGCCGCCGGAGTTGCTGCTTGCGGGGGACGGGGCGGGGACCGATCTCGAGCGGGTGCTCGAGCTCAATCCCTCTGTGGCGGAGGGGGTGTTGCATGTGTCCGCCATGGCGGCGTCGTGCGATGACGATCCCGCCAATGAGTACCCCGCGTGCCATGTGCACCAGCAGGACTGGGGGGTGCCGGTTCGGCTTGCGGCGGGCGGGGTCGGGCGGTTGCCGCTCGTTCTGGCCGGCATGGACGCGGGCTGACGTGCGCCCGGGTGGGCACCGTACGACGTCGGGTTACCCGCCGTCGTGGTGCTGTGCCCACCCTCCCCCATTGCCCCAGCGGAACGATTGCCCACAGCGGTACCGGCGGGCCCACCGCCCGCAGCGGTGTGTACGTCACTCGTACCCGCCGTACCCGCGCCCATGGTGATGGTGCCGCTCTTCCTCCACCACCGGGGAACCCGGTGGCATCAGTACGCGGCGGCGCCTTGCGATGCTGCTGAACGTGGCCACGCCGATGAGGCCGACGGCCATGAGGATGATCCCGACCACGTCGAGGTTCACGCCCTGCATGTCCCAGTCGGTCGCGAACGTGAGGATGGCCCCCGCGGCGATCAGGATGATGCATCCGCCCAGGCCCATAGGTCTCGCCTCCCTGCTCTGAGGTCCCGTATGTCTGTTCAAGGCCGAGGTCGAGTACCCCGAGCCCGAACGGCCATGCGGAGGCGGCGACTTGAAAGTCGCTGACGTGGGCCCTCAGCCCTCCAGGAACGCCACCAGCGCGTTCGCCAGCAGGAACGGGTCGTCCGCGCCGCACAATTCGCGGGCGCTGTGCATCGACAGGATCGCGACGCCGATGTCGACGGTCTTGATGCCGTGCCGGGCGGCGGTGATCGGGCCGATCGTCGTGCCGCACGGCATCGAGTTGTTCGAGACGAAGGACTGCAAGGGGACGCCGGCCTTCTCACACGCCGCCGCGAACACGGCACGGCCCGAACCGTCCGTCGCGTAGCGGTTGTTGACGTTGACCTTGAGGATCGGTCCGCCGTTCGCGCGCGGGTGGTGCGTCGGGTCGTGCCGCTCCGCGTAGTTGGGGTGGACGGCGTGGCCTGTGTCGGAGGACAGGCACACCGTCCCCGCGAAGGCGCGCGCCCGGTCCTCGAGCGAACCGCCGCGCGCGAACACCGACCGCTCGAGGACCGAGCCCAGCAGCGGGCCGTCCGCGCCGGTGTCGGACTGGGACCCGTTCTCCTCGTGGTCGAAGGCGGCCAGCACCGGGATGCTGAGTTTGTCTGTCTGCTTCGCAGAACGGAGGTCGGCGCCCGACGTCGCGGAGCCCGCCACCGCCGCGAGCGCCGCCGTGCCCGCGTGCACGGACAGCAGGTTGTCCAGGCGCGGCCCGGCCATCAGCTCCCGGTCGCGGCCGAGATAGGAAGGCCGCTCGATCGAGTGGACCATCAGGTCCCAGCCGGTGACCTCGCCCGGCTCGATCCCGTTCTCGTCCTCCAGGAAGCGGATCAGGCCGCCCTCGCCGGGCTCGCCCAGACCCCAGATCGGCTGCAGATGCTTCTGCTTGTCGAGCTTGAGGCCCTCGGTGTGCACCGACCGGTCGAGATGGATGGCCAGCTGCGGTACGCGCAGCAGCGCCCGGTCGACGTTGACCAGCACATTCGAGCCGTCCCGCAGCGAGAGCCGTCCCGCGATGCCGAGGTCACGGTCCAGCCAGGAGTTGAGCAACGGCCCGCCGTAGATCTCGACAGCGATCTGCCGCCAGCCGTGGGCTCCGGTGTCGGGCAGCGGCTTGACCCGCAGGTTCGGCGAGTCGGTGTGCGCGCCGACGATCCGGAACGGTGTATGCGGTGCGGCGCCCTCCGGCACGTACCACGCGACGATCGCGCCGCCGCGCAGCACGTACTTCCCGCCGGTCGACCCCTCCCAGGCGTCGGTCTCCGAGACCTGCCGGAAGCCCGCCTTCTCCAGCCGCTCGGCGGCGCTGGCCACAGCGTGGTACGGCGACGGGCTTGCCGTCAGGAAGGACATGAGGTCGTCGGTGTGGCCGCGGTCGAAGCGGACAGGAGAGGTCATGGGATCACCTTAACGACGTACGAGGGCCCGCTCCCGGGGGTGGGAAGCGGGCCCTCGTAAAGGGGGGCGTCTGTAGCCGGGTTGACTAGAAGGCTGCCTCGTCGATGTCCATCAGGTCCAGCTCGACGGCCTCGGCCAGCTGACGCTGGACGGCGACGCCCGGCAGGATGTTGGCGGCGAAGAACTTCGCGGCCGCGATCTTGCCCGTGTAGAACGCCTTGTCCTTGGCGGAGGCGGTCGGGAGCTTCTCGGCGGCCACGGCGGCGCCCCGCAGCAGCAGGTAGCCGACGACCACGTCACCCGAGGCCAGCAGCAGGCGGGTGGTGTTGAGGCCCACCTTGTAGATGTTCTTGACGTCCTGCTCGGTGGCCGCGAGGTCGGTCAGCATGACGCCGACGATCGCCTCGAGCTCGACGGCCGCCTTGGCGAGCGAGTCGCGGGCCGCGGCCAGCTCCTCGCCGCCGGTGCCGACCGCGAGGAACTTCTTGATCTCCTCGGCGAGCGAGTTCAGCGCGGCGCCCTGGTTGCGGACGATCTTCCGGAAGAAGTAGTCCTGGCCCTGGATCGCGGTGGTGCCCTCGTAGAGGGTGTCGATCTTGGCGTCGCGGATGTACTGCTCGATCGGGTACTCCTGCAGGAAGCCGGAGCCGCCGAAGGTCTGCAGGGACTGCGCGAGCTGCTCGTAACCCTTCTCGGAGCCGTAGCCCTTCACGATCGGCAGGAGCAGGTCGTTGAGCGCGTGCAGCTGAGAGGTGTCCTCGCCCGCCGCCCCCTTGACCGCGATCTCGTCCTGGACAGCCGCGGTGTGCAGGACCAGGGCGCGCATGCCCTCCGCGTACGCCTTCTGCGTCATCAGCGAGCGGCGCACGTCCGGGTGGTGCGTGATGGTGACCTTGGGCGCGGTCTTGTCCATGAAGTTCGCCAGGTCGGGGCCCTGGACGCGCTCCTTGGCGTACTCGAGGGCGTTGAGGTAGCCCGTCGAGAGCGTGGAGATCGCCTTCGTGCCGACCATCATGCGGGCGAACTCGATGATGCGGAACATCTGGCGGATGCCGTCGTGCTTGTCGCCGATCAGCCAGCCCTTGGCGGGGTGGCGGTCGCCGAACGTCATCTCGCAGGTGTTGGAGGCCTTGAGGCCCATCTTGTGCTCGACGTTCGTGGCGTAGACGCCGTTGCGCTCGCCCAGCTCGCCGGTCTCGAAGTCGAAGAGGTACTTCGGGACGAGGAAGAGGGACAGGCCCTTGGTGCCCGGGCCCGCGCCCTCGGGACGGGCGAGGACGTAGTGGAGGATGTTCTCCTCCATGTCGTGCTCACCGGACGTGATGAAGCGCTTCACGCCCTCGATGTGCCAGGAGCCGTCCTCCTGCTGGATCGCCTTGGTGCGGCCCGCGCCGACGTCCGAACCGGCGTCCGGCTCGGTGAGCACCATCGTGGAGCCCCAGGTCCGCTCCACCGCTATCTGCGCGATCTTCTTCTGGACCTCGTTGCCCTCGTCGAAGAGGATCCCGGCGAACGCGGGGCCGGACGAGTACATCCAGACCGCCGGGTTCGCGCCGAGGATCAGCTCCGCGTACGACCAGATCAGCGACGGCGGGGCGGTGGTGCCGCCGATCTCCTCGGGCAGGCCCAGGCGCCAGTACTCGGAGTCCATGAAGGCCTTGTAGGACTTCTTGAAGGACGCCGGGACGGGGGCGGTGTTGGTCTCGGGGTCGAACACCGGCGGGTTGCGGTCGGCGTCCGCGAAGGACTCGGCCAGCTCGTTCTCCGCGAGCCGGGTCAGCTCGTCGAGGATGCTCTTGGCGGTGTCGGTGTCCATCTCCGCGAACGGGCCGGTGCCGTACAGCTTGTCGCGCCCGAGCACCTCGAAGAGGTTGAACTCGATGTCGCGGAGATTCGACTTGTAGTGCCCCATGGCGACGGCTCCGTTAGCAGTTCGGGAGGGTTCCTCATACACGTACCAGCAAGTAGCTAGGATGATGCTACCCGTCGGTAATAAAAAGCAACCCCTATCGGGCATCTGTGACGCGTTACGCGTCCGCCGGCTCGCGCCGGACCCTCCCGAACCGCTGCTCGGACCGCCACCGGTCTGCTCAGACCGGCACTGGCCTGCTCAGACCGGAACCGTGAGCGTCGCCGTGTAGCCCTTCTCGACGCTGCCCTTCACCGTCGCCATCTGCTGGTCGTAGCCGTCGCTGAAGATGTTGTCCGACTCCAGCGAGAGCCGGCTGAGGTTCTCCACGCTCTGGCTGTAGCCGTCGGTCGCGTACACCGTGTCGCAGACGTCCTTCGGCAGCGCGAGCTGCGAGGTGTTCGTGATCGACGTGGCCGCCGTGGCGTCCTCCAGGCTTCCGTAGACCTCGAAGTGGATGTGCGGCCAGCGGCCCGAGTAGCAGGCCGGGAAGATGCTCTTGAAGGTGACCTGGCCCTTGTCGTCGGTCTCCTGGACGCCCCGCAGGTAGTTCTCGTCCGTGACGCCCTCGGAGTACAGGGAGTAGTTGCCCTCCCGGTCGCAGTGCCAGAGGTAGACGGCGGCGCCCTTCTTGGGCGTGCCGCAGCCGGAGGCGGCGTCGACGACCGTGAGCGTGATGGTCAGGGGCACGCCCTCGGCGGTGCCGCCCGCCGAGTCGCCGAAGCTGGACGTGATGTCGCTGCGGACGACACCGCTCTCCTTCAGGACGTTCACGCCGTTCGAGCCGTCGCCGGGGTACGGGCCGGCCGTCTCGTTCGGGATGGTCTCGCAGCTCGCGGACGAGGAGGACGAGCCGCCGGACGAGGTGGAGGCGGCCGAGGTGGAGGACGAGGACGAAGAGGAGGCCTCGTCCTCGGCGGCGCAGCCCACCAGCGGGATCAGGCTCGCACCGGCCATCAGCCGGATCATCCGGCGGCGGGCGAGGACCGGGAGGTCGAAGGAGAGACCTCTGTCGTGGTCGTGGATTTCTTCGTGCATGGCTGTGCCCCCTGCTTTCTGTGCCTGATTGTTCTGTGCGCCTGATCGTTCGCTATGCGTGCTGATTGCCCGCTGATGCGACGGATGCTATGAGTGCCCCCTGTGAGCAGCCACAGCCGTTTCTGTGAACTCCCTCAGCGAGTCCGCTCGCTTCGGGCTCCTGGTGCGGGGCCGTACCGCCCCACCCGACCCGCCGCTCTCGGTACGCTGTGCGCCATGTACGGGTACGAGCAGAACCAGGGCGCCCAGCAGCAGTACGCCCCGCCGCCCCAGCAGGGTTACGGCCAGCAGCCGCCGCTCTACCCGGAGCCCTCGCCGCCCTCCCTCGCGGACGCCGTGCGGGCCTTCACCACGGGGTCGATGTCCGCCGAGGACTTCCAGCAGATCTTCGCGACCTCGAAGGTCTACTGCCCGCGCGGTGACAACCCGGGCTTCCTCGCGCTGCACAACACCCAGCAGCCCGTGATCCCGATGTTCACCTCCCTCAAGCAACTGCGCAGGTACGCCGGCAAGGAGTCCAAGTACTTCGTGATCACCGGCGCCGAGGTGATCGATCTCCTGCCCACCGGGTACGGCTTCGTCCTCGACATGGAGGGCGAGCACCGGATGGTCTTCGACGCCAAGGCGGTCGAGCAGATGGTCGACTTCGCGATGCGCCGTATGTACGGCTAGACGCCGTCGCCCCTGCGGGGCCCCTGTAGGCCCGCGCCCCTGTCGCACCCGATGCCCGGAGGGAATTCCCTCCGGGCGTCCGTCGTTCTGGGTGGCAGAAAGTTCTACATTCAACTAATGTAGAGGTAAAGGAGGTCCCGACATGCCTGCAGTGACGATCGAGAACCCGCTGACCCTGCCCCGTGTGGTGGCGTCGGCTGACGCCGTGGCCCGTCCCGTGCTCACGGTGACGACGGCACCGAGCGGATTCGAGGGCGAGGGCTTCCCGGTGCGCCGTGCGTTCGCCGGGATCAACTACAAGTACCTGGACCCGTTCATCATGATGGACCAGATGGGCGAGGTGGAGTACGCGCCGGGCGAGCCCAAGGGCACGCCGTGGCACCCGCACCGGGGCTTCGAGACCGTCACGTACATCATCGACGGCACCTTCGTCCACCAGGACTCCAACGGCGGTGGCGGCACCATCACCAACGGGGACACCCAGTGGATGACCGCGGGCTCAGGGCTGCTGCACATCGAGTCCCCGCCGGAGTCCCTGGTCATGTCCGGCGGCCTCTTCCATGGCCTCCAGCTGTGGGTGAACCTGCCCGCCAAGGACAAGATGAAGGACCCGCGCTACCAGGACATCCGCGGTGGCCAGGTCAAGCTGCTCACCACAGAGGACGGCGGCGGGCTGCTGCGCATCATCGCGGGTGGGCTCGACGGGCACGAGGGTCCCGGCATCACGCACACCCCGATCACGATGGTCCACGCGACCATCCGGCCGGGCGCCGAGGCGACCCTGCCGTGGCGCGAGGACTACAACGGCCTGGCGTACGTCCTGGCCGGGCGCGGCACGGTCGGTACGGACCGGCGTCCCGTGCACACCGGGCAGACCGCGGTCTTCGGCGCGGGCTCCTCGCTGACCATCCGTGCGGATGAGAAGCAGGACTCGCACACCCCCGACCTCGAGGTCGTGCTGCTCGGCGGGCAGCCGATCCGTGAGCCGATGGCGCACTACGGGCCGTTCGTGATGAACACCCGCGAGGAGCTCCAGCAGGCCTTCGAGGACTTCCAGAAGGGCCGGCTGGGCACGATCCCGGCGGTGCACGGGATGTAGCGATCGGGGGTCTGGGGGCGAAGCCCCCAGGGGTGCCCGGGTTTTACGGTGCGGCCTCCGGCCGGGGTGCTGACTGTCCGTCACCCGGCCGGAGGCCGCTGCCGCGCCGCCCGGTCCGGCCCGTGGTCGGGTGGACGGTGTGCAGACCCCCGTAACGCCGCCCGCCCTCCTGCCCGAACCCGCGCGCCGCACAGCCGCGTGGTGCGTCGTCATCCTGCTCGTCATGGCCGTGGCCGCCGTCGGGATCTGGCTGTGCATGGTGTTCCGGACAGCCGTCGTCCCGGTGCTGCTGGCGCTGCTCGGGACCGCGCTGCTGCGGCCGCTGTACCGGCGTCTGGTGCGGGTGAAGGTGAACCGTTCGCTCGCGGCCGCGATCACCTGTGCCGCGGTCCTCGCCGTGGTCGGCGGCGCGATCTACCTCGTCGTCCGGTCGCTGATCGAGACGGGCGACCAGATCCTCGCGTCCGTACGGAAGGCCGCCGCCGATCTGTCGCGGTACTTCGGTGCGGCCGGGACGTCGCTCGAGGACGTCGCGGCCAACGCCAGGGAACTGCTTGGCAGGTTCGGCGGAACCGCCGCCTCCGGCGTGGTCAGCGGAATCAGCGTGGTGGCCGAGACCATGGCCATGGCCGTGCTCGCGCTGCTGCTCGTCTTCTTCTTCCTGCGCGACTCGAACCGGGTGTCGGCGGCATTGCGGTCGCTGTCGCCGGGCGGTACGGGCGAAACCGTCGAGTCGATGGCGCGTCTCGGCTTCCGGGCCGTCGAGGGATTCATGCGCGGGACCACGTTCATTGCGCTCATCGACGCCGTCCTCATCACGATCGGGCTGCTGGTCCTGCGCGTGCCGGGGGCCGTCGGGCTCGGTGCGCTCGTCTTCGTCGGCGCCTACATCCCGTATCTCGGGGCGTTCCTCTCCGGGGCGGTCGCCATCCTCGTGGCTCTCGCCGACCGCGGCTTCGTGATCGCGCTGTGGGCGCTCGGCGTCGTTCTCGCCGTGCAGGTGCTCGAAGGGCATGTGCTGCAGCCGATCGTCCAGAGCCGGACGGTGCAGATGCACCCGGCGGCCGTGCTGCTGGCGATCACCGCGGGCGCTTCCGTCGCGGGCATCCTCGGCATCCTGTTGGCCGTCCCGCTGATCGCCGCCGTGTTCGGCGTGATCGGCGCGCTGCGCGCCCGTTACGCCAAGGGGCCGTCGCCGTCCACCGCATCCCCGCCGTCCACCGGGCCTTCGCCGTCCACCGGACCGGGGCCGACCACCGGACCGGGGCCGACCACCGGACCTCCGTCCGGCCCGGCCGACTCGTAGAACTCGAACCAGATGCTCTTGCCCTCGCCCCGCGGATCGACGCCCCAGCTGCCCGCGAGGAGCTCCATCAGCAGCAGACCGCGGCCGGACGAGGCCAGCTCGCCGGGCCGGCGTTTGTGCGGGAGGTCGTCGCTGGCGTCCGTCACCTCGATCCGCATACGGCGGGCGCCCTCCTCACCGATGACCTCGGCGACCATCAGCGCGTGGCTGTCCGTGTGGACGAGGACGTTCGTCAGCAGCTCGGAGACCAGCAGGACCGCCGAGTCGACCTGGTCGCCGTCCGCCCAGTCGTGCAGCATCTCGCGCATCTGCTGGCGGGCTCCCGCGACCCGCTCCGGCTCCGCCTGCGCGATCGTCAGCACGGTGCGCCGCCCGGCCGTGACCCGTCCCGGCTCGCTGCTCCTGTGCAGCAGCAGGACCGCGATGTCGTCCTCGCGGCGGTCCGCCAGCGGGCCGGTCGTGTGGTGGGACGAGGGGCCGTGCACGGCCTGCACCAGTACGTCGGCGAGTTCCTCGAGGCCCTTGGTGCTCTCGAGGCCCTCGGGGGTCTCGGGCCGGTGCTCCTCCAGGATGGAGCGGATCCGGGACCAGCCGGTCTCCAGGTCGTGGCCGCCGGTCTCGATCAGTCCGTCCGTGCAGATCAGCATGGTCTCGCCCGGTTCGAGGGCGAACTGGGTCATCGGGTAGTCCACGTCCGGGTCGACGCCCAGCGGCAGACCACCGACGGTGGGCCGTTTCAGCACGGTGCCGTCGGCCATGCGTATCGCGGGGTCGGGATGGCCGGCTCGGGCGATCTCCAGGACGCCGGTCTTGGGGTCCGCCTCCACGTAGAGGCAGGTCGCGAAGCGCGGTTCGTGCTCCTCGGCCCTGTCGGAACCACCGGTGGAGCCGTAGGTGAAGGTGTCCGTGATGCCGTACAGGAAGCGGCTGGCGCGGGAGAGCACCGCGTCCGGGCGGTGTCCCTCGGAGGCATAGGCGCGCAACGCGATGCGCAGCTGCCCCATCAGCCCGGCGGCCCGTACGTCATGCCCCTGCACATCGCCGATGACCAGCGCGATCCGGCCGGACGGCAGCGGGATCATGTCGTACCAGTCGCCGCCGACCTGCAGGCCGCCGCCCGTCGGGACGTACCGCGCCGCCACGTTCATCCCCGGGATCTCGGGCCCCAGCGTGGGCAGCATCGAGCGCTGCAGGCCGTCCGTCAGCTGGCGCTCCGACTCGGCGGTCCCGGCCCGCGACAGGGCCTGCGCCAGCATCCGCGCCACGGTCGTCAGCACCGAACGCTCGTCCGGCGTGAACGACACGGGATACGTGAAGGCCGCCATCCAGGCGCCCATCGTGCGGCCCGCCACGATCAACGGGAGGAAGGCCCAGGACCGGCGGTCGAAGCGCTCGGCGAGCGGCCAGGAGACCGGATAGCGGCGCCGGTACTCCTCCGGCGACGAGAGATAGACGGCCCGGCCGGTGCGCACCACCTCGGCGGCCGGATAGTCCGTGTCCAGCGACATCGCGGCGAAGGGGCCCTCGTCACCGGGCTGCTGCCCGTGGTGCCCGATGACCGTCAGCCGGTCGCCCTCCGCGCCGAAGACGGCGAGCCCGTCCGGTGAGAATCCCGGCATCGACAGGCCCGCGGCGACCCGCAGCACCTCCTCCGTCGACCGCGCCTCGGCCAGCGCCCGGCCCGCGTCCAGCAGGAACGCCTCGCGCGAGCGCCGCCAGTCACCCGTCACGGGCGTGCGCGCGGCGGCACCCGGCGGCGGCTCGCTGACCTCCTGGATGCTGCCGATCAGTTCGTACGCGCCCGGGGCGCCGTGCACGACGGGCTTGGAGCGGCTGCGTACCGTACGGATCACCCGGCCCTGGTCGTCCATGATCCGTAGCCGGGCTTCGGCGAGGGTCCCCTCGGCGACGGCGAGCTGGACGACGCCGTGGATCTCGTTCCAGTCGACGGGGTGGAAGCGGGACCGCACGGCCGCCTCGGTCAGCGTGACCTGCTCCGCGGGCAGCCCGAGGAGCCGGGCGGCCTCGGCGTCGAGGGTGACCTTTCCGGCCGCGTTGTCCCAGCGCCACAGGCCGGTCGCCAGGGCGGCCAGGACGTCCCCCACCCGGGGCAGGGGATCTTCGGTACGCATTGCCCCACTGTAAGAAGGACGGGCAGCGCGTCGCCACCGACCGTGTTCGGCATTCGGCGGAAGCCGCCACGCCCGCACCGCGGAGGACGCCACGCCCGTATCGCCGAAGCGGCCACGCCCGTATTCATGGAAAGCAGCCGCCGGCCCGTAATCATCGGAAAGCGATCGTGGCATGGCCGGTACCCTGGGAAGGCTGGTCCATCCAGATGGGCCGGTCCACACGAATCGCAAAGACCATCGCACGGATCGTACAGATCACTGACGCGAAGACTGGATGAACGACGATGCATCGGTACAGGTCCCACACCTGCGGCGAGCTCCGCGCCTCTGACGTCGGCACCGACGTCCGGCTGAGCGGCTGGCTGCACAATCGCCGAGACCTGGGCGGCATCCTCTTCATCGATCTGCGCGACCACTACGGCATCACGCAGCTCGTCGCCCGCCCCGGCACCGCGGCCGCCGAGGCCCTGGACAAGCTGCACAAGGAGACGGTGGTCCGCGTCGACGGCAAGGTCGTCTCGCGCGGCGCCGAGAACGTGAACCCGGACCTGCCGACCGGCGAGATCGAGATCGAGGCCGCCGAGGTCGAGGTGCTCGGCGAGGCCGCCCCGCTGCCGTTCACGATCAACACCGAGGACGGGGTGAACGAGGAGCGGCGCCTGGAGTACCGCTTCCTGGACCTCCGCCGCGAGCGCATGCACCGCAACATCATGCTGCGCACCGCCGTCATCTCCGCGATCCGTCACAAGATGGCCGCGATGGGCTTCAACGAGATGGCGACGCCGATCCTCACGGCGACGTCCCCCGAGGGCGCCCGCGACTTCGTCGTCCCCTCCCGCCTGAACCCGGGCAAGTTCTACGCCCTGCCGCAGGCGCCGCAGCAGTTCAAGCAGCTGCTGATGATCTCCGGCTTCGACCGCTACTTCCAGATCGCGCCCTGCTTCCGCGACGAGGACGCCCGCGCCGACCGCTCGCCCGGCGAGTTCTACCAGCTCGACGTGGAGATGTCCTTCGTCGAGCAGGAGGACATCTTCCGGCCGATCGAGCAGCTGATGACGGAGATCTTCGAGGAGTTCGGCGGCGGCCGTCATGTGACGTCGCCGTTCCCGCGGATCCCGTTCCGCGAGGCAATGCTCAAGTACGGCTCGGACAAGCCGGACCTGCGCGCGCAGCTGGAGCTCGTCGACATCACCGACGTCTTCGAGGGCTCGGAGTTCAAGGCGTTCGCGGGCAAGCACGTACGTGCCCTGCCCGTGCCGGACGTGTCGTCGCAGCCCCGCAAGTTCTTCGACCAGCTCGGTGAGTACGCGGTCGAGCAGGGCGCCAAGGGCCTGGCCTGGGTCCGCGTCGCCGAGGACGGCTCGCTGACCGGCCCGATCGCGAAGTTCCTCACCGAGGAGAACGTCAAGGTCCTCACCGAGCGCCTCGGCCTGGAGCCCGGCCACGCCGTGTTCTTCGGCGCGGGCGAGTTCGACGAGGTCTCGAAGATCATGGGCGCGGTGCGGGTGGAAGCCGCTCGTAGGGCGGGCCACTTCGAGGAGGGCGTCTTCCGTTTCTGCTGGATCGTCGACTTCCCGATGTTCGAGAAGGACGAGGACACCGGCAAGATCGACTTCTCGCACAACCCGTTCTCGATGCCGCAGGGCGGCATGGAGGCCCTGGAGACCCAGGACCCGCTGGACATCCTCGCCTGGCAGTACGACATCGTCTGCAACGGCGTCGAGCTGTCCTCGGGCGCCATCCGTAACCACGAGCCGGACATCATGCTCAAGGCCTTCGGCATCGCGGGCTACGACGAGGAGACGGTCGAGCGCGAGTTCGCCGGCATGCTGCGCGCGTTCCGCTTCGGCGCCCCGCCGCACGGCGGCATCGCCCCGGGCATCGACCGCATCGTCATGCTCCTCGCGGACGAGCCGAACATCCGCGAGACGATCGCGTTCCCGCTGAACGGCAACGCGCAGGACCTGATGATGGGCGCGCCGACGGAGCTGGAGGAGTCCCGTCTGCGGGAGCTGCACATCCAGGTGCGCAAGCCGGTGGGCGAGAAGTAGGCGGTATGCGGCGGTAGACGCCGGGGCGCCGCGCGGCTGAGGCTGCGCGGCGCCCTGCTGCTTTTCTGCGTCCCGTGCGTTTTCTGTGTTTCCTGTGGGCGCCTACGTTTCCTGTGCGCGCCCACAGGGCCTTCCCATGTCCCTGACAGGCGCGAGCCCTAGCGTCACCGCCATGACAGAGCACCAGGGACCGGCCCACAAGAGGAACATGACGCGCCGTAGGGTCGTCATCGCAGGCGGAGCGGCTGTGGCCGCCGTCGCTGTCGGCGGCGGGATCGCCGTCAACGCCTTCGCGGACGAGACGACCGGCGCGAACGCCACGGGCAGCACGGAGAGCGCGGAGAGCTGCTACAAGCTGACCTCGGAGACCACCGAGGGCCCGTACTACATCGACGCCGACAAGATCCGGCAGGACATCACCGAGGACAAGGACGGCATCCCGCTGACCCTCCGCCTCAAGGTGATCGACTCCGAGACGTGCAAGCCGCTGAAGAACGCGGCCGTCGATATCTGGCACTGCGACGCGCTGGGCATCTACTCCGGTTACGAGAGCCTCTCCACGGGCGGTGGCGCGGGCACGCCGCCGAGCGGCGCCCCGACCGACGCCCCCTCGGGTGACCCCTCCGGCATGCCCACGGGTGAGCCGCCGTCCGGCGCCCCCGGCGGCGGCACGGGCGGCATCCACGAGGAGCCCACCGACGACGAGCGCTACCTGCGCGGCACATGGAAGACGGACAACGCCGGCCGTGTCGAGTTCAAGACGATCTTCCCGGGCTGGTACCGGGGCCGCTGCGTCCACATCCACACCAAGGTGCATGTGGACGGCGAGTGGACCGACGCCGGCTACGAGGGTGGCCACACCTGCCACACGGGCCAGTTCTACTTCGAGGAGGAGGCCGTCCTCGCCTCCGCCGAGGTCGAGCCGTACTCCACGAGCACGACCGAGCGCACCACACTCACCGAGGACACCATCTACGACCAGAGCGGCACCGCAGGTGGTCTGCTCAAGCTGAAGTACAGGAAGAACGACATCGCGAAGGGCGTCATCGCCACCATCACGGTGGGCGTCGACCCGGACGCCACACACGACGGCACGGACGACGCCGTCCAGCCGGGGGCATCGGCTCCCGCTTCGGCTTCAGCCTCGTAAAACCGCATCTCCGCTGCACGCGCGGGGGCGCCCGGGACGATCAGGTCCCGGGCGCCCCCTTTCTGTTGTCCGGGCGCCATCCACGCAGGCCACACGCAGGGGTCGGCCGCGGGAACCGCACTGTCCCCCTCAGGGAGTGGACCGGTCGGAGGGCTTCAGGCCTCTTCTGGGTCCTCGGTGAAGAGTTCGTCGGCCGTGGTGGCGGTGAGGGCGCGGTCGAACCAGAGGATGAGGGTGTCGAGGTCGGTGCAGGAGGTGACGCGCTCCCGGGTGTCCTCAGTGACGGGGATGCCGCGCTTCTCAAGGAGGCGCAGGATCAGCGAGGCACGGTCTTCGGCCTTGCCCTCGGCCTTGCCTTCGAGGTAGGCGGTCTCACGGACGGTGCCCCGACCGGGGAAGTAGGTGACGAAAGACATGATTTCCTTCCATCTGTCTCCGGCAGGGGTAGCCCTCAGGTTCAGTTCCAGGAACTCGTAGAAGTAGTCGGTGTACTTCCCGTCGGTCGCCTGAAGGGCTCGGCCGAGCGCTTCCAGTATGGCGTCGATGTGGGGGCTGCGGGCATGCACCAGTGCGGAGAAGGACGCCATCGCGAGGTTCCCCGCCGCCGTCCTCTGGTCGGTGATCACCGGCAGGTTGTCCGGCCCGATGACCATGGGGTACGTCCGCTGGGCTGTCCAGCCGCGGGCGCCGCAGTCGAAGGGGCCGGTCGCCCACTTGGCCGTGGCCCTGTCCTGGCAGACCACGAGCAGCAGAACCGGCAGGTCGTATTTGGCTTGGAGGTATGACACGTAGTACGCCCAGCTCGAGGCCTTCTTCGCGTCTCGCCGCCCCTGTGCCTCGACCGCGAGCAGGAAGTCGTCGCCGTCGGACGGGCCGATGCGCAGCACGGTGTCCACGCGGCGCTCCAGCGGCCTGCTCTCTGTCACGTCGGTGGCGATCGCGTCCACGGTTGCCTTCTCGGGTAATGCGATGCCCAACACCCCGAAGACAGGAGCGAGGATTTCAGGACGCTCCTGGAAGATCCGGTGGGAGCCCTCGTGAGCCGATGTGACCATGTGCGCAAGCTAGGGGGATCAAGGGTCTGTTATCCCGCCGACGTAATGCGATCACTCTTTCGGGGAGGGAGGAAAGGTTCAGGTTGCCGCGGGCGGACACCGGCTGCCCCGCGTGGGCGGATGCAGCGGCGGCGTCCCGATGTCGACCGCGGAACGCGGGGTGCGGACTCCCGACCGGCGGGCACGACGATATGGCCGAAATCATTCGCGCTGCGTGTCAATTCCTTCGCTGTCAGTGTTCAGACTTGCCCGGAGTCGGCCGAATCCGTGGCACGGAATATGCCATTCGAAAGTGTCGGTGAAAGCCTGATGTGAGAGTCGGCGAGTTTCCCGCCTATGGATGTCGGCCAGACGGCCTTCACGTGGAGTGAATGCTTGGCTCAGAATTCGAGAGGCCTTCGAAACTGTTGACAGAGGCTTCGAATAGTCGCTGCCGCGAGCTCCGCCGCCAGGCACCCGGCTGGTGAAGCAGTCAGAGCGACTCGCGTCCGGCCGCGCCGGAGACACGTCCGGTATGCCTTGACATACTAAAGAACCGTCAACCATTCTTTTACGTTGTAAAACTTTCAACACTTGGTGCGGGGTGAGCTCTGGGCCGAGGCATTGGGGGGCGGGGAGAGATTTGTGAGCGGGTACCTGCCGGTGCCGAGCCGTAATCGAAAACTGCATTCGTCCATGCCTATTTATTGACGCTTTCTTAACGCGTCGAATCGACCCCGCCGCACCCCGCAACCCCCCACTTGCAAGGAGGACGCCCTCGTGCACTCCGACATGCTGCGCGCTTTAACCGGAACGGTCCGGGAGCTGATGGACGCCGGCCCCGGGCCGGACGGAGCCATCAACCCGACGGCCGGGGACACGGGCGGCAACCTTCTTTTCGGCTATGGAGCCTCGGACGTACTGACGATGTTCTGCTCCCGGCCCGGCTGGACCGTTCATGTCCCCGGCCACCCCGACGAGGTGCGCCGTGTGGTCCTGGACTCCGTCGACCGAGGCGAACGCGCCTACATCCATGTGTCACCGCGGTCCAACTCCGAGCCGCGCGGCCTCGGCGACGGCCGCGGCTTCGAGACGGTCCGCGAGGGCCGCTCCGGCGTGGTGGTCGCGGTCGGCCCTCTGCTCGACCCGGTGCTGCGCGCCACGGCCGGGCTCGATCTCGCCGTGCTCTACACGGCCACCATCCGCCCCTTCGACTCGGCCGGCCTCCGTACGGAGGTCCTTGCCGCCGACCAGCCGAACGTGGTCCTGGTCGAGCCCTGCGCCCGCGGCACTTCCTCTCACTACGTCGCCGAAGCCCTGCTCCACGTACCGCACCGCCTGCTGGCGCTGGGGACCGACCGCGACGACAAGCCGGTCCGCCCCGGACGCGACGACGGTGGGTCGGTTGACCGTGAGGACGAGGACGACGGTTTGGGCGCCGCCCTGGCCGGCGGCTCGGAGACCGGTACGGAAGACCGCGGTACGGAAGGCCGCGGTACGGAAGGCCGCGGTACGGAAGACCGCGGCCCTGACGACGGCCTCGCCGACGATGGCGGGCTGAACGACGACGGCCTCGCCGACGATGGCGGGCTGAACGACGACGGCCTCGCCGACGACGGCCTGGACGAGGAGAGCATCGCGGCAGCTGTGCGGGACTTCATGCGGTGAGGGGGTGGCGGCCACATCAGGGGGGCGGCGGCCACATCAGCGGTGCGGCGGCCATCGCCGTCGCGCTCGGCATGTGGCCGCCGCCCCGCGGCGGGGTCCCGCCTGGGGGCCATGGGAGTGATCGTCTCAGCGGCGAGTGCGGCCCGGCCGCCGATCACGCCGCCGGTCGGCACGATGGGACCCGGCGGCGCACCAGCGGTGGTCGTGCCGCGGTGGCCGCCGGGAGGAGGGCTCATGCAGAGCGCGAAAGCGGAGCCGGCGAGGGTGCTGCGAACGCCGCGCGCAGCGGGCGTCGCGGGCATCCTGTTCGCGCTGCTGCTGGGTACCGCCCTGGTGCTGGTCCGTATCGCGATCCCCGTCGATGCGGACAGCGCAGCCCACTGGCTCGCCGACGAGGACCACCGCAACGCGCTGAAAACCGCACTCGGCCTCGTTCCCTTCGCCGGGGTCTTCTTTCTCTGGTTCATGGGCGCGGTACGGGACTACGTCGGGCACGGTGGGGAGGACAGGTTCTTCGACACGCTTCTTATGGGCAGCGGGCTGCTGTTCGCCGCCATGCTCTTCGGACTCGCCGTCGGCGTCGACGGCCTCACAGGAGGGGGCGGTGCCTCCCCTCCGACGGGCGAGCAGCAGTCGTGGGAGCTCGGGCGTCACCTCAGCGTCTCACTGCTGGGGGACTACGCGATGCGTATGGCAGCGGTGTTCACCGTGTCCACCACGGTGATCGGGCACCATCTCGGCCTGTTCCCGCGCTGGCTGAAGTGGCTGGGGGCCGTCGCCGCACTGGTGCTGATGTTCGTCATCAGCAGCGTCCCCTGGTCCGAACTCGTCTTCCCCGTCTGGGTGCTGGCCCTGAGCGGTTACGTGCTCTGGGCCTCCTTCCGCCGACCCGACCGCACGACAGCTGCTACTTGAGTGCTACTTGGGTGCTATTTGATGCCGTCTGGGTGCTACTTGATGCCGTCGAAGGCGATGTTCAGATGCCGGGGGCCCCTGAGGACCGCGTTCTGGCGGTACTCGGGCGGATCCTCGAGCAGACGGGGGTTGTCGAGCCGGCGGACGAGCTCCGTCAGGGCGAGTTGTGCCTCGAGCCGGGCGAGAGGCGCGCCGAAACAGCTGTGGATGCCGCTGCCGAGGCCCAGGTGCTGGTTGTCGGTCCGGTTGGGGATGAACCGGTCGGGGTCCGGGAAGCGCTGAGGGTCCCGGTTGCCGGACGCGAGCAGCAGCCACAGTGAGGCGCCCTTGGGGATGATCGTCCCGCCGACCTCGACATCGGTCAGCGTGGTGCGCTGCGGAAGGAGTTGAACGGGCGGCTCGTACCGCAGCAGCTCCTCCACGAGCGGCACGGCGAGGCCGGGGTCGTCGCGCAGCCGCTGCAGGACGTCCGGGTTGCGCAGCAGCGTGAGCATCCCGTTGGTGATGAGGTTGACGGTGGTCTCGTGCCCGGCGATCAGCAGCAGCGCCGCGGTGCTGATCATCTCCACGGGCGACAGCTGACCGTCCGGACCGTGACCCGCCGCCATGGCGGAGAGCATGTCGTCGCGGGGAGCCTTGCGGCGCTCCTCGATGAGGCCGGCGAGGTAGACGGCGAGGTCGGCCCGTGCCTTCCGGGTGGTCTCCATTCGCGCCTCGCGGTCCTCTCCCGAGACCGGGTCGAGGCTGGCGGCGATCGTGTCGGCCCATTCGTGGAAATGTGCCTCGTCCTCGCGGGGCACACCGAGCAGCCTGCAGATCACCGTGACGGGGAACGGGTACGCGAAGGTGTCCACGAGGTCGATCCCGTCCCCTCCCTGCCGGTCCCCGAGCCCGTCGATGAGCCCGGAGACGATCTCGCCGAGCTCGCTGCGCATGTCGTGCACGCGCCGAGGGCTGTGCGGAGGCCCGAACGGCCGGTTCGCCAGTCCACGCAGCCGGTCGTGCTCGGGAGGGTCGAGCCTGAGGAAGGTCGGCGGCAGGTTCGGGTCCTCGTCCTGGGCCGGGCCCATGGGCGCGTCCGGGCTCAGGTTACGGGCGTCCGAGCTGATCCGCGGATCATGGAGCAGCTCCTTGATCTCCCAGTACGTGCTGACGAGATAGGGGCCCTCCTCGTCCTGCACCACCGGGGTTTTGCGGAGCTCGGCGTACAGGGGGTACGGGTCGGCCCGGTTGGCGTAGTCGGTGATCTGGCGCAGGAGTGCGACCGACGTCATGGCGGGTCCCTTCTCAAGTCGCGGGTGCTTCGGCCGGTGGCCGTCCGTACGTCGAGGCCGTCCGTACGTCGAGGTCCCTCCGTGCGTCGAGGTCCTCCGTACGTCCGTGCGGGCATCCTGGGCGGGTCACGCGCGCATCGGCGTGAACGAGACGCGCCGGTCGGTCGGTGAGTGGCCGCTGAGGGTGACGGTCGGGCCGTGGGTGGGCAGCGAGGGGTCCGGGAAGCCGGCCGATACCGGCCGCATCCCGTCCGGCCGCCGGTCGACGCTGGGGTACGGGGGCGGGAACGGCGCGGCCTGCTCGATCTGCCGCTGGTAGAACTCCAGCCATTTCGCCTGGTCGAACGTGACGGCGGCGATCATGCGGCCCTGGAAGCCGTAGACCGCGGTGAAGCAGCGGTCGGCGAGTGACCCCTGGGTGACGGTGATCTCCTGGCCCATGGGCGGGACGCCGACCGACTTGATGTTCACGCCGAACTGGGCGGACCAGAAGGACGGCGTCCACACGTGGGGGCGTCGGTCCGAACTGGCGTTGATCATGTTGTGGGCCGCGATCTCGGCCTGCGCGACCGCGTTGCCCCAGTGCTCGAGGGAGAGGAACTGGTAGCCGAACAGCGGGTGCGGGGAGCGGGCGACGTCCCCGGCGACGAAGACGTCGTCGGTCACGATGCCCCGGACGTCGAAGGCGCGGCAGCCGGCGTCGCAGGCGATCCCGCGCGGGCCCGCACCCAGCCCGGATCCGGCGAGCCACTCGGTGTTACGAGTGGCCCCCAGCGACACGACGGCGATGTCCGCCTCGACCGTGGACCCGTCCGAGAGATGGGCGCACCGCAGACGTCCTGCCGGGTCCCCCTCCAGCCCGGTGACCTGCACACCGCACCGCAGGTCGACGCCGTGCTCGCGCTGCAGTTCCGCGGCCACCTCCCCGATCACGGCGCCCAGCGCACCCACCAGCGGTGCCGGGCCGCGCTCGGCGACCGTGACGGGCAGCTGTTGCTCGCGGCAGGCGGAGGCGATCTCGGAGCCGGTGAATCCGGCTCCGATGACGAGCACCCGGCGGGGCCCGGCCTTCAGCCGGTGGTGCAGGCGGGCGGCGTCGTCCACGGTGCGCAGGACGAAGACCCCGTCGAGGTCGGCCTCCAGCTCGTTCGGCCACGGACGGGCCCGTACGCCGGTGGTGATCAGCAGCCGGTCGTACTCGACCGAGGTGCCGTCGGCGAGGTGCACCCGCTTGGCCCCCATGTCGAGACCGGTGGCCGCGGTGCCGAGCCGCCAGTCCGCGTCGATCGCGCGGCGGCGGGGCAGCGTGGTGTGGTCGGGCGGCACCTTGCCGAGCAGCACCTGCTTGGACAGCGGCGGCCGGTCGTACGGCTCGTGGGGCTCGTCACCGATCATGGTCAGCGTCCCGCTGAAGCCCTCCTCGCGGAGCGTCTCGGCGGCCCGCAGCCCCGCCAACGAGGCACCGACGACGACGATGTGGCCCTCGCGCCTCAGCCTCTGAAGGTACCCGTCAAGCGGCATAGGTGGCACCCGCTCGTGCCGGAACCGAGGCGGTGACGTCCCCGCCCTCCACGGTGATGGCCTTCACCGGACACGCCTCCGCCGCCCGCAGCACGTGCTCGCGCTGCACGTCGTCGGGCTGAGGGTCGTACATCAGCGCCTCGTCACCGTGCATCGTGAAGACATCGGGGGCCAGAAAGGCGCACTGCGCGTACCCCTGGCACCGGTTGAGATCGACGACAAGCCTCATGAGGTCTCCGCTTCTTCGGTTTCCTACGGCTTCTTCGTGCCTCTGCCCCCGCTCCAGCATGGAAGGACCGTCGAGGGCACGCACGTCCGCCGGGCCGACGGGGTGAGGCGCGATCTATGCGCCGACGAGCTCGCACCAGACGTACTTGCCGGTGCCGGTGAGCGGGTACCAGCCCCAGTCGGCGGACCGGGCCCGGACGAGGCTGAGGCCGCGGCCTCCCTCGGCGTCCGCGTCCGTGACCGCGGGTGGTGTGGGCGCGGGCTCCGGTGGCCGCGGGTCCGCGTCCCAGACCCCGACCCGCAGCACGCCCCGCGCCCACCGGAGCCGTATGGCGGCGGGCCCCTTGGTGTGCCGCACGGCGTTACTGACCAGCTCACTGGCCACCAACTCGGCGGCCTCGGCGAGCTGGGGGAGCTGGTGGAGGGCGAGGACGAGGCGGAGGGTACGGCGGCAGATGGTGACGGCGCGGGGGTCGTGGGGGACGTAGAGCGTGTACTCCCACGGTTCGTGTTCGTCGTCGCTTTCAGGCATACGGGATCTCCAGGTGGAGGAGGGGGAGTGGGCTGGGAGGCGGTCGACGGGCGGTGGCAATGCCGCGGCCGTCACGGCATGACGGGGCGGTGCGCTTCCGGGGTCCCGGTTGTGCCGCACTGTGTGCGTCGCGTCACTGACGGTAGAGACTAAAGTTAGTCCGACGCAACCCATTGTCGTAGTCTGGTCACCCGAAGTGGTGGTGAACTGGCAGAGGCACGACTGCTGTTGTGGGTGTGGGGAGGCACGGGTGCCGCGGAAACAGCCGACGGCTCGGCAGGAGCGACTGGGCCGTGAGCTGCGCAAACTGCGGGAGGCGGCCGGACTGACTGCCCGTGAGGCGGCTGGGATGCTGGGCGCGGTCTCGGTGACGATGAGCCAGATCGAATCCGGAGTCGCCGGCGTCAGCGAGGCGCGCGTTCGGCGGCTGGCCGCACACTACGCCTGTACGGACGCGGAGTTGATCGACGCGCTGGTGGAGATGGCGACGGACCGCACGCGTGGGTGGTGGGAGGAGTACCGGGACGTACTGCCGCCCGTCTTTCAGGACCTGGCGGAGTTGGAGCATCACGCACGCTTCATGCAGGTGGTCGGTACGGCACATGTGCCAGGCCTGCTCCAGACCGAGGAGTACGCACGGGCGGTTTTCGCCTACGTGGGCCCTGAACTCCCAGAGAGCGAGCTGGAATTGCGGGTGGAGCACCGCATGCGCCGCAGGCAGGTCCTCGCCAGGGAGGAGGCCGCTCCCTACGAGGCGCTGGTGCACGAGTCCGTACTACGCACGCGTGTGGCCGACCGCCGGGTGGCCCGCGCGCAACTCGACGAATTGCTGAGCCAGTCGGAGCGGCCGAATGTCAGCGTGCGGGTGATCCCGTTCGACGTCGACGGCTTCGCGGGGGCGGGGGCGACGATGCTGTACGCGGGTGGGCGAGTGCCCGCGTTGGACACCGTGCAGCGGGACGCGCCGTACGGCTCGGTGTTCGTGGATGCCTCCGCCAAACTGATGGGTATGCGCACACTCTTCCGTAGGGTGGAGAAGGCAGCAGTGACGCCAGCCAAGTCGCGGGACTTTATCCGCCGATTGACGAAGGAACTCTAAGACGTGATCCAGTGGCAGAAGTCTTCGTTCTCCGGTGGCGGGGAAGGCAACGAATGCGTGGAACTGGCCCGAGACGACGACTCGCTGCTCCTCCGCGAGAGCGACGACCCCGCCCGAATACTCACCGTCAGCCGTGACGGACTGGCGGCCCTGTTGCTCCAGATCCGCGGGCGTACCGGCATGTGCCGATGACGGACGACTGGCCCGGTCGGCGGGCGGGCTACGGTATCCCGCACACTGGCGGGGAAGACCGAACCGCAGGGCTTCGGACGAACGGGAGAGCCACCAGTGTCGCGCTTCGACGAGAACAAGTTCCGTGCCGTCACATGGGTACAGAGGCACATCGCCAACCCGCTCACCAGGCGGCTGCCGCTCCAGACGGTCCTGGAAACGACGGGGCGCAAGTCCGGTCTGCCCCGGCGGACACCGGTCGGCGGCCGCCGCGTCGGGCGTGAGTTCTGGCTCGTCTCGGAGTACGGCGAGAAGTCGCAGTACGTACGGAACATCCAGGCTGACCCGAGGGTCCGGGTCCGGATCATGGGCAAGTGGCACACGGGCACTGCGCACCTCGTCCCCGAGGACGATGCCAGGGCGCGGCTCAAGAGCTTGCCGCGACTGAACAGCGCAGCGGTCCGGGCGGTCGGCACGAACCTGCTGACGGTACGGGTCGACCTGATCGACTGAGTCGCCTGACCGTGGTCGTGTACGGCTATCGTGCGACTGTGACCGGCTCAGTGGAGCGCCCCATTCTCTTCCTCGACGTCGACGGACCACTCATCCCGTTCGGGCCGTCGGCCAGCCGGCTCCGGCCTCCGACTTCCGGCTCCGAGGCGTTCTCTGACCAAGGAAACCCATTGCTTTGGCGGCTCGATCCCACCCTGGGGCCGCGTCTGATGGCACTGGACTGTGACCTCGTATGGGCCACTACATGGATGGACGACGCGAACGAATTCGTCGCCCCGCTGCTCGGCCTGCCGAGGCTGCCTGTCGTGGAGTGGCCTGAAGGGCCAACCGACGACGGCCCACATGGCCTGCACTGGAAGACCCGCCACCTCGTCGAGTGGGCCGGTCACCGCCCGTTCATCTGGGTCGACGACGAGATCAGCGATATGGACCGCCAATGGATCGCTGCACAACACCAGGGGCCATCGCTGCTTCACCGCGTCGATGCGAGCGAGGGTCTCACCGACGTCGATTTCTCCGCACTTGCCGGCTGGCTTCGTAGGCAGTGATTCATCCCTGTACAAACCACTGGTGAAGACGTGTGCCCTGGGACAGGATGCCGCCATGGTTCGCGCCAACCATGGGCCCCGGACCGAAACGGTTCCGGGGCCCATGCGCGTACGGACTGCTACGTGTGGCTACGCCGTCGGCTTCTCCTCCAGGCGCGGGAACAGTACCGCGCCCTTCGTCACCGTCGTGCCTGCCGGGAGGCCGCCCCACGTGCCCGCGTCGCCGATTCGCTGGTCCGCGAGCGCGCCGAGGGAGGCCTCCGCACCGAGGGAGTCCCAGAGCTTCTGGGAGGTGTCCGGCATGACCGGGTTGAGGAGGACCGCCACCGCGCGGAGGGACTCCGCTGCCGTGTAGAGGATCGTCGCCAGGCGCGCCTGGCCCTCCTCGGACTGGTCCTTGGCGACCTTCCACGGCTCCTGCTCCGTGATGTAGCCGTTGACCTGCTTGACGAAGTCGAAGATCGCCAGGATGCCGCCCTGGAAGTCCAGCTCCTCGCCGATCTTCCGATCGGCCTCCGCGACGGCCTTGGCCAGGCCCTCATGGACCGCCGTCTCCGCCTCGCCGTCGGCCGCCGAGGCCGGCAGCTCACCGCCGAAGTACTTGCCGACCATCGCGGCCACGCGCGACGCCAGGTTGCCGTAGTCGTTGGCGAGCTCGCTCGTGTAGCGGGCGGAGAAGTCCTCCCAGGAGAACGAGCCGTCCTGGCCGAAGGCGATCGCACGCAGGAAGTACCAGCGGTACGCGTCCACGCCGAAGTGCGAGGTCAGGTCCTGCGGCTTGATGCCGGTCAGGTTCGACTTCGACATCTTCTCGCCGCCGACCATCAGCCAGCCGTTGGCAGCGACCTTGCCGGGCAGCGGCAGTCCCTGCGCCATCAGCATCGCGGGCCAGATGACCGCGTGGAAGCGGAGGATGTCCTTGCCGACGAGGTGGACGTTCGCCGGGAAGGTCTCGTCGAACTTGGTCTGGTTCTCGTTGTAGCCGACCGCCGTGGCGTAGTTCAGCAGCGCGTCGATCCACACGTAGATGACGTGCTTCTCGTCCCAGGGGATCGGGATGCCCCAGTCGAAGGTGGAGCGGGAGATGGAGAGGTCCTGCAGGCCCTGGCGCACGAAGTTCAGGACCTCGTTGCGCGCGGACTCGGGCTGGATGAAGTCCGGGTTGGCCTCGTAGTGCGCGAGCAGCTTGTCGCCGTACTCGCTCAGCTTGAAGAAGTAGTTCTCCTCCTTGAGGATCTCCACCGGCTTCTTGTGGACGGGGCACAGCTTCTGCCCGGCGAATTCACCCTCGCCGTCCAGCAGCTCGCCCGGGAGCTTGTACTCCTCGCAGCCCACGCAGTACGGGCCTTCGTACCCGCCCTTGTAGATCTCGCCCTTGTCGTACAGGTCCTGGACGAACTCCTGCACACGGTCCGTGTGCCGCTTCTCCGTGGTCCGGATGAAGTCGTCGTTCGCGATCTCCAGGTGCTCCCAGAGGGGCTTCCAGGCCTCCTCGACGAGCTTGTCGCACCACTCCTGCGGGCTTACGCCGTTCGCGTCCGCGGTGCGCATGATCTTCTGACCGTGCTCGTCCGTGCCGGTGAGGAACCACACCTTCTCGCCGCGCTGACGGTGCCAGCGCGAGAGCACGTCGCCTGCGACGGTCGTGTAGGCGTGGCCCAGGTGAGGAGCGTCGTTGACGTAATAAATGGGGGTAGAGACGTAGAACGCCTTCTCACCCTGCTTCTCTGATCCAGTGGCCGCCATGGTCGAAATCCTACTGGTCCCGTGAAGATCGACTCACACCGATTACGGGCGGTGAGGATTACCGTGACGGGGCCCGGGGTAAAGCCCGGGCCCCGTCGGGGCCGTACGGCTCGCTCTGTTGGGGCGAGCCTCTGGTGCCCTACGGACGCCAGACCGCCAGCAGACCCTCGTACAGCTCCTCGTCCGTGAGCTCGCGGGGCGTCGGGCCCGCGTGGAAGAACGCGGCGTTGTCGGCCTTGAGCTTGCGCAGGTAGTCGAAGCCCTTGGCGTCGTGCTCGCCGAACGCGACGAACTGGAAGAACAGCGGGTGCTTGGTCGCGTCGGCCAGGGCCTGCGTCGCCACGCCCTTGGCGTCCGGCGGGCCGTCCGTCTGGAAGATCACCAGGGCGGGTCCCTCGGAGCCCGACTTCTCGTAGTCCGCGACGACCTCCTCCACAGCGCGGTGGTAGCTCGTGCGGCCCATCCGCCCGAACGATTCGTGCAGCTCGTCCACGCGGCCCTCGTACTCGGCCGGCGTGAGCTCGCCCGTTCCGTCGATCTCCGTCGAGAAGAAGACGACGTGCACGGTGGCCTCCGCGTCCAGGTGCGCGGCCAGCGCCAGCACCTGCTCGCCGAGGCTCTGCGCCGAGCCGTCCTTGTAGTACCCGCGCATGGACCCGGAGCGGTCCAGCACGAGGTACACACGGGCCCGGCTGCCGACCAGGTCCTGCTCCTTGAGCACGGCGCCGGCGGCCTTGTACGCGGGCACGAGCCCGGGCGCCGCCGCCTTGACGCGGGCGAGGGAGAGGGCGGGCTTGGCGGTGGGGGTTGCGGGGGCGGGGCCCTCCGCTTCGCCTTCGGCCAGGGTGGCGGTTACCTCGGCCGGGGCCGGGCTTTCCTCGGCAGAGGCTGGGCTCGCGGCCTCGGGCTCGGGCTCGGCCGCCGGCGTGGGCGCCTCGGGCTCCGGGGCGGGCGCCTCGGCCACGGCCTCGGACTCGGACTCGGACTCGGACTCGGACTCGGACTCGGACTCGGACTCGGACTCGGCCTCGGACGCTGGCGCCGCGGTCACGGGCTCGGCGGTCACAATCTCAGGCTCGGGCTCTGCGGCCACGGCCTCCACCACGGCCGGGGCCTCGACCACGGGCGCCGGCTCGGGAGCCGCGGTCACGGCGTCCGGTTCTGCAGCCACGGGCTTGGGCTCGGGCTCCGGGGCGGGTGCCTCGGCCACGACCTCGGCCTCCGGCTCCGTCTCAGGAGCCACAACCGGCGGTTCGGCCTCCACCTCAGGCTCGGAAGCCACAGCCACCGGCTCGACCCCCGGCTCCTTCTCAGAGGCGACAACGTCGGGAGCCGTGACCTCGCCCTCAGGCTCCGGCGCGGAAGCCGTGACCTCGGCCTCAGGCTCCGGCGAGGGCGCCATGGCCTCAGCCTCCGGCGCGGCAGCCGCAACCTCGACCTCAGCCTCTCCCGAGGGCGCCGCAGCCTCGGCCTCAGGCGCCGGCTCGGGAGCCTCAACAGCAACCACCGGCTCAGACGCGACGGCAACGGGCTCGCCCTCGGGCTCCGGGGCTGGCGCCACGGCAACGGGCTCGCCCTCGGGCTCCGGGGCGGGCGCCACGACAACGGGCTCGGCCTCGGGCTCGGGGGCGGGCGCCACGGCCGCAGCCTCGGCCTCAGGCTCCGGCTCTGACGAAGGCGCCGTAGCCTCGGCCTCGGGCTCCGGCTCGGGAGCCGCAGGCTCCCGCGTCGCCGAGGCGGCCCGCGCCCCCGGCACCGTCACATTGTCGAACGCCTGCGACACCAGCTCGTCCACCACGGACGGCTCCGGCTCGCTCGCGGGCGCGGGAACCTTCACCTCCGTCGCCGTCGAGGTCTTGGTCGCCGTAGACGACGCGACGGCCGACGAGGAGGCCGACGAAGAGGCCGAGGCAGCCGACGAGGGCCCCTGCTCCCCGACGGCGTCCCCGTCACGCCCCTTGCGCGACCGTCCGAACGCGTTCCGCAGGAGATTCAGAATGCCCATGTGCGCAACCCTTCGCATGAGTTGGTACCCGTAATTCCTGGCCAGGAAGGACACGTAAGGGTAGCCGCCGTATTCGACGATCTTGGGGAGGGGCTGCTTCCGCGTACTGCCCAGCGTTCCAGCGGCTTCCCAGGGGCGGATGGCCGACGGCGTCCGGGCCGCCAACTCCCGTGAGTGTGCCTGGGGTTCACCCGGCGTTCATCCGAAGTCCGTCACTCTGCTGGCCTCCGCCCCTAACGTCACGCCGGAAACAACCGGAATCAGCCAGATGGGCGCGGGCAGCGCAGGGCGGACGACCGCCGCACGCAGCGACGCGGGCCCGGGGGACTCCGGTCCGTGTCGGCGCAGGGAGCGCCGGTTCATGTGCACATACGGAGGGGACAGTGCGCAAACTGCTGCCGATCATCACCTCGCACGCGGGCGGCCGGTCCGCGATGACCTGCCGGTTCCGCTGTGGTGACGCCTGCTTTCACGAGGTGCCGAACACAAGCGAGAACGAGTACGTCGGCGATGTCATAGCCGGTGCGCTCAGCCGGCGGTCCATGATGCGGGCCGCCGCCGTCGTGACCGTCGCCACGGCCGCCGGGGGAGCGGTCGTGGGGGCGGGTGCCCCGGGGGCTGCGGCCGCGACGACCACCGAAGGCTGGAACGGTACGAGCGCGAAGGGCGCGCGTGGCCTGCGCTTCACGCCGGTCGCGCCCAACAAGAACGACGCCGTCACCGTCCCGGACGGCTACGCGCAGAACGTCGTGATCCGCTGGGGCGAGCCCATCCTGCGCGGCGCCCCCGCCTTCGACCCGGACAAGCAGTCCGCCGCGGCCCAGGCGGGCCAGTTCGGCTACAACTGCGACTTCCTCAGCCTGCTGCCCCTGCGGGGCGAGTACGGCCGCCAGGTACTCGTGGCCAACCACGAGTACACGGACGAGATCCTGATGTTCGAGGGCTACGACGCCGCGAACCCGACCCGTGAGCAGGTCGAGGTCGCCTGGGCCGCGCACGGCCTGTCCGTCGTGGTCGTGCAGGAGGAGCGGGGCAGCGGGAAGCTGACCGCCGTCTCCCGCCACCGCCTCAACCGCCGCCTCACCGCCACCAGCGAGTTCCGCCTCACCGGCCCGGCCGCGGGCAGCGCCCTCGTCCGTACGACCGCCGACCCGACCGGCACCAAGGTCCTCGGCACGCTCAACAACTGCGCGGGCGGCGAGACCCCGTGGGGCACCACGCTGCACGGCGAGGAGAACTTCAACCAGTACTTCGGCGGCTTCGACAAGGTGACGGACGCGACCACCGTCGCCCGCCTCAAGCGGTACGGCGTCACGACCGCCGTCTCCGAGCGCAAGTGGGAGCGGTTCGACGACCGCTTCGACCTCTCCAAGGAGCCGAACGAGGCCAACCGCTTCGGCTGGGTCGTCGAACTCGACCCGTACGACCCGGAGTCCACCCCGCGCAAGCGCACCGCGCTCGGCCGCTTCAAGCACGAGGCCGCGCAGCCGCGCCTGACCGAGGACGGCCGCCCCGTCGTCTACATGGGCGACGACGAGCGGTTCGACTACTTCTACAAGTTCGTCTCCAGCAAGCGGGTGGCGAAGGGCGGCTCGCGCGCCGCGCACGAGCACAACCTGACCCTTCTCGACGAGGGCACGCTGTACGTCGCCAAGCTCACCGGCGACTCCCCGGCGGCCGAGATCGACGGCACGGGCAAGCTGCCGTCCGACGGCGAGTTCGACGGCAGCGGTGTGTGGATCCCGCTGGCCACGGCCGGTCCCGACGGCGCCGTCTCGCACGTCGACGGCATGACCGCCGAGGAGGTGTACGTCTTCACGCGTCTCGCCGGCGACAAGGTGGGCGCCACCAAGATGGACCGCCCCGAGGACATCGAGCCGTCCCCGTACAGCGGCAAGGTGTACGTCGCGCTCACGAACAACACCAACCGCGGCAAGACCGGCTTCGCCCCGGCCGACGAGGCCAACCCGCGCAACCTCAACAAGCACGGGCAGGTCCTGGAGCTCACCGAGTCCCGCAACCGCGCCGAGTCGACGACCTTCGCCTGGTCGCTGTTCCTCGTCGCGGGCGACCCGAACGACCCGGCCACCTACTTCGCGGGCTTCCCCAAGGACCAGGTGTCCCCGATCTCCTGCCCGGACAACGTCGCCTTCGACCCGTACGGCAACCTGTGGATCTCCACCGACGGCAACGCGCTCGGCACGCACGACGGCCTGTTCGGCGTCGCGACGCGCGGCGAGCGGCGCGGTGAGCTCAAGCAGTTCCTGACGATGCCCACCGGCGCCGAGACCTGCGGCCCGATCATCCAGGACCGCCGGGTCCTCGTCGCGGTCCAGCACCCGGGCGAGGTCGACGGCGCCTCCGTCGAGAACCCCGCGAGCGCCTGGCCCGACGGACCCGGCAAGCACGTCCGCCCGTCCGTGGTGGCGGTCTGGCGCGAGGACGGCTGCAACATCGGTATCTGACCGGCGGTACGACTGCTCGTCTGAGAAGCAAGAGGGGGCGCCCCGGACCGGGGCGCCCCCTCCCGCGTACCGACGTGCCGGCGCCGTCAGCTCCCCGTACCGCCCCGCCGGTGCAGCGTCAGATCCGCCAGCACGGCCCGGTGATCGGTGGCGGCGAGGTCCAGGAACCGTACGGAGCGCACGGAGAACTCCTCCGACACCAGCACGTGGTCGATCTGGACACCGAACCGGGGTGAGGTCCGGGCCGGCCAGGTGGGGGTGCGGGAGGCGCCGGCGAGGCGGGCGCTGTCGCGGAGTCCGGTGTCGAGGATGCGGCGGAAGGCGGCGTGGTCCTGGGAGGCGTTGAAGTCTCCGGCCAGGATGGTCGCCCCGCCTCTGCTCTCGGCCGCGAAGTCGCGCAGGGCACCGAGCTCGCGACGCCAGGTGCCGACCTGGCGGGGCAGGGGCGGCATCGGGTGCGCGAGCTGGAGCCGCACCGGGTGGCCCTTCACATCGGCGACCGCGCCGGGCATGCCCATGGTGCCGGGGACGCCCCCGGCGGACGCGAGGGGGTACCGGCTGAGGATGACCGATCCCTCGGAGCCGTATCCCTCGACGGCCCGGCGGTACGGGTAGTCCCCCGTTGCCTCAAGGGCATCGGAAGGAGCCCCATCGTCGCCGAACTCCTCGGTGAGGGCCGACGAGCAGCCGTGATCGCACTCCTCGACGAACACGACATCCGGGCGCTCGCGCTTCACGGCAGCGATCAGTGACGGGGTCGCCTGGCCGAACTCGACATTGGACGTCATGACGCGCAGTTCGGCGACGGGTGTGCCGCGCGCCTGCGTGGCCTGGCCGTACGGCTCGATGAACCAGGCGAGTGCGCCGAGGGCGACGACGCCCCACACCAGTCCCGTACGCCATCGTGCGAGTGCCGCGAACAGCAGGGCGGCGCCGGTGGGGGCGAGCAGCCAGGGCAGGAAGGCGAGCAGCTGCGGCACGGGCGAGATGCCGTCGGTGTCGGCGATCCGGCATCCGACGACCACGCTCACGCCGAGCAGCAGCAGCCCGGCCAGCCATGCACCGAGCCGCCGCCCGCCCCGGCGGCCACCCCGGTAGGACACAGGCTCGTCCTCCCTGGCCCCTGGTTCGTCCCCGTCCCTCTCCCACACCGTCAAGGGCACGAGGGCACCTCCCTGGCCGTTGTGCTCTCCAAGGCCCGCCTTCCGTCGAGGTTTCCGAGGTTCCGCGCTATGCCCGAATCCTCCCTCAAAGACGGGGCTGCGCGGCAGACGGTTGCCGTCCGCCGCCCAGCGGCGCACGACGGCAGCCACGCCGGGCATGGGGGCGCGCTCAGTCCTCGATGCGCGCGAGGAACTCGGCCAGGGCAGCGTTGAACTCCGCCGGGCGTTCCAGGTTGGGCATGTGGGCCGCGGATTCGACGACCGCGAGCGTCGACTGGGGCAGGGCCGCGTGCATGGCCTCGGCGTCGGAGACCGGGGTGTACGCGTCGTCGCGCCCGACCACCACCAGAGAGGGGACCGTCACACGGGTGAGGAGGTCGCGGTAGTCGGGGCGTTCGGCGCGGCCGCGCAGTGCCGCGGCCGCGCCCTCGGGGTCGGTGGCGGTCATCATGCGGTGCACATGGGCGGCGACGTCCGGGTGGGCGTCCGGCGCCACCATCTTGTACAGGACCTCGTCGGCGTACCCCTTCATTCCCTCGCGCAGCAGACGGTCGGCCAGGTCGCGCCGCCACTGCCTGCCGTCGGGCGTCTCGGCCGCCGGGAACGTGTCCGCCAGGACCAGGCCGCGGATGCGCTCGCCGAAGAGCCGGTAGCACTCCATCGCGATCTGGCCGCCCATGGAGAGCCCGCCGAGGACGAAGCGGTCGATGCCGAGGGTGTCGAGGAGCTGCGCGATGTCCTCGGCGAACGTCGAGAGCGGGACGATCCCCCGGGTCACCGGGGAGGCGCCGTAGCCGCGCAGGTCGGGGACGATGACCCGGTGGCTGCCGGCGAAGGCGGCGACCTGTGGTGACCACATCGTCCGGTCGAAGGGATGACCGTGGATCAGGACAAGGGGGGTTCCCGCGCCTTTGTCCTCGTATGCGAGGAAGGGTGCCATGGGCAGGAGGCTAGAACGCCTCAACTCCTCGGTGCAATAAGCTCTTTGCTCTCGGTGCAATCGGGCGGGTGGGAAAGAAGGACGCAGGCAAGAGAGGTGGTACGGCCGTGAACGACTACCGGCGCATCGCGGATCTGGTCGCCGAGGACATCGCCTCGGGGCGGCTCCGACCCGGCGACCGGCTGCCGCCGCAGCGCGCCTTCGCGCGTCGGCGCCGCATCGCCCCCTCGACCGCCGGGCGGGTCTACGCCGAGCTCGTGCGCCGCGGGCTGGTCGTCGGCGAGGTCGGGCGCGGCACGTTCGTCCGGGCCGCACCACCGCCGTCGGGACGGGCGCTCGCCGAGCCCGCGACGGCGGCACCGGTCAATCTGGAGCTCAACTACCCTGTGATGGACGGGCAGTCGGAGCTGCTCGGCAACGCGCTCACGCCGCTGCTGCGCCCCGATGTCCTCGCGGACGCCACCCGCACCGCACCCGCCGCGGGTACGCCACGGGCGCGCGAGGCGGTCGCCGCGCTGCTGGCCCGCGAGTGCGGAGGGGGCCAGAGCGGGGCATGGTCTCCCGCCCCCGACCGGATCCTGTTCACGGGCAACGCGCGCCAGGCCATCGCGGGTGCGCTCGCCTCGCTGTCCCGGCCGGGAGGCCGCGTCGGCGTCGAATCGCTGACGTATCCGCTGGTCAAGGAGATAGCGGAGCGGTTGAGCGTCACCCTGGTGCCGCTCGCCTCCGACGAGGAGGGGATCCTGCCGGCCGCGCTCGAGACCGCCCATCGGAGGGCGCCGCTGAGCGCGCTGTACGTGCAGCCGACCCTGCACAATCCGACCTCGCTGACGACGACCGGGCGGAGGCGGCAGGAACTCGCCGACGCCGTACGGCACCTGGGGCTGCCGGTCGTCGAGGACCGCATCTGGTCCTTCCTCCACACGGACGCCCCACCGCCGCTGGCTGCCTACGCCCCCGAGCGCACGTACGTCGTCGACGGACTGTCGAAGCGGGTGGCCCCTGGGCTCACGGTCGGGTTCCTCGTCCTGCCGATGCCGATGCCGATGCCGATGCCGATGCCGATGCCGGTGCCGACGGCGGTGCAGACGCCGGTGCCGGTGCCGGTGCCCGTGCCGGCATCGGCGGGGGCGCCGGGGACGGGGAGCGGCGGCGGCCATGTCGCCGCAACGCTCCGTTCGGGAGGCTGGACCGCCTCCCGCTTCGCGTTGGAGGCCGCGGTCCGCTGGATCGAGGACGGCGTCGTCGACCGGCTGGTCGCCGCCAAACGGGCGGACGCCGCCCGGCGGCAGCGGCTCGTCGCCGAGCATCTGGACGGGTTTGCCGTGCGTGCCGACCCGTACGGCTACTACGTCTGGTGGGAGTTGCCTCCGCCCTGGCGCGCCGATACGTTCACGGCTGCCGCCGCCGAGCGTGGCATCGCCGTCACGCCGGGCTCCGCCTTCGCGGTCGGCCCCGGCGCCGCCCCGGACGCCGTCAGGCTCGGACTTGCGTCTGCTCCGCCGCCGGATCTTGCGGCGGCTCTTCGGACCCTGGCCGAGGCCGCGCGTCACGGCTGATCAGAGGTGACCGAAGCGTCCGGATCTCCCGGAGCCGCCGGACCGGCCCGACTCCCCCGAACCGCCCGAGCACCCATCCGACGAGCATCACCGCCACGCCCACCGCGAGGATGATCCACGCCACCGTGCGCAGCGATTCGGTCAGCGCGTCGTACACCGCTCCCGCGGCCGCGCGGGACACGTCCGGTGGCAGATCGTCCAGCGTGAGGCGTCGGCCCACTACGATCGCGGCCTCCAGGAGCGCCGCGCCCAGCGCCATGCCGAACGCCGCGGCCGTGACCGCGCGGCGCCTGCGGACGGCCAGCGCGATCCCGGCCACCGCGAGCACCAACACCGCGACGGGCAGCCAGAAGCCGGTGATCTGAAGCATCCGGAACCCCTTGCGCAGCTGCGGCAAGGCCCCCGATGACGCCGAATCCATCACGGTGACCTCGGTGTGCCGCACCGGAATGCGGTCGGCGTACGGCACGTCGTCGGCGACCAACTGGCGTTTGACCTGCTCCGTGATGGGCGCGAGGTCGATGGTGACACCGCCCCCGTCACCGTCGTCGCCAACGCCGTCACCGCCCTCGCCGTCACCCGCATCGTGGCCGGTGCGGCCGGCCGCGAGGGTGTCGTCGCCCGTGCTCCGGCCGCCGCCGCCGTACAGGGCCTGCATCACCGCGCCGTGGGCCGCGCGGTTCGCCGCGTCCCACGCGGTCCTGAAGGCGCTGGTACCGGCGAAGGACCGCACCGCCTCGTGCACGAAGCTCTCGACGGCCTCGTCGGATCCGAGCTCGCTCGTGTCGATCTCCCTCACCACCGCGTCGGCGACCGCGTCGGCGACGGCGGTGTGCACATCGGCGTCGGACGCGAGCGGCGCCATCGCGGCGACATACGCGTCGGTGTCCCCGATCTCGTACCTCGCCCACGCGGACAGCGCGCCCGGCGCGGCAAGGGCGCACGCGACGGTGATCAGCACCGCTGAAAGGACTCTCCGCACCCCTCCATGACCCACCCCGATCGCCCCGGCCACCATCGGGGCGACTGCATCCGGCCGCGCGAAGACGCCCTTCCGATGGATCCGGGCGGCCGGTGCGGGACGGTCCCGATCCACGACGGCGGTTTCGTCCCGTACGGCGGCCCTTCATCAAGGATCCGCTCACGCTGCGTAGTCGCTCCGGTGGAGCGTTCACCTGAACGGGTGTTTCCTGGACGAGGGGCAAAGGAGGCGATCATGCGCAGTACTACGGCTTTCCGAACCGTGGCCGCAGGCCTGTTCGCGGGCGGCGCCCTGACCCTTGCCGCCACGGCTCCCGCGTCCGCGGGCGTCCCGGCAGTCGAGGAGGACATCCAGGGCACGGTGGTGTCTCCCTCCGATCTGCAGGTCCGCGAGGACCCGAACAACACCTCCGCGGTCGTGGCGGTACTGGCGCGGGGCACCCATGACCGCGTCGAGTGCAGGACGACGGGCCCGACCGTCGCCGACAACCCGTACTGGTACTGGCTCGAGGGAGCCAAGGGCTGGGCCAACGCCGAGTACGTGGACACCCGTGGCCGGTCCGTGCCCGACTGCACCGACCCGTGCCCGTACCAGAGGTGCACGGACCCGTTGTCGTACGACGGAACGAACCAGCCGCTGCTGCGTCAGCCATGGCTGACGGCGCTGACGCCCGACACGACGCCGAAGTCCGGACAGGCCTAGCTGGACGCCGAAGTCCGGACAGGCCTGGGGATGCAGAAGTCCGGACAGCCCAACAGGCGCAATGGAAGAAACACCGCGGTCCGGCCGGATCTGATCCGGCCGGACCGTGCGGCTCGCTTCTACTCCTCGGACCATTCGGACTGTGTGGGTCCGGTCGTCCGCCTCATCCGGCCGATGTCCGTCTCGCCCTCGGTCGAGTAGTAGTGGTAGAAGGCCGCCGCGAAGACGCCGGCCGCCACGCACAGAGCGAGGACCGTGGACCACAGCACGCTGGCTCCGGTCAGGCTGAAGACATAGCCGATCGCGATGCCCGCGAAAGCCGTCCAGGCGAGCGCACGCGTCTCGCGCCGCATACGGGGCCCGGCGCTGTGCAGCGCATACGTGATCCCCGCGACGAGGGCTCCCATCAGGATCCCGAAGAAGACGTTTCCCACGGTGACCGGGCCGGCGTCGCGCTGGATACCGGAGGCCCAGAGGCCGTAGACGAGGCCGAGGACGACGGGTACCGTCCATGCGGCGGTGGTGGTCGGCCGTATGCGGGATATGCGGGATATGCCGGTGGTTCCGGATGCGCGTGCCACGTGAGCCATGACGAGGCTCCTCTCTCTGCTGACCCCCGTCTTCGCCCCGACTTCCAGGGCACACCTGGGAGCGACCGGTGGCAAGTCAGGAGCCGGACCCTTGGAGGAGCCGCACAACGCGCCCGCCGTAGCCTGGGGTCCATGGGAGCGCGTCGAGCCGAGGCGGCCGAGGGTGTGGCGGGCGGTGCCGGTGCCGACGGTGGCCTGGTGGTCACGCGTGTGCCGTTGCTGCTGCGCGGGCAGGGTCCAGTGCTCGCCGTCGTCGCGCTGGGCGGCGTGATGGGCGCCGCCGCCCGCTACGGCGCCTCGCTGCTCTGGCCGACCGCACACGGCACCTTCCCCTGGACGACTTTCGGTGTGAACGCCGTGGGCTGCGCGCTCATGGGCGTGCTCATGGTGGTGATCACCGAGGGCCGGCAGGCGCACCCGCTGGTGCGGCCTTTCCTCGGCACGGGTGTCCTGGGCGGCTTCACCACCTTCTCCACGTACGCGGTGGACATCGAGCGTCTGACCGCTTCTGGAGAGGTGCGCACCGCCCTTGCGTATCTCGCCCTGACGCCGGTGGCCGCGCTGGCCGCGGTCTGGGCCGGATCCGCGGCCACCCGCCGCGCGACGGCCGCGGCAGTGGCCGTGGCAGCCTCCAGGAGGAGACGATGACGAATCCCACCCCGCGCCTCACCGGCCGCGCCGTGCGCCTGACCGTCTTCGTCGGCGAGAGCGACCAGTACCACCACATCCCGGTCTATACGGAGATCGTGCACCGCGCGCACCGGGCGGGCCTCGCGGGCGCGAGCGTGTTCAAGGGCATCGAGGGGTTCGGTGCGTCCTCGCTCGTCCACACCCAGCGGCTGCTGTCGCTCAGCGAGGACCTGCCGGTCGCCGTCGTCATCGTCGACACCAAGGAACGGGTACGCGCGTTCCTGCCCGAACTCGACGATCTCGTCGCCAAAGGACTGGTCATGCTCGACGACTGCGAGGTCGTCACATACGCCGGACGGGAGCGGGAGACGTGAACTGGCTGCTCGTCGTCGTCGGCGCCGCGGTGGGCGCCCCCCTGCGCTACCTCACCGACCGCGCGGTCCAGTCCCGCCACGACACCGTCTTCCCCTGGGGCACCTTCGCGGTCAACATCGCCGGATCCCTGATCCTGGGCGTGGTGACCGGCGCGGTCATGGCCGGCGCGACCTCGTCCCCCATACAACTGCTGATCGGCACGGGCCTGTGCGGAGCCCTGACGACGTACTCGACGTTCTCGTACGAGACACTCCGCCTCGCCGAAACCGGCGCCCGCCTTCTGGCAGCGGCCAACATCGCCGCAAGCATCATGGCGGCCCTGGGCGCGGCTTTCGTCGGCACGGCCCTGGCAGGGGCTGTCTGGTCATAAGACCGACCGGTCTCATGTGGTGCCCACGACGGCGGGCGCATCGAACCGTCCGGATGCGCCCCGTACCCCATCATGCTTGGCTGGACGCAGTCCGCGCGGTGCACAACAGGAGCCGTACATGAAGATCGTGTTGCTGGGCGCCACCGGCATGGTCGGCAGCCGCATCGCCGTCGAGGCCACCGCCCGCGGTCACCACGTCACCTGCGTCAGCCGCTCCGGAAAGGCACCCGTACCGGGCGTGACCTCGACCTCCGCGGACGCCGCGGACACGCCCCGCATCGCCGCCCTCGCCGCCGGGCACGACGCGGTCGCCTCCGCACTGGTGCCGCCGCGCGACGGCAGCGACCCTAGGGAGCCCTTCCTCGCCCTGAACCGGGCCCTGGTCGACGCGGTACGGGCCGCCGGCGTCTCGCGGCTGGTCGTCGTCGGCGGCGCGGGCAGCCTGGAGGTGGCACCCGGCGAGGCCCTGGTCGACCAGCCCGGCTTCCCCGCCGACTACCTCGGCGAGGCGCTCGCGCACCGCGACGTCCTCGCCTTCTACCGCACCATCGGCGACCTCGACTGGACCTACGTGTCGCCGGCCGCGGAGATCGGCCCCGGAGAACGCACCGGCACGTTCCGCATCGGCGGCGACCAGCTGCTCAGCGACGCCGACGGCCACAGCCGCATCAGCGTCGAGGACTACGCGGCCGCCTTCGTCGAGGAACTCGAGAGCAACGCCCATCCGCGCACCCGGATCTCGGTCGCGTACTGAGCCGGTGGCGCAGGTGATGGACAAGTTGGAGGCCCGGCCACCCCAGTCGTACCTGCGCGTGCGCGGCCACAGCATCGCCTGGATCCTGCCGCTCGTCGTGCTCCTCGTGGTCGTCTTCATCGACGTGAAGACGTCCGGTGAGTTCCGGACCATCTCGTGGCTCGTCGTCGTCCCCGCCACGGCCGCGGCGATGTGCGGCGTGTGGACCACCGTGGCCTACGCCGTCGTCGCCATGGTCACGTACTTCCTGATCGACGTCGGCTGGGAGCGCCAGTACCAGGCGGGTCTGCCCGACTTCATCCTTGTCGCGCTCGGCGGCGTCCTGGCCACGGCGGCGTGCTGGATCAGGGTCCGCGAGGAGCGGCGCATGCGGCACATGCGGGACATCATCGAGACGACCCGGCGCACCGTGCTGCGCCCGTTGCCGTCGCGTTGGTACGGGCTCGACCATGCCGCGGTCTATCTCACGGCGGAGAGCGAGGCACTGGTCGGCGGCGACTTCTACGACATCCAGCCCAGTCCGCACGGTCCCCGCCTCCTGGTCGGCGACGTGCAGGGCAAGGGCCTGGGCGCGGTGGCCGTGGCATCGGTGCTGCTCGGCAGCTTCCGCGAATCCGGCTACCACGAGCCGGACCTCGCGACCGTCGCCGAGCGACTGGAGGTCCGCATGCGTCGCCACCGTGCCCATATGGCGCTGATCGAGGCGGCTCGCGGCCGCGTCGGCGCATACGGCGGCGCGCACGACAGCGCATACGACAGCGCATACGACAGCACCTACGACCCTGCATACGACAGCGCGTACACAGACGGTACGACGGGCGTGATGGACACCGCCCGAGGCGACGCCGTCACGGCCAGCGGAGACGTCATCCAGGCCGACGCCGCACTCGACAGCGAGCGCTTCGCCACCGCGGTCCTGATCGGTTTCCCGCCACCGGACCACCGGGCGGACGACGACGCAGACCACGACGCGGACGACGACGCAGACCACGACGCGGACGATGACCAGGACGACAGCGAGGACGGCGGGCACGGCGTGTACATCGACATCGTCAACTTCGGGCACGAACCGCCGCTGGCGGTCGGCCCGGACGGCGTACGCGAACTGCCGGCCGGCGACGGGCTGCCCATCGGACTCGGCGATCTGGCAGGTGGGCCGCCACCGCTGCAGCGGGTCCGCATCGCGCCCCGCGAGACGCTGCTGCTGGTCACCGACGGGGTGACGGAGGCACGCGACGCGAGCGGCGAGTTCTTCCCGCTGCGCGAGCAGATCGCCGAGGCGCTCGTCGACGACCCCCGCGTGGCAGAGCCGTCACGACTGGTCCGGCTGGTACAGGACGCGACGCTGCGGCACGCCGGCGGCCATCTCGCCGACGACACCACTGTGTTCGCGGTCCGCCTCACCACCCCGTAGCGCGCCGGACACACGTCGTGCCGGCCCCGGAGGACCGGCACGACGCAGAGGCCGCAGCGGCTGCTTCGCCCCAGACGCTGCGCCCCGTGTGAAGGAACACCGTGGTGTCAAAGGCTCCGTAGTGACCGAGTGGCCGCCCCCCTGTAATGCGGAGAGCGGCCACGGAAGGGGACCGGCCGTGAAGAGGAGCCGACCCGGTTGTTCAGTCGTTGACGCAGGAGTTGCCGGCCGCGGGGTTCAGCAGGCCGATGACACTGACGGTGTTGCCGCACACGTTCACCGGGACGTGTACGGGGACCTGGATGACGTTGCCCGAGAGCACACCCGGGGAGTTGGCGGCGCTGCCCGTCGCGTCAGCGTCGGCGGCGGCAACGCCCGCGGTGCCCGCCACGGTGGCGGCGGCAACGCCGGACAGAACAAGAACCTTCGCGGTACGCCACATGGAGAAATGCTCCTTGGTATTCGGTTGCGTGGCCGGAACGGGTGCCCGACCCTATGCACAACGGTTCTTTTTCACCCGGGTTGTGCCGCCGATTGGGTGATGCACGTTTACGTACAAGCCCAAATGGGGCGGGTTCCGAAGGCCCTCGGTGCTATCCGGAGCCGCGCACTGATGCCTGGTTCTGCGCCGAATTCGGTGCCGGATGATCCGCTGTTATGGTGGCTCGGGCGAATGGATCGCCCATAAAAAGGCGCCGTTCCCGTTCCGGATCTGGGCTCCGGAACGGGAACGGCCTATCGGTGCTGCCGGCGGCGGAACGCCAGCGGACCGCCTGCAGCGACCGTCAACGGCGAGCCGTGGCCCCGACGCGTCGATACAGCATCGCACCGCCGGTGAGCAGCCCCGCTCCGGCAGCGGCAATGCCGATCGCGTTGCCGGGATCACCCGTCGCGGCCAGCTCGCCATAGCTGTGCACCCGTTGGGCCGGGATCGAGGAGCCGCTCTGCGGGGAGGCGCCGAGCTCTCGTTCTTGTCCCTGTCCTTCGAGGGGTCCAGCCGGGTTGGCGCGGGGACCTTGACCCGCGCCGGGCTCCGCGGTGCGCGGAACCGTTGGTGACTCGTTGCCGAGCCCCGAACCGGTCGGTTCGCTGCCGCAACAGTGGCCCGATCTGGCGGGGTCGTTCCCGGCAGGATCGTTACTGCAGCAGTGAGGTGCGTCAGCGTCGTCGCTTCCGCAGGTGTTGCCGACGGCGGGGTTGACAGCGGCCACCACGTCCACGGTGTCGCCGCAGACGTCGACCGGTACGTCGACCGGTGCCTGGATGTCGTTGCCCGACAGAACGCCGGGCGAGTCCGATGCCGATCCGGACGCGTCCGCGCCCGCAAGGGCGTATGCGCCAGGCAGGGAGAGGAAGCCCGTTGCGGCCGCGGCCGCGAGGATTCCCTTACCCACTATCCGACGCGACTCAGATGCCGTCCTCCTCGCAGGGGTCCGGGTGGTCGGGCTTGCAGGGTTCGCACTTGTCCTTGTCCCAGGGGCGGTGGTCGTGCTCACCGTCGTAGTAGGGCGGCTTGTGGCCGAAGGGCGGCCCCTCGTGGCCGCCGTCAGGCCCGGACCCGTTGTTCACGCAGTCGTTGCCGATCGCCGGGTTCAGGAAGCCGATGACGTTGATGGTGTTGCCGCACACGTTGACGGGCACGTGGATGGGGGCCTGGATGACGTTGCCGGAGAGGATGCCCGGGGAGTCGGAGGCGTAGCCGTTCGCATCGGCGTCGGCGAGTGCCGGCGACGCCATGCCCACGGCCATGAGCGCTCCCGCGACCAGTGTCCCGGTCTTCTTGAACTGCACGGATTTTCCCTTTCTGCGGTCATGCCAATGTGACGGATCATCCGAGCGGGCCGGACCTTGAACGACTCGACTCGCACCATGACCTGCAACCCATGAACGATGCGATGTGGGGTGAGGAAACGTTTCGCCTAGTCAATTCGAAGCCGGATTCACCCGTTTGCCGCACTGGCCTGAACGGTCGTTTCTGCGAATTCCTGCGAACAGAAATTGCGTAGGTCAGGCTTGCACGACGCCGCATGGCACCGACCCGACGCGCGGATGTCCGCTCCGGGGTTCACACAAAAGAGAAAGTCCCGCCTCCGCCGTGTCGGCTTTTCCCTCGCCCGGGAAGCCGGAATTCACGGCAGGCGTTCGTGGCGGGTCGTGGCAGCTCAGCGCCTTACGGCGTCGTCCGGGCCCCTTGGGGGGCATACATCGGATCCTGGGCCTCTGCAACCCGGCAACCGGCCTACCCGCCGATTGCGCATCAGGGCAGAAGCCGCGGGGCGGCCGCCTGGCCGCCCCGCAGGGAGTCGTCGCCGCGCGCGGCCTCAGCGTCCTTGTTCGACCAGGCCCTTGAACTGCTCGAGGTCGTTCCGTACGAGCCGCTCGATCGCGGTCGCCTGGGCGAAGCCCTTGGGTCCGCCGAACGCCTCCCTCACGGCACTCGGGTCGTACTCGATCCGGGCCTGGACCCGGGTGTGCTGCTGGTCGATGGGCAGCAGGGAGAAGGATCCGGCCAGGTCGGGGCCGCTGGTGGTCTTCCACTCCATCGTGTGTGTGTCGGCGCGGTCGGTGATCTGGGTGTCGAACGCCTGAGCCCGGCCGCCCGCCTCCACGTCGAGGTGCGCTCTGTTCGCGCCCTCCGTACGCGCTTCGCGTACTCCTTCGAGGAACCGTGGGTAGCTCTCCACGCGGTGGAGGGAGTCCCAGGCCACATCGACCGGAACATCGATGTCGACATGTTCTTCGAGAGTGCTCATCGGATCACCCCAGGTCGGCTCGCGGTTTACGGGGTCATGTCTCCAGTGTCGCCCTGCGAGGGATCGAGCGCCCGTGCGAGGGGAGTGCCGCAGAGGGCTCCAGGGCAGAGGGCCCGACGCGTGCGCTCCAGGGCAGAGGGCCGATGGGTGCGCTCCGGGACAGAGGGGCCCGAGGGATGCGCTCAGGGACGGACGCCGCGGACGGCGGGGCCTCCGGTTCCGTCGCCGGGGGCCCGCCGTCCGCTGAGAGTCGGCCGTCCGCTGGGGGTCCGCCTGCCGCGCGTGGCGGCAGGACGGCGATGTGCCGGTGTCAGGAAGTGGCGTCGGCGGTCGCCGCCGGCGTCTGGTCCTTCGTGCCGTCCGCTGTGCCGGTCTCGGCGGTGTCGCTCAGATCGGTGCGGTGGGACTCGCGGGTCAGGGCGATGGCCGCCGCGCCCGTGGCCTTGTCGCTCATCCGTGCATCCTATGCCGGTGACCGGCCCCGGACGTGGCCCGTTCCAGCGGCCGCCGGGGCCCTGCTTCATACGCTGAGCGCCGCCCGCACGGTCTGCTCGGCCTCCGCCCCGCCCTCACCTGAGGAGGTGACCCGGCCCGCCTCCAGTACGTAGTACCGCTGGGCCGCGCGCATGGCGAAGCCCACGTGCTGCTCGACGAGGAGTACGGACAGGCCGCCGCGCCGGGTCAGGGCGAGGATCGTCTCCTCGATCTCGGCGACGACGGAGGGCTGGATGCCCTCGGTCGGCTCGTCGAGCAGGAGCAGCCGGGGGCGGGTGATCAGGGCGCGGGCGATGGCGAGTTGCTGGCGCTGGCCGCCGGAGAGCAGCCCGGCGCGGCGGCCGGACAGCTCGCGCAGGGCGGGGAAGAGGTCGAGCGCCTCCGCGATCGCCTCTTTTCCGTCCGGCCTTCCGTCCGCGACGAGTTGGAGGTTCTCGGCGGTGGTCAGGTGCGGGAAGGCCTGCTGCCCCTGCGGTACGTACGCCATGCCGCGGGTCACCCGCTGGTGCGGGGCGAGGCGGGTGATGTCCTCGCTGTCCAGCCGCACCGTGCCCTTCCCGGGCTTGAGCAGTCCCATGGCCGCGCGTAGCAGGGTGCTCTTCCCGGCTCCGTTGTGGCCGAGCACGGCGGCCACGCCGTCCTTCGGGACGGCGACGGTGACGCCGTGCAGGACCGGGGTGCGGTCGTAGCCGACCCGGATGTCGTCGATCTCGAGCATCACGCCTCCTGCGCCGAGGCCGTCGTGGTGGGGGTGGCTTCACCGGTGGCCGGTGACGGAACAGCGGGTGCCGCGTCGGCGGACTCCTCGGCACGGGCGCGCCCCAGGTACACCTCCTGCACCTTCGGGTCCGCCTGGACCTGCGCCACCGTGCCCTCGCTGAGCACCTTGCCCGCGTGCAGCACCGTGACGCTGCGGGCGAAGGACCGCATGAAGTCCATGTCGTGCTCGATGACGACGACCGTACGCGTGCTGTCCTCGCTCACCCGCCGCAGCAGTTCCCCGGTCGACTCGCGCTCCTCGTGGCTCATCCCTGCGACCGGCTCGTCGAGCAGCAGCAGCCGCACGTCCTGGACCAGCAGCATCCCGATCTCCAGCCACTGCTTCTGCCCGTGCGCCAGCACCCCCGCCGGCCGGTCGCGCAGGGCGGTCAGGCCGGTGGTCTCCAGCGCCTCCGCCACCGGCTGCGGTATGCCCTTGCGGCGCCGCAGCATCGTCAGCGGCCCGCGCCCGGCCCCGGCAGCGATGTCGAGGTTCTGCAGTACGGTCAGCTCCTCGAACACCGTGGCCGTCTGGAACGTACGGCCGATGCCCAGCCGCGCGATCTTGTGTACGGGCTTGCCGATGAGTTCCGTGCCGTCGCCGTTCGTGCCGAAGCGCACCGATCCGGTGGCCTTCACCAGGCCGGTGACCGCGTCGACCAGCGTGGTCTTCCCCGCCCCGTTCGGGCCGATGAGGAACCGCAGGTCGCCAGGACGTACGTCGAGATCGACGCCGTCGACCGCCGTGTAGCCGTCGAACGACACCCGCAGACCGCGGATGGTCAGCCCCTCGCCGCTCATGCTGCCTCTCCCGAACGAGTACGAATGCGGTTGCGTCGGATGACCGCCCCCAGCGAGGCGAGTCCGCCGGGCAGGAAGCCGACCGCCACGACGAACAGCAGGCCCTGCAGATACGTCCATGCGCCGGGGAAGGCGTCCGAGAGCGTGCTCTGCGCCCAGGCCACCGCGATCGCGCCGAGCACTGCGCCCACCAGGGACGCCCGTCCGCCGACGGCAGCGCCGATGACGAAGCCGATGGACGGCACGACGCCGATCAGCGCGGGCGAGATGATCCCGACGGCCGGTACGAAGAGGGCCCCGGCGAGGCCCGCCATGCCCGCTGCCACGACGTACGCGACCAGCTTGACGTTGGCCGGGTCGTAGCCAAGAAACCGGACCCGCTCCTCGGAGTCCCTTACGGCGATGAGGAGTTCGCCGTAGCGGCTGACGAACAGCTGCCGGGCCGCGGCCATGAGCAGCAGCAGGCTGACGGCGATGACGAAGTAGACCGTCCGCTGGTTTGCGGGGTCGTCCAGGTCGTATCCGAAGAAGCCCTGGAAGTCGGTGAGCCCGTTGGTGCCGCCGGTGGTCGCCTGCTGGCCGACCAGCCAGATCGCCAGGGCCGCGGCGAGCGCCTGGCTGAGGATCGCGAAGTACGCGCCACGCACCCGGCGGCGGAAGACGAAGAAGCCGAGCACCGCGGCGACGGCCATGGGTAGCAGCACGGTCGCGGCGAGCGCGAAGGCTGGGTTGCCGAAGGGCTTCCACCACCAGGGAAGCGCCTCTCCGGTGCCGTACAACTGCATGAAGTCCGGCAGCGCGCCCGGAATGCCCGTGTCGGCGGCGTCGGCGAGCTTGAGGTGCATGGCCATGGCGTAGCCGCCGAGGCCGAAGAAGACGCCCTGGCCGAGTACGAGCAGCCCGCCCCGCCCCCAGGCGAGACTGACGCCGACGGCCACCATCGCCCAGCACAGGTACTTGGCGAGCAGCGCGAGCCGGAAGTCGGTGAGCGCGAGCGGTGCGATGCCGAGGAGCAGGACGGCGCCGAGCGCGAAGCCGCCGGGAACACGGAACCGCGTGAGCGGGGAGGTCGCTTTCGTGACCTCGGGCGCCGGTGTCGTGGGTGCGGATGTCGTCGTCATGCCAGGCTCCGGGTGCGCAGTGTGTACAGGCCCTGCGGACGCCACTGGAGGAAGGCCACGATCGCCACCAGCACGATCACCTTGGCGACGCTGACCGTCGTCGAGTACTCCAGTACGGACTGCAGGACGCCGAGGACGAAGGCCGTGATCACGCTGCCCTTCAGCTGCCCGATGCCGCCGACAACCACCACGAGGAAGGCGTCGACGATGTAGTTGGTGCCGGTCGTCGGGCCGATCGGGCCGACCAGGGTGATCGCGACGCCCGCCACGCCCGCGAGACCGGAGCCGATGAAGAAGGTCATCCGGTCGACCCTGCCGGTGGCGATGCCGGACACCTCGGCGAGGTCCCGGTTCTGCACGACGGCCCGGATGCGCCGCCCGAGCGGGGTGAACCGCAGTACGAGGGTCAGCGCGAGCACGGACAGCAGGGCGAGCCCGAGGATGAACAGGCGGCTGTTGGCGAGCGAGATGCCCTCCGCCACCGCGATGTTGCCGGTGAGGATGTCCGGGGCGCGGGTCTGCACATTGGGCGCGCCGAAGATGTCCCGGGCGAGCTGCTGCAGCATCAGCGAGACGCCCCAGGTGACGAGCAGGGTGTCCAGCGGCCGGGTGTAGAGGCGCCGGATGAGCAGCCATTCGAGCAGCGCGCCCATGGCACCGGCGACCAGGAATGCCACGGGCAGGGCGACGAGCAGCGAGACTCCGGCGCCGCTGATGGCTTTCTGCAGGACGTACGTGGTGTAGGCGCCGGCCATGATGAACTCGCCGTGCGCCATGTTGATCACGCCCATCTGCCCGAAGGTGAGGGTCAGACCGAGCGCGATGAGCAGCAGGACGGCACCGATGCTGATGCCGGTGAAGGACTGGTTGAGGATGACCGTCATGGAGCGGCTCCGGGTCGGGACGGGGTGCGGGCGCGGGGCGGGACCCGGCCCAAGTGCTGGAGGCCGGGTCCGCCATGACAGGGACTGGAGTCGGACTCAGGAGAGGCCGGAGGCCCAGTCGTAGCCCTTCAGATACGGGTCCGGCTTGACCGGCTTGCCCGAGTTCCACACCTCGGTGATCAGCCCGTCCGAGCCGATCTTGCCGATCCGGGCCGTCTTGTAGACGTGCTGCGTGGCGCCGTCGACCGTGACCTTGCCCTCCGGGGCGTCGAAGGTGATGCCGTCGGCCGCCGCCTTGACCTTGGCGACGTCGAACGAGCCCGCCTTCTCGACCATCGCCTTCCACAGATAGACCGAGATGTACGCGGCCTCCATGGGGTCGCTGGTCGGCTTCTTGGCCCCGTACTCGGCCTGGTACGCCTTGACGAACTTCTCGTTCGCCGCGCCCGGGGTGGTCTCGTAGTAGTTCCACGCCGTGAGCTGGTCCTCGAGGTACTGCGTGCCGATGGACGCGACCTCCTCCTCGGCGATGGAGACCGACAGCACCGGCATGCTCTTCGCGGTGAGCCCCGCGGACTTGTACTCCTTGAAGAAGGCCACGTTGCTGTCGCCGTTGAGGGTGTTGAACACGGCGTCCGCGCCGGAGCCCTTGACCTCGTTGACGATCGTGCTGAACTCCGTGGAGCCCAGGGGCGCGTAGTCCTCGCCGACCACCGTCATGCCGTTGGCCTTCGCGTACGCCTTGATGATCTTGTTGGCGGTGCGCGGGAAGACGTAGTCGCTGCCGACCAGGTAGAGCCGCGTCAGGCCCTGCTTCTTGAGATAGTCGAGGGCCGGGACGATCTGCTGGTTGGTCGTCGCGCCGATGTAGAAGATGTACGGCGACTGTTCCAGGCCCTCGTACTGCACGGGGTAGAAGAGCGGCGACTTGTACTTCTCGAAGACCGGCTTGACGGCCTTGCGGCTGGCGGAGGTCCAGCAGCCGAACGTGGCCGCGACCTTGTCCTCCTTGATCAGGCTCTCCGCCTTCTCGGCGAAGGTCGGCCAGTCCGACGCACCGTCCTGGCTGACGGCCTTGAGCTTCTTGCCGAGCACGCCGCCGGCGGCGTTGATCTCCTTGACGGCCAGCAGCAGCGCGTTGTGCACCGTGACCTCGCTGATGGCCATGGTGCCCGACAGCGAGTTCAGCAGGCCGATCTTCACCGTGCTGCCGGAGGTGTCCGCCGTGGCCCCGGCCGCGTCCGATGACGTGCCGCTGCCGGTCTTCGCGCCGCAGGCGCTGAGGGCGGCGGACGCGCCGACGGCCGACGCGGCCGTCAGAAGTCCGCGTCTGGTGATGCTGAGCCCGGACATGGAATACCTCCTTGCCCAAGAAGGGCGGTGGGGAAATCGAGGACGAATCGGTGAGGTGGGTGGGGGGAATGAGAGGGAAATGGGGGAGGAGCGGAGCGGAGGGGGTTGGGGAAAGAGACACAAGGCGCTTCAGAGGCGGCGGCGTTGGCGCGCGAATTCCCTGCCGTCCAGTGGTGGTGTCCGGGCCGGATCCGCTGAAGTGCGGTCCACAGCCTGGGGGGATGTCGTTTCCAGGGCGTTTCGGCGGACTTAAAGAGCGGTTTCGCCTGGCGCACGGAACTGGCCGGTGAAAAAGAAAAGCCGCCACCAGAGATGCGTGCGTTCGGCATCTCGGCAACGGCTTCGATAACGGATTGGGGAAGGATAATTAATGCTTCCTGCGGGAAGTATTGGCTTTCCGTTGAAGGCTGTCAAGAGTGCGGATCCCGGCGGTACGCTGCTGGGGGTTCCCGCGCGGACCGGCGGGCCAAGGAACCGAGTTGAGGAGTGCCGATGGCCGCCCGGCCCCACGAACTGCTCCGGCTGCTGACGCGGGCCGAACGCCTCTCCGTACGCCGAGTGCAGTCCGTACTCGACGAGTTCGACTGCTCCATCGAGGCCTGGCGGGTGCTGGACCTGCTCTCCGACGGCCGGGGGCACAACATGTCGGCCATCGCCGACTGCGTCTTCCTGCCCATGTCCAGCCTCACCAAGATCGTCGACCAACTCGTCGACCAGAACCTGGTGTACCGGCGGATCGACCCCGCCGACCGGCGGCGCGTACTCGCCCAGCTCACCCCGCGCGGACTCCAGCGCCGACAGCAGATGGACCGTCAGATATGTGCGGTCCTTGTGGACTTGGGCCACCTGCTCACGCAGGACGGCGGGGAACAGCTCCGTACCCTCCTGGCGCGGCTCGCCGACGCACTCGGCGACCCGGACGCCGCGCTCACAACAGGTCGTACGGAGCTGACAGTTGGGCAAGAACGTTGAAGTCGAGGCTGTCCGCCTCCGCCAGGTAGATCACTTGAACCGCCGACGAACCCGATCCCGCCGCACCGAAGCACTCGCAAGGGAGACCGCGTGACCGAACGCTCCGCGTCCGCGCCCGACATCTCACCCAAGGACCCCAACTGGTGGCGCCAGGCCGTCATCTACCAGATCTATCCGCGCAGCTTCGCCGACGCCGACGGTGACGGCCTCGGTGACATCCGGGGCATCACCCACCGTCTGACACATCTGAGCACCCTCGGCGTCGACGCCCTGTGGCTCAGCCCTTTCTACCCGTCCGAACTCGCCGACGGCGGCTACGACGTCGCCGACCCCCGCGACGTCGACCCGCGCCTCGGCACGCTCGACGACTTCGACGCGATGGTCGCCGAGGCCCACCGCCTGGGCCTGAAGGTGCTGGTCGACATCGTCCCGAACCACACCTCCGACCAGCACGTCTGGTTCCAGGAGGCCCTGCGCTCCGGGCCGGGTTCGGCCGCACGCGACCGGTACGTCTTCCGGGACGGCCGAGGCGCCCACGGCGAACTCCCGCCCTCCGACTGGCAGTCCGTCTTCGGCGGCAGCGCGTGGCGGCAGGTGCCGGACGGGCAGTGGTACCTGCATCTGTTCGCCCCCGAGCAGCCCGACCTCGACTGGGACAACGAGGAGGTTCGCGCCGACTTCCGCACCACACTCCGCTTCTGGTCCGACCGCGGCGTCGACGGCTTCCGTATCGATGTCGCGCACGGTCTGGCCAAGGACCTCACGGAACCGCTGCGGGACCTCGGCGACGACCTGCAGGGCGAGGAAGCACTGGTCACCATGGCGGACGGCAGCCATCCGTTCTACGACCGGGACGAGGTCCACGAGATCTACCGCGACTGGCGCAAGGTCCTGGACGCCTACACGCCGCCGCGGATGGCGGTGGCCGAGGCGTGGGTGCCCAACCACCGGCGCGTGCTGTACGCCCGCGCGGACGAGCTCGGGCAGGCGTTCAACTTCGAGTACCTGAAGACCGGTTGGTCGGCCCGCGAACTGCGCGAGGTCATCACCGTCTCGCTGGACACGGCACGCGCCGCCGGTGCCTCCGCCACCTGGGTGCTGTCCAACCACGACGTGGTGCGGCACGCCTCACGGCTCGTCCTCCCCGAGGGCACCGACCCGGACGCATGGCTGCTGTCCGGCGGCCGTGCCCCCGCGATCGACGCGGCACGCGGACTGCGCCGGGCCCGCGCGGCGACCCTGCTCATGCTGGCGCTGCCAGGTTCCTCGTACGTCTACCAGGGCGAGGAACTGGGCCTGCCGGAGGTCGCGGACCTGCCCCCAGAGGTCCTCCAGGACCCCATCTGGGAGCAGACCGGCCATGTCCGCAAGGGCCGCGACGGCTGCCGCGTCCCGCTCCCGTGGACCCGCACCGGCCCGTCGTACGGCTTCGGCCCGGGCGCCGCCTGGCTGCCGCAGCCGGAGAGCTTCGCCTCCTACTCCGTCGAGGCCCAGGAAGAGGCCGAGGGCTCCACACTGGAGCTCTACCGCACGGCCCTGCGCCTACGCCGCAAACTGCTCGGCGACGAGTCGCTGACCTGGGCGGACAGCGCCCCGGGCGTACTGCAGTTCGTCCGCTCCGGCGGCTGGAGCTGCATCACGAACCTGTCCCGCGAACCGGTCCCCCTGCCCCCGGGCGAACTCCTCCTGACCAGCACACCACTCGAGAACGGCCACCTCGGCCCGGACACCACGGCCTGGCTCGGCACGACGCCACAGCGACCCGGCACCTGACGGTTCAGCGCCCTTCCCGTCCTTCTCGCCGTTCCCGTCCTTCCCGTCCTTCTTGCCGTTCCCGTCTTCTCGCGCGCCGGCCCGCGTCGGCCCGCGCCGGCCAGGGCCCTGCCGGTCACGGGCCGGGGGATCGATGCCCCGGCCCCTGACGCACGACGCCCGCCCAGCCGCCGCGGCATTGCGCCGGGCGGCCGTGACGGCGGGATGCTGCCCGGTGCTTCAGCCGCGTTCTTCCTCCGCCTCCATGAACCGGATGCCCTCGTGGGTCAGCGAGACGGTTGCGGGTGTCTTGTGCGATGTCCAGTCGACGGTGATCAGGCCTTCGCCGACCAGGTAGGCGCAGGCTGCGAACAGGTCCTCGTCGGGCATACCGAGCTCGTCGCGGAGTGCGGATCCGCTGACCTCGGGACGGTTGGCTGCGACGGCCGCGTACAGAGAATTCATGACCGCCTGCCGGTAGTTCTTGCGTTCACGCAGTGTCGCCATGGCTGTCGCTCTCCCGATCGTGGCCGGCGGTGCGGGCGCGCGGGTGTGAGGCCGGGCTTTTTGCGGCCCTCCGGTCACACTTCGTCCGCCTGTTGGTGATCCTCGAAGGACGACTGGCTCGTGGCCAGCCAGGTCCGTGCGGGCTCCGCGGCGTTCGTGGTGTCGATGGTGAGATGAAGGCGGGTCGCCCCTTCGTCGCCGGCGGGGTAGCTGCGCTGTTCGGTCGAGGAGAAGCAGCGGCGGAGCACTTCGGCGACGCGACGAGCGACCTCGGGCGTCGCCGCGACGATACGGACCTCGGCGTGGCCCGCGGAAGGCAGTGGTTCGTGATCCATGGCCTACCTCCTGCAGGGCGGCGGCGCTGAGGGTGGATGAGGTCGCCGCTGCACATGTCCGGGTCGGGGCACAAAGCGCCGCACTCCCACGTAGGCCCCTTCTGCAGCGTATGCCCGGTCCCGTGGTGCCTGCCCGCCGAACGGGCACCGGCGGTCACGGTCACGGAGGTTCCCGGAGGGCCGACGCTCGTCGGCACGCGGAGTAGCGTGGTAGCGGCGAATCCCTGTTCGCAGACGCACCGATCTCGAAGACGGGCGGTCCTCCTCATGGCCGGCTCCGACACACCCTCCGCCCTCGGGCATCTGCCGAGCAGCGTCCGAGAGGCCCTGAAGCCGGGGAGCGCGCTCCTCCGCCTGGAGACGACGCCGTCACGCGAGGGCATCCTCGACGGAGCGTGGTGGCCGCGGTCACGCGACATCGTGGGCGAGCTGCCCGCTCTGGTGCGAGCCCTCACCGAGCACCTGGGCCCGGTCACCCGCGTGGGCCTCGACGCTGCGGCCTGGGAAGCGCTTCCGACACGTCTGGTCGTCGATGACCGCGTGGTGCACATCGACTCCTCCCCGATCGGTGACGACACCGTTTTGATCACCAGAGGCGACCAGGACCACTTCTCGCTGCTGGTGGTCCCCCCGCACGCGACACCGGATGCGGCGCACGCCGCGATGGCCCAGGCTGTCCGGGCCGACAATGTCACCCAGGCGGAACAGATCCTGATCGACACGGCAACCGGGCTGGAAACCTCGACCTGACCTGGCCGTGTCATCGACCGCCCCGTGTGGGCGCGGCGCACGGTGTTCGGGTGGACGGCACAGGTGCCGCCAGGCTCTCGCGGGACGCTGTTCGAGCCGACCGGCCCGGCGCCCACGTGATCAGCTGGAACCGGGCGCGCTGTCGGCCGCTTCGTTCGCGGCACGGCGGTACTCGGCGTTGATGCGCTGAGCTTCCTCGAGCTGGTCCTCAAGGATGATGATGCGGCAAGCAGCCTCGATGGGAGTGCCCTTGTCGACGAGCTCGCGGGCGCGAGCGGCGATCCGCAGTTGGTAGCGGGAGTACCGGCGGTGCCCGCCCTCCGAGCGGAGGGGAGTGATCAGTCGGGCCTCACCGATGGCTCGGAGGAAGCCCGGGGTGGTGCCGAGCATCTCCGCGGCTCGGCCCATCGTGTACGCGGGGTAGTCGTCGTCGTCCAGACGACCGCTGAGCGGAGTATCTGCTGTCATGTCACCTCGTAGTGCAACGCGTCGAGGGGCCCTGGCGCCGTACGGCACCAGGGCCCCGAAGGAAATTCAACACCATCTGTCGGCCCTACTGCTGTGCCGACCTTCTGTTTCCGCTACCCGGCCCGGCAGACGGGCGGGGTGTGCGGGGATCGCGGCTGCGTGACCGGGGACCACCTTCCATTCCGGGGTCTTGCGGTACCCGGACCGAATGCTTCTCGGGCCGGGCGATCCTGATGGCGTCTGCTCCTCCGTCCTTCCTCTGAATCAACCACTTGCAGAACTGGTACTGCGGTACTACCACCCGCCAGTTCGTGTCTGCCGGGTCTCTTCTGACCGTGTCTTCGAGAGAAACCTTAACCAGCCCAAGGGTCAATGTCTACTCCAGCAAAAGTAGATTTCAGCTCTCGTGGGCCGTAGGTATGAGGCAGCTGTCTCTCAACGCCCCCGAAGCCGCCTCACGCCCAGGGGTCCGCCCGGACCGGCCGCTGAATAGAATGGGCTCTCATGCCGAACGCTGACGAGCTGCTGGTCGCCATCTGCGCCATGGTGGAGTCCGAGCAGAGCAATCAGATGTCACTGACCGTGGTCGTCGGCGGTGCCGTCATCACAGGCCGACTGGCTCCCGAAGCCGTGTGGAGGGAGCGTGTGTCGGAGGTCCTGAGGGACTCCGACCGTCTCGGCCCGTTCGCCGACGTCTTCACCTTCGACCGGCGAGAGGACCGGCCCGACCGGGGCGAGGCGCCCACGCATCTGCACTTCCATCTCGCCAGGATCCTGCAGGGCACCCTCGGTATTCCCGAGACGGGCGGAATGTACCGCGTCGCGATCAAGGGCGTCAGCGCCTGGACCGTGGGCGATTTCAGCTACTCCGACAAGTAGGACGCTGTTGACGCCCTCCAGCTGTCACCGCCGCTCGGTTGGCGCCCTCTACTGGCCGGGAGTTTCCGGGAGGAGGACGACGAGAAGCGGTGAGGGCCCTGCCGACAGGTGTCGGCAGGGCCCTCACCGCTGACCTGATGGCGGTCTCCGCCCGTCCTCACACTTCCAGGGGGACGGGGCTGCCGAGCAGCGCCGACGCGGTCTGGAGCGGGGTGAGGACACGCACGGGCGCGGCCTCGGGGTGGTCGTGGCACGTGAAGCCCAGGCGGGCCATGGCCCGGATGACCTCCCCGCTGGTGAAGTCGCGGCGGTCCTGTCGGGTGATGACTTCGCCTACTTGCTTGACGGGGTAGCGGCGGCGGCCGATGGTCACGGACTCACCCGTGATGAGCTCGGGCTTGACGCCCTTCATCGAGGCCAGCACTCCGCTCTTGGAGAGGTCGAACGGGTACCGGGCGATGACACAGCGCATGATGCCTCACAGACAGAAGGAGAAAGGGCCGGCCGGGGCGAGGTGGATCAGCGGGTGAGGGTGCGAATGCCCAGGGCCCGGCCATGCTGCCCGACGGCGGCGGGTCGAGCGCGGGGCAGGCGGGACTTTCGACACACGCCCTAGGCCGCCGGGTCGAAGGCGGACTGCCGCTGCGCCCTACGGCGCGCCGCTTCACCGGTGGGCCGGGCCTGGCCGGTGCGGCCACGGCCGCCCCGGGACGAAGAAGACGCGGTGCGGCGGGGACGTTCCGCGGCCGGCACGGTGATGACGACCGGGACACCGGAAGGGGCCTGGGCCCCTGTGATGCGGCTCAGCTCCGCCTCACCGGAACGTACTCGGGTGATCTGCGGGGTGATGCCGGCCGAAGCCATCAGCCGGCTCATGCCGCGGCGCTGGTCGGGGGTCACCAGGGTGACGACGCTGCCGGACTCGCCGGCGCGGGCCGTCCGGCCGCCGCGGTGCAGGTAGTCCTTGGGGTCGCTTGGCGGATCCACGTTGACGACCAGGTCGAGGTTGTCGACGTGGATGCCGCGCGCCGCGACATTGGTCGCCACCAGTACCGTCACATGCCCGCTCTTGAACTGCGCGAGGGTCCTCGTGCGTTGCGGCTGGGACTTGCCACCGTGCAGGGCCGCGGCCCGGACGCCGCTGCTCAGCAGGTGCTTGGTCAGCCGGTCCACTGCGTGCTTGGTGTCCAGGAACATGATCACCCGGCTGTCTCGGGCCGCGATCTCGGTGGTCGTCCGATGCTTGTCCGCGTCGTGCACATGGAGTACGTGGTGCTCCATCGTGGTGACCGCACCCGCCGACGGGTCGACGGAGTGGACCACCGGGTCGGTCAGATAGCGGCGGACCAGCAGGTCGACGTTGCGGTCAAGGGTGGCCGAGAAGAGCAACCGCTGCCCCTCGGGACGCACTTGGTCGAGCAGGGCGGTGACGTGGGGCATGAAGCCCATGTCGGTCATCTGGTCGGCCTCGTCGAGGACGGTGATGCCGACGTCGTTCAGCCGGCAGTCGCCACGGTCGATGAGGTCCTTGAGCCGCCCCGGCGTCGCGACGACGACCTCCACCCCGGCACGCAGCGCACCGGCCTGTTTGCCGATCGACATCCCGCCGACGACGGTGGCCAGTCGCAGCCCCACAGAGCGGGCGTACGGAGTGAGGGCGTCGGTGACCTGCTGGGCGAGCTCGCGGGTGGGTACGAGGACGAGGGCCAGCGGCTGCCGCGGCTCGGCGCGCCGGCCCTCTGTACGGGCCAGCAGCGCGAGGCCGAAGGCGAGAGTCTTGCCTGAACCGGTGCGGCCGCGGCCGAGTACGTCACGGCCGGCCAATGAGTTCGGCAGGGTCGCCGCCTGGATCGGGAACGGTACGGTCACGCCTTCGTGGCCAAGTGCTGCCAGCAACCTCGTCGGCATGGCGAGATCGGCGAACGACTCGACGGCGGGCAGGGCGGGCGTGATCGTCGCAGGCAACGCGAACTCGCCTGGTGCTGCGGCCTGTCGGTGTCCGTAGCCCTTGGGGCGGCGCTGCGCACCGGAGCCGTTGGCAGCAGTGGCTCCTATGCGGCTGCCGCTCCTTCCGGAGCCCGAACTCCCCGTGCGAGTGCGGGAGAATCGATCGTTTGTGCGTGCGCGGTTCATACGGAACCTTCCTTGATGTGGCACGTATCAAGGAATTCCCGCAGCGAATGAGCAGCCCAGAAATCGCAAGAACGAGCCAAAGATGATGGGGCCGGATCGGATATTCCACCCGGTCGGCTCTGGTGAATTTATGCCGAGATGAAATTCATGCCGAGCGCGCTGGGTATAGGGTGGAGCATTCGCGTAAGGGGTGGAGCGTTCCCGTAAGGGGTGGAGCATTCCCGTAAGGCACCCTGAAATGCAGCGAGCTGGGGCCCGCACCCCAAGGTGCGGGCCCCAGCTGCGGAGTAGGCGTCGCGTCAGGCGGGAACGATGTTCTCGGCCGTCGGGCCCTTCTGGCCCTGCGCGATGTCGAACGTCACCTTCTGGCCTTCCGACAGCTCGCGGAAGCCCTGGGTGGCGATGTTCGAGTAGTGGGCGAAGACGTCGGCGCCGCCGCCGTCCTGCTCGATGAAGCCGAATCCCTTTTCCGCGTTGAACCACTTCACGGTGCCAGAGGCCATGTTGAATCTCCTTCGGGGCGGTGCTCGGAGTTCGCCCTGTGCGGACTCCGTGTCGCCGTGATGATCACCCCGCCGGAAAAATAACCGGGCACACGAAAATGCTCCACCGGTCCATAAACCGGTGCGGAGGCCTAAAGCTTTTGGTAACCACAACTGCAACTGAGATCGACAGTAGCACGGCGCGATCGGTCATGCACGGTCAATAATTCCGCTCCGCCCGTGGACGGAGGAATCCTCATCGCGCATCACGGGAATCCTCATCGGGCATCGCGTCGATTTCTCATTTCATGGCCATAGATATTGGCCCGCCCGGACCGCAGCGTTTCTGCCAAGGTGGACGTGCGGCGGGGGCCGATACCGCGCTCACGACGTCGCGGGTCGCGGCCAGTACGAACGCCACGCCGCTGGTCGGTACTCGGCTCCGCGCTCGAAAGCGGGAGTCCTGAGCGGGGCAGCAGCCGTCCGCTCGCGTCCGCCGAGTGGTCCGGCACCTACGGCGGTGCGTGTCGTCAGATGCCGAACTCCTGCGTGGACAGGCCGAGTACCGAGCACGCCTCGCGCAGGATCTGCTCCTCGGTCGGCGCGACGTATCCGTCCGCACCCGCGACGACGAAGCCGGTCTGCACGACCGCCCTCGCCTCCGTCGGCTTCTTCGCAGCCTTGGCGATCTCCTGCAGGGCCTCGGCCTTGCCCTGCTGGAAGTTGAGCGCCAGCTGGTCGACGTGCTTGTTGAAGCGCTGCCGCAACTGGTCGGGCGGGAAGTTCTGCAGAACGTCGTTGTGGAGGATCAGAGACTCCACATGCTGCCGCTCGGCCGGGTCGACATGCCCGTCGGCGGCGGCGACCAGGGCGCACATGGCCATGCTGGCGTCCCGGTAGGCGCCGCTTTTCAGCTCCGTCTTGAGGGAAGTGAGCTGGGACTTGAGCGTGTTCACCAGCTGCGCCCGTGATCCCCCGGCGGACCCTGCGCCGGGTCGCCCGTGTCCGCCGGCGCCCCTCGCCCCCTGCGCCTGCTGCTGCAGACCCTTGGCCTGGTCCTTGATCCGATCCCACATCGCCATCCGTGCCACCTCGGCTTCAGCCCATGTCGTTCCGGTCGTCCGCGTGCGTTCCGCGTTTCCTCCTGCCAACTCCTCCCAGCCCTCCGAAGTTCCATGGCCGGCCTCCGGTCTCGCGGAGTGTGGCACCGGTGCTCACGGAAGGGAGCGCCTGCCCCGACGTGTGCGCCGGGACACGCACCGGGATCAGGCCCTCTCCCGTGCGCGGGCCGTGGGGTCAGGCCGGCGCGATCCTGGTCTCCGCGACTTCCGCTGGTGCTGCGCTCCGGGGCTTCGTCCGGCATTGCGGACGCGATGCCGGACGGAGCTGCTCGCGGGACTTGGTGTGGGTTCGACGAGGGGGTCCGGTCAGGACAGCCGGTGCGCTGTCAGAGGCTGAAGACGCGCTCGGCCTCGTCACGGTGAGTGGTGTGCAACTCCCAGTAGACGGGGGAGATCTCCTCGGGCTGGGCCGTCGGGAAGCCGGGGACGACCGACATGCCGATCGACACGTCGATGCCGACGTGGGCGGCCTGGATGCCGGTGCCGGCCAGCTCCTTGTGCAGGTTGATCGCCCAGTTGCGCAGGGCCGCGGCGGCGGCGTTGACGTTGCCGACCTGCGGGACGGGGTCGATCGAGCCGGCGCCGGTGGTGTAGAGCAGGGTGCCCGCGCCGGCCTCGCGCATCGCCGGCAGCACCGCCTTCGTGGCGGCGATGGCCCCGTAGAGCTGGAACTCCATCTCGTGCTGCACGTGAGACGGGTCGGTCTCGGACGGAGTCGTCAGAGCGGTGGAGCCGAAAGTCCCCACCGGGGAGTACTCCAGGACGTCGATCCCGCCGAACTGCGCGGCGGCGTCCTTGAGCGCCTGGGTGAGCGCGTCGCGGTCGAGTACGTCCGCGGGGAACGCGGTGGCGGTGATGCCCTCGGCGGTGAGTCGGCCCACGAGACCGTCGAGCTTCTCGCGATTACGGGAGATCAGGGCGACGTCGAAGCCCTGGGAGCCGAAGGTGCGGGCGATGGCCAGGCCCAGCTGGGGGCCGGCTCCGATGATGGCGATGCTGGTCACAGCATTCCTTTCGTAAGACCTTGTCGGGGATATCGGTGTGTCGGGCGAGGGCGAGAGCTCCTTGCCGCCGGTGCAGGCACACACCAGGCGCCACGAGGCGCCCTCGATTCGGATAGGGCTATCCGATTTCGAACCGGATAGCCCTATCTGGTTCGCCGTGACCACCGTACCACCAAAAACGGATAGGGCAATCCGATTGTTAGACTCGCCGGCATGAACCCTGGCGCCCAGCCCCCCGACAACCCCGCCACCCAGCCCCTGCGCAGCGACGCCGAGCGCAACAGGGGCAGGATCATCGCTGCCGGGCGCACGGTGTTCGGGCGCGACGGCCTGAACGCCTCCATGGCCTCCGTGGCCCGTGAGGCAGGAGTGGGGATCGCCACCATCCTCCGCCACTTCCCCGCGAAGGAGGACCTGGTCGCCGCCGTCTTCCTCGACCGCATGGAGGCCTACGCCGACGCGGTCGCCGTCGCCCTCGACGACCCCGACCCCTGGAACGGATTCACCGGCTACATCGAGGCCGCCTGTGCGATGCAGGCCGCCGACTACGGCTTCGCCGACGTCCTGACCATGACCTTCCCCACCGCCAAGGCTCTGGAGAAGCGCCGCAACGAGGCGTACGAGGCCATGGTGGAGCTCATCAACCGTGCCAAGGCGACGGGCCGTCTGCGCGAGGACTTCGACCCCTCGGACCTGGTGCTGATCCACATGGCCAACGCCGGCGTCGTCAACGCCTGCGGCGATGCTGCTCCCGATGCCTGGCGACGCGTCGTCGCCCTGATGATCCAGTCCTTGGAGGCCCCTGCCCGCGGCCCCCTGCCCGCCTCGCCCGAGCACGACAGCCTATACAAGGCCATGCTCCGCGCCAGCCCGGCAGGCGTCACCTCGCCGGAGCCGCGGAAGAGCAGCTGAGCCGCACTCGACGCGGACGCGGAAGTGCGTGGCAACAAACAATTCGTTGTGCTGGCGCCGTTGCGCGGACCTGATCGCACTGCTGTTGACCGCAGTTGTCCGCTCTTACGGGCACGCTGTGGGCACGGCTTCGAAGAACGGCGGGCAAGGCGCGGGTACGCCAGCGCGGTGGAGCGGCGCTGTCACCTGCAAAGCGTGTCGCGTCACGATGCTCCCCCGCTGTCCACCTCCTCGGCGCCCAGGCCCGCCACGCCGGACCGCGTGGTCGTCCCCACGGTCATACGGTTGAGTGCCGCCGCCAGGTCCGGGGCTTCGCCGAGCACGAGCGCGGCACCGCCGAGCGCGCCGACCCGCGCCCCGATCCCCAGTTCGGCCGGGACCACGTCCACGTCGCGGACCAGCGACAGCGCGTACCGGCGGATCGCCGCCCTCATGGGTTCGAGCAGCACACCTCCGGCCAGGGACAACTCGCCGCCCACCACGATGCGTTCGGGGTTGAGCAGGTTGCACAGGTTGGCAAGCACCTGGCCGACCACGGCACCTACGTCGGAGAAGACGGCCTCCCCCGCCCGGTCGCCGGCCGCCGTCCGGACCAATATCTCGTCCAGTCCGATACCTTCTCCGAAGGCCGGTCGCAGCGCGGCGAGCACGGCCGGTATGCCGGCGTGCAGGACCAGGCAGCCGCGGTTGCCACACCGGCACGTCGGCCCGTCGAGGCTCACCGACACGTGTCCCAGTTCCCCCGCCGCCCCGATCGCGCCGCGGTGGAGCCGTCCGTCGAGGATCAGACCGGCGGCGATGCCGTTGGACAGCCCGACGTACAGCAGGTTCCGCACGCCGCGCCCCGCCCCCCAGCGCGCCTCGGCGACGGCCTCCAGGCGAGTGTTGTTCTCCACGGCGACGGGCAGGCCGAGCGCTCGCTCGAACTCCTGGACCACGTGGATGTGCGACCAGGGCTGGCCCGGCAGGGAGACGCCGACCACCCCGGTGGTGTGGTCGATCGGACCGGGCACTCCGATGCCCGCCCCGATGATCTGGCCGGGCAGCAACCCGTGATCGTCCAGGAGTTCGTGCAGGATGCCGACGCCGGCGGTGATGCGTTCGGCGGGACCGCACGCGGGGTCCAGGGCGGCGCCCCGGCTCGCGATCTCATGTGAGGAGAGATCGCGGAGATGGACCCAGACGCCGTCGAAGGTGTGGTTCACGCCGGCCACGGCGGCCGCGCGCGGATGGACCGAGAGGAGGTCCCGGGCCCGTCCGTCGTGGCCTTCGTCTGGCTCCTCGTCGGACTGGACGACCAGCCCACGGGCCATCAGGTCGTTGACGATCGTCGAGACCGTGGTCCGGGAGATGCGCGCCCGGCGCGCGAGAGCGGCACGGTGCAGGGGGCCGCAGGCCAGGAGGAGGGCCAGCAACTGCTCCTCGTTGGTACGGCGCAGACTGCGCAGGGATCCTCCGGGCTTTTGGCTCATGGAGTCCGAGGCTACCCAATTGTTTCGAAAGTGAGTCAACACTCTTGACACACATTTCCGTGTGACCGCAAGCTCAGCCGACCCCAACGCCATATCTGTACGAAAGGTGGGGCTTCGCCTGCACGCTCCGGCGGCCGGCCGCGCAGGGCGGCCGCAGCGCAGGACGCTCCACCTCCGGACGCAGGCGGCCACCCACGCGTGTTTCTCAAGGAGTCCCCATGAGCTCGTCCCTGTCCCGCCGGTCCACCCTCCAGGCCGCCGGAGCCCTCGCCATGGCCGGTTTGGCCAGCGGCATCGCGGGCACCACGCAGGCCGCTGCGGCGGAGGAGACCGATAGCGCCGGCGACAGAGTCGTCATCCACCCGACCCTCCCGTCGGTGCCGGTCAACAACGCCTTCACCGTCAAGGTCCGTCCGCTCGGCGGCGCCTGGGAGCGAGTCGGCGTGTACCTGGCCAAGCTCGCGCTGATAGACGCCACCACCGGCAGCAACAGGGCTCAGAACTCCTCCGTGGCCATGTTCGACTTCTCCGGCACCGTCGAGGTCGAGGTCACCTACAACCCGGGCGCCTTCGAGAAGGTCCGCATCCGCCCGGACTCGTACGGCATCAAGCCCGAGGTGCTCGGCAGCACCGTGCGCTTCACCCTGGACCGGCCCCGCAACGTCGTCGTCCAGGTCGACGACAAGATCTTCGACTGCCTGCACCTGCTCGCGAACCCGATCGAGCAGGACGTGCCCGCCGAGGGCGACAAGAACGTCATGTACTTCGGGCCCGGCTTCCACACTCCCCCCAACGGGGAGCTGAAGGTGCCGAGCAACACCACCGTCTACCTGGCTCCGGGTGCGGTCGTCCAGGCCTTCGTGGACATCCAGGGGGTGGAGAACTCCCGGGTGATCGGCCGTGGCGTGCTCTACAACTCCAAGTGGGGCGCGATGCTCATCCGCAAGTGCGAGAACGTCACCATCGACGGCGTCACGATCCTCAACCCCCGCTACGAGAACATCAGGGTCGCCGAGTCCCAGAACATCGACATCAAGAACCTGCGCGCCTTCAGCCACCAGGGGTGGGGCGACGGCATCCAGCTCTACTGCTCCGAGAACGTCACGATCGACGGCTGCTTCCTGCGCACGTCCGACGACTCCATCGCCCTCTACACCCACCGCTGGGACTTCTACGGCGACACCCGCAACATCACCGTCAAGAACTGCACCCTCTGGGCCGACGTCGCCCACCCGATCAACATCGGCGTGCACGGCAACTCCGACACCCCCGAGATGCTGGAGAACCTGCGCTACGAGAACATCGACATCCTCGACCACCGCGAGCCGCAGGTGACCTACCAGGGCGCCATCGCCTTCATGGTCGGCGACAGCAACCTCGTCCGGGACGTCAGGTTCGACAACATCCGCGTGGAGGACTTCCGCTGGGGCCAGCTCATCCACATGCGGGTCGAGTACAACCCGAAGTACAACACCTCGGCAGGCCGCGGCATCGAGAACGTCTACGTCAAGGACCTCAGCTACAACGGCAAGAACGCCGACCTCTCGATGATCGTCGGCCTCGACGCCGAGCACGTCGTCAAGGACGTCACCTTCGAGAACCTCCGCGTCAACGGCAGGGTGATCGCCGACAGCACGGGCAAGCCGCGCTGGTACCTGGCCTCCGACGGGGTGCCCATGTTCGTCAACGAGCACGTACAGAACCTCCGCTTCCTCACCACCGAGGAGGCCGCAGCCCTGTAACCGCCGGCGCCCTGTAACCGCCGGCGGTCGGCCCCGGCGTCCTCCCGAGGGGACGCCGGGGCCGACCGCCGCACGACTGAGGCGCGGCACCGTGCCTCCTGCGGCGCAGCCGACGAGTGATCAGGCCTGCGGGACGTGGCAACTCAGGTGGTCGACTTCGCCGGCGCCGTCGCCGTCGCCGACCCGGCCGACGAGAGCGCGCCGGGAGAGCTAGGATCCGGGCATGGCCATGACCATGAGCGACGTGGACCGGTTCGAGGCGTCAAGGCCCCGCCTGGAGGCCATCGCCTACCGCCTCCTCGGCTCCGCGAGCGAGGCCGAGGACGCCGCGCAGGAGACGTTCCTGCGCTGGCAGGCCGCCGACGTCGACCACATCGAGGTCCCCGAGGCCTGGCTGACGAAGGTTCTCACCAACCTGTGCCTCAACCAGCTCACCTCGGCCCGCGCGCGGCGCGAGACCTATGTGGGCCAGTGGCTCCCCGAGCCGCTGCTCGCCGGGGACCCGATGCTCGGCCCGGCCGACACCGCCGAACAGCGCGAATCGGTCTCGTACGCGGTGCTCGCCCTACTGGAGCGCCTCTCCCCGAACGAGCGGGCGGTGTACGTGCTGCGGGAGGCCTTCGACTACCCGCACCGGGAGATCGCCGGGATCCTCGACATCACCGAGGCCGCCAGCCAGCAGATCTTCCACCGCGCCAAGAAGCACATCGCGGACGGCAAGGCCCGCACCGAGATCGACGAGGCCGCCGCCCGGCGGATCGTCGACGAGTTCCTCGCGGCCGCCACCAGCGGACGGACCGAGCCGCTCGTACGGCTGCTCACTCAGGACGCCATCTCGATCGGCGACGGCGGCGGGAAGGTCCCGGCCCGCGCCAAGGCGTTCGAGGGCGCCCTCGCGGTCGCGAAGTTCATGCGGGGCCTGTTCAAACCCGGCAAGGCCAAGCGCGCCCTGGTCGGCGGCTCACCGGAGGTCTACGCCACGACCGCCAACGGCGACCCCGCCATCGTGGCGGTCTTCGACGGCCGGGTCATCGGGGTCATGTGCCTGGAGGTCACCGCCGAGGGCATCGCCGCGTTCCGCAACCAGGTCAACCCCGACAAGCTCGACCGCGCGACCCAGCGGTGGGCGGCCGCCGACCACGGCGAACCCCTGATTCGCGCCGCCTTCTGACCCGGTGATCCAGACGTTCCAGATGTGAGCTGCATCACACCACATTCCTGTCAGGAAACGGCGGGCCGCCCGGTTCAAGTGGCGAACCCGCCCAAGACAGGGGCGAACCCGCCCAAGACAGTGGCGAACCCGCCCAAGACAGGAGTACGGAAATGCAGCACCGCATCGTCGTCCTCGGAGCCGGATACACAGGAGCCGTCGCCGCCGGGCGCCTCGCCAAGCGGCTGCGCCGCGAAGACGTCGCCATCACCCTCGTCAACGCCGAGCCCGACTTCGTAGAGCGCGTCCGGATGCACCAGCTCGCGGTCGGTCAGTCCCTCAAGCCCCGGCCGTTCAGCGAGATGTTCGCGGGCACCGGCGTCGAACTGAAGCTCGCGAAGGTCACCGGCGTCGACGTCGATCGCAGGACCGTCGCCGTCATCGACGCGAACGGCGCCGAAGAAGCCGAAGAAGCCGAAGAACTGGAGTACGACACCCTCGTGTACGCCCTCGGAAGCGGCTGGAACGACCAGGGCGTCCCCGGCACCGCCGAGCATGCCCACGAGATCACCGGCCGCCCCGGAGCGCTGCGGCTGCGCGCGCGCCTGGCCCGCCTGGACGCCGGGCAGCGTGTGGTCGTGGTCGGCGGAGGCCTCACCGGCCTGGAGGCCGCGACCGAGATCGCCGAGACCCGCCCGGACCTCGACGTCGCCCTCGCCGCCCGCGGCGGCCTCGGCGACTGGCTCTCCGACAAGGGCCGCGGGCACCTGCGGAAGGTCTTCGAGAGGCTCGGCATCACCGTGCACGAGCACACCGTCGTCACCGGCGTCGAGGCGGACCGCATCACCACCGCCGACGGCACGCCCATCCCGGCCGCGGTCACCGTGTGGACCGCCGGCTTCGCCGTCCACCCGATCGCGAAGGCCACCACCCTGGAAGTCACCGACACGGGCCAGATCGTGGTCGACGGGACCATGCGGTCGGTCTCGCACCCGGACGTGTACGCCGTCGGCGACGCGGCCATGGTGATGGGCCCCGGCGACAAGCCGCTGCGGATGTCGTGCGCCTCGGGCGTCCCCACCGCATGGCAGGCCGTCGACGCCGTCGCGGCGCGTCTGACCGGCGGGAAGTTCCCGAACGTGCCGCTCCGCTACTTCAACCAGTGCATCTCGCTGGGCCGCAAGGATGGCCTGATCCAGTACGTCACCGCCGACGACCGCGCCGTACGGGCGGCCCTGACAGGACGGCTCGCCGCCGTCTACAAGGAACTGGTCTGCAAAGGCGCGGCCTGGGGCGTCGCCAACCCGACGATGGGGATACCGACCCGGCGCCGCCGCGTCGTGCCGGAGCCGGCCCAGGCGGGCTCGGCGGTCAAGGCGCCGGCCTGACTCGCACACGCACATCGGAACGGGCGCCCTCGATGCGAGGGCGCCCGTTCCGATGTCGGTCTACGGGCCGCTGTCGGCCTATGGGGCGACGATGGCGGGAGGAGGGTCCTCGACCGGGGGCAGGGACGCGGTTGCTGCACTTCGCTGCTGTACTGCTGCCTTGCCTCTCCTTTCCCGTACAACCCTTCAGGTTCACCAGAGGTCATACGTGAGCCCTACACGTATGACCTGGAGGGGAACCCATGTCCCGACCCCATCACAAGCGCTCCCGGCGTCCCGTAGTTCTGGGCGCCACCGCCGTCGCGGCCGCCCTGGCCGGTGGCCTGCTCATCACCCTGCCTGGCGGCGCGAGTGCCGCCCCGTCGGGACTCGCCGACGACTTCAACGGTGACGGCTACCGCGATCTGGCGACCGGCGCGCCGGGTGCTGTAGCGGGCGGCAAAGCGAAGGCGGGTGCCGTGGTCGTCAACTACGGCTCGTCGAGCGGTATCAGCGCCGCGCGCCACAAGACCACATCGCAGAGTTCCTCCGGCGTGCCGGGCGCCTCCGAGACCTCCGACCGCTTCGGCACCGAACTGGCGCACGGTGACCTCAACAGAGACGGCTACGGCGATCTCGTCGTGGGCACACCGCTGGAGGACGTCAGCGGCGATGTCGACGGCGGTTCGGTCACGATCCTGTGGGGCGGCTCGTCCGGCCTGTCAGGTGGCACGACGATCAGCGACCCGAACGCGTCGGGACACGACCGGTTCGGCCAGTCCCTTGCGGTCGGTGACTTCACCGGTGACGGGAAGGCCGATCTGGCGGTCGGTTCCACCGGCAAGGACGTGTGGATCTTCAAGGGCGGCTTCACCAAGTCCGGTGGCGCGGCCGGGAAGCTGCGCTTCGACGCGCAGATCGAGTCCGGCGCGTACCCGAACGGCGCCGTCGATCTGGCCGCCGGCGACTTCGACGACGACGGCGCGGACGACGTGGTGGTGGGCTCCTTCGCCGGCGCCTTCGTCTACCGGGGCTCCTCGGCCGGGCTCACCCTGCAGACCCAGGTGAGCGACGACAACCCCGCCTCGCTCACCGCGGCCGACTTCGACAAGGACGGCCACGACGACCTCGTCATCGGCACCGACGACGACCCCATCGGGGACCAGACGGCGCTCGGCGGCTACGCCACCGTGTACTACGGCGCCGCGGCCGGCGTCGACACCGCCCGCACCGGCGTCTTCAGCCAGGCCACCGAGGGCGTGCCGGGCGCGGACGAGTCGTGGGACCTGTTCGGCAACACGCTCGCCGCGGGCGACACCAACGGCGACGGCTACCCGGACCTCGCCGTCGGCGCGCCCTTCGAGACCATCGGCTCCGCGAGCCACCCAGGCAACGTCTGGGTGCTGCGCGGCGGCGCCTCCGGCCTGACGGGGACCGGCGCCCAGTCCTTCAACCAGGGCACCTCGGGTGTCCCGGGCGCCAATGAGTCGTCGGACCTGTTCGGCGACGCCATCCACCTCGCCGACCACAACAAGGACGGCCGCGCCGATCTGTCGGTGGGCGCGGGCGGCGAGAACAGCGACGACGGCGCCGTGTGGGTCCTGCGCGGCTCCACCGGCGGCGTCACGGCCACCGGCGCGGTGAGCTTCGGTGCGTCGTCCGTGGGCATCGGGAACTCGGGGGACGACCCCATGTTCGGGGACGCCATGTCGGGCTCCTGAGCACGTAGACAGACAGCCGGAAGGGGCGGCATCGGAGGATTCCGGCGCCGCCCCTTCCGTTGTGCTGACTTACGACTTGGAGCGTGACTTCATGGGCTGGCTGCACTCGGGACAGGCCTGGGAGTCGTCGGTCATGCCGGACCGACCGCTTCGTCCCGAAGCAACGTGGGGGAGTTCTTGACCTTGAGCCGGTGTGCCTCTCACCTGCGGCGATGGTCCGCAGGTGTGCGTGCTTGTCCGCCGTTGTTCGTCTGCGTCGTCACGCAGTCAGACACCACCCTGCCCCTCGATGCGAACTACGGGCACGAAGGTCGCAGAGGTCTGCCGGGCTGCTCAGGCGGACGTGAGAGGCATGGACAGTCGGCACTGGTCGGTGAGGGTGGTGACCGCGATTCCCAGAGTTGGCCGCCCTCCGTCGCCGGGACGTCGACCTCGACACCCTGCGGATCCGTGTTCGCCTCGCCGAGCCGGAACATGTTCCGGCGCAGCACCTTCGCGCGGAAGTGGCGTAGGGCGCGGGAGATCGTCGGCATGCCCGAGGGCTTCCGGTTCTACGACCTCCGGTACACCGGGCACACTCTGCCCACGCAGTCCGGCGCAACCCTGAAGGACACGATGGTGTGGGCCGGGCAGTGAGGCAGTCCTCTGAGAAGGCCGCGCTGATCTATCAGCACACACTCAGACGGGGAGCGGCAGGACGAGGTCGCAGCCGGCCTCGACGCCACCGTCCGGAAGGCTCAGGCCGAGGCCGCCAAGAAGAAGGCCGACAAGCCTTCTGGCACGAATCTGGCACGCGGTCGAAACGAGGTCAGTGCGGGCGACTTCAGTGGGACGTCGACTGGCGCCCCACTGAAGTCGAGTTGAGCGGTGACTTGGCGCTTTGCTTGGGCGACGTCTCAGGCAGGCATTTCGACGGTCAGTCCGGCTGCTTGGGCGGCATCGGCCAGTCGTTTGTCGTACGTGACGAAGGAGGTGAGCTGGGAGCGAATACGGAGAGCCGTTGCCAGGTGGATGGCGTCCAGACTCCGTACGGTCGCCGGTTTCATGGTCTGGGCCAAGATGCGAATACCGGCGTCCAGCTCCACCAACTCGATCAGGTCAAGGACCGGGTGGAGCCGGGCAACGGCTTCTGGGGCGTAGCGCGCCAGGGCCCGCGACGACTCGATCTCCACCAGGACCGAACTCGTCCATCCGGTCTCTGCCCGTTCGTCGAGCCAGTCGCGCAATGCCTGCGACTCGGACTCGGCGTGGACGAGTTTCACGACGGCGGCCGAGTCGAGATAGATCATCAGCGCTCGTCCTCGCGGCTGCGGGCGATCTCCGCGGCGATGTCGATGCCGTCCGGTTCGCCGAGCGGCATACGCAGGACGGCGCGGCGCATCGCGGCAGCCCGCTCTTTGCGCAAGGCGGCTTCGAGCACGGCTTGGCGGATGGCCGCCGAGCGTGAGCTGCCGTCATGGGTGAGAACATCCAGAGCGCGCTCGGTCTCCGCGTCGCTGCGGATCGTGATGGTGTCAGCCATGCAGCCAATGTAAGACGATGTGTCTTACATGGCAAGTCCCTGCCTGCCGTCCCCTCTCCGTGCAGGAAAGCGCCACGGCCCCGCCGAGGGGACGGCAGGCAAGGGTTCGTAGGGCTGCCGCCGAGGCGACCAGGCCCTGCCGCTCCAGTCTGGTGATCACGTCACACACTGTGCCTGGCGGCACTTTCGTCAGCTGTCCGCCATTCTCTGCACCGCGCCGTATACGACCTGGCGGGGCCAGATCGATCTGTGCCTCCAGGAAGGCGTCCGGATGCATGGCTTCGATCCCTCCCCCGCGCGGCTGCTTCGGACTCGTGTTCGCCGGGCGGTCCGCAGTCCAGCTCCAGCCGCCAGGATCCGTTGTCGTGTGGCGACGTTGATGTCAGCTGGTGATGTCAGACCGTGGGGGGTGTTCGTTCGGCAGGGGGGCGCGGACGAACTGGGTACATCGCTCGTCGCAAGCACCCATAACGTGGAAGTTCTTTCGTGCTTCCGTGAGGCTCAGCCGGCCGTTGGGGCCGCCTCGAACTCGGTCGGCATCATGGTCGTCCTGCCCGGTACAGGCCCAGCTGACTCCCGTGCGGGCGTCGGGCGCACCGAGAAGGCGCGGTAGCCGGCGTCTCCGGGGCGCAGCCCAGCCACGTTCTCGTTCCGCCACTGCGCGACCGTGCCCTGGAAGTAGTGGTCGCGGGAGCGGGAGTCCAGCGGCCACATCTCTGACCTTGCGCTCGGCGGCGGCGCGGCGCTCGGCTCCCAGGAAACAGGCGGCCCCAGCCGGCCGCGAACCGCTGCTCGGCGCTGGCGGCGTTGTCGGCGCCGCCGAACTCCTTCGGGATGGCCGGAGTCTTCTGAAGAAGTCGGGCCCCCGGACCACCGTTGCGGCCTTCTCCGTCGACCTTCACGACGGCGGTGTAGCTGACTGTCATGGCTGGTCTCCTGCGGCTTCGTCACCCGTTAAGGCGGTGACCGCATGCTTGCAACAGCTATGTCACCAGTCAAGCTGGTGACATTTTCGAGGCAATTCCCAAGTCTGCCTTGCCGTGGAGAGGGTGCTCACCGTCTTGACCGGTGACGGATGGTCGTGCCACAGTCAGGCCATTGCGCAAGCCGGTAGACGCAGAGGTACGGAGGGATTCACATGATCAACAGGCGTGTCTTCAGCAAGGCCCTGGGTCTGGGTGCGGGTGCGGCCGCCGTATCGCTGACCGGCCTGCCGACCGCGTCCGCCGACGCCCGGAGCGCATCCGTGGCGTCGCCTGTTCCCGAGGTCGCCCCGGGTGCACACACCGTGTTCCCGCAGCTGAAGCAGATCAGGGCCGGCCTGTTGAGCGTCGGGTACGCCGAACTGGGCCCCGCGCGCGGTCCGGTGGTCATCTGTCTCCACGGCTGGCCGTACGACATCCACAGCTACGTCGATGTGGCCCCGCTGCTGGCCGACCAGGGCTATCGGGTGATCGTCCCGCATCTGCGCGGCCACGGCACGACGCGCTTCCTCTCCGGGAGGACGTTCCGCAATGCCCAGCAGTCGGCCATCGCCCTCGACATCGTCGCGCTGATGGATGCCCTGAAGATCGAGAAGGCCGTGCTGGCCGGCTTCGACTGGGGCTCGCGCACCGCCGACATCATCGCCGCGCTCTGGCCCGAACGCTGCAAGGCCCTTGTGTCGGTGAGCGGATACCTCGTCACCAACCGCGAGGCCAACCTGAAGCCGCTGGCACCCAAGGCCGAGTACGCCTGGTGGTACCAGTACTACTTCGCCACCGAGCGAGGCCGGCTCGCCATGGAGGACAAGGGCCTGCGCCATGACCTGACCAGGCTCGTCTGGGAGGCCGTCTCCCCGACCTGGGACTTCGACGACGCCACGTTCGAGCGCACGGCGGCAGCCTTCGACAATCCCGACTACGCGGCCATCGTCATCCACAACTACCGCTGGCGCCTGAGCCTCGCCGACGGGGAGCGCCGCTACGACGGGATCGAAAAGCGGCTCGCCACACGGCCGTTCATCGAGGTGCCCACCATCACCCTCGACCCCGACCAGGACCCCTTCACCGCGCCGGGCGGCGGCACCTCGTACCGGGACAGGTTCACTGGCGCATACGAGCACCGAACCCTGGCGGGGGTCGGCCATAACGCGCCGCAGGAGGCACCCACCGCCTTCGCCCAGGCCGTCATCGACGTGGACCATCTCTGACCCTCTCAGTCACCCTCTCGACAGGTGACCGACCAGTTCAACGGGAGACTTGAAAGGAGTTCGACCATGGAGGGCAAGAAGGCCACGGACAGTGCCGCGGCGGCACGCCGAACGCGGTTCGGCAAGCTGCCCGAGCGCATCCGTCACGACGAGATGGTCGAGGAGAAGGCGGTCGCACCGAATGACCCGGCGCGGTACGCCTACGATCCCGAGAGATCGTGGACGTCCTTCTCCTGTCTCGCCGCCGACCTGGGCCTCTGAGCGGTAGCGGCCGAGGTGGCGCACCTTGCCCGGCGTACGAGTCACCTGTCAGGATGGTGACATGGACCTTGAGCATGTCTTCGTCTGCGGAAACCCGGCACTCGACTTCGCCGCCACGCTCCGTGCGCGCCGTACGGTGCGCTTCGAGATGTTCGTGACGCCGGACAGGCTGAACGCATGGTACGTGGAGTCCGGCATCGTCGACGCGGTCTCACCCGGCCAGGAGGCCGACGTCGAGCAGGCGACGACCGTCAGGGAAGCCATTTACCAGCTGGTCACCGCCCGTCGACTGGGAGAGGAGTACGACGGTGCGGCGCTGACCGTGGTCAACAACGCGGCCCGTAAGCCGCCGGCGGTGCCGCAGCTCACTCCGTCGGGGCGATGGACTCAGGCGACGCCGGAAGAAGCCCTCTCCGTGGTGGCGCGCCACGCCGTCGAGCTCCTGAGCGGACCGGACGTGCCCCTGCTCAAGGAGTGCGGCAACCCGGAGTGCACCCGCACCTACATCGACCGCTCGCGGGGCATGCGCCGACAGTGGTGCGGGATGGAGTCCTGCGGCAACAAGATCAAGGCAGCCGCATATCGCGCCCGCAAGAAGACCGCGCCCGCGGTGACCCGCTGACCGCGCACGCGGCGCCGGTCACGGCCACCGCGGTGCCCCGTCAGTCCCGCACCGGTCCCCTCCCGACCCTCCCGTTCGTCCTGTCGTGCGCAGATGCTCGATCCCGGTGTCGAGCGCTGCCTTGAGGTGGGACGAGTCGCCCGTGGACATCATGATGGTCACGCCTCCCTGGATGCCCGCCAACAGTGCGGCGGCCGTCCGGTCCACATCGAGGTCCGACGGCACCAGGCCGTTTGCCTGAAGGGCGCGCATCCCGCGGGCGAGCTGCTCCTGCCACTGCCGCATGAGCCCCGTCACGATCGCCCGGGCGCCGGGGCCGGACCGTCCCACCTGGAGGAACAGCGACCCCAACGGGCAGTGGTCGCCCTGTAGTTCGTAGCGTTCCACCACGGCGTCCCGCCACTGCCGCCAGGACTCCCACGAGTCCAGCCGCCCCAGGTGCGGCTGCTGGTCCTCCAGCACCCGATCCGCCTCGAACTGTGCCACCGCCAGCAGCAGTTGGTCCTTGCCGTCGGGGAAGTAGTGGAAGAGCTGGCTCTTGCTCGTGCCGGTGCGGCCACGGATGTCGTCGAGCGTGGTGAAGGCGACGCCCTGCTCGCGCAGCACCTCGGCCGCACCCTCGACGATGCGGGCCCGTGTGGCACGGCCCTTCTCGGTCGGCGCGTCCGACATCCGGCCTCCTCATCGCGAATTTCTGGACTTGCTGGTCCATTTTCTACGACGCACAGTGGTCTGCGCACGGCAAGACGTACGCGGCCGCACAAGGGAGAACACGTCATGAGCGAACGACTGCGGAACAAGACGGCGTTGGTCACGGGGTCCACCAGCAACATCGGGCAGGCGATCGCCGAAGCGTTCGCCGCCGAAGGGGCTCACGTCATCGTCTCCGGGCGCAATCGGGAACGGGGAGCACAGGTCGTCGAAGGGATCCGCGCATCCGGCGGCCGGGCCGACTTCCTGGCGGCGGACCTCGACGGAAGCGCGGAGAACTCCCAGGACCTGGCCGATCGGGCACGGGAGACCTTGGGCGGGCGGATCGACATCCTCGTGAACAACGCCGGCATCTACCCGGCCCCCGCCACCACCGCCACGGACGAGAAGACGTTCGACGAGGTCTACGGAGTGAACGTGAAGGCCCCGTTCTTCCTCACCGCTGCCGTAGCGCCGGCCATGGTGGAGTCCGGTGGCGGGGTGATCATCAACCTCGGTTCGTGGATCGCGCGCCTGGGCGTCCCTCTCGGCGCGCTCTACAGCTCCACCAAGGGAGCCATAGAGACACTCACCCGCGCATGGGCCGCGGAGTTCGGCCCGATGGGCGTCCGCGTGAACGCCGTCTCCCCCGGCGTCGTCCTGCCTCCGGCCCCGGGGGGCGGCGAGCCCCATCCGGGCGAGGTGATGATGAAGGGCACCCCGGCCGGGGAGGTCGGTACCCCGGACGCCATCGCGCATGCCGTGGTCTGGCTGGCCAGCGACGAAGCGGCCTTCGTGCACGGGACCGTGGTGGACGTCGACGGGGGCAGGACAGGGGTTGCCGTTATCGCCGCGTAGCGCACGGATCGGAAGTTCCCGCACCTGTCGCGCCTGCCGCAGATGCATGGCACCAGCGACTTCCGCCGCCCTCGATCGACGGGACAACAAACAAGGCCCAGGTCTCTCACCTGGGCCTCAGTCATGGAGCGGGTGACGAGAATCGAACTCGCGCTCTCAGCTTGGCACACCCTCACCCGAGCAACTGGATGGGTGCTCCTGCCATCAGGGTTCGTCCTGCCGTGGTCGCCCTCGGGATTCGCACGGCGCTGAAGCGAGGGTGGGAGCCCCAATGAGCCCGGCCGGCCACTCGTCGTCGACCTTGAGTCTCTGCCTCGAGGCGGGAGTGGCCGACCTTCTGATCCGTAGCTCTATGCAGAACGGTCAGCGACGTCCGAACCGGCCTCGCCAGGGTCATTCGGAGCCCTGGCGGTCCAAGGTGAGTCGATAGGGTTGCTGTACTTCGCTGCTGTACCGCAGCCTGTCGGCAAGGGGGCCATGGAGCGCAGCGACCTCGCCCAGGTCCTCACTGGCGACTCGGAGGCAGTGCGGGCTTGTCGGCTCGCAGTTGAGGCAGGCGCCCCCTACTTCGTCGGCGACACAGCGGGCTCTCCTACGCCTCTCTTCCACACCTTCCGGAGACGCCTGCGGCTGACACGCAGGACAGGCCAGCACACGCTCGGTCTTGAAGAAGCGGTTGAACTCCTTGAGCGCTGCGATGAACCGGTTCTCGCTGGCCACGTCGACAGCGGCTCTTGGAGGTTCATGGTGTGGATGACAGCGGATGGTCAATCACTCATCGCCTGCACAGGTGTCGGGCGTCCAACAGCCGCCCAGCAGGCCTAGTTCCGCATCAGACAACGTTCGCCCTGTCGGCGAGAGTTTGAGCGAGCAGTCTGATCGGTAGGGTCGGGCCGGGCGTGTGATGCGCCAGGACGTCGTGCAGAACGGGGCGGGTGGGATTGACCGTGGATGTCGCTGTGGTGAGCGGGCTCGTCTATGGAGCCAGTGGACAGCGTTTGGACGTGTACCGGCCTACGACGGCATCGGAGGCTTCGCCGGTCGTGCTGCTCTGGCACGGGAGAGGTCCCGAGGAGCGGGACGTTCTCGCGCCGCTCGCCCGGGCAGCGGCCTCACTGGGCGTCGTGTGCTTCGTCCCGGACTGGCGGCCGGACGGCCACGATGGCGGGCGAACCCACTTGCGCGAGTCCGCCATGTTCGTCCAGCGGAACGCGGCCGACTTCGGTGGGGACACTCGACGGATCGCGCTCGCCGGTTGGTCCCTGGGGAGCAAGGCCGCGATGGCTGCCGCCCTGGACCCCAGCGCACTCGACGGCTGGAGGCCTCGGGCCGTCGTCGGCATCGCCGGCGGATATACCCGCCCGGAACCGCTGACGGGCCGCGCCCCGATCGATGAACTGACAGGGGCCGAAGAATCGCTGCCTGCTATCCCTATCTGGCTGATCCACGGCACTGCTGATCCGGTCGTGGATATCCAGCAGTCACGCCGACTCCATGCGGCTCTTCAGCACCGGGGCTGGCCGACGTCGCTCGACGAGCCCGACACCGACCACGCCGGTGTGATCATGACCGAGTACGATCCCGAGTCCCGCCGCTGCCGACCCAGCCACGCCGACCACGCCGTACAGGCCGGAAGCCAGACCGCCCACCTCCTCGCCCGCGCCGCCAACATCACACCTCGCGCCTGTCAGACGGTCCGCAGACCGTCTTGAGCACCGACCGTACGGCGACAGGGCGAACGTTGCTTGATGCGGCACTAGTTTGGAAGATCGCGTATGCGGACGCCCGCTGACCTGGGAGGCCTGTGACCTGGGCCTTCTCGGGCGGGTCTCCGACTTTCCCCGTTGTTCCCCGCCGGGTCCTACTCGATCGGGCACGCGAAGGGCACGGGTCGCCTTCTATGCGCCTGGAGAGCCTCGGTGACCTTTCTCACATCGTGGCCTATCAGTTAGTCGGGCAGTGCCACGGTGAGGTCCACCTCGACGAGTTGGCCCGCGAAGCCGAGCTGTGTAACGCCCACGAGCGTGCTGGCAGTGGTGAATGCCAGGCCAATGACCGAGTCGGTGAGCCGACGCCATGCAGCGCCCAGAACGCCTCTGTCATCGCTGCACACGTAGATCACCGAGCGCACGACGTGCTCGGGCTGGGCACCTACCGCTGTCAGAGCAACCCGCGCGTTCGCCGCGACCTGGTCTATCTGGAGGTCGAGGGCCCCGGGGCCGACGAGTGAGCCGCTCCGATCAAGCGGGCACTGACCCGCCAAGTAAGCCGTTCGACCAGCCTCGACCACGGTGATGTGGTGGTAGCCGGGTGTTTCATGCAGCTCGTCCGGGTTGATGCGGGTCATCCTTGCGCTCATGCCCGCGAGTATGAGGTCTTATTGTCAGGCGCATCCAGTTTTTAGCCGAGGACCCGGCACCGACTGGCCGTGTTCAAGCCGAGCCAGGGTGGGGATGTAGTGCAACGGTATGCACCTAGCGGAGCGCCCATGACGGGCTCGGCCACAGCGCGGCAGCAGCTGCTCCCCCCCTCGGCCCATCCGTCGGCGTTGGTCCGCTCACGCTCTTGCATCCGTGACGGTGGCGGTACGGCCGCCCGGTCGTGCCGGCCTTTTCTGCCCGGCCCCGTTGCTCGGCACGGACGCCACCTCACCCGCTGCTGGCCTGGTAAACAGCACTACGGCTATGGCCGTAGACGGCCGTGCTCGAGCCACGTAAACCGCTCAGCGATGCCGCCGTGCCCCTAGGCCTCTACGGCCTGACTGAGGCTTCCCCTGCTTGCCCGCTGCACGTAGCGCGCCGCCGGGCGCGGCCAGCCGGGGCGAAGACAGGAGGCAGGCCGCGCCGCAGAGGCGGCGCGCGCCCGCGCTGTGCGCGGGCCTTGAACCGAAGAAGGTTGTTACTCAGCAGTGGATGTGATGCGCCACAAGGGTGCGTCGTACTTCTCCGGGCGGCTGCTGATGAGCAGTTGGCGCAGGTCCTCGCGTAGGGAGCCGTTGAGGTTCAGTGCCTCGGTGATGCGGCGGAACGTCGTGTGAGTGACTCCGCGGTTCTGGGCCTCGGCTTCGAACTGGTCGAGCTCGGACAGCACGGCCTGGGGGTCGAGCTGCACCGGTGGCTGTTCTTTGAGCCATGCGGCCTTGTTGCGTTCGTAGTCGATCTCCGAGTAGCCGCAGATTTCGCGGCTGTGTGCCTCTACCTCGTCCAGGGTGGTGGTTGCCATGATGGCGCGGGCCAGCTGGTTGCGGCTCAGCGTTTCGTCCAGGTCGACTTCATGGACGGTCGGCCCTTCGTCAGTGAGGGGGACGGGTAGTCCGGCGTCCCGCATCTCGCACGTGCCACGTACGCCTCGGGCTGTCGCCGCGAGCATCCCGGTTGCCTCGGAGGGGTGCCACTCCAGGACCGAGCTGATTGGCTCAACGTCCTTGGCGGTGAAGGTGTGGACGAGCGAGCCGAGCATTCCGCGCGGTTCATCGGGAGGCAGTTCGCCGTCCAGACCGGGGCCTGCGACCAGGAGTCGGATAGGGGCGTTCACCTGGCAGCACGCGGCGAGCGTGACGGCGTCGGCAAGCGGGCTCTTCAGTGTCGGCTCATCGCCTCGGGCAAGGATGTCACCGCCTACGTCCAGGAGATCGATCGACTCCGGTGACAAGTGGCCTACCAGCTCTTCGAGTTGGCGGGTGATGCCCTCGGCTCCGTGGCTTGGGTCGATCAGCGCGAAGGTGTGCGGGACCTCTGCGGCGAGTCGGGGGAGGGTAGAGCCTGCCGGAGCGATCGGGCGGGCCCCGGCCGGCACTGCCCAGACTGCTGGGGTGAGCTGTTGGAGGTCGCCGCCGCAATGCTTCACGCCGCTCTCTACGGCGACGAAGATCCGCCCGGCACTCGGGTGCCCAGCGAGAATCAGTTGGTGCAAGCCTTCGGGATGTCCCGCCCGACCGTCGTGCGGGCGCTGGAGCTGCTGAAGCGCGACGGATGGCTGGAGTCCCGGCAGGGGTACGGCACCATCGTTCGGGGCCGTCCGGAGGTCGTGGAGCAGAAGGACCGGCGGGGACGAGAGGCCCTGGAGCGCGGTGAGGCGCGGGCCTCGGGGCGCCTGGTCGAAGTCGCTGAAGTCCCTGTTCCGGCGCGGGTCGCCTCCGCGCTCGGGCTCCCGAAGCGGGCCAAGGTCCTCATGCGCCGTTTCCCGGTGGAGGAGGGCGGCGAAGCGGTCGAGTTGATTTCGTCGTACTTCCCCGCCGGCCTGGTCCAGGACACCGAGCTGGCGAGCGCCGAAGCCCTGAGCGGCAGTGTGCGCGAGCATGTGGAAGCCCGGAAGAAGGTCCGCTTCGACCATGTGACGGAACGGGTCTCGGCTCGACTGCCTGAGAGTGGTGAAGCCGAGCTTCTGGGCTTGCCGGATGGCGTGCCCGTGCTCAGTGTCTTGGTCATCGCATGCAACGCCTCCGGGCAGGCGCTGCAAGTCTCTGACGTGCTGCTTCCTGCTGATCGTCAGGAGCTCGAAGACACCTATCGCTTGAACTGATGCCTGGTCCAGGCCGTTCGCTCCGCTTGACCGCCTACGGCCCGATGCGCGCCGAGGAACTGGCCGGGCTGCGGCGCCGGGACGTGGACCTCGATTCCCTCGTCATCCGGTCCGGGTTGCCGAGCCTGAGCGGACCAACGGCAAACGCGCTCCCGGTGCGACCAAGTCGGATGCGGGCGCACGCTTCGTTGTTCTTCCGGCCTTCCTGGAGAAGGAGGTGAAACGCCACCTCGCCTGGTACGCCGAGAAGGGGCCTGACGGCCTCCTTTTCGTCGGTGAGAAGGGAGCTCCCTTCCGCCGCACCTCTTTCGGCCGGAAGTGGCGGCGCGCTCGTACTGCCGTCGGCCTCCCGGACGGCTTCCGCTTCTACGACCTTCGTCACACCGGACACACGCTCTCGACGCGTTCCGGCGCGACGCTGAAGGACACCATGGTCCGGGCCGGACAGTCCTCCGAGAAGGCTGCGCTGATCTATCAGCACTCCGACGACGAGCGGCAGCGCGAGGTGGCGGACGGGCTCGACGAGATGGTGCGCGCCGAGCGTGCGAAGCACCACAAGGACAACCCTGCGCACAACGAGGAGGAGCCCACCGGAAGCTAGCCGCGAGCTAATGGTGCGGTTGTGGTGCGGCAGCCGCCCACCGGTCTAGACAACAAAGAACCCCCGGGTCTCTGACCTGGGGGTTTCACATGGAGCGGGTGACGAGAATCGAACTCGCGCTCTCAGCTTGGGAAGCTGATGTTCTACCATTAAACTACACCCGCGTAAGACGCCGACCTGATCGGTGTCGTTACCGTCGCACACTGTACCTCATGCAGGGCCCCTGATGCTCAGGCGTTGGGGGCTCGCTTGCTGTCCGGGCCTGGGCCGATGTGGGCTGGACCTGGTGGAAACGGGCTGGGCCTGGATGGGGCTTCGGCGCGGGCTCGGGCTCGGCCTCGGGCGCGGCCGCCGACACGGCGCCGGCACGACACCGACGTGCCTTCGACGCGGCTGGGGTATGGGCCGGACTCAGCTGCGGACGGCGTGAGTTGAGGCGTACGGTGGGGCGTGACCCGCGCGTGCCCGGGGGCTTGAATGTGGCCGGAGTGCCGCTTGAAGAGCCGTCCTCTTCATCCCGTAATGTGGCGTTCGCCGTCAGTCGTTTCCGGTTGTTCGGCGGCAGTCATTCAGCGGCTCGTGGGGAAGGACTCCAGGTCTTGATGGAGCGCACCGTCGTCCGTTGTGCCGAGGGGCACGTGTTCAGCACCTCTTCGTTCCCGATGCAGCAGGCCGACCGGCTCGGCCCCGGCCGGCTCATCCGGTGTCCGCGGTGTTCCCGGCTGAGGAACGCCGTCCCGGTGGCGCTCGAGAAGCGCTAGCGGCACGCGCGTACGTACGTCCGAGGAGCGCGGGTCCGTCGCAGTGTCGCGGTGACCGCGTTTCGGCGAGCCCGCGCCCTCTGCGTATCCTCAGGACGTGCTTCTCTCAGACAAGGACATCCGGGCCGAGATCGACGCGGGGCGTGTGCGCATCGACCCGTACGACGAATCGATGGTGCAGCCCTCCAGCATCGACGTGCGTCTCGACCGCTTTTTCCGGGTGTTCGAGAACCACCGCTACCCCCACATCGACCCCGCCGTCGAGCAGGCCGATCTGACCCGCCTCGTGGAGCCGGAGGGCGACGAGCCGTTCATTCTCCACCCCGGTGAGTTCGTGCTCGCTTCGACGTACGAGGTCATCACGCTTCCCGACGATCTCGCCTCCAGGCTGGAAGGGAAGAGTTCGCTCGGGCGGCTCGGGCTGGTGACGCACTCCACCGCCGGCTTCATCGACCCCGGTTTCTCCGGCCATGTGACGCTCGAGCTGTCGAATCTCGCCACACTGCCGATCAAGCTCTGGCCGGGCATGAAGATCGGCCAGCTGTGCATGTTCCGGCTCACCTCGCCGGCCGAGTTCCCGTACGGGTCCGAGCGCTATGGCTCCCGTTACCAGGGGCAGCGCGGGCCCACCGCCTCGCGCTCGTTCGTCAACTTCCATCGGACCCAGGTGTGAGCGCTGTGAGCGAGCCCATAAAGCGCGAGAACCTCACGTACGAGGACTTCGGCGTCGCCGTCCGTGAGCTGGCGCAGACGATCGCCGACGACGGGTACGAGCCGGACATCGTGCTGTCCATCGCGCGCGGCGGAGTCTTCGTGGCGGGCGGGCTCGCGTACGCGCTCGACTGCAAGAACATCCACCTCGTGAACGTGGAGTTCTACACCGGCGTCGGGACCACCCTCGAGATGCCGGTCATGCTCGCGCCCGTCCCCAACGCGATCGACTTCACCGACAAGAAGGTCCTGATCGCCGACGACGTCGCCGACACCGGCAAGACCCTGAAGCTCGTGCACGACTTCTGCCTCGACACCGTGGCCGAGGTGCGCTCCGCGGTCATCTACGAGAAGTCGCAGTCGCTCGTGAAGTGCGAGTACGTGTGGAAGCGGACCGACGAGTGGATCAACTTCCCCTGGAGCGTCCTGCCTCCAGTACGTAGGTCGGGGGAGCCGATCACTTCGTCGAAGGAAGCGCGCTGACCTGCGGGACTCGCACGACGGGCACGTTGGCGGCGACATCCGCCTCGTAAGCGTGTCGAGCTACCCGTAACGGCTCTCGGTCCATAGGCTTCCGCATAGAACCAATATGGGCAGAATAGTCACGTTATCTAGATCACATTCGATGTTCGATCGTCTTCGCCTGGCGTCCTTGATCGTGGGGTCAGTGCTGTTTGCGCTCTCCACGTTCTTCTGGTCTGACGGCCGGTATGGCCTCGTCGGCGGCATGCTTGTCTTCTACGGAATCGGCATCTGGGCATACGGCCTGCTAGGTGTCTGGGAGCGCATCGGCGCGAGCCGCCCGTGGCTCGGTGCCGTAGGAGTTCTTGCCACTCTGCTCGGGATGCTGGGCGGCGTAGCCTTCGGCCTGCAGGGCTTCTTCGGGGCGCTCTTCGACGTATCCGCACAAGAGTCCCTCGACGCCTCCGCCGAGCACCCGGTCGCCACAGGTCTGGTGCTCTGGTTACTTGGGCCGATCCTGCCGGGCTCGTTCGTGCTCATGGGCCTGGCGCTGCGACTCACCCGCCTGGCGCCCACTGTGATCGCCGTCCTGGTCGCTCTTGGCGGTGTTCTGTTCCCGCTCGGCCGTGCCACCAGGGTCGAGTTCATCGCTCTCAGCGCCGACCTGTTCCTCGTACCCGGGTTCTTCATGCTCGCCCTGGCCCTCTTCCGGCCCGGCAGGGTCGCCGTGACACCTGATGCCGACCGTTGAACTACTTGGAGCTCGCGCCTGTCTGCGCGAGCTCTAAGTTCGATTGAGCATCCGTCCTGGGACTGCGGCCGCCGACGCGACGATCGGAAAACGGTGCTACGGCGCACTGCAGAGGTGCGAGTGATCATGACCAGTGCCGCTGATCCAGTCGAACAGTGGCCGAAGGCTCCCGAGCTGGCCGCCGTCGAGTCGGAAGGTCAACGACGCCTGGAGTGTTCAGTCGCCGGTCGTGCGGCGCGGTGGGCAGGTTCTTGACGCCTGACGGGTGGGTGGTGGCGCCGTGCTACTCGGCGATCTCCGTCCGCTCCCACCACTCGTAGACCGGCACCTTTCCCTCCGGCGTCTTCTTCTGCCGTTGGGTGGCGCGGTAGTGCTCGTAGCCGCCGCGGTGCGGGATCTTCAGGTCCTGTTGGGAGGCAGGTTCGGGAGCAGTAAGGGGCACGATCTGTTCGCGCAGATCGTCCGGGCCGCCCTCGAGGGCTGCCTTGTCCGCCTTTGCCGCCTTGTCCGCCTGTGCCGCCTTGCCTGAGTTGCCTGATGCGCCTGCCTTTATCGCCATGAACCCAGTTTTCCCGGCCCTCGGGGACCGCGCATTTCGGGCGGTGCGAGTACTTCGGGCGGTGGTGATCCAGCCTGTCCGGTTCAGTCGCCCTGTGGCAGGCAGAACACTGCGATCCGCTGGACGAGGTTGTTGCGGAAGCCGCCTCGGTTCCAGGGCTGGGTGAGTGGTTGAGAGTGGCCCGCGGCGTCGGTGGCGCGGGCACTCAGGACATGGGTGCCGGGTGTGGCCGTCCATGTCGTCCGCCAGCTTCGCCAGGCCCATCCTGCGCGGCCGTCGTCCCCGTCCGGGCTCTCCGGCAATGGCAGCTCCGCCTCCTGCCAGGACTCTCCGTCGTCCGTGCTCACCTCGACCTTCGTGACCGGGGCGTGGCCCGACCACGCCCGGCCCTCCAGCTTGACCGTCCCCGGCCGTACGACGCGGGTCCGGGACATGAAGTCCGGGAAACCCGGCGGGATCATCAGCGCCCGCGGGGAGATACGGGTGACCGGGTCGCCGAGGTCGTCGGGCGACTCGCGGTAGCGGTAGGCCACCGCCTGCTGGAAGCCCGTGAAGGGCGTGCTGGTCAGGGCGATGTCGCGGAGCCATTTCACATGGGCCATGCCGTACCAGCCGGGGACCACCAGCCGTAGCGGGTGTCCGTGCTGCGGGGGGAGCGGGGCGCCGTTCATCTCGTACGCCACCAGTACCTCGGGGTCGTCGGCGGTGGCGTCCTCGAGCGGCAGGCTCCGCTGGTAGTCCTGTTCGACGCCGCGTTCGACTCCGTGGTCGGCGCCGGTGAAGACGGCCTCGACGGCGTCCGGCTCGACACCGGCCTCGGCGAGCAGCGTCCGCAGCGGGACCCCGGTCCAGTCGGCGGTTCCGACCGCCTCCACCAGCCAGGGCTGGCTCACGGGGCGCGGTGTCAGCCGGGCCCGGCCGTTCCCCGCGCACTCCATCGTGACCCTGTGGGTGACCGGCGGGAACGAGCGCAGGGCCGTCATGTCCAGGCTCAGCGGTGTGCGTACGCGGCCGCCTATGGTGAGCGTCCAGTCGTCGGCGTCGGCGACGGGGATGTCGTAGTGGACGAGTACGTAGTGCAGTCCGGGCGGGGTCAGGTCGTAGCGGAGGGCCTCCAGCGGCAGACCGTGGTTGCGGGCCGCGAGCGCGAGTTCCTCCTGGCTGATGCCCTCGACGGGCTCGGCGAGGCGCGCTGGTGCGCTGACGGCCCGTAGGGCGCTGATGTGGGCCTCACGGGCCTCATGTGTCCGACCGGCCGCCTCGCGTGCCCGACCGGCCGCCTCGCGTGCCTGACCGCCGGCCCCGTGGGCCTGACCGTCGGCCTCGCGTGCCTGACCGTCGGCCTCATGTGCCTGACCGCCGGCCCCGTGTGCCTCACCGTCGCGTCCGCCCATGTCCCCATGGTGCGCTCGTGCCCCGGGCCGCGCGAGGGCGGCGATTGCGAGTCCCCCCGTACAGCGGGACGCTGGTGACGTCAGCCGTGTGGCGTCGGTTCTGCTCTGCGGCCCATGAGGTGCCCGAACCCGGACGGTCCCCGAACCCGGACGAGACGGGCACCGGCGCGCGCCACCTGTCCCGGCAACCGCCCGCAGGGTCACGGAGAACGGACCGGTACCCGTACCCGCACCCGTTCCCATACCTTGCCCCGCAAGGAGATCGTCATGGCCAACGTGGACGACACGACCCTGGAGGCGATGCGGACCGTACTGCGCGGTCCGGTCATCTCCCCGCAGGACCCGGAGTACGACGAGACCCGCAAGATCTACAACGCGATGATCGACCGCCGCCCGGGGGCCATCGTGCGCTGCATGGACACCGCGGACGTCATGAACGCGGTCGACTTCATACGGGACCACGGTCTCGAGCTCGCCGTCCGTGGCGGCGGACACAGCGGCGCCGGGCTGTGCCTGGTGGACGGCGGCGTCACCGTCGACCTGTCCCCGATGCGCTGGGTGCGCGTCGATCCGGCGACGAAGACCGCGCAGGTCGGTGGTGGCAGTCTGCTCCGCGACCTCGATCATGCCGCGCACGCCTTCGGTCTCGCGGTTCCGTCAGGGATCAATTCGAGGACAGGAGTCGGAGGCCTCGCCCTCGGCGGCGGGCACGGCTACCTCACCCGCAAGTACGGCCTGACGCTGGACAGTCTGCTGTCCGCGGACGTGGTGCTGGCCGACGGCAGCTTCGTCGTCGCGAACGAGAAGGAGCACGCGGATCTCTTCTGGGCGTTGCGCGGCGGCGGCGGGAACTTCGGGGTCGTCACGTCCTTCACCTTCCAGCTCCACCCCGTGCACACCGTGGCCGTCGGGGTCACGCTGTGGACGCTCGACCACATTCGTGAGGTGCTGGAGTGGTACCGCGGCTTCATCCCGCAGGCGACCGAGGACCTGAACGGCTTCTTCAGTTCCTTCGTCGTACCGCCCGAACCGCCGTTCCCGGAAGAGATCCACGGCAAGAAGATGGCCGGCATCGTGTGGTGCTGGACGGGGGACATGGGCCGCGTGGACGAGGCCTTCGCGCCGGTGACCGAGCCCGCCGAGCCAGCCTTCCACTTCGCCGCGCCGATGCCGTATCCCGCGCTGCAGTCGATGTTCGACGATCTTCTGCCTCCCGGCTACCAGTGGTACTGGCGCGGGGACTTCTTCGACCGGATCACCGACGAGGCCATCGACGTGCACGCCGAGTACGCGGAGCGCATCCCCACCGACCTGTCGCTGATGCACCTCTATCCCATCGACGGGGCGGCCCACCGCGTGGCTCCGGAGGACACGGCGTGGGCGTACCGGCACGCCCTCTGGTCCGGCGTCTTCGCCGGCATCGACCCCGATCCGGCCAACGCCGGGATCGTCAAGCAGTGGTGCGTCGACTACCAGACCGCGATGCATCCGCACTCGATGGGCGGCTCCTACGTGAACTTCATCGGCGAGGGCGAGACCGAGGACCGTGTGAAGGCCACGTACCGCGACCACTACGACCGCCTGGCGGAGATCAAGCGGACGTACGACCCGCACAACATCTTCCACGCGACCCAGAACATCCAGCCGGCCCCGGCCCCGGCGGCATAGTGCCGCCGGAGACGGCGCCGGTAAGGCCATGTAAGGCCCGTAACAGGGATGGGCGTCGCGTCAGAACGTGCCCAGCTTGATCAGCGACAGCAGGGCGATCAGCTGGATCGCGGAGGCCGCCAGGGCGCGCGGCCACGGCAGGTCGTGCGACTTGGACACCATCGACGTGAGCAGCGCTCCCGCCGCGATCCAGGTCACCCAGCCGAGAACCTGGACGAAGGACTCGTCGCCGCCCAGGAACAGCGCCACGACGAGGCGGGGCGCGTCCGTGAGCGACGTGATCAGCATGGAGAGGCCGACCGTCGGCTGCCACGCCCCGTCACCGCCGAGCTGGCGCGCGAGCGTGTGCGTCACCACACCCAGGACGAAGAAGCTGATGACGATGGCGATGCCGGTGAAGAGGACGTACGGGATCGCCGACGACAGGGTGGCGTTGATCGCGTCCTCGCGGGCGCCGTCGAACCCGAAGAGGGCCAGCAGGCCGTAGAGGAAGGTGACGACGAGGGCCGGGCCCCACATCGTGTAGTCGCGCATCTGCAGAAAGGTCGCGCTGGGGCGCAGCACGATGCCGCTGAGCAGCTCCTTCCAGTGCAGGCGCGGGCCGGCGGGAGGCGCGGTGGTCTGGCCGGCGCGGTAGGTCCCGCCCTGGTTGTACGGGTCCTCGCCGACGGTGAACGCCCGGGTGTGACCGGGGTTGTCCGCCGCGTACGGGTCGGGGCCCTGCTGGTGTCCGTGCTGGTGGCCGCCGTCGCCGAAGTACTCCGGCTCGCCATGGCCACCGGCGCCGTTCGTCTGGGCCCACTGATGTCCGCCGTACTGCGGTCCGCCCGGCTGCGTCCCGCCGTACTGCGGGTGCGTCTGCGGGCCGCGCGGCGGGTAGCCGTACGGGGCCCGGCCGCCGCCGCTGTGCGGGGCGTTCTGTCCGGGCGCCTGCTGCTGCCGCGGTTGTTGTTGCGGGGTGCGGTTGTCCCGGCCGCGTCCGATCCTGAATCCAGCCACGTAATCGAACGTACCTGGTCCCGCCGGGTGGCGTGCCCAGCCTGGGACAAGGCGTGGGCTTTGCGGCCGAGCTGTGACATCCCTTACGGGGATCCTGAGGTGAACCTGGGGGACCTCTGGGGGACGCGGAAGGCTTACGTCAGTGCGGGCGCTTTTCGGCGACGGCGGGTCACGGGGCAGTCGCCCACAGTTCGCACCAGATGTATTTGCCCGAGGTGCCGCCGAACCCCGGATTCACCTGGAACCAGCCCCAGTCGTCCGCGTACGCCCGCACGATCCGCAGCCCGCGGCCCGCTTCGGCGGCGGGCGGTGGCGCGACGGTCGCCTCCGGCGGCGTGGGGTCCGAGTCCCACGCCCCCAGCCGCAGAGCCCCGCCGGACCGCCTCAGCTTGAGCGCGGCCGGGCCCTTCGTATGGCGGATGGCATTGCTCAACAGCTCGGAGGCGAGGAGTTCGGCCGGTTCGAGGAGGGACGGGAGGCGGTGGGTGGTGAGGATGTCGCGGAGAGTGCGCCGGCCGATCGCGACGGCGCGGGGGTCGTGGGGGATGTAGAGGGTGTACTCCCATGGTTCGTCGTCGCATTCGGGCATACGGGACTCCGGTGAGGTGGAGGGAGTTGGGGGAGCGCGGCGGGGTCGGGCGGTGGTTTTGTCGCGACCGCCATGGCAGGGCGGGGCGGTGCGCTTCCGGTGTCCCGGCGATTCCGCAGCGTGTGCGTCGCGTCACTTAAGGTAGGGGTGAGTTATCACCCCGGTCAAGCTCGACTGGGATACTTGGTTCCTTCAACTCCCGGGGAAGAAGGGGTACATGCCAGCTAGGAATGTGGTCACCGCCCGGCAGGAGCGGCTTGGCGCCGAGCTGCGCAAGCTGCGAGAACGGGCGGGTACGTCGATCAGGGAGGCGTCCGAGGCCACGGGTATCGCGCAGAGCAAGATCTCCATGATGGAGGCGGGCCGAGTCGGCGTGAGTGCGGAGCGCGTGCGTTACCTCGCTGGTGAGTACGCCTGTCCCGACACTGCGTACGTCGATGCCCTGGTGGCCATGGCTACCGAACGGGAACGGGGCTGGTGGGAGGAGTGCCGGGGCCTGCTCCCGGCCAGCTTTCTCGACCTGGCCGAACTGGAGCACCACGCCGCGCATTTGAAGTCGTTCGAGAACGTACGGATCCCCGGTCTGCTGCAGACTGAGGAGCAGGTGCGGGCGATGTATGGCTCCGCGGTCTCGGCACTTTCCGAGGAGCAGGTGGAAGCACGAGTCCGGTTTCGCCTGCGGCGACAGGAGGTGCTCGAAAGGACCGAGCCTTTCCGCTGCGCGGTGGTGATCCATGAGGCGGCTCTGCGAGTCAGAGTCGCCGATCGCAAGGTGGCCCGGAGCCAGCTGCTTCACGTCCTTGAGCAGTCAGAGCGACCGCAAGTGACCGTAAAAGTCGTCCCGTTCGACGTCGACGGCTTCACCTGGATCGGCAACCCCGTGCTGCTCGCTGGTGGGCCCGTTCCGCAACTGGACACCGTGCTTCTCGACTCCGTGCACGGCGGGACATTCATGGATGCGGAGGCTCAGTTGGGCCTGTATCGCAAGGTGATCGCCGACGTGGAGTGCGCAGCGCTCGGAGTCGTAGAGTCGAGGGACTTCATCCACCAACTGGCGAAGAGCATCTGAGGGGTCTCGAAGTGACAGCGGTCGTCGCGTGGCAGAAGTCGTCGTTCTCGGACGGAGGCGACGCACCCAACTGCATCGAGCTCGCCGCCTTCCAAGGAGCCCTGCGGCTCCGCGAAAGCGACGAGCCCGGCACTGTGATAGCCACCACCGGGCCGGGACTCGCCGCTCTCATACGCCATCTTCGTGAGCACGACCGTTACTGAAGGGGCGCTACCTCGGCGGCGTCACCGCAGCATTCCCTGGCCCAGCTTCAGGTAGCCGGATGTCGGCAGGCCCACCGAGCCCGGGTGGTTCTCGCCGTCGGCGCCGACGGACAGGTCGCCTTGCCGTCGTCCTTCAGGTCGGACAGGCGTACGGACGCGCCGAAGCGGTCGGCGGACTCCGCCGTACCGGGGACGCCAGCCGATTCGTGTGGGGGTATGGGCTCAGCTGCCCAGCACCGTCCCGTAGCCGGGGCTGCCCGTGGTCGGGAGCCCTGTTGCCGACGGGCCGAAGGGCGTCGAGCTGGTGGGCGTGGCGGCGGTCGTCGTGCCGCGCGGGGACGCGGCGAGCCCGACACGGTGGTGGAAGGACCGTCCCGGACTCGCCGCCCTCATACGGCACCTGAGCGACGACGGCTACGGGAGCATCCCGCCGCCGAACTTCGGGTAACCGGACGTGGAGACGCCCGCGGACGCAGCGCCGAAAGCCACCGCGTTCGTCGTGGTCACGCCCGATGACGAGCCGCGCAGGCTCCACAGGGCGCCGTCTGCGCCGTTCTCCCCGTCGGCGCCGACGGAGAGGTCGGCGTGGCCGTCGCCGTTGAGGTCGGCAAGGCGTACGGCCGAGCCGAAGTGGTCGTTGTCCTCGCCCACACCCGGAACGTCCGCGGTGTCCTGGTGGAACATCTTCGCGCTGGACGTGGACAGTCCGGTGGCCGCGCCGCGAAACACGGTTACGGCGCCGGTGAGCGTGTCGGAACCGAGGGTCTCGTAGAACGCGGAGACGGCCGCGTCGGCGCGTCCGTCACCGTCGATGTCTCCGAGCGAGATCGCGAATCCGAAGTTGTCGCTCGTCTCGTCCTCGCCCGGCACTCCGGACGTGTCCTGGTCGATGGTCTGCGACGCTTCCGTGGCGATCCCGCCGGAGCCACCGAGGTAGGTGCTGATGGACCCGCCCTTGTTGCCGTCCAGCCCGCCCGAGTGAGCGCTGGTGACCACGTCGTCGTGGCCGTCGCCGTTGATGTCGCCGACAGCTGCCTGTATGTCGCTCTCCAGTACGGCCTGGAACGCGAGTCCTGAGGACGCGCCCAGGTACACCAGGGTGCCGTAGTACTTGGTGGACGTGTTCGGGAAGTACGTGCCGTTGGCGATCAGATCGTCGGTGCCGTCGCCGTTCACGTCGCCGGTGAGGAGGGAGACGGCGCCGAAGCCGCTGCCGCTCTGGAGGGATGTGGCGAGCTTGTACCTGGACGCGGCACCTGAGGACTTGGTGAAGCCGCCTTTGTGGATCCAGATGTCCTTGCCCGAACTGCCCACGGCCAGGTCCGCCTTGCCGTCCCCACTGAAGTCGCCCACGGCGAGCGACTGGCCGAACCAGTCGTGGGCCGAGGTGGCGGGGTCGCCGATGGTCCGTCCGCCGGACAGGCCGGCCGCGCTTCCCCAGACGACGACGGCGGTCCCGCCGTTGGTGTCGTCGCCGACGTCCTCGCCGGGCGCTCCGACCACGAGATCCGCGTACCCGTCGTTGTTGAGGTCGCCGGAAGCGAGAGCAGAGCCGAAGAAGTCGTTCGCCTCGGCCGTACCGGGGATCCCACTCGTGTTCTGGGTGAGGACCGTGCGTCTCGATGAGCTGATGCCGGATGCAGAGCCGTAGTTGACGACGACTGCTCCGGCGTACTTCGCGGCACCCACGGTGGCCCGGGTAGCCGATGTCACGAGGTCCCGGTACCCGTCGCCGTTGAAGTCGTCCGCGTACTTCGTTGCCGCGGTCGCCGGGTCTGCGACGACCGTGAGCAGCCCGCCCGCAAGGGCAGCGACGGCCGTCGCGGCCGCCAAGGTCGTACGGAGGGGATGCCTTGTGCTCATGTGTCTCCTGAAGTGGGGGATCGAGTGAGGTGGGGGGCACTCGGCCGGTTCGTACCGGTGCTGATCCAGGGGGACGGGCCCGCACCCCCGGAGGAGGGGTGCGGGCCCGGTGGCAGGCGTGAAGCGGTGCCTCAGTTCGCGGCGTTCGCGCCGAACTGGGGGTACGCGTCCGTGGAGACGCCGACCGACGAGGTCGACAGGGAGCGCGCGCCCGTCGTGGTGATCTTGGAGCCGTCGGAGGGCAGGTACGTCACCGAGCCGTTGCCGGTGTTCTCGCCGAGCGCGCCGACGGTGAGGTCGGACGTGCCGTCACCGTTGACGTCGGTGAGCTTGACCTCGGAGCCGAAGTAGTCGTTCTTCTCGTCCGAGCCGGGGACACCCGCCGTGGACTGGGCGAAGTACTGGTAGCCGGAGGACGTGTTCATGCCGGAGGCTGAGCCGTACAGAACGGTCACCGCGCCCGTGTTCACCACGCCGTTCAGATTCTCGCCGGGCGCGGTGACGACCAGGTCCTGGTAGCCGTCGCCGTTGATGTCGCCGAGGGAGAGCTCGCTGCCGAACCAGTCGCCGCGCTCGGAGGAGCCGGGCACGTTGCCGGTGTTCTGGCTGACGGCCGCGGTGGTCGTCGGCCCGTCGGCTGAGCCGTAGGTGACGGTGACCTTGCCGCCGGTGACGGACTCCGGGATGGACGGCTCGGAGGCGTCCTTCGCCGGGTCCCAGTGCTCGCCGGTGACGATGTCGCCGTATCCGTCGCCGTTGACGTCGCCGATGCCGGTGATGACGCCGCGCTTCACCTCCTGCGCGTAGTCGACGTCGAGGCCGGAGGCGGTGCCGGGCACGTAGAAGTTGGTGTTCCAGCCGTAATCGCTGTCGGTCTCGAAGCCGTCGACGACCAGGTCGGTCCTCTGGTCGCCGTTGACGTCGCCCGCCGTCAGGTTGAGCGGGCCGGTGTCGCCGCCGGACTGGATGGCGGGCTTGATGGTGTAACGGCCGCCGTACGTCCCCGTCTTGCTGATGCCGCCCTTGAAGACGTAGATCGTGCTCGACGACGAACCGACCGCGAGGTCCTCCGTGCCGTCGCCGTCGAAGTCGCCCGCGGCGAGCACGGAGCCCCAGCGGTCGTGGGACGAGGGGGACGGGTCCTTGATCGTCGTGCCGCCGGACAGACCGCTCGACGAGCCCCACAGGATCAGCACGGTGCCGCCGTCGGTGTCGCCGTCCACGTCCTCGGCCTCGGCGGAGACCGCGAGGTCGTCGTACCCGTCGGAGTTGAAGTCGCCGTACGCGTTGATCCAGCCGAAGTAGTCGTTCGTCTCGGCGGTGCCCGGTACGCCGGTGCTGTTCTGGCTGAAGCTCCTCGAGCCCGTCGCGGTCACGCCGTTCGCGGAGCCGTACAGGGCGACGATGTTGCCGGCGCCCTTCTTGCCGCCGACGGTCGACGAACCGGCGGAGTAGGCGAGGTCGCCGTAACCGTCGCCGTTGAAGTCGGCCTCGTGGTGGTGGACGGAGTCGGCGGCCGTCGCCGTCGCGGCCGAGAAGGTGAGCAGCCCGCCCGTCAGCGTGGCCGCGGCGGCCGTCGCGAAGGCGAGTCGCAGGTTTTTGTGCATGCGGGTGTCTCCTGCTGCATGCGGGGATGCCGTGCGTGGCATCCGCAGTCAATGGGGTGCGTTCCGCCCGCGTTTGCCGGGAATTCGCCTGGAGTTGGCGCCGGGTTCACGGGTGCGGTCGGCGAACAGGAGACTCGCGTCGGGGCCGGAGGGTTGTACGTGGCTGATGAATCTTTTTTTGAAGCCATGGGGCAGGTGGGGCCTGAAGGGGGCGTGGGCCATACAGGCGCCACGCCCCCACACCACAGGGGCTACGCGTTGCCTGCGCGGCCGCTAGTCCGCCAGTTCCGCCCAGAAGTTGGTGAGGGACTCCAGGCCGAGTACCTCGGTGGTGAGCATCAGGGAGCCCGTGCCTGTCGGACCCGAGGACGTGCCGGGGAGGATGTGGAGGCGGCCCGCTTCCGGTGCGGAGGCGATGAGTTCGGCGCGGCCGTCGCGGGTGAAGTCGCGCAGCAGGACCGACTCGCCGAACCAGGCGTAGTCCGTGGGCTCGCCGTCGACGCCGGTGGTGGCGTAGTCGTACATGCGGGCGTTGTTGCCGGTCAGGCCGGAGGACGAGCCGCGCAGGACCGTGACGCCGCCAGCGGGTGTCTCGGTGTCGCCGATAGCCTCCGACGCGACGCCCACCGCCAGGTCGGGGTAGCCGTCGCCATTGGCATCGGCGGCCGAGACGTCGCTGCCGAAGTAGTCGCCGAACTCTCGGGTGCCGGGGACCCCGGACGTGGACTGGGAGATGGTCTTCACGGAGCTACTGGGGCCGGTGGAGGTGCCGGGCAGGACATAGACCGCGCCGCCGGTGCCCGAGCGGCGGCCGCCGACCGCCAGATCGCCGTATCCGTTCTTGTCGAAGTCGGCGATGGTGCCGCTCGCCTCCATGAGGGAGGCCGACGCTGGCAGGCTCACCTTCTTCGTCTTGGTGGGTCCTCCGGAGCCGCCCTTGTAGAACCAGACACGGTTGCTGTCCGTGTCCCAGTCGAGGCCGAGGACCGCGAAGTCGGCGATGCCGTCCTTGGTGACCTTTCCGGAGACGACGATGTCCGGGGAGATGTTCTCGCCGTCGATCGGGTCGAAGTTGGTGGCGGTGCCGCGTGAGCCGGACTTGGTGAACGGGCCTCGCAGGTACCAGATGTTGTCGCCGTCCACCGCGACCACGTCCTGCCTGCCGTCGGCGTTGAAGTCGCCGACGGCGATGTCGTCGGCGAAGCCACGGTCCTTGTACTTGGGGTTGCGGTACGCGCTTCCGCTGGTCAGGCCGGACGCCGAGCCCCACAGGACGGTGAATGTGCCGTTGTAGTCGCCATCGTTCTCGCCGGGGGCGTTGGCGAGAACGTCCGCGTAGCCGTCCTTGTTCAGGTCCACCGTGGTGATGTCCCTGCCGAAGAAGTCGGACGTCTCGGCCGCACCGGGGATGCCCGCGCTGTTCTGCGAGACGACCGTGCGACGCGCGGGGTCGAGGCCCGTCGCGGAGCCCCAGATGACGACGACCGCACCCGCCTTCGTCTTTCCGCCCACGGTGGCACCCTCGTTGCCGAGGGCGAGGTCGCGGTAGCCGTCGCCGTTGAAATCGTCCTTCGCGACGGTGGTGGCGGCGTGGGCGGCCGGTGCCGCCAGGGTCAGCGGGACGAGGCCCGCGGCGAGGAGGGCGGCGGTGAGGGCCGCCGTGGTGGTTCTGCGCATGGAGTCTCTCCTGGTCAGCCCGCGAGCACGTTGCCGAAGTACGCGAGCCCCGAAGGCCCGCCCAGCGTCGTGCTGTTGAAGGACTTCGAACCCGTGGCGGTGATGCCGGTCGAGGCGGCCTTGAGGTGCCAGGCCGCGCCCGCGCCGTCGTTCTCGCCCATCGCGCCCACGACGAGTTCCGTACGGCCGTCGCCGGCCGCGTCGACGAGGCGGACCGCGTCGCCGAAGTGGTCCTCGGACTCGGCCGTGCCGGGCACGCCCGAGGTGTTCTGGGAGAAGGCCTTGGCGCCGGTGCCGGTCAGGCCCGACGCCGAGCCGCGCAGGACGACCGCCGAGCCCGCGCGCCTGGCCGAGCCGATGGTCTCGTACGCGACGCCGACCGCGATGTCCGCGAACCCGTCGCCGTTCACGTCGCCCGCCGCCAGGCTCCAGCCGAATGCGTCGCCCTTCTCAGCGGTGCCGGGCACGCCGGTGGTGTCCTGGTTGATACGGACGGGGGTGCGGGAGCTCAGGCCGGTGGACGCGCCGTACGTCACCGTCACCGCGCCGCCGAGGCCGCCGTTCGGCTCGCTGGTCGACTTCTCCATGAAGTTGCCGGTGACGATGTCGCCGTAGCCGTCCTTGTCGACGTCGGCGATGACCGCGTCGTAGCCGCCCGCGACCTTGCTGCCGGCCGTCAGGCCGCTCGCCGAGCCCTTGTAGAGGACGCTGCGGGTGCGGTAGCCGCCGGTGATCTCCTGCTGGCCCATGACCAGCAGGTCCGTCGTGCCGTCGCCGGTGACGTCACCTGCGACGATCTTGTCGGTGTTGATGCCGGTCTGCTCGTACGTGTCGATGCCGACGAGTTCCGTAGCCGCGCCCGTGCGGGAGATCGGGCCCTTGAAGACGTTCAGCTCGGGGTAGGCGAGGTTGGCCGCGGCCAGGTCGGTGTCGCCGTCCCCGTCGAAGTCGCCGGTTGCCACGGACCAGCCCAGCTCGTTGAGGTTCTCGGGAAGCGGAGAGGTCAGATTGGTCGCGGTCTTGAGGCCGTCGGCGCCGCCCCAGACCACGGTGATCGTGCCCGAGTCGCCGGTCGAGCCGATCTGCTCGCCGTGCACGCCGACGACCAGGTCCGTGTAGCCGTCGTCGTCGAGGTCGCCCGTGGTCAGGCGGTCGCCGAAGTAGTCGTACGACTCCGGGGTTCCGGGGATGCCGGTGGTGGCCTGGCTGATGATCTGGCGCTTCGAGGTGTCGAGGCCGCTCGCGGTGCCGTAGACGACGGCGACGTAACCGGCGCCGGACTTGGTGGTCACCTTGGCGATGGGCGCGGCGATCGCGAGGTCGCGGTAGCCGTCGCCGTTGAAGTCGCCGGAAAGGCCGGAGGGGGCCGCCGAGGCGGTGGTGGCCGAGAAGGCGAGCAGACCGGCCGTCAGCGTGGCCGCGGAGGCCGTCGCGAGGGCGAGTCGCAGGTGCTTGTGCATGCGGGTTTCTCCTGCGGCATGCGGGGGCGCCTGGCGGGCGCCCGCAGTCGATGGGTGCCGAACCACCCGGGTTTGCCCGGGGTTCATCCGCGCTTTGCACGGCGGTTCGGCGATCAGGAGACCGATGGGACCGGGTGACGGTTGTAAGGAAGTTCGGAGATTCCTGTGGCCGGAGGGGTTGGTGAGGCGGTTGTCGGGCCACCCCGCACTCGGTTGTCGGCCACCCCGCACCCCACGCCCTGCGTGCCGAGCACCGCTCCGTACGCGACCGCCCCCGACTTGCTGGACTGGCGGTGGACGGGTCCTACGTGAGCCGGAGTGAGACGCCGATGTCGGCCGGCGTGAAGAACTGGACCTTCTGTGGGTCGAGCCCCTTTTCCGTACCGCGCAGCACCAGGAATGCTCCACGCCGCTTCTCGTACAGCGGCCCGAAGACGATCACGTCGGAGCGGCCGTCGCCGTCGACATCGAGCAGCGGCGGCTGATGGTTGAACGCGTTCCAGTAGTGCGGGTTGGGGGTGCCGGGCAGGCCCGCGGTCTCTGCGTCGACGGACTGCTCGCCCGTGGCGGACGGCACGCCCGCCGAACTGCCCGGCAGGAGTGTGACCTTGCCGTCGTGCCTCCGGAAGTCCGGGGTGTTCACCACGACGTCGGGCCTCTTGTCGCCGTTGACGTCGCCGACGGCGGGCGACGATCCGAAGTCGATACGGCGTTTTCCAGCGATGACGGTCGCCTCACGGCCCGTGCCGAGGCCGGACTTCGCTCCGTACATGATGGTGAGCGCCCCACCGGTGCCGGGCATGTCAGCGGGGGCGACGGCGAGTTGGGTGGGCAGCAGCAGATCGTCGGTGCCGTCGCCGTCCGCGTCGCCCGTGGCCGGGGTGCGGGGGCCGTCGAAGGTGGAAACGGCCTCGGCGATACGGGCCTCCGGGCCCCCGACGCGCACGAGGCCCTGCTCGCTGCCCTCGTAGTACGCGACGGTGTGCAGGTCGGAGGGGGCCGTCTCGTCCTCCTCCGCGTCGAAGCTGTAGGTGAGGACCACTTCGGCGCGGCCGTCGGCGTCGAAGTCTCCCGTGGTGGCGCTGGACGGGGCGGCGTAACCGTGCTGCCCGAGATCGAGATCGGCGGTCCGCTCCGGCTTTCCCGAGCGGCCGAACGGGCCGTAGAGCAGGCGCCCGCTGGTCGCCGATGTGCCCCCCATCGGCGGGCCGGAGCCCTTGGTGCCGGCATCCAGCACATCGGCCGAGCCGTCTCCGTCGAAGTCCGCGACCGCGAGCGGCCGGGTGCCCTGAGGGACGTCGAGCGCCTTGGGCGTGTCCAGCCCGCGCGCACCGCCGTACATGACGAATACCTGCTGGCGCGGCGATGTGCTGTCCGGTGCCGACGGGCCGCGGCTGCCGACCAGATCCGTGAAGCCGTCGCCGTCGAGGTCGGCGCGGAGAAGGGGACCGGTGAACCATGCGTCGCTGCCCGAGCCCTCGGGGATGCGCACCGCCCAGTCGGTGTTGAGGCCCTTCTTCGAGCCGTACACGATGACCAGGGTCGTCTTGGACCGCTTGCGGTCGCGGTCGGTGGCGGTGACGACGTGGATGTAGTCGTCGTAACCGTCGCCGTTGAAGTCGCCGGGATCCGGGTCGGCGGCGGGCTTGCCGGGGGGCGGGGTGCCGTTGGACTTCTGGTCGTCACTGCCGCCGTCACCGCCCCCGCCACCGCCGCACGCGGCGAGCGCCATGGCGCAGCACAGGGCGACCGCGCACCGTCCGACCGCCCTGCGCCTCGCCGCTCGCCTCCGCGGCCTCCGCGTCATCAGGATCCCCCCAAGAACTCGGCGGTGGAGAAGGTCACTTCCGGCTCCACCGCGACCAGACCGCTCTTCCTCCCCGGAAAGAGCGCCACCGTATCCTTCGTCTCCCCGCGATACGTCCGTACGACGAGATCAGCCCGTTTGTCCCCGTCGAAGTCGGCGACGGCGAGGAGCTGGGTGGAGCCCTGCGCCGCCGGTGCCACGGTGACCGCGCCTGCCGCCGAGAGACCCTTCGAGCGCCCCTTGAAGATCTGCAACCGGTCGCCGCCGACAACGAGTTCGCTCAGCCCGTCGCCGTCGAGGTCACCGGCCGCCAGGACTGCGCCGGCTCCGGCGGTACCCGACCGGGAGAGGCTTCCGCGCAGGGTGCCGGGCACGTCGTAGCGCAAGGCGACCCCGTCGCTCGTGCCGATCGCGGCGTCCGTGCCCCGGCCCTTGCCGAAACGGCCGAACGCCACGGCGGAGCCCGCCGGGAAGACGCTCCCGGTACGGGTGGGGCCGGCCGGACCCCCGAGGACGAGGCTCGACGCCGACTCGGGGGAGGCGGTGGCGCGCACCAGCACGTCGTCGTAGCCGTCGCGGTTGACGTCGACGGAGGGCCCGACGGGGACGTTCCCGGGCGCGGCCAGCGGAGTGCCGGCGGCTCGGGGGGAGCCCTTACGGCTGAAGGGCCCGCGCAGATAACTGATCCGGCTGTCCGACGCGTGCACGACGAGGTCCATGGCGCCGTCCCCGTCGAAGTCGCCGCACACGGACTGGTCGGGCCAGTCGTTGCCGAACCGGGCACGGGCGGGGATGCGCACGGTCACGGCCTTGCCGGCCAGCCCCTTCGGCGAACCGAAGAGCAGCTGCAACGGCACCGGCGGCTGCCCCTGACCGTCGTACGGCGGGTCGGTGGAGACGACGAGGTCGGTGAAGCCGTCGTCGTCGAGATCGCAGGAGGCCTCGGCGTCGAAGGCGGCGGGCAGCTGACCCTTGGTCGGTGCGGCGTACTCGGCGGGGCTCAGCAACTGCCGCGCACCGGGCACGAGTCCCTGCCCTCGCCCTTGCCCGCCGCCGTACACGACCCCGATGCCGGCGTCGTCGCCGTGCAGCTCGTCCGGGCCCTTCACCAGGTCGTTGAGGACGAGATCGCGGTGCCCGTCGCCATTGAAGTCGTCGGCGACGCGGCTGCCCTTGCCGCGGGGCACGGGCAGGCGCGGGGTGCCCCCGTCCTTGCCGGGAGCCCTGGAAGCACCAGCCGTCCTGGTCGCCTGCTGATGCTTCGTGGCGGACCCGCCGTCATGCGCGAGTTCGCCGCAGCCGGAGAGCAGGAGAGCGCAGCCCAGGACGGCGGCGGTGGCTCGTAGACCGGTGTGGCGGTGGCGCTGACTTCTGCTTCCTGCGCTCGGTATAGGCACCATCCACCTCAATGGCATCGGCATCACGGACAACAACAACCGGCTCATGATGCTCTTGTTTCACCGGCCACGTAAGGGCAGGGCGGACAACGAGGCACCAGGCGGCACGAGGAGGCATGCGAAGGGCCGGGCCCCAGACGGGAACCCGGCCCTTCGCGTTGCGTACGAAGCGTACGGAACGGTACGAACCTTGCCTACTTGACGGGCTCCGGCTCCGGCTCGCTCTCCGCCTCGGCCTCGCCCGCCGGGGGCGGGTTGTCGGCAGGTGTCTTCACCGAGTCGAGCAGCAGTTGCGCGACGTCCACGACCTGCAGCGACTCCTTGGCCTTTCCGTCGTTCTTCTTGCCGTTGACCGAGTCGGTCAGCATGACGAGGCAGAACGGGCAGGCGGTGGAGACGATGTCCGGGTTGAGGGACAGCGCCTCGTCGACGCGCTCGGTGTTGATGCGCTTGCCGATCCGCTCTTCCATCCACATCCGGGCACCGCCGGCGCCGCAGCAGAAGCCGCGCTCCTTGTGGCGGTGCATCTCCTGCTGGCGCAGGCCCGGGACCTTGTCCATGATCTCGCGCGGCGGCGTGTAGATCTTGTTGTGGCGGCCCAGGTAGCAGGGGTCGTGGTAGGTGATCAGACCGTCGACGGGGGTGACGGGGATCAGCTTGCCCTCGTCGATGAGGTGCTGCAGCAGCTGCGTGTGGTGGATGACCTCGAACTCGCCGCCGAGCTGCGGGTACTCGTTCGCGATCGTGTTGAAGCAGTGCGGGCAGGTGGCGACGATCTTCTTGGCGGACTTGGGCTTCTTGGTGCTCTCGTCCTCGTCGTCCTCGCCGAAGGCCATGTTCAGCATGGCGACGTTCTCCTGGCCGAGCTGCTGGAAGAGCGGCTCGTTGCCCAGACGGCGGGCGGAGTCACCGGTGCACTTCTCGTCGCCGCCCATGATCGCGAACTTGACGCCCGCGATGTGCAGCAGCTCCGCGAAGGCCTTGGTGGTCTTCTTGGCCCGGTCCTCCAGGGCGCCCGCGCAGCCGACCCAGTAGAGGTAGTCGACCTCGCTGAGGTCCTCGATGTCCTTGCCGACGACCGGCACCTCGAAGTCGACTTCCTTGGTCCACTCGAGACGCTGCTTCTTGGCGAGCCCCCAGGGGTTGCCCTTCTTCTCCAGGTTCTTGAGCATCGTCCCGGCCTCGCTCGGGAAGGCGCTCTCGATCATGACCTGGTAGCGGCGCATGTCGACGATGTGGTCGACATGCTCGATGTCGACCGGGCACTGCTCCACGCACGCACCGCAGGTGGTGCAGGACCACAGGACGTCCGGGTCGATGACGCCGCCCGCGGCGAAGCCGCTGTCAGTCGCAGCCTCGACGGTGCCGATCAGCGGCCGCTCGGCCTCGGCGAGCGCCGCGGCCGGGACGTCCTTCAGCTGCTCTGCGGTCGCCTTCTCCTCGCCCTCCATGGTCTTGCCGCCGCCGGCGAGCAGGTAGGGGGCCTTGGCGTACGCGTGGTCGCGCAGCGACATGATCAGCAGCTTCGGCGACAGCGGCTTGCCGGTGTTCCAGGCGGGGCACTGCGACTGGCAGCGACCGCACTCGGTGCAGGTCGAGAAGTCCAGCAGGCCCTTCCAGGAGAACTGCTCGACCTGGGAGACGCCGTAGATGTCGTCCTCGCCTGGGTCCTCGAAGTCGATCGGCTTGCCGCCGGACGTCATGGGCTGGAGTGCGCCCAGCGCGGTGGAGCCGTCGGCGTTCCGCTTGAACCAGATGTTCGGGAAGCCGAGGAAGCGGTGCCAGGCGACACCCATGTTGGTGTTCAGCGAGACCGTGATCATCCAGATGAGCGAGGTGCCGATCTTGATCATCGCGGTGAAGTAGATGAGGTTCTGCAGCGCGCCGACGCTCAGCCCCTTGAAGGCCAGGACCAGCGGATACGAGACGAAGTACGCGGCCTCGTAGTGCTCCACATGGTGGATGGCGCCCTCGAGACCGCGCAGGGCCAGGATCGCCAGACCGATGGTGAGGATCACGTACTCGACGAAGTACGCCTGCCAGGCCTTGGAGCCCGCGAACCGCGACTTGCGGCCGGCCCGCGACGGCAGGCTCAGCAGCCGGATCACGATCAGCACCAGGATGCCGACGACCGTCATCAGGCCGATGAACTCGATGTACATCTCGAACGGCAGGAAGCCGCCGATCGCCGGCAGCGTCCAGTCGGCCTCGAAGAGCTGCCCGTACGCCTGGGCCAGCGTCGGCGGCAGGGTCAGAAAGCCGATCGCGACGAACCAGTGCGCGAAGCCGACGATCCCCCACCGGTTCATCCGGGTGTGGCCCAGGAACTCCTTGACCAGGGTGATCGTCCGCTGCTTGGGGTTGTCCGTGCGGCTGCCGGCGGGCACGGGCTGACCGAGCGTGATGAACCGGTAGATCTGGGCGACGGCTCGGGCAATGAGCGCAACGCCGACCACGGTCAGCACCAGCGACACGATGATCGCGGCGAGTTGCATTTGGGGGCTCCTCGGGCCTGCGAGGTGGTGCTTCAGCGGGGTGCTTCAGCGGATCTTCAGTGATTACTAAGCAGTAACTTATGCAGTCCGTCTGAGACTACCCAACATATGCCGCCGTGCTGTAGTCGCGCGTGCGGTGATCTGCGTCGCTGAGGGTTGCCTTGCCCCTGGCTGCGGTGGCGGCCCCATCCGGCCGCTGCTGAACAGGGCCCATGTGTTCGCCGCTACCGTTCGGATGGCATCTGCCGCACTGCTGGTGCTGGGGAGGAGACGAACTTGACACGGAACATCTTGGGCCACAGCTTGCCGGTGAGCAGGAACTGATCGGTGCCGGGGACGGCGGCGACGCCGTTCAGGACGGCTCCGTGCACTCTTTCGTTCGGGGGCAACAGGCCCGTGGCGTCGATTTCCCCCGTCACCGCGCCGGTGCTGGCGTCAATGCGTACGATCCGGTCAGTGAAGAGGACGTTGGCGTACACGAGATCGCCGACACATTCGAGTTCGTTCAACGCCGTGACCGGCCGCCCATGGGCCGTGACGGCCACGTCGCCTTGCTTCGCCAGCGTCTTCGGATCCCGGAAGGTGAGTCGGGACGATCCGTTGCTCGTCACCAGCCGGTTGCGTTCCCGCTGGTGGCAGAGGCCCCAGCCGTCGTCCTGGTAGGAGACCCGGCGCAGTTCTGACAGGGTCCTTGCGTCGCGTTCGATCGCGATGCCGTTCTGCCATGTGAGCTGCCACAGAGTGCGGCCGAGGACGGTGATCCCCTCACCGAAGAGCGGCGCGGGCATCGTGACGCGGAGTGTGGGGCTCTTGCCGGGCAGGCCCGCCCGAACAGAGGACTGCCCGGCAATGCCGGTGCTCTCGTAAAGCGTGCCGCCGGCCATCTCCAGTCCCTGGGTGAATGCCTCGGCGTCATGGGGAAGGGTCTCGAGCACCTTTGGTCGCAACTGCTCGGTCCCTCTTGCAGCCCGCACCGGCGCAACCGCAGCCGGGCTTCCGTGTTCTGCCGCCGCGGCACAGGAAGTGAGCAGCGCCGTCAGGAGTACAGCCGCCGTCACGATGGGCGTCACCGGCCTCGGCCTGCTCGGCTTCGTGGCACCCATCGACACCATCCTTCGCGGCTGGTTCCGAGCATCACTCTGAGTCATCGGAGCTGCGGCGCCTGGTGACGTCCGACAGTGCTTGCTCGTCACAGACGGTTCCGATCAGCGGATTCGGTCGACTCGAATTCGGGCAACTCGGTGGACTGGGATGCGCAGAAAGGGGCGGGCATCTGGTCAGGCCTGGCACGATCGCCCCGGCGTCACCGTGGCCTGGAGCGGGATCACCAGTGGCTGCCGCTGAAGCACAGGGGCGCGGTCTGAAAGCGGCTCCCGAAGGTGCAGCACCAGCGTGCGGCTGGACTGGGCGGGCAGTTCCAGATCGAAGGTGTAGACGGGATGGCCGCGTTCGACGGAGGAGTGCAACATGACCGGGCGACCGTCGAGGGTGGTCCTGGTCAGGCTGGCGCCCACGCTGGCGTAGTAGGACACCAGCAGCCGGTTGTCGCCGGGCCGCGTGCGATAGGGCCGCTTGTCGAGCCGCTGGGTGACGTAGGTGGGGAGTCCGGAGGCCGGTGCCCGGTTGACGAGAGTCACGGTCGCGGTGACGGATCGGTCGTTCGGGGTGCAGCGGCCCGGCGTCCAGGTCAGGCGGCGATCCAGGTAGTAGTCCAGCTTGGTGCCGGCCGCGTTGTTCACGATGAGTCCGGCGAACGGCCCGGGGGTGTCGGGCAGCGCACCACCGAACAGACGTGATTCGAGAAGACGCTGTTCGGACTGGCGGGCGCTCCAGAGCTTGAGACGTCCCTCCTGCTGGGCCTCGTGAACAGCACGGACCATCGCGGGGATCAGCCGCGGATCGTCGGCCGCGTCCATCAGCCGAGCGGCGGCGGCGCGGGCCGCATCAATGAAGAATGCCTTGCGTGCCAGGACGTCCTCGTGGGTCGCGTAGCTGGCCCTCATGGTGAGATCCACCGCGTTGTCGGCGGTGAGGGCTGTCCCGTCGGGTAGTCGGGCCGGTCCGGTGGCACGCAGAAGCAGGCTCAGGGTGCTGGGGTCGAGAGCGATGACACCGTCCACGCGCTGACCGCTGTGCTTCCGCCATGCCGCGGTCCAGATGCGGGCGGCATGGGGAAAATGCGGGCTGACATTTGAGTTGACCCAGACGCGGGTGGGGGCGTGTCTTCCGTACAGGGCCGCGTATTCGGCTCCCAGATTCACGTCGGCGCTGGTGTGCCCCAGCTCAGTGTCATTGCCGAAGCGCTCGAAACGCAGTCGGCCGTTGTCGGCGCTGAGCACGGCGAAGGCCCCCGGCAGCCCACCAGTACCGCGTGCTTCGGCTGTGTTCTGGAAGACCAGGAGGTAGCGTCGTGTCCCCTGTGCCCCGAGCATCGGCGGAAGCGCGCGAGCTGCGACAGAGGCGTCGGCCGCGGCCGTGCTGAGACGGTCGAGTTGCCGGGACAACTGTGTATGTGCCCGGTCCGCAGCCCGCAGCCAGGTGGAGCTGGGCAGTTCGCGGACTTCGCTCCGCACCTCGGCTGCGACGTGCGCGGCTCGGGCGATCGCCGGGGCCTGGCCTTGCAACGCCGCGAGGATCTGTGGAACGCCGCCCTTGCGTGCGTCGACAGTGATTTCGGGGACGGCACGCACCAGCGGTGGCAGGACCTCGCCGGTCAGCCTGTCGGCGGCGTACGCGGCACCGCGCACTGTTCGGACAGGTTCCCCGATGAAGGGCAGGTGAGCGCCCGGATACCAGGCAGGACCGGTGGTGAGACGATGCGCTCGCGCGGCATGCTCCGCCGCGGAGCGCATCGCTGCATCCAGGCCGGACTGTCGTGTGGCAGCTGCGGCAGTGCTGCTCGCCGCCGAAGCGGTGCCGAACGACTGCCGCAGCTTGTCCAGGTCCTGCTGGGCCGCCAGCAGCTCGGACCGGGCGAGTAGACCGGTGACGACAATCCAGGCCGCGCCCGCAAGGAGCAGACCGGTGGCGACCAGCAGCAGAGTTCTTGCTGGACGGCGGAGGCCACCGAGGCGGAGGTCGCGTGCGTCCTGGACGGGCCCAGGACGCACGTAAGAGCGCGGCATGTGCATGCTCTGACTCCGTCAAGAACGCGTGCGCCGGCGCATGACCACCAGGGTTCCTGCGCCAGCGACGATCAACCCTGCCGCCGCCGCACCGGTGATAAGCAACTTGGTGTCGCTACCGGTGTCCGCGAGGTGGGGGTATTCCCCCTTCCCATACCCGGGGCCGGGGTACCCGTCCTTCCCACGGCCGATCACGGTGATGTTGGCCGCGAGGATAGGGTCCCGGTCCTCGGGGACGAGTTCGAAGACGTGCAGACCTGGCTTGGCCCTTCTGGGAATGGTGAACGTCCCTGACACGTTGCCCTCCGCGTCGGCGCGGAATGTGCCGAGAACTTTCACTCGCGAGAAGAAAAGTTCGTTCCCCTCCTCAAACGACTCCAAGCCCGTTGCGTTGTAGCTGATCGTCTGTCCTGGGAGCCCTGTGGTGTCGGTGAGGGTCAGACCCGGCCCTGGCGGGTACTGCGCGTGGGCGGTCCCTGCGCCCACCAGTGGTGCGGTGACGAGCACAGCAGCCGCAGCTGCTGAGGCCACTGAGGCTCGCCATTTTGACGATGTCGGCATCTTTCCCCACGCTCCTCGATCGAGTTCAGGGCCGGCGGCAGCGCAGGCCGTGACAGCAAGATTGGATACCTGAATAAATGGGACATAGCGACATCGAATAACAGGGCGGTCCTCAGAAGTCACCGGATGGGGGAGCAGCCGGTCCCTGATGGGCGCACAGGTTCCCGCGCCGTGACCACGCATTCAGAGAACCCGTCAGCTCTGCTCGCCGGAGCGCCGATTCCAACATCGGCTGCATGGTGCGCTGTGGACGTGGTGGCTCTTGACGGGTGCAGGGCCGGGAGCGTGAGTGCTGCCATGTCCAACGCGTTGAGACAGAGTCAGGTGGGTGTTGCGACCGGCGTGATGGTGACGGGGCTGGCTGCGAGTGCTCGTCGCCTGTGCGGGGTTCCAGTGGCAGGATCGCCGAACCCGGGCAGCTGATTCTTCATACTGCCGATCAGGGGAAAACGAACGACTCCTTGGGTACGTGCGTGAAACGGCGGACTCCCGGCCTGTAGTAACTCTTCTTGAGGGCGGGTCAAAAACATATGCCAGCCTGGGTTGTCGGCGACATTCCGAGCTGTCCGGTGAGGGCACCTCAGGGTGCGGACGAGAGGGCAGTGATGCGTGCAGTAGTTACTGGTGGTGCCGGTTTCATTGGCTCTCACCTGTGTGAACGCCTGCTTGCTGCAGGCGGCGACGTCGTGTGCGTGGACGACTTCCTTACCTCCACGCCGCATAACATCGACCATTTGAGGGACTCTCCCGGATTTCACTTCATTCGCGCGGATGTGAATCAGGGACTGAATGTGGAAGGCCCTGTGGACGCCGTCATTCATATGGCGTCTCCAGCTTCCCCCGTGGATTATTTGCGGCTCCCGCTGCAAACGCTGCGTACCGGGTCAGCGGGCACATGGAACGCTCTCGATCTGGCCGCAGAGAAACGTGCCCGTTTCCTGCTGACCTCGACGTCGGAGTCGTACGGCGACCCGCAGGTTCATCCGCAGCCCGAGAGTTACTGGGGGCATGTCAACCCCGTCGGCCCGCGGTCCGTCTACGACGAGGCCAAGCGCTTCAGCGAGGCGCTGACCGCGGCATACCGTCGGACTCTCGGCATCGACGCCAAGATCGTTCGTATCTTCAACACCTTCGGCCCGCGGATGCGCGCCGACGACGGACGTGCCATCCCCACTTTCATCTGCCAGGCACTGCGCGGAGAACCCCTCACTGTCACCGGGGACGGCAGCCAGACCCGGTCCTTGTGCTACGTCGACGACCTCGTTGAGGGACTGCTGCGCATGCTGGAGAGCGACCACGGGGGACCGGTCAATCTGGGCAATCCGCACGAGGTCACCATGTACGAGCTCGCCCAGTGGATCACCAAGCTCACCGGATCTGCATCCCCGCTGACGACGATTCCGAGGCCCCAGGATGATCCGGAGAGACGGCGCCCGGACATCACCCTGGCCCGTGAGCTGCTGGGCTGGGAGCCCACAACGCCTGTCGAGCACGGGCTGCGCGAGACGATCGCGTGCTTCCGTCGCCGCTTGAGCACAGACGGCATCGGAGGGATCGGCCTGCAGCAGAAGCGCACCCCTCCGGTGATCGTGACCCGCACCGCGGTGCAGTCGTGATCAAGTCAGTAGAGTCGGACAAAACCCTCCGTCATACGGCCAAGGTCGAGTGCATGGGCATTCCCATCACCGCGCACACGCCTCTTGGCGCGGCGCGTCAGGTCCTGACGCTCGCGGATCAGATGCGCAGAACGCGCGAGGCCGCGGATCCCGAGGCCGCCACAGGGACAGCCACGGGGGCTGCCCCAAGGGTCGGCACAGGGCGTGGCAGTGACGTTCATCTGTGCAACGCCTACACGCTCGCGCTCGCCGACCGGGACCCGGAGCTGGGGGACGTCCTGCGATCGGCGTCCCTCAACCTCCCGGACGGCCAGCCGGTGGTGTGGGCCAACCGTCTGCTGCACCGGGACAAGACCATGCCGGGCATCCGGGTTTACGGCCCCGACCTCGTCCTGAACGTCTTCGAGCTCAGCCAGGGCACCGGACTGCGCCACTACCTGCTCGGCTCGACCCCGCAGGTGCTCGGCTCCCTGCGACGGGAGCTACACAGGCGGTTTCCCCGTGCCGTCATCGCAGGCGCGTGCTCGCCGCCCTTCCGGCCTCTCACCATGCAGGAGCGGCGGGGACAGGAGGAGGAGATCCGCGCCTGCGGTGCGGACATCGTCTGGGTGGGCCTCGGCACCCCGCTGCAGGACCGCAAGGCGGCCGAACTGTGTGTCTCACTGCCCGTGGTCGCCGTGGCGGTCGGTGCCGCCTTCGACTTCATCGCCGGAACCAAACGGCAGGCGCCGTCTTGGATGCAGTGCAACGGGTTGGAATGGCTGTTCCGGCTGGGGTGCGAACCGCGCCGCTTGTGGCGTCGCTACCTGTTCGGCAACGCCCGGTTTCTCCAAGGTGTCGCCTGCCAGGCGCTCGGCAAGGGCGTGCTCCGGTCCGCAGGGGCAGGAAGCCCAGTTGGTGCCCAACGCAAGGCATGCAGGCCGGCCAGTTGATCCTGGCTTCCCCGCGACGACTCGCCGCACGTGTGGTCGGGGGAGGCATACCCGAAACCAAGAATGCTCTCGGTGTACGGGCGCCGAGGGCGTCCCGCACAGGGGAACAGCCGCGCCGATGGTGACTGAAGCAAGGTCGCCATGGCACCGGCCTCAGGCACTGGAGGTGTGTCCAGCTTGAAAAGCCATGCGCGAAGGGCCTGGCAAGATTCCGCAACCAAGAGCGCGCGGGGGTCGCACAGATCCGCGAGTGGCCGAGGCGGCGGGGGCCCCAGGCAAAGCCGACGGCGGGTCCTGTTGGTGCAGCCGTACCTTCCTGGCTACCGGACCGGCTTCTACGAACGGCTCCAGACACTCCTCGAAACCGAGGGCATCACGCTGGAGGTGCTCTACGGGACCCCTGCCTCCGTCCAGGCGGCCAGAAGGGACTCCGCGCACTGCGCCTGCGCGAGGCAGGTGCCCACGCGACAAGTGTCCATTCCGGGTGGAAGATCCTTGACCTGGCGCCACCTGCGGAATCGGGCGGCCTCCGCTGACGCGGTCGTAGTGGAGCAGGCACTGCAGAACCTCGACACGTATCCCCTGCTGCTGAGGCAGCAGATCGCACGGTTCGCCGGCCATGCTCCTCCAGTGGCATTCTGGGGACACGGCCGGACGTATACCAAGCCGGTGACCCGCATCGAGTCATTGGCCAAGGACGCGCTGACGCGGCGCGGTGCCTGGTTCTTCGCCTATACAGAAGGCGGGGCTGCACATCTCACCGCGCGGGGCTTTCCCGCCGACCGGATCACCGTCGTACGCAACTCTGTCGATACGACGGCGCTCGCCGAAGACTGTGAACGCGCCGAGGAGGCCGGGACTCGGGAGCATGTCGAGGCCGCGCTGTTGAGGAAACAGTTCGATCTGGTCCCCGGCCGCACCGCGCTGTTCCTGGGCGGACTGGACGCTCCCAAACGAATCCCCTTCCTTCTGGAATCCGCAAGGCAGATCGCCGCGGAACTTCCCGGCTTCCGCCTGCTGGTCGCAGGGGACGGCGCCGACCGGCTCCTGGTGGACGACGCCGCCTCTCAGCCCGGCAGCCCGGTGGTGGCACTGGGGCGTGCGACGGGAGCGCGCACCGCGCTGCTCGGCGCGGTCAGCGACGTCATGCTGATGCCGGGCCGTGTCGGCCTGTGCGCGGTTGACTCCTTCGCCCTGCGGACACCGGTCGTCACCACAGACTGGCCCTGGCACGCCCCGGAGTTCGAGTACCTCACTCACGGCCGCAACTCCCTGATCACGCCGGATTCCCTGGATGCCTATGTTGGGGCCGTGACGGCGCTGTTGAACGCCCCTCGGCGCCTGCACGTGCTCCAGGCCGCCTGCCGGAAGGACGCCGCCGCCTACACGGTCGAGGAAATGGCCCGGCGTTTTTGCGACGGATTGCTCCAGTTGATGGGAACACCCACGTCTGCCTGCAGTGTTCACGACCACTGACGAATCGAGGCTAGCTGTGGTCCAGCGGTCCGCCATGCTGTCCGAGCCGGATATTCGACACGTGACAGCAGACCTGAATCAGTCCATTCGATACTGCAGCCATGGCTGTTGAGCACATTCTCCTCACGCGGTTCAATGTGCGGTTCATGGACGACCAGGAACCGCCTCCTGAGGAATGGGTGGCTGCCAGGTTTCCCATCTTTCGCGACCTGTGCCTGCCATCCGTCCGTCGCCAGCGACGTGCGCCTCGACAGTGGTTCGTGTTCTGTGACGCTCGAACGCCGCAGCGTTGGCGCGGCCAGATCGAGAAGCTCTCGGCTGACGGTGTTTTCCAACCTGTCTGGGTGGAAGGTGGGTTCGGTCCGACATCAGTGAACAAGGCCATCTCCACAGCCGGGCTGGGTCGGCAGAAATATTTGATCACCAGTCGTCTCGACTGTGACGATGCGCTGGCGCCACATTACGTCGAGGCCGTTCAAAGACAGCTCGGCAAGGTCGACGGTGCCTACTTCGTCAACCTTGTGTTTGGTTACCAGATGTCTGCCGGGCGGTTCTACCTGCGCCCGTACATCGCTAACCCGTTCATCTCCTATATCGAGCCGAATTTGCCCGGGCGTCCGTGGGGTACGGTGTTCTGCAGATCTCACCATATGATCACGGATCACCCTCAGGTGCAGGTCCGATGCCGACCCGCGTGGCTTCAGGTGATCCATGGGCACAATCTCGCCAACCAGGTCACAGGCATTCGTTCCGCGGGCCGGATGCCAGCGCGCCTGTTCGGCGTCCCCGAGCAGTACCTGACCAACAACGACTCGGTTGTGACGATGGCTGCTGAACACGCCGCATCGGCCCTCAGGTTCGTCACCGGCTCTCTGCAGGACGATGCGAAGCGAGCCAGGCTCCGCAATGCGATCAGGTCCCACCTGACGAACTAATCCCGTCTTGAGCTGACGTTGGCCGTGCTGGTCCTGCGACAACACCCACGGCCTGCTTAAAACGCTCTCGCGGCTCATCCCCATACGGGAATTAAATTCCTCTTGGCTCATCCGGATGAGTGGTTCTCAAATGACACCCATTCCTCATACGGTTATGAGAGGTGGGCAGGTCAATACGATCGGGGTTGGGTGCTATGGAAGGGTGTGACCATATGCCTTGCATGCAGGTTACCGTAGGCTGCGACATCGGCCGCCGACCTTTGGAACGTGTGTCCGGATCGCTCCAACGGTCGATCACAAGGATAGTTCGTGCAGTTAAGCCCTGCCTGTATGGACCGTACCCTCACCTCAATGGGCAACGCTTTCGGCAGAGCTTGTTCCGCTCACTGGTCCGAACGATCGATCCTGAAGCGATCTTTGAGTCCGGTACGTTCTACGGGGCTTCTGCCCAGTTCTTCTTGAATGTGTCGGAGCAGCCCGTTTGCACAGTCGAGAAGAATCGAGGATTTGCGTACTGCGCGAAGCGGCGCTTCCGTAAGATCCCGGAGGTACGGGTACTCGTTGGAGACTCTCGAGCCGCGCTGAAAAAACTGCGCAACGCCGACCACTTTCCCCCATCCTATGTCCTGTTCTATCTCGACGCCCACTGGAAAGAGGATCTGCCCCTGCGGGAAGAAGTTGCACTCATCACCAAGGAGTGGACCGACTCCGTCATCGTGATCGATGACTTCAAGGTTCTCGACGACAGCGGTTATGCCTTCGACACGTATGGCGACCGGGAGCTGTCGATCGAGTATCTGGGAGATGAGGCCATCGGTCCCTACGAGGTCTTCTGGCCCCGTTGCCCCTCGCGTGAGGAAGCCGGTGCCCGGCGCGGGTGCGCTGTCCTCGTGGCTCCAGGTGCCGTGCCCGCAGTGGAATTGGAAGGACTTCCGGAGCTGCGACGTCTGCCACGGAGCCGGACGGCAGCGACGTCAGCCTTGGGCCTGTGACCGACGGGAAGCCCTATGTCTCGGACGTAGCCCTCGCGGACAGTGTCTCCGCCCGGCGAGCGTCGCCGGCCCGTCTGACCTCGACTGCCGCCGATGGGGTGAGGTGGACCCTGCTCGGAGCGGTCGCTTCCTTTGTGGTCCAGGTGCCCTACACGGCCGTGATGAGCCGGTTGCTCACACCGGCAGACTTCGGGCTCGTGGGGCTGGCGATGTTCATGCTTCGCTTTGTGATCTACTTCGCTCAGAGCGGTCTGAGTTTGGCGGTCGTGCAGCGGCCGGTTCTCGAAGTCCGGCATGTCCGGGCCGCTCTCGCGGTCGGAATCGCGACCGGAGTCGGCATGTTTGCCGTCTGCTGGTTCGTCACTCCCTTCGGTGTCCGCGTCGTCAACGGCCCCGGCGAACTGGTCGGGGTATGCCGGATTCTGGCACTGACCTTCGTGATCTCCGCAATCGGCTCGACCGCTGTGGGACTCCTTCGCCGGGACATGCGCTACAAGAGCCTTGCTCTGACTGAATTCGGCTCGTATCTGTTCGGCTACTGCGGTATCGGTCTGACCTCAGCACTCGCGGGCAGTGGAGTATGGAGCCTGGTCTACGCGGGGGTCGGTCAGTCCGTTGTCATGACGGCAGCCAGTATCGCTCTGGTCAGGCATGATCCGCGCCCGCTGTTCAGTCTCTGCGCTATGCGGGAGATGGCGTCGATTAGCACCCAGGTATCTTGTGTAGGATTCCTGGAGTTTCTGACAACCAGTGGCGAAACCTTTGTCATCGGCAGGTATGCCGGGATGGAAATTCTGGGATACTACAACCGGGCCTGGTTCATGGCAGTGCTGCCTCTGCATCAGGTGGCCACCGCGGTGAACAAGGTCCTGTTCTCGGCTTTCAGCCGTATCCAGGCCGAACATGCACGGCTGAAGAGCGCGTATGTCGACAGCCTTGCGATGACGACCCTGCTCTTCCTGTTCATGGCGGCAACCATCGCCGCGTGCTCTAGGAATGCCGTGCAAGTACTGCTGGGCGAAGGCTGGGAGAAGACCGCCGACTTGGTGCCACCGCTGGCATTCCTCGGTACGCTCAACGTCGTCACGTATTTTCCCGCTGCGACGGCTGCGGCAATGGGACGAGTGTGGCAGAAGGCAGTCATCGAGATCCTGCATCTGGCCGCCCTCGTCGCTGGGGTCGGCTTCGCCATCGCTTCCGAATCGGGGATCCACGGCTTGGTCATTGCTCTGTTGATGTGCAGGCTCGTGCAACACGTGGCCTATGTCTTATGGATGGGGAGAGTGATTCCCGGATCAGTGCGTCATGTCGTGGTCTCCTACATGGAGGCCTCGTTGGTGGCCCTCATGGTCGGACTTTGCGTCTTGGCCGTCGGGCACGCCGCCGACGGGATCGTTCCGGCCACCGCGGCGCTGGCGGCGCAACTCCTCACGGCTGCACTGCTCGCCGGCGTCCTCCTCCGATACGGAAAACTGCTCAAAGGCATCCGTGTGGTGCACCAACGTGCGTTGGTCCCAACAGTGTTCACAACGATTCCCCGATCGGTGACCACCCATCGAAAGGAAGGCTGATGTCGTGGAACGGTCGGCTCGGAATCCCCGGCAGGGTCTGCATGTCTCGCTGCGTCGGCGGATGGCGGAGCGCGGGTCTTGGTGACGAGGGTTTCCCTTGGCCCAAGGCCAGCGGCAATGCAGGTGCTTGATGCCGAGTTCGGCTGGTCTCGGCGGCGCTCATTGAACTTTTTGCACGGAAGCATGTCCGGAGGCTTTCTCGGCATCGACGGTTCCCGCAACTACCTGCGGAACTTGCTGCTTGGACACCTTCCGGAGGAAAAATGTCACGAGTGCCGGGGTACCGGACGAAGGTCAGCTTCGAGTCACTGAGCCCTTTCAGCGTTGCCGCTCCAGGGCGAGGATGGCTGCGGCGATTGACGACATGCGATTCGGGCTGCGTCGGGTCTGCGGAAGACCCGTCAGGAATACCAACAGGCTGCGTGCCGGACGACTGGGCGAGTGATGCATGCCGCATGCCGGGTGTGGCACCAAAGCCGCTCCGAGGCAGCGCTGTAGCGTCGCTCGCGTGTCCGTTGCGAAACGCGTTGCCAAGTCGGTCATCGGCACCGTCAACCGCCCCGTCGCCAAGGCCCGGTTCGCGCATGCGGCCAGGTCATCAGGGCCCCTCCTCAAGATCGAAGTGGGGAGCTACCGGAGCCGTCGGCCCGGCTGGATCTGCACCGATGTCTGCTGGCACACGCGGTCTTATCTGGACGCCACCAGGACGTGGCCCGTCCGCTCCGGCTCGGCGAGTCACATCTACTCCGACAACATGATCGAGCACATCCGCCTCGAGCCCGCCCGCCGCATGTTCCGTGAAGCGCGGCGCGTTCTGGCACCTGGCGGGCGCATCCGGCTGTCGACACCCGATGTCGAGCACGCTGTGCGGCTGTACCTGGCACGTGACGACGAGACGCGACGGGAGATGGAGGAGTGTCGGCGGAGGGGGTACCAGGTCGAGCATCCGGTTGATCTGCTGCGCATGACCTTCCAGGACTGCGGCCATCACGCCGGATTCCTGTGGGACTTCGAGGCGGTGGAGGCGGAGCTCCGGTCAGCTGATTTCTCCGCCGTCCGCCGTTACGCACCCGGCCAGAGCGATGACCCTGAACTCCGAAACCTGGAGTCCCGACCCCAATTCGCCTTGATCGTCGAGGCGGCTGTTGACTGAGCTCTTTACCGATAGTTCGTTGAACTCGTCGGTAGTTTGGGTTGACGGCGACGTGGGCTGGTCGTAGAGCGGTGGTAGCGAGTCAACTGCCGTGGTGGGGGCTGAAGATGACTGCTCGCCGTCCGTGTCCGCCCGCGTCGGGGCCGCTGGAGGAGTATGCGGCCGGGTTCGATGACCTCTTCGTCAGCCTCGCCCAGCGGCGGGGGTTTCGCGAGTACCTGACCGGGTTGCTGGCGCCGCGGGAGCGGAACAAGACGATCACCTGCCTGGCCGGGGCGGAGCCGGTGGCCGGCGCAGGGATACCAGGGGTGCAGCGGTTGCAGTTCTTCCTGTCCGAGTCCACCTGGGACGCCGAGCAGGTCAACGACCGGCGGCTTGAGCTGCTGCGCGAGCAGAGGGTGACCGCTCCGCACGACGGCGGGGTCATCGTGATCGACGACTCCGGGGACCGCAAGGACGGCACGGCCACCGCGCATGTGGGCCGGCAGTGGCTGGGCCGGTACGGCAAGACGGACAACGGCATCGTCACGGTGACCACGGTGTGGACCGACGGCCGCGTGTACTACCCGCTGCACGCACAGCCCTACACGCCCGCCCACCACTTCGCCCGAGGCCGATCCGTCCCGGCCTTCCGCACGAAACCGCAGCTGGCAGCCGCCCTCGCGGCCCGGGGAAAGGAGGCGGGCTTCGGATGCCGGGCGGTGGTCGCCGACTGCGCCTACTCCGTCAGCGACGACTGGTACCTCGCGCTGCGGGATGCCGAGCTGGCCTACGTGGTGGCACTCAAACCCCGCAACGGCACCTGGGCACCGGCCGACCAGCCGCACACGCCCATCGATGCCGCCCACGCCGGGACCTGGCAAGACACCCGTCATCCCGGCGAGTGGACGCCCGTTGAGCGTCATTTCCGCGACTGGCACACCGAGACCTGGTGGGCCGCCGACGCCCGCCTGGGCCGGGGATCAGCCCGCGGCGGGGCGGCTTCACGCGCCGCGATCCCACGGCCACCCTCGCTCCGGACCTGGTCGAGCGGGACTTCACCGCGCCCGCACCGAACCGGCTGTGGGTCACCGACCTGACGATGATTGCGACCGGTGAGGGGCCCTTGTGGCCGTCCGCGATCCGGGACGCGTTCTCACGTCGGGTGGTGGCCTGGGAGACCTCCGCCCGCGCGGACGCCGACCTGGTCCTCACCACGCTCGAATACGCGCTCGCCTCCCGCGAGGTCGAGCCCGGCACACTCGTGCACCACGCCGACCACGGCTGTCAGTACACGTCTGTGAAGCTGACAACTCGCCTGGAGCGGGCGGAGTTCAAGCATCAATGGGCAAGGTCGGGGACTCGTACGACAACGCTCTCGCGGAGAATTTGTGGATAGTGATCAAGACGGAGTGCATCCGCGGCCGCGTCTTCGCCACCCGGGCCGAGGCGAACCTCGCGCCCTTCGAGTACATCGACGGCTTCTACAACTCCCGGCGAATCCAGAAACGGCTCGGCTACCTCAGCCCGGTCGAGTTCGAGGAGAAGCACTACGCCGACCAGGCAACGGCCGAACGAACGAACCTGAACCCCCGTCAACCCGTGCTGACCAGCTGATCAGCACCTCCCGCAGGCCGGGGGAACCTCAAAGAAGCAGCAGAGTGCCGGTCTGCCGGCCACGCGCGGGGTGGCAGTGGACGCCAGCGGCCAGCTGCGGTCCTGGCTGACGGACTTCCTGATGACGAAAGCGGTTCTCGGCCCACGCAGCGCCGATCTCATCCGATACGGAGTCATCCCCCGTGGCGATGCTCGTCGTGATGCGGGCTGAGCACGTGCTGTCCACCGCCCACCTGGCCGCAATTCGAGCAGACACCGCCGTCAGGTCCGTGTGCCACCTCGGAGGAAGACCGCATCGCACTGTAGCATCTGGCCTGTGCGGTGATCAGTGAAACCCGGCACGATGGACATCAAAGTCAAACCGTACTTGTGCTGCGCCAAGTCCAACGCCTGCTGCAGTTGCATGCCGTCCTCGTACAGCGGAACGCAGGAGACTTCCACCTGCAGCCCGGAGCATTGGCCGACGAGATCCCCGGCTCCCTGCAGAACGGCTTCCTCGTAACCTTGGACGTCGATTTTCAGGAAGACACGGTCCCCTGGATCTGCTACATGGTTCCAGACTTCGTCGAGGCGATGTTGCTCGGCCTTCTGCCGGTCCACGTAGCGCGATTCCGGACAGACCTCGGTGTGCCGGGGCAGCATGGACAGCACGGAACTGCTGGCTGAACCGTTCCCAGCGACATTGATGGTTACCGTTGCCTTCTCGCGGCCGAGTGCATACGGCTGAACCGACCACAACGCGTCTGCCGCCGCCCGGCGCTCCAGAGTACGCCGCGGCCCCTCCACGGGCTCGAAGGACACGATGCGCCCCTGGTACCCGAACCTTCGCAGCATCGCGCCGTACTCACCGCTGTTCGCCCCCACGTCGAGGACGACGTTAATGTCGTTGTGCAACATGAGTTGGACAACGCGATAGTGAAGCGAGCACTCGGGGAATCTGTCCACATCGATGCCAAAACGCCGTGCCACCGTGCGGACTCCATGGAGAAGAGTCACGCGTCCATTGTCTGTTCTCTTGATGCGTTATTGCGGGACCCGCCGGATTGTGTTCCACCGACGACCAGCCGACAGAGCGGTCGTCGGAGTGAACTCCAATCCCTTGCTATCGGATACTTGGCGCTCATCTTGCGTGTGCGGTTGCCGCGGCACGCCCAGTCAGCAACTATGGCCAGACGCTGGCTATATCTGGTTCAGCCATGCGAGAAGCGACTTGAACAGGAATACCTGAAATGCTGAAGCAAACGGCATACCGCGTTGCGCCCGCCCAGATGAAGGGCCTCTATCACCTGTTCAAGAAGCACGTACTCCATAGCGACGTGCACGTTCGCATCGACTCTGTCGCCCTACGCCATATCGCGCGCTACGTCATGGCCAGTGAAGTGGTGGCCGGTCGCGATGTGCTCGACGCCGCGTGCGGAAGCGGGTACGGCGCTCACATCCTGTACGGCGCGACGACATACCAAGGGCTGGACCTGGACCGCCGAGCGCTGAAAGAGGCCCGGCGCTGGTTCCCGGGATTCTCCTTCGTCGAGGGTTCTGTGTTCGACCTCCCATTCGAGGATTCAAGCTTCGGAGCTGTGGTCACATTCGAGACACTCGAGCACATCCACCGGCCCGAGAGGGCCATGGCCGAGTTCTCCAGGGTGCTGCGTCCGGGAGGGATTCTGGTCGGCAGCATTCCGATCAACCACCCGGACCGTATCCACCACGTCCGCCCCTACTCAGCCTCCGAGGCATACGAGATCCTGACCAGCGGCGACGACCTCAAGGTCACGGCTGTAGCGGTGCAGGAGGCTGCTTTCCGGTTCAGGCAGGTCCAGGACCATCCGCGAGAACTCACGGCAGTGACGGCGGGAACGCTCCTGGTCACGCTGGAACGTTCTGTCGGATAGAGACCTCTTATCGCCCCCGGCAGCGCCACGAAGGCCGGTCGGCGGTGTGCAAGCCGCCCAGAGTCTTGCTGTGCAACCGGACACAACGTCACACCGCAGCCCCGGACCGGAAGATCACCCGATTCCGCTGCTCTCGGAGCCCTTGATCGACGGATGGCGTCGGCATGTCCGCCAGTGTCTTTTCTGGGTCCCGATCTGCCATACAGGCACGGACCCGCCACAGACACAGCCCCAGAAGCAACCCCTGCTCGGGGAATAGCGAGTAGCCCACGCAGAATACGAGCTGGGAGACGATCAACAGACGAAGCCCAAGGCTGGCGGGGCTGCTACGGGGAAGTCGCCGCCAGGCCAGGGCGTACATGGCCAGCAGCAGAACCAGACCCACCAGACCCAGGCGCAGCACGATGTGCACGTAGTAGTTGTGCGGGGAGACCGTGGTAAGCCCGCCCTCCACGGTGCGCGCGTAGCCGGAGCTGAATGGCGCTCCGAGCAGCCACTCCACCCAGGACCTGGATGCGCTCAACAGATCCTGCCAGCCGAGCATCCGCCAGGTGAACGTACTGTGCGTCTGCTGCGCCTCCGCAAAGGTGGCCGCAAGCGTGCTGCCGACCGAGCCGAAGGCGCCCACCGCGAAGCACACAGCGGTAAGGCAGCTCACGAGGCCGCCCGCAACGGCGACTATGATGCGCTTGCCCGCCTGGGAGGGACGGAGCCCCCAGTACATGACTGCCACGGCGGCTGCAGCAGCCCAAACGGTCCGATGCTGCAACAGGATGACGAATACGAGGAGCAGCAGGGCCATCGCGATCCTAACCGGATGGTGACGCCTGGCACTCGACTTTTCGTTGTGTGCTGCGCCGTGTGCCGACGGTTTCGATGCCAGCGGACAGAGCAGCAGCACCGCGCCTTGCAGCAGGATGAGTGCTGCGTTGGCGGACACAGGCCTGGCATCGATGGTCCCGCCTGCGAACGTGATTGCGGTCGACGCCGAATGCAGTCCTGTGCCGGCCCAACCGGCCAGGCTCAACAGCCCGTACGTGGCAGCAGCAGCCAGCCACGCTCGACTGACGGCTCTGCCTGCGGCCGCGCTCAATGGAGCTGTTGCGACGTACAGGACGAAGGCGAAGACCTGCAAGAAGTAGACGCGGGAGTCGTGGGCCGCGGCCAGCAACCCGCCGACGCTGATTCCTCGAACGACCGACCATGCAGTCAGGCCGATCATTCCCAAGATGAGCAGCACCCCCGCTCGAGCCGGCAGACCGTGCCGCAGCAGGCGAGCGCAAGCCACCAGGAACGCACAGGCGGCAACGAGGTCGACAGGGTATGCGTTGAAGCCGAGGTCGAGTGCAGGGACTTGCCCGCGGGCCGCTGTCGTCCACACCTGCGCGGCCAAGAGCAGCGCGATGCCTGTGGAGGAATGTCGCGCGAAGATCCACAGGGTAAGAGCGGCAAGTGCGAGTTGGGCGGCCAGGATTGGTGCCGCTTCGAGAGCGACGGCAAGGTGCTGCACCGTGGTCGTCCTAAAGTTGGATACGAAATGCACGGAATCTGAGGGTTGCGGCGCCAAAGGGCATAACGGAGCCGGTCGACCAGATCTTCAGGCGTCGCTTTCGGATGTCAGCGCAGGTGCCTGCGAGGGCGCACCTCGCCATGGCCTCCGCCTCGGAGGGCTGAGCGTGACAGCCAGCGTTTTTGCGAAGGGGGAGCAGAAGAGGAGCGGGGCCCAGACGCCGAAGTATCGTCGGCAGAACCGCCACCAAGGCCGTGGTGGCAGTTCTCGTACCGATGCCAGTCGGCGCAGTGCCGTGCTTGCTGTGATGCCGAGTTCACCTGAAGTGCCAGGGGCGTGCGGTGGGTGGTCGTCACAGGTGCCCAGATGACCGGGGCAGAGCAGGACGGGGATACCGGCCCTGCGCGCGCGCAGGCCGTAGTCCAGGTCGCCCATGCGGTGGGGGAACGCGTCGTCGATGTCCCCAAGGATGCGTCTCGCAGCGTTCGTAACCAGCACAGCGTTGCCGTTGCATGTGTCGCAGGCTGTGTGTTGCCTTGGACCCGGCTTCACTCTCTCCAGTCTCAGTGGACCAAATGCCGCTTTCTTGGCGCGGTAGCCGCCGTATGTGGTGCGAGTTCCGTCGCTGGACCGCATGGCGCCGGCTGCGATGACCGGCCGTTCCAGCGGGACGGCGGTGCTCAGCAGCACCGCGAGGGCATCGGGGGCCAGTACGACATCGTCGTTGAGCCAGAGCACATGAGCGTCAGGATCGGCTCGGGCAGCGGCCATGCGGGTACCCGCGCCCCAGAAGATGTCCGGACCCATGGTGACCACATCGGTCTCCGGGAAGGCACTGCGCACGGCGGCGGAGGTGCCATCCGTGCTTCCGGCATCGACAAGGTGGATGGTCAGAGCCGTTCCTGCCGGAAGGCCGGCCTGGGCCTTCAGAGAGGTCAGGGCTGCGAGCGTGCGTTCCCGCCGGCTGTGGCAGGTCATCAGGACGGCGACTTTCGAAGGCGCTTGGGACGCCGTAACGGTCCGGGATGTCACCCCCTCACCCTGCCGTCAGGGTGAGGGTCGAGTCGGAGGCCGAGTCCGGACCGACGGGTCGCGGCAGGGTGGCGAGCTCTGCGTCGACCATGAGCCGGGCGAGTTCGGGGGCGTGGATCGTGGGTTTCCAGCCGAGGGTGTGTCGGGCTTTGGAGGCGTCTCCGACCAGATGGTCGACTTCGGAGGGGCGTAGGTAGCGTTCGTCGAAGTGGACGTGGTTGCGCCAGTTGAGTCCGACGTGGGTGAAGCAGTAGTCGACGAAGTCGCGGACGCTGCAGCTGGTGCCGGTGGCGATGACGTAGTCGTCGGGTTGGTCTTGTTGGAGCATGAGCCACATGGCGTGGACGTATTCGGCTGCGTAGCCCCAGTCGCGGCGGGCGTCGAGGTTGCCGAGGTAGAGGGTGTCCTGGAGGCCGGCTTTGATGCGTGCGGCGGCGGTGGCGATTTTGCGGGTGACGAAGGTGGGGCCGCGGCGGGGTGATTCGTGGTTGAAGAGGATGCCGTTGACGGCGTACATGCCATAGGCCTCGCGGTAGTTGCGGGTGGTCCAGTAGGCGTAGACCTTGGCGACTCCGTAGGGGGAGCGAGGGTGGAAGGGGGTGTTTTCGTGTTGGGGTGGTGGGGTTGCGCCGAACATTTCGGAGCTGGAGGCCTGGTAGTAACGGCAGGGCAGTTGTGTGGAGCGGATGGCTTCGAGCAGGCGTGTGGTGCCCAGGCCGGTGGTGTTCCCGGTGAACTCCGGCTCGTCGAAGGACACTCGGACATGTGACTGGGCGGCCAGGTGGTAGACCTCGTCGGGTTGCACGGTCTCCAGCAGGCTGGCCAGCCGGGTGCCGTCCGTCAGATCGCCGTAGTGCAGGAACAACCGCGCCTGCGGATCGTGCGGGTCCTCGTAGAGGTGGTTGATCCGCTGAGTGTTAAACGTCGAGGCCCGGCGGACGATGCCGTGGACCTCATACTCCTTCTCCAGGAGCAACTCGGCCAGATAGGAGCCGTCCTGGCCGGTGATGCCGGTGATGAGCGCCTTCTTACCTGCCACGTGCACTCCCTGCTGGTGGTCGGATCCGTAGTCGCCGAGTTCGCCTCCCGGCGGAAGGGACACCGGCACGTGGTCAGGGTAAGGAATTTCTATCCATGTTCTAGGGTATCGCCCAGTGTGTCGGATTAGCTGTGTACGGCATTGGAGACCTTCCTGAGTAATACTTTGTCGGCCCGCTCAGGAAAGAACTTCGCGGTACACGTCAATCGTCTGCTGAGTGGTCTTGCTCCAGGTGAACATTCGCGCCCGTGCAAGCCCACGCCTCGTCAGCTCCTCGCGGGTTGACGTGTCGTGCATGCGCCCGAGGGCATGAGCAAGTTCGTCGAGGCTATGAGGTCGAAGAGCAGCGCCGCGTCGCCCACGACCTCTGGAATGGATGCCGCCTTGGCGGCAACCACCGGAACTCCCCGGCCATCGCTTCCAGTGGCGGCAGCTCGAATCCCTCGTAGAGCGATGGATAAAAGTGCCACCGCGGTCTGGTAGAGCCGGCGGAGCGTCTCCTCGTCGGCTTGCACGAATTCAACGCGATGCGACACCCCGCGTCCTCCAGCAGCGCCTTCTCCTCGTTTGTGGGGGCGCCACCTCCTGAGCAGACGAGCCGTAGCGCCGCGAGTTCCGGGGATCTCAGGGGCGTCCACGATGTGGTCGCTCGTTTCTCTCTTGATCAGGACATCAGGAATGCGCACGCCGAGATGAATAACCGTGATCTTGTCACTCGGCACGCCGAGCCCGCCCTGCTTCGCGCCTTGCGATGTACTGGTTGTCGTGTAATACGGCGAAGATGCGTGCGTCAACGCCCGCTTCCGTCAATCCGGTGTGGAGTTCGGCAAAGTATCGACTGACTCCGCCGAACCTCTGCCGGACGAACACGTCCGGTGAGAAAAGAACCTGCACCTGCGCCTACCTCTTGTCGCACAAAGCAGAAACCGGTGTGACGTAGCCTGCAGGCCCTGGGAGCGCGAGCCAATGGCATCGTCGTGCAGTGCCGATTGGTTCAGCAAAAAAACGGGCCAGCCTCCGCGGCCACGAGTGATGTCAGGTCGCTGAGATTTACCCGTTCCAAGAGAGCCGTCGATAGTTCTCGGAAGCGGTACTGCACTCAACGGGTGAACATGCAACTTCATCATTGCCCACCGCCCGTATGGCTTCAGGCCCGGCGGACGCCGCGTCCGTAGACTCGCATTCCATGGTCCTGTGCAAAATCTGTGACGGTGAATCCCGGGCTACACATCGGGGCACGGTCCTCGGGCGCCATCAGGCGACGTATCACATGTGCGTCGACTGCGCCTACTGGTTCATCGACGAGCCGTATTGGCTGGAGGAAGCCTATTCGGAGGCCGTCGCGGCAATCGATACCGGCGTCGCGCAACGAAATCTGCGGTTGTCTCCCGTGCTGACATCCGTCCTGGCGGGAATGTTCGGTCCCGATGGCGTATATGTCGACTATGGCGGTGGTTACGGGCTCCTGGTCCGGCTCCTGCGTGACGCTGGTCTGAACTTTTACTGGCAGGACCCGCATTGCCAAAATCTGTTCGCCCGCGGTTTCGAGTGGGACGGAGGCCGGCAAGGGTTCGCGACGGCGGTGACTGCCGTCGAGGTGATGGAGCACGTGGCCGATCCGCTCGCGTTCGTCGACACAGCCTTGCGCGAAACCGGAGCGAACTCTTTCGTCTTCACCCAGTACCTCCACGACGGTACGGCCAATCCGTCGTGGTGGTACCTGGCGCCGGAGGCCGGCCAGCACGTCTCGTTCTACGCCGCCCTGACCCTGCGCACGCTAGCGCACCGCCTGGGAATGGCATATCATCCGGCCGGCACCTTGCACCTGTTGACCAGGCAGAAGTTCCGCAAGGGCGCTTTCGACCGTGCCGTCAGGTTTCATCGCTGCTATTACCCGCTGCGCAAGCGTCGGCTGCGTCCGCGATGGATGCAGGACCACGAACAGCTGGTTCGCCGGATCCGCTGCGCTTCTGGTGCGGCTCCGGCCTGATGCGCGCAGACCTGCTGCGGCACACTGCCGCGTGGGCACCTGGTCGGCGCTCGGCGGTACGGAATTCCCCAATCCCCGTGGACCTGACGCTCCGCCCGTGCGTCTCCTTCCGGAGGGCGCGCGGGGTGACGGCCGTCGTGGTGCCGACGGAGAGCTGGCGACAGATGCTCCCGGCGTACGCGTCAATTCCAGCATGGAGCGGCGGCGGCGCGCCGGAGTCGACCATCGGAGTCGGGCGAGTTCCGGGCGTGCACGGTGGGATTCCAGCCGAGGACGCGTTGGCCTCGGAGGCGTCTTCGACCACGTGGTCGTTTTCCGGGGGCGCAGCGGACGTGGTCGTGCCAACCGGCTCCTGACGGGGAAATCCCGTCCCAGAACCCGGCAGAACGTCATCTGGCTCCCGTGAGTCAGATTCCGAAGACCTCGGCGATCGGGAGGTTGCTTCGCATGTCGACTACATGTAGCAGCTTGTCCCGCATCGAGTGGAGCACTTGGCCGTGGTCATCCCCGGTGTAGGTGAGCTTTCCGTCCGCACCGCGGGCGGTCCGGACGCGGGAACGGACGAAGGCCTGGCTGGGCGACAGGTCCCACAGATGGCCGGCTACATCGTTGCGGACAAAGAAAGCATTGACGCCGTTGCTCCCGACGCCGACGAGCCGGTAACCCCGCGCCACGCCGAGGTGATGCAGGGCGGACAGAGACGCCCCATAGAACTGCAAGCTGTGGTGCGCCTCGGAGGAGACGAATTCAGGGTCGTACGGAACAGTGACTGCGTTGTCCGGCCCGAATACGCTGTTGTATTCGATGACCACGACCCAGGGGGATACGGTCGAGATGGCCTTCCAGACCCAGTAATCGACTCCATCGATGTCGATGGAGAGAACACCGATCTCGCCCTCAATTCCGGCCCCGTGGATCAGTTCGTTAATATTTTCTGCCGTGACGAAGGCGGAAACAGGCGAGATGCTCCAGCGCCATGCCATGCCATTGCAGCGCAGAAAATCGATGTGTGCGGTTCCGCTGTCAATGATGGCTCCGCGCCAGTTGTCCTTCATGGCCAGGAACCGGGTATTGGACTCGGTGTAGTCGCCGACGCCGATCTCGATGAATACGTCCGGGGGAGAGAGCCGTGACGTGAGGAACTCCAGGATGCCGTCTTCGCCTCCCTGGGAGAAGACCTTGTACTCGGTGTCCTGGAGACGCTCTGGGTGTGGGAGCAGAGTCGCCAGTCGACTCTCCATCGCGCCGACGGTAAAGCGCAATTCATCGATCTTGGCCTGGATTCCGTGATTAATGACCCTTTGGGTCAGGTTCATTACACGCTTTTTCAACACTCGGGGATGATATCAAGGCTCGTAGGTGATCGAGAGTGCCCGTCCCGATCTGCAGATGCATCATGCACAACTTCCCTCGCTTGGGGTAATCCGCATGTTGCACGTCGGCAGTGAGCGTTATAAAATGCCGGATGTCGTGAATTGCCAAAGGTTCTCGGTCTGGCGTCCTGAAGGGGCTCCCCTTGTTTTCCGTTTTGGCAGGTCCGCAATGCCTGGACCTACGCTTCATCTCTGGTTAGTCTAGCCCGCGGGCTGGCCGGAGGGATTGCGGCTGATCGTGTACCGCGTCAAGCCCTCCCGGCGGCAGATCAAGAAGCTGACCGCCTTCGAGAAGAAAACCAGCTGGCGCTACTCCATCACGGCGACGAGCATCCGGCACATGTGGGGCATCGCCGGTTCCCACCAGATCCAGTTCCTCGACGCTCTGCACCGCGACCACGCCGAAGTCGAAGACGGCATCCGCACCGGCAAAGCCGTGCTCCGTCTGCTGCCCCTGCACAACAGCGAGGATCTGGCCAACGCCGAACCGGACACCATGCGCTTCCGCCTCTGCCACCTGCCCGCCCGCCTGGCCCGCCAAGCCCGCCGCCGCTACCTACGCATCGAGCGGACCTGGCCCTGGGCATCGGCCTTCACCACCAGCTGGAGGCGGCTGACCCAGCTCCCGGCCGTCACCTGACGGCCGCACCCAGACCCGACGAGGACCAGGAAGGAGGACAACCGTCAGCATCCCGGGCCCGTGGAATCCGGCGCAGCCCGCAGCGTCACACGACGGCCCGCCTCACACGGCAGAGGACATTACGGGCGAACCACCGAGCCGGTCAGCGGCCGAATCCCGCTGAAGAATCGGGGCCAGGCCCTCAACCTGCCCACACACAAGCAGAAATCTCCGCTCTGAACGAGCAGAAAGGGTCCGTCAGCAAGCTGACGGACCCTCATGCAAGATCGAGGCTGGACTTCCTGTGCGATCGAATTCGACTCACCGCCCTAGCTACCGGATGAGCCACCAGCTGATGGCTAGGGTCGCTGCATGCCGAATGTAAGGACTCCCGTGAGGAACACTCTGGATCGCGTGCTCCGCATTGCTGGGGCTCGTGTGATCACGGAGCGCGAAGAAGAAGCCAACCGCGGACGGTACACCCGCGTGGTAAAGAGTCTGTACGACGTCTATGTCGAGCGCGTGTTTCCTGGCCTGCGGGAGCGGGATGGCCGGATCCCGCTGATGTCGAGGCTCATTGGGACGGATATCGGTGAGGCGATGTTCCTTCTTCACTGGCTACAGAAAGCCCAGGACAGTGGTGACGGCGACATCGTCGAGATGGGCGTTGCCCAGGGCGCCACGTCAGCCTTGCTGGCAAATGAAATCATCGGTACCGGACGGCACCTGTGGCTGTACGACTCGTTCCAAGGTCTGTCACGTCCGACGGTGGAGGATAAACTCATCGATGACATCGAGAACCGAGGGTCAATGGACTGTTACGAGTCGGCGATGTCGTTTCCTCAGCGGCTTGTGCACCAGCAACTCGCCTCGGTGGGCTTCCCGCAAGAACGGACCCACGTCGTCGTGGGCTTCATCAGCCCTGACGTCCAAGACATGCCAGACGTCGTCGCCTTCGCATACCTAGACTTCGACCTGTACAAGCCCATCCTGTCCGGCCTGCGGCTACTTGGCCCCAGGACTCGACCAGGCTCGGTACTGATGGTCGACGACTATGGGCACTTCTGTACTGGACCGGAGCAGGCTGTCCGGGACTTCCTAGCCGAGGACGCCCGCTTCGAATTGACGATCGGTCCCAGCAGTGCCGGTCACTTCTGCGCGCTGCTGCGACAGTAGTCGAGCGCTGGCTTCGGGCCTCGCACCCGCGGATACGCTGGTCCAGCAAGGCGGTGAGCTTCTCCGTGACTTGGGCATGACGGCCCCGCCGCATCGGTGCCGTCCGAGGCCCCGCGCATGGCCGTTTGCGCGCAGAGTCATCGACAGGACGCGAGGCAGCGGCGTTCTGCTTTTTCCACGACAGGGGAGAGGTGCACGTGCGAGTCCTTTTTTCACCAGATGTATTCGTCCGGCAGAGGTTCGGTGGAGTCAGCCGATACTTTGCCGAGCTGCACACTGGATTGATCAAAGCAGGCATCGACGCGCAAATCTTCCCTGGTTTGCACAACAACCAGTACATTGCACGCCGCGGAGCAAGGACGGGACTGCGGCAACTACCAGTAGGATCCCGCCTTCTACTGAGCAAGGCGGCGTTCGCTGCATATTCCATGACTCAGCCCAAGGCGTGCGTGGTCCACCCCACCTACTACACGTCGAGCATGCTTCCCGGCGCCCGACCACATGTCTGCACATTCCATGACTTGATTCACCTCAGATACCCGCTTTACTTCGCGCCGAGCGACAATACGGTCGACCGGCAGCGATTTTGGGCCGCCCGAGCCGACAGGATCATTGCGGTTTCGGAAGCGACGGCACAGGACTTGGTGTCCATGCTCGGCGTGCCGAGCAGCAAGATCACGGTTGTCCACCACGGTGTGCACATCCCGAACGTCGCGACGAGGAACGCCAGCGGTGACCATCTGCTGTACGTAGGGGGTCGGAGCGGTTATAAGAACTGGCGGATTCTCGTGGAAGCACTCAGAGCTCCAGAACTCGCCAGCTTGCGCCTGATGTGTTCCGGCGGCGGCGCCCCGACTAACGAGGAGAAGCGTCTGCTGGCAGACAGCAGGCTATCGCGTCGTGTTGACTTTGTACAAGCCGACGAGGAGACGCTTTGCCGACTCTACCAGAGCGCTGTGGCGCTCGTGTACCCGTCACTCTACGAGGGGTTCGGACTACCGCCGCTTGAAGCGATGGCACGAGGGGTTCCAGTAATCGCCTCCAGGGCAGCATCCATTCCAGAGGTAGTGAGCGATGCGGCACTGCTCTTCTCCCCATGTAATCTCGACGAACTAGTTGATGCGATCGGACGTGTGCTGGACACTTCAACCCGTGAGGAGCTGACCAGGCGCGGTCTGGCGCGGGCCCGGATGTTCCCCTGGAGCAAAACCACTCAACGGACGATCGATGTCTACCGAGAGGTGCTTTCCTGAGCACAGGCTCTATCAATCAGCCGCCTGTCGCCCCGTCGGCCTGCCCTGTCGCTTCGACCAGACCTCCAGCAAAATGTCCGGCGCCTTCCCAGGGCGCGAGCGTTCTCGGGTGACGAGACATCACGGTCATGACGGTGTAGGAGGGATGCCTGTTTCACAGGTTTGGTGAAACGGGACGCGGCTCCGGATGATCAAGGGTCTGAAGCCGTTGATCACAACAAAGCCGCGTCTGCACGCCATCCTCCCTGATCTCCACCGTCACCCGCCACCACGACCACATGCCGGGCGATCTGCCCGACGACCCTTAAGGCGGCCACCGTCCCCGGCCTGTCCTTCCCCCACGCCGACCAGGTACTGCAGGGGATTCTGGTGGAGCGGATGGCTTCCAGCAGGCGTCTGGTGCCCAGGCCGGTGGTGTGGTAGACCTCGTCGGGTTGCACGGTCTCCAGCAGGCTGGTCAGCCGGGTGCCGTCGGTCAGATCGCCGTAGTGGAGCGGGACAACCGCGCCTGCGGACTGTGATCGTCGATGAGGTCCGTGCTGAAGGTCGGAGTCCGGCGGACGATGCCGTGGACCTCGTACCCCTTCTCCAGCAGCAGCTCCGTGAGATAGGTGCCGTCCTGGCCGGTGATGCCGGTGATGAGCGCCTTCTTGCCTGCCACGTGCACTCCATGCTGGTGGATTGACGTTCGGATCCGGAGTCCCTGAGGCCTACCTCCACCGTCGTACGCCAGCGTAGGGAATTCATCGTTACTTTCGGTGCATTGTGGCGATGTGTCTGGTTTGTGGTTTGGGTAATACGCTGGGGCTCCGGCTCTGTAGAGCGGACTGATCGAACATCCCGCAGCAAATGCCAGACAGGAGCGCTCGCTGATGACCGTCGCATCCACAGTGCCGACCGGCACGAACCGAACGCTGGACCGCTCCGCTCCGGTCTTTGTCGCCGGACGGAACGGACTCGTCGGGTCCGCGCTCTGGAGGCATCTCACTGCCGAGGGGTTCACCTCACTGCTCGGGCCGGGTTCGTACGAACTGGATCTCAGGGACCGACCGGCCGTCTTCGACTGGTTCGCGGAGAACCAGCCCCAGGTGGTGATCCTGGCCGCAGCCCGGGTCGGCGGCATCAAGGCGAACGCCACCCGGCCCACCGAATTCATCTCGGACAACCTGCGTATTCAGGTAAATGTCCTGGATGCCGCACTGCAACACCGCGTGCAACGGCTGCTCTTCCTCGGCTCCAGCTGCATCTATCCGAGGGCCGCCGCCCAGCCCGTCCGTGAGGACGCCCTGCTGACCGGTCCTCTGGAGGAAACGAACGACGCATACGCGATCGCCAAGATCGCCGGAATCATGCAGGTCAAGGCCGTCCGGCGGCAGCACGGCCTGCCATGGATCTGCGCCATGCCGACCAATCTGTACGGGCCCGGCGACAATTTCCATCCCGAGAACTCGCATGTGCTGCCGTCCCTCATCAGGCGATTTCATCAAGCCCGCGTCGAGATGGCGCCCAAAGTGGTCAATTGGGGGACCGGAACACCCCGTCGAGAATTCCTCCACGTCGACGACCTCGCCCGCGCCTGTCTCGTCCTTCTCGAGCGATACGACTCCGACTCACCCGTCAACGTGGGTACCGGGGAGGACCTCACCATCCGAGAGGTCGCAGAGATGGTGGCGTCCGTCGTCGGCTACGAAGGCGTCCTGGAATGGGACCCCACCCAGCCGGACGGCACGCCCCGCAAGGTTCTGGACATCTCGCGGATCGCCGCACTGGGATGGACGCCCGAGATCAAACTGTACGACGGAATCGTCAGTACGTATGCCTGGTACACATCATGGGGCGTCGCAAACAGGCGGACGACCTCTCCTGATGACCAGTCGCGAGGCTTCCCGCTCGGGAAGTCGTGCCGGGCAACGTCAACGATGTCAAGGTTTGGTCAGCGGCAGCACACGGACAACGATTCCTAGAAGCCCCTGATCGTGTCCATGTCGCGCTCTGCGGAGTGGTTCATCGGGTGGACGCCGCTCACGACGCGGTCGTACCGATTCGGTGCCGTTCGTCCGGGTGGAGGGCGACGACGTTGTTGGACGAGCCGCAACGCTGCTCAGGGCTTTCCACGGGAAGTAGCGCTCCTTCATCCGTGACCCGGTGCATACGGTAACCGTGTTCCACGAGAAGATCCCAAGCCGCTCGAGCCGAGCCGGCGGTACCGAGGTGGTGCGACAGGAGCTCGAAGATCACGATGGGGCGGTCCCGGATGAGAATTCCTGTGGCGCCTCGAAGAGCCTGGGGTTCATAGCCCTCGATGTCCATCTTGATGAGAGAGATCCGATGCCCGGATGGCACCACGTCATCGAGCCGGACCACCTCCACCTGCTGCACGTCTGTCCGTTGTTCCCATGTCTCCTGCATGGACGCACGGGAGCGGTCGTCGTGCAGGTGGAGGTTGCCGCGCGTGGACTCGGCGCCTGCCGCTACGGGCAGGAGCCGCACATTGCGCAAGTGGTTCATTCGGATGTTCCGGCTCAGAACGGCACGTGCATGCTCGGCCGGCTCCACAGCGAAGACGCAGCCCTGGGCTCCCACGAGCTGGGCCAGAGGGAGCGTGTAGCTGCCGTAGTGCGCACCCACGTCCACGACCACGTCGCCAGGCCGGACCCAGCGATGCAGTTGGGCCAGCTCAACTTCGTAGTCGTCGCGCCACACGTACGTCATCTTGGCGTTGCCGCGCCACTCGGGCGGGCACCAGAAGTGCATGCTGCCACCGGCGATGGGTACGGTCGCACCCATATGCAGGGCGGTACGTACCCGCCAGGCACCCAGTCGGGTCAGCATGGTGGCTGGAGGAGTTGTGGCCGCCGGACGCTGCAGTGCCCACAGGCCTTTACTCAGAAGTGACATGTTTCACCGCGTACTGTCGTTCAGTTGGACGCTGGAACAGGCAGGTGGTTTGACCTTGTGTCGGTCAGGACATCGACACAGCCTCAGTTGAAGACCGCCCACTGGCCAGAACGGAGTGGTAGAGCTTTTCGGCCGCTTCCGCTTTAACTGCCCATGTGTGCTGCCGTGCCCACGCCACCCCCGCGCCTCCCATGCGGCGACGTACCTGCTGATCGCCGAGCATGTTGCCGAGTGCTTGAGCGAGCCGATGCGGAAGATCGGCGGGGTCACCCAGTGGCACACGGATCGCGCCGCCGGGTGCGGAATAATCCCGGATGCCCTGGTGATCGAGATGCACAACGGGCAGACCTCGTGCCCATGCCTCCAATGCCTGCAAGCCGAAGGAGTCCCGCAGGCTGGTCATCAGAAACGCATCGGCGTTGTCGTACGTCCGTAGGGCTTGTTCCCAGGGCAGTCGACCACGGAAGTGGACTGACTCGTGCACCCCCAGCTGTGCCGAGAGCCTCTCCAGTTGAAACCGCAGGGGTCCGTCACCCACGATGACGAGGCGCGCCTCCGGAACGTCCGACCGGAGAAGCGCGAAGGTCCGCAATGCCAGTGCCGGGGCTTTCCGGGGGATCAGTTTCCCGACCCACAGGATGGTTGGCGGATCACCCCCCTTGGCCGATGCACTCCTTGCCTGAGGGCGGATCAGAGTCTCCTGGACGCCGTCAGCCAGCATCATGAGGGAGTCCGTACGGCCCAGGCGGCGGGCGAGCTGTTCTGTGTCGCGGTTGGTGGTGAGCACCGCCGCCGCCTCGCGGATCGTCGCACGACAGGAGGACCGGAGGCTGAGGCCGCGAACCCACAGCTGTGTCCTTAGCGCCTCCTGCCAGTACGCGCGGCCCAAGTAGCGGCGGTGACTGTGCGGTGCCGTCTGACCCCCGCCGACCGGCCCGAACACCAAGGGTGGCCCCAGACGGCGCAGTTCACAGGCGCCTTCCAGAGAGCCGTAGGAAACGTGGTGGATCAGATCGGTCCGGTCGAGTCCCCGACTCCGGGCGTAGTCCAGGGCCAGGCGTTGCCAGCCGCGGTAGCGAAAGAACTCCGAAGCCATTTCCTTCAACGTGCCAGGAAGAAGTCCAACCCAAGAGGGGTAGGGCGGCACCGGGATGACATGTGGTCTGATGCGGTTGCCCACCGGTCCGAGTTCGTCGACTCGGCGCCTGATATTCCGTGTGTTGTCATGTGCGGAGTGGGTCAGCACCTCCACGGTGTGTCCGCGTCTCGCGAGTGCTTCCGCCCAGGCCCAGCCGAACCCTGGTTCGCTCCCACGGGTCGGATCGCAGGCAAACGCGACCAGTACGATGCGGAGATGGCGGGACCGTGCGTACGGGCCGGAATCCGCATGCTGCTCGATGGTGGAGGGGCAACGTCCCGCGCTGGTGATCGCTCTCTCAGACATGGAGTCCTTTCTTCCGCTGTGCGGGAGACCCGCTCTGCCAGCGAGGCATCGGCGACGAGATGTCTGCGGTGTCGATCTTCCGGCGCCGGACAATGCATACCTGTTGAAATGGGCGAATTCGGCGAAGGAACGTTGTTTCTCGCCAGAGCTCCCCTGATTGGCAGCGTGCGCCGGGGTGGGGCAGGGCCTGCAGCTCACCGGTGTAATGGGGGCTCATGCCGCGGGCATTCTGCTGAGTGGGAGTTGGAGACTCCACAGACTGCGGTTCAAACCGGCTGCATTGCCTCGGCGAGGGAACGAGCAAACTGACCGTTTGATCGGCGACGTGGTTCTGGGTCAGCTTGCCGCTCCACGTCTTCGCGGGTGTTGGCCGCTCCAACCCCGTGGCGCAGGTGGACTGAGGCTCCAGCGGGCCGCTGACTCAGTGTGCGCCGCGCATGGCCAGCACCGCTGGGACCGTACGGAGGAGAATGGCGAGGTCCAGGCCCAGTGAGCGGTGCTTCACGTAGTACAGGTCCAGCCGGACCATCTCGTCCCAGGGCAGCTCGGAGCGCCCGCTGACCTGCCACAGGCCGGTCAGCCCTGGCGGTACGGAGAGCCGGGCGCGGGCCGGACCGGTATAGCCCGAGTCCTCGAGCGGCAGCGGGCGGGGACCGACCAGGGACATCTCTCCACGCAACACATTGATCAGCTGCGGTAGTTCGTCCAACGAGAGGCGGCGCAGCAGCCGCCCCACCGGGGTGATACGGGGGTCGTCACGGAGCTTGAAGAGATGGCCGTTCGTCTCGTTGCATGCCACGAGGGCGTCCCGTTGGGCGTCCGCACCAGCTTGCATGGTGCGGAACTTGAGCATCTTGAACGGGCGTCCGTTGTGCCCGGCCCGAGCCTGCCGGAAGAGCGCGCCGCCTGGGGAGGTGGTGGCGATGGCGACGCCGATGACGGTGATCAAAGGGGCCGTCAGCAGCAGCAGCGCCAGGCTGCCGACCACATCGATGAACCGCTTGACCAGCATGACTCGCATCCGTTCGTTGGGATTCAACATGCTCTGTTGAGAAATGCCCTTTTTGAGGCTAGGACTCTCTCACGACGCCCGGGGCACGATGGGTGGTGCGCCGCGCGTGTCGTGCCCACGGAGGGGTCGCCGAGGTCGGGAGGCGACTCGCTCCCCTGCCGTAGTGACCGGGGAGCGGGTCCTGACGCTCTGTATGACTGACGTGCCGTCGAACGGGTGACTCCCGTGTTTGAGATGCCGGAGCGCCTATCCTCTGCGATGCACATAGGGAGCAAACCGGAATTTTCCCTGACTATTTCTTTAGCCCTGTGAGGGGTACAACGTTGGATCTCCGCGGATATCTCAAGGTTCTCGCCAGACGCTGGCCGACTATCATGGTCTGCCTGCTGCTCGGCATCGGGGCGGGTCAGGCCGCCAACGAGCTGATCAGACCCGTCTACGAGGCCCGCACTCAGCTCTTCGTCGCCACCCGGACCGGTGCCGGCACCGCTGAGCTCAACCAGGGCCAGAGCTTCTCGCAGGCTCGGGTCCAGTCGTACGCGGCGATCGTCGCCACCCGCCAGGTGACCGAACCAGTGGTGCGTGAGCTGGGGTTGCGGACCACGCCGGAGCAGCTGGCGTCCCGGATCACGGCGGAAGTCCCGCTCAATACGGTGCTCATCAACATCACGGTCCGGGACACGTCGCCGTTGAGTGCCGCCCGTATCGCGAATGCCGTTGCGGCGCGTTTCGGCACTGTCGTCGAGCAGCTGGAGACGCCGAAGCAGGCGGCGGAGCCCGCGCCTTCTCCGCCGGCGGGCGACCCGGCCGCCGAGGCCGACCCGGCCCCCGCTCCCGTCTCGCCGGTCTCGCTCGGCATCACCGAGCGGGCCTCCGTTCCCAGTGCCCCGGTCTCACCGCGACACCTGCTCAACCTGGCAGCCGGTCTCATCGGCGGGCTGCTCCTCGGCGCCGGAGTCGTCGCCCTGCGCGAGACCCTCGACACGACCCTCAAGACCAGTGAGGCGCTCAGCGAGCTCATCGCGCTGCCGGTCCTCGGGTCCATCCCGTTCGACAAGGACGCCACGAAGCAGCCACTGGCCACCGGTGCCGCCAAGCACTCGACCCGCGCGGAGGCCTTCCGGAAACTGCGCACGAATCTGCAGTTCGCTCAGGTCGACGACCGGCCGCGGGTGATCGTCGTGACCAGCCCGGTGCCCGGCGAGGGCAAGACCAACACCGCTGCCAACCTGGCCCTTTCACTCGCCGAGGCTGGCATCGTGACCTGCTTGGTCGACGCCGATCTCCGCAGGCCGTGCGTGGCGCGCACCTTCGGTCTGGTGCAGAACGCCGGACTGACCACCGTGCTCATCGGACAGGCCCGCATCGAGGAAGTGATGCAGCAGGCCGGGAGCCGCCTGTCGGTGCTCACCAGCGGCGCGGTGCCGCCCAACCCGACGGAGCTGCTGTCGTCGGACCGGATGGGCGAGCTGCTGCGTGAACTCGCCGGGCGCTACGAGGCGGTGATCGTCGACACCGCTCCCCTGCTGCCGGTCGCCGACACGGTCGGCCTGGCCCCGCTCGCCCAGGGCGCGCTGCTCGTCGTACGCGCTTCGAAGACCGGCCGCGACCAGGTCCGTTCGGCCGCCGAATCGCTCAGCCAGGTGGGGGTACGCACCCTCGGCACCGTCTTCAGCATGGCCCCGCTCAACAAGGGCAAGGGCTATGGCTACGGGAATTACGGCGAGCTGCCCGCGCCCCGGCCGTCAGGCCGGCGCAAGGAGGCCGCCGAGCCCGCCGTGACCCACCTCGCGGGCGAGAAATGACCCGGGTGCTCTTCGTCTGCACGGGCAATGTGCACCGCTCGGCGCTCGCCGAGCGGCTGCTCGCGGCCAGGCTCGCGCCCGGGTCGGCCGTGTGGCCGGAGAGCGCCGGCACCGGGGCGCGGCACCACAGCGGTATGGACGCGGCTACCCGGCGGGTTCTGGAGGAACTGGGCGGCGACGGGGCCGGGTTCGTGTCCCGCCCGCTCACCGAGGACCTCGTCGGCGGGGCAGACCTGATCCTCGGGCTCGCACGCGAGCACCGGGAGGCCGCGGTGCGGATCTCACCGCTGGCGATGCGGCGCTGCTTCACGCTCAAGGAGTTCGTACGGCTCGCTGACGGGGCCTCCGCAGATGTGGTCGCGGAGGCCGCCGGCCGCAGGGGCCTCGTCGCCGCGGTCCCCGGCCTGGAGGACGACGTCGAGGACCCGTGGGCCCAGCCGATCGGCGTCCTGCGCGCCTGCGCGCACGAGATCGACGTCATCGTGACCCGGCTCGCCGGGCTGCTGGACCCGGCCTCCACGAGGACGCTCTCCGGCGTCGCGACTGGGAGGCCCTTCGACACGGTCGTGTGACCCACCACGGGGTCGTATGACCCCGCGACAGGGTCGTATGACCCCGCGACGGGGTCGCGTGAACACGGATCGCAGGGCGGACGCCCGAGCGACGATGGCCTGAGAGCTCGCATGGACCTAAGGGCTCGCACAGAGGACATTCGGGCCCGACCTCACGAGACAAAAGGGGCGTAAGCTCCAACCGAGCGCCAGCGCCAGCGCCGGGGCGCCAGGCGCCACCAGTGCCAGCGACGCGGCCTGTGGTGCGCTTGCCCATAAGCCCTAGATAAAAAGTTGAGCCTCGTCGACTCAGGTCTGTTGACTCGCCCACATCCTTCATGCATCCTTGAGCCTGTTCCACTCAAGTCATGCTGGAGGAATTGAAATGGCACGTGCGGTCGGCATCGACCTGGGCACGACTAACTCCGTCGTCAGCGTTCTGGAGGGCGGTGAGCCCACCGTCATCACCAACGCCGAGGGCGCCAGGACCACGCCGTCCGTCGTCGCCTTCGCCAAGAACGGTGAGGTGCTCGTCGGCGAGGTCGCCAAGCGCCAGGCGGTCACGAACGTGGACAGGACCATCCGGTCGGTCAAGCGCCACATGGGCACCGACTGGAAGATCAACCTGGACGGCAAGGACTTCAACCCGCAGCAGATCAGCGCCTTCATCCTGCAGAAGCTGAAGCGGGACGCCGAGGCGTACCTGGGCGAGAAGGTGACCGACGCGGTCATCACCGTCCCGGCCTACTTCAACGACTCCGAGCGCCAGGCGACGAAGGAGGCCGGCGAGATCGCCGGTCTGAACGTTCTGCGTATCGTCAACGAGCCGACCGCCGCCGCCCTGGCGTACGGCCTCGACAAGGACGACCAGACCATCCTCGTCTTCGACCTCGGTGGCGGCACCTTCGACGTGTCCCTCCTGGAGATCGGCGACGGCGTCGTCGAGGTGAAGGCCACCAACGGCGACAACCACCTCGGTGGTGACGACTGGGACCAGCGCGTCGTCGACTACCTGGTCAAGCAGTTCAACAGCGGCCACGGCGTCGATCTGTCCAAGGACAAGATGGCCCTCCAGCGCCTCCGTGAGGCCGCCGAGAAGGCCAAGATCGAGCTGTCCTCGTCCACCGAGACCTCGATCAACCTGCCCTACATCACGGCGTCCGCCGAGGGCCCGCTGCACCTGGACGAGAAGCTCACGCGCGCCCAGTTCCAGCAGCTCACCGCCGACCTGCTCGAGCGCTGCAAGACCCCGTTCCACAACGTGATCAAGGACGCGGGCATCGCGCTCGGCGAGATCGACCACGTCGTCCTCGTCGGCGGCTCGACCCGTATGCCCGCCGTCGCCGAGCTCGTCAAGGAGCTGACCGGCGGCAAGGACGCCAACAAGGGCGTCAACCCGGACGAGGTCGTCGCCATCGGCGCCGTCCTGCAGGCCGGTGTCCTCAAGGGTGAGGTCAAGGACGTCCTGCTCCTCGACGTGACCCCGCTGTCCCTCGGTATTGAGACCAAGGGCGGCATCATGACCAAGCTCATCGACCGGAACACGACCATCCCGACCAAGCGGTCGGAGATCTTCACCACGGCCGAGGACAACCAGCCGTCCGTGCAGATCCAGGTCTACCAGGGCGAGCGCGAGATCGCGGCGTACAACAAGAAGCTCGGCATGTTCGAGCTCACCGGTCTGCCGCCGGCCCCGCGCGGCGTCCCGCAGATCGAGGTCGCGTTCGACATCGACGCCAACGGCATCATGCACGTCACGGCCAAGGACCTCGGCACGGGCAAGGAGCAGAAGATGACCGTCACCGGCGGCTCCTCGCTGCCGAAGGACGAGGTCGACCGCATGCGCCAGGAGGCCGAGCAGTACGCGGAGGAGGACCACCGCCGCCGCGAGGCCGCCGAGAGCCGCAACCAGGGCGAGCAGCTCGTCTACCAGACCGAGAAGTTCCTCAAGGACAACGAGGACAAGGTCCCGGGCGAGATCAAGACCGAGGTCGAGTCCGCCGTCGAGGAGCTGAAGGAGAAGCTCAAGGGCGAGGACACGGCCGAGATCCGCACCGCCACGGAGAAGGTCGCGGCCGTCTCGCAGAAGCTGGGCCAGGCCATGTACGCCGACGCCCAGGCCGCGCAGGCCGCGGGCGGCGCCGGTGACGCCGGTGCCGGTCAGGCCAAGGCCGCTGACGACGATGTCGTCGACGCCGAGATCGTCGACGAGGACCGCAAGGACGGTGCCGCGTGACGGAGGAGACCCCGGGCTTCGAAGAGCAGCCCGACGTCCCCTCCGGCGCCACCGCAGAAGACGCCGAGTCGAAGGCCGCCGAGCCCAAGGAGGGCGCGGCGGCCCCGGCCGGGGACGCAACTCAGACGGCAGGCCTGACGGCCGAGCTGGACCAGGTGCGCACCGCGCTCGCCGAGCGCACGACGGACCTCCAGCGGCTGCAGGCGGAGTTCCAGAACTACCGCCGCCGTGTCGAGCGGGACCGGATCGCGGTCAAGGAGATCGCCATCGCGAACCTCCTGACCGAGCTCCTGCCCGTGCTCGACGACATCGGTCGCGCGCGGGAGCACGGCGAACTCGTGGGCGGGTTCAAGTCGGTGGCCGAATCGCTGGAGACGGTCGCCGCCAAGATGGGCCTGCAGCAGTTCGGCAAGGAGGGCGAGCCCTTCGACCCGACGATCCACGAGGCGTTGATGCACTCGTATGCGCCCGACGTCACGGAGACGACGTGCGTGGCGATTCTGCAGCCGGGGTACCGGTTCGGCGAGCGCACCATCCGCCCCGCGCGGGTGGCCGTCGCCGAGCCCCAGCCCGGCGCGCAGACCGTCAAGGCCGAGAAGGCCGACGGGAACGACGGTTCTTCGGAAGCGGCGGACAAGGAGAACGGTGGCCCGGACGAGGGCTGACGTCATACGAACGGTACGGATCGCCGTACGGACGAGGAAGGAGGGACGTCGGGGATGAGCACCAAGGACTTCATCGAGAAGGACTTCTACAAGGTCCTCGGCGTCCCCAAGGACGCCACCGAGGCCGAGATCAAGAAGGCGTACCGGAAGCTCGCCCGCGAGTACCACCCGGACGCCAACAAGGGGAACGCCAAGGCCGAGGAGCGCTTCAAGGAGATCTCCGAGGCGAACGACGTCCTCGGCGACCCCAAGAAGCGCAAGGAGTACGACGACGCGCGCGCCCTCTTCGGCAACGGCGGCTTCCGTCCCGGGCCGGGCGCGGGCGGCGGAACGTTCAATTTCGACCTGGGCGACCTCTTCGGCGGGGGAGCCCAGGGCGGCGCTGGCGGTGCCGGGGGATTCGGCGGCGGACTCGGTGACGTCTTCGGGGGACTGTTCAACCGCGGTGGCGCGGGCGCGGGCACGCGGACGCAGCCGCGGCGCGGCCAGGACATCGAGTCCGAGGTCACGCTGAGCTTCACGGAGGCCGTGGACGGCGCGACCGTCCCGCTGCGGATGTCGTCGCAGGCGCCGTGCAAGGCCTGTTCCGGCACCGGCGACAAGAACGGCACGCCGCGTGTGTGCCCGACTTGCGTCGGCACCGGCCAGGTGGCGCGCGGCTCGGGCGGCGGCTTCTCGCTGACCGATCCCTGCCCCGACTGCAAGGGTCGCGGCCTGATCGCCGAGCACCCCTGCCTGGAGTGCAATGGCAGTGGCCGCGCCAAGTCGTCCCGGACCATGCAGGTCCGCATCCCCGCGGGGGTGACGGACGGCCAGCGGATCAGGCTCCGCGGCAAGGGCTCACCCGGTGAGCGGGGCGGCCCGGCGGGCGACCTGTACGTGGTCGTGCACGTCGACGCCCACCCTGTCTTCGGCCGCAAGGGCGACAACCTCACCGTCACCGTGCCGGTCACCTTCGCGGAGGCCGCGCTCGGCGGGGAGGTGAAGGTGCCCACGCTCGGGGGCCCGCCGGTCACGCTGAAGCTGCCGCCGGGCACGCCCAACGGGCGCACGATGCGCGCCCGTGGCAAGGGCGCGGTCCGCAAGGACGGCACCCGCGGCGACCTGCTGGTCACCGTCGAGGTCGCCGTGCCGAAGGACGTGACGGGCAAGGCCCGGGACGCCCTGGAGGCGTATCGCGAGGCGACCGCGGGGGACGACCCGCGGGCGGAGCTGTTCCAGGCCGCGAAGGGAGCATGACGCAATGGACGGCCGTCGGCGGAACCCTTACGAACTCACCGAAGAGACGCCGGTGTACGTCATCTCGGTGGCGGCCCAGCTGAGCGGGCTGCACCCGCAGACCCTGCGTCAGTACGACCGTCTCGGCCTGGTCTCCCCGGACCGCACCGCGGGCCGGGGCCGGCGCTACTCGGCCCGTGACATCGAGCTGCTCCGCCAGGTGCAGCAGCTGTCGCAGGACGAGGGCATCAACCTCGCCGGCATCAAGCGCATCATCGAGCTGGAGAACCAGGTCGTCGCGCTCCAGCAGCGCGTCGCGGAGCTCCAGGACGCGCTGGACGGCGCGGCGGCGACGATGCGGCAGCGCGAGGCGGCGGTCCATGCGTCGTACCGCCGGGATCTGGTGCCGTACCAGGAGGTGCAGCAGACCAGCGCGCTGGTGGTGTGGCGGCCGAAGCGGCAGCAGCAGTCCGACTGACGCACGTCGAACATGCCAAGGGGCCCGGAGGCCGAACCTCCGGGCCCCTTCGTCATGCCGTCAGGAGGACGGCGGTACGGCCACGCTCACCAGGACCGGCAGCGATGTGGTGCCGTCCTCGTGGACGCCGACGACCTGGTACCACAGGGACGTTCCGGTGGGGACGTTCTCGTCGTCGAGCGGGTAGGAGTCCTCCGGCAGCGCGTCGAAGGTGGCGGTCCCCGGGTTCCAGCGGGCGGCGCGGAAACTCGCGTACTCCTCCGTGCCCGCGGGCGACCAGGCGCTGACCTGCACATTGCCGATGGCGGAGAGCGACGCGTCGGCGGCGTGGGTGGCGCCGGCCGGGGTCTCCACCGTGGGCCGCAGATCGTGCTCGGTGACGTGGACCGTGGTGCCGGCGCTGAGGTTGCCGGCGAAGTCGGCGGGCCGCACGACGTAGCAGAGGTTCTCGCCGTCCGCCACATTGACGTCCCGCCACGACGTCTCGGTCACGCGGGTGTAGCCGAGCTTCTCGGTGTCCGTGCAGACGCCGTCGACGGTGGTGCCACGCCACACGGTGTACTCGTCGAGATCGGCATCGGCCACCTGCGACCAGGCAAGAGTGGTGCCCCAATCCTCGACGGTCGCGGTCACGGACGCCGGAGCCGCGGGCGCCTGCTTGTCGGTGCCGGTGGTGGCCGCCACCTCGCCGCTGCGCAGGCCCTCCTTGTCGTTGACGTCGTAGCCGCTGACGGCGTAGCGGTACGCGGTGTTGGTGCCGGCCGACCAGTCGGTGCACAGGTACTGGTCGGTGCCGTCGGCTAGTTCGCGCTCGGTCCAGTGGCAGCGATCGGTCACCTCGACCCAGTCGGTGCTCGTGCCGGTGGCGCGGTAGATCCGGAAGCCCATGTAGGACCCGCCGGTGTCGTAGTCCGCGTCCCAGGTCACGGTGACCGCGCTGGTGGCGGGGAAAGCCTTGCCGATCGTCGGCGCGGCCACCAGGCGGCGGGCGGTCTTGGCCGTGGAGTAGGCGGTGACCCGGCCGCTCGCGTCGATCGCGGCGACCCGGTACTCGTGCTGGGCGGAGCGGGTCACGCTGGTGTCGGTGAGCGAGGTGCCGGTGGGCTGCCAGGTGGCGCCCCCGTCGATGTAGTGAGACGAGCGGACCACCTTGTACTTGACCGCCCCGGGCACCGCGTCCCAGCTCAGGGCGATCCCGGCGTCGGTGCCGGTGGCGGTGAGGCCGGTCGGCGTGGTGACGGCGATGCTGGTCACCGTGGCGCGCGAGGTGTCGGCCGAGTAGTTCCTGGCCTTGTCGTACGCCCGGACCAGGTACTCGTACGTCTCCCCGGTGGCGGGCGGCGTGTCGGTGTACGAGGTGGTGGTGGTCCCCAGCTCGCGCAGGATCTGCCAGCTGGTGGTGCCCGCCACGCGCCGGTAGACGCGGTATCCGGCCAGGTCCATCTCGACGTTCTTCGACCAGGTGAGCTTGGTCTGCTGGGTGTCGTTCGCGTACGCGGCCTTGAACCCCGTCGGCGCCAGGGGCTTGACCTTGTCGACGTCCGCCGAAGTCCTCGGCACATAGCCGAACTTGACGTTCGCCGCGCCGGTCCAGTTGACGAAGTCGATACGGAGCGTGTGCTTGCCGGAGGGGATGGTGACGTTGACGGTCTTCTTCTGGGTCGTCGAGACGTTCTTCCAGAGGTCGACCTTGCGGACGCCGTCGAGGTAGACCCGGATGCCGTCGCGCGACTCGACCGGGAAGGCGAACGGGCCGCCGGAGCCGAAGTCGCGGGTGACGGTCCAGCGGACGCCGAAGTTGTTGCTGGGCAGCCCCGAAGCCGGTGCTCCGGTGCCCCAGTTCTGGTCGATCTTCGAGTCGCAGTCGGTCTTCTTCGGCGTACCGGAGAAGGTGGTGTTCGCGAAGAACTGCCGCTTGTACACGGGGGACGTGCAGCTTACGGCGGCGGAGGCGGAGACCGCGGTGAGCAGGCCGCCCGCGGTGGCGAGGACGACCGCCGCGGACACGGCGGTCGTACGGGCACGAGTGGTCACGTGTGAGGCTCTTTCAGGCCCGGACCGACAGCGGCGTGGGATGCCGTGGCGCGCGGGCGGGGGAGGCGGGACAGCGGGACCGTGGGGGGACCTGCGGGTCAGGTGGGGCTGAAGAGTCCGCCGGTGGGGGCACTTTAGCGGCTGGGGCCGAGTGCTGACCAGCGCTGATCGGAGCCCACAACCTGGCTGGAAAGAGTGACATCGGGTGGAATCGCCCGGTCATTCCGTCTCCGACCTCGCCTCGCTCACCAAGGTGTCCGGCAGGGCGCCGACCCGTACGCGGCGCATGCGCACCCCTCGGTGACGAGAAGAGGTCCCACCGTGACGATCAGGCGTACAGCGATCGGCCGAAGAGCGATCACGCGAAGAGCGATCAGGCGAAGAGCGCGTCACCTCCTGCCCGTCCTGCCGGCCGTGCTCGGGCTGCTGCTGGGCCTGGCTCCGGGGCCGACGAAGGCTCAGGAACGGTCCCCGGAACGGGCGATCGAGGCCACCGATGAGATCCGGGCGCCCGCGGCCAGGACCGCCACTCCGTCCGGGCACTTCCAGGCCGCCCAGCCGCCCCCGCTCGGACCCAGGCCCACGGAGACCGAGGAGGAGCTGCGCAGGTCCATGAAGATCCGGCCGCAGGAGCGCCCCGCGGACGGAACCGGTGATACCCCCCGGCGCCTGGCACCGCCCGCCCCTCAGGCCAACTTCGAGGGACTGAACGCGGGCTCCTGCTGCTCCCGCCCGCCGGACACCCATGGAGCCGTGGGTGTGAACCACTTCGTCGAGATCACCAACCACAGGGGCGTGGGCGTCTTCCGGAAGTCGGACGGCGCGCTGGTCAAGAACACGACCCTCAACAGCTTCTTCGGCTACACGGCCAGGACCATCTTCGATCCCCGGGTCGTGTACGACCGGCGGTGGGACCGCTGGGTCGTCTTCGGCGTGGCCTTCCAGGAGAGCTCGACGGTCCAGTACGTCTTCCTCGGGGTGTCCAGGACCCCCGACCCCACGGGGGCGTACTACCTCTACAAGTTCGACGTGCCGGAGTCGACGGGCAACATCTTCGACTACCCGCAGCTCGGCATGGACCAGGACGCCCTGATCGTCACCGCCAACATCTTCAGCGGGGACTCCTACATCCGTACGCGGGCCTTCGGCATTCCCAAGGCGGCGGCCTACAACGGACGGTCGTTCGCGCGGCCGTACTTCGACCTCGGTACGCCCGGGACCGTGGCACCTCCGATCGTGGAGGACAACAACGCGAACGCGTTCCTGGTGGCGGCGAGCGCCGGGAACCCGTCCCATCTGAAGCTGTTCCGGGCCACGGGCATCGGCCGGAGCACCGCGAGCATCGTGCTCCAGGCCCATGTGCCGGTGCCGGCGTTCTCCGTTCCGCCGGACGCCCGCCAGCCGGGCACGACCGACCGCCTCGACACCCTCAACGCCCGCTTCCAGAACGTCAGTACGCAGATCGGCAACCAGCTGCTGAACGTCCACACCATCAACGCGGACAACCGCGCGACGGCGAAGTGGTACCAGATCGACACGGCGACCAACACCGTTCCTGCCGGCCACTCCGGATTCGTCTTCGAGTCCGCGAGCTCCGACGACTTCAATCCCTCGGTGGCGGGCTCCGCCGTGGGCGGCACATCGGCGAACCCGATCGGGCGGATGTTCTTCACCTGGACGTCCACCACTGTCGCGAGCGGCGTCACCACCCGCCAGGCGACGGTGAAGGCCGGCGGCCGCCTCGCCACCGACACGGCGAACGTCACCGGCGGCACGAGCTTCGCCCGGGCCACCACGGCGTACAACCCTTCATCCGACACCGTCGAACGCTGGGGCGACTACTCCGCCGTCTCGATCGACCCGGTGGGGACCAGCAGCTGCCCGGTCGGCCAGCGGGCGTGGTTCGTGAACGAGCGGCACGTGAGCGCGACCGTGTGGGGGTCGCGGTTCGGGAGGCTCGGGTTCTGCTAGGCCGGCGGTCATCAGCGCCGGCGCGCAACCGGGAAGCGCTGCCCCTGACATGACGATGGCGCAACGACGTAAGTGATCTGGACCAGAGTCCGGACCACTGCTGACAGGGGGCCCTGGCGTGCGAGGGTGCTTCGTCGCCGCTCAGCCGGCCAGGCCGTTCGCGGCCAGCCACTGCGGATCCGGCGCCACCGTCTGCAGTACTTCCACCAGTACGCCGTCGGGCCCGGCGACCTGGAACCGGCGCTGCCCCCACGGCTCGGTGACCAGCGGCAGGACCACCTCGAGACCGGCCGCCCGCAACCGCTCATGCTCGACGTCGACATCCTCGACCAGGAACGCGAGGAGCGTGCCGACGACCGCCTTGCCCCGCGTCGCCTCAGGCCACGACTCGTGATCGCGCTGGACGAAGTCCAGGCTCAGGCTCGGGTGTTCGGGGTGTTGGGTGTTCACGTACCACCCCAGGTCGATCCCGACCTTGAACCCGAAGTGCGCACTGAACCAGGCCGCACTGCGCGCTGGATCCTCCGCCGCCACGGCCATGCCGACCAAACTGAACCGCATTCTGGTCCTCCCCCTTGTCGACGAGTCCCGGCGCCAAGGCAGCGCTGGGGCTGAGCTGCCAAGGGTTCCCCATCTGCGGCGGGCAAGCAATGAGCAGGGGACCTACTTCGCGCCGGGCGAGCCTGCCCTGAGGTGGTGGAGGAGGGCGGCGAGGCCGGCGGGTGTGGTGTGGAGGACGACGTCTGGGGTGTCGCTTTCGCGGAGGTGGATGGTGCTGTCGGGGGCGGCAGCGACGTATACGCAATCCCCCTGTGGGCCGCCGCTGAACGATGACTTCTGCCAGTTCAGTTCGGGCATCCGGACCTCCTTAGAGGGTGTAGAGCAGGTGCTGGATGAGGGCCAGCGAGTCCTTCACCGAGTGTGCTTCGGGGGCCAACGATACGTCGACGGGGGCGAGGGCGTTTTCAGCAAGTCGGTCGAACAGCTCCTCGTACCGATGGAGGTGGGCTGGCTCGCTCAAATAGGAGGAGCCAGTGGGACGTTCCAGTACCACCGTGCTCAGTTGCGGGAGGCTCGGGATGATGTGGACGAAGTTGCCGCTGAGCGCGGCATGCGCCTCCGCGCTGAACGGGTAGACCTGGATGGTCACGTGCGGCAGGCGGGCCAGCTCGATGAGTCGCAGCAACTGTTCCCGCACCACCTGGGTGCCGCCGAACCGCATGTGCAGGGCAGCTTCGTGGATCACCGCGTGTACTGATGGCGGGTTGTGGCGTGTGAGGATCCGCTGCCTCTCCATGCGGAACCTCAAGGCCTCGTCCACGTTTTCGAAGCCCAGTTTGGGGCTGTTGAAGATGGCTTTGGCGTAGTCGGCGGTCTGGAAGAGGCCCGGGATGAACAGCGTCTGGTGCACCCGCAGAGCCACGGCAGCCGCCTCCAGCTCGGCCAAACTGAGTGCGCCCGTTTCCATGGGCCCCTTGTAAGCGCTCCACCAGCCCTTGCCGGTTGCCTCGGACATGGTGACGAGAGCGTCGACGTACGTCTCATCTGTGCATCCATAGAGGCGACAGAGATCGCGGAGTCGTTCCGTCAGGATGGTCGTCTTGGCCGTCTCGATCTGACTCAACTGGGCGCGGCCCATGCCGATCCGCTCCGCGGCCTCCCCGGCGGTCAACCCTGCTTGTTCGCGCAGTTGTTTGAGCTCAAAGCCGAGTCGCCGCTGCCGCTCACTGATGGTGGTGCGCAATCCCACGGGCTACTCCTCGTCTGGTCGCTCAAAGTCTCTCCAGGTAAACGGAGTTCGTCCAACGGTATGCGCGAACAGCTTGAACAATGTAAACCTCTTCGCCTACCGTGAGTGTGGCACTGATAACGCTACGGAGCCGCTCAGCTCCCCTTGCCTGTAAGCCGACAGAGCACCCGCCCCTCTCACCAGGAGCGTGCGGGCAACGCCATCGCCCGGCACGGGAAGGACCTGCTCACGCCTGTCGATGGGAGTCGTCATTCATGCACCCCGCCCGAAGCGCTCCGCACCGCCCCGTCCAACCCTCGTACGAATACAGCCTCTTCGCCCCCGGCGACGCCACCGCCCCCAAGGTCTGCCGCGACTTCGTACGCGGCGTCCTGCTCGCCCTCGGTAGAGACCCGTTCGCCGACGCGGCAACGCTCTGCACGTCGGAACTCGTCACGAACGTCCACCTGCATACCAAGGGCTCCGCGATGGTGAGGGTCTGGCTCACCCCGGCGCGCCTCCGGGTCAGCGTCTTCGACGAGAGCCCGGACCCGCCGGTGGTGACGCGCCCCGCCGCAGGGGTCGCCGCCTGCTGGGGCCGCGGACTCGCGCTCGTCGCCGAGGTCGCGGACACGTGGGGCGTCGCGGACGAACGCGCGGGGCGCTACGCGAAGGGCGTTTGGTTCGAGCTCGGCCCCGGTTAGTCGTTTCTGCTTGCCCGGTTCGGGTGAACCGGGGAAATTTCCGCAGGTGAGGCCGTGTGCCCGCCTACCGTGGCGGCGTTGCTTGTGCCCCACGGACGCCAAGCCCACACTTGAGGAGGAGGTGCCGCCATGACCGCTCTTACGCACGAGGGGCCCGAGACCATGCCTGAGATCAGGACCGAGCCCGAGTCTGCGTCCGAGAACGGGTCTGACCTGGACGAGGTCCTGTGGCAGGCATGGAAGGCCATGGAACTCCCCGAGGGCTACCGCGCTGAGATCATCGAGGGAGCCATCGAGGTGTCGCCCACTGGTCGCCTGACCCACGCCCAAATCGCCAACCGTGTGCGACGGGCACTGGACAAGTTCCTGGACGGCGGCGAATACGCATGCCATCGGGACGCCAACGTGATCCACAAGCGCAAGGTGTGGATCCCTGACGCTGTCGTCGGGCCGGAGGATCTGGAGCCGTATGCGGATGAAGACGGCCTCGGGGTCAAGGCCAAGGCCGTTCACCTCGTCGTAGAGGTCGTCTCACCCGGCAAGCGCAACCAGGACCGTGACCGTGTCCGCAAGCGCCGCGAATACGCCCGAGCCGGCATCCCCGTCTACGTGATCATCGACGACTACGACGCCCAGGGCACCGTCACCGTCCTCACGGAGCCCCGCCCTGACAAAGCCGACTGGGTGGGTGTGCACAGGGTGCCGTACGGCACGGAGGTGATCATCCCCGAGGGTCCGGCCAAGGGATTCGCGATCACTGAGGGGATCACCGGTCCCGCACGAGCCTGACCTCGTACGGGCCTGCAGGAGCGCCCCGAACCCATGGACCCGTGGCGGAGGCGCCCCCACCCGCCCTCACGCCACCCGCGTGAACTCCACCAGCACCTCAGGCGGCCCGCCCGCCACCCCCCGGTACACCCCCTTGTGCGGAGTCACGTCGTCGTAGTCCCGCCCGCGGCCCACGATCACGTGGGACTCGTTCGCGCGGGTGCGGTTCGTCGGGTCGTAGCCGGACCAGTCGCCCGCCCAGTACTCGACCCAGGCGTGGCTCTGGCCCGCGACCGGGCGGTGGAGTTCCGCGTCGCGCTCCGGGTGGAGGTAGCCGGAGACGTACCGGGTGGGCAGGCCGATGGCGCGGAGCAGGCCCGCCGTCAGATGGGCTATGTCCTGGCAGACGCCGGCGCCCTGCTCCCAGGCCTCGGTGGCGACGGTCTGGACGCCTGTCGCGCCGGGGACGTACGCGACCCGGTCGGCCACGATGTCCGAGACGGCGGCGGCCGTCTCATGCGGGTCCAGGCCGCCCGACGCAGCACGGGCCAGGTCGGTCAGCTCCTCGGTCACGGCGGTACGCCGGGTGGGAACCATGTACTCCAACAGGCGCGAGTTCGAGGCCTCTTCGGCCACTTCTGCCCAGCTGGGCGGCGTCGCGAGGGGCACCGGAGGGGAGGTCTCCACCAGGCTCAGTGCCGTGATCGTCAGGTTCTCGTGCGGCTCCATCAGATCGAAGCCCGTGACCTGGGTGCCCCAGTAGTCCCAGTACGACCACATCGCCGTCGCCGGGCTGATGGTCACCCGGGCGTCCAGGGTGGTCTGCTCCGGCAGCGTGAGGGGGGTCATGCGGACCTCGTTGTGCGAGGAGACCGCCGCCTGCGCGTACGACACACACGTCTCGTGCCTGATCCGGAGCCTGCTCGTCCGCGGCCCCATAGCGCTCATCGTGTTCATGGTCGTCGTCCTTCCCGTCATCCCGCTCACGCTCCTTCCTGGGCCCACTCGACCGGGCCTTGGTACGGGAAGAACCTCTCCGCCACCGCCTCCGCCGAGGCCATGCAGGCCTGCTGCAGATCACGCAGCAGGTGCGGCAGCCCTTCCTCCAGCGCGGCCGAGTCCAGGTATTCCAGGCGCGTCCGCGTCCGGCCTATCGGTCGGCGCGCCGGGTCCTGGCGCGGACGGCCGAGCGCGGCCAGGCACTCCTCAGCAGTCGTGAGCGCATGCAGCGCCGAACGTGGGAAGTCCCTGTCCAGCAACAGGAATTCGGCTACCCGCGGGGTGTCGCCGAAACCGCCGTACACGCGCGCGTACGCCTCGTCCGCACCGCTCGCGCTCAGCAGCGTCGGCCAGTCGGGGGCATGGGCGGCATCCAGCACACGCACGGACAGCAGGCGGACCGTCATGTCCACCCGCTCGAGGCTGCGGCCGAGGACCACGAACCGCCAGCTGTCGTCCCGGCTCATCGTCGAGTCGGCGAGGCCGAAGAAGAGCGCTGCCCGGCGGCGTACCAGCTCCAGATACGCGTACGGGCCGGTGCGGCGCGCCGCCGTGCGCTGGTCGGCGAGCGCGTGCCAGGTGGAGTTGAGGCACTCCCACATCTCGGAGGAGACGGCCTCGCGGGCGCTGCGCGCGTTGAGCCGGGCCGCGCCGAGCGCCCCCTCGATGGAGCAGGTGGTGCGGGCGTCGAAGGCCAGCTGGTCGAGGACCTGCTGCATGTCTACGGGCTCGCCGCCCGCGTCCAGGCCGAGGATCGCGTACAGCGAGCGGCACGCGGTGTCCTCGTCGCGCCACGGGTCCTCCAGCAGGCGGTGCAGATACGCGTCGAGGATGCGGGCGGTCGCGTCGGCCCGTTCGACGTAGCGGCCGGTCCAGGTGAGGGCTTCGGCGATACGGGAGAGGATCACGTCGTTCACAGCTGTACCTCCTGCGCCGGAGGGCTGTCCGGAAGTCTGTCCCGGGTGTCCTGGCTGTCCTGGATGTGCTTGCTGTCCTGCAGGGGTGGTCCTCACTGCTGCTGCGCCCCTTCCGGTACGCCCTGGAGGGTGGTGCCGTCGGGCCCCAGCTGGCGCGGTGCGACCGGCGGCGGGGTGCCGGCCGGTTCGTCCGCTGCGGCGGACGCCGGGCTGCCGTCCGTGAGGACCCAGGTGTCCTTGGAGCCGCCGCCCTGGCTGGAGTTCACGATGAGGTTGCCCTCCTGGAGCGCCACCCGGGTGAGGCCGCCGGGCAGCACCCACACCTCGTCGCCGTCGTTCACGGCGAACGGGCGGAGGTCTATATGGCGCGGCGCCATTCCGTCGCCCGCCAGCGTGGGCGAGGTCGACAGAGCGACGGGTCGCTGGGCGATCCACCCGCGCGGATCGGCCACGACCTCCTTGCGGACCCGGTCCAGCGTGGCCTTGTCGGCGTGCGGACCGATGACGATGCCCTGGCCGCCGGCCCCGTCCACGGGCTTGATGACCAGCCGGTCGAGCTGGTCGAGCACGGCTTCCAACTGCCCCGGCTCATCCGGACGGAACGACTCCACGTTCGGCAGAATCGGTTCCTCAGAAAGGTAGTAGCGGATCAGATCCGGCACATACGTGTAGAGCAGCTTGTCGTCCGCGATGCCGTTGCCGACCGCGTTCGCGAGCGTGACCGTGCCCGCCTGCGCGGCGCCGAGGATGCCCGGGCAGCCGATCACCGAGTCCGGCCGGAAGTGCAGCGGATCGAGGAAGTCGTCGTCGAGCCGCCGGTATACGACATGGACCGGCATCTCACCGCGCGTCGTACGCATCCAGACCCGGTTGTTCCGGCAGACCAGATCGTGCCCCTCGACCAGCTGCACACCCATCAGCCGGGCCAGCAGGGCGTGTTCGAAGTACGCGGCGTTGCTCGGCCCGGGCGTCAGCACGACCACCCGTGGGTCGGCAACCCCGTCGGGCGCGGCGGCCCGCAGCGCGGCCAGCAACCGGTGCGCGTAGCCGTCGACCGGCAGCACATGCTGCTCGGCGAAGAGCGAGGGGAAGATCCGCGTCATCGCCCGCCGGTTCTCGATGACGTACGAAACCCCGGACGGCACCCGTACGTTGTCCTCGAGCACCCGGAAATCGCCCTGCTCATCCCGTACGAGATCGATCCCGGCGACGTGGATACGCACCCCGCCCGGTGGCTCGACAGGTCCCGCCGCTCTGTGGAAGTGCGGCGAGTTCAGCAGCAGCCGCCAGGGCACCACACCGTCCTCGAAGGCCCGGCACGACCCGTAGGCATCGGTGAGATACGCCTCGAGCGCCTTCACACGCTGGGCGACCCCGCGCGAGATCAGGTCCCACTCGAGCGCGTCGAGTATCCGCGGCACGAGGTCCAGCGGCCAGGGCCGCTCCTCGCCCGCGAAGGCGTAGGTCACACCCCGGTCCGTGAACGACCTCGCCATCTGGTCCGCCCTGAACCGCAGCTCGGCCGGATCCATCGGCTGCAGCGCCGCCAGCACCGGCTCATAGGCGGTCCTGACTTCACCCGGCCGCTCAAACATTTCGTCCCATGCATCGGCCAACGCGTATGCGTCGAATATGTCCGCCATGGCGCGACGTTAGATGCGATACGTAACATCCCGGTCTCCCGGTGGTTTCCGGCAGCTCACGGGGGTTCGGGCCGGCCGCTGACGCATCAGTGGTCCTGTTCCAGGATCCCCGACTGGGCGATGAGGTAGCCGAGTTGTGCGCGGCTGCCGCTGCCCAGGGCGGCGGCGAGTTTGGCGATGTGGGCGCGGCAGGTGCGTACGTTCATGCCGAGGCGGCGGGCTATGGCCTCGTCGACGTGGCCCTCGACGAGGAGCTTGGCTATGGAGCGCTGGACGCCGGTGATGCCGTCTGGGGTGGACTCGTAGGGGAGTTCGTCCCTGAGCGGGGTGGCGCGGCGCCACAGCTGCTCGAAGACCTTGGTCAGGTACTGCACCAAGCCGGGGTGACGGAGCTCCAGGGCGACCTGGCGGTCGTCGCGGGCGGGGATGAAGGCGACGGTCCGGTCGCAGATGATGAGCCGCTCGATGAGCTCCTCGAGGGTGCGGATCTCGACCTTGGCGCCGGCCATGTGTTCCACGTACGCAAAGGTGCTCTGGCTGTAGCGGACCGTGTGCTGGTAGAGCGTGCGGACGCTGATGCCGCGCTCTATCAGGGGTTTGCTGCGCTCCAGCGCCTCGCTCAGGACATGTTCGCTGCGGCCGCCTCCAGGCTGGACCGTGAGCACCTCGGTCTGGCTCTCGGCGATGGCCGCGTCGAGTGCCGCATTGATCCGGTTGAAGCCCTCCAGCACCGTGATCGCGTGGGTGGTCGCGCGCTTCTGGGCGCTGATGGCCAGGAACGGCTCGAAAGCGTCCGTCAGTTCCACCGAGAGCCGTCGGCGATCCTGAATCTCTCGTTCTATGGGGTGGAGGCGTTGCGCGAGCGCGGCCGTCGGGGGCACGGGACGGAGCCAGTTCGGGTCGTCCGGATCGGGATGGAGCAGTGCGTATTCGAGCAGGCAGGGGGCAGGCTCGACTTCGGCCCGGGCGATCCGCCCGGTGCCCAGGGCACTTGCGTAGAGCCTCGCCCCGGCTTCACATAGTTCCGTAATGGGGTGAGGGTGTGTCGGTTTTGAGTTGATTGTGGGCAAATCTCCACCCCCCAGGGTCCTGAACATGCAGGAACATGATGCATCGCCCCTGTGGCATTGACGTGCCTGAATGAGCCATCGTCTTGTTGCGCGGGGGAAAGGAAGCCCATCAAGTGAGGACGAAGCCGACTATGTGCAAGAGATTGCTTCGCTCGGTACTTGCCACCGCCATAGCTGCTGCTGCACTGGCGCTCGGGGTGAGTGGCCCCCCCGACGTCGGCTGGGATTCCACTCCTGCTACCACGAACGGCAGCGTGGCCCAGGCCGCTCAGCAGGATGACGTGGGTTGGGACAGCATTCCGGTTGACTCGGCCTCGGCAGACGCATGACCACCCCACCCGACGACCGTTCCTTCCGGCGCGAGATGGCGGTGGCCCGTCGCTCCGGGTGGCACTTCATCGACCTCGTCACGGCGGTCCCCGACCGTGGCGATTCGTTGATGGTCACCCTGGTCGGCGAGCCGATCGTCGTCGTACGCGACGAGGACGAGGACGTACGGGCCTACCGGTGCCTGCGCCGGCCCCGCGGGGCTCCCCAGCCCGTGCGGTGCGCTGTCCGGTACGGAATGATCTTCGTGAACCTCGATCAGCGGGATCACCAGCTGGTCGAGCCGGAAGCCCCGCAAGCCCCGCAAGCTCTACAGACCTTCTCCGCCACCCCCCGCAGTGCCTGACGCGATTCCCCCGTCGTAACAGATCGCTCAGGTGCTTCCCCCCGCAGCGGCGCCACCGTGACCTGAACACGGTGGCGCCGCTGCAGTTTGCGCTGGCGCGCGGCTTCCCGTTGTGGGCAGACGTTCCGCCCTAGCGGAACAACTGCCCACGGCGGCCGGCCGCAGCGGGGTCAGCCGCGGCCCATCGCCGCCGTCAGTTGGATCTCGATCGCCACGCGGTCGGGGTTCGGGGACGGTACGCGGCCGTACCGCTCCGCGTACCGCCGCTCGGCCTCTCCTATCCGCTCCGGCTCCGTGCATACGGTCGCGCGGCCCTCGAGGGTCGCCCAGCGGCGGCCGTCGACCTGGCAGACCGCGACCCGCGCCCCCTCGGGTCCGGCGGCCAGCACGTGCCCGACCTTCGCGCTCGACTTGTTCGTGATCACGCGTGCGAGGCCCGTCTCCGGGTCGTACGTCACCCCGACCGGCACCACGTGTGGCGTGCCGTCGGGCCGGAGCGTCGTCAACGTGCACAGGTGCCGCTCGCGCCAGAAGCTGAGGTAGGCGGGGTCGGGTCGGAGCGGATCGACGGGGTACGCAGCCATGGGTGCGAATCTACTTCCCCGGCCCCCTTGAGTGGAATAGACTCAACTTTGTGTACGTTGGCCAGGTCAGCTTGAGGATGGCCTGACGCAAGGAGGAGACAGCGAACGTGGACGCCGAGCTGACGAACAGGAGCCGGGACGCGCTGGGCGCGGCGAGCAACCGGGCCGTGACCGACGGGCATCCGGATCTGACCCCTGCCCACCTGCTGCTCGCGCTGCTCGAGGGGCAGGACAACGAGAACATCACCGACCTGCTCGCGGCGGTCGAGGCCGACATGGCCGCCGTGCGCGCGGGTACCGAACGCCTGCTCTCCGCGCTGCCCAGCGTCACCGGCTCCACCGTCGCACCGCCGCAGCCCAACCGTGACCTGCTGGCCGTCATCGCCGACGCCACGGAGCGCGCGAAGGAGCTGGGCGACGACTACATCTCCACGGAGCACCTGCTCATCGGCATCGCCGCCAAGGGCGGCCAGGCCGGGGACGTACTCTCCCAACAGGGCGCAAGCGCCAAGAAACTGCTGGACGCGTTCCAGAAGACCAGGGGAGGGCGCCGCGTGACCACACCGGACCCGGAGGGCCAGTACAAGGCCCTGGAGAAGTTCGGCACCGACTTCACCGCGGCCGCGCGCGAGGGCAAGCTCGACCCCGTCATCGGGCGGGACCAGGAGATCCGGCGCGTGGTGCAGGTGCTGTCCCGCCGTACGAAGAACAACCCCGTGCTCATCGGCGAGCCCGGCGTCGGCAAGACGGCCGTCGTCGAGGGGCTGGCCCAGCGCATCGTGAAGGGCGACGTACCCGAGTCCCTCAAGAACAAGCGGCTCGTCGCGCTCGACCTCGGCGCCATGGTGGCCGGGGCGAAGTACCGCGGCGAGTTCGAGGAACGCCTGAAGACCGTCCTCGCCGAGATCAAGGACTCCGACGGGCAGATCATCACGTTCATCGACGAGCTGCACACCGTCGTGGGCGCGGGCGCCGGAGGCGACTCCTCCATGGATGCGGGCAACATGCTCAAGCCCATGCTGGCGCGCGGCGAGCTGCGCATGGTGGGCGCGACGACGCTCGACGAGTACCGCGAACGCATCGAGAAGGACCCGGCCCTGGAGCGCCGCTTCCAGCAGGTCCTGGTCGCCGAGCCCACCGTCGAGGACACCATCGCGATCCTCCGCGGCCTCAAGGGGCGGTACGAGGCGCACCACAAGGTGCAGATCGCGGACAGCGCCCTCGTGGCCGCCGCGGCCCTCTCCGACCGGTACATCACCTCGCGGTTCCTCCCCGACAAGGCCATCGACCTCGTCGACGAGGCCGCGTCCCGGCTCCGTATGGAGATCGACTCCTCGCCCGTCGAGATCGACGAGCTCCAGCGCGCCGTCGACCGGCTGAAGATGGAGGAGCTCGCGCTGGAGAAGGAGACCGATCCGGCCTCCCGCGAGCGCCTCGAGAAGCTGCGCCGCGACCTTGCCGACAAGGAGGAGGAGCTGCGCGGGCTGACCGCACGCTGGGAGAAGGAGAAGCAGTCCCTCAACCGCGTCGGTGAGCTGAAGGAGAAGCTCGACGACCTGCGCGGCCAGGCCGAACGCGCCCAGCGCGACGGCGACTTCGACACCGCGTCCAAGCTGCTGTACGGCGAGATCCCGGCCCTGGAGCGCGATCTGGAGGCCGCGTCCGAGGCCGAGGAGGAGGTCGCCAAGGACACCATGGTCAAGGACGAGGTCGGCCCCGACGACATCGCGGAGGTGGTCGGCGCCTGGACCGGCATCCCCGCAGGCCGTCTCCTCGAGGGCGAGACGCAGAAGCTGCTGCGCATGGAGGACGAGATCGGCAGGCGCCTCATCGGCCAGACCGAGGCCGTACGGGCGGTCTCCGACGCCGTGCGCCGCACCCGCGCCGGCATCGCCGACCCGGACCGGCCCACGGGCTCGTTCCTCTTCCTCGGCCCGACGGGCGTCGGCAAGACGGAGCTGGCCAAGGCCCTCGCGGACTTCCTGTTCGACGACGAGCGGGCCATGGTCCGCATCGACATGAGCGAGTACGGCGAGAAGCACAGCGTCGCCCGTCTCGTCGGCGCTCCTCCCGGCTACGTCGGCTATGAGGAGGGCGGCCAGCTCACCGAGGCCGTACGCCGTCGTCCGTACTCCGTGATCCTGCTGGACGAGGTCGAGAAGGCGCACCCCGAGGTCTTCGACATCCTGCTGCAGGTCCTCGACGACGGGCGGCTGACCGACGGCCAGGGGCGGACGGTGGACTTCCGCAACACCATCCTCGTCCTGACCTCGAACCTCGGCAGCCAGTTCCTCGTCGATCCGACGACCGGCGAGCAGGAGAAGAAAGAGCAGGTCCTGGAGATCGTCCGCGCGTCCTTCAAGCCGGAGTTCCTCAACCGGCTCGACGACATCGTGGTCTTCTCCGCCCTGGACAAGGACGAGCTGCAGCGCATCGCCAGGCTCCAGATCGACCGGCTCGCCAAGCGGCTCGCGGAACGGCGCCTCACGCTGGAGGTCACGCCCGAGGCACTGGCCTGGCTCGCGGACGAGGGCAACGACCCGGCGTACGGAGCACGGCCGCTGCGCCGCCTCGTGCAGACCGCCATCGGCGACCGGCTCGCGAAGGAGATCCTCGCCGGCGAGGTCAAGGACGGCGACACGGTCCGCGTGGACACTTTCGGCGACGGACTGCTGGTCGGCCCGGCCACCGGCAAGACCCTCTGAGCGCCTGTCCGGCCACCGCCCGGACGGTCTGAGCGCCACCTGTCCGGCCGCCGCCCGGACCCTCTGAGCGCCACCTGTCCGGCCGCCGCCCGGACCGTCTGAACACGGGTCCGGGCCACCGGCGGGACGCTCTCAGCGGAATCCGGCCACAGAACCCGAACCACCGGGGGCGGGGCTTGCCATGCCCCGCCCCTCCTGAGGGAGGATGGCGGGATCCGTACGAAGGGAAAATCACGGTGAGCATCGACCCGTCCTCGATTCCGAACTTCGGGGGCCAGCCAGAGCCGCAGCCCCAAGGGCCGGCCGGCCCCGTCGTCCCGGATCAGGACCTCGTGAAGCAGCTCCTCGAGCAGATGGAGCTGAAGTACGTCGTCGACGACGAGGGTGACCTCGCGGCGCCGTGGGAGCAGTTCCGTACGTATTTCATGTTCCGCGGCGAGGGTGACCAGCAGATCTTCTCTGTGCGTACGTTCTACGACCGTCCGCACCAGATCGACGAGAAGCCGCAGCTGCTCGAGTCCATCGACGACTGGAACCGCCGCACCCTGTGGCCCAAGGTGTACAGCCACACGCACGACGACGGCACGGTCCGTCTCATCGGCGAGGCGCAGATGCTGGTCGGCACCGGCGTCAGCCTGGAGCACTTCGTGTCGTCGACCGTCAGCTGGGTGCGGGCCGCCATCGAGTTCGACCGCTGGCTCGTCGAGCAGCTCGGGCTCGAGAAGGAGATCGACAACACCGAGAAGCCCGAGGACGACGAGTAGGGCCGGCAGTCACAGAGGCGTATCCGCGATCGCTACCAGATACGTGCCGTACGCCATGGAGAGCCCGGCCAGGGCGCCGACCACCAGGACGGCGTGCAGGGGCCGGGCTCTCGCCGTTCGTGTGAGCGCGCACGCGAGCGGCAGCAGCAGCGGGAACGCCGGCAGCAGAAAGCGCGGCTTGGACTCGAAGAAGCCCGATCCTGCGACCGTGATGAGCAGCAGGGTGCCGCTGTGGACGAGCAGCGGAAGCGGCGCGTGGTCGGCGATCAGCAGCGCGTACAGGAGTACGGCGGCCGCGACGATCACCATCGTCATGGGGAAGACCATGCGGTCGCCTTCGAGCAGCACATGTCTGACGAAGTCGAGCGAGTCCGCCCCGAAGTCGAAGCGTGAGCCCCAGCCGCGCTGCACCGCGAAGTAGCCGTCGAGCGGATCGCCCTTGCGGAATCCCACCCACAGGACGAAGGCGCACCAGCCGAGCGGCGCGAGCGCGGCGCCCGTCCACAGGGTGCGGGGAACGCGCCCGCGGCGCTTCCAGGCCTCCCACCCGGCCGCGGCGATGACCGCGGCGGCCACCGCGAACCCGTTCGGCCGTGAGGCCCCGGCGAGCGCCGCCAGAGTCCCCGCCCACAGCCAGCGCCCGGTGAGCACCGCGTACAGCGACCAGGCGGCGAAGGCGGTGAGCACGGGTTCGGTGTACGCCATGGAGAGGACGACCGAGTGGGGGAGCAGACCCCACAGAAGGACCAGCATGGTGGCCACGCCGTGTCCGTGGAGCAGCACCCCGACCCGGTACATGCCCCATGCGGCGGCCATGGCGGCCGCCCATGAGACCAGCAGTCCAGCGGCGCCTCCGCTCAGCGGGACGACGGCGGTGACGGTCCGTACGAGGGCGGGATAGAGCGGGAAGAACGCCAGGTCGCTGTGGACGACACCCGGCTCGAAGTGCAGGGTCCGGCCGTACCCGTTGGTGGCGATCCCGAGGTACCAGAGGGAGTCCCAGGAGCGCCCCAGCAGCGCGAACGTGCTCTTTCCGGTGAGGTGCGCGGTGGCGGCGAGGACGAGCACGCCGCACAGCCGGGCCGCGACGAACAGCCCGAGAGCCGTGGCCGCCGTCGCCATGAGGCGTTCCGTCCGGGGCCCCACCAGGCGCCTGAGGCGCTGCGGGACGAACGGTTGGGCACAACTCGCGGTACCGGCCGCCTCGAGCGGAGCAGGGGCAACAGTGCGCGTGAAGGTCACATCCGCACCCTCCGTCGACCGACACGCCAGCGCGAGCGGAAATCCCCCAATAGGGTGCGCGGCCCCTACGACCTCAGGCGCTTCACGGCCTCCTCGAGAACCTCCCTCTGCTTGCAGAACGCGAAGCGGACGAAGGGCGCACCCGCGGCCCTGTGGTCGTAGAACACGGCATTCGGGATGGCGACGACCCCGGCGCGCTCAGGCAGGGCCCGGCAGAACGCGAAGCCGTCGGACTCGCCAAGCGGCCGGATGTCGGTCGTCACGAAGTACGTGCCGGCCGGCTGGTAGACGGCGAATCCCGCCTCCCTGAGCCCCTCGCTGAGCAGGTCGCGCTTGGCCTGCATGTCCTGACGGAAGCTCTCGAAGTACGTGTCGGGAAGCGCGAGCGCCTCGGCGACCGCGTACTGGAACGGCCCCGACGAGACGTACGTCAGGAACTGCTTGGCCGAGCGGACCGCCCCGATCAGCTCCGGCGATCCCGTCACCCAGCCGACCTTCCAGCCCGTGAACGAGAACGTCTTGCCCGCGGAACCGATGGTGACTGTGCGCTCACGCATCCCCGGGAACGTGGCGAGCGGGATGTGCTCCGCGTCGTCGAAGACCAGATGCTCGTAGACCTCGTCCGTGACCACGAGGAGATCGCGCTCCACGGCCAGCTCCGCGATCGCGGTGAGCTCCTCGCGGGTGAGGACCGTGCCGGTCGGGTTGTGAGGGGTGTTGATCAGTAGCACGCGCGTGCGATCCGTGACCGCGTCACGCAGCTCGTCGAGATCCAGCCGGAAGCTCCGGGCAGCGTCGTCCATGTCCCCGTCGGGGCCCTCGGGCGCCTCCTCGTGCGGGCGCAGCGTCACGGGCACGCGGGTGCCGCCCGCCATCGCGATGCACGCGGCGTACGAGTCGTAGTAGGGCTCGAGCGCCACCACCTCGTCGCCCGGCTCGAGGAGCGCCAGCAGCGAGGCGGCGATGGCCTCGGTCGCGCCCGCCGTGACGAGGACCTCGGTGTCGGGGTCGTACGAGAGCCCGTACCGCCGCTGCTGGTGCGCGGCGACGGCCTGGCGCAGCTCCGGCACGCCCGGGCCCGGCGGGTACTGGTTGCCGCGCCCGTCGCGCAGCGCCCTGACCGCGGCCTCGCGGACCTCCTCCGGGCCGTCGGTGTCGGGGAAGCCCTGGCCGAGGTTGATCGAGCCGGTCCGTACGGCGAGAGCGGACATCTCCGCGAAGATCGTCGTACCGAACTCGGCAAGACGGCGGTTGAGCAGCGGGCGTCGTCCCGTGCCGGAAGCGGCGGGGGCGCCGGAAGAGGAGGTCATGACGGCCATCCTGCGCCGAAGCTCTGGACTTGCTCAACTCTGCTTTGGCTTCGACAGGCCGGGGGCATCCCCATGCCACGCAGAAAGCGGAGACCCACGGGGGCCTGCTTCGGGGGAATGAGAGGAGGGGTGAAGCCATGGCAGTAGGCATCATCCTGGTGGCAGTGATCGCGGTCGTGATCGTCCTCGTGATCGGGGCGGCGAAACTGGGCGGCAGCAGCACTCCCGTCCGGAAAGGTTCACGTTCGCGGGGTTCGTCGGACACCGCCTCGTGGGCCGGTGATTCAGGCGGGTCGTCGTCCTGCAGCAGCGGCTCGTCCTGCGGGGGCGGGTCCTCGTGCGGCGGTGGAGGCGGCTGCGGAGGCGGCAGCTGAGGCCGGTCGCTCATGAGGTCGGCTGACACGGGGGCGACTGGAACGCGCTACACAGCGTTGCGAATACCCGGGACGCGAAGGGCGGTTCCCGGCGCGAATCCGGGCTGCTGGAGCGCGCTACATCTGTACGTGACACACCCGTACGTGCGACGCCGGTTCGCCGTGTGAAGCGGTCCGGCCGTGGAGTGCAGAGCAGCGCCCGCAGGGCAAGTCCCCTGCGGGCGCTGCGCAGTTGAACAGGTGAACAGTGGAGCCCTCGCGCGGATGGAAAGCTTTCGAAGTTGGGTAAAAGCGCTGTGACACCGCTGTTGTTCATGATTTCCTTTTAACCGTCAACATAGTCGTCCTTAACCGTCAACACAGCTTTCCGTGACCGTCAACGCAGCCCTCGGGGGACCTTCTCGTGGGCACGAGCCGGCTCACCGGTCGCCCGGTTCCCAACCGGGCCGATCTCCTGGTGTCTCCGGGGCGCGCCGGCCTCCCCCTCATTTGCGTGCTATGCGGAGCCCCCCATGCTCACCACCCTCAACACCGCCTATACCGACACGCGCGCGGCCGACCTGGCCTGGGCCCTCGGAAGGGAGCCGCTCCCCGCGCTCGCCACTCTCGACGTCGAACTTCCCGGCGTCGGCCTGCAGTTGCGGCTCCTGGGTGCCTCCCATCAAGTGCTTCTGGAGGAGGAGCACGGCACCTGCTCGGAGACGGTCGCCTGCATCCCGGGCAGCAGGACACCGCTTCCGCTGGGAGTCGCCAAGCGCGTCGGCGACTGGGAGTACGAGTTCGCGGCGCGCGTCGAGACGCTCTCACCCGGCTCGTTCGCCGGGCGCGCACAGGAGCTCCTGGCGCTGGTCGCCGATCATCCGAACGGCCTGGCAGGCGTCTTTCCCGGCAGTCCTTACGCGTTCACCGCGATGCTGGCGCAGCGCCACGAGGGGCAGGTGCACTGGCGTACGTGGCATGCGTATCCGCAGGAAGGGCAGCTTGTGGCGACGCGTACGCGCGTGGGTGTCAGGGTGCCGGTCGCGTTGTGACGGGCCGCGTCGAGGCCGCCTTGTTGTGAGCGCTTGTCCTCTCGTCCGGCGGCTCCCTCTGCCATGCAGGTCGTGACATTCGTCCTCTTTTGCCTGCTATGCCTTTGTCGGCCTGTTGTGTCCTCGTATGGTGAACGCCCTTGCGTGGCAGTGGTGTTGAGGTGTTGCCGAGTATGCGTTCGCCGCACCAGTTTCCACGCGTGTGGGTGACTGGACGCGGATGTGCGGTGACGTAGCGTTCGCAGGGTGGTCGAAACGTCAGCGCGCGCCGCACCGACGGGCGCCCCGCCCTCCCGGGGAAGACAGAGCCCGGCTCCCCTGCCCGTGCGGTCCGGGACGGGCAGGTCTCTGGTCCTCCTCGGCGCCTTCATCTGCGCGGCCTGTGGTCTTGTATACGAACTCGAACTGGTCGCCATCGCGACCTACTTGACAGGCGACTCCGTCACCCAGACCTCCGTCGTCCTGTCCGTGATGGTCTTCGCCATGGGCATCGGCTCGCTCGCCGCCAAGCGGCTGCGATGCCGGGCGGCGGCCGGATTCGGCGCGATCGAGGCGGTCCTCGCGCTGGTCGGCGGGTGCAGCGCGATGGCGTTGTATGCGGTCTTCGTCTGGACCGGAGGCCTCGGGGGAGCCTGGTCCGGCGGGCCCCGTTATCTGCTGGTGGCATTCGCGCTGCTGATCGGTGTGCTCATCGGCGCCGAAGTGCCGCTTCTGATGGTGCTGATCCAGCGCATCCGGCGGCAGGACGCGGGGGGCGCGGTCGCCGATCTCTTCGCCGCCGACTATGTGGGTGCGCTGATCGGGGGGCTCGCCTTCCCCTTTCTTCTCCTGCCGCTCTGCGGCCAGTTGACGGGTGCGCTGGTCACCGGCGCTGTCAATGCGCTCACCGGCACCGCGCTGGTGTTCGGTCTGTTCCGGCGGGACCTCTCGGTGCGCAGCCGACGCGGGTTGATCGCCGTCAATGCGGCCGTGCTCGGTGTGCTCGCCACGGGCATCGTCCTCGTCGACGACTTCGAGCAGGCGGCACGGGAGGCGCTGTACGGTCCGGATGTGCGGGCCGTCGTCCGGACCGACGAACAGGAGATCGTTCTCACCGGTGGCAGTAACGGTTCTCTGGATCTTTACTTCGACGGGCGCCTGCAGATGAGCAGCCGCGACGAGCGCCGCTATCACGATGCGCTGGTCCACCCCGCAATGAACGGGCCGCACGCGCGCGTGCTCATCCTCGGCGGTGGCGACGGCCTCGCGGCCCGCGAAGTGCTGCGGCATCCCGGGGTGCAGCGGGTCGACGTGGTGGAACTCGACTCGGGCGTCGTGCGGTTGGCGCGCACCGACGCGGCGCTCAGCGCGCTGAACGGGCATGTGTACCGGGATCCGCGGGTGCATGTCATCGACGGCGGCGCCTTCCGCCGGCTGCGCGGCATGGACCGTACGTACGACGTGGTGATCTCGGACCTCCCCGACCCCGCGCTCACGAGGAGCGCGAAGCTCTACTCCCAGGAGTTCTACGGGCTGGCCTCCCGGCTGCTGGCCGAGGAGGGACGGCTCGTGGTCCACGCGGGCTCGGCCGATTCCCGCCCGCGCGTCTTCTGGACGGTCGAGACGACCGTCCGCGCCGCCGGGCTGCGGACCACGCCGTACCGCGTGGAGGGGCGGCTCACCCGCTCCGCGGCCGCGTTCGAGAGCGCGTCGGGCGGTTCGCCCGCGCCGCACGACTGGTCGTTCGTGCTGGCCGGGCGTACGCGGCCGGGCCTGGCGCTCGACCCGTCGGCGCCGCGGCCCGACTCGCTCACCCAGGCCGTGCTGGACGCGGGCGCGCGGGAGCTCGGCCGTACGCGGGTGGACGGCCTGCGGCCTTCCACGTTGGTGCATCCGCGGTACGGGGCGGGGAGCTGAGGGGCTGAGTTCGGCGGGGCGGTGGGGGCGCGGGTGGACGGGTGTTTGGGCTCGGTGGTGGCCGGGGTCTGTGGGGGCCGGGGTGGACGGGTGCTTGGGCTCGGTGGTGGCCGGGGTCGGTGGGTTGCTGGAATGGATGAGTTGGGTTGGTGGGCCGCCGGGTTCGCAATGTGCGGGACTTCTGCGCGACGCAGGTACAGGGGGCGGTTGTCGTGAGTAGGCTCGGCGGCATGGAGCATGAGGTGTTCGTTCCGGTTCCGGTAGAGCCTCTGCGGGAGGTGCTGGGAGACCCCGCGCGGGTCGCCCGCGCGGTCCCCGGGCTCCAACAGGACGCGGGGGAGCCGCCCGTGTCCGGCCGCCTCAAGGTCCGCATCGCCGGCCATACGATCACGTACCGCGGTGCCCTGCGGCTCAGCGGGCAGGCCGACGGTTCGTACGCGGTCGAGGGCGAGGCCACGGAGGCCCGTGGCACCGGCGGTGTCAAACTCGCGCTGATGCTCCGCCTCACCCCTACGGACGGGGGCACGACGCTCACCTTCACCACGAACACGACCGTGGACGGCCGCGCCGCCGAACTCAGTCCCGAGTCGGTGGAGTCGGCGGCGCGACGGCTGCTGAACCGGTTCGGGGAGGGATTGAGGGCGGGCGCCGGTGCCGGGACGGGGTCCGCAGGGGCGGCTGGTGCCGCTTCAGAGGTGCCAGGAGCGTCAGAGGGTGCTGAGGGCGCCGACGACTCCGAGGGCGCGGAGTCAGAGGGTGCTGAGGGAGCCGACGACTCCGAGGGCGCGGAATCGGAGCCCGCCGGGGCGCCCGGGCCCGCGGGTGGACTGCCCGAGGAGGCCCAGGAGCCCGAAGTCTCTGTCTTCGAGGCCGAGGTGCCGCCGTCGTCGCTGGATCCCTTCGTGGAGGACGAGGAGGGGGCGGAGGAGGAGCCTCCGGCGGAGGCCGCGCATGCGCGGCGGACGATGATCGGCCGCAGCGCGGAGGAGGTGGACCACGCTCCGCCGCGCGGTCGGTACGCGCCGGTGCCGGCGCCGGAGTCGATCTCCACCACCGCAACGCTGCGGTGGGTGGCCCCGGCCGCGGCGCTCGTCGTCGCCTCGGCGATCATCGTGACCCGAGCGCTTCGCCGGCGCCGCTGACTCCGGCTCTCTTCCGGCCGGTGGCCGGTTCCGCTGAGCGGCTGGGGCCGCTGACCGTTGGGGCGGCGCCCTGTCCGGGGGACCCGGGCGGCACAGGCCCCCACGACGCGTAGGGTCGGCAACGTGAGTAGTGGAGACATCACGCTGACCGCGGGCAACGCGGAGGTGACCGTGCAGCCCTCCAACGGCTGCCGACTCGGAATTCTGCGGACCGACGGCATCGAACTCCTGCGCCAGGGCGACCGCTACGGCTGCTTCCCCATGGTCCCGTGGTGCGGCCGGATCAAGAACGGCCGCTTCCGGGACGGCGCCGTCGTGCACCAGATGCCGCTCAACGCCGCGCCGCACGCCATCCACGGCACGGCCCGCGACGGCAAGTGGCGGGCGGCCCGTGTGGAGAAGTCGTCGGCCGTGTTCACATACGACCTCGCGGACCCCTGGCCGTACCAGGGACGCGTCAGCCAGGTCGTCGAGCTGGCCGAGGACGCGCTGACGCTGACCATGTCCATCGAGACGTATGAGTCCTCCTTCCCGGCCCAGGCCGGCTGGCACCCCTGGTTCAACCGCAACCTGGGCGGCGAGGACGTACGCCTCGATTTCGCCGCGGCGTGGCAGGAGGAGCGTGGGAGTGATCATCTGCCGACCGGGCGGCGTATCGCGCCGCGGCCCGGTCCCTGGGACGACTGCTTCGGGATGCCCGACGGCGTCGATGTCACCCTGACCTGGCCCGGGCAGCTGGAGCTGAACGTCAAGAGCCGCGAGCAGTGGGTGGTCGTGTACGACGAGCAGAAGGAGGCCGTGTGCGTGGAGCCGCAGACCGGGCCCCCCGACGGCCTCAACTCCACCCCGCGCTTCGTCACCCCTCTTGAGCCGCTGGAGACCGCGACGACCTGGAGCTGGCGGCGCCTCTAGCCGACAGCCTGCACTGCTTTGGCGTGCCTTTAAGCTGACAGACATGAGTGACGTACGCGGCGCGCTGCTGCAGCAGATCAAGGACAAGGCCGTGGTGCACGGCAAGGTGACCCTCTCCTCGGGTCTGGAGGCCGACTACTACGTGGACCTGCGCCGGGTCACCCTTGACGGCGTCGCCGCACCCCTGGTCGGTCAGGTCATGCTCGACCTGACCGCCGAGCTCGACTACGACGCGGTCGGCGGCCTCACCATGGGCGCCGACCCGGTCGCCGCATCGATGCTGCACGCGGCCGCCGCCCGCGGAAAGTCCCTCGACGCGTTCGTCGTACGCAAGGCCGCCAAGGCCCACGGCCTGCAGCGACAGGTCGAGGGTCCGGAGATCAAGGGCCGCCGCGTCCTCGTCGTCGAGGACACGTCGACGACCGGTGGCTCGCCGCTCACCGCCGTCGAGGCGGTCCGGGCGGCCGGTGCCGAGGTGGTCGCCGTGGCGACGATCGTCGACCGCGCGACCGGGGCCGCCGAGAAGATCTCCGAGGGCGCCGGCGTGCCGTATCTCTTCGCCTTCTCCAAGGACGAGCTGGGGCTGGACTGAGGGCCGACCGAGCGGTCCTCACTGAGCGCACGCGGTCGACGTCAACTCGTGACGTGTCGCCATGGGGCGGTCACCAGGCTTCTGACCTGGGGTTTTAGTCGAGGGCGGAAGGTTTCACGTGGAACCTTCCGCCCTTTGCGCGTAGAAGGTCCCATCCGTGGCTGGAGGAATCCGCCAGGTCTGGAAAGATGTGGCACGACGATGACGTCGCCCCCCTAGGTCAGGGCCAAGAAGACACCCGCACATCACAAGGAGCGGACAGATGCCCATCGCAACCCCCGAGGTCTACAACGAGATGCTCGACCGGGCGAAGGCAGGCAAGTTCGCCTACCCGGCCATCAACGTGACGTCCTCGCAGACCCTGCACGCGGCGCTGCGCGGCTTCGCGGAGGCGGAGAGCGACGGCATCATCCAGATCTCCACCGGTGGTGCGGAGTTCCTGGGCGGCCAGTACAAGAAGGACATGGTCACCGGCGCCGTGGCGCTCGCCGAGTTCGCGCACATCGTCGCCGCGAAGTACGACATCACCGTCGCGCTGCACACCGACCACTGCCCGAAGGACAAGCTCGACGGCTACGTCCGCCCGCTGCTCGACATCTCCGCCGAGCGCGTCAAGGCCGGTCAGAACCCTCTCTTCCAGTCGCACATGTGGGACGGCTCCGCCGAGACCCTCGCCGACAACCTGGCCATCGGCCAGGAGCTCCTCGCCAAGGCCGCCGCCGCCAAGATCATCCTCGAGGTGGAGATCACGCCCACCGGCGGTGAGGAGGACGGCGTCAGCCACGAGATCAACGACGAGCTGTACACCACCGTCGAGGACGCGATCCGCACCGCCGAGGCGCTCGGCCTGGGCGAGAAGGGCCGCTACCTGCTGGCCGCCTCCTTCGGCAACGTCCACGGCGTCTACAAGCCGGGCAACGTCGTGCTCCGCCCCGAGCTGCTCAAGGACCTGCAGGCCGGTGTCGCGGCGAAGTACGGCAAGGCCGACCCGTTCGACTTCGTCTTCCACGGCGGTTCCGGCTCCACGGCCGAGGAGATCGCCACCGCCCTGGAGAACGGCGTCGTGAAGATGAACCTCGACACCGACACCCAGTACGCCTTCACGCGGCCCGTCGCGGACCACATGTTCAAGAACTACGACGGTGTCCTGAAGGTCGACGGCGAGGTCGGCTCCAAGAAGACCTACGACCCGCGCACCTGGGGCAAGTCTGCCGAGGCCGGCATGGCCAAGCGCGTCAGCGAGGCCTGCGCCAACCTGCGCTCCGCCGGCACCAAGCTGAAGTAACAGCCTGCATGACCGGCTGATTCGTCGGCCGCCTGTGCGTATCCGGGCCCGGCACCCCCCAGGGGTGCCGGGCCCGTCTGCGCGGCAAGGCAGACTGGGGCCATGGCCATTCACGAGAACCTGCTCGGGGGACCGCCCCCGACCCATCTGCCCGACGACCCGGAGCCCCGTGAGCTCCTGGCGAGCGGTACCGCGCCGGCCGACGTCGCCGCGAAGCACCCGACATCGTCGCTGGCCTGGGCCCAGCTGGCCGACGACGCGTTCCAGGGCGGTCGTGTCGTCGAGTCGTACGCGTACGCACGCACCGGCTACCACCGGGGCCTGGACGCGTTGCGCCGCAGCGGCTGGAGGGGCCACGGCCCCGTGCCGTGGGAGCACGAGCCGAACCGCGGCTTCCTGCGCGCCCTGCACGCCCTCGCCCGCGCCGCGCAGGCGATCGGCGAGCAGGAGGAGTACGAGCGCTGCAGCCAGTTCCTGAAGGACTCCTCGCCGACGGCGGCCCAGACGCTGAGCTGAGTCCCGCGGTGACCCTGAGACCCGCCTGGCCCCTGTGACCAGGCGGGCCTTGCCGTCTCCGGGGACGATTGCGTAAGAATGCGCGGTGGGGACCGGGGCCCCCGTGCCGTCACGGCAGGGGCGGACCGCTACCCGGAGTACGCAGGAGACAGCAATGTCCCACGAGGTCTTCGACGGGGCTCAGGAGCAGCCCGAGACCCCGAACCTCGACTTCGAAGGAACCACCCCTTACGAGGACTACGTCCAGGCGGACGTCCTCACCCACCTCCAGCACCCGCTCTCGGACGATCCGGGAGAGATGGTCTTCCTGGTGACCACCCAGGTCATGGAGCTGTGGTTCACGGTCATCGTGCACGAGTGGGAGACGGCGTCGCGGGCGCTGCGCGAGGACGACCTGCCGGTGGCGCTGGCGGCGCTCAAGAGGTCCGTGCGCGAGCTCGAGGCGCTGAACGCCTCCTGGACGCCGCTCGCCGGGCTGACCCCCGCACAGTTCAACTCGTACCGGTCCGCTCTCGGCGAGGGCTCCGGTTTCCAGTCCGCGATGTACCGGCGGATGGAGTTCCTGCTCGGCGAGAAGTCCGCGTCCATGCTGGTCCCGCACCGGGGCGCGCCGCGCGTGCACGCCGAGCTGGAGAAGGCGCTGCAGCAGCCGAGCCTCTATGACGAGGTGCTGCGGCTGCTGGCGCGCCGCGGGTACGCGATCCCGGCGGAGGTCCTTCAGCGGGACCTGGCGCTGCGCTACGAGCCGTCGGCCGGGGTCGAGGCCGTGTGGACGGAGCTGTACCGCGGCGACCAGGACGCCGAGTTCGTACGGCTCGGCGAGGCGCTCACCGACGTCGCCGAACTGGTGTGGCGCTGGCGCAACGACCATCTCGTCGCCACCCGCAGGGCGATGGGCGCCAAGACCGGCACCGGCGGCTCGGCGGGCGTGGCCTGGCTGGAGAAGCGCGCTTCGAAGAACGTGTTCCCCGAGCTGTGGACGGCGCGCAGCCATGTCTGAGACGTACGAGTTCGCGGAGAAGTACGAGGAGAAGGCGGCGCAGGCCGCCAAGCTGGATGCCGCTGACGGACTGGCGGCCCTGCGCGACCGGTTCGTGCTCGACACCGCGTCTGATCATGCGGGCGGCGCCGCGGGCGTCTATCTGGACGGCAACTCGCTGGGTGCGCTGCCGCGCGCGGTTCCCGGGCGCATCGAGGACGTCGTACGCCGACAGTGGGGCGAGCTGCGCATCCGGTCCTGGGACGAGAGCGGCTGGTGGACGGCGCCGGAGCGGATCGGCGACCGTATCGCGCCGCTGGTCGGGGCCGCGCCCGGGCAGATCGTGGTCGGCGACTCCACGAGCGTCAATGTGTTCAAGGCGCTGGTGGCCGCTGTGCGTATGGCGGGGGAGGGCGGTTCTGCCGGTGCCGCTCCGCGCGACGAGATCGTCGTGGACGCCTCGACGTTCCCGACGGACGGGTACATCGCGGAGTCCGCGGCACGGATGACGGGGTGCCGGATCGTTCCGGTCCTCCCCGCCGACGTGCCGGGCGTTCTCGGTCCGCGTACGGCCGCCGTGCTGCTCAACCACGTCGACTACCGGACGGGCCGGCTGCACGACCTGCCCGGGCTCACCGCCGCCGTGCACGCCGCGGGCGCCCTGGCCGTGTGGGACCTGTGCCACAGCGCGGGCGCGCTGCCCGTGGAACTCGACGCGCACGGTGTGGACCTGGCGGTCGGCTGCACCTACAAGTACCTCAACGGCGGGCCGGGTTCACCTGCGTATCTGTACGTGCGCCGGGAGCTCCAGCCGCGCTTCGACTCGCCGCTGCCGGGCTGGAACTCGCACGCCGAGCCGTTCGGGATGCGTCCCGAGTACGAGGCCGGATCGGGCGCGGTACGGGGCCGGGTCGGCACGCCGGACATCCTGTCCATGCTCGCCCTGGAGGCGGCGCTCGAGGTCTGGGACGGCGTCTCGATCGAGGCGGTGCGGGCCAAGTCGCTCGCGCTGACGGACTTCTTCCTGGAGTGCGTGGACGCGTATGTTCCTCGGGGGCTCGTCGAGTCGGTCACGCCCTCGGCTCATGCGGAACGCGGCAGCCAGGTCGCGCTGCGCTGTGAGGGCGCGGGTGACGTGATGCGGCGTCTCATCGAGCGCGGGGTCGTCGGTGACTACCGTGCGCCGGACATCCTGCGGTTCGGCTTCACACCGCTGTACGTGAGCTTCGCCGAGGTGGAGAGGGCGGCTCGGGTGCTGAGGGACGTGCTGGGCTGACCGGCGCCCGTTGTGGGCAGGCGTTCCGGCAGGGCGCCTGCACACAACGGGGGCGCGGCGGCTGTGTGCCGTGGCGCTGATAATGTCCCGGCCAACCGCCGGAGCGCTGAGAGGTTGGATCATGTCGGAGGACGCCGCGCGTAGCGCCGCCGAGGAAGAGTCGGCCTTCTCGCACCCCGCCGTCCCGCCGGACGCCACCGTCACCTACGGCGACCATCCCGACCATGTGATCGACCTCTATGCGCCCCGAGACGGCGCCCAGTCGGCACCCCTCGTCGTCGTGCTGCACGGCGGCGCCTGGCGTGCCGCGTACGACCGGGCGCACATCACGCCGTTCGCGGACTTCCTGGCCCGCCGGGGCTTCGCCGTCGCCAACGTCGAGTACCGGCGGGGCAGTCTGATCCCCGCGCAGGGCGGCGAAGGGCCCGTCGCCGGGCGCTGGCCGGATACCTTCGACGACGTCGCCGCCGCGCTCGACGCGCTGCCCGCGCTCGTACGCGAGGCGCTGCCGCAGGCGGACCCGCGCCGCACCGTCGTCACGGGGCACTCCGCGGGCGGGCATCTCGCGCTGTGGGCGGCCGCGCGCCATCTCCTCCCCGAGGACGCGCCGTGGCACACCGCGCGGCCCGCGCCGCTGCGCGGTGTCGTCGCGCTCGCGCCGATCGCCGACTTCGCGGTCGCCCGCAAGCTCGACGTGTGCTCGGGCGCGGTGGAGCAACTCCTCGGCGGAGAGGAGACGTTCGCGGAGCGGCTGCCGTATGCCGATCCCGCCGCGCTGCTGCCCACGGGTATCGCCACCACGCTCGTCCAGGGCCGGGGCGACATCGACGTACCGCAGCAGGTCGCTGAGGCGTACGCGGACGCGGCGGCGAAGGCGGGCGAAGTGGTGGGTCTTACGCTGCTGGAGGACGTGGGGCACTTCCCGCTCATCGATCCGGCGGCGGACGCGTGCGCGGTGGTGGCGGAGGAGATCGCGCAGCTCGCGTGGTGAACGCGCCGCCGGATGCCGCCGGTTGTGGGCGCGCGCCGTTCCCGAAACGCCTCCGTAGTACCTGAGACGGACCCTGCAGGACCCTTCTTTCTGCTGACGACTCCGGACGGGCGCGGCCCTACCTTGCTGTACGTGACCGAGACCCGTACCCAGCCCCTCGCGGCGGGCAAGCCGAAGTTCCGCAGTCCCGAGTACCACCTCGCCGTGGAGTTGCTCGGCGGACTGCGCAGTGACCTGTTCCATGACGCGCTCGCGTACCGACTGCTGCCTCCGATGAGCACCGACGGCCCGCTCGTCCGCCGGCTGCCGCGGCGGCTGCGCAGGTACGCCCCCTGGACGCCGCACGCGTTCGTGGCGGCGATCGCGCTGCTGACGCTGATCATCGGGATCGAATCGCACGACACCGGCGGTATCGCCGGCCTGCTGATCGGCTTCATACCCGCGATCGCGATTCTGGCGACCCTGGTCCGGCCGGTCGCTGCGTTCTGGCTGTCACTCGCGACGACACCGGTCCTGAGTAGCCTCGAGGGCTTCTGGAGCGCATGGCCGTGGCCGCCCAGCGCGTTCATCGGGCACTTGGTGGTGCTGACGGTCGTGGCGGCCAGGACGCGGCCGCGCACCGGCGGCTGGATGTGGGCGATGACCGGCCTGTACGGGCTGTCGGTCGAGGTCTTCCTGTCGCGCGGCCATAGCTCCAACACCGTGCCGTTCCTCTTCGTCTCCGCGCTGGGCCTGCTGGTCGTCACCGTCCGGCACGTGCGCCGGGAGGCGGCGGAGGAGGTCACCGCGCAGCAGACCGTCACCGCACACGAACGCTCCAAGCGCACCCTCCTGGAGGAGCGCACCACCATCGCCCGCGAGCTCCACGACGTCGTCGCGCACCACATGTCGGTGGTCGCCATCCAGGCGGAGGCCGCACCGTACCGCGTCGAGAACCCGCCGCCCGAGCTGGCGCAGGCCTTCGCGACGATCCGCGAGAACGCGGTGGCCGCGCTCACCGAACTGCGTCGCGTCCTCGGTGTCGTACGGGCCGAGGACTACGAGGCGCCCGACGCCCCGCAGCCCACCCTCGCCGACCTCGACGCGCTGCTCGCCAATGTGCGGGACGCGGGCCTGCCCGTGGAGAAGACGGTCACCGGAGCCGTCCGTGAACTGCCGGGGGGCGTCGAGCTGTCCGCGTACCGCATCGTGCAGGAGGCGCTCAGCAACGCGCTGCGGCATGCGCCCGGCTCGAGCGCGCGTGTCGAGATCGGTTATGTCATCGGCGGCCTCGGCCTGCGCGTCGTCAACGGCCCTTCGCCCACGCCCACGCTGGTGAAGTCCACGCACGGCGCGGGTCACGGCATCACCGGCATGCGTGAGCGCGTGGCGATGCTGGGCGGCGAGATGACGGCGGAGCCTGTGGCCGACGGCGGCTACGAGGTGACGGTCTTCCTTCCCGTCCCCGCCGTGGAGGAGCCCGCAGCGGAAGGGGGCCGGCGGTGACCATCCGGGTGCTGATCGCCGACGACCAGATGATGGTGCGCGAGGGCTTCTCGGTCCTGCTGAACGCGATGCCGGACATCGAGGTCGCAGGAGAGGCCGTCAACGGCCGTGAAGCCGTCCAGCGGGTACGGGAGCTCGCGCCCGACGTGGTCCTGATGGACATCCGTATGCCGGAGATGAACGGCATCGAGGCGACGCGCGAGATCGTGGCGGCGGACGGCGCCGCCAAGGTGCTGGTGCTGACGACGTTCGACCTCGACGAGTACGTCTACCAGGCACTGCGCGCCGGGGCCTCCGGCTTTCTGCTCAAGGACGCCTCGGCCCGGCAGCTCGCCGACGGTGTACGCGTCGTGGCGGAAGGTGAGGCGCTGCTCGCGCCGAGCGTCACCAAGCGGCTGATCACCGAGTTCTCGAAGCTCGCGGACGCACCGACGCTCCCGGCGGTGAGCCGCGGCGCGTACGGGGAGCTCACCGAGCGGGAGACGGAGGTGCTGGTGCTGATCGCGCAGGGGCTCTCCAACGCCGAGATCGCCGAGCGGCTGGTGGTGGCCGAGTCGACGATCAAGACGCATGTGAGCCGGGTGCTGGTGAAGCTGGGGCTGCGGGACCGTACGCAGGCGGCGGTGTTCGCTTACGAAGCGCGACTCGTCACCCCGGGGTGACCCTTCCCGCTCCGCCGGGAAGCGGTTAGCGTCCCGGCATGGACGCACTGTTCGACCTGTTCGACCCCTGGTCGCCCGCCTTCGTCGCCGACCCCTATCCCGCCTACGCGGAGCTGCGCGCCCGCGGCCGAGTGCACTACTACGAGCCCACGAACCAGTGGCTGGTCCCGCGCCACGCAGACGTCACCGCATTGCTGCGCGACCGGCGGTTGGGGCGCACCTACCAGCACCGCTTCTCGCACGAGGAGTTCGGCCGGCAGGCCCCTCGGGCCGAGCACGAGCCGTTCCACGTGCTCAACGACCACGGGATGCTCGACCTCGAGCCGCCGGACCACACCCGTATCCGCCGCCTGGTCTCCAAGGCTTTCACGCCGCGTACCGTCGAGCAGTTGCGTCCGTATGTGCACCGGCTCGCCTCCGAGCTGGTCGCCGGGCTGGTCGCGGAGGGCGGCGGTGATCTGCTGACCGCCGTCGCCGAGCCGCTGCCGGTGGCCGTCATCGCGGAGATGCTCGGCATCCCCGAGGCGGACCGGCCGCAGCTGCGGCCCTGGTCGGCGGACATCTGCGGGATGTACGAGCTGAACCCGCCGGAGGAGACGGCCCAACGCGCGGTTCAGGCGTCGGTCGAGTTCTCCGCGTATCTCAGGGAGCTGATCGAGGCGCGGCGCAAGGAGCCGGGTGAGGACCTGATCTCCGGGCTCATCGCCGCGTACGACGAGGGCGAAAGGCTCACCGAGCAGGAGATGATCTCCACCTGTGTGCTGCTGCTGAACGCGGGGCACGAGGCCACGGTCAACGCCACCGTCAACGGCTGGTGGGCGCTGTTCCAGCACCCCGACCAGCTCGCCGCCCTGCGCGCCGACCGCTCGCTGCTGTCCACAGCTGTGGAGGAACTGCTGCGCTACGACACCCCGCTCCAGCTCTTCGAACGGTGGGTGCTCGACGACATCGAGATAGGCGGTACGACGATCCCGCGCGGCTCCGAGATCGCCATGCTCTTCGGCTCGGCCAATCGCGACCCGGACGCCTTCGCCGACCCCGACACCCTGGACCTGTCCCGCAAGGACAACCCGCACATCTCGTTCAGCGCGGGCATCCACTACTGCATCGGCGCCCCGCTGGCCCGTATCGAACTTGCCGCGTCCCTGGGAGCGTTGCTGGACCAGGCCCCGACGCTGCGCCCGGCCGCCGAACCGGAGCAGAAGCCGAACTTCGTCATCCGGGGATTGAAGGAGCTGCGGGTCGAGCTCGGCTGATCACCCGATGGGCTGATCACATGCGGAATTCGGTCTGCGGTCTGCCGGGCCTCGGCATCCTGGTGCGCGCCTGCGAAGGAGGGCACCATGACGGTTATGGCAGAGCGCATGTCTCGGACGTCCCAGATGTCGGTGGAGGAGTTCGAGAGGATCGCCGTGATCGCGGCCAAGGAGACCGACGACGCCGTCAGGTTCGAGTTCATCGGCGGACGGATCGGGGTCAAAAAGGTGACGGACGGCGACCACAACACCATCGTGATGTGGCTGACCAGGCGATGCATGCAGGCCCGGTCAGATCTCGACCTGTATCAGGGTCAGGGTCTCAGGGTGGAGAGGTACCGCGAGGGCCGGGCGCGCCCGGACGGAATTCTCGCGCCCGAAGCGCATTTCGCCGGGCACGGCGACTGGGCTGATCCCGCGGGAGTGCTGCTGGTCCTCGAGGTCACTTCGTACGACTCCGACACGGACCTGCGTGACCGGCAGGAGAAGCCTGCGGCGTACGGAGAGGCCGGGATCCCGGTGTACCTGCTGATCGACCGGGACGCCTGCACGGTCACGGTGCACAGCCACCCCGACCGCGAGGATGGAGGCTACCGTGACACCCACACGGTGAAGTTCGGCGAGAAGGTCACCATCCCCGACCCCGTGGGCATCGAGCTCGACACGGAGACCCTCAAGAACTACGTGCGCTGACGGGACGGCACCGTGTCCCGGCCCGTGAGGGGACCGGGACACATTGCGGACACGGCGCCGGCCGTCAAGTCGACAGGTCCCTGCGCCGCAGCCCCGCCGCTGCCAGCGCCGCCGCGATCAGCGTCAGCGCCGCCACCGGCGTCCAGGTCATCTCCGGACCCGGCAGCTTCGGCAGATGGCCGAACGGCGACAGGTTCATCACCGACTGGGGGATGTCGAGCGCCGGGCCGGCCGGATCGCTAGCCCGCGGGCAGCGTGAGCGCCCACGCCCGGGGCAGGACCGTCCACGTACGAGTCCGCACCGGCCCCGTCACCACCGCATCCGCGCGATAGCGGAAATCCGCCCCCGACACGGTGATGCTCCGGCCCACCGCATGAAGGGGTGCGGCCTCTGCCCCCACCGACGAGGGCCGCACCAGGATGCGCGCCCGCCCCGCGGTGGCCGGCGTGACCGAGACGGCTTCGACCGGCTGGTCGAGGTCGATCAGCGTGACGCCGTCCACCTCGATCCGCAGCCGTGCGGGCGCCGCAGTCCGCTGCACCGGTACGGCCTTGGGCGGCCGGACCGTCAGCGTGCGGACGAGCGACTGGCAGGTCGACAGCAGCCAGTGCCCGGCATGTCCGGCGGCCGCGAGCCCGCCCCCGCCGGATCCAGCCCCGCCGGATGCCCCAGCACCGCCAGATGCCCCAGCACCGCCGGATCCCGCAGCGCCATCGGATTCCCCGGCTGCGGGGGACCGCGCGGAGCCGGACAGGCTGGATTCTCCGGTCTCACCTGGTCCGAACCCCTCGGCGCCGCAGCCGTCGGACTTGCCCACCCCACCGAAACCAGGAGAACCAGGACCCGTCGAACCCCTGGAACCCGTGGAACCCTCCGCCCCGCACCCGCGACTTCCCGGCGCCCCGGACCGGCCCAGCCCTACGAACCCGCCGGATCCACCGAACCGCCCGGACCATCCGGACCACCCGTAACCCTCGGACCCGGACCCGGACCCGGTGCCCGCCTCGCCGTCACCCGACGCCCCGGGCTCCCCGCCGACCGGAGGGATCCGCAGATTCCCGAGCACCACCCCGTCCCGGTCGTCCACCAGCAGATCGAGCCGTCGCTCGACGCCCTCCAGTACGGCCCGCGCCGCCGCCACCGCCCCCGTGGGCACCCCGAACGCTTCCGCCAGCGACAGCGAGGCCCCCACCGGCACCAGCGAGAGCACGGCGGAGGCCAGCTCCCGCTCCCGGTGCAGCAGGGCGACCGCGCTCGCCAGGGCCCGGTCGTCGCCGATCACCACGGGTCTCCGGGACCCTCTCCGGGCAAGTGCCCTGGCAAATTCCTCGGGCCCGTCGGGGAGGCAGATTTTCGTCGCCGCACCCGCGCTGAGCACGTCTTTCGCAATCCGTACCGACTCGCCATCGCTGCGCCGGGCCACTGGATCGATCACCACCAGCAGCTGGTCGGAAGCCGCCACCTCGGTCCTGCCTCGCTTCCTCGGGTAGCATCTTGGTGCAAGAGCCCCTTTGCGCTATTGCGCCCAGGGGCTTCGTCTATTCCGGGGCACACCGGTACGGGCGGCTTCGGCCCCCTGACCCTGGACATGCCCCGCCCGGAAGGGGTGTACGCCTGTGCCCGCACTTGTGCTGCTCGGTGCTCAGTGGGGTGACGAAGGCAAGGGAAAGGCCACCGACCTGCTCGGTGGATCAGTGGACTACGTCGTGCGTTACCAGGGTGGTAACAACGCCGGCCACACGGTGGTCGTGGGCGACCAGAAGTATGCCCTCCACCTCCTCCCTTCCGGAATCCTCTCCCCCGGATGCGTTCCGGTCATCGGCAACGGCGTCGTCGTCGACCCGTCGGTCCTGCTCTCCGAGCTGAGCGGTCTGAACGAGCGCGGCGTCGACACGTCGAAGCTGCTGATCAGCGGCAACGCGCACATCATCACGCCGTACAACGTCACCGTCGACAAGGTGACGGAACGCTTCCTCGGGAAGCGGAAGATCGGCACCACCGGCCGCGGCATCGGCCCGACGTACGCCGACAAGATCAACCGCGTCGGCATCCGCGTCCAGGACCTGTACGACGAGTCGATCCTGCAGCAGAAGGTCGAGGCGGCCCTCGACGTCAAGAACCAGCTGCTCACCAAGCTCTACAACCGCCGCGCGATCTCCGCGGATCAGGTCGTCGAGGAGCTCCTCGGCTACGCGGCCCAGATCGAGAGCTACGTCGCCGACACGACCCTGATCCTCAACGACGCCCTCGACCAGGACAAGGTCGTCCTCTTCGAAGGCGGCCAGGGCACGCTGCTCGACATCGACCACGGCACGTATCCCTTCGTCACCTCCTCGAACCCGACCGCGGGCGGCGCCTGCACGGGCACGGGTGTGGGCCCGACGAAGATCAGCCGGGTCATCGGCATCCTCAAGGCCTACACGACGCGCGTCGGCGCGGGTCCCTTCCCGACCGAGCTCTTCGACGCGGACGGCGAGGCGCTGCGCCGCATCGGCGGCGAGCGGGGCGTGACCACGGGCCGCGACCGCCGCTGCGGCTGGTTCGACGCGGTGATCGCGCGTTATGCGACCCGTGTGAACGGCCTGACCGACTTCTTCCTCACCAAGCTGGACGTCCTGACCGGCTGGGAGGAGATCCCGGTCTGCGTCGCGTACGAGATCGACGGCAAGCGCGTCGAGGAGCTCCCGTACTCGCAGTCCGACTTCCACCACGCGAAGCCGGTCTACGAGACGCTCCCGGGCTGGTCCGAGGACATCACGGGCGCCAAGTCGTTCTCCGACCTCCCGAAGAACGCCCGGGCGTACGTCAAGGCGCTGGAGGAGATGTCCGGCGCCCCGATCTCCGCGATCGGGGTGGGCCCCGGCCGCGACGAGACGATCCAGATCAACTCGTTCCTGTAGGACGTAAGGCGACTGCGCCCCCGTGAGGCCTCGGCCGACTCGGGGGCGCAGTCGTACTGTCCCCAGTGTCACTCCTCGCCGCAGATCCGCAGCCCCTCCGGGGTCGCGCACGGCAGGTGGCCGTGGGTGCGGATGACGTCCTGGCCGCTGCCTCGGCGCATATAGGTCAGGAAGCTGGAGGCGAGGGAGTCGGCGGGGGGCTGGCCGTAGGTGTAGGCGTACTCGATCTCCCGGTACGGGTAGCCGTCGCCGGCGCCGTGTTCGAGGGCGTCCAGGGACGGCTGCCTGTTGTCGAGGTTCAGGCGGTGCAGGCCCTTGAGGCTGGTGGCGGCGCGGAGTTCGCTGTAGCCGATGGCGCCGGGGACCTTGGCCACGGTCTTGAGTACCTGCTCGGTGCTGTCGAGTTCGCAGCGGACCACCGGGGCGTCCGGGGTGTCCTTGTTGAGGCAGTCGAGCGAGGTGTTGGCGAGCTCGCCGGCCTCGAGTACGCGGCGCTGGAAGACCTGCCGGGTGCCGGAGTTGGCGTCGCGGCTGACCAGGCGTACGGGCAGGTCGGGGCCGCCGAGCTCGTTCCAGTTGCGGATCTCGCCGCGGTAGAGACGGCGTACGTCGGAGAGTTCGAGGTTCTTCAGGGGCACCTCGTCGTTCAGGACGAGAGCGAAGAGGGAGACGGCGACCCGGCTTTCGCGCAGCTGCGCATAGCCGCTCGGCTTCGGGCCGTCGGAGAGCGTGATGACCGCCGGGGAGCCGCCCTGCGCGTCCGCGCCCGCCTCGGCCAGGGCGCGGATTCCCGCGGTGCTGCCGTGGGTGTCCACCGTGACGGTGGAACCCTCGCAGTCCTCCTCGTACTTGTCGGCGAGCTCCTCGAGGACCGGGGCGAAGGCCGTGGATCCCGTGATCGTCAGCTCACCTTTGGCGCAGCCCATCGGGGGGCGTGAGTCGTCGCGTACGACGATGATGCCGGCCAGGACGACGACGCAGACGGTGAGCAGCACGGTGATCACGCGGGCGGCGCGGCTGAAGAGCGGAGGCTTGTCGTCCGGCGTGGTGGACCGGTTGGGCTTGATCTCGCCCTCCTTGATGCCGCCCTCGATCCTGACCTCGCGGCCGACGCGCCCACCCGAGAGGACGACGAGCAGTTTGTAGTGCTGGCCCCTGTTCAGCGGGACGCGGGGGATGCAGAGGGTCCCGCCGTGGTAGCGCAGGCCCGCGGTCTCCGTGAAATGGCCCATCAGATAGGCGGCGGCCCGGGGCACGCTGACGACGACGCCCCGGATGGTCCGGTCGCTGAAGACGGCCTCCAGACCGTGCACTTCGCGTCGGGTGTAGTCGCTCTCGTCGATGCTCTGTGAGCCGTCGTTCTCTATCCGCAGGAGGACCAGCGTGGCGTCCTCCATGCCGGGGGCCTCGGCGAACCAGCCGAGACGTACGTTCGCCCGGCCGCCGTGGCCGTCCCGGCCGATGGGGGTGTCGAGCTGCACCCGGTAGCCGATGCGTTTGCGGCGGGGCACGCGGCGTTCGTACCAGAGCACGCCGGCCGAGGTCAGGATGCCGAGCACGGCGGTGCAGACAGCTACGACGTTCTCGGCGCTGAGCCACTCCACGACGTTCCCCCGCCCCCTCGCTGCCCGGTTTCCGGCCCTCCGGTCCGGTCACCGTACGGCCCGCGGGCCGGGGGTGGAACGGTTCACCTGAATGGTCGTCAGATGTTCGTCCGGAGTTCAACGAGCGTGGTCAGTCGGCCTTCGTGTACGTCAACTGCTCGCCCGTTTCCGTGTTCACGCGCCGGAGGCGGCCGTCCGGCAGGACCGTGAGGGTGGTGGCGGCGCCCGGGGTGCAGGAGGACGCCGGTTCGCCGACCGTCACCGTCGACGGGCCGATACGGAGAGGTCCGTCGCCGGACGGGGCGGACGCGAGCTCGGCCTGGAACACGCAGTGATACGTTCCGCCACCCTGGGCGGGCCCGTCGGCGGTCAGGGACAGCACGGTGTCACCGACCTCGCCCTGCTGGATGACCAGGCGGCGGGTGCTGCGGCCGGCGTCGCTGTCGATGCTGCCGGTCCAGGTGCCGAGGTACTTCTCCGGCACCCCGCCGTCGGCGGGGGCGGCCGGGGACGTCTGCGACGTCCCGGGGCTCCCGGACTCGGGCGTCCCGCTCGTCCCGGGCGCCTGCGGGCCCGCCTCCGCGGGCGCACTGGAGGAAGCCGACGGCTTGGCGTCGCCCCCGGCGAGCGGTTCGCCGTCGCCCTTCATCACCGCATAGACGGACCCACCCGCACCGACCGCCACGACGAGCGCGGCGGCGACCAGGGCGATGGTCGAACGACGACTCCGGGGCGGAGGCTCGTACCCGATCGCCGCGGCGCCGACGACCGGGCCGCCGTACGGGGGAGGGGTGCTGCCCGGTCCGTACAGGGGAGTGGGGCCGCCCAATTCGTACGGGGGAGTGGGGCCGCCCAATTCGTACGGGGGAGTGGGGCCGCCCGGGTCGTACGGGGATGTGGCGTTGGCGGGTCCGTAGGGGTGTGTGGGGCCGCCTGGTCCGTACGGGGAGGTGGCGCCGGGTCCGTGCGGGGCGGGGGCGCCGCTCGGTTCGTAGGGGGATGTGGCGTCGCCCGGGCCGTACGGGGGAGTGGGGCCGCCCGGTCCGTACGGAGATGTGGCGCCGCCTGGTCCGTACGGGGAGGTGGCGCCCGGTCCGTGCGGGGTCGGGGGTGTGGAGCCGCCGTACACGTCCGGCTGCGGGTAACCGTAGGCCGAGGGGTGGGGCTTGGCGTGGCCCTGCGGATAGCCGTACCCGGGCGCACCTGGGTGGCTCGCGGGCCGCGGGGCGGGGACCGGCGCGGAGCCGGAGATCTGCGTGGGGAGGTGGTCGACGGCCGCCTGCCCGGGCTCGCCGGGCGGCGGTGGGGTGTCCTCTCCGGCGACCTCGGACGGGCCACCGGCGTGGCCTGCCGAGCCGGAGCCCTCTTGGGCTCCGGGGAGTGTTGGCCCTTGTGCGCTGACGGGTCCGGCATTGTGCGCCGCTGCCGGGGCGGGCTCTCGTTGTCCGGCGGCGCCGTGTGGTCCGGCGGCTCCGGGACTGTGCGCGCTTGCGGGCGTAGAGGCCGGCTCTCCGGTGGGGCCGGGGCCCTTGTCTCCCGTTGGCGCGGCGCCCTGCGCCACGGAGGGGCCACGCCCGTCCGCGGCTGCCGCCGCAGCGGTGCCGGGCGCCGCTGCGGAACCGTATCCTCGCGCCTCCGCGGCACCGGACCTCGGTGCCCCCGCCGAGTTCGCTCCGGGAGCGCTGTCGGGCCGCGCGGGCCCGGGTACCTCGGCCATGGGGGCGGTGGACGCCCCGCCCGGCCCCTCGGTGGACGCCCCGCCCGCACCGGCGTGGGGCGTTCCGGTCACGCCTGCGGCGGATGCTCCGGCCACGCCCGCGGCGAACGCGCCGGCCGTACCCGGGGCGGGTGTCCTGGCCGCGCCGGCGTGGGGCGTTCCGGCCGTACCCGGGGCGGGTGTCCCGGCCGCGCCGGCGTGGGGCGTTCCGCCCGTACCCGCGGCGGGCGCTCCGGCCGTACCCGGGGCGGGTGTCCCGGCCGCACCGGCGTGGGGCGTTCCGCCCGTACCCGCGGCGGACGCCCCGCCCGTACCCGCGGCGGACGCCCCGCCCGCACCCGCGACGGGTGCTCCGGCCACGCCAGAGCCGGTGGTGGGCGCCCCGCCCGCGGCGGTGGCCGCCGCGCTCACACCCGCGGCGGCCGCTCGCGCCCCGCCCCCGCCAGCGGCCCCCGCCCCCGCCACGCCTCCACCATCCGGATTCTCCGTATCCAGCAACTGCACCGCATGCCGCCCCAGTTGGGCGACCAGCGTGCTCGGCAGCCACGGATCGCGGGCGCGGCCGTCGCTGACCGTGTCGTTCGCGCCCGTGCGTTGCAGGATGTCGTCGAGCGAGGGGCGGGCGGCGGGGTCCTTGCGGAGGCAGTCGCGGACCAGGTCGGTGAGGCTTTCGGGGAGCCGGTCCAGGTCCGGTTCCTCCTGGGCGATACGGAACATCAGCGCGTGCACACCGCTGTTGGCCGTACCGAAGGGAAGCCGGCCCGTCGCCGCGTAGGCCAGCACCGAGCCGAGGCAGAACACGTCGCACGCCGGCGTGATCCGGTCGCCCCGCACCTGCTCGGGCGCCATGAAACCGGGGGAACCGACCAGCGCGCCGGTCCGCGTCAGGCCTCCGTCCGTCACGGTCTCCAGCGCCCGCGCGATGCCGAAGTCGATGACGCGCGGCCCGTCGATGGTCACCAGGACGTTGGACGGTTTGAGGTCCCGGTGAATGAGGCCCGCCGCGTGGATGTCCTTCAGCGCGTGCGCCAGCCCGGCCGCGAGAATCCGAACGGAACGTTCCGGCAGCGCCCCGTGGTCCTGCGACACGACGGCCCCGAGGGACGGCCCGGCGACATACCCCGTGGCCACCCACGGAATCGCCGCCTCGGTGTCCGCGTCGAGCACCGGCGCCGTCCACTGCCCGCCGACCCGCCGCGCGGCCTGCACCTCGAGCCGGAAGCGGTTCCTGAACTCCTCCTGCTCAGCGAGCTCTTGGCGGACCAGCTTGACCGCGACCGTGCGCCCGCGGTCGGAGCGGGCCAGATAGACCTGCCCCATCCCGCCCGCCCCGAGCCGCGCCAGCAGCCGGTACGCCCCGATTCCCCGCGGATCCCCGGACCCCAGTTTCTCCAGCGCCACGGCGCCCTCCCCCGGTACGTGCCCCCGTACCTGCATCAGACCGAGAATAGTGCGGGCCCGGGACAAGAGCGGACAAGCCGCTTCTACGGTTCCGTAACAGCGTCGAGCGCCGCCGAGAGCAGCCCCAACACCCGTACGGTCTCGGCGAACGCCTCCTCGCCGAGCTCGTCCGCGAGCCGGTCGGCCAGCTGGGCGTGGTGCGGCCCGATCCTGGCGACGGCGGCACGGCCCTCGTCCGTGGGTGCGAGGAGCTTGGCGCGGCGGTGGGCGGGGTTGGGGGCGTACGCGGCGAGGCCCTTGTCGACGAGCAGATCCGCGATGCGCTGCACGCTCTGCCGGGTGATGCCCATCGCGCGGGCGATCCCGGCGACGGGCAGCGGCTCGCGCAGCACCGCGCCGAGCACCTGCCACCAGGCGGCCGTCAGCCCGGCCGGGCGCGCCAACTCATCGGCGACGGCGAGGAGTTGGCCGTTGAGGCGGAAGGTGGTGAGCGCGGTGCTGCTGAGCAGGTCCTGATGGTGCCGGGTGGTCTCCTCCTCGTGCCGCCTGGCCGTCGGCTTCGCGCTCACTTCCCGGCCTCCGCCGCTTGGAGCGTCTCGTACGCCGCGGCGTCCGAGTCGTGGAACAGCCGGTACCAGGCGTCCAGCACCTCGCCCTCGTAGACCCCGAGCAGTTTGAACACCTCGCGGGCGAACGCGACCGGTTCGGTCGGGCCGGCGGTGACCAGGTTCCCGTCGGTCACCGCGTCGGCGTCGACGTAGTGCTTGCCGCCCTGGTAGCCGGTGGCGGCGAGGTAGAAGGAGACCGCGCTGGTGTGGGCGCGCTCGTCGAGCAGTCCCTCGCGGGCGAGTCCGGCCGTGGCGCCGCAGATCGCGGCGACGGGCACGCCGGCGTCGAGGAAGGCGCGGGCCTTGCGGGCGAAGGGTGCGAGGTCGTCGCCGAAGTCCCAGAGGTCGGCGCCGGTGAGGATGAGCAACGAGCTGTCCTCGGGGCGGAGTTCGTCGAGTGCCAGATCGGGCAGGATGCGGAGGCCGCCGATGGTGGTCACCGGCTCGGTGGAGGGGCCGACGGTGCGGATCTCGTGGCCGGCCCGGGCGAGATACGCGGTGGTGTGGCCGGTCTCCCAGTCGGCGAAGGTGTCGTAGACGGCGAGATGAACGGGCTTGCGGACGGTTCCCTGGCTGGTCGTGCCGGTCATGATGGCCTCCGGGAGGGATGGGGCTGGCTGCCGTTCTCCAGCTGTGAGCATGCTGTCAAAAGGACAGTGTGCTGTCAATGTGTTTCGGTGGCCGGGCACGCGACACACTGTCGCGGAAAGCAGCGGACCGCAGACAGGACGCCCATACCGGGTAGCCGCCGGCCACACCTACGCTCGCCCGCATGACCTCTCAGCCCCTTTCCCAGACCGGCGCGGCCGTGAAGGCCGCGGACCGCGCGCACGTCTTCCACTCCTGGTCCGCGCAGGACCTCATCGACCCGCTTGCCGTCGCCGGTGCCGAGGGGTCGTATTTCTGGGACTACGAAGGCAACCGCTACCTGGACTTCACCAGCGGCCTCGTGTTCACGAACATCGGGTACCAGCACCCGAAGGTCGTCGCGGCCATCCAGGAGCAGGCCGGGAAGCTCGTCACCTTCGCGCCCGGCTTCGCCGTCGAGGCCCGCTCGGAGGCCGCGCGCCTCATCGCCGAGCGGACCCCCGGCGACCTGGACAAGATCTTCTTCACCAACGGCGGCGCGGAGGCCGTCGAGAACGCCGTCCGTATGGCGCGTCTGCACACGGGCCGCCACAAGGTCCTCAGCGCCTACCGCTCGTACCACGGCGCCACCTCGACGGCGATCAACGTCACGGGCGACCCGCGCCGCTGGCCGTCCGACAACGGTTCGGCGGGCGTCGTCCACTTCTGGGCGCCGTTCCTCTACCGGTCGCCGTTCCACGCGGAGACCGAGGAGCAGGAGTGCCGGCGCGCACTGCAGCACCTCGAGGACACGATCGCCTTCGAGGGGCCGGCGACGATCGCCGCGATCATCCTCGAAACGGTCCCTGGCACGGCCGGGATCATGGTGCCGCCGCCCGGCTATCTCGCGGGCGTCCGTGAGATCTGCGACCGGTACGGCATCGTCTTCGTCCTGGACGAGGTGATGGCGGGCTTCGGCCGTACGGGCACGTGGTTCGCGGCCGAGCACTGGGGCGTGACGCCCGACCTGATGACGTTCGCCAAGGGCGTCAACTCCGGGTACGTGCCCCTCGGCGGCGTCGCGATCTCCGGCGCCATCGCCGAGACCTTCGCCCGCCGGCCGTACCCGGGCGGGCTCACGTACTCCGGACACCCGCTGGCCTGCGCCGCCGCCGTCGCGACGATCAACGTCATGGCGGAGGAGGGCGTCGTGGAGCACGCGGCGCACCTTGGGGAGACGGTGCTCGGACCCGGCCTGCGCGAGCTCGCCGAGCGCCACCCGAGCGTCGGGGAGGTGCGCGGTATGGGTGCGTTCTGGGCCGTGGAGCTGGTACGGGACCGGGAGACGCGGGAGCCGCTGGTGCCGTACAACGCGGCGGGGGAGGCCAACGCGCCCATGGCGGCGTTTGCCGCCGCCGCGAAGAAGAACGGTCTGTGGCCCTTTGTGAACATGAGCCGCACCCATGTCGTGCCTGCGTGCACCATCTCGGAGGCCGAGGCGAAGGAGGGGCTGGCGGCGCTGGACGAGGCGCTGTCTGTTGCCGACGAGTACACCGTCTGAGCTGCCGCCGGCTGCCGGGGCTCACCGACGTCGGGGCCCCGGCGGCCGTGCTGCGCACAGGTCGTACGGCCCACGGCGGCACAGGTCCGTGGTCTGAACCACAAGTGGTCTGCACCACAACCGGTGCACACCGCACTGATCCGCGTAGGCTGGCGTGCCCGTAGAGCAACACCGAGAGGGACCTCGCCATGCGCGGCAGCGCCGTCACCCGCAGCACTCTGCGACAGCAGATCGCCGATGCGCTCCGTGACGAGGTGCTGGCCGGACGTCTCGAGCCGGGGCAGGAGTTCACGGTCAAGGAGATCGCCGAGCAGTACGGCGTCTCGGCGACCCCTGTCCGCGAGGCCCTAGTCGACCTCTCCGCGCAGGGCATGCTGGACTCCGTCCAGCACCGCGGATTCTGCGTCCACGAGTTCTCGATAGCGGACTACCGCAGTCTCGTCGAAGCGCGCGGCCTGATCGCGGAGGCGATGTTCCGGGACATCGACGCCCTCCGCCGCCGGCGCGAGGCGACCACACCGCCTACGGCCGAGTCCGAGGCCACCGGGCACGGGCAGACGCCGGGGGACGGGCGGGCCCACGGGGACGGGCGAGCCCACGAGGAAGGACGGGCCCACGGGGACGGGCAGGCGCTCGGGAAAGGCCAGGCCCCGGGGCAAGGCCAGGCCCCGGGGCAAGGCCAGGCCGCCACCATCGCCGCCACGCTGCTTGCCGTACGCCGCCGAGGAGCGGAGGCCCGGCGCGCCGCGGTCGCCGGTGACCTGATCGTCCTCATCGGCTACGACATCCGCTTCTGGCGCGAGCTCGCCGTGCTCTTCGGCAACCCGTATCTCTCCGACTTCCTGCACCGCCTGCTCGTCCAGTCCTGGGCCTGCGCGGTCCCCTATCTGCGCCGTGTCGACGATCTCAAAGGCGTGCTGTGGTCCGGCCACACCGAACTCGTCGACGCGTTCGTGCGACGGGACAGAAACGCCGCGTTCTCGATCATCGCCGGGTACCACGCGCACTCCCTCGAGCTCATCGAGCGACTGGCTGCGGAATGACCGCTGTGTGTCTGGATATGGGATCTGCAGCAGGGCAGCTCAGGGACCGGCTCCGGCACTACGCTGCCCTGACCACCGTGAAGCGCTACGCGAGGAGCTCCCTTGGCATGTGACCTCTGGCTGGTCCCGCTCGTCGACGTGCTGTGCCACAGCCCCGACAATCCGTTCGCCGAGGAACTCGCGCTCTACGACAAGGCACTGGGCGAGGCCGGACTGCCGCCGGTCCCCGTCTACGCGTACATGCCGGGCCTGTCCGGGGACGTGGCGCCCGTGGCCGGCTTCGACTACGACGCGCTGCACTTTCTGCGCCGCGCGTATCTGCTGCAGATCTGCGGGCTGGCCGTCACGCCCGTCGACGAGCTGGGCGGCGACTACGAACAGCTCCTGGAGATGTTCGAGTCGACGGCCCAGCAGTCCCACCTGGTCTGGCACTACGACCACGCGGGGGCGTACGTCCCGGTGGACTTCCCGGCGCCGCTCACCAACGACGAGCTCCTGGCCGGGGGCGGTCCGCTGGGCTCCTCGCAGGCGCTCCTGCGGGAACTGGAGTACGTGGCCCCCTCGATAGGCATCGACCCGGCCAACCCTCCGGCGGCCCCCGCCCCGCCCGCGGCGCCCACGGCCCTGGAGGAACCGGCGGCGCAGCCTCCCCACGAAGACAGTCCCTTCGCGCGGGAACGCCATGTGTGGCTGGGGCTTCACGCGGCCGCGACGCGGAGCCTCGCGCAAGGCTCCATGATCATCTTCAGCTGATCCCCGCAGGGCAAGCCGTCACCGCGGCTCCTGCGGCAGTCACCGCGGCTCCGGCGGCCGCTGCCGCGGCATATTGGGGCGAGCCCCCGGCGCGACGGGCGGCCCGAGGAGCCGCCCCGGCGGGGGCCCCTCGGGCATCCGCGCCCCGCCGTCCGCACACCCGGCCCGCATCCCCAGCGGCAGGGCCCCCGACCGGAACTGCACCATCCAGTCCGCGGTCTCGGCCCGCACCAGCTCCGTCAGATCCTCCGAGAACCGCCGCAGCACCCCAAGGCACCGCTCGGCGGCCTCACCGGCCGTGCCCTCGGTGGGCCCCAGCACCTCCCGTACGCACTCCGACGCCCAGTCGAACTGCAGAGCCTGCAGCCGCCGCTGCACGGCCTGTGCCGTGGCCACGTCGCGCATCCACCCGGCGGTCAGCCCGAAGTACCGGTCGCCCACGGCGCAGGCCACCGCGAGCAGCAGTGCCAGACACCCCCAGGGCGCCACCCCGCCGACCACCCGTGTCAGATCGAGTACGGGCAGTGCGGCCCCCACGACCGCGCCCAGCGCCGTCCCGGCCCGCAGCGCACGTGCACCCCGCCGCTTCCAGGTCCGGTCTCTCAGATACCACTCGGCGGTGGTCAGCGCGCCCCGCTCCACCCAGCGGTACAGCTCGTCGAGCCGCTCGGCCGGCTCGCCCCAGTCCCCGAGGGGGAACGGCCGCCCCGCCAGGTCGTCGTCCCGCCCGGCCCCTCCACGCTCGCCCCGCTCCACCTGCGGCGGCCCCTCGGGCTGCATCTCCGGCTGGCTCACCCGGCACTCCCTACCTGCTGCTTCCTGCTGCAGTACGTGATGAACGTGCGATGAATGTGCGGCGCCTGATGCTGAAGCGCGGCACCCTTCCTACCGCCCAATGGGTGGGCATGAGGGCTGTTTCGAGGTCTTTCCGCCCGGAAGGGGGTCTTGATCAGATATAGGGGTCCCCGCCGCGTCACTCGAAAGAGTGCTGGAGCGCGCGCCACCCTGACCACGTAGGCTCGTGCCAGGTGAAGAACCGCAGAAACACGGCGAGAATCCAGCCCCGGCGAGCACCCGGCCGGTCGGGAATCCAGCCGTACTTCCCAGTCCCAGCCAGTCCCAGGAGCTGATCGTGATCCCCGGTGGTGGCCAGCCCAACATGCAGCAGCTGCTGCAGCAGGCCCAGAAGATGCAGCAGGACCTCGCCCAGGCGCAGGAGGAGCTCGCGGCGACGGAGGTCGACGGCCAGGCGGGCGGCGGCCTCGTGAAGGCGACGGTGAACGGCTCAGGCGAGCTGCTCGCCCTGCAGATCGACCCGAAGGCCGTGGACCCGGAGGACACCGAGACCCTCGCCGACCTGATCGTCGCGGCGGTCCAGGCGGCGAACGAGAACGCACAGGCGCTGCAGCAGCAGAAGCTGGGCCCGCTCGCCCAGGGACTCGGCGGCGGCAGCGGCATTCCGGGCCTTCCCTTCTAGGAACAGGCGCGGCCAACTACCGTACGTGCCAAGAGAGAAGAAGCACGGTACGTACCGAAGCAGCAAAAGGAAGGCAGTCCGTTGTACGAAGGCGTGGTCCAGGACCTCATCGACGAGTTGGGCAGGCTGCCCGGCGTCGGTCCCAAGAGCGCGCAGCGGATCGCCTTCCACATCCTGCAGGCGGAGCCCACGGACGTGCGCCGGCTGGCCCAGGCGCTCCTCGAGGTGAAGGCCAAGGTCCGCTTCTGCGCGGTCTGCGGCAACGTCGCCCAGGAGGAGAACTGCGGCATCTGCCGCGACCCGCGCCGCGACCCCGCAGTGATCTGCGTCGTCGAGGAGCCCAAGGACGTCGTGGCGATCGAGCGGACCCGGGAGTTCCGCGGCCGCTACCACGTCCTGGGCGGCGCGATCAGCCCGATCGAGGGCGTGGGTCCCGACGATCTCCGGGTACGGGAACTGCTGGCCCGTCTCGCCGACGGCACGGTCACCGAGCTGATCCTGGCCACGGACCCGAATCTGGAGGGCGAGGCCACGGCCACGTACCTCGCGCGCATGATCAAGCCCATGGGCCTCAAGGTCACCCGTCTGGCCAGCGGACTCCCGGTGGGAGGCGATCTGGAATACGCGGACGAGGTCACTCTGGGCCGCGCTTTCGAGGGGAGACGACTCCTAGATGTCTGACGCCACGCTGAACACGGTCACGAACGATCCGGGCGACTTCGCCGTCCAGATCTCCGACCAGGTCGGCAGCTTCCTCGTCGCCGTCGAGGAGGTCGCGAAGGGCGACGAGCCGGACTCGGCCGTGCCCTTCCTGCTCCTCGAGGTGTCGCAGCTGCTGCTGGCGGGAGGCAGGCTGGGCGCGCACGAGGACTTCGTGCCGGAGGAGCGCTACGAGCCGGACCTGGGCCCGGAGCAGGATGTGGACGAGCTGCGCGAGCGCCTCGCCGTCATCCTCGACCCGGTCGACGTCTACTCCGAGGTCTTCGACCCGTACGAGCCGCGGAAGGCGCCGGTCGCCTGCCGGATCTCGGACGACCTGGCCGATGTCGTCGCGGACCTGCGCCACGGCATGGCCCACTACCGCGAGGGCCGCACCGTCGAGGCCCTGTGGTGGTGGCAGTTCTCGTACTTCTCCAACTGGGGCTCCACGGCCTCGGCCGCCCTGCGCGCCCTGCAGTCCCTGGTCGCCCATGTCCGCCTGAACCAGCCCCTGGAGGAGCTGGACGGTCTCGACACGGACCAGGACCTCGGCGACGAGGTGCTCGCGGAGGAGGCGGGGAAGGTCATGGCGAGGGAGATCGCGGGCCCGCTGGGGATGCGCGCGCGGACGGTCAAGTAATCACCGGAGTCCGGCCAGAGCTTCTTCCGGAGCTGCCGGAATTTTCGTACGCATGTGTGATTGGTCCGTCGTGAGCGTGGCCCGTACCGGCTGTCACCATGTCGCCGTCAACCCTGCGTGACACGCTGTCAATATATGTCCGAAAAGTCACTGAATGACCGCATGGGGTATTGAAACCTCTTCAATACCCCATTCACCTCTGCAGGGGACGGGACATATTGATCAGGTACCAAGACCGCGTGCTCCGGCTGTGCCGGTCGCTCGCGAAGACGGCCATGCGTACGGTGGTCTTTGGTGTGGCTGGCGTGCTCGTAGCCCTGGCCAACTCCACGGCGGCGTTCGCGGAGTTCCAGCCGACCCCCGTGTTCAATGATCCGGCGGGCCTGTTCACGGAGGCCGTGATCACCGGTACCGGCAGCGGGTCCACCGTCAACGGCTCCACGGCGCCCGACAGTTTCGACCCGCTCGACGGATACCCGGCCACCATTCCCGACGGATCCACCGTGCACGCCGCGGCGTTCGCCGGGACGATCGTGATCGCGGACCCGATCAGCGGGCGAACCGGCCTCACGTACTGCATCGACCTGCACAGCGACACCGAGGTCGGGGTGAACTACGAAATCGGCGAGTGGAGCGAGGCGAACGTCACCAACCTCGGCTACGTCGAGTACATCCTGCAGAACTACTACCCGACCACCGGCGAACCCGCGGGGGCCACCGTCGCCAACCGGGCGGCCGCCGTACAGGCGGCCATCTGGTTCTTCACGGACAACTACGTCCTGGCCACCACCGGTACCAGCGCCACCGTGCGAACGTTCACGTCGGCCATCGTCGCGGACGCGCTGGCCAACGGGCCGAGCGCGGAGCCGGAAGAACCGGAACTCACGGTCACGCCCGAAGAACTGGCGGCGCCGGCGACCGGGGAGATCGTGGGCCCGTTCACGGTGACCGCGGACGGCCCGTCGACGATCGAGATCACCGGCGTCGAGGTGTCCACCGACGCGGCGGGCACGAACCAGCTCCAGGACGGCGACGTGGTGCAGCCTGGGGCGCAGTTGTGGGCCCGAAGCGTCTCGGACGACGACCCGCAGGGCTTCGTCCTCGAACGCGTCACCACCGTCCATGAAGGAACGGTTCTGCTCTATGACGGCACGAACCCCGGTCTGGAGGACGCCCAGACGCTCGTCATGGCGCAGGAGACCGAACTGGTAGTGCGGGCCGGCGCGGTGCTCCAGCCGTTCCCCGCCGGCGCCGTGCAGTTCAACCTCGGGATCGACGGAGAAGCGGCGGGGCTCCAGTCCGAGAAGGTGATCCAGGTCGACTGCGGGGACCCGGACTCGGACCTCGACCAGCAGCGCACGGTGACCTTCGCAGCGGGCACGCCCGCCGGTGACCACTCCCGGTCGCTCACCGGCATCCCGGCCGGCAGCGTGTGCACGATCACCGAGAGCTCGGACGGCGACAACGGCCTCGTCAGTGCCACGACCGTCATCGACCCCACCACCATCACGATCGCCTCCGAGGAGACCCAGCAGGTATCCATCACCAACACCTATGCGCGGGCGCTCGGTTCCCTGCAGGTCGTCAAGACCATCGCGGGTCCGCGAGCCGGCTCGCAAGGAATCGCGGTCATCGAACTCGACTGCGACGATCCGGACGGCACCTTCGACCGTGAGTTCGCCATCGCCGCGGGCGCGGCGGCCGGCACCTATCCGCAGCCGGTGGTCAACGGCATCCCGACTGGCACGCGGTGCACCGTGAGGGAGACAGCGACGGGCGAGAACGAGCGGGCCGCCCTCGGCGCCGATGTCGTGATCGACCCGGCTGTCACCACGATCAGTGAGGGGGTCACCAGCCGCGTCTCCGTGACGGACAGCTACAGATGCCCAGGCGCTGGTGGCACGGGCGGCGGCGGTGGTGGTGGCACTGGAGGTGCTGATGGGAACGGCGGCACCTGCCCCGGTGGCGCCCTGCCCGAAACCGGTGCGCCCGTTCCCGTGGCCAGGCTGGCCGCGACCAGCGTTGGGCTGGTGCTGGCGGGCGCCGCGATCACGGCAACCACCGGAATGCGAGTCCGGCGCCGGTACGCCGGCTAGTGCGGCACGTAGCCCCCCGGCAGCCCCTTACGTGCAGCCGGGGGAGGCTTCCCCGTACCACCGCAGCGGCTGCGGACGGGAAGGCCGATGACCCAGTACAGCAGCTGGGCAGAGGTCAAGCGCCGGATGCGGGAGAACCAACCCGAGGTATCCGACGCCGAATGGGAGTCCCGCAAACAGGCGGCGCGTACGGCAACCGAGGCGCACGTGGTGGGATACCACCTGCGGGAGATCCGCGAGGAGCAGGGGTTGACGCAGGGCCAGGTGGCCCAGTCGCTGGGGATCTCCCAAGCCCGGTCTCCCAGATCGAGCGGGGTGAGATCCACAACCTGGAGACGATGCGCACCTATGCGGAGGCACTTGGGGCCAGGATCACGGTGACCATCGAGTACGGGGACCGGACGGTCGGCGCGGCCTGACTCCACGTGGTCCGACGGGGTCCCGAAGTCACAGCGTGAGACAGCCCAGTGCCGCGCGCAGTCGGCTCGGGTCCACGTACGGTGCGGTCGGTGTTGGTTCCGAGTACCACCGCAGTGGCCAGGTGTTGCCGTCGAGGGCCGGGATGCCGATGTACGTGACGGTACGGCACCCGGCGCCGCCGAACCGCTGTACGCCGAGTGGCCACGCGTGGTCCTTGGCCGTGCCCGGCGGCAACAGGAAGTACATCCACCGGAAGCCGAGGGCTTCGCAGACGACAGGTCCGGCGTCACCGTCGGCGGCCGCGATGAGGCGCGCGGCCACCTGCTCCCCGCGTACGCCCTGAATGCGAATGGCGTCGAAGTGGACGCCGGTTCGGTGGAGTTGATGTCCGGCGGCCGGAACCCAGTCGGGCCGAGGCCGTTGAATCGCGTTCGTCATGGTCACACGGTGGCGGTCGCCTGTCTACGCTCGGTAGCGACTGAGGTGCTACTCGTCGGGGTGTATCCGTTGGAGGCGATCGCTGTGTCAGTGCAGTACAACTCCGAGCCTTCGCCCGCCACCTGGCGCTACAGCGGCAACCAGTTGAAGCGCTGGCGCACGAAGGCGAACGTCAGCCGTGAGAAACTCGGCGAGGCCTCCAACTACTCTCCGGACACGATCAAGTCCATGGAGCAGGGCGTACGGATGCCGACGCCGCGCGTGTTGGATGTGGCGGATGAGTTGTGTCATGCGGAAGGGCTGCTGAGTGCGGCCAAGGACTACTTGCAGCGGGAGAAGTTTCCGAGGCGGTCGCAGGACTACATGGCGCGGGAACGCGAGGCGTGCAGCCTCTGCTGGTACGAAGTCGCCTTGATTCCCGGCTTGTTGCAGACGAAGGCATACGCGCGCGAGCTCATTGGCAATCACTGCCCGCCGCTCGACGAGGAGACGGTGGAACAGCGGGTTGCGGCCCGTATGGAGCGCCAGGAGCTCTTCTCACGTAAGCCGCCAGTCGCGCTGTGCTTCGTTGTGTATGAGGCGGTCCTGCGGGGCCCGTATGTGGGCGAGGAGCAGTTGCGCCATCTCCTGAGCATGGCGCAGCTACGCAACGTAACGCTGCAGGTGCTGTCGTTCGCTGCAGCCATTCCCGCTGCGGTCATGGGGCCGATGGTGCTGCTGGAGACTCGCGACCGCGAGCGTTTCGCTTACGCAGATGGCCAGTTCGCAAGTGACCTGACTCCCGATTGTCACCGACGACCTGGGCGACATCCGCTCCCTGGTCGACTGCGCGGGCCGTAAGTGGATCCGAGTCGAGCGGCCATGACGAGGCTGGGTGCGGCGGCAGTCGTCCCCGGAGCTCCGGACCGGCGCCGCCGCCCCCAGATGCCGGTCGAGGACTTCGAGGAACTCGCTCGCCGGGCGCCGGAGACGGTGTGGCTGGAGTTCATCGGAGGCCGTCTGGCGGTGAAGCGCGGGCCGGACGGCAATCGGAGCGAGATCATCTCCTGGTTGCAGGGGCTGTGGGCTGGGCGAGCACGGAGCCCGTGGCTCTATGTGTACCGGGGCTTGCGTACGGAATCCGACGGCATGGGACGGGTGAGCGCTGATGGCGTGCTCGCACTGGCCGGACACTTCGTCGGGCACGGGGACTGGAGCGACCCCGGTGGGGTGCTCATGGCGGTCGAGGTCACCGCGGGTGATCCGGACACGGACTGGTTCACACGTATGGAGAAGCCCGACGGCTACGCGGCCTCCGGTATCCCCGTCTACCTCCTCATCGACCGCGACGACTGCTCGGTCACCGTATTCACGCACCCGGAAGACGGCCGTTACCGCCGCCAGGTGAAGGAGCCCTTCGGCGCGGCCGTGAAGATCCCGGACCCCGTGGGTCTCACTCTGGAGACCGAGGCACTCAAGGAGTTCGTGGACTGAGAAGCCGTGTGCCGGCCGTCGCTTTTCGTGAATTGGACGAGGCTTGTACGAGGGCTGGACGTGCGCTGGTCGGGCCCTAACCGGTCAAACGCGAGTCTGGAGTCACTTCCACCGCAGACGAAGCGGCGGAAGCCAACCCCCAGACCTGCAACGGAGACTGCGATGACCCGTCGTTCCATAAGCAAGCGTGCCGCCATCGTCACCGCCACCGCCCTCGTTGCCGCCGGCACCCTCACCGTCGGTGTCGGCGTCGCAGGGGGCGAGTACTACGGGAAGCCCGGCAAGACCGAGATCGCCGGCCTGTTCGACGACTGGAACGCCGCGTTGCAGACAGGCGACGCCGAGAAGGTGGCGGGCCTGTACGCGAGCGACGCCGTCCTCCTGCCCACGGTGTCCAACGAGGTCCGTGTCGACCGCGCCGGGATCGTCGACTACTTCGAGCACTTCCTGCAGAACAAGCCGGTCGGCACGAAGGTCAAGACGCACGTCGACGTCCTCGACGCGAACTCGGCGATCGACACCGGCGTGTACGCGTTCGCGCTCACCGACCACGAGACCGGCGAGAAGCGCACCGTCGAGGCCCGCTACACGTACGCGTACGAGAAGGTGGACGGGGAGTGGAAGATCGTCAACCACCACTCCTCTGCGATGCCCGAAGGCTGATCGCCACGCACAGGCCACCGCCGGGAGCGTCCCGCAGCGCCACGGTCCCGGCGTCGTCCGTCACCAGCTGCTTGACGACGGCGAGGCCGAGGCCGGAGCCGGAGCGCCCGGTGAGGCCCTGGCCGCGCCAGAAGCGGTCGAAGGCGCGGCACTTCTCGGCGTCGGACATGCCGGGGCCCTCGTCGAGCACCGCCAGCTCCACCTCGTCGCCCCGCGGCTCCACCCGGACGGTGATCGTGCCGCCGTCCGGTGAGACCTCCAGGGCGTTGGACAGCACGTTGTCCAGGACCTGGTCCAGGTGACCGGGGCTGGTCAGCACAAGCGGCCGGCCGTCGGCAACCCCCCCGAGCGCGATGGTGACTCCGCGCTCCTCGGCGGCCGGCCTCCACACATGGAGGCGTTCCTGCACGATGTCCCGCAGCGGCAGCGGCTCCGCCGCCGACACCTTCGCCTCAGCTCTGGCCAGTACCAGCAGGCCGTTGACGAGGCGGCTCATCCGCACCACCTCGGCGGTGGCCTGCTCCACGTCCTCGCGGACGAACTCGTCGTCGACGCCGTCCGCGATGTTGTCCAGGGACAGCCGGAGCGCCGTCAGCGGGGTGCGCAGCTGGTGTGAGGCGTCCGCGACGAAGATGCGCTGGGCGGCCATCAGGGTGTCGAGCCGCTCGGCGCCCTGGTTGAGGGTGCGGGCCAGCGTCTGGGTCTCCTGCGGTCCCGTCACCGGTGAACGCGCGGTCAGGTCGCCGTCGCTGAACCGGCTCGCCATGTCGTTCAGTTGGCGCAGCGGGCGGGTCAGACGGCGTGCCGCGACGGCGCCGAGTCCGGCGGCGAAGGCCAGTACGGCGACGGCGAGGATCGCCCGGAAGCCCCAGATCGTCCACAGCCGCTCGGTGAGTTCGGACGTCTTGTAGCGGATGCGGACCGCGCCCACGGTCTCGTCCTCGTCCGTCCGCGAAACCGCCGGGACGGTGATCACCAGGTACGGCCCCCAGACGAACGAGGAGCCCCAGTCGACGGTGGGCCGGCCGTCCTCCAGGGCCCGGGCCACGGCGGGGTCGTCCAGGGAGAGCCGGGAGATCGTGCCCACGCCGGAGCCGTCGGCGGTGATCGCCTGGACGGTGCTGGGCGTCTGCAGCTCGTAGGCCTCGGCCATCTCGGTCAGCGCGTCACGCGAGGGATCGTTCTCGGCACCCAGCAGCAGGGCCATGGTTGTGGCCTCACGGCGTACGGACAGCTCGGTGTCCCCGCGCAGCTGGTCGGTGAGCGTGAAGGCGACCGGAACGGTGAAGGCCGCGACGGCGACGGCGACGAGCAGCACATAGCTGACGATCAGCTGCCGGATCATGCTGGCTGTCCGTCTTCGTTCACGATCAGGCGGAAGCCGACTCCGCGCACCGCCTCGATCGTGACCGCCCCCGCCAGCTTCCGCCGCAGCGCCGCCACATGGACGTCCAGCGTCTTCGTCGGCCCGAACCAGTTCGCGTCCCAGACCGCCTCCATGATCTGCTCGCGTGACATCAGTGCGCCCGGCTCCTCGGTGAGGAAGGCGAGGAGGTCGTACTCCTTGGGCGCGAGGGCCACCTCCTCGCCGTCCAGGTGGACGCGGGCCGCCTTGCGGTCGATCGTCAGGCGCGAGCCGTAGCGGTCGGAGCCGGACTCCTGTGCCGGTGTGCGCGGCTGCATACGCCGCATCACCGCTCGTATCCGTGCGATGACCTCGCGCACGCCGAACGGCTTGGAGACGTAGTCGTCCGCGCCGAGCTCGAGCCCGACCACCCGGTCGGTCTCCTCGCTGCGGGCGCTGATCACGATGATCGGCACGTCGCTGCCCGCCCGCAGCGCCTTGCACACATCGAGCCCGTCGGCGTCGGGCAGCCCGAGGTCGAGCAGCACGACGTCGTACGGATCACGAGGGGCGCCGGCCGACGTCAGGGCCTCCTGGCCCGTGGTGACCCAGTCCACCTCGAAGCCATAGCGCAGCAGCCCGCGCCGGAGCGACTCGGCGACCGGCTCGTCGTCTTCCACCAGAAGTACGCGCACGGGCGAACCCTAGTATTTGAACTTTGACGATTCACCCGCGGGTGTGTGACCCGCCCCACTTTCCGAGTGCTCGGTGCGGGATGGGGCATGTGCCAGTCCGAGCAGCCGGAGCGTCACCCCGCGATCGACTGTCGATACGTGTCGTGGGCGGGACATCTCACGATGCGATATCACAGGGGCTGATTTCGGCCGCTCGTTAAACTGAGTCGACCGCAGTCATGCGGATCGCCCGCACAAGTGCGGAACGAAACGGATTGAGCGAGGAGCGCACGTGGGCCTTGTCGTGCAGAAGTACGGAGGCTCCTCCGTAGCCGATGCCGAAGGCATCAAGCGCGTCGCCAAGCGAATCGTGGAAGCGAAGAAGAACGGCAACCAGGTGGTTGTGGTCGTTTCCGCGATGGGCGACACGACGGACGAGCTGATCGATCTCGCCGAGCAGGTATCTCCGATGCCTACCGGGCGTGAGTTCGACATGCTGCTGACCGCAGGAGAGCGGATCTCCATGGCCCTGCTGGCGATGGCGATCAAAAACCTGGGCCACGAGGCCCAGTCGTTCACCGGCAGCCAGGCAGGCGTCATCACCGACTCGGTCCACAACAAAGCGCGGATCATCGATGTCACGCCGGGCCGCATCAGGACGGCGCTCGACGAGGGCAACATCGCCATCGTCGCCGGCTTCCAGGGCGTGTCCCAGGACAGCAAGGACATCACCACGCTGGGCCGCGGCGGCTCGGACACGACCGCCGTCGCCCTGGCTGCCGCCCTCGATGCCGAGGTCTGCGAGATCTACACCGATGTGGACGGCGTCTTCACCGCCGACCCGCGCGTCGTGAAGAAGGCTCGCAAGATCGACTGGATCTCGTTCGAGGACATGCTGGAGCTCGCCGCCTCGGGCTCGAAGGTGCTGCTGCACCGCTGCGTCGAGTACGCACGCCGTTACAACATCCCGATCCACGTCCGCTCGTCCTTCTCCGGACTGCAGGGCACCTGGGTCAGCAACGAACCGCAAGGGGACCAGAAGGTGGAGCAGGCCATCATTTCCGGTGTCGCTCACGACACCTCCGAGGCCAAGGTCACGGTCGTCGGCGTGCCGGACAAGCCCGGTGAGGCGGCCTCGATCTTCCGTGCGATCGCCGACGCGGAGATCAACATCGACATGGTCGTGCAGAACGTGTCGGCCGCGGCCACGGGCCTGACCGACATCTCCTTCACGCTGCCGAAGACCGAGGGCCGCAAGGCCATCGACGCGCTGGAGAAGGCCAAGTCGGTCATCGGCTTCGAGTCCCTGCGCTACGACGACCAGATCGGCAAGATCTCCCTGGTCGGCGCGGGTATGAAGACCAACCCGGGTGTCACGGCCGCCTTCTTCGAGGCGCTCAGCGACGCGCGCGTCAACATCGAGCTGATCTCGACCTCCGAGATCCGTATCTCGGTCGTGACCCGCGCGGACGACGTCCCCGAGGCCGTGCGCGCGGTGCACACCGCGTTCGGGCTCGACTCCGACAGCGACGAGGCCGTCGTCTACGGCGGCACCGGTCGCTGACCGCGCCGTCTGCCACAGAGAGGCGTACGACGATGACCGCTGGTCAGGGAGGCGTACGGAGATGACCGGACGACCGACGCTCGCTGTCGTGGGAGCGACCGGGGCCGTCGGCACCGTCATGCTCCAGATCCTGTCCCAGCACGCGGACATCTGGGGCGAGATCCGACTCGTCGCCTCGCCGCGCTCGGCCGGCCGCAAGCTGACCGTGCGCGGCGAGGAGGTCGAGGTCGTGGCCCTGAGCGAGGAGGCCTTCGACGGCGTCGACATCGCCATGTTCGACGTACCGGACGAGGTCTCCGCGCAGTGGGCGCCCGTCGCCGCCGCCAAGGGCGCGGTCATCGTGGACAACTCGGCGGCCTTCCGGATGGACCCCGATGTGCCGCTGGTGGTGCCCGAGGTCAATCCGCACGCCGCTCGCGTGCGCCCGCGCGGCATCATCGCCAACCCCAACTGCACGACCCTCTCGATGATCGTGGCCGTGGGCGCGCTCCACGCGGAGTTCGGGTTGCGCGAGCTGGTCGTCTCCTCGTACCAGGCGGTGAGCGGCGCCGGGCGCGCGGGCATCGACACCCTGCGGGAGCAGCTGAAGCTCGTCGCCGGTACGGAACTCGGGACGTCACCCGGCGACGTACGGCGGGCAGTGGGGGACGCCACAGGACCTTTCCCCGAGCCGGTCGCGCTGAACGTCGTGCCCTGGGCGGGTTCGCTGCGGGACGACGGGTGGTCGTCGGAGGAGATGAGGGTGCGGGACGAGTCCCGCAAGATCCTCGGGCTGCCGGCGCTGCGGGTCGCCGCTACCTGCGTGCGCGTCCCCGTCGTCACCACGCACTCGCTGACCGTCCACGCCCGCTTCGAGGGCGAGGTCACCGTCGACCGGGCGCGCGAGATCCTCGCGACGGCGCCCGGCGTTGTCCTCTTCGACGACCCGGCCGCCGGTGAATTCCCCACGCCCGCCGATGTCGTGGGGACGGATCCGACGTGGGTGGGCCGGGTGCGGCGCGCGCTCGACGATCCGACGGCTCTCGAGCTGTTTGTGTGCGGCGACAATCTGCGCAAGGGCGCGGCGCTGAACACGGCACAGATCGCCGAGCTCGTGGCTGCCGAGTTCATGGCGGCGTGAGGGCCGGTGGCCCTGTGCGCGGGGGTTCCGGCGGTTTGCCGGCTTGTCACCTGCCCGTCCGGTATCCGGAAACGGCCTGGTCATAATCGGGATCCTTTGTAGAATCCGTGAAGCTTCAAGGGTCGGTGAAAAAAGTCCAGACCACTTGAACTGGGCCCGGCCGGCGTTCGAAGATTTCGCTCCCCGCCCCGTGCAACCGCGCACGGGGCGGGGAGCGTCTTTAGCGGTCGCCGTCAGGGCGCCTGGATGCTGTGACGAGTGGGGCATAAAGGAAGAGCTGGTACGCATGAGGGCAAGTGACGCACCGCCAAAAGTGGTGCCCCGGGCAAATGTGATGCCCGACGCGTACAACCCTCTCAAGGGGAGCCGTGTCCAACTGGCGTGGCAGAGGTACTCGAATTCACAGCGGTACGGGCGAGGGGCGCGACCCTTCGGCCGCCCCGCCGCACCCGCATGCCCGGCACGGCCGGCGGCGGCATGCCGGTGATCGCCCCCATGCCCCATGCGCGGCCCGCCCGCATTCCGTCTCAGCGCGAGGGCGCTGAGGAGACCCTGGCCGCGGGCACGACGGTCGACCATCTCACCGAGACCTATCGCGCCCACTACCGGTCGCTCCTCGGACTGGCGGCGCTCCTCCTCGACGACACCGCCTCCTGCGAGGACGTCGTCCAGGAGGCCTTCATCCGCGTGCACTCCGCGCGCAAACGCGTCCGCGATCCGGAGAAGACCCTCGCGTATCTGCGGCAGACCGTGGTCAACCTCGCGCGGTCCGCGCTGCGCCGCCGCATCCTCGGGCTGAAGCTGCTCTCCAAGCCGATGCCCGACATGGCGAGCGCCGAGGAAGGTGCGTACGACCAGCTGGAGCGCGACGCGCTGATCAAGGCCATGCGCGGCCTGCAACGGCGCCAGCGCGAGGTGCTGGTCCTGCGCTACTTCGCGGACATGACCGAGGCACAGGTCGCCGAGACCCTCGGTATATCGCTCGGCTCGGTGAAGGCGTACGGCTCCCGCGGCATCGCGGCCCTGCGCGTCGCCATGGAGGCGCCCGCATGAGCGATCAGCACCGGGGGCCTGAACGGCCCGAGCGGCAGGGCGGCGGTGAGACCGGGCGGGGGCGGCCTGAGCGGCCCGAGTGGTACGAGCACGAACAGCAAGCTGGGAACGGAACTGTGAATCACGGCCCCGAAAACTCCTACGACGGGCCCGACAGCTCCCCTTGGCCGGGTTCGGACGGGGCGGGTTCTGACTGGCCGGGTTCGGCCGGGGCGGCTTCTGACGGGGCCGGTCCCGATGGGGCCCATCCGGGCGAGCTGGGCTCCGACGAACTCACCCTGCGCAGGATGCTGCACCAGGCGGTCCAGGAGATCGAGCCGACCGACGGTTCCCTCGACCATCTGCGGCGTGCGGTGCCCGCGCGCCGAGCGCGCAAGCGCCAGGCCGCCGTCGGCATGGCCGCCGCCGCACTCTTCGTCGGCACCGCCATCCCGGCGCTCGTCCATGTCTCGAACTCCACAGGCTCCGCGGACACGTCGTCCGTCGTCGGACACGCCGGACACGCTCAGGGCGGCCAGGACGCCAAGAGCACGGACGGCGGCGAGAAGAGCGACAGCAGCACCTCGAGCGCATCCAAGTCCACGGGCAAGGACAGCGGCAAGGGCAAGAAGGACGACCAGGGGAAGGGCGCGACCGGCAGCCCCACCGGCGGCCCGAACCCTGAGGGCACGGCGGCCGCGAGCTCGCCCACCTGCGGGGTGAACGAACTCGGCAACGCCACGCCGAGCGTCGAACCGGCGGACGCCGAGGGCAAGGTCTACGGGACCTTCACGATCTCGAACGTCTCCAGCGCCAACTGCACGGTCGAAGCCGCCGGAAGCATGGCCTTCGCGGCGCAGGGCGCGGCCGACGCCACGAAGATCAACCTCGTGGACCACACCGCCGGGGACGGCTCCGGGCTTCCTGATCCGTCCCAGGAGGCAAGCCAGCTGATCCTCCAGCCGGGCATGTCGTACCAGGTGCGGTTCGCGTGGGTGCCGTCGGAGACCTGTCCGACCACGGGTGGCCCCGAGGAACCCTCACCAGGCCCGACGCCTTCGGCAGACAGCGCCAGCGGTGGCACCGGGGGCACGTCCGAGCAGAGCGGGACGACGACCCAGCTCGTCACGGAGGACGGCGGCACGGCCGACGGCAGCGTGCTCGTCACCCTCACCGCGGAACCCGGCACCCCGCAGGTGTCGGCGACGATCTCGAACGCGTGCGCAGGGACGATTTACCACACGGGAGTGCTCCCGGCGCAGTAGGACCGGCCGTCGGACGGAGCGGTCGCCACAAGCCTCGCCACATACCTCGGGTGGGGGAGGAGAGGCCGGGGCTGGCCAAACACTGCTGACGCTTTCAGGCAGTGGTACCGCGGCCCGCCCCGGTGGGTGTCCGGGTTCAGGTGGTGGGGGACCCGGCCCGCCCCGGTGGGGGTCCGGCTCGTTCCGGTGGGGGTCCGCGTTCAGGTGGTGGGGGTCCGGGTTCAGGTGGTGGGGGACCCGGCCCGCCCCGGTGGGGTCCGCGTTCAGGCGGTGGGAACCCGGCCCGCCCCGGTGGGGTTCGCGTCAGCGGTGTCGCTGCCGTCCGGGTTCTGATCGGCGTTCGGGCCCTTGTCCTCGTCCTTGGGGTTCAGCTCGTTGCCCTCGGGGTCCAGCCCGAGGGCGGCGTCCCTGGCGAACTCCGCCTCCCGGCGCAGCAGCCGGAACCACATGAAGACGACGAACCCCCCGAAGACGAACCACTCCCCGGTGTAGCCGAGGTTCTGGAACGCCTTGAGGTCGAGCCCGCTGCCCTGCGGCTCCACGGCGGGCACCACCTTCATACCGGCGTCGGCCTTGTCGAGGGTGATCCACGCGTCGTAGACGTCGTACGGCACCAGGTTCACCAGCGACGCGGCGCTGATCATGCCGAGCTGTCCGGCAGGCAGCCCGCCGGCCGCGTTCACGCCGTTGGAGTCGGCGTTCTCCGAGGCCTGCAGGGCGCCGGTCACGGTGACCTCGCCGGCGGGCGCCGCCGGCGCCTTCGCGGCGGACGCATCGCCGGGCAGCCACCCACGTACGACGGGCAGGGCCTTGCCGCTGTCCGTGCGCAGCATCGTCACCACGTAGAAACCGCGCTTGCCGTCCAGCTCCCGGTCCGGTACGAGGAGCTGCTTGCCGTACCGGCCGGTCGCCGTGGCGCGGTCGCCCGACGTCTCCTTGTCGACGGGCAGGAGCGAGTCGAGCGGCCGGGCCGCGGCCTGCTTGTCCTGAGTGGACTGCTCGGAGGCGGACCGGTGGTCCTGCACACGGTCCTCGAACCGGCCCAGCTGCCACGACCCCATGAAGATGCAGAAGGGGATGGCCAGCAGGACGAAGACGTTGATCCCCCACCAGCGAGGGGTCAGCAGAAACCGGTACACACCTCCACGGTACGGGGGCCACGCCGATGGCCCGGCGTGGGGGTGCCCACCGTTCCGCGTCACCGTCGCGCGCAGCCCCTCAGCCGTCGGGCGTCACGGATGCATCAGCCGTCGCGCGTCACGGTCGCATCAGCCGTCGGGCGTCACGGTCGCATCACCGGTTCAGGTGCCGCTCCGCGAAGTCCAGCTCGAGCCGCACCTGCTTGATCCGCTCGTCCACCACCAGCGACCCGTGCCCCGCGTCGTAGCGATAGACCTCGTGGACCGCACTACGGGACGCGAGCCGGTCCACATAGTTGTCGATCTGGCGGATCGGGCAGCGCGGGTCGTTGACGCCGGCCGAGATGTACACGGGCGCCTTCACCGCGTCCACATACGTCAGCGGGGACGACGCCTCGAAGCGTTCCGGCACCTCCTCCGGCGTACCACCCAGAAGGGTGCGGTCCATCGCCTTCAGGGCCTCCATCTCGTCGTGGTACGCCGTGACGTAGTCCGCGACCGGGACCGCCGCCAGCCCTATCGCCCAGGCATCGGGCTGGGTGCCGAGGCCCAGCAGGGTCAGATAGCCGCCCCACGAACCGCCGGCGAGCACGAGCTTCGCCGGGTCCGCGAGTCCGGACGCCACCGCCCACTCCCGGACGGCCGCGATGTCCTCGAGCTCGATCAGGCCCACCCGGTGCTTGAGCGCGTCCGTCCACTCCCGCCCGTACCCCGTCGAGCCGCGGTAGTTCACCCGGACCACCGCATAGCCGTGATCCACCCAGGCCGCAGGGCCCGCCGCGAAGGAGTCGCTGTCGTGCCAGGTCGGGCCGCCGTGGATCTCGAACACGGTGGGAAGCGGGCCGGTCGCACCGGCGGGCTTCTGGACGAGGGCGTGAATACGGCCCCCCGGGCCCTCCACCCACACGTCCTCGACGGGCACCGAACCCGGGGACTTCATGCCGGGCGGGTCCAGCACCACACCGCCGGCCGTCGACCGGACCACCGGGGGCTCGGCCGCGGACGACCACAGGAACTCGACGCTGCCGTCGGGCCGGGCCGTCGCTCCGGACACCGAACCTGCGGGCGTGTCCAGACGGACCAGCGCGCGCGTGGCCGGCTCGAAGCGCCACAGCTCGCTGCGTGCCTCGAAGCTGTGCGCGATCAGGAGCGCCGATCCGTCCGGATACCACTCCGCCGAGACGTCGCCGGGCAGCTCCAACGCCAGATCCGTCTCCTCTCCCGAGTCGACGTCCCACACCATCGGCTCCCAGCGCCCGCGCCGCTGATGCCCGACGAGCAGCCGCGTGTCCCCGTCGACCGGTGCGAACCCGAGCACCTCAAGGCCGAGCTCGACCGTGCCGCCCTTGGTGTCGTCCAGCTCGGCGACCACCGAGCCGTGCGGCTGGAGCACCCGGATCGCGGAGTGCATGGCGTCGCCGTGCTCGGTGTGCTCGATCGCGATCAGCGAGCCGTCGTGGGAGAGGTCTCCGACGCCCGCCGACTCGGGGTGCCGATAGACCTCGGACGGCCCGCCCGCCCCCAGTACGACATGGATCGTCGAGCCCTCCTCGTCGGTCGAACGGCCGACGACCACCGTGCGCCCGTCCCGGCCGATGGCCAGGCCTGCCGGATACGACGCCTTGAGGCCCGGCACCGCGGCTTCGTCGAGGCCACCGTGAAAGGGCTGCCGCTTCCAGACGCCGAACTCGTCGCCGTCCGTGTCGTCGAACCACCAGATCCACTCGCCGTCCGGTGAGAGCACGCCGTCCGTGGTGCCGTTCGGCCGGTCGGTGACCTGGCGCTGTTCGCCCGTGGCCCGGTCCCACGCATACAGCTCGTACGTCCCCGACGCGTTCGACACGAACAGCGACCGCTCCGGTGCGTCCTGTGCCCAGTCCGGCAGGGACACTCTCGGCGCACGGAAGCGCTTCTCCCAGTCGGGCATCTCCGCGCCGTCGGGTGCGGTCGCGACACGTGGGACGGCGGCCGCATCGCGCGGGACAACCGTGCTGTCCGGGGTGGCCCCGTTGGTCTCAGTCATGGCCCCATAGTGCCTGGACGTGCCGACAATGCGCCGACGGGCTCCTCAGCCTGTGGATAACTTTCTGTGGACAACGCCCGGGCGAGGGATGCCGGGCGATGAGTTCCATGCCGCCGACCAGTCTGCACAAGTGCCGATCTCCACAAGTGGGGGACAAGCGGCAGTGGGGGACAAGCAGCGACCCGCCCGGAGGCGATCATGTTCGGCACGACGAAGGCGTACAGCGGTTTCTCGGTGGACGACATCGACGCGGCCAGGAAGTTCTACGGCGAGACGCTCGGACTCAGGGTGTCGAAGGAGAACGATCTGCTGACCCTGCACATCGCGGGTGACCGGGACATCCTGGTCTACCCCAAGCCGGACCACACGCCGGCGACGTACACGATCCTCAACTTCCCCGTGGACGACATCGACGCGGCGGTCGACGAACTGAGCAGAAGGGGTGTGAAGTTCGAGCGCTACGACCATATCGAGACGGACGAGAAGGGCGTCTTCCGCGGCGATGGCCCGGTGATCGCGTGGTTCACCGACCCTGCCGGGAACGTGCTGTCCGTCATCGAGGAACCTTCGTGATCCCAGAGCGATACACCGATGCATGGGACCGGTCAGATATCAGACAGCTGACCGGTCCCGTGGAGGCCGAGCAGAACAAGGCCAAGCAGAAGCCGAGCAGAAAACGTCGTCAGCAGCCGGATACGGAAGCTGGACTGGGTCCACGCGAACGTACGCCAGCCGACGTAGTCGTCAGGCAGTCGGATACGGAAGCAACTCCGCAGCCGTCTTCTCCCAGGCACCCTTGAGCTCCGCGAGCAGCTCCGGCCGGTCGGGGGCCAGATCGGCCTGCTCACGGGAGTCCTGGGCGAGGTTGTACAGATGGTCCTTGCCCGCGGCGTCCCGGTAGTACTTCCAGTCGCCACGCCGCAGCGCCCTGTTGGCCCGTACGCGCCAGAACAGGTCGCGTTCGGGCACCTCCTCGCCGCGCAGCAGGTAGCCGGCGAGGCTGGTGCCGTCCAGCGGATACGCCGGGTCGGGCCGGGCGCCGCCCAGCTCCAGAAGGGTGGCGGTCCAGTCGGGGGAGAAGGCGGGCTCGTGGCTGACCTGGTGCCCGTCGATCCGGGCCGGCCAGCGCAGGATGGTCGGCACACGGATGCCGCCCTCCAGCAGCTGGGACTTGTTCCCGCTGAGCGGCCAGTTGTAGGAGAAGCGCTCGCCTCCGTTGTCGCTGGCGAACAACACCAGCGTGTCGTCCTCCTGCCCGGAACGCCGCAGCGCCGCCAGCACGTCGCCGACCGCGGCATCGAGGCTCTCGACCATCTCCGTGTACTTCTCGACCGAACCGCCGTCGTTGTGGAGCAGCGCGCTGAGGACCTGCCCCTGGTTGCTCGCCGCGCGCACTTTCGCGGCGATCTCGGCCCCGGTCTCCGCGTCGTCCTCGGCGAGCCAGGGCCAGTGCGGGGTGGTGAAGTTGAGGTTGAGCAGCCAGGGCTTGTCGTGGTCCCGGCTGACGTACTCGACGGCCCGCTCGGTCAGCACCGTCGTGTAGTAGCGCAGGTCCTGGTAGGTCGCGTCGCCCTCGTAGAGGTCGTACTCGCCGAGCTGGCCGAGCTTGGAGAAGTACTCCAGTACGCCACCGAAGTTGCCGAAGAACTCGTCCCAACCGGACTTGGTGGGGCTGTAGTCGGGCAGCCAGCCGCAGTGCCACTTGCCGATGAGCGCTGTCGAATAGCCCACGCCCTTCAACAGGGAGGCAAGCGTGGGGTGATTGGGGTCGAGCCCCTGGCTCCTGTCGCCGACGGGTTCGGCGAGCCCGCCCTTCGTACGGCCCGGATACCGGCCGGTGTACAGGCTGAACCGGGTCGGAGAGCAGGTCGCCGAACCGGAGTACGCGTCGGTGAAGCGGACGCCCTCGCGGGCGAGGCGGTCCAGGTTGGGTGTCTTGATGTGCGGTGCGCCGTAGGACGACAGGTCGGCCCAGCCGAGGTCGTCGCCGAGGATGACGAGCAGGTTCGGACGCCGGCCGCTACGGGCGCCGGGGCGAGAACGGAAGGGCTTCTCCACGGTTCTGTCCGCGGCGGTCGTGCCGGACGTGTTCGTGGCTGATGCGTTCGTGCCTGATGCGTTCGTGCCTGATGTGGTCGCGTCTGACGCGGCGGCAGTGGGCCCCGCCACCGCTGTCAGGGCGCCGCCGCCGATCAGCCCGCCGAACAGCCGCCGGGAGATGCGGTCACGGGAGTCGTCGCTTGGTGTGGGCTCGGAGGGCACAGAGGAGTCATCGGACATGCGTGGCATACGTCTTCCTTAGGGCCAAGGAGGAGCGCGCGCGGAACCAAGGTGGTGCACGCGCGGGAGTGCAGGGAGAAGGCGCGCGAGAGCGCGATGAAGGGAGAAGGAAAAAGAAAGAGAGAGAAGAAGGGCGACCCGTGGGATCAGCGACAGATGGCGCTGGACTGCCGGCACAGATCGACATGGCGCCGCTCCACCAGCGCGATGGATGCGCAAAGGTGATCAGCAGAAGCCTTCATGATCGCGACAGTGCCAGCGCCACACTCCGAGCGTCAAGGGGGCGTCCACAGGCTGAACGCGGGCTGAGCGGTCCCCTGAACCTTCCCCGGCACCGCTTTAGTAGCGGGTCAGCGACCGGACACCTCAGCGACCGGGCCTCAGGCGATTGACCACCGTTGCACGCACGCCGGAGGGCCTGGTGCAAACTCTTGCACCAGGCCCTCCGGCGAGACATATCCCTTTGCGTACGCCTTTCACCCCGCGATGGCCTCCGCCTCCACCAGTCGGCGAGGGGATTCGGGGGCGGTGCCTGCGATACGGAACCGGGGGGCCAAGCGCAGGATCACCCACCCGTACAGCGGCCACACGATGGCTCCGGCCGCCAGCACAGGCCAGGGGGCGACCGCGGCGCCGGCGCCGGCATCGCCGAGTCCGTCCGCGTAGGTGGCGGCGAGGAGGAAGAAGAAGAGGTTGTTGACCACATGGAGGGCGATGGCCGCCTCCAGGCCACCGGTACGGATCACCAGCACGCCCAGGACGAGGCTGAACAGGAACAGCTCCGCGAAGCCCCATGGCGTGCCGAGCCCGTGGGCCAGGGCGAACAGCGCACCTCCGACGACGATCCCGACCCAAGGGGTGCGCAGATAGCAGCCGAAGACCTGCGGGATCCAGCCTCGGAAGACGTACTCCTCTGCGGCGGCCTGGAAGGGCACCAGCAACACGAGCACCGCGGCGGCGGTCAGGAACGTCGGCCAGTCCGCCCAGACGCCGGCCGGCAAGGCGAACATCCCCTCCCAGGGCACGTCCCCGGACGCGGCGGTGAAGACCGCTATCAGGTTGAACAGGAGCACCACCGCGCCCACGGCCGCCACCATGCAGACCAGCAGCCAACGCCAGCGCAGCCGACCGGTCACCGAGGACAGGGATCCGGCTGGTCGGCGTTGCACCAGGCGCGCCGCGATCAGCACCCCCGGGATCAGGAGCGCGAGTGTGAGCAGCAGAGCAGCGTTGTCCCAGAGGGGATCGGCGAAGATCAGGCCGCCCGTGCCCGGCTCGACCCCGGTCAGCCCAGCCGCCACGCCCAGGCCGATTCCCACGTTGAGCTGGAGCAGAAACCAGACGACCACGGCGACAAGCGTGGCCACCAGCGGACGCCACCAGCGGTGCAGGTCGGTCCGCGCCAACCGGTGATAGGGCGTTCCGGCCGATGCGGCGATCACGCGTGATTTCGGTGGGGGTGCTTGGCCGACATCACGGGGCGCTTCTATTACCGGTGCATGGTTGAGAGTGCTCATGGAATCCACCTCGACTCGATCTCTAAGGCCTGACTGAGGACTGCGCCCTCAAGGGCCTGACTGAGGACTGCACCCTTTTGATGCGGCCCTGAGGTCAGCAGACAGGATCGGAAGATGACCGTCATGCCCCAAAAAAACGGGACTTGACGTGGTGGGGTGATGTGGTTATGCGAGCGGGGGTGAGCTCAACCGGCCGCTGCAATGAGTCGCTGCAATGAGCGGCGTCGTACGGTCTGACCACCGGCGACGACCGCCGCCGACGGCAGTGAGGTGACATGAGTCACAGAAAAAGTACGGACGTCGTGAGCAACGATCCTTGTCCGTCCGATTTATTCCTGTGACGCCTCCGGGGGTAAACGGTGGAGCCGAAGAGGCGCTGAACGGCTCCTTTACTTGAGCTATACACTCATCGCCGTTCAGGCCGCCGCACGCTTTTCGGTGGCCGTTCTCCTTTCTCTCTCATTAGGAAAGGTCCCCCAGTGAAGCTTCGCCGTTCCCTCGCTGTGGCCGTCGCGGTCGCGGCAGCCACGCCCGTCGTGCTGTTCAGCGCTACTCCCGCACTCGCCGTCGGGCCGTCCGCGGCACAGACACAGAACCAGCCGACGTACGCGGAGCTGGAAAAGGCTGCCGCCGACGCGAAGAAGGCATACGAGGAAGCCGTCATCGCCAAGGAGGAGGGGCAGAAGGAGCTCGAGGCCACCCTGGCCGCCCTGGACTCCGACGAGCACCCGCTCAAGGCGGCCACGATCGCGGCGGACAAGGCGGCCAAGGAAGCGGCCGACGCCGTTGCCGCTGCCGAGGAGGCCGTCGCCGACGCCAAGGCCAAGGTCGAAACGGCCGAGAGCGACGCCGAGAAGGCCGCGGCGCAGGAGGCCCTGGAAGCCGCCGAAGCCGATCTGGAGAAGGCGGTCACGGCCGAGAAGGAGGCCGAAGCCGAGGCCAAGGAGGCCCGCACCGCGCTGGACGACGCCAGGGTGGAGGCGTTCCGCAAGTACAGCCTGGTCCAGGACGCCCCCGAGAAGGCCCTCGAGGCCAAGGAGGCCGCCGAAAAGGCGCTCGCCGCCGCCAAGGAGTGTGTCCGCGAGGACGGGCTGACCTCGCTCGCGGTAGGGCTGCCGTCGAAGGTCGTCGCGGGGACCACCGTCGACTTCACCCTGCGCGTGACCAACGGCACCGAGCGCACGCTGACGGTGGACCCGCTGGTGTTCTTCCACGCGGACGGCGAGGGCAGCGGTGAGAAGAGCCGGCTGAAGGTGGAGTGGTCCAACGGCTCTGACTGGCAGGCCCTGGGCGGCAACGAGCCCGAGCACATCGCGCACATCGACACCATGAAGCCGGGCGGCCACAGCGACGTGAAGATGCGTATGAAGGTCGACTCCGCGGCCCAGGCCGCCGACGCCTTCGCCCTGTTCGCCAGTGACGCCGCCGACGCGTACAACCCCTGCATCCTGGGCCCGATGAAGCGCTACGACTTCGAGCTGCTGCCCGTGGGCAGCGATCCCGGTCCGGTCGACGACGCGGAGCCCGGCCAGCCAGGCAAGGACGACGACACGCGGCCGGGTGCCGCGAAGCCCGGCGCGGGTACGGGCCCGTCGGCGCAGGGCGGCACGTCCGAGCAGGCGACGGCCAGCGGGGACCTCGCCACGACCGGTACGTCCTCCGCGACGATGCCACTCGCCCTCGCGGCCACCGCCACCGTCGTACTCGGCGCCGGAGCGGTTCTCGCCGTACGCCGCCGCCGGGCCGCAGACAACAACTGACGCGGGAAACGCCGACGGTCCGCACAGCGAGGTGCGGGCCGTCCGCAGGCACCCGGTACCGCGGTGCCCTCGGGGCCCGTCATCGGCGCGCCGTGTCGCCTGACGTCGCCGCCTTCCGCAGGTGGGCAGGGACAGGTTCGCTCCGGCCACCACGGAGTGCCGGCTCCGGGCAGCAGGAGCACCGCTGCGTCCGGGACGGCACCGGCCAGACGCCGAGCGGTGTCCTGCGAGTCGAGACGCCGAGCGGTGTGTGCCCCAACCTGCGAGTCGAGCATGGCGTCACGTTCGCCCATTTCGGTCCGACGCCGTGTCAGACGGATGAAGTACCGTGCGAGGTGATCACCGGGACGATTGCGGCCGTCGGCGCGGCAGCACCGAACGGAGTCGGAGGCGACGGTGCTGGAAATCGGCGGACTGACGTGGGGCCTCACGATCGGCCTGGTCGTCGCGCTGCTCGCACTGGACCTGGTCCTGGCGGCCGTGCGCCCGCACCGGGTCGGGTTCCGCGAGGCCACCTTCTGGTCGGTGTTCTACGTCCTCGTCGCGATCGCCTTCGGCGTGTGGTTCACCCTCCGGTACGGGGGCGAGTTCGGCACCGAGTACTTCGCGGGCTACATCATCGAGAAGAGCCTCTCCGTCGACAACCTGTTCGTCTTCGTGATCATCATGACGACCTTCGCGGTGCCGGAGGAGTACCAGCACAAGGTGCTGACCTTCGGCATCATGCTCGCGCTCGCCTTGCGCGCGATCTTCATCGCACTCGGCGCCGCGCTGCTGTCGCTGTTCTCCTTCGTGTTTCTGCTGTTCGGGCTGTTGCTGATCTACACCGCCGTCCAGCTGTTCCGGCACCGCAACGAGGACCCCGACGTCGAGGACAACGCCGTGGTCAGGACGGCGCGCCGCATCCTGCCGATCACCGACCACTACGTGGGCGGAAAGCTCCTCACCCGGATCGACGGCCGCCGGATGGTCACGCCGCTGTTCCTCGTCCTGCTTGCGATCGGCAGCGTCGACCTGCTGTTCGCGCTCGACTCCATCCCCGCGGTCTTCGGCGTCACCAGGGAGGCCTACATCGTCTTCGTGGCCAACGCGTTCGCGCTGCTCGGCCTGCGGGCGCTGTACTTCCTGGTCAAGGGGCTCCTGGACCGGCTGGTGTACCTCTCGACCGGACTGTCGATCATCCTGGCGTTCATCGGTGTCAAGCTGATCCTGCACTGGGCCCACGTGGACATCGACGAGCGCGTCCCGGAGATTCCCACACCGGTCAGCCTTCTGGTGATCGCGGTGGTGCTGTTGGTGGTGACCATCGCGAGCCTGATCAAGACCCGACGCGATCCGTCGGCCAAGGCCCACGCCGGTTCCCTGCGCGCCCACCCCACCGTCCCCGAACAAACGGGACCGTGAAGGCGGCCCAGGCCGGCCGGACGTCAGGTGAGAGCAGCCGCAGCCGCCCTCGGGCCGCATTCGCGTGGAGACGGGCTGACTGGTGGAGACGGGGGTGCGAGTTGCGGGGGCCGTCCTCGTCGACTCACCACCCGAACCAGGCACAGCGGGTCCCGGTCGTCATGGCGGCGTGCAGATCACGCCGTCGATCGTCGGGGCTGCCCCTGTCCGATGCGGCAACCAGTGGAACCCCCGGTCAGGATGCGGGCCGGGGGTTCCGGTGACGGGCCTCGGGAAGGGTCACTCGGAGGCGTTGAGCACCAGGTCGGCGTGGGCGTTGTGCGGCTTCGGGTCGTAGGGGGCCTGCCGTGCGGAGGCGTGGAGCGTGACGGCGCCGGTGGCGTTCGGGAGAGCACCCGGCCTTCGCTGTTCGCAGCTTGATCTGGTGCGGTTGTGGTGTCGCTCGCCCTCACGACCAATCAAAACGAGAGCCCGGTGGGTCGTATCGGTGGGCGCCCTTGGTTACAGCCCGCAGGAGCCGCTGTCGACGTGGAGGTATCGGGCGTTGGCCCAGCGGCACAGCCGGATACCGACGACGACGCCGGCGATCGTGACCACGGCGGGCAGGTACCCGCTGGCGACCTGGATGATCGGGATTGCCGGGCATCCACCTGAGATCGCCCAGCCCGTACCGAACAACACCGCGCCGGGGATCACGCCGGCGTGGATGCGCCCATGGGTGCGGCGGACCCGCAGCAGAGCGAACACGCACACGATGATCACGACGGCGCCGGCGAAGGCGAGGAACATGCGCAGGTCCTGGAAGGTGAACATGCGGTTCAGTTCGGCATAGTCGCCGAAGCCGATGTTGGTGACGGTGTAGCCGAGAGCCAGTCCGGTGATGATGTTGGCCAGCAGAATTGCGCCTCGGGTACGCATCAGATCACCTTCCACAGGAGAAACGACACCGCGACGGCGGTGCCGAAGAACACGGCGGTCGCGACGATGCTGACCGGACTCAGCCTGCCGCAGCCGCTGAGTCCGTGGCCGGAGCTGCACCCGCCGGCCAGTCGAGTGCCAAAGCCGACGAGCACGCCCCCCACGAACAACAGGGCGATCATGGTCGTCGGATTGGCGGTGACCAGGTTCTGAAAACCCGGGCCCATATCGAAGCGGAGCTCGAACCGCCCGGAAGTGACCGCGGCGATCAGTCCGCCGAGGAAAATCGACACCAGCAGGGCAGCCTGGGTGACCACAGGGACCGGGCGCAGGGTCGTGACCGAGGGGCTCTCGGCCGCGGTCGGCTCGACGTTCGGATCCTGCGGCTGCGTCTGCTCATACGGACTGTGCGGCGAGGTGGGCGCGCTGGGGCTGGTTCCGAAGTGCTCGGCGGTGGCTGCGGCGAGCGCGTCGGCGAGAGCACGTTCGTCGGTGAACTCCTCCTCGAGCCGCTCGAGGTCGCGTTCTCTGCGCCAGTGCAACACGCGATCCCACGCCGACGACACCCCGAAAGACCGATCGGTGGCGAGGGTGTACGCGATGGTGACCAGAGCGAGCCCTATAGCGCCCGCCCACCAGGGCCAGTAGGTACTCATGCGGGGCCTTTCATCCAATCGACGAGCCGAGCCCACCAGCCGCGCTTCGAGCTGGGTGCTTGCCGCCTGCGTCCAGCGAGGCGGTCTTCCGGCTGGGGAGTCTGTGTGAGTGGTGACGGCTGGTCATACCCGTCCAGTGTCGGCGGGGGAGCTGGTTCAAACCGGGCCGTGTTCTGCGGTGACCACGGATCGGGCCGTGACGGCGGGTCCTGCCCAGGTGCCTGCCCTGGGTCGGCCGCGCCGGACGAGCCCACGTCGGCCGGCTGTCCGAGGTGATGCGCGTGGTGTCCGTTGGGCAACAGGCTGATCGGCACGCGCTCGCCGGTGAGTGACAACTTGTAGCGCGCACAGTCGCGCCACCGATCCTCGCTGTCGCAGTAGTAGTCGCGCCAACCCTGCAAGCTCGCCCTGAGTAGGGGGAAAAGGGGACATCCTGCGGCGTGCGAGCAACCCACGTTGCTCCCTTCTGACCGGCGCACACTGTCCGTCCCGGATAGACGGTTGCCGTTCTCGGTTCTTGTTCTTGCCGCGCCCGGGTCGACGATCTCAAAACGTCGGCCACAGCACCGTGTTGTGACTCCCGTCACCGCCTTCATGCGTGAGCCAATTCTTGGTTGGGAGCCGCGAGCAACCCTACGACCTCGTGCATGGTTGGCCGTGGCCGACGCATGTGCATCAAGTGGAGGACTTGCGGACAGAGTTAGTCGAGTTCGCGGCGGATGTGTTCGCCTCGGTGTCACGGCGGGATCAGCGGGCGAAGGGAGACTGGAGACTGCTACCTGCGGGGACTGATGCCTGGGCGGCCGGCGCAAGCCGATCCTTGACTCCCGGGATCGTGGTCCGGAGTTCGACCTTGCGGGAAGAGGGGGCGGGCTGGCGGGTGATCTCCTCGTCGAGGATCTTCTCCCAGAGTTCTCCCAGAAACGCCCGGTCCACAGTTGTGCGCGGTTGTTCGCCGCTGTACGTCGGCGTTGTCACTCAGTCAGACACTCACCCCGCTCGGGTCGCGGCCAGGCGCTTAAAGGATGCGGGCATGTCTTGGTGGGCCGGTCCGGTCGTCCCGTGACGCCACCGTGCCGGGCCGCCGAGGGCCGCTGCCGTCCGCCGCCGTTGCCGTCAACATTGCCGTCACCGCCGCCCACGGCAGGGAACACCAGAGCACGGTGTGCCGGTCGAGCGCAGTCTCCGTCGGCACGGCATCACCCGGATGGATTGTTGAGGTCGCAGCGTGAAGAGAGCCAGGCGAGGCTGAGGATCGCAGGAGAGCGCGGCCTTGGCGGTCCTGTGGTCGACGATGTCCGCGCTGTTTCAGGAGGGTGACGGCCATGGCAGAGAATCGCAGCGGTACGGGACGGGTCGGCATCAGCAGAGAGACGGCCGCCAACGTCTCCTTCTTTGCCGGCGTTGCTTTGCTGCTGAGCGGCGTCCTTAGCGTCCTCCTGGGCATCACAGCCATCGCACGTGATGCTCTGTTCGGCACCCCTCCGCAGTACGAGTACCGATTCGGCCTGACCGCCTGGGGCTGGATCCATCTGGTGATCGGGCTGGCGCTGCTGGCCGCATCCGTGGGGATCCTGACCACCAGGAGCTGGGGCCGTGGCGCCGGAGTGGCACTGGGCGCCTGCAGCCTGGTCACCCAGTTCATGTTCATCCCGTACTACCCCGTGTGGTCCATCAGCGTGATGGTGCTCGATCTGCTGGCCATCTGGGCGCTGGCCAGACTCGCACCTGACCTCGCGTGACGCACCAGGCGCGCCACCCCGGCGTCCCGACGCTCTGTCTAGGTATCGGGTGCACAACCACTGCTCGCCTGATTCGCGAAGGTCGATCGGCCCCTCAGTGACAGCGGCCCTCTGAGGTCGGCGGAGTCTCAATGGGCGAGGCAAGCGCTGTTGACCGCGGTCAGTAGTCGAAGAAGTGACGCGCCGGGTCTCTGACCTGCGGTCGCCTGACCGATCAACGCTGTGACCTGTGGCTGAGCCGTCAACGGTTGTCAGCGTTGGTCGCCGTTGAGCCTCAACAACCACGCCGGGCAGCTGTGGCAGCGCTTCACCAACCGGCTCCGCCGCGAGATCGCCGCCCGCGCGGGCCTGACACAGCGGGACGATCTGCTCGTGCCAGCGGTCGTAGTCGGAGGCCGAAGCCACCCTCAGCAGGTCGCCGAGGGTGGTCGGGTCGAGCAGCGTGTCAGGCACGGGACCTCGCGATCGCTCCGAGGGGCTTCACCGTCGCCGACGCCGTGAACGACTGGCATACGTACGGCCTGGCGGACCGCGACCTCGGCACGGTTGAGAACTGCACGATCCTGAGCCGGAACCACGTGATCCCGGCTCTCGGCGCCCGGAAGCTTCGGGGATCTGAGCGCGGAAGACGTGGACCGCTGGCTCGCGGCCAAGGCCAAGACGCTCAGCACGCGCACCCTCCAGGGAATCCACTCCTGCCTGAACCGCTCGGTCAAGCGGGCCATGACGCGGGACAAGGTCGAACGTGGTGGAGCTGTGCTCCGTGCCGCAGGGGCAGACGGGTCGCCCCTCCAAGGCGCTCACCTTCGCCCAGGCCGAGGCGGTGCTCAAGGCAGCCATGTCCGGCGGGCCTTCCGCCAGGCGCTCAAAGACGCCGAGGGCATCAACGCCGACGACTGGACACCCCGGGAGCTCCGCCACAGCTTCGTGTCCCTGCTCTCGGACCGTGGCGTCCCACTGGAAGAGACCTCCCGTCTCGTCGGCCACTGCGGCACGGCTGTGACCGAGGAGGTCTACCGGAAGCAGATCCGGCCCGCGATCCCGACCGGCGCCGTGGTCATGGACGGCAACTTCAGGCGGTATCGGAGCGGTAGTCACGCAGATAGACACGCAGACGAAACAGGTCAGGCACCTACTCACGTGAGTAGGTGCCTGACCTGGTGTTTCTCTGTCGGGGTGGCGGGATTTGAACCCACGACCTCTTCGTCCCGAACGCGATTGGGCCCCTTTGCGACCTTGCCTCGGGGTTACTGACCTGCTCGTTCGTCTCCGGGACTGTCCACTACTGTCCGGGACGGTCCTCGTGCGGCTGCACCGTTTGGCCCCCTGTTTGGCCCCCCGGTGGCCCCCGCCCGGGCCCTGATTTGTGCAGGTGAGGGGCCATAGTACGAGGTCGTTGTCACGCAGCCGGACACGCAGGAGCGGAGGCGTTCGCGGACCCCGGACAGGCTGAGTGCTCGCCATCCGGCGACGGCCTCGCCGCCTTGTCGCGTGACCGTGGGACCCTTGGCATCGAGCGATGGAGCGACGAGAGAGGAGCCGAAGTGCCGGAGGCCAGTCCGCGCGGAACCTACCTGGTCATCGCAGAGGCACTGCGAACCGAGATCGAAGAGGGGGAGGGCATCGACACCCTGCCGTCGGAAGCCGACATGATGCGGTCGCACAGCGTCGGCCGTAACACGATCCGCCGGGCCCTCAAGGTTCTCGAAGCCGACGGTCTCGTCGAGTCGGCCCCCGGGATCGGGTGGCGCGTGGCTCGGGGCGGGGACCGTCGGTCTCTCGCGGAACGGATGACTGACGTGATCGCAGAGGACTCCCTCTCAGTGGGCGATACGTACCCGTCCGAGGCGAAACTCTGCGAGCGGTTCGGCGCCTCCCGTACCGCGGTGCGCCGTGTCCTTGCCCAGATGGAGGGAAACGGCCTGCTCGCCACCGCTCACGGCAAGGGGCGTACGGTACGCGCTCTCCCGACTCCCACCGTACGGCCGTAGCCTTGGCCGCCATGGGACTGACTGAGTGGGCGTACTCGCTCTCCGAATCGCTGCTGTCCGATCCGCTCCCGCGTCGGTGGGCGCACTCGCTGGGGGTCGCCAAGCGCGCTCGCTCCTTGGGCCCGATCATGGGTGACGATGCCGAGTTGCTGGAAGCTGCCGCGGTGCTGCATGACATCGGGTACTCGCCGGCCATCGCCACCACCGGCTTTCACCCGCTGGACGGGGCGCGGTTCCTCCGGGATCAGGAAGAGGCAGACGAGCGGGTCGTTCGGCTCGTGGCTCACCACTCTTGCGCTCTGCTGGAAGCCGAGGAGCGCGGACTGAGGCAGGAGCTTGAGGGAGAGTTCGAGCTAGAGCGTCCGGACCTGGTCGACGCCCTGCTGTACTGCGACATGACGACGACGCCCGACGGGACGCAGACCACGCCGGCCGAGCGGCTGGACGAGATCGTGCAGCGGTACGGCCCGGACACGATCGTCGGGCGGTTCATTCAGCGCGCGGCCCCCGATATCCATGGAGCGTCGAAGCGTGTTGAGGGCCGGTTGGCGCAGGTCTCTGCCGACGGTCAGCCGATGTAGGGCTCTCGCCGCGAGTCGTCGAGACCGTGGCGGATGCGCAGCATCATCGACGGGTGGATGTCCAGTCCGTCAAGGTCCGCTGGGTCAACCCAGCGGACCTCTTTTGACTCGCTGCTCGTACGCAGGGAACCGCCGATGGGGTGGGCACGGAAGCAGATGGAGAACTGTTGCCGGACCTCTCCGTCGTCGTACGCCAGCACGTGTTCAGGGTCGGTGTAGAGCCCCACGATGCTGTCTACCTCAACGTCGATGCCGGTCTCTTCCGCAACCTCACGGACGACGGTGTCGCCGATGCGCTCGCCGATGTCGTGTCCACCGCCGGGCAGTGCCCACAGGTCGTTGTCCGTCTTGTGGATGAGCAGCAACCGCCCCGCGTCGTCTCGGACGACTGCGGTGACCGAGGGCACCACCGAGTTGGCGTGAGGGGCGTTCGGGTCGCGGAAGTAGTCGATGCGGCTCATCAGGCAGTGCCTTCCCAATCGGCAGGTGAAGAGATCGGACGGGCCGATTCCCAGACCTTCTCAACGCTCTCAGCGTAGGCGTCGAAGAGCTCACCGCCGGGCACGCGTCGCAGGTGCAGTACGGGGGCCATGTAGGCGCCGACACCATAGAGGTGCCCGTTCGCCAGCATCTCGTCATCGGCCCGATAGATCGAGTTGTAGAGGGTCGTACCGTGCAGCCGGAACTCCACGCCAGGGAGGCCGAAGAGCGGGCCGTAGTTGATGAGTGCGTTCCGGATCTTGCCTGCCATCGCTGCGCCGATCCCTTCGTCCTCACCGCGCACCGCCACGGCCGGCGAGGCGGGCTCTCCCAGGATGAAGCGGATGGGCACCCCGTCGGCTGACTTCTCTTTCACGATGCGGTGGAACGACGCGTCTTCCGTGAGCCAGAACCCGGAGTACACCAACAGGTCAAACTGACGAGTCGCCTTGGAGTAGAGGTTCGTCCAGAGGGTTTGCATCACGACGGACCGGTGTGGATAGAGCCTGACCAACTCCGCGTTGCCAGAGGCAGTGACCTCCGCTGATGTGCGTTCGTCCGGCCACAAGTACGACACTTCGCACTTCAAAAGCGAGGCTGTCGCGTACTGGAAGCGGCGATATGGCTTGCGCTCAGGCTCGTTGATCCATCGTTCGACCGTCTTGGCGGCGACCCCGAGCCGTTGGGCGACCTCATCGAGCGTCAGACCCAAGTCCACTATCGCGCCGCGCAGTCGCTCGTTCGCCACGTCCAACCTCCGCCTTGTTGGGACGACTTGGTACGACTTCAAGGTAGCCAAGGACGACCTGAGCTGTACATCCGCGAAGTCGATCGTCGCCGCCGCCGACGCCAGTCTGTAGGTACATCGAGCGCGAGGGGCTCGCAGAACTCAAACAGCCGAAGGGCTTGACGGGGTGAACTCCTCTCTGCAAGATGAGGAACACGTAATACATGTTCCTCTCGTTCGGGCGCGTCAGCGAACCGAACGAGCGCACGAACGCAGAGGGCGGGGACGCTGCAATCCCGCTAAAGGCCAGGCAGAACAGGGTTTCGGCCCGTACTGGCGAGGTGGCCCGGTGACCGCGAGCAACGGCCGGAGCGTGGGGACAAGGTCCCCCTTGCAGTGCGTATCCCCTGTTCAGCGAGTTGAAGGAGTGGCAGTGAGTCGACGAAAGCGATGGGCGCGGCCGTGATCGACCGGCACGGCGGCGCCGCTCCATCCCCGGTCCGTGAGCACCTCGAAGTGCTGCGGACGACCGGTCACCTTCCACCGAATCGCGGCGGCTAGCGCCGCGCCGGTTGCTCGCCCCGTCCGTCCGGGAGCTCTGCTGAGCGATCCCATACGGACGGGGTTGAGAGGAGCCGGAGCCCCGGTGTCCACAACGACTTTCGAGGGGGAACTTCCATGCTGCTCGCCATCGGTGACGTCGTCCGCGTCCGCAGTGACAAGTCCCTGGGCACGGTGGCCGGCGTCGCCGCCCACCGGTCCGGGAACGTGGTCGACCTCCAGATGAACGGCAACATCCTGCGCCCGGTGCGCCCGGCCGACATCGAGGTGGTCGCCCGCGGCTTCAAGCCGATGACCTCCGGTCGTGCGCTCGCCACGCTGCTGTTCCTCGTGCTCGGCATCGCCGCCGCCGTCGCCAACGGCCACTACGTCCGCGACCTGGGCGCCAACTGGGCCACGGTCGTGTTCGTCTCGTTCACCTCGCTCACCACGGTGACCGGTGGGCTGATGAACGTCTTCAACCGGCCCCGCCGGGTCCGGGTCTGACTTTCCCTTCCGCCGCAGGGCGGGCGCCGTCTCTCCAAAGCCTGCGCCCGCCCCGGTGGTCTTCCCGTCCCTCCACTGTCAGGAGCCTGACATGCGTAGCTACATCGGTCATCACCAGGCCGTCACCGCGAACGACTTCATCGAACTGGCCCTTGGCACTCCGCCTGAACTGTGGCTCGGGGAAGAGCACGAGACCGATGAAGAGCGCGCGGCCCGCGAGGACGCGGCGCACGACATCCTCGCCGACAACCCCGGCCTGCCGGACGACGTGGCCCGTATCGCCGCCAAGGTGATCGAGGCCCACGCCCCGGAGCTGTTCAACGTCGCCCCGCTGATCCGCCCTGCCGGACGCCGTCGGCCCTTCCGGAAGGGAGAGGCGGCATGACGACGCAGACCATCGAGCGTCCGGCCGTGCCGCCCCTGACGCGCCCGGAGATGGGGCTCGCCGGAGTCGGCGCGCTCGCCGCGGCGGGAGTCGGCGCGCTGGGCCTGATCGCCTCCTTCGACGCCGTGTCGGCCGCCGCGCTCCGCTGGGGTTTCGGTGAGCCGTGGATGCTGCCGGTCGGTATCGACGTGGCCATCCCGGTGTTCACCGTCGCCAACCTGCTGCTGATCCGCATGGATATGGCGCTGGCGTGGGTGCGGTTCGTGCCCTGGGTGCTCACCCTGGTCACCTGCGGGCTGAACGTCGCCGCCGGACACGGTGTGTGGGCCAAGGTCGCGCACGGCACGATGCCGCTGCTGTGGGTCGTGTTCTCCGAGATCGGCGCGCACATCTACGCCGTCCGCATCGGCGCCGCCACCGGCCGCCGCATGGAGAAAATCCGCTGGTCCCGCTGGCTGCTCGCCCCGCTGTCGACGTTCGCGCTGTGGCGGCGCATGACGCTGTGGGAGGTCACCTCCTACGCCGACGCGCTCGCCCGCGAGCGGGAGCGGCTGTTGGCCCGCGCGGACCTGCGCGAGCGCTACGGGCGTGACTGGCGTCGCAAGACCCCCCGGCGTGAGCGCGTGATGCTGCGCATGGGCGAACTCGCCCCCGCCACCGAGCAGGAGACCCCCGCACCGCCCCCGCCGGAGAATCCGCCGGCACTTCCGGCTGAGCCCAAGCGGCGCCCGCCTCGCCGGACGCCCGCCAAGGACAAGGGCAAGGCACAGCGCACCTTCGAGGAGCTGCTGAACGAGGCGCGCACGGTCACCGCCGGGTGGACGGACGCGGAGCTGACCGCGGACCGCATCCGCACCACACTGCACGTCTCGCAGGCCAACGCCCGCATGCTGCGCGACACCCTGAAGACCGAGCGTGCCGACGGTCGTTCGCTGCACGCGGTCGACGAAAACGCCGTTACCGGTTCGCGTCAGGATGACGCACCGGCTGAGGCCGCCTGATGCCCGCTGCCCTCGGCAAGTGCTTCGACCCTTCCGGCAGCCAGTTCGGCATCCCCACCACCGTGCACGCCACCTCGAGGAGGGGCTGACCATGCCCAAGCCCAACACCCGCCGCCTTGACCGCGAAATCCAGTTGGCCACCCGCAAGCTCGAAGCGGCCAAGAAGGGTGAGATGTGGCCGCTGACCGGTGCCGAGAAGCGGGCTGTACTCGCGGCGCTGGCCGGTGGCTCGTACAAGGTCGTGCGGGGCAAGAGCCCCGGCCGCGCCGAACGCAAGTTGGAGACGCTGTGGGCCTCGGTCCAGACCCGGCTGAAGTCGGAGCTCAAGGCCCTGCAGAAGGAGCGGCAGCGGGTGGTGAACGAGGCCGCGTCCGCGAAGGCTGCCACGAAGTCCTCGGGGTGGTGGTGACCATGCCCGCCAGGGACACGCCTCCCGGCGAGTGCCCGCAGTGCTGGCAGCACGCCCACGATCGGCGCGCGCACCGTGGCCTGCGTCCCCGCGAGGACTGCCCGCAGTGCGTGGACCACATGGACAACGGCTGCCCCTACATCGTGCCCAAGAAGCCGTCCCGCTGGTGGTGACCGCGCCAACGACGCGCGCCCTCACCGCCACCTGACATCCCCCTCACGATCCGGCGGGGCCCGGCCGCTCACCTCCTACAGCGACGGCCGGACCCTGCCTTTCCTCCCACGGGAAGGAACTGCTCAAGTGAACCAGCCCGACGACAACGAACTGTTCCACCGGCTCGAAGCCGAGATGGCCGCCGACTCCGGCGCCGAGGTAGTCGACCTCGACAAGGCCCGATCCGCCCGCACAGGGTCGGCCGCCCCGACTCCCGACCCGGCACCCGACTCCCGCCCGACTGAGTCGGGCCCGGGGTCGGCCGACTGGGAGGATGAGGAGTCGGCCGACTCGGTCGCCCGACCGGTCGACCGGCCCGACCTTCCGGCGCCGGGTATCACCACCTACAAGCGTCGGCCGATCCTGCCGACGTGGCTGACCTCCAAGCCGGGGTTTGTCTCGACGGCCCAGCGGGCGACCGGCAACGCCTTCTACGCCACCGCCTTCCACGGCATCCGCACCCCCTGGTACGCCCTCCGGCTCACCCTCAACTCGCCGCGCGGTGCGGCCCGCTTCGTGCGGGACACCAACCGGTGGGTGTGGGATGCGGAGGGTGCTCCGCTGCGCGCGTACGAGGTGCGCAGGGAGAACACCGCTGAGTACCTGAAGCTGTCGCGGCAGCGGGATGGGCGGGTGCGGCTGCGGGTCCTGGTGTCGACCGTGGCGCTGGTCTTCGGTGCCGCGTTCGCGCTGACCCTGTACGTGATGGCCCCGGCCTGGCTAGGGGTGCTGGCGGCGGCTGCGGTGCTGGCGTGCGGGTTCTGGGGCGCCCCGCAGGACCATCCCGTGATCGGGCCCGCGGTGCTGAAGACCGAGATCCAGAAGCTCACCGGCCCGATCGTGCTGCGCGCCCTGGACAACATCGGCAACCCGAAGCTGACGGCCGCCATCAAGAAGGGCGGTGACATGAACGGGATGCGCTTCACCTCCGAGATCACCCGGGACGGTCCCGGCTACCGTGCCGACCTTGACCTTCCGTGGGGTGTGACCCCGGAGGACATCATGGAGGCCCGTAAGCCGCTGGCGTCCGGTCTGCGCCGCAAGGTCGGCTGTGTGTGGCCGTCAGCCGACCCGACCGAGCACGAGGGTCGGCTGATCCTGTGGGTGGGCGACAAGCCCATGAACGAGACCACCAAGCCCGCCTGGCCGCTGCTGAAGTCGGGACAGGTCGACCTGTTCAAGCCGGTGGTGTTCGGCAACGACCAGCGCATGGCCGACGTCGCCGTGACTCTCATGTTCGCGTCCGTGGTGGTCGGCTCCATCCCGCGGATGGGCAAAACGTTCCTGATGCGGCTGTTCCTGCTCATCGCCGCGCTGGATCCGCGCTCCGAGCTGTACGCGTTCGACTTCAAGGGCACCGGAGACTTCGGCGCGCTGGAGCCGGTCTGCCACCGCTACCGGGCCGGAGACGAGGACGAGGACATCCTCTACGTCCTGGAATCGCTGCGGGAGCTGCGGGCCGAGCTGCGCCGGCGGGCGAAGGTCATCAAGTCCCTGCCGCGCTCGCGCTGCCCGGAGTCGAAGGTGACCCCGGAGCTGGCGAACGACAAGTCCCTCGGGCTGCACCCGATCGTCGCCGGATTCGATGAGTGCCAGGTCCCCTTCGAGCACGAGAAGTACGGCGCGGAGATCGAAGAGATCGCCACTGACCTGGGCAAGCGTGGTCCGGCGCTGGGCATGGTGACGCTGTTCGGCACGCAGCGCCCGGACGCCAAGTCGCTGCCCACCGGCATCTCAGCCAACGCCGTGCTGCGGTTCTGCCTGAAGGTCATGGGCCAGCCCGCCAACGACATGGTGCTCGGCACGTCGATGTACAAGGCCGGATACCGGGCCACCATGTTCTCCCGCTCCGACCGCGGGATCTGCTGGATGGCCGGTGAGGGCGACGACCCGCGCATCGTCGCGAGCGCGTTCGTCGACGCGGTCGGCGCGGAGACGGTGGTGGCCCGCGCCCGCACGATGCGCGAGGCGTACGGCAACATCACCGGCCACGCCATCGGCGAGACCCCCGAGAGCGGCGAGCCCGCCTTCGACCTGCTCGCCGACATCCTCAAGGTGGTGGCCGCGGACGAGGACAAGGTGTGGAACGAGAAAGTCGCCGCCCGCCTCGCCACGCTGCGCCCGGAGATCTACGGCGGCTGGAAAGCCGAGACGGTCACCACGAACCTGCGCCCGCACGGCATCACGGCACAGGACGTATGGGGCACGACCGAGAAGGGCAAGGGCACCACCCGCCGCGGCATCGCCCGCGCCGACATCACCACCGCCATCACCCAGCGTGACGGAAAGCGGTCGACGGGCTGACCGCGCACGGGTGCTAGGTCTAGCAACCTGCGCTGCTAGACCTAGCACCCCTACTAGCACCCCAAACCGGCCCTGATCAGCAATCTCGCACCTAGCATCCGACCTGCGAGAACGCCGGAAACCCCGCCTGGAAGGCACCCCATGACCCTGGTTCTCCTTGCTAGCGGCTGCCTACTCGTCATCACTCTCGGTTACGTGAGCCTGTGCAAGGCGAGCCCGTACGGCGACTGCCGCAAGTGCCGCGGGCTCGGCTTCGCGATGAAGACCGACCGCAAGGGCCGCCTCAAGCGGGGCAAGGACTGCCGCCGCTGCAAGGGCCACGGCAAGCGCATACGCGTCGGCCGTCACCTCTACAACCTCTGGCTGCACGTCTACCGCGACGGCAGCGACACCCCCGCCAAGACACCTGCCCCGAAGGGATAACCGATGGCCATCACCGTCTCCCTGGTCGCCCTGTTCGGCCTGGTCCTGTTCTTCCTGCTGCGCTCCAACACCCTCGGCTACGGCTCCGCGTTCGTCGCCGTGATGTTCGGCTTCTACCTCGCCTCCACCGGCGCCTCCGAGCCGGTGACCGAGCTGACCGCCGCCGTCGTCAACGCCCTCGGCAAGATCTAGGAGAGCAGCCATGAACGAACAGATCGTGGCCCGCCACTGGGTTGCCGCCGCGCTGCCCAAGGCCGCACCTGCCATCGCCACGTCCACCGTGCTGATCCTGGCCCGGATCTGGAACGCCAACGGCGCCGAACACTCCGTCGGCAACGCCGCGTTGATGACGGTCCTGTCCGCCGGGGCCGCCGCCGCGGGCGTGGTCGCGGGCAACGCAACCGGAGATTCCGTCCTCACCGGGACCGCGTTCGCGGCCTCCGGCGCCCTCGCCTTCGCCGGGGTCGCCGGATACTCCGACGGACTTCCGCTGCCGCTGCTGCTGTGGTCCCTGGCCACTGCCGGCGCCTACGCCCTTGCCGCCCGCTACTGGCGGCACGACCGCCGCGAGACGGTGGCGTTCGAGCGGGAGACGAGCGAGCGTCGCGAGGAATACGCCCACATCGAGCGCGTCGAAACCCTGCGCGCCACCACGCAAATCGAGGTGGCCCGCACCGGCGCCGCCTACGCCGAACAGCTCGCGCAGGCACTCGTCACCCGCGCCACGCTGCCCGGCTTCGACCCCAAGGCGCTGGAAGCCGCGGGACTCCCGGAGCTCCCGCAGGGGGATCGGTGAGGTTCTACCTGACCACCCACAAGCGGCATTGGGTCCGCCTGACCGACGTGCCACTGTTCCTGAAGTCCGAGCACTTCGTGAACGCGGTCAAGCTGGATGAGGCGCGCGGTCCGTACGCGGTGGACTCCGGCGGATTCTCGGAGATCCAGCGCCAGGGCCGCTGGACGCGCACCCCGCGCCAGTACATCGATGACCTGCGCCGCATATGGGAATGCGTCGGCCCCTACGACTGGGCCGCTCCGCAGGACTGGATGTGCGAGGACCTCATCATCCACGGCGGCACGGCCGGTCCGCTCACCTTCGTCGGCACCCACCTCAGCGTGCCGGAGCACATCCGCCGCACCGTCGCCAACTTCCTGGAACTGCGCTCCCTCGCCCCCGAGTTGCGAATAGCTCCCGTGCTTCAGGGCCGGAAGGTCGCGGACTACGAGTGGTGCGCGGACTTGTACGAGCGAGCCGGGGTCGACCTGACCCGCGAACCCACCGTCGGGCTCGGCTCGGTCTGCCGCTTGCAGTCCACCCGCGAGGGGGCCGCGATCGTCACCGCGATGGCCGCGCGCGGGCTGAAACTGCACGGCTTCGGCTTCAAGACGCTCGGCCTGGAACGGGTCGGCCATCTGCTCGCATCGGCCGACTCCGCCGCGTGGAGCTACCACGCCCGCAAGCGGCCCCCACTGCCCGGCCACACGCACAAGAACTGCGCCAACTGCATCGACTACGCCATGCGCTGGCGTACCCGCGTCCTGGCCAGCCTGCCGCCCTGGCAACAGCCCTTCCTCGACGCAGCCTGACGAAAGGAAGCCATGTTCGAGATCCGCATCATCTGCGACCCGGCCGACACCGACCGCGTCAGCGACGCCCTGTCGCAGGCCTTCACCGTGGGCCCCGTACGCCAGCACCCCACCCGCGACGGCAAGCAGTTGCGGCTGTACGTCACGGCCGACCACCACAGCAACACCGGACCGTGGCCCGCGCCCGATGAGGCGTACGCGCTCGCCCCGAGCATCGTCAGCGAAATCGGATGGACCGCCCGGACGGCTGCCGACAAGTCGTTCGGCACCCGGCTGCCGCGTGACTTCTGGCTCCGCAAAGCGGCGTTGCTGGACCGCATCGCGCTGCGCGACGAAGCCGACCACATCCCCGGCGACGCGGCCGAGGTGGCGAACGAGGCGGCCGAGCGGCTGATGAGCCTGGACGACGCGGCCGTCATCTGCGACCCGCGCCACTACGTCCGCCAGCAGTACGCCCACTGGATCACCAACCAGTAGCTACGCCCGAGGCGGGCGCCGTCTCTCCAAAGCCTGCGCCCGCCCCGGTCCTCCCGTCCCTCCAAGAGAGCAGGAGAACCCCCAGCATGACGCAACCCACCGACATCCGGCGAGTGCACGCCGCGCTCGCCCCGGCGCTAGGGGCGGTCGCATGAGCACCGTCGACAGCCATCTGCGCATCGCGCTTCACCTCGCGGCGGCCGGCGTGCCTCCGCTGCCGCTGCGGGCAGGGAAGGTGCCGTTCGGCAACTGCCGTGCCTGCGCCCGCAACGCGTGCGGGGGTCGGCCGAACATGAAGACCTCGGGCCCCTGCGCCTGCCCCCGTCCGTGCCACGCGTGGGCTGCCGCCACCACCGACCCCACCGTTCTGCGTTCACGGGAGTGGGCGAGGGCGTGGCGCGAGGCCGCAGCGGTGGCCTACCACCCGGGCGGCGCAGGCCTTACCGTCATCGACCTCGACAGCGCGGACGCCATCGCGTGGGCCCGTGCGAGCCTGCCCGCCACCCGAACCGTGCGCACCACCAGGGGTGAGCACTGGCTCTACCAGGGCGCCATGCAGTCTGCCAACGCGGTCCGGCCCGGCGTGGACATCAAGTCCTCCATGGCCTACGCCCGTTGGCTCGGTCCCGGCACCGGCGCCACGGCCGCTCTCCCGGACGCTGTGCGCGCGCTGGCAGTAAAGCCGCACCCGTCCCGCAGGGCGCCACAGACGCTCACAGTGCCCCTGAGGGGCGGACAGGGTGAGTGCCGTCACCGCACGCCCACCTATTTGGAACGTGGCATCGCCATGGCAGAGCAGCGCATCACCGAGGCCCGCAGCGCCGTCCACGCCACCGTGTACCGCACGTTCCTCGCCGTGCTGTCCACCCATGGCCGGTGTGGCTGCATCACCGACGCCCATATCGCACGGCTGTTCACCGCTGCTCAGGCCAAGGGCGAATCGCCCCGGCACTGCACCGACGCGTGGACCAACGCCCGCACCAGGTTGGGACTGTGAGCATGTCCGACGACGAGAAGGACCCCGCCCGCAAGGTCATCACCGACTACGCCCAACAGCACTTTCGTTACTTCCGCACCGCCGACGGGACCGTGTACGCGCAGCGCAACGGCCACCCCGTCGCCCGCCCGATCCGCTCCCAGGGCACGACGGGCAGTCACCGCCAGGAACTCATGGTCGGCCTGTTCAGGGACGGGGTGGGCGTGTTCAACGGAACCGCCCTCAAGGAGGCGTTGGACTTGATCGAAGCGCTCGCACTGACCGAGGACGTGCAGCCCGTCCACATCCGCGTGGCCCCCGGATTCGACGGGGCGACGTGGCTGGACCTGGGCCGCACGGACGGACAGTCCGTCCGCATCCACCCCACCGGATGGGACATCGCTGTCCCCGACCCGCGCGAGGTGTGCTGGCGGCGCACGCAGCTCACCGGGGAACTGCCCCTGCCTGCCAAGGACACCGACGGCAAGGGCATCGACCTGCTGCTGAGGCTGTGCAACTTCGCCACCGCGGAGACCGAGTGCCTGGCCATCGCCTGGCTCATCGGCTGCCTCGGACCGTCCGTGCCCGTCCCCGCCCCCTTCCTCACCGGCCCCCAGGGCGCGGGCAAGTCCACCGGGGGCCGCATGCTCATCAGGATCGTTGAGGGCATGAGCGGCGACCTGCGCCGGGCTCCGAAGGACGAGGAGAACCTGATCGCGGCGGTGGCCGCGGGATGGGTCACGGCGCTGGACAACCTCTCCCACATGACCCCGGACCTGTCCGACGCCATGTGCTGCATTGTGACCGGAGCCGAGAACGTCAAGCGCGCCCTGTTCACCGACGGGGACGTGTTCCGCGCCCGCTACCGCCGCCCCCTGCTCCTGACCGGTATCGACGTCGGAGTCATCCGCCCCGACCTCGCTGAACGGCTCCTGCCGCTGCGTCTGGAACGGCCCAAGGTCCGGCGTACCGAGGCGGAGCTGTGGGCGGAGTACGCGGACGCGCTGCCGGTCGTCCTCGGCTCGCTCCTGGACCTCACGGTCAAGGTCCGCTCGGTGGAAGCGGAGACCCCCACCGACCTGCGGATGGCGGACTTCGCGCACCTGTGCGCGCAGCTCGACGCGGCAACCGGCTTCGGGGCGCTCACCGCCTACCGGGCCAGTCTGGACGACCTGAACGACGACGTCATCGAGGGTGACCTGCTGGCGCAGACGGTCCTCCGGCACGCCGCAGACATCGAACCGGGCGCAGAGCAGCGGATGACCTCCACCGAGTGGCTGCACTGCCTCACCCACCTCTACACGGGCGAGGAGTTTCGACCCTTGCCGAAGGGGTGGCCGACCACCGGAAAGGTCCTCTCCGACCGTCTCAAGCGTCTCCAGCCGACCCTGGCCGCGCGGGGCGTGCTCATCGACTCGGGGCGCACCAGGGAAGGCCGCTACATCGAGATGGCCCGCTCGCCTGCTTCGGTCCCGCACGAGCAGCAGTCGTTCTGACCGGCACGCCCGGCCGCACGAGCAAGAGGAGCACCCCGCGCGGGGCCGTGCTCTTCTTGCTGTTCGGCGGCGGCGCCGCCCTGCGATGGACGCGCCGCGAAGCGGCTCCTTCTTCACGTCCTGAGCCGCACTGCACCACCACAGACACCCCCTCCCCTTTTCCTAAGTGGGAAATGCTGCGTCACCTGCGTCACGGCCACCCGGAAAACGGCTGGTGACCTGCGCAGACGACCGTGACGCAGACGGCCGCCACCTGCGTCACGCCGCGTCACCTGCGTCACCCATGACGGACAGCCTGCGTCACGGGTGACGCACTCCCCGCGCTCTGCGTCACGCAAACCCGCAGGTCAGAAGCCTGGATGACGCAGGTGACGCTGTGACGCAGAAATCCGAACCTCGGACAGACGCGGACTCCCGAGAAGGGCCCCACCCCGGAACCCTGCCTAGGAGGCACCACCGCATGGCCACCGTTGCTGATGCTGCCGAACAGCTCCTCTACCGCCCCGAAGAGGCGGCCAAGGCCCTCAGGATCGGACGCTCGATGGTCTACGAAGAGATACGACTCGGACGACTTCACACCGTCCGCATCGGCCGTCGCCGACTCGTGCCGCCGGAGTACATCGCGCAGTACGTCGAACTCCTCAAGCGCGAGGCAGAGGCCACCGCCTGAACTCCCCATCACCCCAGTTCCACAGGGCCGCGCCCTTCAGGGCGCGGCCCTGTCCTATGGAGGCACAACAGAAGATGAGCGAGACCCCGAAGAGCACCCGCGCTGGCCATGGTGCGGACACCATCTATTGGGACCCCGCCAAGAAGAGCTACGTGGGAGCCGTCTCCCTGGGCTACGCCCCGAACGGCAAGCGCCGTCGGCCGAAGGTGTACGGCAAGACGAAGACCGAAGTCCGCCAGAAGATCCGGGACCTGAAGAAGGAGATGCAGACCGGCGTCAAGGCGCCGGCCAACTACACCGTGGCCGACGCGGTGAACGACTGGTTGGAGCGTGGGCTTAAGGGGCGCGACGAGAAGGGCACCATCGGCAAGAACCGCTCGATGGCGAACAAGCATCTGATCCCGTTCATCGGCAAGGCGAAGCTGAAGGAACTCAGCGCGGACGACGTTGACGACTGGTTGGACGACAGGGCCGAATTCCTCGCGACGCGAAGCCTGCGTGACCTGCTCGCCATCCTGCGCCGTTCCATCGCGCACGCTCAGCGCAGGGACAAGGCCGCGCGGAACGTCGCCCTACTCGTCACCGCACCAGAGGGGCGCCCCGGCCGACCGAGCAAGGCACTGAACCTGGAGCAGGCGAAAGCCGTACTCACCGTCGCGCGCCCGTCGCGGCTGTACGCCTACCTCGTGCTCTCGCTCCTCAGCGGTGTGCGCACGGAAGAGGCGCGGCCCCTCACCTGGGATCACGTCTTCCTGGAAACGACGGACGGCATCCCGCCTCATGTCGCGGTGTGGCGTTCGGTGCGCAAGCACGGTGAGACCAAAACCAGGAAGAGCCGCCGGACCATCGCCCTGCCGAAGCAGGTGGTCGAAGTCCTCGAAGAGCACATGCGATGGCAGAAGCAGGAGCGGGCATCGAGAGGGATGGAGTGGAGTCCGACCGGCCGTGTCTTCACGACTCGGAGCGGTGAGCCGCTTGACGCGGCCAACGTCCGGCGCGACTTCAAGGCCATCGTGAAGAAGGCCGGGCTGAAGCCGGAGTGGACGCCGCGGGAGCTCCGGCACAGCTTCGTGTCTCTGCTCTCCGATCACGGCATCCCCTTGGAGCGGATCGCGCTCTTGGTCGGTCACAGCAGCCAGGCGACCACAGAGGCGGTTTACCGCAAACAGCTCCGGCCTGTGATCACGCAGGGCGCCGAAGCGATGGACGACATCTTCGCCGAAGATCAGGAAGGGGAGGACGCAGAGGGCGAGGAAGAGAACGACGCGGTGGCCTGATCAAATTCGTTTGGCCCCCTGTTTGGCCCCCCGAGCATGAAAGAGGGCCAATCGCGATCATGCGATTGGCCCTCTGACCTGCGTCGGGGTGGCGGGATTTGAACCCACGACCTCTTCGTCCCGAACGAAGCGCGCTGCCAAGCTGCGCCACACCCCGATGTCGCTGTTGCGGCGTTCACGTCGCGGCGACATCGATTACTTTAGCGGACCGGCGGCCGGAGACGAAATCCGGTTTTCCGGCGCCTGCGGGGCTGGCTGACCTGGGGCGTCCTGCCGCAGGCACGCGCCCCCGCAAGCCCGGCGCCTCAGACCCGGCCTCTCAGACCTCACGCTCGGCCCCGGCGGCTCGGCCCCGGCGTCTCAGGGCCTGCGACTCAGACCCGGCGGCGGCTCAGACCCTGAATCTCAGACCTGCGGCGTCAAGGTCAGCAACGTAGCCTCCGGCGGGCAAGCGAACCGTACCGGTGTGTAGCGATTGGTGCCGCAGCCTGCTGAGACGTGGAGGTAGGAGACGTTGCCGGCCGCCGAGTGCGTGGAGAGACCCTTCACGCGGTCCGTGTCCAGGTCGCAGTTGGTGACCAGCGCGCCGTAGAAGGGGATGCACAGCTGGCCGCCGTGGGTGTGGCCCGCGAGGATCAGCGGATAGCCGTCCTCGGTGAAGGCGTCGAGGCTGCGCAGGTACGGGGCGTGCACGATGCCCATCGCGAAGTCGGCGCCCGCCGGGGGCCCGCCCGCCACGCGCGCGTACCGGTCCCGTTTGATGTGCGGGTCGTCCACGCCCGTCAGTGCGATCTCGAAGCCGTCTATCTTCAGCGAACCGCGGGTGTTGGTCAGGTTCACCCAGCCCGCCTCGTCGAAGCCGTCGCGCAGGTCCTCCCACGGGTTGTGGACGGCGCCGACGGCGGGCGGGTTGCCGTTGAGCCCGTGCCGGCCGCGCACCTTGTCGACCAGGTAGCGGGCAGGGTTGCGCAGCTTGGGGCCGTAGTAGTCGTTCGAGCCGAAGACGTACGCGCCCGGGTACTCCATCAGCGGGCCCAGCGCGTCCAGTACCTCCGGTACGCCCTCCGGGTCGGAGAGGTTGTCCCCGGTGTTGATCACGAAGTCGGGGCGCAGCCCGGCCAGGGCGCGCAGCCAGCGTTGCTTCTTGCGCTGGCCGGAGACCATGTGGATGTCGGAGACCTGGAGGACTCGCAGGGGACGCATGCCCTGCGGCAGTACGGGCACGGTGACCCGTCGAAGCCGGAAGGAGCGGGCCTCGAAGCCCGCCGCGTAGACGAGTCCCGCTGCCGCGGTCGCCGTGATGCCCAGGGGTACTCCGTATCGCGCGCGCATACGCCCATCGTGTCAGACCCCCAGGACGCCGGAAATCAGCGGGCGTCCGGCTGGACGTACCTGCGAGAATCACTGCATGACCACGCTCAAGTCGAAGCTGCAGGAAGACCTCACCGCGGCGATCAAGGAGCGCGATGAGCTGCGCTCCTCGACGCTCCGGCTCACCCTCGCCGCCATCACGAAGGAGGAGGTCGCGGGCAAGACGGCGCGCGAGCTCTCCGACGACGAGGTGCAGAAGGTAATCACCAGGGAGGCGAAGAAGCGGCGCGAGGCCGCGGACGCCTTCGCGCAGGGTGGCCGCCCCGAGCAGGCCGAGCGGGAGAAGGCGGAGGGCGAGGTCCTCGCCGCGTACCTGCCGAAGCAGCTGTCCGACGACGAGCTCCAGCAGATCGTCGCGCAGGCGGTCGAGGAGGCGAAGGCGGCCGGCGCCGAGGGGCCGCGGGCCATGGGGCAGGTCATGAAGATCGTGAACCCCAAGGTCGCGGGCCAGGCGGAGGGCGGCCGCGTCGCCGCGGTCGTCAAGAAGCTTCTCGCGGGCTGACCGCGTCTGCAGCACCCATTCGCACATCCGCATACGTCGGTGAGGGCGCCCCCTTCCTCAGGGGGCGCCCTCACCACGTAACAGCCCCGGTCACCGACACGACGAGGTCGGGCTGGGGCCCAGCGTCAGGCCCAGGGCGCCTCAGGGCCAGTTGCCGCCGTTGCCGTTCCCATTGGTCGTCCCGCCATTGCCCGTGCCGCCGAGGAAGTCCGGCGGGATGGAGATGCTGGGCAGGGGGGTCTGGGTGGCGCCGCCGTTGTTCCCCTTGTCGTCGCGGTTCTTGCCCTTGCCCTTGTCCTTGTCCTTAACCGGGTCGGGGATGTGGATGAGGTTGAAGTCGGGCGCGGGCTTGCCCGCGAGCGCTCCGGTCATCGCGTCCTTCCAGATCGGTCCGGGGACCTGCCCGCCGTAGACCTTGGCGTGGTAGACGCCGCCGATGGTGATGTCGACCATCCGCCGCTTGTGCTGCGGGTCGCCGACCCAGACGGCGCCCGACATGTTCGGCGTGTAGCCGACGAACCAGGCGGCGTAGCGGGAGTCCGTCGTACCGGTCTTGCCCGCGCTCGGACGGCTGTCCAGGCCGGCCTGCTGGCCCGTACCGTCCTCGACGACGCCCCTCAGTATCGTGTTGATCGTGTCGGCGGTCTTCTCCGACATCGCGCGCGTGCAGGTCGACTTCGGCACGGCCAGCGGCTTCTCCTCCTCGCCGCCGAGCTTCTGCGTGATCGACTCGATCGCGATCGGCGTGCAGTACGTGCCGCGCGAGGCGAACGTCGCGTACGCGTTCGCCATCGTCAGCGGCGACATCTCCTGCGTGCCCAGGGCGATCGACGGCACCTGGGAGATCTTCCCGCCGTCGGCGCGCTCGACGCCCATCTTCTTCGACATCTGCGTCACCGGGCAGATGCCGATATCGCTGATCAGCTGTACGTAATAGGTGTTGACCGACTTGGCGGTCGCCTCCTTCATGGCGTACGGGCCCTTCTCGGACTCGTTCTCGTTGGTGAGCTTGGCACCATCCGTGTTCACCCAGGTCTTGCCGTCGCACTGTGCGACCGGGCTCGGATACGCCATCTCGTACGGCGACGAGTACGACTGCGTCGCCGGCTTGCCGCCCTCGATGGCCGCCGCCGCGACGATCGGCTTGAAGGTCGATCCCGGCTGGTAACCGGCGCCGCCGTTCATCGTCTTGTCCACGGACAGGTTGATCGCGCTCTCGCTCTTCCCGAAGCCGTACGGGCGGGACTGGCCCATCGCGAGGATCTTGCCGGTGCCGGGCTCGACGATGGTCGCGGCCGTTGCCACCTCGTCGCTCTGCTTCACGTGCTGCTTTATCGACGCCTGCACCGACTTCTGCGCCTGCGGCTCGAGCGTCGTACGGATCGTCAGGCCGCCCCGGTTCCAGATCTTCGCCCGGTCCTTCTTGGTCTTGCCGAAGACGGGGTCGCTCATGAACACCTCTTCCACGTAGTCGCAGAAGAAGCCGGCGCCCTTGACCGCGGTGATGCAGCCGTTCTGGGGCCTGCTGACGTTCAGTCCGAGCGGCTTCTCCTTGGCCTTGTCGGCCTCCTCCTGGGAGATGTCGCCGGTGGCGACCATGCGCTGGAGCACGACGTTGCGCCGCGTGGTGGCCTCGGCCTCGTCGTTGATCGGGTCGTAGCGGCTGGGCGACTGGACGATGCCGGCGAGCAGCGCTGCCTCTTCCAGGTCCAGGTCCTTGGCCGACTTGGAGAAGTACCGCCGGGAGGCCGCCTCGACGCCGTACGCCTGCTGCCCGAAGAACGTGATGTTCAGGTAGTTCTCGAGGATGCGCTTCTTGCCCAGCTTCTCCTCGACCTGGATCGCGTACTTCAGCTCGCGGATCTTGCGGCCGATGGTCTGCTGGGTGGCCTGGGCGACCTTCGTCGGGTCGTCGCCGGCCTCCTCGACGAAGACGTTCTTGACGTACTGCTGGGTCAGCGTGGACGCGCCCTGGGCCACCCCGCCGCTCTGCGCGTTCTCGTTGAGCGCGCGCAGGATGCCCTTGAGGTCCACCGCGCCGTGCTCGTAGAAGCGGGCGTCCTCGATCGCGACGATCGCCTTCTGCATGTACGGCGAGATGTCCTTGAGCTCGACCACCGTACGGTCGCGCGAGTAGACCGTGGCGATGGTGCCGCCCTTGCTGTCCAGGATCGTGGTCCGCTGGCTCAGGGGCGGCCGCTTCAGATTCGCCGGGATCTCGTCGAACCCCTCGACCGACCCCTTGGCCGCAAGTCCGAGCGCGCCCACGGCGGGCAGCCCGATACCGGCCAGCACCGCTCCAGCGAGCACACTGACACCGAGGAACTTGGCCGCCTGCTGCGTGGGCGACAGACCACCACCCGAGCGCTTGTTTGCCATGGGGGAAGCCTACGTTCTGATTCGCCGGACAGCCGTATATCCCTTGGCCTAAGCTGCTCTCGATTGTCACGGCAGTGTCGGTCATACCCGGCCGTTCGGGGACTTTTGGGGCAGCCCTCAACTGGTCCCCTCGACGGCCCCACCGCAAGTCACGGCGTAGCGTCCCGCGAACCCGAATCGTTACTGGATGTCAACCTTCCCCCGTGGTGGGCGCGTGTCCGAATCTGCCTTATGTGTCATCGGTCGTCCGTTGTGACTCAACTGAACTGTCCCGGTTTGCCGGGTTCCTTACGCATGTCGCCAGCTCACTCCGTTGGGTGATCTGCCGCGTACGCATAGTCCGTTCGGGCCATTCAAGATTGGGCCCGAAGGGGGTGTTGCGCTGTGCCCACCTTCCGTAACGTCCTCAACTGGCGGCGGTGAATATGCCGCTGCCGCCGTGGGGGAGCCTCGATTCGGGAGAGGACGGCGCCGGTATGGGCTGGGTAACCGACTGGAGTGCGCAGGCGGCCTGCCGCACTACTGATCCGGACGAACTGTTCGTACAAGGAGCAGCGCAGAACAGGGCCAAGGCGGTCTGCACCGGGTGTCCGGTGCGCACCGAGTGCCTGGCCGACGCGCTGGACAACCGCGTCGAGTTCGGCGTGTGGGGCGGCATGACCGAGCGGGAGCGCCGTGCGCTTCTGCGCAGGCGGCCCACCGTCACCTCGTGGCGCAGGCTGCTCGAGACCGCGCGCACGGAATACGAGCGCGGAGCGGGTCTGCTGCCGATGGACGCTGAAGAAGAGGTGTACGAGAGCTACGCGGCGGTGGGCTGACCGCCCGACGCTGTCGGCGCGGAAAGCCCCTCTGCAGCAACAAAGCCCTCTGCAGCAGCGGGGTGACAAACCCCTCTGCGGATAGCGGATATGGGGTTCAGGCAGCTCCGGTCGGGCCTTCTCCGGCCGCGAGCCGGTCTCCGATGGCCCGCAGTCCTGCGATGTCGTGCACATCACCGGGCAGAGCGGCCACTTCGGTCACGGCCACCTCCGGGTGGAGCGCGGTGAAGCGATCGCGTGTGCGCTGCTCACGGGCGAGCAGCTGCATCCGCTCGGCGTGCAGCCTCAGCAGGCCCCCGGTCAGAGTGGTCAGTTGTTCAGCTGGTTGCTCGGCCGGCCTGTTGGTTCCGTCGTTCCCGTCGGTTCGGTCCGAGGCGGGGGAGCCTTCATCGGGAGATTCCGAACCGGCGGATGGGCCGGGATTGTGCGAACTCCGGTCGGAGGCAGCAGACTTGGCAGAGTCGGCCGGTGTTTCGGGGGAGTTACGAACTCCAGCCTTCCCGCCGTCCTGATCCACAATGCGGCTCTCGTCAAGATTTTCTGCATCGAGATTTTCCGCGGCTGCGAGCGCCCGCTCCGCCGACAGCCGGGCTGCTCCGCTGCCGTGCACCCGGTTCAGTACGAGACCGGCCAGCGGCATGTCCTCCGCGGCCAGCCGCTCCACGAAGTACGCCGCCTCACGCAGCGCGTCCCGCTCCGGGGCCGCCACCACGAGGAACGCGGTGCCGGGCGCCTGCAGCAGCCGGTACGTGGCGTCGGCGCGGGTGCGGAAGCCGCCGAACATGGTGTCCATCGCGGCCACGAACGTCTGGACGTCCTGCAGGAGTTGACCGCCGAGGAGCTTGCCCAGCGCGCCCGTCATCATCGACATGCCGACGTTCAGGAACTTCATCCCGGCCCGGCCGCCCATCTTCGCCGGCGCCATCAGGACCCGGATCAGCTTGCCGTCCAGGAACGAGCCGAGCCGCTTGGGCGCGTCCAGGAAGTCCAGCGCGGAGCGCGACGGCGGTGTGTCGACGACGATCAGGTCCCACTGGTCGCGGGAGCGCAGCTGGCCCAGCTTCTCCATCGCCATGTACTCCTGCGTGCCCGCGAAGCCGGCCGACAGGGACTGGTAGAAGGGATTCTCCAGGATCTGGCGGGCCCGGTCGCCGTTCGCGTGCGCCTCGACGATCTCGTCGAAGGTGCGCTTCATGTCGAGCATCATGGCGTGCAGTTCGCCGCCCGCGGACTCGTCGATGCCCTTGACCTGGCGCGGGGTGTTGTCGAGGGAGTCGATGCCCATCGACTGGGCGAGCCTGCGGGCCGGGTCGATGGTGAGGACGACGACCTTCCGGCCGCGCTCGGCGGCGCGCAGCCCGAGGGCCGCGGCCGTGGTCGTCTTGCCGACGCCGCCCGAGCCGCAGCAGACCACGATGCGGGTCTTCGGGTCGTCGAGCAGGGGGTCGACGTCGAGCGTGCGCACCGCGTCCAGCGTCATGAGATCCCTTGCTTCCGCAGTTCCGTGGAGAGCCGGTAGAGGCCTGCCAGGTCCATTCCCTCGGTGAGCAGCGGCAGTTCGTGCAGCGGCAGACCGAGCTCGGCCAGTACGGCGCGCTGGTCGCGCTCCAAGGCGTACCGCTCGGCGTACTCCTCGGCCTGTTCGAGCAGCGGGCCCACGAGACGCTCAGCGAGTCCGCCGCGGCGCGCGCCGCCGAGGCCGGCCGACGACAGCGTCTTGGCGAGGGCGGTCCGCGGCACGCTCTGCGCGAGCTCCAGAGAGGCCTCGTCGAGGAGGGCGGGCCGCACCATGTTCACCATGATCCGCCCCACCGGCAGCTGCGCGGCACGCAGCTCGCCGATGCCGTCCGCCGTCTCCTGGACCGGCATCTCCTCGAGCAGCGTCACCAGATGCACCTCGGTCTCGGGCGACTTGATGACCCGCATGACGGCCTGCGCCTGATTGTGTATAGGGCCGATCTTCGCCAGGCCCGCGACCTCGTCGTTCACGTTCAGGAAGCGGGTGATGCGGCCGGTCGGCGGCGCGTCCATCACCACGTAGTCGTACACGAAGCGGCCGCGCTTGTCCTTGCGGCGGACCGCCTCGCAGGCCTTGCCGGTGAGGAGCACGTCGCGCAGGCCGGGCGCGATGGTGGTCGCGAAGTCGATGGCGCCGAGCTTCTTGAGCGCGCGGCCGGCGCCGCCCATCTTGTAGAACATCTGGAGGTAGTCGAGCAGCGCCAGCTCGGGGTCGATGGCCAGGGCGTACACCTCCCCGCCCCCGGGAGCCACCGCGATCTTGCGCTCCTCGTACGGAAGGGCTTCCGTCTCGAAGAGCTGCGCGATGCCCTGTCTGCCCTCGACCTCGACCAGGAGGGTGCGCTTTCCCTCGGTCGCGAGGGCGAGCGCGAGGGCTGCGGCCACCGTGGTCTTGCCGGTACCGCCCTTGCCGCTGACGACCTGGAGCCTGCTCACGTCTTCGAGCCTAACCAGTGACGGACCGGGCTACGCACGAGGCCACCGTTCAGGGCGGCTACAGTCGGCCACATGACCAAGTGGGAATACGCGACCGTGCCTCTTCTCGTGCACGCGACAAAGCAGATTCTGGACACCTGGGGCGAGGACGGCTGGGAGCTCGTCCAGGTCGTGCCCGGGCCGAACCCCGAGCAGCTGGTGGCTTATCTGAAGCGCGAGAAGACCGCGTGAGCGGGGCCGTCGAGGCGCGGATCGCCGAGCTCGGGCTGACCCTGCCCGAAGTCGTGCCGCCGCTCGCCGCCTACCAGCCCGCCGTCCGGACCGGCGTCTACGTCTACACCGCGGGCCAGCTCCCGATGGTGCAGGGCAAGCTTCCGGTCACCGGGAAGGTCGGCGCGGAGGTCACACCCGAGGAGGCCCGTGACCTGGCCCGTACGTGTGCGCTGAACGCCCTGGCCGCGGTCAAGTCGGTGACCGGCGACCTCGACCGGATCGCACGCGTCGTGAAGGTGGTCGGCTTCGTCGCCTCCGCCCCCGACTTCACGGGCCAGCCCGCCGTGCTCAACGGCGCCAGCGAGCTGCTCGGCGAGGTCCTCGGCGAGAAGGGCGTGCATGCGCGCAGCGCCGTCGGTGTCGCGGTGCTGCCGCTGGACGCTCCGGTGGAGGTCGAGATCCAGGTGGAGCTCACGGACGAGGGCTGAGACCTGACGGGCCTACGGGCCGTACGGACGAGGGCTGAGACGTTGTGGCGTGTGCCGCCCGGCGGTGCGGCACGGCCGATCATGCCCCTCGAACATTCGCCCGCCACGGGTTAGCCTCCGGCCATGGCAAATGGTCAGTGGTACCCACCGGAGTGGCCCGGCCTCATCCGCGCCCTGGCGAGCGGCGAGCTCACCCCGGCGACCCCGCGCCGGGCCGCCACCGTCATGCTGCTGAGGGACGGCGACGGCGGCCCTGCCGTCCATATGCTGCGCAGGCGCGCCTCCATGGCCTTCGCCGGAGGCGCGTACGCATATCCGGGCGGCGGTGTCGACCCGCGCGACGACGACCGCCTGGTCCGCTGGGCCGGCCCCACGCGCGCGGAGTGGGCGGCCCGCCTCGGCGTTGACGAGGCGTCCGCGCAGGCCATCGTCTGCGCGGCGGTGCGCGAGACGTACGAGGAGGCGGGCGTCCTGCTCGCCGGGCCGACCGCGGACACCGTCGTGGGGGACATCACCGGCGAGGACTGGGAGGCGGACCGCGTCGCGCTGATCGGCCGTGACCTGTCCTTCGCCGAGTTCCTGGACCGCCGCGGCCTGGCCCTGCGCTCGGATCTGCTCGGCGCCTGGGGCCGATGGGTCACGCCCGAGTTCGAACCGCGCCGCTACGACACGTGGTTCTTCGTGGCCGCGCTCCCCGAGGGCCAGCGCACCCTCCACGCCTCCCTGGAGGCCGACCGCACCGTGTGGATCCGCCCCGCCGAGGCAGCCGCCCGATACGACGCGGGCGAGTTGCTGATGATGCCGCCGACCATCGCGATGCTGCGCCGGCTCGCCGCGTACGACTCGGCGGCCGAGGCGCTGGCCGCCGCGCCCTCCTGCGACATGACGCCGGTGCTGGCCCAGGCCCGTCTGGAGGACGGCAACGTGGTCCTGACCTGGCCGGGGCACGACGAGTTCACCAAGTCCATCCCGATCCCGACCCGGGGACCCGCCACATGACCGACGCCACCGCTCTCCCGGGCCAGCCCCGCGGCGGGGTGCTCTCCGGCCCCGCGACCGAACGTGCCGTCAACGTCCTCGCCCCCAACGCCTCGGCGATGACGCTCGACGGGACGAACACCTGGATCGTCTCCGAACCGGACTCCGCGCTCGCAGTGGTCATCGACCCTGGCCCGCTGGACGACGCGCACCTGCGCCATGTGATCGAGACCGCCGAGCAGGCGGGCAAGCGGGTCGCGCTGACACTGCTCACGCACGGACATCCGGACCACGCGGAGGGCGCGGCGCGCTTCGCGGAGCTGACGGGCACGAAGGTACGTGCCCTCGACCCCGCCCTGCGGCTCGGCGACGAGGGCCTGGCCGCGGGGGACGTCGTGCGCCTCGACGGGCTGGAGATGCGCGTCGTACCGACCCCTGGGCACACCGCCGACTCGCTCTGCTTCCATCTGCCGGCCGACCGCGCGGTGCTCACGGGGGACACGATCCTGGGCCGCGGCACGACCGTGGTGGCTCACCCGGACGGGCGGCTGGGCGACTATCTGGACTCTCTGCGCCGGCTGCGCTCCCTCACCGTCGACGACGGCGTTCACACGGTGCTGCCCGGCCACGGGCCGGTGCTCGAGGACGCCCAGGGCGCCGTCGAGTTCTACCTCGCGCACCGCGCCCACCGGCTCGCGCAGGTCGAGACGGCTGTCGAAGACGGCCATCGCACGGCTTCCGAGATCGTGGCCCACGTGTACGCCGACGTGGACCGCTCCCTGTGGCCGGCCGCCGAACTGTCCGTCAGGGCGCAGCTGGACTATCTGCGGGAGCACGGGCTGATCTAGCCGGTCCGGAGACCCGTGGCACGTCGGTACGCGCGGCGCGCCTGGTCCCTGGTGCCTGGTGCCTGGTTCCGGCACGCACGACGGGGTCCCGCCCACGGTTGGGCGGGACCCCGTCGCCGTAACGTCGAGAGACGACCGCGCGTCAGCGCGAGCGCTTGGCGAGCCGCTCCACGTCCAGCAGGATCACGGCGCGGGCCTCCAGGCGGAGCCAGCCGCGGCCCGCGAAGTCCGCGAGCGCCTTGTTGACCGTCTCGCGGGAGGCACCGACCAGCTGGGCGAGCTCCTCCTGCGTCAGGTCGTGCACGACGTGGATGCCCTCCTCGGACTGCACACCGAAGCGGCGCGACAGGTCCAGGAGCGCTCGGGCCACACGGCCCGGGACGTCCGAGAAGACCAGGTCGGACATCTGGTCGTTGGTCTTGCGCAGGCGCCGGGCGACGGCGCGCAGCAGCGCGGCGGCCACCTCCGGGCGTGCGTTCAGCCACGGCTGGAGGTCGCCGTGGCCGAGGCCCAGCAGCTTGACCTCGGTGAGGGCGGTGGCGGTCGCCGTACGCGGGCCCGGATCGAACAGCGACAGCTCGCCGATGAGCTCGCCGGGGCCCAGGACGGCCAGCATGTTCTCGCGGCCGTCGGGGGACGTGCGGTGGAGTTTGACCTTGCCTTCCATGACCACGTAGAGGCGGTCACCGGGGTCGCCCTCGTGGAAGAGCGAGTCACCTCGGGCGAGGGTCACCTCACTCATGGAGGCGCGGAGCTCCGCGGCCTGCTCGTCATCGAGCGCCGCGAAGAGCGGGGCGCGCCGCAGAACGTCGTCCACGAGTTCTCTCCTTGTCGACCTGCATCAGGGGACCGTGCTCCCCATTTTGCCGGACGGTCCAAATAGTGTGATCAGTCACAAGTCTGCCGCACCCGCGTCGCAAGCTGTGCGGGAGGGGGCCAATCGGGGGCCGGTCCGCCGGGTCCAAGGCGGATGTCAGTTGCTGGCTTTAGGCTGGTCGGGTGTCCAAAACGCCAGTGAGAGCACGGGCAGAGGGGGCTGGGCCGGTGGTTGTACGCCGTAATTCCGCTATGGGCGAACAGGTCGCCGCCGAGCCAGAGAATGCGACAAAAGCGACAAATCCGACGCCGGATGGAGCGGCCGGGCAGCCGACGCCGACCAAGGCCGCGGCGAAGAAGGCGACAGGCACCGCGGCGAAGAAGGTCGCGGTTGCGAAGAAGGCGACGGCCGCGAAGAAGGCGACGGCCGCGAAGAAGACGGCGGACGTGAAGGAAGCGGCTGTCGGGAAGGGAACGGTGGCCGCGAAGAAGACGGCGGACGTGAAGGGAACGGCTGCCGGGAAGGAAACGGTGGCCGCGAAGAAGACGGCGGACGTGAAGGGAACGGCTGCCGGGAACGGAACGGTGGCCGCGAAGAAGACGGCGGACGTGAAGGGAACGGCTGCCGGGAACGGAACGGTGGCCGCGAAGAAGGCGACGGTCGAGAAGAAGACGGCTGCCGTGAAAGCACCGGTAGTCGCCAAGGGGACGGTGGCCGCCAAGGGAGCGGCCGCAGCCAAGAAGGCGGCAGCCAAGAAGGCGGCGCCCGGCAAGAGCGCCCCCGCGAGTACCGCCGCCCCTGCCAAGAGCGCCCCGGCGACCAAGGCCGCCAAGCCCGAGTCCCGTACCGCGCTCGTCCGCCGCGCCCGCCGTATCAACCGCGAGCTCGCCGACGTCTATCCGTACGCCCACCCCGAGCTCGACTTCGAGAACCCCTTCCAGCTCCTGCTCGCGACCGTCCTCTCCGCCCAGACCACGGACCTGCGGGTGAACCAGACCACGCCCGCGCTCTTCGCCAAGTACCCGACCCCGGAGGACCTGGCCGCGGCCAACCCCGAAGAGGTCGAGGAGCTCATCCGGCCGACGGGTTTCTTCCGCGCCAAGACCAAGTCGATCATGGGCATCGCAACCGCCCTGCGGGATGAGTTCGGAGGCGAAGTCCCGGGTCGGCTCGAGGACTTGGTGAAGCTCCCCGGAGTGGGCCGCAAGACCGCCTTCGTCGTGCTCGGCAACGCCTTCGGCGTCCCGGGACTCACCGTCGACACCCACTTCGGCCGGCTCGTCCGCCGCTGGAAGTGGACCGACGAGACGGACCCGGACAAGGTCGAGGCGGCCGTCGGAGCGCTGTTCCCGAAGAGCGAGTGGACGATGCTCTCGCACCGCGTGATCTTCCACGGCCGGCGCATCTGCCACTCCCGCAGGCCGGCCTGCGGCGCCTGCCCCATCGCCCCGCTCTGCCCGGCGTACGGAGAGGGCGAGACGGACCCCGAGAAGGCGAAGAAGCTGCTGAAGTACGAAAAGGGCGGCATGCCGGGTCAGCGCCTCAAGCCGCCCCCGGACTATCCGGGCCGGCCCGCGCCACCGCTGGGGGCCGAATGAGGGGGCTGACGGCACCGTCCGCGACCCGTCCGGTGGAACCATCCGCATGGCCGCCGGCGTTGTGTTCAGAGGGACGGGGGTGGCGATGACGCACGCGAGCCACATGGACACCAGCAGGGCCTGGGATCAGGACGGCCCGCCGGCGGTGAGTGCCGAGGGCCTGCCCGAGTGGCTGGCGCCCGTGGTGAGCGCCGCCGAGTCGGTGCAGCCGCGGCAGCTCAGCCGCTTTCTGCCGCCTGAGGATGGCGCGGGCCGCCAGTCGGCCGTACTGATCCTGTTCGGCGAGGGCGAGCGCGGCCCCGAGCTGCTGCTGATGGAGCGCGCCGGCTCCCTCAGGTCGCATGCCGGGCAGCCGTCCTTCCCCGGGGGCGCCCTGGACCCGGAGGACGGCGATCCGGCGACCGTGGGGCCGCTGCGCGCCGCCCTGCGCGAGGCCGAGGAGGAGACCGGACTCGACCCGCGCGGCGTCCAGCTCTTCGGCGTCCTGCCGAAGCTGTACATCCCGGTGAGCCGCTTCGTCGTCACACCCGTGCTGGGCTGGTGGCGCGAGCCGTCACCGGTCGGCGTCGTCGATCCGGCCGAGACGGCCCGTGTCTTCACGGTCCCCGTGGCGGATCTCACGGACCCGGACAACCGTGCGACGACAGTGCACCCGAGCGGTCACCGAGGTCCAGCGTTCCTGGTCGCATCGGCTCTGGTCTGGGGTTTTACGGCCGGAGTGATCGACCGGATCCTTCACTACTCGGGCTGGGAGCGCCCTTGGGACACCAATAAGCAGGTCCCGCTCGACTGGCGTGCGTGACAGGCTGGCGTACGTGATGTGTGATCCCGGGGACCTGACATCGGCCGCTGAAGCCGCGGGCCCTCGGGGCCCCGGCCAGGAGACGGCGGCCGCAATGCGAGGCGAGGCTTGAATCGGTGAACGTGCTGGACATCCTGTTGCTGATCGCCGCGGTGTGGTTCGCGGTCGTGGGCTACCGCCAGGGGTTCGTCGTCGGCATCCTGTCGGTGATCGGCTTCCTCGGCGGCGGTCTCGTCGCGGTCTACCTCCTGCCCGTCATCTGGAACGAGGTGACGGAAGGTGCACAGGTGACGACCACGGCCGCCGTCGTCGCGGTCGTCGTGGTCATCGTCTGTGCCTCCGTCGGCCAGGCGTTCACCACGCATCTCGGCAACAAGCTCCGCCGGTACATCACGTGGTCCCCTGCCCGCGCCCTGGACGCCACGGGCGGGGCCCTGGTCAACGTGGTGGCGATGCTGCTGGTGGCCTGGCTCATCGGCTCGGCCCTCGCGGGCACGACATTGCCGACGCTCGGCAAGGAAGTCCGCAACTCCAAGGTGCTGCAGGGCGTTTCCCGGGCGCTGCCCGATCAGGCGGACACCTGGTTCGCGGACTTCTCCTCGGTCCTCGCGCAGAACGGCTTCCCGCAGGTCTTCAGCCCGTTCTCGAACGAGCCGATCAACGAGGTGCAGGCGCCTGACCCGGCCCTCGCCGACAGCCCGGTGGCGGCCCGCGCCCAGCGCTCCATCGTCAAGGTCCTCGGCACCGCGGAGAGCTGCGGCAAGGTCCTCGAAGGAACCGGCTTCGTCTTCTCCGACCGCCGCGTCATGACCAACGCCCATGTGGTCGGCGGCGTGGACGAGCCCACCGTGCAGATAGGCGGCAAGGGCAAGCTCTACGACGCCACGGTCGTGCTCTACGACTGGCAGCGGGACATCGCCGTACTGGACGTCCCGAACCTGAATGCGCCCGCACTGAAGTTCACGTCCACCGACGCCACCAGCGGCAGCAACGCGATCGTCGCCGGCTTCCCGGAGAACGGCTCGTACGACGTGCGTCCCGCGCGCGTGCGCGCCCGCATCCCGGCCAACGGCCCCGACATCTACCACCGCGGCACAGTGAGCCGCGATGTGTACTCGCTCTACGCGACGGTGCGCCAGGGCAACTCCGGCGGCCCACTGCTCACCCCGGACGGCAAGGTCTACGGCGTGGTCTTCGCCAAGTCGCTCGACGACCCCGACACGGGCTATGCGCTCACCGCGGACGAGGTGCGTCAGGACGTCAACCGGGGCCGCACCGCGAACCAGCAGGTCGACAGCCAGGAGTGCGCGCTGTAGCAGGCGTCTCTCCCGTAGCAGGGTGCGTCTGTAGCGAGGTGCGCCCTGTGCACGGGTGTGCCTGGAGCAGGCGTGTGCCCTGCAGAGGAAGCCCGTACGTCCGGGATGCCGGAGGAGCCGCAGGCCGCCGCGCGTATGCCGCCGCGGCTAGCCGCGCGTATGCCGCAGGCGCGCCGAGACCCAGCGGGCCCTGCGGCGGAGGATGCGGGGAATGCCGATCACCTGGGAGGAATCGTCGGGACCCGCATGTTGCGGGCCGCCCTCCTGATGACTGTTCAGCCCCGCGGCCGAGCGGCGGTTTCGTGCTGCGTCACTGTAGTCGTGCGTCCAGCCCATACCCCGAGGTCTGCCCGTGCCTCAAGGTCGGTAACCTCGCGCTGGGCCCCCAATTGGCCTATGCGGCAGGCATGTGGCGTTCGAAGGACTGGCGTTCACGTCCGATTAACGGTCACTTGGACGGCCGCCCGGAGAAGTCCCCGAAGAAGCCCGAAGCAGCCCGACGGAGGCCGATCAGCGGTCCGGCTCCGGGTCCTTCAGCCAGTTGACCAGCTCGGCCGAGAAGGCCACCGGGTCCTCCTCGTGAGGGAAGTGCCCCAGGCCGTCGAACAGCCGCCAGCGGTACGGGGCTTCCACGTACTCGCCCGAGCCCGCCGCGCTGCGCGTGCGCATCACCGGATCGAGGGAGCCGTGCAGATGCAGCGTCGGCACCCGCACCGGCCGCTTCATACGGCGGTTGAACTGGATGCCGTCGGGCCGTGCCATGGAGCGGACCATCCACCGGTACGGCTCGATCGAGCAGTGCGCCGTCGAGGGGATGCAGATCGCCCGCTGGTACGTCTCCACCGCCTCGTCATCCGGAAGCCGCGGCCCCGACCACTCCCGGATCAGCCGGCCCGTCAGTGCGCCGCCGTCCGCGACGAGCCGGCGCTCGGGCAGCCACGGCCGCTGGAAGCCCCAGATGTAGGAGCCCGCGGCGGTCTGCCGGACGTCGGAGAGCATCGCCGAACGCCAGCGCCGGGGATGCGGCATCGAGGACACGGCGAGCCGGCGCACCAGCTTGGGCCGCATCACGGCCGCCGTCCACGCGAGATAGCCGCCGAGGTCATGGCCGACCAGCGCCGCGTCGGGCTCGCCGAGGGACCGTACGACTCCCGTGATGTCGAGCGCGAGGTTCGCGGGGTCGTAGCCCCGGGGGGTCCGGTCGCTGCCGCCCACGCCGCGCAGGTCCATCGCGACCGCGCGGAAGCCCGCGTCGGCGAGCGCGACCAGCTGGTGGCGCCAGGTCCACCAGAACTGCGGGAATCCGTGCAGCAGCAGGACGAGAGGCCCGTCACCCAGTTCGGCGATGTGGAAGCGCGCGCCGTTGGCGGCGATGTCCCGGTGCGTCACCTTTCTGCCGCCGGGGATGTCGATGCGTACGGCTGAGGCAGGTTGCGCGGAGTGGGCCGAAGGGGTGGAGGGGTCCGTCATGAGGACGAGCGTGCCACAGCGTCGGCCTTGCCGCCGACGCCTTCCGGCAGGCCGAGCCGGGAGGAGGCGGGCACGGCGGCTCGCGGATGCGGCTTGGCCTTCTGCAGGACGGCGGCCGTCTCCTTGGCGGAGGCGACGGTCTTCTGCGGGCCGCCGCCCTTCTTGGCCTTCTTCGCGAACACGGTGCCGATCAGCGCCAGCAACCCGGCCAGCAGCACGTTCGCGGCGAAGGACAGCAGGAAGCAGACCGACAGATGCCAGCCGCTCCACGCGTTGATGCCGTAGGCCAGGGCGAAGCTCAGCATGGGCAGGGAGAAGATCAGCACCGCGCCCGCCACCGCGAACGCGCCGCCGCCGACCGCACCGCGCTTGACGTCCTGGCGCAGCTGGGCCTTGGCCAGCGCGATCTCGTCGTGCACCAGCGCGGACATCTCGCTGGACGCCGAGGCGAACAGCTGGCCGATGCTGCGGTCGGCGCCGACAGGGCCGTCGGGTGCGCTCATCGCGGTCTCCCTCTTCTCTTCTGCGGGTGTGACACCTGGGGGTGCCCCCAGCGGTAGCCGGGTGAGTGCGCCCTGCATGTGCGTACTGCGCCCCTGGTGTCAGATCATGCCGGACCGTCGCCCTGTCCGCCTGCCCCGGACGCCACTTCGGCACGCCTGCGGTGTTCGGCCGCCTTGGCCTCGTAGATCCGGGCCATGCGGAGGTGGTACTCGGGCTTGTGGAGCTCGTAGACGTCCGGAATGCCGTCGAGGTCCTCGTCGCGCTCCTCGTCCTCGCACAGCCTGCGGTACTTGGCGTTGCGGATCTTCAGCAGCACTCCTGAGAGCACGGCCGCGATGACGGAGCCCATGAGGACAGCCGCCTTGACCACGTCCGACAGCACCGGGTCCTCGGCGAAGGCGAGCTCGTCGATCAGCAGCGAGACGGTGAAGCCGATGCCCGCGAGAGAGGCCACCGCGAAGACGTCGGGCCATGCGAGGTCCTCGCTGAGCGAAGCCCTGGTGAACCGGGCCGTCAGCCAGGTGCCGCCGAAGATGCCCACCGCCTTGCCGACGACCAGGCCCAGCACCACTCCCAGTGCCTCCGGCTGCGTGAACACCTCGCCCAGCGCCCCGCCGGAGATCACGACCCCGGCGCTGAACAGCGCGAACAGCGGCACGGCGAGACCCGCTGAGAGGGGGCGTACGAGGTGTTCGATGCGCTCACCGGGGGACTGCTCCTCGCCCTCACGGCGTGTGCAGCGCAGCATCAGACCCATGGCGACGCCTGCGATGGTGGCGTGGACGCCGCTGTTGTACATCAGCCCCCAGATGATCAGTGCGAGCGGCACGTAGACGTACCAGCCGCGCACGCCTTTGCGCAGCAGCAGCCAGAAGACGGCGAGGCCGGCGACGGCGCCGCCGAGCGCCGCGAAGTTCAGGTCGCTCGTGAAGAACACGGCGATGATCAGGATCGCGAAGAGGTCGTCGACGACGGCGAGCGTCAGCAGGAAGGCGCGCAGTGCGGACGGCAGTGACGTGCCGATGACGGCGAGTACGGCGAGGGCGAAGGCGATGTCGGTCGCCGTCGGCACCGCCCACCCTGCGAGTGAACCCTCGCCGACCGTGTTGACGAAGGTGTAGACGAGCGCGGGTACGGCCATGCCGCAGATGGCGGCGACGACCGGGAGCACCGCGGCTCTGGGGTCGCGCAGATCGCCGGCGACGAGCTCGCGTTTGAGCTCGATGCCGGCGACGAAGAAGAAGACGGCGAGCAGCCCGTCGGCGGCCCAGTGCTCGAGGGAGAGGTCCAGGCCGAGTGCGGCAGGTCCGATGTGGAAGTCGCGGACGGCCTCGTAGCTGCCGTGGAGCGGGGTGTTCGCCCAGATCAGCGCGGTGACGGCGGCGACGAGGAGGAGGACTCCGCCGAGGGTTTCGGTGCGCAGGGCGTCCGCGACGTAGTTCCGCTCCGGCAGGGACAGACGGCCCAGTACCTTGCGTGTCTTCGGGGGTGTGGGCGTGGGTGCAGGTGCGGGCGCGGCCACGGGCGGGACCTCCTGGTCGTGATCGGCAAGACAGCTGGCTGTACTGCGTTGCCGACCAGACTTCCCGGCGCACCCTGGCGCGATCGTTACGCGATCGCTTACGCGTTCCTGACGCGAGAACCACCCTACCGGGTGACCGCAAGACCTACCTGATGATCTTTGCTGCCGCTGTGGGCAGGCGTTCCTCGCCCAGCGCGTTAGCTGGGGGAGGACCCCGCGACGCCGTGTAGCGAAAAGGGCACCCGGCGCGCTGCCAGGTGCCCTTCCGCAGACCTTTGCGGGGCTTCAGTCCTCGCTCGCCGCAGCCGGCAGCTTCGACTGGATCAGCTCCATGACGGACGAGTCCGTCAGCGTCGTGACGTCGCCCAGCTGGCGGTTCTCGGCGACATCGCGCAGCAGGCGCCGCATGATCTTGCCGGAGCGGGTCTTCGGCAGCTCGGCCACCGGCAGGATCCGCTTCGGCTTGGCGATCGGGCCCAGCGTGGAGCCGACGTGGTTCCGCAGCTCGCCGACCAGGTCGGCGGTCTCGGCGGCCGTCCCCCGCAGGATCACGAACGCGACGATGGCCTGGCCGGTCGTCTCGTCCGCCGCGCCCACGACCGCCGCCTCGGCGACCGACGGGTGCGAGACCAGCGCCGACTCCACCTCGGTGGTCGAGATGTTGTGGCCGGACACCAGCATCACGTCGTCGACCCGGCCGAGCAGCCAGATGTCGCCGTCCTCGTCCTTCTTGGCGCCGTCGCCCGCGAAGTACTTGCCCTCGAAGCGGGACCAGTAGGTGTCGATGAACCGCTGGTCGTCGCCCCAGATGGTGCGCAGCATCGACGGCCACGGCTCGGTCAGGACGAGATAGCCGCCCCCGCCGTTGGGCACCTCGCGCGCCTCGTCGTCGACGACGGTGGCGGAGATACCGGGCAGCGGCGTCTGGGCGGAGCCCGGCTTCGTCTCGGTGACGCCCGGCAGCGGCGAGATCATCATCGCGCCGGTCTCGGTCTGCCACCAGGTGTCCACGATCGGCGTCCGGTCGGCCCCGATGTGCTTGCGGTACCAGATCCACGCCTCGGGGTTGATCGGCTCACCGACCGACCCCAGGATGCGCAGGCTGCTCAGGTCGAACTTCGCGGGGATGTCGTCGCCCCACTTCATGAACGTACGAATGGCCGTCGGCGCCGTGTACAGGATGGTCACCCCGTACTTCTGGACGATCTCCCAGAAGCGCCCCTGGTGCGGGGTGTCGGGCGTTCCCTCGTACATGACCTGCGTCGCGCCGTTCGCCAGCGGCCCGTACACGATGTACGAGTGGCCGGTGACCCAGCCGACGTCGGCGGTGCACCAGTAGACGTCCGTCTCGGGCTTGAGGTCGAAGACCGCGTGGTGCGTGTACGCGGCCTGGGTGAGGTAGCCGCCGGAGGTGTGCAGGATGCCCTTCGGCTTACCCGTCGTACCGGACGTGTACAGGATGAACAGCGGGTGCTCGGCGTCGAAGGCCTCCGGGGTGTGCTCGGCCGACTGCTGTTCGACCAGCTCGTGCCACCACACGTCGCGGCCCTCGGTCCAGGCGACGTCCTGCCCGGTGCGGCGTACCACGAGGACGTGCTCGACACGGTCCACGCGCGCGATGGCATCGTCCACGGCGGGCTTGAGCGCGGCCGGCTTGCCGCGGCGGTAGCCGCCGTCGGAGGTGATGACGACCTTGGCGTCGGCGTCCTCGATACGGGTGGCCAGCGCGTCGGCAGAGAAGCCGCCGAAGACCACGGAGTGCGCGGCGCCGATGCGGGCGCAGGCCAGCATGGCGACCGCGGTCTCCGGGATCATGGGCATGTATACGGCGACCCGGTCGCCCTTCTGCACACCGAGCGAGGTCAGGGCGTTCGCGGCCTTGGAAACCTCGTCCTTCAGTTCGGCGTAGGTGATGGCCCGGCTGTCGCCCGGCTCACCCTCGAAGTGGATCGCGACACGGTCGCCGAGGCCCGCCTCGACATGGCGGTCCACGCAGTTGTACGCGACGTTGAGCTTGCCGTCCGCGAACCACTTGGCGAACGGCGGGTTCGACCAGTCCAGCGTCTCGGTCGGCTCGGTGGCCCAGGTCAGCCGACGCGCCTGCTCGGCCCAGAAGCCGAGCCGGTCAGCCTTGGCCTGTTCGTACGCCTCCGCGGTGACGTTGGCGTGCGCGGCCAGGTCGGCGGGCGGCGCGAACCTCCGCTCCTCACGAAGCAGGTTGGCCAGGCTTTCGTTGCTCACGACATCTCCCTTTCCCAGGGTGTCCGTTGTGTCCCAGGCCATAGCTCATCAGTCCGAGGCCACGGGTGCAAGGGTCTGCCGAACACTGGTTTAGACCTTTACGCCGATATGACCCCGCGCACCGGCACGGGGTCATACCTACTCACGGACGGGATCAGGGAAGGGTTCAGGCGCGCGAGTCCTCCAGGGGCGCGCCACTGACCTGGTCGAAGGACGCCTTGCCGACGTCGTGGAGGGGCGCGTCGCCGACCTGGTCGAAGACCATGCCGTCCGGCGCGGCGTCGGACAGCAGATACGCCTGGGCCTCGCCCACATGGAAGTACATGCCATGCAGCTCGAGCGTGCCGTCCGCGAGCCGCCGAGCCACCGCCTCGTGCGCCCGCAGATGCTCCAACTGCTGCACCACATTGGTCAGACAGAGCCTCTCGACGTCATCGGCCGGCCCCCTTCTGTCCAGCCGCGCCCCGGGCTGCTCCGCGTCGGCCATGCGCCGCAGGCTGGGCAGCCCGTGCCGCAGCCAGCGCCTGAGTGGCGTCTGCACACCGTCGGGCTCCTCCGGGCGCGAGGCCGTGGCCTGTCGCCCGGCCTGGTCGTCAGACTGCCCGCCGGACTGCAGAAGTGCCTGCATCGCACCGCATCCGGAGTGCCCGCACACGGTGATCGACTGCACCTTCAGGACGTCCACGGCGTACTCGATGGCTGCCGCAACCGAGTCGTCACCGCTCTCCTCGCCCGGCAGCGGTACCAGATTGCCCACATTTCGCACGACGAAGAGGTCGCCCGGACCGCTGGAGGTGATCATCGAGGTGACGAGCCGGGAGTCGGCGCAGGTCAGGAACAGCTGGGTGGGCCGCTGCCCTTCGCGCGCCAGCCGGGCGAGCTCACCGCGCACCAGGGGAGCGGTGTCGCGTTGGAACGCGCTGATCCCGCTGGCCAGTTGGTGCCCGCTGGGCAGACCGTCCTCCGGCGTGTGCCCGGGCCGGTCGCAGTGGTGGTTGTGCCACGGCGTCCATGGGCGGCAGCAGGAGTGCGAGGCGACCGTGGGCTCGCCGAGTCTTCCCCAGGCTCGCGCCTTCTCCATGACTCTCGACCTCCTTCGAGTGGGGAGATCTTCCTGAGCGGCCTTGCCGCCTTGAGTGGCCCCATGGGCAGGGGAGGCCGCGATCCCGGCGCGCCCGGTCATCTCGACCGATCCGCCGTGCGCGCGGTGGGCGTCCTGCCAGTCCTGCAGCGATTCGTACGCCGCGTGGTCCATGAATGAGCCGTCCAGCTCGACGACGACTCGGGCTCCATGGGGCACCAGGTGCAGGGCGCGGCTGAGCCGGGGCACGGCGAGGAACGTCAGCTGCCCGCGGACGCGGACGTGGTGGATGCCGTATGCGTCCTCCTCGTGCGTGATGCGGGTGTGGGTCAGCCGGTGCAGTGCGACGGCGACCGCGACGGCGATACCGACGCCCACGCCCTCCAGGACGCCGAGGAACACCACGCCCACCGTCGTCACCACATAGACCAGCACCTCGCGGTGGCGGGTGACCGAACGGATGTGGTTGATGCTCACCATCTGGATGCCGACGGCCATGACCAGCGCGGCAAGCGCGGCCAGCGGGATCAGGTCGAGCACCGGCACCAGGAGCAGCGAAGCCACCACGACCCACAGGCCGTGCAGCATCGCGGAGTTGCGGCTGACGGCGCCCGCATGGACGTTCGCCGCGCTACGCACCGCGACGCCGGTGACGGGCAGGCCGCCGAGCGCGCCCGAGACGATGTTCGCCGTCCCCTGGCCGCGCAGCTCCCGGTCGAGGTCGGCCCGCGGCACGCGGGGCCCCTTGCGTCCTGCGGCCAGCTTGTCCACGGCCACCGCGGAGAGCAGCGATTCGACGCTGCCGACGAGGGTGATGGTCAGCACGGCGGCCGCGATGCCCAGCATGGGTCCATCGGGCAACTGCGGCAGCGCATGGCTGGACCAGGAGGGCAGATCCACCCTCGGCAGCCGCAGCCCGGCCAGCGCCGCCACCGCTGTGGCCAGCGCAACGGCCGCGAGGGCGGCGGGGATCTTCCGGGCGGCACGCCCTGCCCGCCCGGGAATCCGGGGCCAGGCCAGGAGAACAGCCAAGGTCAGCAGACTCACCGAGAGCGCCGCCGGATGCAGCTGGGCCAACTGACCGGGCAGAGCCTTGAGGTTGTCGACCACGGAGCTCTGCGGGGTGCTGCCGAGCACGACATGCAGCTGGGCGACGGCGATGGTGACACCGATGCCGGCCAGCATGCCGTGCACGATGGCGGGGCTCACGGCGAGCGCCGAACGCGCCACCCGCAGGTAGGCCAGACCGAGCTGGGCGAGTCCGGCGAGGACGGTGATGGCGCAGGTCGTACGCCATCCGTACTGCTGGATGATCTCGGCGGTCACGACGGTGAGCCCGGCGGCAGGGCCGCTCACCTGGAGCGGTGCGCCGCCGAACCGGCCCGCCACGAGGCCGCCCACCGCGGCGGCGACGAGGCCTGCCTGGAGCGGTGCTCCGGTCGCGAGGGCGATGCCCAGCGACAGGGGCAGCGCGATCAGGAAGACGGCCACCGAGGCGGACAGGTCGGCGCCGGCGATCCGGAATCTTCGGTGCCGGTTCGGCGGCGGGCTGTGGGGTCCATGGGCGTCGGTCGTGAGCGAAGAGTCGTCGATGCGAGTGGGGACGCAGGCTGACATCTTTTTCCCGTCTCCTCCGGGGCGGCGCGGTCGCGGAACTGGGGGCCCGGCCATTGCCGGGTGGGTCGCGGCCGTGGGTCACGGCGTTGCAGCGGCGGGATTTCTCAACACTTGGTAAATGAACCGTAATGCAGAGTAAAGGTGGGCGCCTGATTATTGGGACAAAAGGGCCATACGTTCACCCTGGCGAGTGAATGCAGCTTCTTATCGGCTTGTCGTACTAATTCCTTCCGTGGCGTCGTGCGACGTTGAGCGCGCCGGTGACAGTCCCGGTAAAAGCCTCGATCGGCGCACTGCCCGGGTTCGGCGCACTGCCCGGGTTCGGCGCACTGCCCGGGTTCGGCGCACTGCCCGGGTTCGGCGCACTGCCCGGACTCGAGGCACTGCCCCGACCGAAGGAAGAAGGTGGGCGGAGATGGCCGTCACCATGAGGATCGCTGCGAGGATCACGACCGCCGCGGCCTGTGCCACCGTCCTCGCCGGCTGCTCAGGCGGCGCGACCGGCGCCAAAGAGGGCGCAAGGGAAGGCGCCAAGGGCCCGAAGGGAGCTGTGGCTCCTGCTCCGGCGCCGAAGAGTGCGGTGCGCCTGATCGGTGACGGTTCGACGGCGTTCACCGGGGCGCAGCCGAATCTGGCGAAACCCCAGCGCCTGAAGTCCGGCCAGAAGCCCCCGCAGTTCGTGGTGTTCTCATGGGACGGCGCGGGCGAGGACAGCCAGAAACTGTTCTCGTACTTCCGCAAGGTGGCGAAGAAGAACAACGCCACCATGACGTACTTCCTCAGCGGCGTGTACGTGCTCCCCGAGGAGAAGGCTGACCTCTACCGGCCGCCGCACCACTCGCCCGGCCGCTCGGACATCGGCTTCAACGACCGCGAGGGAATCAAGGCGACCGTGGAGCAGCTCCGCGGAGCCTGGCTCGAGGGCAACGAGATCGGCACGCACTTCAACGGCCACTTCTGCGGCAGCGGAGGGGGCGTCGGCGAGTGGTCGGTGGAGGACTGGAAGGACGAGATCCGGCAGGCCAAGTCCTTTGTGAAGTCGTGGAAGACGAACGCGGGCCTGAAGACGACGGCGCCGCTGCCCTTCGACTACGACAAGGAGCTCATCGGCGCCCGCACGCCCTGCCTGGAGGGCAAGGAGAACTTCCGGCGGGCGGCCCGCGAGCTCGGTTTCCGTTACGACACCAGCGGCGTCGACAACCAGGTCTGGCCCGAGCGGAAGGGTGGCCTCTGGGACTTGTCGATGCAGCTCGTGCCGCTACCGGGACGGTCCTTCGAGACGCTGACCATGGACTACAACTTCATGGTCAACCAGTCCGGTACCGCGACCCAGGGCGACCCGTCCAAGCACGAGTACTGGGGCAACCAGATGCGCGACGGCCTGTTGCAGGGCTTCGACCGCGCCTACAACGGCAACCGGGCGCCGCTGATCATCGGCAACCACTTCGAGTCCTGGAACGGCGGCACCTATATGCGGGCCATCGAGGAGACCATCGAACGTGTCTGCAACAAGCGGGACGTGCGCTGTGTCTCCTTCCGTCAGCTCGCCGACTGGCTCGACGCTCAGGACCCGGCCGTCCTCGACAAGCTGCGGGAGCTGAAGGTCGGCGAGGCCCCGAAGGCGGGCTGGGCCCGCTACCTCGCCGCCGAACCCTCGCCGGCCCCTAAGGGGGCACCTGGTGCTTTGACATCCGGTGCTTCGACGTCCAGGGAAGGCTAGGGCGTCTCGGGGTCGAGGACGTCTCGCGGGTCGACGGCATGTCGCGGTCGTTCGGGGATGCGCGGGCGAATGGCCGGGCTGCTGCCGACGACGCGACGGCAGCCCGGCGGTCATGCCGGCTGAGGGGCACTGACCTCCGAGCCGTCGAGGCTCTCCCGCAGCACAAAGCCGGGGTCCACCTGCGACGCCAGATCCTCGCCCGTCCGCGCGTTGCCCCAGCTCTGTGCGTTCTTCAGGTGGAAGTGCACCATCTGACGCGTATAGCGGTCCCAGTCGCGGACGTCGTACGTCGCCTCTGCGGCCGTCCGAAGCGCTTGCAGGGCGCGGTGGTTGGCGTCCTCCAGGAGCTCGAAGCGGGGCGGGCGGCCCTTCTCCATGGCGCGCACCCAGTCCGAGTGCCCGACCGTGACCAGCAGGTCCTCTCCCACCTCCGCTCGCAGAAAGTCGATGTCGTCCTGCCCCTGCACCTTGTTGCCGACGACTTTGAGCACCACGCCGAAGTCCCGCGCGTACTCCTTGTACTGGCGGTAGACGGACACTCCCTTACGGGTCGGCTCGGCCACCAGGAAGGTCATGTCGAAGCGGGTGAACATGCCGGACGCGAAGGAGTCCGAGCCTGCCGTCATGTCGACGACCACGTACTCGCCGCGGCCGTCCACCAGATGGTTCAGGCACAGTTCCACCGCGCCCGTCTTCGAGTGATAGCAGGCGACGCCGAGGTCGGCTTCGGTGAAGGGGCCGGTGACCATCAAACGGGCGGCGGCGCCGTCGAGTTCCACGGGGCGGGCGCACGCCTCGTAGACCGGATTGTTCTCGCACACCCGCAGCAGCCGGGAACCCTCGCCCGGTGGTGTCGTCTTGATCATCGTCTCGGCGGAGGAGATCCGCGGGTTGGTGCCGCGCAGATAGTCCTTGATCAGCGGCAGCCGGTCGCCCATCGCGGGCAGCGCGGCGGCCTCCGCCTCCTCGAGACCTAGAGCGGCGCCCAGGTGCTGGTTGATGTCCGCGTCGACGGCGAGCACCGGAGCGCCGGTGGCGGCGAGATGACGGATGAAGAGGGAGGACAGTGTGGTCTTGCCACTGCCACCCTTCCCTACGAAAGCGATCTTCATGTTCGCCAAGCGTAATGGCGTGATCTCGGAGCGTGGCAACACGGCAGGGGGAAAGACCACCCCTTCGTGGGCGAAGGCGGTGTGGCGAGAAGCTCATCGGAGCAGTGGTCGTGGGAGATCGTCCGGCGCGTAGTGTCGTACTCATGAGTACGAAAGGTGCGTCCGCCGACCCGCTTGCGACCCTGAGTTCCCTGCCCGGCGTCGCCGACTCCGTGGACTCGGTGCGCAGGGCGGTGGACCGGGTCTACGGCCACAGGATCATGCGGCGCCGCAGCAACGAGGTCACCTCCGAGGCGGCGCTGCGTGGCGCACGCGGATCCGCGGCGCTGTCGGGCGCCGACTGGGCGCTCGAGGAAGTACGTCGGCGCACCGACTTCAGCGGCGACGACGAGGCGCGCACCGTCGGCGCGGCCCTGCGGCTCACCGCCGAGGCGGGTCAACTGCTCTCCATCTGGCGGCAGTCGCCGCTCCGGGTGCTGGCGCGCCTCCATCTGGTGGCGGCCGCCGGGCGGTCCGAGGAGGTGGGACGCCCCCGGCGGGACGGCGAACCGGTCGACGAAACGCTGATCGACCTTCCGCTGCCCAGCGCGGACGAGGTGGCCGCCCGCCTGGACGGCCTGTCGCAGCTGATCATCGCGGGCAGCCAGGCCCCGGCGCTGGTGACTGCGGCCGTGGTGCACGGTGAGCTGCTGGCGCTGCGACCCTTCGGCTCGCACAACGGGCTGGTCGCGCGTGCGGCCGAGCGCATCGTGCTGATCGGCAGCGGCCTCGACCCGAAGTCCATCTGCCCGGCCGAGGTCGGCCACGCGGAGCAGGGACGGCTGGCCTATGCGGCCGCGCTCGAGGGCTATGCGTCCGGTACGCCGGACGGGATGGCGGCCTGGATCGCCCACTGCGGGCGGTCAGTTGAGCTGGGTGTCAGGGAGTCGACGGCCGTCTGCGAGGCGCTCCAGCGCGGAGCGGCGTAAAGCGGACAGGCCCTCGGGCAGGGCTGCGGCGGTACGAGGATTCGTACCGCCGCTGGCATGTTCACCGCGTTACCATGCGTCCTCGTTATCTGCCCATCAGGCCGGGGACTCTGCCCGTCGCCTGGTGCGGCTGGCCCGTAATCGACGGGTCGACGTCGCGTGGGTGCCCGGTGTTCATGCATCGGTCCGTGGGCCTTCGTTGCGTTTAAAGGTGATCCTTTCGGATATTGCCTTGGTCTCGCGGGCCGTTGAGTCCTTTGTACTCCAGAGTCAAGGGCAAGCGGAAGTGCTGGCTGAACTTCTTTTACTTTTAGGTTCAAACAAGGGTGATTCGGACGCTGTGTGCGGCGTCTGCGCTGGTGGCGGGGCCGGCGCGGCAGAGGTGCCCCGCGCCGGGTCCGGCGGTCATGCCGTCGTGGTGCGGCGGCGGCTCGCGTACCAGACGAGACCCGCGGTGGCGGCGGCGGCGCCGACGGCGGCCATGGCGACCAGAGCCGGGCGCGGGGGCACCTTGAACGCGGGGATCCGCTGCTTGAGCCGGACAGGTCGATGGAAGTCGAGAATCGGCCACTGGCGCGAGACGGCCTCGCGGCGCAGTGCTCGGTCGGGGTTGACCGCATATGGATGACCGACGGACTCCAGCATGGGCACGTCGGTCATCGAGTCGCTGTACGCATAACATCGCGCGAGGTCGTACCCCTCTGATGCCGCCAGCTCCTTGATCGCTTCCGCCTTGGTGGGTCCGTACGCGTAGTACTCCACCTCGCCCGTGAAGCAACCGTCCTCGCCGACGACCATCCGCGTCGCCACGACCCGGTCCGCCCCGAGCAGCTCGCCGATCGGCTCGACGACTTCCGCGCCCGAGGTGGAGACGATCACGACGTCGCGCCCGGCGGTGTGATGCTCCTCGATGAGCGAAGCGGCCTCGTCGTAGATGATCGGGTCGATCAGGTCGTGCAGGGTCTCGGCGACGATCTCCTTCACCTGCTGCACGTTCCACCCTCGGCACAGCGCCGACAGATACTCGCGCATGCGCTCCATCTGATCGTGGTCGGCCCCGCCCGCCAGGAAGACGAACTGGGCATACGCGGTGCGCAGTACGGCCCGGCGGTTGATCAGCCCGCCTTGGTAGAACGACTTGCTGAAGGTGAGCGTGCTCGACTTCGCAATGACCGTCTTGTCCAGGTCGAAGAAGGCAGCTGCGCGAGGCGACGAGTGGTTTTCCACGTGCCAGAGCATAGGGGCCCACCATTCGGCGTAAGGTGTGGCGCGTGGGTTTGCCTGAGAGGGCTCTCGGGTACACCATGGAAGTCACGGATCGTTCGCGACCGTGCTAACCCGGTCCGACTCCTCCCCCCCCGAGTCGGCCGTGGGGACGACCCCCGCTCTCCCCCCCGGCGGGGGTCGTCGCATGTCCGGACGCATTTCGTCCCCTCTTCTCCGATCATCGGGCCCTCCCTGTGGCTTCAGCAGTGCTGCCGTCCGACTGCCTCAACTGGTCACTCTGTGTAGTGGTTGCGCTGCTCTGTGGAAGTTCCGGCGATGTCACCGGTATGGGTGAGGGGGATATTCACAACCGCAGGCTTGTCCACAGTTATTGACCAAGATCCACACGATTTCCGGGATCGCTGCACGGTGATTCCGCTCGTCCCGCTCGCGGAGTTCAAGACCCGGCTCGCTTTCGCCGGTTCCTACGGCCGCTTCCAGTCGCCACTCCTGTTTGGCGAATTGGCGGCCGGTCCTCCGTGCTCGCGGGTTCACGGGCGCATGACGTGTACAGCGAGAGGGGCTGGGGATCGTGGCGGGAGCCATCGCATACGACCGGTCGCCGGCCGCCGACAGGCGGCAGGGCGCACCGCTGATCGTCACGGAGGACGTGGAATTGCTGGACGACCTGCTGCGGCTGTGTGCCGCGGCAGGGGCGAGACCCGAGGTGCACCACGGGGTGCCCGAGCAGCGAGGCGACTGGGAAGCGGCGCCCCTCGTGCTGGTCGGGGACGATGCCGCCGTCCGGGTGAGGGGCGCTGTCCGCAGACGGGGAGTGGTCCTGGTGGGTCACGACCAGGACGATCCGGACGTGTGGCAGCGGGCCGTGGAGATCGGCGCCGACCATGTGCTGCGGCTCCCCGATGGTGAGCAGTGGCTGGTGGACCGGATCGCCGACGTGGCCGAGGGTGCGGGATTGCCCGCGCTCACAGTCGGGGTGATCGGCGGGCGCGGAGGGGCGGGGGCTTCCACGCTCGCGTGCGCGCTCGCGGTGACGTCGGCACGGGAGGGGCGCCGCACCTTGCTCGTGGACGCCGACCCGCTGGGCGGCGGCCTCGACGTACTGCTGGGTGGTGAGACCGCCGACGGGCTGCGCTGGCCCGCGTTCGCCGAGTCACGCGGGCGGGTCGGCGGCTCGGCACTCGAGGAGTCACTGCCCGAGCTGCATGCGCTGCGGGTCCTGAGCTGGGACCGGGGCGATTCGGTGGTCGTTCCGCCGGAGGCCGTGCGCGCGGTACTCGCCGCCGCGCGTCGGCGGGGCGGCTCGGTGGTCGTGGATCTGCCGCGCCGGGTGGACGACGGCACCGCCGAGGTCCTCGCTCAGCTGGACCTGGGGCTGCTGGTGGTGCCACCTGAACTTCGCGCGGTGGCCGCGGCGAGACGGGTTGCGTCGGTGGTGGGCATGGTGCTGCAGGACCTGCGGGTCGTGGTGGGTGCCGGGCGTGGCTGCGGTGGACTCGGTGGGCTCCCCGCGGAGGAGGTCGCGCGGCTCCTGGGGCTGCCGCTGGCGGGAGAACTCCCGGTGGAGCCCGGCCTGTTGGCGGCTCAGGCGAGCGGTACGCCGCCCGGGGCGGCCGCGCGCGGTCCGCTGGCGCGGTTCTGCAGCGCCTTCTGGGAGCGGGTGCCCGCTGAAGGAGGGGGCGTATGAGCCGCCAGCCCATCGGGGTGGCAGGTGGCCCCGGACACGCGGGGCAGGCCGGAAGGGCTGCCGGGCTGCTGGACGGAGTGCGGCAGTGGCTCGCCGAAAGTGGTTCCGACCCGACCCCGGCCCGGGTGGCCCAGGCGTTGAGGGAGCAGGGCAGGGTGCTCGGCGACGCCGAAGTACTGGGCGCAGCCGAACAGTTGCGTTCCGAGCTGGTCGGCACGGGGCCCCTGGAGCCGCTGCTCGCCGACCCGCGGGTGACCGACGTCCTGGTCTCCGCGCCCGACCGGGTGTGGGTGGACCGAGGGGGCGGCCTGGAGCTCACCGGTGTGTCCTTCCCGGACGCGGCGGCGGTACGACGCCTTGCCCAGCGTCTGGCGGCCGTGGCCGGGCGGCGGCTCGACGACGCACGGCCCTGGGTGGACGCCCGGCTGCCGGACGGGACGCGACTGCACGCGGTGCTGCCGCCGGTCGCCGTGGGCTCGACCTGTCTGTCTCTGCGGGTCGTGCGGCCGCGTGCCTTCACCCTGGACGAGCTGGTGGCGGCGGGCACAGTGCCGCCCGGCGGAGAGCGGGTGCTGAGAGCGCTGCTCGAGGCGAGGCTGTCGTTCCTGATCAGCGGCGGTACTGGCTCGGGCAAGACGACTCTGCTGAGCGCCCTGCTCGGACTGGTCGGACCGGGCCAGCGGATCGTGCTCGCCGAGGACTCCGCGGAGTTGCGGCCCGACCATCCTCATGTGGTGCGCCTGGAGACCAGGCCCGCCAACCAGGAGGGTGCGGGGCTCGTCACGCTCGAGGACTTGGTGCGCCAGGCTCTGCGGATGCGGCCCGACCGGCTGGTCGTCGGCGAGGTGCGGGGCGCGGAGGTCGTCGATCTGCTTGCCGCGCTCAACACGGGTCACGAAGGAGGCTGCGGCACCGTCCATGCCAATGCCGCGGGCGATGTGCCGGCGCGACTGGAGGCGCTGGGCACTGCGGCCGGTCTCGACCGGGCGGCGCTGCACAGCCAGTTGGCGGCCGCGTTGTCTGTGGTGCTCCATCTCGTGCGCGATCGCGACGGACGGCGGCGTATCGCAGAGGTGCACGTGCTGGAGCGGGAGGCCTCCGGGCTTGTGGTGACGGTGCCCGCTCTGCGCTGGGGCGCGGACGCGTTCCGGTACGAGCGCGGCTGGCAGCGGCTACGGGAACTGCTCGGGGATGGGGCGCTGTGACAGCGATTGTGCCCTCAGGGCCGATGTGCGCGGCGATGGTGTGCGCGGGAGCGGCGGCTTGGGTGATGGCCGGGCGTGACCGAGTGGTGCGACGTGCTCGGCGGCTGCTGGCGGAGGGTGGGGCCACAGGACCCGTCCGGTCGCCATGGGGTTGGGCGAGGGCCTGGTGCCGCGCTCGGCTGCGGCCCGAATGGTGGTGCCTTATGGCCGGGGTGACCGTCGCGCTCATCGGGGAGTCCTTGGTGCCGCTTGTCGTGGGGTCAGTGGGTGTGCCCCTTGCCGGGCGGGCGCTGCGTGCCCGTACGGCACGGCAGCTGAGCGAGAAGCGGACCGATGCGGTGATCGCGCTGTGCGGAGCGCTCGCCGGAGAAGTGCGCGCGGGGCGGCAGCCCGCCGAGGCGCTGCTCGTGGCGGCCCGCGATTCCGGTGGGCTCGGCGGGGCCCGGGCGGCAGTGGTAGCAGCAGCCCGGTTCGGCGGGGACGTTCCGGGGGCCCTGGGGGAGTCCGCACGGGAGCCGGGGGCCGAAGGTCTGCGAGGGCTCGCGGCGTGCTGGCGGGTCGCCGTGGACAGAGGGGCCGGCCTCGCCGCCGGGCTGGAGCGGCTGGAGAGCGCACTCCGTGCGGAGCGCGATCAAAGGGCGGACCTGCGAGCTCAATTGGCGGGAGCTCGCTCAACGGCCGTACTGCTCGCGGCGCTTCCCCTCCTTGGCCTGCTTCTCGGGACGGCACTGGGCGCCGACCCGCTGCGGGTGCTGCTGCACACCGGGCCGGGGCTCGGCTGCCTGCTCGTGGGCGGAGCGCTGGAGGGGGCGGGGTCGTGGTGGGCACTGAGGATCGTACGAGGGGCGGAGCGGCAGTGAACGTTGTCCACAGGCTGGGGGTGGCGGTGTGCATCGCGGTGACTGTGCTGTGGCTGGTGCACCTACTGAGTTCCCGGCGGCGTGAACGGACGCTGCGGCGCCGGCTGAGTGCACTGCTGGACACGGTGCGCCGGGCGGCTCCTGCCAGAGAAGCGCGAGTGCGGCATGCGGTACGGAGATGGGCGCCGGTGGTGGGCGCGGCGTGTGCCGGATATGCGCTGGTGGGAGGTGTTGTGGGATGCCTCGTCGGGGCGGTCGCCGGGTACGGCGCCTTGCGCTGGCGACGGACAGGTGCGCCGGCACCGGACGTCGATGCGGATGCCGCGGCACGGCAACTGCCGCTCGCCGCCGATCTGCTGGCGGCATGCATCGCGGCTGGCGCCGACCCCGTCAGGGCCGCGCAGGCGGTTGGCGGATCGCTGGGCGGTCCGGTGGGCGAGCGGCTGGCGTGGGGCGCGGCCGAGGTGCGGCTCGGCGGCGAACCTGCCGAGGCATGGCGGCGGCTGGCCGCGATACCGGGGGCCGAGGCGCTGGCCCGCCTGCTGGAGCGGGCCGGAGAGTCGGGTGCACCGGCGGCCGCGCCGGTCGCACGGCTGGCCACGGAGGCCAGGGCCGAGTGGGGGCGTACGGCCATGGCGAAGGCGCGCCGCGCCGGGGTGCTGATCACTGCTCCCGTCGGGCTGTGCTTTCTGCCTGCGTTCATCGCCGTCGGGATCGTCCCGGTGCTGATCGGGCTGGCGGATGGCGTGCTGGGCGGGGGTGGTGGCTGAGAGGGGCGTGAGTCCGGGCACCGGACCGTAAAAGCAGGGTCCGTCGAACGAGCGGGCCACGAGTACCGAATTCCATTGGATCTTTCTGGGGGTTGAGATGTGTGAAGTGATGCGGGCACGCGTGCGTGGCCTGTTGCGCAAGGTTCGTACGGCGTCCGCGGAGCGGCCGAGGGACGCGGGGATGGTCACCTCTGAGTACGCGATGGGCCTGATCGCGGCAGTGGGGTTCGCCTCCCTGCTCTACAAGGTGCTGACGAGTGGGCAGGTGATGGCCGCGCTGCAGGGCATCGTGGAGAAGGCGCTCGATGTCCAGTTCTGAGGCGTGGCCGACAAAGGATCAGGATCAGCCGCATGCGGCCAGGGATCAGCCGCATGCGGCCGGCGACGAGACGCACGCGGGCAGGAGTGAGATGCGTGCGGGCGAGGGTGTGACGCATGCGGGCGGGCCTGAGATCCATGCGGGCGATGTGATGCATGCAGGTGGGGGCGAGAGGGATGTGACCGCTGTGAGGCGCTCGGTCCGGCGGCCTCGGGACCAGGGCTTCGCGACGGCCGAGGCGGCGGTGGTGCTTCCCTCTCTGGTGCTGTTCGCGATGGGACTGGTCTGGGCGCTGCTGGCCGCGTCCGCCCAGATCCAGTGTGTGGACGCCGCGCGGGCCGGGGCTCGTGCCGCCGCCCGCCAGGATCCGGAGAAGGTCGCTGTGGCGGCGGCGGAGCAGGCCGCACCGGACGGGGCACGGGTCACCGTGCGGCGGGACGGTGACCTGGTCCGGGTGGAGGTCACAGCGGACTCACCGGGCCTCGGGGCGCTGTCCCTGCGCCTGCGGCACGAGGCCGTGGCGCTGGCGGAGGAGACGGTGGGGATGAGTGGCGGATGAGGCGCTCCCGGTACAGGCGCCGGTGCGAGTGGCACGGCTGGACAACCCGCTGGTCGCAGGCTCGCGCGTCGGACCGGGGCTCCGCCACCGTCTGGGTCGTCGGGGCGGTCGCGGTGCTGTGCCTGGTGTTCGGCGCCGTGCTGACCATGGGCCAGGCCGTGATCGCTCGTCATGAGGCGGGTGGAGCAGCCGACCTTGCCGCACTTGCGGCGGCGGACCACTGGATGGAGGGGAGTACGCCCGCGTGCGCCCGGGCGGAACGGGTGGCACAGGCACAGGGCGCTCGGCTCGTGCGATGCACTGTCTCTGGCGAGATCTCGGACGTGACGGCGGCGGCCGGCCTCGGTCCGTGGACGGCGGAGGTCAGATCACGGGCGGGACCGGCGGGACCGGTTGCTCCGGGACCGCCGCCCCCGGCCTCCGAGCAGGCTTCACTCCCGGTGGCGGGGTCGGGCCCGGAGGCGGAGGCTCAGGTCTCGGTGCGCTCCGCGGCCTTCGCAGGACCGGGTGCCTCGTTCTCGGGAGCCCCTTGAAGCAGCACCGTCAGGAGGCGCACGGCTCCGCGCTTGTGCAAGGGATCGTTGCCGTTGCCGCACTTCGGGGACTGGATGCACGACGGGCAGCCCGCGTCGCACTCGCAGGATGCGATGGCCTGGCGGGTGGCGGTGAGCCACTCCCGAGCGGTGTGGAAGGCGCGCTCCGCGAAGCCGGCGCCGCCCGGGTGGCCGTCGTAAACGAAAACGGTGGGGAGCAGGGTGTCCGGGTGCAGCGGGATGGAGACGCCGCCGATGTCCCAGCGGTCGCAGGTCGCGAAGAGCGGCAGCATGCCGATCGACGCGTGTTCCGCGGCGTGGAGGGCACCGCCGAGCTGGTCGGGGTTGACCCTCGCGGCGTCGACCTGGTCCTCGGTGACTGTCCACCACACGGCGCGCGTGCGGAGCGTACGAGGAGGGAGGTCGAGCCTTGTCTCGCCCAGCACCTCGCCTGTGATGAGTTTGCGACGCAGAAAGGAGACGACCTGGTTGGTGACTTCGACGGAGCCGTAGCACAGACGTGCCTCGCCCCACGGGACCTCGACGTCGGTCTCCAGTACGGAGATCGAGGTGGTGTCGCGGGCCACAGTCGAATAGGGCGGATCTGCCTCCTCGACCAGGGCGACCGAGTCCTCCAGGTCCAGTTGCCGCACCAGATACGTACGGCCCTGGTGCAGGTGGACCGCACCGTCGTGGACGGTGGCGTGCGCGGCGGAGGCGTCGACGGTGCCGAGCAGCCGGCCGGTCTCCGCCTCCACGATCTGCACCGGACGGCCGCCCCCGCCGCGGATGTCGGTCAGGTCCGCGGCCCGTTCCCTGCGGGTCCAGTGCCAGGCCTTGGCACGGCGGCGCAGCAGCTTCGCGGCCTCCAGCTGCGGCAGCAGATCGGCGGTGGCCGGACCGAAGAGGGGAAGGTCGTCGTCTGTGAGGGGAAGCTCGGCGGCCGCGGCGCACAGGTGCGGGGCAAGGACGTACGGGTTGTCCGGGTCCAGGACCGTGGACTCCACCGGTTTCTGGAACAGGGCCTCGGGGTGGTGGACGAGATAGGTGTCCAGCGGGTCGTCCCGGGCGACAAGCACCGCCAGTGCGCCCTGCCCGGAGCGACCGGCGCGGCCTGCCTGCTGCCACAGCGAGGCTCGCGTCCCCGGATAGCCGGCGATGAGGACGGCGTCCAGCCCGGAGACGTCGACTCCGAGCTCGAGGGCGGTGGTGGCGGCCAGACCGAGGAGGTCCCCGGAGTGGAGGGCGCGCTCCAGGGCGCGGCGCTCCTCGGGCAGGTAGCCGCCCCGGTAGGCCGCAACGCGCTGGGCGAGTGAGCGGTCGCCGGGGGTCTCGGCTGCTGACGTCAGTGCGGCCAGCCGCTCCTGGGCGATCACGGAGATCAGCTCGGCCCCCCGGCGGGACCGTACGAAGGCGACCGTGCGCACGCCCTGCGTGACCAGGTCGGTCAGGAGGTCGGCGGTCTCGGCAGTGGCCGTGCGTCGCACGGGCGCGCCCTTCTCGCCGTGGAGCTGGGTGAGCGGTGGCTCCCAGAGGGCGAAGACGAGCTCTCCGCGAGGAGAGGCGTCGTCGGCGATCTCGCGTACGGGGAGTCCGGTGAGGCGCTGGGCGGCCACCGCGGGTTCGGCGGCGGTGGCGGAGGCCATGAGGAACACCGGTTCGGAGCCGTAGCGGGCGCACAGGCGGCGCAGGCGGCGCACAACCTGGGCGACGTGGGAGCCGAAGACACCGCGGTAGGTGTGGCACTCGTCGATGACGACATAGCGCAGGGCACGCAGGAAGGAGGACCAGCGGGGGTGGGACGGGAGTATGCCGCGGTGCAGCATGTCGGGGTTGGTCAGGACGTAGTTGGCGTACTGGCGCACCCACTCGCGCTCCTCGACGGGGGTGTCGCCGTCGTAGGCCGCCGGCCGTACGGCGTTGCCCAGGGGGCGGGCGAGATCCTTCACGGCCCGGCACTGGTCGGCCGCGAGCGCCTTCGTGGGGGCGAGGTAGAGGGCAGTCGCGCCCCGCCCGTTGGGTGCGTCGGAGCCGTCGAGCAGGGTGCTGAGGACCGGCACGAGATAGGCGAGCGACTTGCCGGACGCGGTGCCGGTGGAGACGACCACGGACTCGCCGTCCAGGGCGTACTCCGCGGCGAGTGCCTGGTGGGACCAGGGGTGCTCGATACCGGCGGCCTGTACGGCCGCGATGACCTCGGGGCGGATGCGGTCCGGCCAGACGGCATGGTGTCCCGCTCTCGGGGGCAAGTGCTCCGTATGAGTGATACGGGAAGCGCGGCTCGGGCCCGGGGCGAGCCGGTCCAGGACAGCACGAGGGGAGGGGCGCACCGTGGTGTCCCCCGTGCGTCGATCCGATCGGTGATTGTTGGCCATCGGCATCGAGTGTGTCACTGGCGTGACGGACAATGGCCTAAGGCGTCGTGCACGCCTGCCGGTAAGTGATTGAATGCCATCGCGGCTGGCGATCCGTCCCGGGGGCTCAAGCCGAGGTGTCCCTAGGGACGACCGCTCGATAGCAAGGTGCTGGAGGATCCGTGGACCTGTCCCTGTCGACCCGTACCGTCGGCGATCGTACGGTCGTCGAGGTCGGTGGCGAAATTGATGTATATACCGCGCCCAAGCTGCGCGAGCAGCTGGTCGAGCTGGTGAACGACGGCAATTTCCACCTCGTCGTCGACATGGAGGGCGTGGACTTCCTCGACTCCACCGGGCTCGGCGTGCTGGTGGGCGGACTCAAGCGGGTGCGTGCCCATGAGGGCTCGCTGCGCCTGGTCTGCAACCAGGAGCGCATTCTGAAGATCTTCCGGATCACCGGCCTGACGAAGGTGTTCCCGATCCACACCTCGGTTGAGGAAGCGGTCGCGGCCACCGACTGAGCCGGTCTCCCCGGGCTCCGAACCGGGGTGCCACAAGTAGGGAGACCGGGCCGCTGTGGCCCGGTCTCCCGAGAGCACGCCCATACGTCCGAGGGGGATGCATGGCCACCGTTGAACTCCGCTTCAGCGCGCTACCCGAGCATGTCAGGACCGCCCGACTGGTGGCGGCAGCAGTTGCGCGCAGGGCTGGGGTGGACGAGGCCGTTCTCGACGAGGTCAGGCTCGCTGTCGGCGAGGCCTGCAGCCGGGCCGTCGGGCTGCACCAGAGCGGCGGCGTCACCGCGCCGGTGCGGGTGGTGCTGACCGAGGAGGAGAAGCAGTTCTCCATCGAGGTCGGCGACGAGGTGCCGCATGCGGCTGCTTCTCACGGCGCGCCGGGCGCGGACGGTGTGGCAGCCGACGAGCTCGAGCCGGAAGAGGACGAGATGGGCCTCGCCGTCATCAGTGGTCTCGTGGACGATGTCGAGGTGAGGGCCGACGAGCACGGCGGCCTCATCCGCATGAGCTGGCCGACCGCGTCGGCGGCGGTGCTGCCGTGATCGCGTGCGCGGGTCGCTGACCCATCGACCCGCGCCTGGCGACGCACGCATGTTCTGATCTTTTTCTCTTTCGGGCCCTGTTGAACAGGGCTTTTTTCATTTACCTAGATCATTCATCTGGTGTCAACGCTTTCAAGGCATTACTCCTTTTGGATGCCGCCGGCGTTGAGGGATCATTTGCTGAAGAGCACATGAAGTCCGATTCCGTTTGTCGCGCTCTGTTTTGATCAGGGCCTGCTACCTACAATCCGTCCACATCTTGAGCTCAGCCCAAGCGTCAAGGAGGACGAATGGCGGGGCTTTCTACCCCTCATCAGCTGGACCATCCCTCAACCTTCGCAGCCGCAGTTCTGACCGACGACAACCGCCTCATCGTGACCGTCATCGCGGCCGTCGCGCTCGCGGCTCTGGTGGTCGCCGGAGTGCTGGTGCGCCAGGTGCTCGCGGCAGGCGAGGGCACCGACAGCATGAAGAAGATCGCGGCGGCGGTGCAGGAAGGCGCGAATGCCTATCTGGCCCGGCAACTGCGCACTCTCGCGGTATTCGCCGTCGTGGTGTTCTTCCTGCTCATGCTGCTGCCCGCGGACGACTGGAATCAGCGCGCCGGACGCTCGGTGTTCTTCCTGATCGGCGCGGCATTCTCGGCGGCCACCGGCTATATCGGCATGTGGCTCGCCGTACGGAGCAATGTGCGTGTGGCAGCCGCCGCGCGCGAAGCGACTCCCGCAGAAGGAGAACCCGAAAAGGATCTGACGGCCGTCTCGCACAAGGCCATGAAGATCGCGTTCCGTACAGGCGGCGTCGTCGGCATGTTCACGGTGGGGCTCGGTCTGCTCGGAGCCTCCTGTGTGGTGCTCGTGTATGCGGCCGATGCGCCGAAGGTCCTTGAGGGCTTCGGTCTCGGCGCCGCTCTGATCGCGATGTTCATGCGCGTCGGCGGCGGCATCTTCACCAAGGCCGCCGACGTCGGCGCCGACCTGGTCGGCAAGGTCGAGAAGGGCATTCCGGAGGACGACCCGCGTAATGCCGCGACCATCGCCGACAATGTGGGCGACAACGTCGGCGACTGCGCAGGTATGGCCGCGGACCTCTTCGAGTCGTACGCCGTGACACTGGTCGCCGCGCTGATCCTCGGCAAGGCGGCCTTCGGCGACGCAGGTCTCGCCTTCCCGCTGATCGTTCCCGCGATCGGCGTCGTGACGGCGATGATCGGCATCTTCGCTGTGGCGCCCCGCCGTGCGGACCGCAGCGGCATGTCCGCGATCAACCGCGGTTTCTTCATCTCCGCGCTGATCTCGCTAGCGCTGGTGGCCGCCGCGGTCTTCGTCTACCTGCCGTCTTCGTACGCCGACCTGAAGGGCGTCACCGACGCGGTGATCCAGGCCAAGAGCGGTGACCCCCGGATCCTCGCGCTGGTCGCCGTGGCGATCGGCATCGTCCTGGCCGCGCTGATCCAGCAGCTCACCGGCTACTTCACCGAGACCACCCGGCGACCCGTGCGGGACATCGGCAAGACCTCCCTCACCGGCCCGGCCACCGTCGTCCTCGCCGGTATCTCCGTGGGTCTCGAATCGGCGGTCTACACCGCACTGCTGATCGGCCTTGGCGTGTACGGGGCATTCCTGCTCGGCGGTACGTCGATCATGCTGGCGCTCTTCGCGGTGGCGCTGGCCGGTACCGGTCTGCTCACCACGGTCGGCGTGATCGTCGCCATGGACACCTTCGGTCCGGTCTCCGACAACGCGCAGGGCATCGCCGAGATGTCCGGTGACGTCACGGGCTCGGGCGCTCAGGTGCTCACCGACCTGGATGCCGTGGGCAACACCACGAAGGCCATCACCAAGGGCATCGCCATCGCCACGGCCGTCCTCGCGGCGTCGGCGCTCTTCGGCTCGTACCGGGACGCCATCGTCACGGCCGCACAGGAGGTCGGCGAGAGCGTCACCGGCAGGGACGCGCCGATGAACCTGCTGATGGACATCTCGCAGCCCAACAACCTGGTCGGTCTGATCGCCGGTGCGGCCGTCGTCTTCCTCTTCTCCGGTCTCGCCATCAACGCGGTGTCGCGTTCGGCGGGCGCGGTGGTCTACGAGGTGCGGCGGCAGTTCCGCGAGCACCCCGGGATCATGGACTACACCGAGAAGCCGGAGTACGGGCGCGTGGTCGACATCTGCACCAAGGATGCGCTGCGCGAGCTCGCGACGCCGGGTCTGCTCGCTGTGATGGCGCCGATCGCGATCGGGTTCACGCTCGGTGTCGGTGCGCTCGGTGCGTATCTCGCGGGTGCGATCGGCACGGGCACGCTGATGGCGGTCTTCCTCGCCAACTCCGGGGGCGCCTGGGACAACGCGAAGAAGCTCGTCGAGGACGGTCACCACGGTGGCAAGGGCAGTGAGGCCCATGCCGCGACGGTGATCGGCGACACGGTCGGCGACCCCTTCAAGGACACCGCGGGACCGGCGATCAACCCGCTGCTGAAGGTGATGAACCTGGTGGCGCTCCTCATCGCGCCAGCGGTAGTCAAATTCAACTACGGCGACGATGCCAGTGTCGGTATCCGTATCCTGATCGCGGCGCTGGCCATCGTGGTCATCGTCGGCGCGGTGTACGTCTCCAAGCGGCGCGGCATCGCTGTGAGTGACGAAGACAACGCCGAGCGGACGTCCAAGCCGGCCGACCCGGCGGTGGTTTCCTGACCCTTGGTCAGAAGGCCTGGTCAGACAGGGCTCGACGGGCGGGCGTGCGGCGCGCTACTGCGCGCTGCACGCCCGCTTTCGTGCACTCGTGAGCCTTCTCTCTCTTGGTGCAAATGGCTTCAATGGGGCCCATAGCGGACGTCCGGCATGCGATAGTCGCCCACTTGGCGTGTAAGTTCCGGGGCCGAGAGCCATGGAAGGGACCAATCCGGTGAACAAGAAGCTCGCGGCCGCACTGTCCGGCGGTGCGGTACTGGTACTGGCGCTGTCGGGATGCAGTGGCGACAGCAACGAGGAGCTGGACTCCTGGGCCAAGTCGGTCTGCGACGCGGTGAAGCCGCAGGCGAAGGCGATCGAGGACGCCAACGCCGCGATCCAGAAGCAGACCTCGGACAACAGCACGCCGGAGGACGTCCAGAAGACCGACTCCCAGGCCTTCCAGGACATGTCTGACGCGTACAAGTCGATCGGCTCCGCCGTGGACAAGGCCGGTGCGCCGCCGGTCGACGGCGGCGAGAAGAAGCAGCAGAACGCCGTCAAGGAGCTCAAGAGCATTTCCGCGGCGTACGCGGACCTGAAGAAGAAGGTCGACGACCTCAACACCGAGGACCAGGCGAAGTTCGCCGACGGTCTCAAGGACATCGCGACCGAGCTGGACAAGCTCAGCAAGAGCGGCAACGACGCGCTGGAGAAGCTCGAGGAGGGCGACGTCGGCGAGGCCATGCAGCGGCAGGCGAGCTGCAAGTCTGCCTCGCCGGCGGCTACGCAGGGGTGACGGGCGCCGCCCCTTGGGGGCGGCTTCCGGCCGGGCCCGCCCCGACGCCCGGGTGTTCGATTCGTACGTCGCCGAGGCGTCCGCCGTCGTGGTGCTGTGCCACCCTCCCCCAGCTACCGCTGGGGGGGTGCCCCCCCAGCCCTGGGGAACGCCTGCCCACAGCGGTGCGGACCTGCCTGCCCACAGCAAGGCAGGGCAGCGCGCCGTTCCGGGCTCTGGGCGACACAATGGGTCGCGTGAGTAGCGCCAGTCAGTCCTCCCTGTCCTCCCTGTCCTCCCTGCCCTCGTCCGGCCGGGCCGACGTCGCCGTCCGGCTGCGCGACGCCCTCCTGGCCGCCGACTTCACCGCCGACGGGCTTCTCGAACTGCTCGGCGCCCCCGCGTACGCGGCGCTGGCGCGCAGCGAGACCGTCCCCGCCCTGCGCGCCACCCGAGGGGACACCCCGCTGGAAGCGCTCGTACGACTCTTTCTGCTGCAGCAACCCGTGCCGCACGCACGCGTGGCGGACGTTCTGCCGGTCGAGGAGTGCCTCGACAGCGGGTGGCTGGTCCGCGCGGGCGGCGACGAGGTCGCGGCGACGGTGGATGTGCGGCCGTACGGCGGACCTGACGGCGAGGACTGGTTCATCGTCTCGGACCTCGGGTGCGCGGTCGGGGGTGCCGGAGGCAGCGGCAGCCAGGGCCGTCAGGCAGACACAGCCGTCGTGCTGGGGGTCGGCGGGGCGTCCACGACCCTGGCCGGGATCACGGTGCGCAGGCCCGTGGCATCGGCCCTGGACCTCGGCACAGGCTCAGGTATCCAGGCGCTGCACGCCGCCCAGCACGCGACCCGGGTGACCGCGACCGACCTCAACCCGCGCGCGCTGCACATCACGCGGCTCACGCTCGCGCTGTCCGGGGCCCCGGAAGCGGATCTGCGTCAGGGCTCGCTCTTCGAGCCAGTGGCCGACGAGACGTACGACCTGATCGTGTCCAACCCGCCGTTCGTGATCTCGCCCCTCTCTCGCGAAGGGTCTCGGCTCACCTACCGGGACGGCGGGATGGGCGGGGACGATCTGTGCCGGACGATCGTCCAGCAGGCGGGGGAGCGGCTGAACCAGGGCGGGTATGCGCAGTTCCTCGCCAACTGGCAGCACGTGGAGGGCGAGGAGTGGACCGACCGGCTGCGCTCCTGGGTGCCGCGCGGCTGCGACGCCTGGATCGTGCAGCGTGAGGTGCAGGACATCACGCAGTACGCGGAGCTGTGGCTGCGCGACGCGGGCGACCACCGTACGGACCCGGCCGAGTACGCCGCGCGGTACGACGCGTGGCTCGACGAGTTCGAGGCCCGCAAGACGAAGTCCATCGGGTTCGGATGGATCACGCTGCACAGGACGGACTCGGCGGAGCCCTCCGTCACGGTGGAGGAGTGGCCGCACCCGGTCGAACAGCCGCTCGGCGAGACCGTGCTCAGGCACTTCGAGCGCCAGGGCTTTCTGCGGACGCACGACGACGCGGCGCTGCTCACCTCGCACTTCGCGCTCGCTGCCGAGGTCGTGCAGGAGCAGGTCGGGCTGCCCGGAGCCGAGGACCCCGAGCATGTGGTGCTGCGTCAGCACCGTGGGATGCGCCGGGCGACAAAGGTCGACACGGTCGGCGCCGGATTCGCGGGCGTGTGCGACGGCACGCTCAGCGCCGGACGGATCCTCGACGCGATCGCCCAACTGGTCGGCGAGGACCCTGTGTTGCTGCGCGACCGGACGCCCGCTCAGATCCGGTTGCTGATCGAGCAGGGCTTCCTGGAGCCGACGGTTTCGTAGGTGTTCCTCTGCGCGTCCCCGCCATAGCGCGCTGTTGCCCGTGGGGTCGGACAAGGCTACTGGCGCTCAAGGGGCCGATATGAGGGGATTGATCCGCAAAAGGCCTCCTGTCAGTGGTGTCTGCGAAGCTACCTTCGAGAGACCAGCTTCACGCGTCCTCGGGGGAGGCGCGCTGTCTCGGGGGAGGCGCCATGGCGGGGGAGACGCCGGATCACGGTGAAGGCAGGGTCATCAACGGTCGTTACCGGCTGTTGAGGACGCTGGGCGCGGGCGGCATGGGGCGCGTCTGGCTCGCGTACGACGAGGAGTTGGCCTGCGAGGTCTCCATGAAGGAGATCGCCATGCCGGATGGGCCGATGGACGCCTCGGAGCCCGCGCAGCGTATTGCGCGGGCGCGCAGCGAGGCCCGGCACGCGGCGCGGCTGCGGGGCCATCCGCATGTGGCGACGGTGCACGACGTGCTGCTGCACGAGGGGCTGCCGTGGATCGTCATGGAGTACGTGCCGGACGCGGTCGATCTCCAGGCCCTCGTGCGCCGGTCGGGGCCGCGGTCGCCCGAGCAGACGGCCCGGATCGGGCTCGCGGTGCTGGACGCGCTCACCGCCGGGCACCGCATCGGCATCCTGCACCGGGATGTGAAACCGGCCAACATCCTTCTGGCGCCGGACGCTTCGGGTGATCCACACGCGCGCGTGCTGCTCACGGACTACGGCATCGCGCTGCAGCCGGAGTCGAGGGAGCCCCGGCTGACCTCGACCGCGGGGATCCTCGGAACTCCCGGTTTTCTGGCACCCGAGCGGGCCCGAGGCGAGCCGCCGACGCCCGCGGCCGACCTCTTCTCACTGGGCGCCACGCTGTACCAGGCCGTGGAGGGCCGAGGCCCCTTCGACCGCAGCGACGAGTACTCGACGCTGACCGCCCTGCTCACCGAGGACCCCAACCCGCCGCAACGAGCCGGTGAACTCGCTCCCGTGCTGCACGGGTTGCTCATCAAGGACCCGGTGCGGCGGTCGGCGCCCGAGGCCGTGGCCCGTGGTCTGGAACGGGTCGTTCAGGGGCCGTCGGATGGTTTCTTCGGGCCTCCGCCGGTGGTCACGCCGGTGCCGGGGCCGGCGTCCGGACCGGGCGGATGGGCATCCGGATCGACGCCGGACGGCTCCGGCCATCCGGCAGGGCACGCGTCGGGGTACGGATCCGGACCGGGAACTCCGGTTACGCCTGGGGTCGTGGGCGCCGGCACTCCGCATACGCCGCAGTCCGCCCAGGCCCCGCACACACCGCAGACCCCGGCGTCCGGACCGAGCACACCGGCCGGATCGCAGGTGGGAACGCCCCTGGGCACACCGTTCGGCTCACCGGCGCTCGCACAGGGCGGTGCCCCCGGGTACGACGGATGGAACCCCTACGCGGTCGGGTCCGGGGCCTCCGGCCCGACACATTCCGGTTCCGGTTCTCCTTATTCAGGGGCTCCGGGAGCTCAGTTCGGAGGGCCCGGACAGACCGGTGGTCCGGGCGGTCCGGGGCCGGGCGGGCCAGATGGGCCGCGTCGCCGACCGCCCGCCGCGGCCCTCGTGGCGATCGTGGTCGCCGTGGTGCTCGCCGTCGGCGGCGGCACCTGGGCCGCGGTCTCGCTCGCGGGAGACGGGAGCGGCGACGGCAAGAAGAACTCGGCCGGTAGGAAGTCGGCGTCACCAACTGCCACGCCATCGCCGACACCGACAGGCCCCGTTTACCCGTACGGAGAAAAGGCGGGACTGACCAAGCGGTTGCAGGTCGGAGACTGCGTGAACGCTGTCTGGTCGGGCGAGCCGTTCAAGTCCGTGCCCAACCTCGGCGTCGTCGACTGCGCGGAGGACGTTCCTGACGGGCAGGTCGTGGCCGTCGACATATCCAAGGACTACGACGAGGCCGTCAACGAGGGCGCGAGGCGCTGCGATCAGCAGACCGAGGAGATAGCGACGGCCCTCCCCGACGCGGGCTCCTACGCCCTGACGCCGGCGAAGGACCGGTTCCAGGCGAGCGGTGGCGGTACGCCATGTCTCGTACTGGGGCGCCACGTCCCGATCGGTGGCGAGGTGGGGAACTTCCGCGACTCGGGCACGGACCTGTGGGTCAGCCAGATGAGCATCGGCGACTGCTGGAACTACATCGAGGAGAAGGACACCTACCGGGCGCCGCTCGTCGACTGCGCCAAGCCGCACACCGACCAGGTCATCGGGATGGTCCCGGCCCCGGAGAACATGGCGCACAAGAAGGCTCTCGACAACGCGAACAAGCTCTGCAAGAACACATTCGAGTCGACCTGGGCGTCCGGCGCCGAGCTCGTCGTGTACGGCTGGATCGCAGGCGAGGACGACTGGGAGGAGGGGTTCACGAAGGTCGTGTGCACGGTAGGCAGGGCCGACGGCGAAAAGACGAGCGGGAAGATACCGGCGCCGGGCTCGGCCTGAGCCGGCCTGACGCGGCCTGAGCCGGCTGGGAGCGGTGTGGGCAGGCCGGGCACGGTCTGGGGTCTGAGAGGGCCGGGCTCGGCGTGGGCCGCAGGCGGTCTCCCGCTCACCGACTGCAGGCCTCCCGCTCACCGACTGCTGGCAACCTGGCGGGTGCGCGCGGCGCCTCCGAGTGCGCGCCGCGATGCCTTCTGCCGTTCACCTCGGGTTCGTGCCGGGGCTTCCCGGCTGTGCCAGCCTGCCGCCCGGACCTGGTGGGTCCGGGGCAGCTCCTGGGGAGCCAACGAGCAGCGGCGGAGGGCAGAGCGCATGGAGAGCGGGCCGGCGATCTTCGCAGGGACGGTGTTCGTGCTGTTCGGAGCCGCCCTCCTGGTCTGGACCGGGGCGCGGGTGCTGCATCGGGCACCCGTGGCACAGGGTGTGAACCCGGTCGCATCTGCGACGCTTGCGACCGTCGCCGGAGCAGGCGCGCTGCTGCTCGGGATCTGGTGCTTCGCAGGGCTGTGACGTCGGCGGCGGCCATGTCGCCGGGCACCGCGCCGCTCGGTGCGCGGGTCTGCCCGAAAAGACCAGGTCGCCACTCCGTGCGGCAGGAATACCGGTACTCGGGTTACCGTTCGAGTGGCCGTTGTGGGCTTTTCCCGTTTGACACGGGGGCGGGATGTACCGTCACACTCCGCAGCGTCACCCTACGTACCGCACAGTCATCGAGTGCCGACCGGAGAGAAGAGCGAAGTTGTCCCCGACCAGCGAGACCGCACAGGGCGGCCGCCGACTCGTCATCGTCGAGTCGCCTGCCAAGGCGAAGACGATCAAGGGCTACCTCGGCCCCGGCTACACCGTCGAGGCGAGCGTCGGGCACATCCGCGACCTTCCGAACGGTGCCGCGGAGGTGCCGGAGAAGTACACCGGCGAGGTGCGCCGCCTCGGCGTGGATGTCGAACACGACTTCCAGCCGATCTATGTCGTGAACGCCGACAAGAAGGCCCAGGTCAAGAAGCTCAAGGACCTGCTCCGCGACTCCGACGAGCTCTTCCTCGCCACCGATGAGGACCGCGAGGGCGAGGCGATCGCCTGGCATCTCCTCGAGGTGCTGAAGCCGAAGGTCCCGGTCCACCGGATGGTCTTCCACGAGATCACCAAGGACGCGATCCGCGAGGCCGTCGAGAACCCGCGCGACCTGAACAAGCGCATGGTCGACGCCCAGGAGACCCGCCGCATCCTCGACCGCCTCTACGGCTACGAGGTATCGCCGGTCCTGTGGAAGAAGGTCATGCCGCGACTGTCGGCGGGCCGTGTCCAGTCCGTCGCGACCAGGCTGGTCGTCGAGCGGGAGCGCGAGCGCATCGCCTTCCGTTCCGCCGAGTACTGGGACCTGACCGGCATCTTCGCGACCGGCCGCCCCGGCGACTCGTCGGACCCGTCGTCGCTGGTCGCACGTCTGAACACGGTCGACGGCAAGCGCGTCGCTCAGGGCCGTGACTTCGACTCGCTCGGGCAGCTGAAGTCCGACACGCTTCACCTCGACGAGGCGAACGCCCGTGCGCTGGCCGCAGCGCTGGAGAACACGCAGTTCTCGGTGCGCGCGGTCGAGTCCAAGCCGTACCGCCGCTCGCCGTACGCGCCGTTCCGCACCACGACCCTCCAGCAGGAGGCGAGCCGCAAGCTCGGCTTCGGCGCGAAGGCCACGATGCAGGTCGCGCAGAAGCTGTACGAGAACGGCTACATCACGTACATGCGTACGGACTCCACGACGCTGTCGGACACGGCTGTCGCCGCCGCCCGCGCGCAGGTCACGCAGCTGTACGGCGCCGACTACCTGCCGGCCCAGCCGCGCACGTACGCCGGAAAGGTCAAGAACGCGCAGGAGGCGCACGAGGCGATCCGCCCCTCGGGCGATCGTTTCCGCACCCCCGCCGAGACGGGTCTGACCGGCGACCAGTTCAAGCTCTACGAGCTGATCTGGAAGCGGACCGTCGCGTCCCAGATGAAGGACGCCGTCGGAAACAGCGTGACGGTGAAGATCGGCGGCCGGGCGAGCGACGGCCGGAACGCCGAGTTCACCGCGTCCGGCAAGACGATCACCTTCCACGGCTTCCTCAAGGCGTACGTCGAGGGCGCCGACGACCCGAACGCCGAGCTCGACGACCGCGAGCGCAGGCTGCCGCAGGTCACCGAGGGTGACGCGCTGTCCGCCGAGGAGATCACGGTCGACGGCCACGCGACCAAGCCGCCGGCCCGCTACACCGAGGCCAGCCTGGTCAAGGAGCTGGAAGAGCGCGAGATCGGCCGCCCGTCGACGTACGCGTCGATCATCGGCACGATCCTCGACCGGGGCTACGTCTTCAAGAAGGGCACCGCGCTTGTCCCGTCCTTCCTGTCCTTCGCCGTGGTCAACCTGCTGGAGAAGCACTTCGGCCGGCTCGTCGACTACGACTTCACCGCCAGGATGGAGGACGACCTCGACCGCATCGCGCGCGGCGAGGCGCAGGCCGTGCCGTGGCTGAAGCGCTTCTACTTCGGCGAGGGCGAGGGCGAGGGCCATGGTGGCGCGGCGGACGCCGGTAACGGCGACGGCGACCACCTCGGCGGCCTCAAGGAGCTCGTCACCGACCTGGGCGCGATCGACGCCCGCGAGGTGTCGACGTTCCCCGTCGGAAACGACATCGTGCTGCGCGTCGGGCGCTACGGCCCGTACATCGAGCGGGGTGAGCGCGATGCCGAGGAGCACCAGCGGGCCGACGTCCCGGATGATCTCGCCCCGGACGAGCTGTCCGTCGAGTACGCCGAGGAGCTGCTGGCCAAGCCGAGCGGCGACTTCGAGCTGGGCAAGGACCCGGAGACGGGCCACCAGATCGTGGCGAAGGACGGGCGCTACGGTCCGTACGTCACCGAGGTGCTCCCCGAGGGCACCCCGAAGACCGGCAAGAACGCCGTCAAGCCGCGTACGGCCTCGCTCTTCAAGTCGATGTCCCTGGACACAGTGACGCTCGAGGACGCGCTCAGGCTGATGTCGCTGCCTCGCGTGGTCGGGACGGACGCCGAAGGCGTCGAGATCACCGCGCAGAACGGGCGCTACGGGCCGTACCTGAAGAAGGGCACGGACTCGCGCTCCCTGGAGAACGAGGAGCAGCTCTTCACGATCACGCTGGACGAGGCCCTCGCGATCTACGCCCAGCCCAAGCAGCGCGGGCGGGCCGCGGCCAAGCCGCCGCTGAAGGAGCTCGGCGAGGACCCGGTCAGCGGCAAGCCGGTGGTCGTCAAGGACGGCCGCTTCGGCCCCTACGTCACGGACAGCGAGACCAACGCGACCCTGCGGTCGGGCGACAGCGTCGAGACGATCACGCCGGAGCGCGGCTTCGAGCTGCTCGCCGAGAAGCGGGCGAAGGCCCCGGCCAAGAAGACCGCCAGGAAGGCGGCCGCGAAGAAGGCACCGGCGAAGAAGACGGCCGCCAAGAAGACGACGGCCGCCAAGAAGACCGCTGCGAAGAAGACGACGACGGCTGCCAAGACGACGGCCGCCAAGACGACGGCTGCGAAGAAGACCACGGCGAAGAAGACCACCGCCAAGAAGGCGACGGCTTCTTCGGCCGCGGACGACTGAGCAGCCGCAGACAACTGAGCAGCCGCAGACAACTGAGCAGCCGCGGACGACTGAGTAGCCGCACAGTACGGAACAGAGCAGTCGCCGGACCTGCGTGCTGACCTGCGACGCCCCGATGCCACCCGGCGCCGGGGCGTCAGTCTGTTCGGGTCCCCTCCGGGGAGTACTCGCGTCCGGATACCCTTGCAGGATGACGCGAGCCGAGCAGCCACCGGCCCAGAATCCGGCCCCTGACGACGCCCTGGTCGCAGATTCCCGAGAGCGCGCCGTCCGCGCACTGTTGCGCGGGCCGCAGTTGAAGCGGTTGTGGAGCGCCCAGCTCGTCGCCGGGATGGGGGACGTACTCGCCCTTCTCGTCCTCGTGCTGCTGGTGCTCCAGGCAGCGATTTCCGAGAGTTCGTTCGGAGGCGGCTACCGCGGCGTGGCGTTCGGAGTCGCCGCCGTCTTCGCGGCGCGGATCCTCGCGACCCTGCTGTTCGGGGCGGTCCTGCTCGGTCCGCTCACTTCGCTCACGTCCCCTGGCGGTCCCCTGGACCGCCGCTGGACCATGATCGGCTCGGACGGCGTGCGCGCCGCGCTGCTGATCGTCGCTCCGCTGTGGATCGACTGGACCCCGGACAACGCGTTCGCCCTCCTGCTCGTCACCGCCTTCGTGACCGGCGTCGCCGAACGCTTCTGGACGGTGTGCCGGGAGAGCGCGGCGCCCGCGCTGCTGCCCCCGCCGCCGCTCGAGGGCGCCGCGGTGCGACCGCTGCCGGACCACATGGACGCGCTGCGGCGGCTGTCGCTGCGTACCGGCTTCGTGGCGCTGCCGATCGCCGCCGCCGCGCTCGTCGTGGTCACGCTCGTCGGCAATCTGCTGGGCGCCGGCATCGCCTGGTTCGGGCAGCATCAGGCCGCCCTCGCCTCCTACGTGGCGGCGGGCCTGTTCGCCGCCTCGCTGTCAGTTCTGTACTTCCTCGAACTGCCCGACGCGCAGACGCCGCGCGCGCGTTCCCCGCTCGAGGGCCTGCGCCGCCCCAAGACGGGCTCCGGCGCCGACAAGGGACGTACGAAGGCGATCCCGCTGCTGGTGCTGGCCTGCGCCGCGGTCGCCACGGCCGTCGCGGCCGCGGTCGCCGTTGCGGTCCTGCACTCCAAGGACCTGGGCGGCGGCCCGGTGCTGTACGGGCTGCTGGTGCTCGCGCTGACCGGCGGCACCGTCGTCGGTATCCGTACGGCTCCGTCCGTCCTGCCGTCGCTGTCGCGCCGTCGGCTGCTGGCGCTCGCCGTGGCGCTCACCGGGGTGGCGCTGCTCGCCGCGGGTCTCGTGCCGGATGTGACGAGCGTGTGGCTGATCATGGTGATCGCGGGCGTCGCCGCGGGTGTCGCCGCGAATACCGGGCACACGCTGCTCGACCAGGAGACCGAGGAGTACCGGCGGGCGCGTACGACCGAGCATCTGCACGCGGTCGTACGGGTGTGCGTCGCGCTCGGCGTCGTGGCCGCGCCGGTGCTGGCGGCGGCGATCGGGCCGTACCGGCTGGCCGGCGGCAAGTTCGTGTTCGCACACGGCGGCGCGGCGTTCACGCTGATGCTCGTCGGGGCGCTGCTGCTGCCGGTGGCCGCGCTGGTGCTTTCGAAGACCGACGACCGGTCCGGGGTGCCGCTGAGGCACGATCTGCGGGACGCGGTGCGTGGCGGTGACCCCGCCCAGGCGCCCGCCGCTTCCGGCTTCTTCATCGCTCTGGAGGGCGGTGACGGCGCCGGGAAGTCGACGCAGGCCGAGGCGCTCGCGGAGTGGATCCGCGCGAAGGGCCACGAGGTCGTGGTCACGCGTGAGCCCGGCGCGACGCCGGTCGGCAAGCGGCTGCGGTCGATCCTGCTGGATGTGTCGTCCGCGGGTCTGTCGCACCGGGCGGAGGCCCTGCTGTACGCGGCCGACCGCGCCGAACACGTCGACACGGTCGTCAGGCCCGCCCTGGAGCGCGGCGCCGTCGTCATCTCCGACCGCTACATCGATTCTTCTGTGGCGTACCAGGGCGCCGGCCGTGATCTGTCGCCGACCGAGATCGCCCGTATCTCGCGCTGGGCTACGGATGGGCTCGTCCCGCATCTGACGGTCCTGCTGGACGTCTCGCCGGAGGCCGCGCGGGAGCGGTTCACGGAGGCGCCGGACCGTCTGGAGTCGGAGCCTGCCGAGTTCCACGCGCGCGTGCGGTCCGGTTTCCTGACGATGGCTGCCGCCGATCCGGGCCGCTACCTGGTCGTCGACGCGGCTCAGGAGCCGGAGGCGGTGACGACCGTGATCCGGCACCGGCTCGACGTGATGCTGCCGCTCTCCGCAGCCGAGGTGAAGGCCCAGGAGGAGGCCCGCAAGGCCGCCGAGGAGGAGGCGCGGCGGAAGGCCGAGGAGGAGGCCGCGCGCAAGGCGGAGGAGGAGCGCCTGGAGCGCGAGCGCCAGGAGCAGCTGGCGAAGCTCCGCGCCGAGGAAGAGGAGCGCAAGCGCCGCGAGGTCGAGGAGGCCCAGCGCCGCGAGGCCGAACGCCAGGCGGAGGAGGCCCGGCAGCGCGCCGAGGAGGCCCGCCGCCTCGCCGAGGAGGAGCGCGCCCGGCGGCAGGCCGAGGAGCAGGTACGGGCAGCCGAGCAGGAGCGTCTCCGCCGGCAGGCGGAGGAAGAGGCCCGGTTGCGCGCGGAGGCCGAGGCGCGGCGTATGGAGAAGCAGCGCAAGGCGGAAGAGGCGCTGCTGCGGGCCGAGGAGGCCCGGCGCCTGGCGGCGGAGGCGGCGGCTGCCTCGGCGGCGTCTGCGGCACAGTCGGCAGGCGGGGCCTCGGAGGCCACGGATACCTCCAGCGTCTCGCCCGACAACGAGCGGACGGTGCCCACCCCGATCGTGACGCCGACCAACGCCTCCGGCGGACCGGTGGACGAGACGGCGGTGCTGCCGCCGGTGCAGGCGCCGGGTGCCGGGGATGAGACGGCTGTGCTGCCTCCCGTGCAGCACGGTGGCGCTGCGACGGCCCGGCCCGGCCAGGACTGGACCGGCCAGGATGCGGAGGAGACCGCGGTGCTGCCGCAGCCGCCCGCGGCCCCCGCCGGGCCCGCAGGTGCGGCGGAGGAGACGGCTGTTCTGCCTCCGGTACGTGACGACCGGCAGGGCGAGGACCCCGCCGACCGGGTGCCGCCGGGCTACTTCCGCGATGAGCGCCAGGACGGGCCGCAGCCGGACGGTTCGACCGCCAGGACCCACGAGCTGCCCCGCGTCGATGCCGAGGGCCGCGCGCGCCGCCCCCGGTCCGACTGGGCGGAGGAGACTCCCCTGGACGACCTCCCGACCCTGGCGGACGAGCTGCTGGGACCGCAGGAGGACCAGGACGGGAACGACGGCGGGCGGTGGGGCAGGGGCCGCCGCTGACGCCTTCGGTCCCTTCCGCCCGGTCCGCCGGTCCGCGGTCCGCCGGTCGGCCGGTCCGCCGGTCCCGGTCCGCCGGTCCGCCGGTCCGCCACTGTCAGTGCGCAGCCCCACAATGGACCGGGCAAGCCGAAGTACGACGAAAGGGCGGTGGACCCATGAGCGTGTGGGACGACCTGGTCGGCCAGGAGAAGGTGAGCGCCCAGCTCGCCGCTGCCGCCCGTGACGCCGACGCTCTGGTGACCGCCGCCGCCTCGGACGCCCCGCTCCCGGAGGCGTCGAAGATGACGCATGCGTGGCTGTTCACGGGCCCGCCCGGCTCAGGCCGCTCCACGGCCGCCCGGGCCTTCGCGGCCGCGCTCCAGTGCGTCAGCCCCGACCGGGCGCTCGGCGGCGTCCCCGGCTGCGGGTTCTGCGACGGCTGCCACACGGCCCTGGTGGGCACCCATGCCGACGTCGAGGTCGTCCGCACCGATCTGCTCTCCATCGGTGTCAAGGAGACCCGCGATCTCGTGCGCCGGTGCCAGCTGTCGCCGGCAGGCGGCCGCTGGCAGGTCATCGTGCTGGAGGACGCCGACCGCCTCACCGAGGGTGCGGGCAACGTCCTGCTGAAGGCCGTGGAGGAGCCCGCCCCCCGCACGGTGTGGCTGCTGTGCGCGCCGTCCCTCGAAGACGTCCTGCCCACCATCCGCTCGCGCTGCCGCCACCTCACGCTGCGCACGCCTTCGGTGGACGCGGTGGCCGACGTGCTCGTACGGCGTGACGGCATCGAGCCGGACGTCGCGGCCGCCGCGGCCCGCGCCACGCAGGGGCACATCGGGCGAGCCCGGCGCCTCGCGACGGACGAGCGGGCGCGGGAGCGCCGCGCCGCCGTGCTGAAGGTGCCGCTCCGTGTCGGCGACATCGGCGGCTGCCTCAAGGCCGCCCAGGAGCTGATCGACGCCGCGGCGGAGGACGCCAGGCAGGTTGCCGAAGAGGTCGACGCAAAGGAGACCGAGGACCTGAAGGCGGCCCTCGGCGCGGGACAGGGCGGCCGGATGCCTCGCGGCACCGCAGGTGTGATGAAGGAGCTCGAGGACAGGCAGAAACGCCGCAAGACCCGCACCCAGCGCGACAGCCTGGACCTCGCCCTGGTCGATCTGACCGGCTTCTACCGCGATGTGCTCGCCCTGCAGCTCGGCTCCCGTGTCGCTCTCGCCAACACGGAGGTGCAGGACGCGGTGGAGCGGATAGCCCGCAGCACCTCGCCCGAGTCGACGCTGCGTCGCATCGAGGCGATCGTCGCGTGCCGGGAGGCCCTCGACAGCAACGTCGCGCCGCTGCTGGCCGTGGAGGCGATGACGGTCGCTCTGCGGGCGGGCTGACCGGGCTGACCGGGGACCGAGCTGATGCTCGGCCGCCGGGCGAGCCAGCGGGCTGCGTGACCCGTCCGCCGACGGCACCCACCGTCCGCCGACGGGACCCGACAGACGAGAGGCGCCGACCGAAGCAACTCGCAAGACACCGATGGCTACGGAGTGCATTCATCGCATCGCGGACAGTTAGGCTCGCCTGATGAACACCATGCGTCACATCCAGGCAAACGGGCTCCGGTCGTCCGGTGCCCTTCTCGTCGCCGCCGGGCTGCTCGCCACCGGCTGCTCGCCGGGCGGATCGACGACCGATGCCGCGCTGGCGGCGCTGCCCAGGTCCACGCCGACCGCGCTCTCGGCGTACTACGGCCAGGAGCTGCGCTGGCGCGACTGCGGCGTCCCCGGATTCGAGTGCTCCACGATGAAGGCCCCCCTCGACTACGAGAAGCCGGACTCCGGCGACATCAAGCTGGCCGTAGCCCGCAAGAAGGCCACGGGCCCGGGCAAACGCCTCGGTTCGCTGCTGGTCAACCCGGGCGGCCCGGGCGGCTCGGCGGTGGGTTACCTCCAGTCGTACGCGGCGCTCGGCTATCCGGCCGAGGTCCGCGCGCGGTACGACATGGTGGCCGTCGACCCGCGCGGCGTGGCGCGCAGCGAGCCCGTCGAGTGTCTCGACGGCCGCGAGATGGACGCGTACACGCAGACCGACATCACTCCGGACGACCAGCGCGAGACCGACCAGCTGGCCGCCGCGTTCAAGAAGTTCGCGGGCGGCTGCGAGAGCAGGTCGGGCACGATCCTGCCGCATGTCTCCACGATCGAGGCGGCCCGCGACATGGACATCCTGCGCGCGGTGCTGGGTGACAAGAAGCTGACGTATGTCGGTGCCTCGTACGGAACCTTCCTGGGTGCCACATACGCGGGGCTGTATCCCGAGCGGGTCGGCCGCCTGGTGCTGGACGGCGCGATGGACCCGACACTGGCCGCACGCCAGCTGAACGAGGAGCAGACCGCCGGATTCGAGACCGCGTTCCGCTCCTTCGCGGAGGACTGCGTGAAGCACCAGGACTGCCCCCTCGGCGGCCTGGGCACGACGGCGGAGGCCGCGGGCAAGAACCTCAAGGCCTTCTTCCAGCAGCTGGACGCCGCCCCTCTCGCCGGCGGATCCACGGACGGACGCAGGCTCACGGAGTCACTGGCGACGATCGGCGTAATCGCGGCGATGTACGACGAGGGGTCCTGGGGCCAGCTGCGCGGTGCCCTCACCGCGGCAATGAAGGAGAAGGACGGCACGAGCCTGCTGGCACTGGCGGACAGCTACTACGAGAGGGGCGAGAAAGGCTCGTACTCGAACCTGATGTTCGCCAACGCCGCCGTGAACTGCCTCGACCTTCCGGCCGCCTTCACCTCGCCCGAGCAGGTCGAGCAGTCGCTCCCCGCTTTCGAGAAGGCGTCCCCCGTCTTCGGCGAGGGACTCGCCTGGTCCTCCCTGAACTGCGCGTACTGGCCGGTGCCGCCCACGGGCAAGGCGCACCGCATCGAGGCGAACGGCGCGGCCCCCATCGTGGTCGTCGGCACCACCCGCGACCCCGCGACCCCGTACCGCTGGGCCGAGGCCCTGGCCGACCAGCTCTCCTCCGGCAGGCTCCTGACGTACGAGGGCGACGGCCACACGGCGTACGGCCGGGGGAGCGAGTGCGTCGACTCCGCGATCAACCGCTATCTGATCGAGGGAACCGCCCCGAAGGACGGGACTCGCTGCTCCTAACCCGGAGGGGCGGTGGACTCCGGGGGTGTGCGGAGCACCCCCGGAAACTGTGTAGACTTGGCGACGCCGCTGATCGCACCATAGTGATCACGACAAGCCGCCTTAGCTCAGATGGCCAGAGCAACGCACTCGTAATGCGTAGGTCTCGGGTTCGAATCCCGAAGGCGGCTCCATCTGAACCCCAGCTCGGACGGTGTCTGAGCTGGGGTTTCTCGTTCTGGGGATGCGGCGGCGAAGCCGGCGCGGGCCGCGCGGCTGTCGGTGGTCTCAGTTCCGGTTGCAGGCGAGGGTTTCGGCCGGGAATGCCGGAGCGATGAGTTCCGCGCCGCCGCATGGTCTCTTCTGTCGTCCCGTTCCTGCGGAGAGGGAGCCGACGATGGCCAGATCTCACACGGCGCACCCTGCGAGCACGGCTCAGCGGCTCGGGCGGGTCGGCGGCCTTGTCATCCGTTACGGGCTGGCCCTGATCCTGGTGTGGATCGGCGCCCTGAAGTTCGCCAGCTATGAGGCCGCGGCGATCGAGGGCCTCGTCGGGAACTCGCCGCTGCTGTCGTGGACGTACCGCATGGCGAGTCCGCCCACGGTCGCGGGCGTGATCGGTGTGATCGAGATCGTCCTCGGGTGTTTGATCGCCGTCGGGCCGTTGGCGCCGCGGGTTTCGGCGCTCGGCAGCACCGGGGCCGTCCTGATGTTTCTCACCACGCTGAGCTTCGTGTTCAGCACGCCCGGGGTGTGGCAGCCGGGCCTCGGCTTCCCGTTCCTGTCGGGGGCGGGGCAGTTCCTGATCAAGGACCTGGTCCTGCTGGGCGCGGCCCTCTGGACGGCAGGTGAGTCGTTCGGGAGGCTGAGAGGGGGGCCATGATGCGCGCGGGCACCGCGCCGGTCGGCTCGGCCGACAGTGCAGCGGCGGGCGCCGGCCGTGGCCGTGCGGTGTCGGCTGATGCCGCTGTACGGGGCTGTCTTCCTGCCAGAACCTGGCGCTCTGGGCTTCGACCAGCACCTCGAAGGATGTCCGGGGTGCCGCGCGGCCCTCGCGCTGTGGCGGAGCGTCGCCGGCCTGGCCGGCCTGCTGATCGCGGCCGACGTCGCTGGCGTGGACCCGTACGTACGCGAGCGCTTTCTGGCCGTGCTCGCAGCACCGCGCCAGCGGTGACGCCACCCCCCGAGGGGCTCCCGACACTGGCCCCCTGCGACAGGCTCCGATGGATGTAACTGGCAATTAACTGCGACCTATTGCCGTGGGCAAAAGTGCATGCAAAAGTGTGTTCATCTTGGAAGGGAGGGATCCCGTGGTCGGGACTGGAGCCAGGGTGAGGGTGGGCAGCGCACTCTACAACGAGGTCGTCGAGTGGATGGACACCGAGGCCGAGCTGCTGGACGCATACCGGGAACGCGAGTGGCTGGAGGCGATGGTCAGCCGCGATGTGGTGTACCAGGTGCCGATCCGCCAGACCGTGGAGCGGGCGCGCGGGACCGGGTTCGTCGCGGGGGCGTTCCACCTGGACGAGACGTACGGGTCGCTGGAGAGCCGGGTGGCGCGGAACGAGACCGCGTACGCCTGGGCGGAGGACCCGCCGTCCCGTATCCGCCACTTCGTGACCGGCGTCAGGGTCACCGAGGACGCCGAGGACGCGGACCTCGTGAGCGTGCGCAGCAATCTGCTGATCTTCCGCACACGGCAGGAGCAGACCCAGCCGCAGTTGCTCTCGGGTGAGCGGCAGGACCGCTTGCGCAGGGAGGACGGCGCGCTGCGCCTGCTGCGCCGCGAGGTCCTGCTGGATCTCACGGTGATCGGCACGCACAACCTTTCCATCTTCTTCTGACTCTTCTGAGAGGAACGCGGCGATGACGCAGGCGAAGAGCACGAGAGCCGACGCGCTTCTCGACGAACTCGATACGGGGCTGGCCGAAGGCGAGCTTCCCGCGGGGCTGTTCGGCAACCAGGAGATCTACGACCGCGAGCTGCGGTCGATCTTCGGCCGGTGCTGGGTGTTCCTGGCCCACGAGTCGGAGATCGAGGCGAAGGGCGACTACGTCCTGCGCAAGATCGGCGAGGACAACTTCATCGTGATCCGCGATGAGGAGGGCGGGATCAACGTTCTGTTCGACGCGTGCCGGCACCGCGGTGTGCAGGTGTGTCGCGCGGATTCGGGCAACACCTCGCACTTCCGGTGTCCGTACCACGGCTGGACGTACAACGCGAAGGGCGACCTGGTCGGGGCGCCGCTGTGGCGTAACGCGTTCGGCGGGATGCCGAAGGAGGGCAACGGGCTGTCGAAGGCCGCGAGGGTGCAGTCGTACCACGGGCTGATCTTCGCGACGCTGGACCCGTCGGCTCCGCCGCTGGAGGAGTATCTGGGCGGCATGGCCTGGTACTTGGACCTGCTGTTCGGTCTCAACGAGCACGGCATGGAGGTCGTCGGGCCGCCGCAGCGGTTCGTCATCGACGCCAACTGGAAGTCGGGCAGCGAGAACTTCGCCGGTGACGACTACCACCTGGGCACGCTGCACCGGTCGGTGTGGGAGATCGGCGCCTTCCCGGTGCCGTTCCGCGAGAACATGATGGGCTATCACATCCAGGCGGCGCCCGGGCATTCGCTGTCGTTCTCGATGGCGCCGACCGAGGACGAGCCGGGTCCGAAGTTCTTCGGGTTCCCCGAGGAGCTCGCCGAGACCTTCGACACCAGCCGCATCAGCGACCACCAGCTCGAGATCGCGCGGCGTTCCCGTGTGATGGTCGCCAACGTCTTCCCCAACTTCTCGATGCTGGCCCTGCCGATGACCGAGGACGGCGCCAACCACGCGCCGACCGGCGTCGTCACCATCCGCATGTGGCAGCCGCACGGAGTCGGCCAGGTCGAGATCTGGAACTGGTTCTGCGTCTACAAGAACATGACGCCCGAGCAGAAGGACCGGGCCTACAAGGCCGGGCTCGGCACGTTCTCCATGGGCGGCGCGTTCGAGATGGACGACACCGAGCCGTGGATCACTGTCAGCCGCACGGGACGCTCCGTTGCCGCCGACCTCCTGGACTTCAAGCTCAACTACCAGATGGGCATGCCGGGCGTCGGTATCGCCAAGCAGGTGGAGGACTGGCCGGGCCCGGGCATCGCCTTCTGGACCCGCTACGAGGAGGGCGTGCAGCGCAACCTCTACCGCCACTACGCCGACATGATGCGTGCCGAGCCCGGTACCTGGCCGAAGTCGAGCTTCGATGAGTGAGTCGGCGGGTGACTGGATGGAGGCGGTGCGGGAGCAGTACCGCGGGCGGGGAGTGGGGGAGCGGCTGGCCGCGGGCCGGAGGCCCGGCATCGTGGTCGTGGACCTCATCAACGGCTTCACCGACCCCGCCTGCCCTCCCGGCTCCGACCTCGACGCGGTCGTCGAACGCACGGCTGAGCTGCTGGAACGCGCCCGCGCGGCCGGGCTGCCGGTCTTCTTCACCACGATCTCGTACGAGCCGCGCGACCTGGACGAACTCGTCTGGCTGCGCAAGATGCCCGCGCTCCGTGCGCTCACCGCGGGTTCGCGGTGGGTGGAGGTGGACGGGCGGCTGGCGCCCAGGGACACCGAGCCGGTGATCGTCAAGAAGGCGGCCTCGGCGTTCCACGGCACAGATCTCGCCGAGCGGCTGGCAGCCGCCGGGGTGAACAGCCTGATCGTCTGCGGCGCCACCACCTCCGGCTGCATCCGGGCCACCGTGATCGACGCGTGCGCGGAGAACTACCTCGTGCGCGTTCCGCGCGAGTGCGTGGGTGACCGGGCCGAAGGGCCGCATGAGGCCAACCTGTTCGACATCGACGCCAAGTACGCGGATGTGGTGGGCCTGGAAGAGGTGCTGGACGAGTTGCCGGGCGTGGTGATGGCCCGATGACGCTGACCACCACCACGGCACTCGACACGAGCCTCGCACTCGACACGAGCCGCGCCCTTGCAGCGACCGCCGGGCACGCCCCCGGCATCGAGCCCCGCCTGGCCGTCGACCGCCCGCTCGACCTCGCCGCCGAACGCGAACGCGGCACGTACGGACTGCCTACCTGCCCCGACGTGATCGCCGAACTGGAGGCCGCCGGACTGCGCGGCCGCGGCGGCGCCGGATTCCCCGCGCACATCAAGTGGCGCGGGGTCGCGGAAGCGGACGGGCTCCGGGTGGTCGTGGCCAACGGCGAGGAGGGCGAGCCGAGTTCGTACAAGGACCGCTGGCTGCTGACGTACCGGCCGCATCTGGTGCTGGACGGGCTGCTGCTCGCCGCCCGCACCGTCGGCGCCGACCGCGCCGTCGTCTACCTCTCCCACCCGGAGACCGAGACCGCCGTGCGCGCCGCCATCGCCGAACTCGACTCGGCGGCGCCGGCGACCCCGGCGGCCGGGGTGCGCCTGGACGTGCACGTCGTGGAGCCGACGTATGTGGCGGGCGACGAGACGGCGGTCTGCCGGTCGATCAGCGGAGGCCCGGCACTGCCGACGGCCCGCCCGCCTCGGGTCGGCGAAAAGGGGGTCGACGGTCTGCCGACGCTCGTATCGAACGTCGAGACGCTGGCCCACGCCGCCTGGATCGCCCGGAACGGTGCGGCCGCCTACCGCGACCACGGCACCGCCGAGTCGCCCGGCACGACCCTCGTCACCCTCAGCGGCGCGTGCGGCCGGCCTGGTGTCTATGAGGTCCCCTATGGGCTGACCGTCGCCGAACTCTTCGAGATCGCAGGCGGGTTCACCTCGCGCCCGGCCGGGTTCCTGATGGGCGGCTGGTTCGGCGGGCTGCTCGGCCCGGCGCACGCGGAGACCGTCTGCACGTATGAGGACGTCCGGGCGGCCGGATCGGGACTGGGCTGCGGGGCGATCACCGCGCTCCACGCCGACCAGGACCCGCTCGCCGTCGCGGCCGAGGTCTCCGCCTGGTACGCGGCGGAGTCCGCGCAGCAGTGCGGGGTGTGCGTCAAGGGCACCGCGTCCATCCGGGACGCCTTCGCCTCGCTCGACGCGGGCACGGCCACCGCGAAGGACCGCGACAACCTGGCCCGCTGGGGGCAGACCCTGCCCGGCCGGGGCGCCTGCGCCTTCCTCGACGGCGCCGCGACCTGGGCGCGCACCGTGCTGACGGAGTTCCCGGAGCACATCGGCGCCGACGGCACCGCCAACGCCGACGACAGCGGCAACTGAGACACAGGCACGGCTGCGCCGGTACGAGCGACCCCGGCACCAGCGACCTCCGAAGGAGACACACCATGAAAGCAACCGTCGACTCCACCAAATGCAACGGATACGGCACCTGTGCGGACGAGGCGCCCACCGTCTTCCAGCTCGACGAGTGGGGCTACGCCGGCGTCATCGGCGACGGCACGGTGACCGACAAGGACGCCGCGTGCCGTGCCGCCGAGGGCTGCCCCGAGCGCGCCATCACCCTCCACGACTGAGCGGGGGCGACATGGATCTCGGACTCAAGGGCAAGGTGGCGCTGGTCACAGCCGCAAGCAAGGGCATCGGCCAGGCGATCGCGCGACAGCTCGTCGCCGAGGACGCGGTCGTGGCGGTCAGTGCCCGGACGCCGGTCGAGGCGGAAGGCCAGACCCCGTATCCCACGGACCTGATGGACCCCGAAGCCGTGGAGAGGCTGATCCCCGATGTGATCGCCGTCCACGGCGCTCTGGACATCCTGGTCGTCAACACACCAGGACCGAAGATCATGCCGGTGCTCGAGACGCAGCGCGCCGACTGGGACACCGCATACGACCAGCTCGTGAGGCCCGCCGTTCAGTTGGCCACCGCCGGGGCTCGGGCCATGGCGGCGAACGGCGGCGGCTCGATCCTCTTCATCACCTCGACCTGGGTGAAGCAGCCCGCTGTCGGTGGCGCCCTGTCGGCGTCCATGCGCTCGCTGCTCTCGGCCCTGGCGAAGCAGATGTCGCTGGAACTCGCGGAGCACGGCGTGCGCGTCAACCAGCTCATGCCCGGCGCCACCGGCACCGACCGTATGGAGAACATCGTCGCGGCCAAGTCGGCGGCCAACGGCACGACCCGCGAAGAGGAGATCCGCAAGGTCGTCTCCGCCATTCCGCTGGGCCGCTGGGCCGAACCGGAGGAGATCGCGCGGGCCGCCGCGTATCTGGTCTCCCCGGCCGCCGCGTTCGTCACGGGCGAGACGCTCGCCGTCGACGGCGGCGCCATCCGCTCCACCCTCTGACCACCGACAAGATTGGTAGGAAGTCATGCCCAAGACCCTGCGTGAACTGTTCGTCGACCAGTACCGGCTGTGCAAGCTCGCCCCGAACGAGACGGTCGCCGTCATCCAGGAACTCGGCCAGAAGACCGAGTACGCCGAAGCCGCGGTGGCCGCCGCCCGTGACATCGGCGCGGGCGCCCTGGTGCTCACCGCCTCCAGCCTGTCCAACCCGATGCTGCCGCCGTACGAGGCCGACGGCCGCGAGGTCGCCGCGCTGCTGGCCGCAGCCGCGGAGTGCGACCTGGTGATCGACGTGACCGTCGGCGGCCTCATCCACTCCGACGTGCGCACCCGTATCACCGGCAACGGCAAGCGGATGCTGTTCGTCGCCGAGCCCGCCGACGTGCTCGAGCGCCTGATGGGCGACGAAGACCTCCGCAAGACGGTCGAGGCCGGCGGCCGGCTGCTCAAGGCGGGCAGCACGCTGCGCGTCACCAGCGCCGCGGGCACCGACCTGACCGCCGACATCTCCGGCGAGGACCTCCCGATCACCCACCAGTGGGGTTACGTGGACGAGCCCGGTCGCTGGGACCACTGGCCGAGCGGCTTCGTCGCCTGCTTCCCGCACGACCGCACGGCCGAGGGCACCATCGTGCTGCAGCCGGGCGACGTGCTGATCCCGTGGCAGCGCGCCGTGCGTGACACCGTCACCCTCACCGTCGAGAAGGGCTTCATCACCGGCGTCGAGGGCAAGGGCAACGACGCGTTCGTCCTGCAGGACTACTTCGACGCCTGGGAGGACCCGGAGGTGTTCGCGGTCTCCCACATGGGCTGGGGGGTGCACCCGATCGCCCGCTGGTCGGCCTTCGAGGTGTACGAGCCGCGCTCCCTGTACGGGCAGGAACTGCGTTCCACCGCGGGCAACTTCATGTGGTCCACCGGCCCGAACCGCTTCGCGAACCGCGAGACCCCGGCGCACCTCGACATCCCGATGCGCGGCTGCACCGTCGAGATCGACGGCACGGCGGTCGTCCGGGACGGCAAGCTGACCGGCGAGGGAGCGTAGATGGACACCCGCACACTCGAGCGCGCGATCCTCGCGCTCGGCAAGGACACCGGTCTCCTCGGCCGGTTCCGCGCCGACCCGGCCGGCGTGGGCGCCGCCGAGCTCGGTCTGGACGCCGAATGGGCCGCCGTGATCGCCGGAGGCGACCGCGACCGGCTGCGTTCGGCGGGGGTGGTGGACGGCATCACCATCCTGGTCAGCCGCTGGTTCGCCGACGACCTCAGCGACTCGACGAGCTCCGGCCGCTTCCACGTCGAGACGTCGACGCCGCTGCCCGACCCGGACGTACCGCAGAACCTGGTGTTCGCCGGCGGCTGCTCGCACGTACCGGACCTGCTGGCCCGGCCCGAGGTGGACCCCGCCGACGCGGTGGCCCGCCTGACCGAGGGCTACCAGCGGCTGGCCGAGCGGATCTCCGCCGCCGACCCCGACGTCCTGATCGTGACGGCCGACTGCCACTTCCAGTCCTTCCGCACCGGCGCGTTCGTCATCGGCACCGGCAAGGAGCACGTCGGGTCGATGGAGTTCTTCAAGCGCCCCGACCTGGACCTCACGCTGACCGGCGCGCCCGATTACGCCCGCGCCATGGTCAACGCGATCCGCGCCGAGGGCATGGAGGTCGAGGAGTCCGAGCAGATCGACCTCGACCACGGCCTGATCGTTCCGCTGCGGCAACTGCTGCCCCGCCCGGACCTGCCGGTGATCCCGATCATCACGCAGCCGGCCCGCTCCTTCTCGCCGTTCGGCGCCCGCGCCTTCGGCGAGGTGCTGCGCTGCGTGGTCGACGGACGCGACCTGAAGGTGGCGATGCTGGCCACCGGCGGTCTGTCGCACTGGCTCGACCCGGGCAAGTTCGGCGGAGTGGACGTCGAGTTCGACACGTACATCCTGGAGATGCTGCAGGCCGGACGGGGCCCCGACCTGGCGAACCTCGAGCCGTACGCCCTGCTCGACCACGGCCAGTACGAGTTCCCCAACTGGCTGATCATGCTCGGCCTCACCGGCCCCGGCGTACGCGGCGAGGTGCTCGCGTACGAGCCCATGGAGGCGTCCGGCGGCGGCTGGACGGTCGTCGACATGCTCCTGCCGGAGCGAGAGCCGTCGGAGGCGGGTGGCCGTGACTGACCGGACGCTGCGGGTCGGCCTCACCCAGTGGCACGCCACCCGTGACCTGGCCGCCAACACGGCCACCGGCGCCCGGATGGTCTGCGAGTGCGCCGCCGCGGGGGCCGATCTGGTGCTGCTGCCCGAGAACGGCCTGATGCTCGGTACCAACACCGAGATGCGCGAGGCCGCCCTCGCGGTGGACTCACTCGAGATCACCAGCCTGCGGCAGGCCGCCAAGGAAGCGGGCGTAGTGGTCGTCCTCGGCGGCTTCAAGCGGCGCGGCCCGGACGGCATCCGCAACACCGCGCTGGTGATCGACGCCCAGGGCGAGATCGTCGGCGGCTACGACAAGATCCACCTGTTCGACGCCCGCGTCGACGGCCAGTCGTTCGAGGCGTCCGGAGTCGAGACCGCGGGCGACCGCCCGGCGCTGCTCCGCATCGGCGGCACCACGGTCGGCCTGACGATCTGCTACGACGTCCGCTTCCCGGAGCTCTACCGGGCGCTCGCCCTGGCCGGCGCCGAAGTCCTCCTGGTCCCGGCGGCGTTCACACAGCGGACCGGCGAGGCCCACTGGGAGGTGCTGCTGCGCGCCCGCGCCATCGAGAACGCCGCGTACGTGGTGGCCTCGGCGACGATCCGGGGCCAGGGCGACGACGCGGAGGATGCCTTCCCCACCTATGGGCACGCCCTCGCTGTCGGCCCCTGGGGCGAGGTGCTCGCCGACCTCGGGGAGCAGGCGGCGGCCTGGCAGATCGTCGACCTGGACCTCTCCCAGGTGGCCGCGCGCCGCCAGTCCCTGCCGGTACTGAGCGGTGTGAAGACCGGCGTCTACGGGGTCTCTCCTGAGATCATTGAGGCAGACGCGAGGGAGGGAACATGAGCACCGAACCGCCACTGGGTGAGGGCATCGTCCGGGCCGGTGAGAGCTTCGGCATCGGCAACGAGTTCACCGGCGTGCGCGTGCGCAAGGTGTGGACGCGGCAGGGCGAGAGGCTGGAGCTCCACGTGCCCAAGCGGGACTACCGCATCCTGCTCGACGCCATGCAGCTGGAGATCATCGCAGCCCAGGAACCCGAGCGCTTCAGCGAGCTGTTCGCCATCTCGTTCGGAGCCGAGGAGCCGGCGCCGGGGGAGGGCAGCGTCTGATGGCAACGGGAACCAGGCCGGGGACGACGGTCGAGGAGATCTACCGGACCCTGCGGGAGCGGATCATAGAGGGCCGGTACATGCCCGGCTTCCGTATGTCGCAGGGCGCGCTCGCCGCCGAGCTGGAGACCTCCCGTACGCCGCTGCGCGAGGCACTGCACCGCCTGGAGGCCGACGGCCTGGTGGTGGCCGAGGCCAACCGCGGCATGGAGGTCGCGCCCACCAGTCCGGCCGACGTCGAACAGCACTATGTGCTGCGGCTGCTGGTGGAGCCGCCGACCATCTCGGGCATCATCGACCAGCTCACCGAGGACGACCTGGCGCGGATGACCGAGGACCTGGAGGCGATGGAGGCGGCCCGCCACCGCATCCGCGACTTCCAGGAGGCACACCACCGCTTCCACCAGAACGCGTTGCGTCGCTACCCGAAGGCACTGGCTGAGCTCACCGAGTCGCTGACCCTGAAGATCTACCGCCACCAGCGCCTCTATCTGTCGCACCCGCACGCTCCCGAGCACTTCACCAGCGTCGACCGCCGCTTCCTGGAGGCGGTCCGTGATCGCGACACTGAACTCGCCCGCCAGATCCTGGAGTTCCACCTCATCGACGCCGCGCTCGGCCTGGTCCTTGACAGCGATCCGGACCATCGGTTCGACGCGCTGCTCGTCGCGACCCGGGGGCTCGGCATCGAGCTGGGCACGACCGCCGACAACCGGGTGGACCGCCCCGCGTCGCTGCGCTGGCGGCGCCTCGGCGCACGCGCCGACCTCGAACTGCACACGTCCAACCTGCGCCTGCCGCGCACCGAAGGAGACAGCTCATGACCGCGACCCGGGTCGGCCTCATCGTGCCGAGCTCGAACACCACGATGGAGACCGAGATCCCCGCGATGCTCCGGGCCCGCGAGGAGATACGCCCCGAGCGGTTCACCTTCCACTCGTCCCGTATGCGCATGCAGCAGGTGACCCCGGAGCAACTGCGGGACATGGACGACCAGTCGCTGCGGTGCGCCCGCGAACTCGCGGACGCCGAGGTCGACGTCATGGCGTACGCCTGCCTCGTCGCGATCATGGCGCGGGCCACGGGCTACCACCGCGAGAGCCAGCGGCGCCTGGCCGAGATCGCGGGGGGTACCCCCGTCGTCTCGTCCGCCGGCGCGCTGGTGGAGGGCCTCGAGCACCTCGGCGCGAAGAAGATCTCGGTGATCGCGCCGTACATGAAGCCGCTCACCCAGACCGTCTGCAACTACATCGAGGCCGAGGGCGTGGAGGTCCACGACTCGATCAGCCTGGAGGTTCCGGACAACCTGGAGGTCGGACGGCTGGACCCGGCGCAGCTCGTCGACATCGCCGCCAAGGTCGACACCTCGGGAGTGGACGCCCTGGTGCTCAGCGCGTGCGTGCAGATGCCGTCGCTGCCGGTGGTGGAGCAGATCCAGAGCGCCTTCGACATCCCGGTGGTGACCGCTTCCGTGGCCACGGTCTGGAAGACGCTGGGGGAGCTCGGCCTCGAGCCCGTCGTGCCGCGCGCGGGCTGGCTGCTGGCCGATCGCGGCTGACCCTTCTTTTGGCGCTGTTGGTGCATGCACTTCTGCATGCACCAGCACTGAGGGGGACTCCGGCGCGGGGGGCGCCGGCTTCGTACCACCCGCACGAGCTGCCCGGACCCCTCCGACCGAACCGGTCGGAGCCGTCCGGCACCGCTGAGGAACCGAACCAGGAGATGGATGCCATGGCTCTGCACACCCTGTTCCGCCCCGGCCGCATCGGCTCGCTCGAACTGAAGAACCGCGTCATCAAGTCGCCCCAGACCACGGCCCTGGCCAACCAGGACGGAACGGTCACCCAGCGGCTGGTCAACCACTACAAGCGGCTCGCCGAGGGCGGCCCCGGCCTGATCATCGTCGAGTACAGCTACGTCGACGACGACGCCAGCAAGTCCATCCACGCCCAGCTCGGGATCTCCCGTCGCGAGCACATCCCCGGCCTCGGTTGGCTCGTCGACGAGGTCCACGCCGCGGGCGCGAAGATCGGCATCCAGCTCGAGCACTGCGGCCGGCAGAAGTTCCTCGGCACCCAGCCGATCAAGACCGCGTCGGACGTCTCCTGGGACTACGTCGAGTCCCAGTACGGCGAGCGGCCCCAGGTCCTGACCGAGGAGGAGATCCAGGGAGTCGTCGCCGCCTTCGCGGACGCCGCCGAGCGCGCCTGGCTGGCCCGCTTCGACCTGGTCGAGGTGCACGCGGGCCACGGCTACCTGCTCACCAACTTCCTGTCTCCGCACACCAACAAGCGCACCGACCGCTACGGCGGCTCCTTCGAGAACCGCGCTCGGCTGACTCTGGAGGTCGTCGCCGCCATCCGGGAACGCGTCCCGCGCGACTTCCCGTTCAGCGTCCGTCTCTCGGTCACCGACTACGAGGAGGACGGGATTCCGATCGAGGAGACCGTCCGGCTGGCCCAACTCCTCGAAGCGGCGGGCGTGGACGTCATCCACGCCTCCGGAGGCCACCACGCGCTGATGGAGTACGAGGTCAGCCCCTGGTACATGCCACGCGCCCTGCACCGCTGGGGTTGGGAGAAGATCACGCCCGAGGTGACGATCCCGGTCATCGGCTCCGGTTCCCTCGTCACCCCCGAGGTCGCGGCCGAAGTGCTGGAGAGCGGCGCCGACTTCGTCTCTCTCGGCCGGGCGATGCTCGCCGACCCGGACTGGACCCGCAAGGCCCAGGAAGCGCGGCTGCTGGACATCGTCCCGTGCATCCGCTGCAACGACGGCTGTCTCGACCGGGGGCTCAACGCGGGCCGCAGCACCGGCTGCACGGTGAACCCGTCGATGGGGGAGGAGTACCGCTACCCCGTCGAACCGGCGGCCGTCCGCCGCCGTGTCGCGGTGGCCGGGGGCGGCCCCGCCGGGCTGCGCGCCGCCGCAGTGCTCGCCGACCGCGGCCACGACGTGACGCTCTACGAGCCCGGGGAGCTCGGCGGCGCCCTGGTGCCCGCGACCCGCTCGCCGTACAAGCAGGACCTGGCGGCACTCCGCGACCACCTCGTCCACCAGGTGCGTTCCCGCCCGGTCGAGATCATCGCCGAGCGCGCCGAGGCCTCTGCTCTCGCGGAGGGCGGCTTCGGCCTGGTGTACGTGGCCACGGGGGCGGTGCCCCGCACTCTGCCCGGGGTGCGCCTGGCCCGGGACGTCGCGGATCCCAAGGACGTCGTATCGCCGGTCGTGGTCGTCGGCGGCGGGATGACCGGAGGCGACACCGCGTTGTGGCTGGCCGACGCCGGACACGACGTCACGCTGGTGGAGGCGGGACCGGCGATCCTCGCCAACCGCGAGGTCTTCACCGACGCCGGGGTGCTGCCGAAGATCCTCGCCGAGAAGGGCGTTGCGGTCCTCACCGACACCGAGGTGACCGGACTCGGTGAGGACGGCGCCCGCGCCGCGGACGGCACGGTCATACCCGCCGCCACCGTCCTGGCCGCCATCGGCAACGACAGCGGCTCCGAGCTCGCCGGCGCGCTGCGCGAGGCCGCCCCAGGGCTGGAGGTCGTCACGCTCGGCAGCGCCGCGCGCAACGGCCGGGTCTTCGACGCCCTGCATGGAGCGTTCTTCGAGGCCCGTCGCGCCTGATCCCGTCCACGGGCGCCGCCCCCGGAAGCGGGGCGGCGCCCCACACGAGGTTCCATGAGCAAACACAGAAAGAGGAGGTCGGTCATGGGTGTACTGGACGGGCAGGTCGTGGTGTTCACCGGCGCCGGATCAGGCATCGGGCGGGCCGTCGTCACGCACTATGTGGCGGAGGGCGCCCGCGTGGTGGCCGTGGACGTCGCCGACACCGTCGAGCAGCTGGCCAAGGAACTCGGGGACGCCGTCGTCCCGGTGGTCACGGACGTACGGTCCTGGGAGGGCAACGTCCGGGCGGCCGCCGCGGCCAGGGAGACGTGGGGCCGCATCGATGTGTTCGTAGGCAACGCGGGCATCACGGACGGGGCCCGGCCCCTGGAGGAGATCCCCGGCGAGCGGCTCACCGACGCCTTCTCCGAACTGTTCGGGGTGAACGTCCTCGCCCCGATGCTCGGCGCCCGAGCCGTGGTCGACGATCTCGTGAAGTCGCGCGGAAGCATCATCCTGACCGGCTCGTTCGCAAGCTCGAACGCCGCGGGCGGCGGTGTGCTGTACACGGCTTCCAAGCACGCGGTGCAGGGGCTCGTCCGGCAGCTCGCGTACGAGCTCGCCCCTGATGTGCGGGTCAACGGCGTGGCACCGGGTGTGGCGCCGACCCGGTTGCGCGGCACGACCTCCCTCGGCCAGACGGCCGCCGACTCGGTCCTCGACGGCACGCGGGAGGTGCTGCCGCTGCAGGAGGTCCCGGACGTCGACGCGTACAACGGCATCTTCACCCTGCTCGCCTCGCCGTCGCAGTCGGCCGCGATGACGGGGACCATGGTCACCGCCGACAGCGGCCTGTCGATCCGGGGGCTGGCGCGTCCCGGCGGCCGGGTCGCGGAAGCCGGCGAGTAGCACGGCGGAAGCCGGCGAGTAGCAAGAAGGAGAGCCCGGCCATCGCTACCAGGCCGGGCACCCTCACCGGCAGGACGACGTGCCGTACTCACGCGGGGGTCGGGTGAGCCTTGCGCCGTAGGTGCGGGGTTGACGCGCGTCGACAACGCCGCCACCCTCTGCTCCGTGCACCTTTCGTGTCACCCGTCTCGACGTTCGTCTCGACACCCTTCCCGACATCCGTCTCGGTATGGAGGCCCCGTGCTCCGGCGTACCGTAAGACTCGTCCTCTCCGTTGTCATGATCATGGCTGGCGTGCTGGCCGGGACCGTGGCGACCACCGGCACCGCGCACGCTGACGGCTGCTACACCTGGTCCAGAACCCTCTCCGAGGGCGCGTCCGGCGCCGACGTCACCCAGTTGCAGATCCGCCTCGGCGGCTACGCCGGATACGGCGGGGTGCTCGCGACCGACGGCGCCTTCGGCCCGGCCACCAAGGCCGCGGTGACCCGCTTCCAGCAGGCGTACGGGCTGACCGCCGACGGCATCGCCGGCCAGGAGACCTTCAACAAGCTCTACGCCCTCCAGGACGACGACTGCACGCCCATCCACTTCTCGTACAGCGAGCTGAACGACTGCAACAGCGACTGGTCGGGCGGCGCCGTCAGCGCGGCCACCGCCAAGTCCAACGCCCTGCGCACCATGTGGAAGCTGGAGGCCCTGCGGCACGCCCTCGGCGACCAGCCGATCACCGTCACCAGCGGCTTCCGCTCGTATGCCTGCAACAGCGCCGTGGGCGGCGCGTCCGACAGCCGCCACCTCTACGGCGACGCCGCCGACCTCGGCGCCGGCCCGCACTCCCTGTGCACCCTCGCGCAGCGCGCCCGCTACCACGGCTTCCGCGGCATCCTCGGCCCCGGCTACCCCGGACACAGCGACCACACCCACGTCGACCATCGGTCGAGCCAGTACTGGTCCGCGTCCAGCTGCGGAATCTGACCGCGGAACGCAGGCAAAGGGGAACGCGAACAAGGAAGTGGACCCGTCAGACGGCCACCGGCAGCGCCTGTTCCGCCCAGATCGTCTTGCCGTGGTGCGTCTGGCGGGTGCCCCATGCCTGGGTGAGCTGGGCTACCAGGAGCAGACCGCGGCCGCCCTCGTCGTAGGTGCGGGCGCGGCGCAGATGGGGGCTGGTGGTGCTGGCGTCCGAGACCTCGCAGATGAGGCTGCGGTCGTGGATCAGCCGTAGCCGGATGGGTGGCGCGGCATACCGGATGGCGTTGGTGACGAGTTCGCTGACCACCAGCTCGGTGACGAACACCGCCTCGTCCAGGCCCCAGTCGGCCAGCTGCCGGCAGGCGCGCCGGCGGGTCTCGGCGACCGCGGCGGGGTCCGGCGGCACGTCCCAGGTCGCCACCTGGTTCGCGCCCAGCGCGCGGGTACGGGCCAGCAGCAGTGCCACATCGTCGGCGGGGCGGCCCGGGAGCAGGGTGTGGAGCACGGCGTCGCAGGTGCCCTCCAGGGACGCGGCCGGATGGGCCAGTACGTCCTGCAGCGCGGCGATGCCCTCGTCGACGTCGCGGCCGCGGACCTCGATGAGGCCGTCGGTGTACAGCGCCAGAAGGCTCCCTTCGGGGATCTCCCGTTCGAGGCATTCGAAGGGCAGGCCGCCCAGGCCGAGCGGCGGGCCTGCGGGGACGTCCAGGAACTCCACTATGCCGTCGGGCGTCGCCAGCGCCGGTACGGGGTGGGCCGCCCGGGCGAGGGTGCAGCAGCGGGAGACCGGGTCGTAGACGGCGTACAGACACGTCGCCCCGATCGCGCCGATGTCGCTGGCGCTGCCCGAGTCGTCTCCCTCAGCTGACACGCGGTTGACGAGGTCGTCCAGATGGGTCAGCAGCTCGTCGGGCGGGAGATCGACATCGGCCAGGGTACGTAGGGCGGTGCGCAGCCGGCCCATGGTGGCCGAGGCCTGGATGCCGTGGCCGACGACATCGCCGACGACGAGGGCGACCCGGGCGCCGGACAGCGGGATCACGTCGAACCAGTCGCCGCCGACGCCGGTCTGTCCGCTGGCCGGCAGATAGCGCGATGCGACATCGACGGCGGCCTGCCGGGGCAGCCGCTGGGGCAGGAGGCTGCTCTGCAGGATGAGGGACGTGCTGCGCTCGGTGGTGTACCGGCGGGCGTTGTCGATGCACATGGCCGCCCTGGCCGTGATCTCTTCGGCGAGCGGCAGATCGTCGGTCTCGAACGGCTCGGGGCGCCGGTGGCGGGAGAAGGTGGCCACCCCGAGGGTGATGCCGCGGGCCTCCATCGGGACGGCCAGCACCGAGTGGAAGCCGTACCGTCGTACCCGCTCGGCCCGGTCCGGGTGCCCGCTCTCCCACTCGGCTATGGCGTCGGGGGTCACCTCGCGGATCAGCGGCCGGCCCACGGCCAGACACTCGGCCGGGGGCGACCTGTCCGGGTAGGTGGTCACGGCGCCGGGCTCGATCGTGGCCTCCGGGGACCCCTCCAGGACCGACTGACAGGCGACGCGGCGCAGCATGACGGGACTGGACGGCGGACCGGTAAGCGGATTCTGGCTGCCTTCGACGGCGGGGAGGAGGTCGACCGTGACGAAGTCCGCGAGAGAGGGGACCGCGACGTCGGCGAGCTCCTGCGCGGTGCGCGTCAGGTCCAGCGTGCTGCCGATGCGGACGCTCGCGTCGTTGAGCAGGGCAAGCCGCTGCCGGGCCAGGTGCTGTTCGGTGGTGTCGTGTGCCGAGAGCAGTACCCCCTGGATCTCTCCGCCGGCGTCCCGCACAGGGGCCAGGGAAGTCGTCCAGATACTCGCGCGGTCCTGGAAAGGCAGGCGGACGGCGATCTGGAGATGCTGCCGCTCGCCGGTCTCCAGTGCCCGGCGCATGCGCTCTTCCGTCAGGTCCCCTTGGGGGTCGGCCAGGATCTCGGGCAGGCGCAGGCCGCGCATGGCGTCCTCGGACAGGCCGATCGCCCGCTCCATGTCCGCGTTCGCCCGCCGCAGCCGCAGTCCGGTGTCGTAGAGGGCCATCAGGCACGCGGACTGGGCGAAGCCCCACATCACCAGGGCGTCGTCCCCCGGAGACCGTGACGGGCCGGTTGGAGAGGTCAGCGGAGAGACCAGGAGCCACTCGCTGTCCAGGCTGTGCTGCTCCGGGGGCTGATTCCGGTCCTGCTGCCGGTTCTGATTCGGGTCTTGGCTCTGGTCTTGGCGTTGGTTCTGGCGTTGGTCCTGGCTCTGGTTCCGTATGCGCCGGTGTGCCAACAGCCGGTGTGCCAACAGGCCCACTTCGAGGCGGTGGCCGTCGCGGTGCCGCAGCGTCGCCGTACCGCTCCACCGTCTCAACCCCGCCAGGGACCGGGGCAGCTCGGCGGGCGGATCGTCCGCGAGCAGCAGGGCCGCGGACCGGCCGACGACCTCGGAGGACTCGTATCCGAGCAGCCGACGGGCTCCTTCGCTCCAGCCGGTCACACGGCCTTGCGGATCCACCGTGGCCCTGGCCGTGGCGGTCTCGTCGACGAGATCTTCGTGCCATGCCGCTCTGTCGTCGCGCCCGGCGGTTTCCGATCCCGTCATGGCCCTCACCGCTTCCGCCTCGCTCTCTCCACCATCGACCGGCAGGCCGGAAGGGGCAACAGACGGCCGGAAGTTGTGGCGCTCGGTCCTCACGGAACGGGGAGTTCACTTCGCATCCGCATAGCACTCCACCACCGCCGTCGTGAACGGAAAGCGGACCGGTGTCTCTCCGAACATGATGCGGCCCGCCAGCTCCGAGGCCTCCCGTATCGCCTCGGTCACGGCCTCGGCCTCCTCCGCCGGGCAGTGCACGATCACCTCGTCGTGCTGGAAGAAGACGAGCTCGGCCGCCAGGTCGGCGCAGCTGCGGCGGAGGGCCGCGAGCATCAGCAGGGCCCAGTCGGCGGCGCTGCCCTGGACGACGAAGTTCCGGGCGAAGCGGCCGCGGGCGCGGGTGTTGGTGGACGCGTATCCAGGGGTGAACTCGGTGTCCTCAGCCGATCCGGTGCCTCCGGCGGTGGTTTCGGTGGGGTCGTCCTGAGGGATGCCGGCCTCCTCCGCGGCGTCGCCCGAGCCCGCCGCCGGGGGACAGGTGCGGCCCAGCCAGGTGCGGACGAGGCGGCCCTCCTCGCCCGCACGGGCCGCGTCGTCGACGTACGCGACGGCCTTCGGGAAGCGGCGGCGCAGGGCAGCGAGGTTCTTCAGACCGTCGCCGGACGTCTGACCGTAGATCGCGCCCAGTACGGCGATCTTGGCCATGGCCCGGTCACCGGAGAACGCCCGGTCCGAGACGGCCTGGTAGAGATCCGTGGCGCGGCCGGCGACCTCCATCAGGGCGGGGTCCCGGGAGATCGCGGCCAGAACGCGCGGCTCCATCTGGTCGGCGTCCGCGACGACCAGCCGCCAGGCGGGGTCGGCGACGACCGCGCGCCGGATCACCTTGGGGATCTGCAGCGCTCCGCCGCCGTTGGTCACCCAGCGACCGGTGACGGTCCCGCCCGGCAGATACTCGGGCCGGAACCGGCCGTCCCGCACCCAGTCCTGCAGCCATGACCAGCCGTGGGCCACCCAGATCCGGTACAGCTTCTTGTACTCGATCAGCGGCTTCACGGCCGGGTGGTCGAGTGACTCGATCTCCCAGCGGCGGGTCGAGCGCACCTTGATCCCGGCCTGCGCGAACGCCTTCACCACGTCCGCGGGCAGGTCGGGGCGGACCCGGCGCCCGAAGGCAGCGGACACCTCGTCGGCGAGCTCCGCCAGCCGCCTGGGCTCCCCGCCGCCCGCATAGCGCTCGCCGAGCAGTTCGTGCAGCACCTCGCGGTGCACGTCCGCCCGCCACGGCAGCCCGGCCTCGTTCATCTCCGCGGCGACCAGCATCCCGGCGGACTCGCCGGCCGTCAGCAGCCGCATCCGGTCCGGGTGCGCGGTCGCCTCATGACGGCGCTGCTGGTCGGCGTACACCTCGATGAGCCCGTCCAGCGGTATGTCCGCAGGCCGGGGTTCGAACAGCGGCGACTGCGCACCGGGCTCCGCGGGCCGCTGCGGGGGATCCGGCGGTACGGGACCGCCGCGCAGCCTGGCCCAGGCGGCCGCCGCGGAACGGGGCTCCCCGAGCCGGCCCTCATGGCCGAGGAGCAGCGTCTCGGCGTCCTCGATGTCGTAGCAGCGGTCCACCCGGACGCCCGCGGCGAGCAGACGCGGATAGATCTCGGCGGTCGACCGCCAGACCCAGCGGGTGACGCCCGGACGCGAACGCACGGACTCGGCGAGGTCGTGCTCCCGGCGGACGGGTCCGGCGGGCAGCCCGTCGGACCCGAGGGCGGCGAGCTCTGCCCCGCCGTCCTCGGTCGCCGCCAGGGCCCACCGTTCGGTCATGTTCGCGAGTCTTGCAGCAGGCACTGACAATGGCTGCCGGCCGGAGGGGGTGCCGGGTGTGCCTGCCGGCGGGACGGCCGTGCCTGCTTGCGGGGCCGGATGTGCCTGCTCCCGACGTTGATCCCCGCGATGCGCTTGGAGCCACCGTCCGCGTCCCCCTACCCCCGTTGCCGCCGGATCCCCGACGCGTACACCTCCACCGCCCGCCGCGGCGCGCCCCCCAGCAGCTCCCTCAGCTCACTCCCCGTTTCCTCCATGAACCCGGCCGCGATCGCCGAGTACGTGCCCACCAGCATCGGCACCTGGAAGGGCTCGGCGCCGGTCGCGGCGATCCGCGCCCGCGCGTCCGCGAGCGTCTCCGGCCTGTACGTGCCCGAGACGGCCGCGGCGAGTTCCGCGCCGCCCAGCGGCTCCTCACCGACCAGTTCGTGGACGCGTCCCGCATGCTTCGCCGGATCCGCGAGCACGCGGACCGCTGCATCGGCCAGGTCCTCGCGGGCGACGGCGGCCAGCCGCCCCTCGCCGAGCGGCGCGGTGATCACGCCGTCGGCGTCGGGGGCGGCGAGTCCGGTGAGGAGCTCGGCGTACAGGCCGTTGCGCAGGATCGTCCAGTTCAGGCCGGACCGGCGCAGGCGGCGCTCGGTCCAGCGGTGCGGGAGCGCGTAGGCGAGGTGGTCCCCGCTGCCCGAGACGCTGGTGTAGACGACGTGCTCGACACCGGCCCGCTCGGCTGCCGAGACCGCTGCCTCATGCCGGGCGATGACGACGTCGTCCTCGCCGTATCCGGCCGAGACCATCAGGAGCGTGTCGACCCCGGCGAATCCCTCCACCAGCGAGGACGGGTCGTCGAAGTCGACGCGCCGGGTGGGGCGGGCGGGCGAGCCGGGCGCCGGGGCGCGGCTGCCGAGCGTCACGTCGTCGCGGCCCGCGAGGCCCTGGGCGATCAGTGTGCCGAGTCCGCCCGATGCGCCGGTCAGCAGAATCATGGGAAGCAGCTCCTTCGGCTCGTGGTTCGTGAGGGGTGACCGGGTCGCGACGGCTGCGACCATCCTGTGGAAGCGCGAGCCATCGCGTAAGGAGGCACTTTCATGTCACTGGGGCACACCGGGGTAACCGCCCCTGTCGCGGCTGACGCGGCGCGCCGGGACATCCCCGACCCCGTCGTCAGCTGCGGAAGCCCACCGGAGGACTGCGGCATCCGCGACGTCCAGGACCGGCTCGGCGACAAATGGTCTGTCATGGTGCTGTCCGAACTCGCCGCCGGGATACGCCGGTTCAGGCAGCTCCAGCGCGCTGTGCCGGGCATCTCGCAGCGCATGCTCACCGTCACGGTGCGCCGCCTGGAGCGCGACGGGCTGATCAGCCGCACCGTGCACCCCACCATCCCGCCGCAGGTCGAGTACGAGCTGACGGAGATGGGCCACAGCCTCACGCACCTCATCAGGGCGCTCGCCGACTGGTCGCTCGACCACCGCGAGGCCATCGCCGAGGCCCGCCGCACCTGGGACGAGGCGAACGCCACATGAGCACCCCCACGACGGTCGAGCGGGCAGTCACGGCCGCGCTCCATGCCGACACCGACGACGCCCTGGACACCGGCGCGTCGCTGCTCGCCGCCGATTCGTCACCGACGACGGACGCCGAACTCGCTCTGCGCGGCGAGGAGCTCGTCGCGGGGGCGTGGCGGCGCGGCTGGCAGCCCGCGGATGTCGTACGCATCGTCCGGCGCGAACTCGACGAGACGCACGTACGCCTCGTATCGGCGCTGATCCTCGCCGAAGCCCGGCGTCAGCCGAAGGGGCAGAACCGGGACGGACGCTGGGAGGCACAGCTCGCCCAGCTGGAGGAGCCTGGGGCCGAAGCCGCGCGCACCGACCGCTTCTCGTACGCGACCGCTGTCCTGGAGCTGTACCGGCTGCTGCTGCGGCTGCCGGGGATCGAGCCGCTCGACGCCGCCCCGGACCCCCGGGGGAGGGCTCACCGGTCCCAGTCGGCGGCGTCCCGCATGCTCACCCGCATCCGCGCTCTCCTCGCCAAGGCCGAGGCGACCGGCTACCCGGAGGAGGCGGAGGCGCTCACCGCCAAGGCGCAGGAACTCATGGCGCGGCACAGCATCGACGAGGCGCTGCTCGCCGCCCGCGCGGAGGACAAGGACGCGCCCGGCGCCTGCCGTATCGGTGTCGACCCGCCGTACGAGACGGCCAAGGCGGTCCTGCTCGACGCGGTGGCCACCGCGAACCGCTGCCGCGCGGTGTGGAACGAGCCGCTCGGCTTCTCGACGGTCGTCGGCTTCGCGCCCGACCTGGAGTCCGTGGAACTCCTCTACACCTCACTTCTCGTCCAGGGCACGTCCGCCATGGCCAGGGCGGAAGCGGCCCAGCGGACGGGCGGCCGCAAGCGCACGAAGACGTTTCGGCAGTCCTTCCTAGCCGCATACGCGCATCGGATCGGCGACCGGCTGTCGGCGGCCGCGGACAGTCAGGTGGCCTCGCCCGAAGGGGACCTGCTGCCCGTGCTCGCCGCCAGGGACGTGGCAGTCGCGGACCGTCTTGAGCAGATGTTCCCGAGGACGGTCACCACCCGGCTGCGCGGCGTCAGAGACGCGGCCGGGTGGGCAGAGGGGGCCGGGGCGGCCGATCGGGCACAGGTGGAGGCGCGGCCGCGTCTGCGGTGACTTCCGGGATCAGGTGACTTCCAGGATCAGGTGACTTCCGGGATCGGGAGGGCCGGAGGCCGGACAGGGCTCACCGAATCGTCAGGCGCCGGTCGACGCCATGGTTCATGGTGCGCGGCTTACCCGACCTGCTCCGAACCCTCCCGTACGCTGGCGGAGTGAGTTGGCTCCGGGCGCTGACGGAGACCGCCCGTGCAGGGCTGAAGATCGAGCGGACCCGCCTCGAACCCCTCGTCGCGCTCCGCGGCGCCGCCGGGCTCGCGATCGTGATCGCGGTGAGCGTGTGGGCCGTCGGCCCCGTGGCCGCTGTGAGCTCCGCGTTCGGCGCGTTCCAGGCGGCCATCGCCACGTTCCAGCGCAGCTGGCGCCCCCGTCCCGAACTGGCCCTCGCCTCCGGCACGAGCCTCGCCGTCTCCACCTTCCTGGGCTACCTCACGATCTCCCACAAGGGCCTGTTCCTGGCCCTGCTCGTCCTGTGGTCCTTCCTCGCCGGACTGGCCTGGGCCGCGGGCCCGACCGTCGGCCTCATCGCCTCGTCGAACGTCGCGATGATGGTGATCACCGTCACGCTCCCGACGTCGGTCGCCCAGGCCGCGGGCCACGCCCTGATCATGGTCTTCGGAGGCATGGTGCAGGCGGCTCTGATCGTGCTCTTTCCGGTCCGGAGATGGGGCGCCCACCGCGACGCCCTCGCCGACGCACTGGCCGGCGAGGCCGACTACGCCCGGCGGCTCCGCCACGACCCGGTCGCGCCGTTCGACCCCGGCCCCCTGATGGAGGCCAGAAACGCGGCCGCCGTCACCCGCCGCCAGGCCCGCACCCGCCCCGCCGAGCTGCACGGCACCCGCGGCCTCGCGGAACGTATCCGTCCGGTGCTCGCGTCCCTCGCCGATCCGGCGGTGGGCGTCCCGGAGGAGGGCCCCGAACGGGCCCGGGTGCGCGACCTGCTGGCCGCCTCGGGCGCGATCCTGGACGCCGCCGCCCATGCCATCCGGCACGGCGCACCCGTCGACCTCCCGCCGCCCGCGGCCGACGCCTTCAGGACCCCGGACACGGGCGCAGTCCCGTCCGGGCCGGCCAAGCGCGCGGCCACCCGGCTGGCGGCGCTCCTGGAGGACGTGGTCGAAACGGCAGGCGCGTCCCGCACACCCGTTGCCCTTACGGCGCCCACGGCCTCGGCGGCCTCCGCGACGCCAGAGGCGGCGGGTCCGGACGCGCATACGGAACCTCCGCGACCGGCAAAAGGGATCGGTACCGAGCGCGCCCACCCCCAGGGCGTCAGTACCGAGCGCGCCTACCCCGACGGCAGCCAGTCCGACACCCGCCCGATCGTCCTCGTCCGGCCCACCCTCATCGGCCTGATTCCAGAGGCCCTTGAGTCCGTGCGCAAGGAGTTCCGCCGCGGCTCTCCAGTACTGCGCCACGCGCTCCGCGTGACCGCGGTCGCAGGCGCCGGCTATCTGATCGGCGACGCACTGCCCCTCGGCCACGGCTACTGGGCCCCTCTGACCTCTGTCATGATCATGCGCCCGGACTTCTCACAGACGTACTCCCGCGCGGTGGGCCGTCTCGCCGGCACGCTCGTCGGCGTCGCCGTGGCCACAGGGATCGGGCAGATCGCGGACCTGGGGCCGTACGTCTCGGGCGCACTCGCCGTCGTCTGCGCCGGCCTGATGTATCTGCTGATGCGCAGCGGCCAGTTCGCCGCGCAGGCGTGCGTGGCCGCGTACGTCGTCTTCCTGCTCGGCATGGGCGGCGAGGAATGGACCCAGACGGTCCCCGAGCGTGTACTGCTCACCCTCCTCGGCGGAGTCCTGGCGATGCTCGCGTACGCGGTCTACCCGGCCTGGGAGACCCCGCGGCTGCGGACGCGCCTCGCCGACTGGCTGCTCGAGAACGGCCGCTACGCCGCCGCGGTCGTCGGCCGCTACGCCGCCCCCGCGGGCCGCACGTCCCCGGATGTGCGCGAGACGCTGCTGGCTGCCCGCGACGCCCGTATCGCGTGGCAGCAGGCCTCGGCCCGGGCCAGGACCGAGCCGGTACGCCACCGCGGCCTGTCCCGCGCGGCGGCCGACGACGCCGAGGAGGCCCTGGCGCAGATGGCGCGCGTCGCGATGCTGATGGAGGCCCACCTCCCCGAGCGCGGTACGACGCCGGTGCCCGCCGCGGGCCGTCTCGCCGAGGCACTGCGCACCTCGACGGAGCAGGGCGCCAAGGCGGTACGCGAACGCCGCGTCCCGAAGTGGGACTCCGTCCGCGCCGCCCTCGACGAGTGGGACGGACAGGGCGTCCCCGACCGCGTCGTACGCAGGGGAGCGGGCCTGCTCCTGGAGACCCTCGACGAACTCTCCAACGCCCTCGACACGACCGCGAACCCTATGTCGCTCGATGGGACAGGTGGGCCGGGGGCTGGATCTGGGACGAAGGGGACGGGCTCAGGGGCGGGAACCGGGTCTGGGGCGGGGACGGGCTCCGGGGCGGGAACCGGGTCTGGGACGGGGACCGGGTCCGGGGCGGGGACGGGCTCCGGGACGGGAACCGGGTCTGGGACGGGGACCGGGTCCGGGGCGGGAACCGGCTCCGGGACGAGGACCGGGTCTGGGACGGGGACCGGGGCGGGAACCGGCTCCGGGACGAGGACCGGGCCCGGGTCTGGGACGGAGACCGGCTCCGGGACGGGAACCGAGACCGGGACGGGAAGCGGGACCGGGACCGGGACCGGGACACGGCAGCGGCCCAACGGGCCCGGGAACGCGGACGGGCCGCGAAACCCGGAGAATCCTGCGGCCCGCTGAGCTTCCGGTCCGCCTGAGGCCTTCTGCCTGCCTGCCAATGCAGGCCAAGCAGTCATCAGGACGCAGGCCAAGCCGACGCACGGAAGAGCACGTGCGCTCCGTACGGCGGATGAAGCGCGTGTCATGTCGGGCACGCGCGCCCCGTACAGACGAAGCGCACGTGGCTCCCGGATACGCGCGCCACGTGGCACCGCACGCGCGCGGCATCTGCGCGGCTGCAGGACCGCAGCCGAAGCCGTCAGGACGCAGGCGCAGCCGTCGGGACGCAGCCCGAGTTGTCAGAGCACAGGCGCAGCCGTCAGGACGCCGACAACGAAGCCGTCGGCAGTCCCTCCGGCAACTTCCCGCCCTCGGCCCTCCGGTAGGTCTCCTCTCCGAGGCCGCCCTCCCACGTGACCTTCAGCGTCGCGTCCGTGACGGAGCCGACCATGCCTTCGCTGCGGTCGTCGTTGCCGCCCGTGCACGTGAGCGCGATCATCTGCATGCCCGCCTGCTCACCGGCCGTACCGTGGCACACCGTCCCGCCGCTCGTGAAGAGGCCGGCCTGCTTGCCGTTGATCACCAGTGCGATGGCCTTGCCGTCGGTCGTGGCGAGCCAACTGCCCTCGAGGCCTCCACCGGACGAACCCGAACCGCCACCGCTGCCGTCGCCCGAGTCCGGAGACGCGGACGCGGACGCGGACGCGGAGGAGCTGGTGTCCGAGCTCTTGCCCGCGCCGCCGCCGTCACCTCCGTCGCTGCTGCAGCCGGTCAGAACGAGCGTTGCCGCGACTCCTGCCGCGGCAGCGGCGATCCGCATCCGCCCAAGCGCGGCAGACGCGGCAGACGCGGTAGCGGCGGTGGTCACTGGTGTCCCCCTATGGCACTGGTGTTTGCTCAGCAGACCGCAGCAAACTACCAGGAGCCCCTGCGGCCGTTACCAGGACGACTTCCGTACTCCCGGCAGGAATCCGGCGTGCGCCTGCGCGCGCAGATTCACACGGGACAGCCCGAAGGTGCGCGAGTAGCCGCGCGGCCGCCCGTCCACACTGTCGCGGTTGCGCACCCGCGTCGCGCTGGCGTCACGCGGCTGCCTGCGCAGTTCCCGCTGAGCGGCCAGACGTTCGGCTTCGCTGCCGGCCGGACGCCGGATGATCTCCTTCAGCTCGGCGCGCCGCGCGGCGTACCGGGCGACGATCTCCTGCCGCTTGGCGTTCTTCGCGATCTTGCTCTTCTTCGCCATCAGACCTTCACCCCGCGCGCGCGAATACGGGCCACGGCGGCCTCGATACCGATCGTGTCGACGGTCTTGATGCCCTTCGCGCTGAGCCGCAGCCGGACGTACCGGCCCTCGCTCGGCAGCCAGTAGCGCTTGCGCTGGACGTTGGGGTCGAAGCGGCGCGACGTGCGCCGGTGCGAGTGGGAGATGTTGTTGCCGAATCCGGGCTGTGCGCCGGTCAGCATGCAGTGGGCGGACAAGGTGATGCACCTCTCTGGTCGTCTGGTCGTCTGGTCGTCTGGTCGGCGAGGGGCGGAACGTGCCCCCGATCCTCATTTGGAAATGGGATTCGTTTTCATATACTAGCCACATGGCCCGTAACGAACTCCGCCCCGTCATCAAGCTCCGGTCCACGGCGGGGACCGGCTACACCTACGTCACCCGCAAGAACCGCCGTAACGACCCCGACCGCATGACCCTGCGCAAGTACGACCCGGTCGTCGGCCGGCACGTCGACTTCCGCGAAGAGCGCTGAACGGGAGGCCTGGAGAGATGAAGCCCGGTATCCACCCCGCGTACGGCCCTGTCGTGTTCCGCGACCGCGCCGCGAACCACGCCTTCCTGACGCGGTCCACCATGACGAGCGACAAGACGATCGAATGGGAGGACGGCAACACGTACCCCGTCGTCGACGTCGAGATCTCGAACGTCAGCCACCCCTTCTACACGGGCACGGCCCGCGTCCTGGACACGGCGGGCCGCGTGGAGCGCTTCGAGCGCCGCTACGGCCGCCGCGAGGCCCGCTGATGGAGAGGCGGAGCTCGCCGGCCGTCGCGATCGTCGGCGGGCTGCACGCGGACGCCCGGAAGGCGGCCGTCGAGCGGCTGCTCGCCACCGTCCCGGGAAGCGTCGCGCTCCATCACGACCTCTCGACGGCCGTGGGCGGAACGGTTCTCCGGACCGTCCGCGACGCGACCGGTGTGCACTCCACCGGCGAGGCGCCGCTGGTCAACGACTGCGCGTGCTGCGCGCTGCGCGAGGACCTCGTGCCGGAGCTGGAGCGGCTCGCGGACGAGCCTGCCGGCGGTACGCCCCCGCTCGCGGTTGGTGCCGCCGGTGGCCACCGGCGGCTGGCGATCGTCGAGTTGTGGGACTCGGTCGAGCCCAAGGCGATGGCCGAAGTCGTCGTCGCGAGCGGCCTCACCGTGACCGCGGTGATCACCGCGGTCGACCCGGCCCTGCTGCTGCCCTACCTGGCCAACGGCGACGACCTCATGGAGGCGGGGCTCGCCGCGGCTGCCACCGACCAGCGCACCGTCGCCGACACCTGGGCCCGTCAGCTCGAGTACGCCCCCGTGCTCGCCGTCGCCGACTCCGACGAGGCCGACGACGAGGACCGGGCGCTTCTCGCCCAGCTCCACCCGACGGCCCGTCATGTCTCCATAGGCCATGGGGACCTGGCGGGTGTGGCGCTGGCTGGCTTCGACGTGGAGGCCGCCGCGGCCGCGCAGCACCCGTCGTGCGCCCTGCTGCCCACCGAGGCGGACGCGAGCGGGGTCTCCACCCTCGTATGGCACCGCGACCGGCCCTTCCACCCGGAGCGGCTGTACGCGGCTCTGGAGGACCTGACCTGCGCGGCGGCACGCAGCCGCGGACGGTTCTGGCTCGCCGACAAGCCGGACACGCTGCTCGCCTGGGATGCGGCCGGTGGCGCCCTGTGCGTCGAGAGCGCGGGCCCCTGGCTCGCTTCGCTACCGGACGCCGCGTGGGACATGGTGCCGCCGATGCGCCGGGCAGCCGCCGCGCTCGACTGGCACCCGGAGCACGGGGACTGCTGCCAGCACCTCGTCTTCACCTCGCCCGGGCTCGACCGCGAGGGGCTCGAACAGCTCCTCGAGTCCTGCCTGCTGACCGATGCGGAGTACGCGGCCGGGCGGGACGCCTGGAAGCGGCTGCCGCCCGCCTTCGACTCACTCCTGGAGGTCTGACATGCGACGCAAGAGCGACCGGGGGCCCAAGTCCCCCAAGTCCCGTCCCAATCCGCTGGACCAGGCCGGTGTCACGTACATCGACTACAAGGACACTGACCTGCTGCGGAAGTTCATCTCCGACCGAGGCAAGATCCGCAGCCGGCGGGTCACGCGGGTTTCCGCGCAGCAGCAGCGGCAGCTGGCCCGCGCGATCAAGAGCGCGCGGGAGATGGCGTTGCTGCCGTACGGGACCTCGGGGCGGTAGCCCCAGCGACGGCGCCGCCGAATGCCGCCGCCGCAGCCCGCACCTGCCGCGGGCTGCGGCGGCGTCTGTTGGTGGGGGCACGTCCCCTTCGGCACGTACGCGGCCATCGGCCGGTGGGGGCAGGCGGGCAGGCCGTTCCTGTCCGTTGTGGGCAGGCGTTCCGCAGGGCTGGGGGCACCTCCCAGCGGTAGCTGGGGGAGGGTGGGCACAACCCACGACGTACGGTGCCTCGTGTACGGCATGTGCACAGATGGTGGGCGGGCGCCCCCGACGGCTGGTCGCCGTCAACGAACTGCGGGCGGGTGGGGGAGAACCCGCCGCGGAGCGGCGGCGTGGCCGGCCCCGCGGCCGGCAGCGGCCCGCCCGTTGGAACAAGAACGCCCCCGCACACGTCTCTTCCTTGTGCAGCACGTATGCGACCGAGGGCCACGCACGGTCGGGGGCCAAGGGTCCCTTCCCGCATGCAATGCGCCCACGGGGGCAGACGCAGCCCCAGCTGTAACCAAAGCACCACCCGCCGTGCACGTGCATTTGCCCATGCAGCCGCACGTGAACACAGCTATGATCCGGAACGTTGACCGCTGTCATCAGCCCAGCCTCACCGGGGAGCGATCTGTGCACGACGTGTACAACGGCATGGCGGCCACAGAGCTTCACGGGGTGGCCTGGCAGAAGAGCCGGCACAGCAACTCACAGGGATCATGCGTGGAGTTTGCGAAACTGCCGGGCGGCGACGTGGCCGTTCGCAACTCGCGGTTCCCCGACGGTCCCGCGCTCATCTACACACGCGCAGAGATAGAGGCCATGCTGCTGGGGATCAAGGACGGCGAGTTCGACCATCTGATTGCGGGCAACTGACCGCAATCAGGGAGCAACTCATCGTAACAACGCGCGTAGACAACCGACACGCGAATCCGTCGGGTACGGCTAGTCGGTCCCCAGGCGGAACAGCGCCCAGACCACCTTGCCGCCCAGCGTGCCTGCGTTGGGGTATGCCCTGCTCGAATCGAATGGAGAGCTTGGGGAGGGATGCCAGCCCCAGCTGTCGGCGAACGAGTCCACGAGAAGAAGACCGCGGCCCGACTCGGCCGCGCAGTCCTCCTCCGTCTCGCGGGCGACGGGGTTCTGGCGGCTGGGATCGCGCACCGCGCACACCAGGCGCGAGGTCCAGTGCATGAGGTGCAGCCGCACGGGCGGCTCGTCGTCGCGCGGGGTGTCGGACGGCAGTGCGTGCCGCAGTGCGTTGGTGACCAGCTCGGACACCACCAGTGCGACGTCGTCGAATCTTTCCGACAGGTTCCACTGGTTGAGGGTTCGACCGGTGAACTGCCGCGCCTCGCGCACCGCTTCGTAGCGGGCGGGCAGTGCGCAGGACGCCGCGCTGGCGACGGCTGCGGGGTCGATCGGGGGAAGCCCCTGCCTTAACGGCTCGAGCATGGTCGATCCATTCATCCCCATGCGAGGCACTCCCGGGATTCGCGGTCGCGGCGATACTGCGGTGGTGCGAGACCATGGTTCCGAATGCGTACGGCAGATGCAAGGGCAGATGCACGTGCACGCGCCGGAGTTGAGCACTCTAGTACCGCTTCTTGCGTATTTCTTCCTCTCTCTACTTCTGTCACTCCTCGAAAGCCTTTCCATTTCTGTAACCGGACGAGTACGGGCTGGAGCGTTTTAGTGGCAGACTTCGGGCTCTGGAGACGTTGGGAAGGGTGACGAAGTGACCGCAGGCGAGTCATGGGGGTCTCCCCAGGCGTTGAGTCCTGGGGGAGGCTCCGTGGTGCGGCGCATCCTGCTGGGCTCACAGCTCCGGCAGCTGCGGGAGGCGCGCGGCGTCACGCGCGAGAAGGCCGGCTATTCGATCCGCGCGTCCGAATCGAAGATCAGCCGCATGGAGTTGGGACGGGTGAGCTTCAAGGCGAGGGACGTGGAGGATCTGCTGACGCTGTACGGCGTCACGGACGAGGCCGAGCGCAACGCGCTCCTCGCTCTGGCGAAAGAGGCCAACGTCGCTGGCTGGTGGCACAGTTACTCGGACGTGCTGCCTGGCTGGTTCCAGACATATGTGGGTCTGGAGGGTGCCGCCTCCCTCATCCGTGTCTACGAGGTCCAGTTCGTGCACGGCCTGCTGCAGACGGAGGCGTATGCGCACGCGGTGGTCGAGCGCGGCATGGGGGAGGGCGCGAATCCGGCCGATGTCGATCGGCGCGTCGCGCTGCGCCTGGAGCGCCAGAAACTGCTCGTGTCCGAACGCGCCCCGGACTTCCACGTCGTACTGGACGAGGCCGCGCTGCGACGGCCCTATGGGAGCAGGGACGTCATGCGCGGACAACTCCAGCATCTGATCGACGTGTCCGAGCGGGCGAACGTCAAGCTCCAGGTGATGCCCTTCAGTTTCGGCGGACACTCGGGGGAGAGCGGTGCCTTCACGGTGCTCAGCTTCCCCGAGTCCGATCTCTCCGATGTCGTCTATCTCGAACAGCTCACCAGTGCGCTGTATCTGGACAAGCGGGAAGACGTCACACAGTACGCAAAGGCCATGGATCGGCTGCAGAGCGAGAGTCCGGATCCGGCCCGGTCACGGGACGTTCTCCGAGGACTGCTCCAACTCATATAAGACACAAGTACGATGACGTCTCATTAGGCGCCTGCCTCTCGCAGTTGGGGATCGTATGTCCTTCTTCACCGACCTGGCCCAGCAGTACATCGACGGCGAGTGGCGGACCGGTAGCGGCTCGTGGGACATCATCGACTTCAATCCGTACAACGGTGAGAAGCTCGCCGCGCTGACGGTGGCGACCGTCTCCGAGGTCGACGACGCCTTCCGTGCGGCCGCGCGGGCCCAGAAGTCCTGGGCGGAGGCGGGCCCTTACGCGAGACGGCAGGTGCTGGAGCAGGCCCTGCGGATCACCGAGGCCCGCGAGGACGAGATCGTCGAGGCCATCGTCGACGAACTCGGCGGGACCTGGTCCAAGGCGCGGTACGAGGTGCATCTCGCCAAGGAGTTCATCCGCGAGGCGGTGCAGGTCTCGATGTGGCCCGAGGCGCAGATCGTGCCCTCGCCCGTCCCCGGCAAGGAGAGCCGCGTCTTCCGGCAGCCGGTCGGTGTCGTGACGGTGATCAGCCCCTTCAACTTCCCCTTCCTGATCACGCTCAAGTCGGTCGCGCCGGCGTTGGCCCTGGGCAACGCCGTCGTCGTCAAGCCCAACCAGAACACGCCCGTCGTCGGCGGCGGACTCATCGCCCGTATCTTCGAGGACGCGGGCCTGCCGGCCGGGCTCCTGAACGTCATCGTCACCGACATAGCGGAGATCGGCGACGCCCTCATCGAGCATCCGCTCGCGAAGGTCATCTCGTTCGCGGGGTCGGACAAGGTGGGTCGGCACATCGCCTCCGTGGCCGCCGGTCACCTCAAGCGCGTCGTCCTCCAGATGAGCGGGAACAGCGCCCTGGTCGTCCTCGACGACGCGGACATCGACTACGCCGTGGACGCCGCGGTCTTCAGCCGCTACGTGTACTCAGGGCAGGTCTGCATGGCCGCCAACCGCATCCTGGTCGACCGCGCCGTGGAACAGGAGTTCACGGAGAAGTTCACCGCCCGGGTCAAGGCGCTGAAGACCGGCGACCCACGTGATCCGGACACCCACATCGGCCCGCTCATCAACGCCTTCCAGGCAGACGCGCTCACCGCCCTCGTCGACCAGGCGATCGACGGCGGCGCCACGGCGCTCGTACGCGGGCGGACCATGGGCAACCTGGTCGAGCCGACCGTCCTCACCGGCCTGCCGGAGGACTCGCCCGTGCTGCGCCAGGAGATCTTCGGCCCGGTGGCCCTCCTCATCCCGTTCGACAGCGAGGAGGAGGCGATACGTATCGCCAACGACACCCCGTACGGGCTCAGCGGCGCCGTGCACGCCGCCGACATCGAGCGTGCGGTGAACTTCGCACGGCGCATCGAGACCGGCATGATCCACGTCAACGACGGTACGGTGCACGACGATCCGCTGGTCGCCTTCGGTGGCGAGAAGGACTCGGGGCTGGGGCGGCTGAACGGCGAGTCCACGGTGGACGCGTTCACCACGAAGAGGTGGATCTCGGTGCAGCACGGGCGGAGCGAGTTCCCGCTCTGAACCCGCATTGCCATCAGTGAGCCCGTGTTCCGTTCGCTTGTCCCGTCAGTGAGCCCGCGTTCTGTTCGCTTATCCTGCGTACTTTCGCAGAGTCCACGTTCCTTCGCCCGGCGCGAAGTTACGGACCGAAGCTGACCGCAAGGGTTCCTAACGTCGTACGTACGCAAAGCGCGACGCAACGACGAAAGGCGGCCCCTCATGGTCATGCACGTTTCCGCAGAGGCACACGGCGACGAGCGCGGAGCCCTGCTCGGTTTCCTGGAGGAGGCGCGGGGTGGCATCCGTCGGGCCCTCCTCGGCCTGACCGAGGAGCAGGCGGCGAAGAAGCCCAGCGCGAGCGAGCTGTCGCTGTCCGGACTGCTCAAGCACGTGGCCGAGGTCGAGCAGAGCTGGCTGGCCCGGGCCAAGGGTGAGGAGCCGCCGGTCCATCGCACCGAGGAGAACTGGCACGAGTGCTTCCAGCTTGTCGGCGAGGAGACGGTCGAGCAGCAGCTCGCGCACTGGGCGGAGATCGCCGGTCAGACCGAGGAGTTCATCCGCGCGGTGCCCAGTCTGAACGACACGTTCGCGCTGCCGGACCAGCCCTGGTTCCCCAAGGAGCGCGTCTCCATGCGCTGGCTGCTGCTCCGGCTGATCAGCGAGATGGACCGGCACGCCGGACACGCCGACATCATCCGCGAGTCGCTCGACGGCAGGACGGCCTTCGAGCTGGTCGCCGTGGAGCAGGGCTACGCTGGTCAAAGTTGACCAGCGTGGAAGCGAGGGGCGTGGGGATGTCGGCGATCCGGTTGCTGGTGCTCGGTGCGGTCCGCCAGCACGGACGGGCCCATGGGTACCAGGTGCGCAACGACCTCGAGTACTGGGGCGCCCACGAGTGGTCGAACGCCAAGCCGGGGTCGATCTACCACGCCCTCAAGCAGATGGCCAAGCAGGGGCTGCTGCTCGCCCACGAGATCGCGCCCTCCACGGCCGGCGGCCCGCCGCGCACCGAGTACGAGATCACCGACAAGGGGATCCGGGAATACCTCAAGCTGCTGCGCGAGGCCCTGACGGCGTACGACCAGAAGCCGGACGTCCTGTCGGCCGCCCTCGGGTTCATGGTGGATCTGGAGCGCGAGGAGGCGCTCGAACTCCTCGAGGAGCGGGTGCGCGTCATAGAGGAGTGGCGCGCGTCCGTCACCGAGTACTACACCCCGGTGGACGGCCCCGAACAGCTCGGCCACATCGGCGAGATCATGAACTTCTGGGTGTACTCGGCGGACCGGGGGGCCGAGTGGACCCGGGGTCTGATCGAGCGCATCAAGGGCGGGGCGTACACGTTCGCGGGCGAGGGTGAGCCGTTCATGGGCGTGTTGGCGGAGGGTGTGGAGAACCCGTATGCGACGGGTGAGTCCCATCCGGGAGACCGCCAGTAGTTCCCGGCGCTCCGGCGCGTGCTGCCGCGGGTAGCTCATCCGTAGTTCATCCGTGCGATTAATCAAGTTTGACCAGTCACTGCTCGGGTACTAGCCTGCTTGGTAAACTGGTAGTCAAGTTTGACTAATATCTAGGGAGGCCTCTGTGGCCGACTCGGCGATCCTCGTCGAAGGGGTACGGAAGAACTACGGAGACAAGCGCGCACTGGACGGCCTCGACCTGACGGTCGGACGCGGCACCGTCCACGGCGTGCTCGGCCCGAACGGCGCGGGCAAGACGACGCTGGTGCGGGTCCTGGCCACGCTGCTGCGGCACGACGAGGGCCGTGTCGAAGTGGCGGGACAGGACGTACGCACGCGTGCCGACGAGGTGCGCCGCCGCATCGGACTGCTGGGGCAGCACGCCGCCCTGGACGAGGACCTCGGGGGTCGGCAGAACCTCGAGATGTTCGGACGGCTGTACCACCTGGGCAGGCGCCACGCGCGCGTGCGCGCCGGCGAGCTCCTGGAGCGGTTCGGGCTCGCGGACACCGGGCGCAAGGCGGTCAAGCAGTACAGCGGCGGCATGCGGCGCCGCCTGGACCTCGCCGCGTCGCTGATCACCGAACCCGAGGTGCTGTATCTGGACGAGCCGACGACGGGGCTCGACCCGCGCGGCCGCGCCGAGGTGTGGGGTGCGGTGCGCTCGCTGGTCGACGGCGGTACGACCGTGCTGCTGACCACCCAGTACCTCGAAGAGGCCGACCAGCTCGCCGACCGTATCTCGGTGGTGGACCACGGCCGGGTCATCGCGGACGGCACGGCGGACGAGCTGAAGTCGAAGACGGGCGGCGACCGGATCGACGTGGTGCTGAGGGACGCGGGCCAACTGGGCGCGGCCGTCGCTCTGTTGCCGGCGGAGACGGGCGACGTCTCGGTGGACACGGACCGCCGGCTGCTCAGCGCCCCGGTCGCCGACCGCATGGCCGCGCTCACGGGCACCGTACGGGCCCTGGAAGAGGCCGGAATCGAAGCGGAGGACATCGCGGTGCGGAGGCCGACGCTGGACGAGGTCTTCCTGCACCTCACGAAGGGAGTCGCGGCATGAGCGGCATGAGCGGAACGGTCGACGCGAGCGTGAAGGGCACGCCACTGGGCTGGGCGCTCGCCGACTGCTGGACCATGACCCGCCGCGAGCTCGCCCACTGGGGGCGGCAGCCCGTGCAGGTCGTCGTCGGGCTTGTCTTCCCGGTGATGCTGCTGCTGATGTTCGGCTATCTGATCGGTGGCGGCCGGGGCGTCGAGGGCGACTACGTCGACTTCCTGGTGCCGGGCATGCTCGCGCTGACCATGGCGTTCGGCCTGGAGTCGACGATGCTGGCCGTCACCCAGGACCTCAACAAAGGGGTGATCGACCGGTTCCGGTCGATGCCGATGACCAACGGCGCGGTCCTGGTCGGCCGTTCGGCCGCCGACATGCTGCAGTCGGCGCTGAGTCTGGCCCTGCTGATCGGGGTCGGTTACGCGATCGGCTGGCGGCCGCACGCCTCGTTCGGCGCCTTTCTGGCGGCCGTGGGGCTTCTGCTCCTCCTCAGGTTCGCGATGCTCTGGATCGGGATCCACCTGGCGATGGTGGCGGGCCGCCCGGAGATGGTGCAGGCAGTGCAGATCCTGGTCTGGCCGGTCGGTTTCCTGTCCAACGCGTTCGCGACGCCTGAGTCGATGCCCGGCTGGCTGGGCGCGGCGGTCGAGTGGAACCCGATGTCGGCGACGGCGACGGCGGTAAGGGACCTTTTCGGCAGCCCTGGCGCGGCGGGGTCCTCGGGGGCGTCATGGGCGGCCGAGCATGCGGGAATGCTGGCCGTGGCCTGGCCTCTGGTGCTGGTGGCGGTGTTCTTCCCGCTGGCGGTACGGAGGTTCGGGGCGCTCAGCAAATAGTCCCCGCCAGGGGGGAACCCGGAGTCGGTCCCCGGCGCACCAGAGGCAGTTGCCGTTCGTCGCAGACCGGGGGACGGCGCTGCCGGCAACGGGTGGCCGTGCTCGTCGGAATGGGGCTTGCGCCTCACGTCGCGTGAGGGCTCATCGTGAGAGGCGTACCGAGAAAGGAGCGGGAACGATGAGCTACTCCGTGGGACAGGTGGCCGGGTTCGCGAAGATCACCGTGCGCGCTCTGCACCACTACGACGAGATCGGGCTGCTCGTACCGAGTGAGCGAAGTCACGCCGGCCACCGCCGGTACAGCGACGCGGACCTCGACCGGCTGCAGCAGATCCTCTTCTACCGGGAGCTCGGATTTCCGCTCGAGGAGGTCGCGGCACTTCTCGACGACCCGGGCGCGGACCCGCGGGAGCACCTGCGGCGCCAGCACGAGTTGCTGACCGCCCGGATCGCCGAGCTGCAGAAGATGGCCGAGGCCGTGGAGCACGCCATGGAGGCGAGGAAGTTGGGCATCAATCTCACGCCCGAGGAGAAGTTCGAGGTCTTCGGGGACCACGATCCCGACCAGTACGCGGAGGAGGCCGAACGCCGCTGGGGCGGCAACGAACCCTTTGCCGAGTCGCAGCGCCGCTCGGCCTCGTACTCGAAGCAGGACTGGGCGCGATACAAGGAGGAGAGCGTCGATTGGGGCCGCCGTCTCGCCTCGCTCATGGCAGAAGGCACTCCCGCCGACAGCGAGCGGGCCATGGACCTTGCAGAGGAGCACCGGCTGCAGATCGTCCGCTGGTTCTACGACTGCACCTACGAGATCCACTGCGGCCTCGCCGACCTCTACGTGACCGACGAACGCTTCACTCGCTACTACGAGCAGCTCCGCCCCGACGCGGCTCGGTATCTGCACGACGCGATCCTGGCCAACGCCGCACGGCGCCAGGCCTGACCCGTACCGGGTCGGGGGCTGCCGGCAGACTGCCGGCCCGGCGCACGGAGGGGATGTAACGGGCAGACTATGCGAACTGGGGCAACCACAGGTGTGCCCCAGTTCGCTCACAGTGCACCCCGAGGCTGCCGGTGGAACCTGGCGGAGTCACCGCGCGTTGGTAGCTTTGTGCGGCAAGACCGCCCGCCAGGACGCCCGACTGTCCCATGACGCCCCAGGAGCCCGGAACCCGTGAACACGCTTGCCCTCGGCCCGGAGTGGCTCAGCCCGGACTACCTGATCGAGACCTTCAGCCTGCCGGGCATCCTGCTGATCGTCTTCGCCGAGTCGGGACTCTTCGCGTTCCTGCCTGGTGACTCGCTCCTGTTCACCGCGGGCCTCCTCGTGGCCCAGGGGAAGTACATCAGCGAGCCGCTGTGGCTGGTCTGCTTCCTGATCGTGCTGGCGGCCGTCATCGGTGACCAGGTCGGCTATCTCATCGGCAAGTTCTTCGGACCGAAGATCTTCAACCGGCCGAACTCGAAGGTCTTCAAGCCTGAGAACCTCGAGAAGGCGCACGAGTTCGTGGAGAAGTACGGCCCCAAGGCCATCGTGCTTGCCCGGTTCGTGCCGATCGTGCGCACGTTCGCCCCGATCGTGGCGGGCGCCGGCCGTATGAAGTACCGCACATTCATCACGTACAACGTCATCGGCGGTATCGCCTGGGGCACCGGCGTCACGGTCGCGGGCTACTGGCTGGGTCAGATCGAGTTCATCAAGACGAACGTCGAGGCGATCCTCATCCTGATCGTGCTGGTCTCCGTGGTGCCGATCGCCATCGAGTACCTGCGCGAGCGGGCCAAGAAGAAGCGCCTCGCCGCCGAGGCCCCGGCGGCCGGGGCGGAGACCACACCGGCGTGGGCGAACAGGGATCGGGAGCGCGGCCGCCACGCCAAGCGCTGACGGCCCTTTTTGCGCCTAAGCCGGCGCCGCTCTCGCGGACCTGGTTGCTCGCCGTCGTGGTTCCTCAATTGATGGCTGATGCGACCTTGGTCTCAGAAACCTCTGGTTCGCTTGGCGGCGCGGCGGCCCTCCGCTGTGGCGCCCGGCACTCGGAGGAACAGCCGGGAGATCTCGGACCCCAGGTTCACGCCGATCGCGATGGCCATCGCGAGCGCGGCGGCCTTGGTGAGCGAGACCATGCCCTTGTCGACGTTGTTCTGAGCGATCGCCAGAAGGCCGAAATACGTGGCAGAACCGGGCAGCAGGGGGCCGATCGCGGCCGTGACGTACGGCAGCGCGGACGCGAACCGGTAGCGCGACAGGAGCTGGCCGAAGAGGCCCACCAGGCCCGCCGCGACCGCCGTCGACGCGACGGGCGAGAGGCCCCCCGCGTAGTGCAGCGCGCCGTAGACCACCCAGGCCACGCCGCCGTTGAGCGTCACCAGCAGAACGGTGGACCGTTCCTGCTGGAGAAGCACCGCGAAGGCGAGTGACAGCAGCATCGACGCGGCGATCTGCCACACCGGGCGCTCGACGGTGAGCAGCGCCACGTCCGGATTGAGCTTGGCGCCGAACTTCACGCCGAAGTAGAGCACCACCAGGACGCCGGTGACGATGCCGACGAACAGGTACAGAACCTCCAGCAGACGCGCTGAAGCGGTGATGTAGTAACCGGTCAGCCCGTCCTGCACGCCCGCCACGAGGGCCCGCCCCGGCAGCAGTGCGAAGAGGCCACCGGTGACCACCGCGGAGGCCGCCACCGGGACGTGTGCCAGCGTCAGGGCGATGCCCATCGCGGCGGGTGGCATCGCGGCCACCACGAACTGGTAGAACTCCGGAAGCCCACGCCCCGCGCAGAGCCAGGCGAGCCTGTCGCCCAGCATCGCGCCGACCGCCGCCGCCACGAAGACGATGAAGCCGCCGCCGACCAGAATCGACGCGGCACCCGCGAGAAGGCCGCCCGCCGCGGTCAGCGCCCAGCCCGGATACGGGTGCCGGTTTCGGCGGATCTCCGCGAGGCGTCGGTAGGCCTCCTCCAGGGAGATCTCGGTGTCCGGGTCGCTGATGTCGTCGACCAGCCGGAAGACGGCCGCGAGCCGCGTGTAGTCGGTGCCCCGGCGGCGGACGATTCGCGAGGCCGTCACCGGATCGTCCACGAGCGACGGCTGGTGCGTGATCGACAGCTGCGTGAACGTGACGGTCGGCTCGCAGCGGTCCAGGCCGTAACTGCGGCAGACGGCGAACATCGCCGCCTCCACGTCCTCGGCGCCCTCACCGCCGGCGAGCAGCAGTTCGCCGATACGCAGGGTCAGGTCCAGCACACGCGGTACCGCAGGCCCGGACTCGTCGTCGTGCTTCTGTACGGGTTCCGGCGCCGGGCGCTCGGCTACCGGCATGCGCAGCATCGTGCGCATACGGTCCTGCCAGGGAGCCTCCTTGGTCAGCCGGACCATGGGGATGCCCGACGGCGGTGTGAACGTGGGGATGCTGTGCCGGACGCTGTACGTGTCGGGTGTGCTGAACGCCGAGCCCTCCGGCTCCTGCGTGGCGGCCGGAGGAGCGGCCAGCCCGTCCGGAATGGCGAACTCGGACGTCGTCTGCGACTCGTCCTCGGCCGCCGGTGCCTGGGACACCACGCCGATCGGCTGTGTGAAGGCGCTCCTCGCCTCGTCCGACTGCGGCTTGCGGTCCTCCGCCTCGGGGTGAGCCACGAACCTTTGCCCCGCCTTTCGTACGTCTCGTCTGCACAACCAGTACGCCCTAGTATGCGCACTATTACGGGCGTCCCCGGATGGGTGCGGACGCACGAACGGGCCGCGCGGTCCCGTAAGGGATCACGCGGCCCGTTCGGGAACGCGGGGGTCAGTGACCGCCCTGCTCCTTGAAGCGCTTGTACGAACGCTCGATCTCGGCCTCGGCGTCCGTGCGGCCGACCCAGTTGGCACCCTCGACCGACTTGCCGGGCTCCAGGTCCTTGTAGACCTCGAAGAAGTGCTGGATCTCCAGGCGGTCGAACTCCGACACGTGGTGGATGTCACGCAGGTGCTCCACGCGCGGGTCGTGCGCCGGGACGCACAGCAGCTTGTCGTCGCCGCCCGCCTCGTCCGTCATCCGGAACATGCCGATGGCGCGGCACTGGATGAGGCAGCCGGGGAACGTCGGCTCGTCCAGGATGACCAGGGCGTCCAGCGGGTCGCCGTCCTCGCCGAGAGTGTTCTCGACGAAGCCGTAGTCCGCCGGGTAGCTGGTCGAGGTGAAGAGCCGACGGTCCAGGCGAATCCGACCGGTCTCGTGGTCCACCTCGTACTTGTTCCGCGATCCCTTCGGAATCTCGATCGTGACGTCGAACTCCACCGGTGGCTCCTCCATGATCAGCACATACATGCACATACATCGGGTGGTGCTGCATCCTCCCGGGGCCGTATGTGTCAACGGCTCCGCCGCAGGGCCCCCGGACACCCGGCCGGACGTGTGGCCGGGCCTGCCGTGGTGCGGTCCCGCGGCAAGACGCAGTGATTAAGTGTCCCTCACGCAAGTGTGTGATCGCGAAAGGGGCTGGTGCTCGTGCCAGAGCTGACGGCTGGGCGCTTCGCGAGGCGGTGCGGGGTACGGTTCGCGAAACTCACAACCTGGCAGCTCACGGGGGGCGCGGCCGTGGTCGGCCTGGCCCTCGCGGTCGGCTCGGTTGCCGCGGCCGGTCCCTGGGACTCCGGCCAGCGTACGGCCGAGCGGGACCGGGCCGCCGCACTGGAGGACGGGGGTGGCACAGATCACGGCAGCCCTGCCTCCCGGAAGGACGGCAACGGGAAGGACACGCGAGCCCGGAAGACACCGGCGGCCGCCCCGAGCGCTCCATCCGTACTGGCCGCGCTCGCGGCACCCACGGGCACGGGCTCCGCACCGGTCCCCGATGAGCGCGCACTCGCCAAGGTGCTCGCCCCGCTGCTGAACAGCGGCTCCCTGGGCGCCCAGCGCACGGCCGCCGTCGTCGACGCCGCCACGGGCAAGCAGCTGTACGGCAAGGGGGCGGGCGAGGCCCTCACGCCCGCGTCGACCACCAAGATCGCGACGGCTGTGGCGGTGCTGACCGCGGCGGGCCCGGACCACCGCATCACGACGCGGGCGGTCGTCGAGCCCGGCTCCGACAAGGTCGGGAAAGTCGTGCTGGTCGGCGGTGGCGACCCGACGCTCACTGCCCGCAAGGACGCGGAGGGCAACGCGAGCCTGCGCACTCTGGCCGACGACACCGCCCGCGCGCTCAAGGCCAAGGGCGTGGAGAAGATCTCCCTCGGTTACGACACGTCGCTGTACTCGGGGCCGCTGCTGCACCCCATCGGCCCGAACTGGAACATCGCGCCGGTCAGCGCGCTGATGGCCGACGAAGGCCGCCTCGACGACTCCGCAAGCGGTCCGGCGCCGCGCAGCGGGGATCCGGCGGCGGATGCGGCGGGTACGTTCGCGGAGCTGCTGCGCGACCGCGGCATCAAGACCGAGACGCCCGACCCGTCCTCGGCCAAGGCGTCGGACCATGCCGAGTCACTGGCCTCGGTGCAGTCCCCGACCCTGGCGGCGCTGGTCGAGCGGATGCTGACGAACAGCGACAACGACATCGCCGAGGCGCTGGCCCGGCAGACGGCGCTCGCCACGGACGAACCCGCGAGCTTCGACGGCGGAGCGAAGGCGATCAGTACGCAGCTGAAGAAGCTGAAACTCCCCCTGTCCGGCGCTCAGTTCGCCGACGGCAGTGGCCTGAACCGTGCCGGCAGGCTCAGCGCGAGCCTGCTCACCGCGCTCCTCGCCCGCGCCGCCGACCCGGACCACGCGGAGCTCCGCCCGGTCCTGACAGGCCTGCCCGTCGCAGGCTTCACCGGCACACTGCGCAACCGTTACGCCGACGACGCGGACGCCCCTGGCACCGGCCTCGTCCGCGCCAAAACCGGCACCCTGACCGGCGTGAACACCCTCGCAGGCACAGTGGTCGACACAGACGGCCGCCTCCTGGCATTCGCTTTCCTGACGACAGGCACGACAGACCCGAAGACGGCCCAGTCAACGCTGGACAGAGCAGCGTCAGCACTGGCGGCCTGCGGCTGCAACTGACCGATACCGCTGTGGGCAATCGTTCCTCCCCCAGCTACCGCTGGGGCCCCCAGGAGGTGCCCCAGACGATGGGGGTACCTCCCATGCCCTTAAGGCAATGGGGGAGGGCGGGCACAGCACCACGGCGCACGGTGCCGTCGACCCGGAGGTCCAGCCAAGGCTGGGGGCTCCAACAACCTCCGCAGCCGGACATGCTCACGTACCGTTGACGCATGACGAGCATCGGTGGTGCCGAGATGGTCGACTGGAATCTCGCGGTGGCGACCGCGACCCGGCTCGTACGGCCGGGCCCGGAGGTGACCCGCGACGAGGCCCGCGCCGTCGTCGCGGAGCTGCGTCGGCATGCCAAGGCCTCCGAGGAGCACGTCCGGGGCTTCACCCGGTTGGGCACCGACGAGGCCCACGACACCCCCGTACTCGTCGTCGACCGGCCCGGCTGGGTCCGGGCCAACGTCGCCGGGTTCCGCGAACTCCTCAAGCCCCTCCTGGACAAGATGCAGCAGCGCCGCGGCGGCGGCCCGGGCGGTGCCGTCCTCGGCGCCGTCGGCGGCAAGGTCACCGGCGTCGAGCTGGGCATGCTGCTGTCCTTCCTCGCCTCGCGGGTCCTCGGCCAGTACGAGACCTTCGCCCCGGCGACGCGCGAGCTCCCGGCCGGCAGCAACGGCGGGGGCAGGCTGCTGCTCGTGGCGCCGAACGTCGTCCACGTGGAGCGCGAGCTCGACGTGGACCCGCACGACTTCCGGCTGTGGGTGTGCCTGCACGAGGAGACGCACCGCACCCAGTTCACGGCCGTTCCCTGGCTGCGCGACCACCTCGAGGGCGAGATCCAGTCGTTCCTTGCCGAGACGGACGTCGATCCCATGACCGTCCTCGAGCGGATCAGGGAGGCCGCGCAGTCGCTGGCCGGCGGCCGCCCGGAGGGCGAGGAGGACGACGGCGGCCACTCCCTCGTCGAGCTGGTGCAGAGCCCCGCCCAGCGGGAGATCCTCGGCCGGCTGACCGCCGTGATGTCGCTCCTCGAGGGCCATGCGGACTTCGTGATGGACGGCGTCGGCCCGGCGGTCGTGCCGTCCGTGGGCGAGATCCGCGAGAAGTTCCAGCAGCGCCGCGCCCGAGGCGCCTCCCGCCTGGACGTGGCCCTGCGCAAGCTGCTGGGCCTCGACGCGAAACTGCGGCAGTACAAGGACGGCGAGCGGTTCGTACGGTCCGTCGTCGAAGAGGTCGGCATGGACGGCTTCAACCGGATCTGGACCTCGCCCAACACGCTCCCCACCAAGTCCGAGATCTCCAAACCGGCGGACTGGGTCGCGCGGGTGCACCGCAAAGCGGAGTCGTGAGCTGGGATGAGCCGGGCAGCGACGATCTGGATGCACCGACCGCGAAGAACGCCCGTTATCACCCGTCCGAGGGACCGTGAGGCTTGAGAAGGCGTGCAATGCTCGGGTAACGGCTCGGCTCTGTCACCATCGAACCACTCTGAGTGACTGAACGGCCCGTGCGAGACGGGCGGCCGGCGCAGGCACTCGGTGACCGAGTGACAGATTCCGAGGCACACTCCCGAACTCCCGAAGGGAACCGGACATGGGTCCCCATCCAGCGGTCGCGGCGATACGCCTGGCGGTCCGCCGCGTCCTCCACGACGTCCTCATCGACCTCAGCGCCCAGCGCACTCCCGAGCCCCATGCGGCCCACACCGAGCGCGCGCCCGGGGACGCCCTGGTACTCGTGGCCTGCTCCGGCGGCGCCGACTCCATGGCGCTCGCCTCCGCCCTCGCCTTCGAAGCCCCCAAACTCGGCATCCGCGCCGGTGGCATCACCGTCGACCACGGTCTGCAGCCCGGCTCTGACCTCCGCGCCGCCGAAGTCGTCGCGCGGCTCACCGCCCTCGGCCTGGACCCCGTCGACTCCGTCGTCGTGTCGGTCGGCCGCGACGGCGGTCCCGAGGCTGCCGCCCGCGAGGCCCGGTACGCCGCGCTGGACGCCGCCGCAGAGCGCCACGGCGCCGCGGCGATCCTGCTCGGCCACACCCGCGATGACCAAGCGGAAACCGTCCTGCTGGGCCTCGCCCGCGGCTCCGGCATCCGTTCCCTGTCCGGAATGGCTGCTGTTTCCGGGGGACCCGGGGCCGCCGGCCGTTACCGCCGCCCCTTCCTGCACCTCGACCGGCAGACCGCCCGCAAGGCCTGCATGGTCCAGTCGCTGCCCGTCTGGGACGACCCGCACAACACAGACCCCGCGTACACGCGCTCGCGCCTGCGCCACGAAGGCCTGCCCGCCCTGGAGAAGGCGCTCGGCAAGGGCGTCGTGGAGGCCCTCGCCCGCACGGCCCAGCTCTCCCGCGACGACGCCGACGCGCTCGACGCCTGGGCCGCCGAGGCCGAGGCCTCCGTCCGCGACGCCTCCGGCCTGCTGGAATGCGCCAAGCTCTACGCGCTGCCGCCCGCCGTACGCCGCCGCATCCTGCGCCGCGCCGCCATCGCCGCGGGCGCCCCGGCCGGTTCGCTGTTCGCCCGCCACATCGAGGAAGTCGACCGGCTGATCACCGGGTGGCGCGGTCAGGGCGCCATCAATCTCCCCGGCCGCGTCGTCGCCCAGCGGCAGGGTGGCAGACTGGTGATTCGGCAAGGCTGACGAAGAGCCCCGGTACGCCTGGTACGGCAGACGACCGGGACGTCGGCGGACACGACCGAAAGTGATGCGGGTGGACGCGAAAGACATGGGTGCCGATCTCAAGTCGGTGCTCATCACCAAAGAAGAGATCGACGCGAAGCTGGCCGAGCTGGCCGCGAAGATCGACGCGGAGTACGCGGGCAAGGACCTGCTGATCGTCGGTGTCCTCAAGGGCGCGGTGATGGTCATGGCCGATCTGGCCCGTGCGCTGTCCACCCCCGTCACCATGGACTGGATGGCCGTGTCGTCGTACGGCGCGGGCACCCAGTCGTCCGGTGTCGTGCGGATCCTCAAGGACCTCGACACCGACATCAAGGGCAAGCACGTCCTCATCGTCGAGGACATCATCGACTCGGGGCTGACGCTGTCCTGGCTCATCTCGAACCTCGGCTCGCGCGAGCCGGCGTCGCTGAAGGTGTGCACGCTGCTGCGCAAGCCGGAGGCGGCCAAGGTCGCGATCGACGTGGAGTGGGTCGGCTTCGACATCCCCAACGAGTTCGTCATCGGGTACGGCCTGGACTACGCCGAGAAGTACCGCAACCTCCCGTTCGTCGGTACGCTCGCGCCCCACGTCTACGGCGGTTCCTGAGCGGCGACGGGTGTTCCCCCCAGCCGGTGGTCCGGGTGTGCCCGGGCCCACAGGACATTCGGGAACCCCCAGGCGTTTTCCGCCGTTGGACCATCCGAGGCGGTATTGCCGGTCTTCTCCGCAGCGTCGGGTGACGATCCTGGGGTACCGTCCGAAGAACAGTCTTTATCAAACTCACTATGGCAGGAGGGACGGAGCGGCACCGCTCCGTATGGATGGACGTGAAGCGATACTTCCGTGGGCCGGTCATGTGGATCGTGCTGGCCGTCCTTGCCGTGGTCGTGTTGATGCAGGTCGTCGGCTCGTCCGGCGGCTACAAGACAGTGGACACCGGTCAGGTCGTCCAGGCCATCAACGACAACCGGGTGAAGTCGGCCAAGCTGACCACCGGTGACGAGCAGACCATCAAGGTCGAGCTGAAGGATGGCCAGAAGGTCGAGAACAGCGGCAAGATCCAGGCGAGCTACATCGGCGACCAGGGCGTCGACCTCGCCAAGGACCTGCAGGCCAAGTTCGAGGACAAGCAGATTCCCGACGGCTACACCGTGTCGCCGTCGAAGCAGAACCCGTTCGTCGGGATCCTGCTCTCTCTGCTCCCCTTCGTCCTCATCGTGGTCGTCTTCCTGTTCCTGATGAACCAGATGCAGGGCGGCGGCTCCCGGGTCATGAACTTCGGGAAGTCCAAGGCCAAGCTCATTACCAAGGACACCCCGAAGACGACGTTCTCCGACGTCGCGGGCTCGGACGAGGCCGTCGAGGAGCTCCAGGAGATCAAGGAGTTCCTGCAGGAGCCGGCGAAGTTCCAGGCCGTCGGCGCCAAGATCCCCAAGGGCGTGCTGCTGTACGGCCCGCCCGGTACGGGCAAGACGCTGCTCGCGCGCGCCGTCGCCGGCGAGGCGGGCGTGCCGTTCTACTCGATCTCGGGTTCCGACTTCGTCGAGATGTTCGTCGGTGTCGGTGCCTCCCGTGTCCGTGACCTCTTCGAGCAGGCCAAGGCGAACGCCCCGGCGATCGTCTTCGTCGACGAGATCGACGCCGTCGGCCGCCACCGCGGTGCGGGCCTCGGCGGTGGCCACGACGAGCGCGAGCAGACGCTGAACCAGCTGCTCGTCGAGATGGACGGCTTCGACGTGAAGGGCGGCGTCATCCTGATCGCCGCCACCAACCGGCCCGACATCCTCGACCCGGCGCTGCTGCGCCCGGGCCGCTTCGACCGGCAGATCGCCGTCGACCGGCCGGACATGCAGGGCCGTCTGGAGATCCTCAAGGTCCACCAGAAGGGCAAGCCGGTCGCACCGGACGTCGACCTCTCGGCCGTCGCCCGGCGCACCCCCGGCTTCACCGGTGCCGATCTCTCCAACGTGCTGAACGAGGCGGCGCTGCTGACCGCCCGCAGCGACAAGAAGCTGATCGACAACCACATGCTGGACGAGGCCATCGACCGCGTCGTGGCGGGCCCGCAGAAGCGGACCCGGATCATGTCGGACAAGGAGAAGAAGATCACCGCGTACCACGAGGGCGGTCACGCCCTGGTCGCGGCGGCCTCGCCGAACTCCGACCCGGTCCACAAGATCACGATCCTGTCGCGTGGCCGCGCGCTGGGCTACACGATGGTCCTGCCGGACGAGGACAAGTACTCGACCACGCGCAACGAGATGCTCGACCAGCTGGCATACATGCTGGGTGGCCGGGCGGCCGAGGAGCTCGTCTTCCACGACCCGACCACGGGTGCGGCCAACGACATCGAGAAGGCGACCGCGACCGCGCGGGCCATGGTCACGCAGTACGGCATGACCGAGCGGCTCGGCGCGATCAAGTTCGGCGGCGACAACACCGAGCCGTTCCTGGGCCGCGAGATGTCGCACCCGCGGGACTACTCGGAAGAGGTCGCGGCGCTCGTCGACGAAGAGGTCAAGAAGCTCATTGAGAACGCGCACAACGAGGCCTGGGAGATCCTCGTCGAGAACCGTGACGTCCTCGACAACCTGGTCCTCGCGCTGCTGGAGAAGGAGACGCTGAACAAGGAGCAGATCGCCGAGATCTTCGCTCCCATCGTCAAGCGTCCGGCCCGTCCCGCGTGGACCGGCTCCTCCCGGCGTACGCCCTCGACCCGTCCGCCGGTGCTCTCCCCGAAGGAGCTGTCGCTGACGACCGGTACGAACGGCGCCACGCCCGCGGTGACGGCGGCAGGCGCGGCATCGGAGGCGGCACCCGTGTCGCCGACCGAGATCGCTCCGGCCCCGGAGGAGCGCACCGACAGCTGACCGCCTCGGCCGCACCGAGGGTGATCACCTCGGTGGTCGCGCAGCTCACAGCTGTACCGGAATGATGCCGTGCCCCCCAAGGTTTTAGCCTTGGGGGGCGCGGCATTGTCGTATGCCCGTATGCGACACCACAGGAACGAGGCACACATGACCGACCCCGTGACGCTGGACGGCGAGGGCACCATCGGCGAGTTCGACGAGAAGCGCGCCGAGAACGCCGTACGCGAATTGCTGATCGCGGTCGGCGAGGACCCGGACCGGGAGGGCCTGCGCGATACGCCGGGGCGCGTGGCGCGCGCGTACAAGGAGATATTCGCCGGTCTGTGGCAGAAGCCCGAGGACGTCCTGACGACGACGTTCGACCTGGGGCATGACGAGATGGTCCTGGTGAAGGACATCGAGGTGCTCAGCTCTTGTGAGCACCATCTCGTGCCCTTCGTGGGGTTCGCTCACATCGGGTACATCCCGTCCAACGACGGCAAGATCACCGGGCTTTCGAAGCTGGCACGGCTCGTGGATGTCTTCGCGCGCCGCCCGCAGGTGCAGGAACGTCTGACCACGCAGATCGCCGACTCGCTGATGGAGATCCTGGAGCCGCGCGGGGCGATCGTGGTCATCGAGTGCGAGCACATGTGCATGACCATGCGGGGCGTACGCAAGCCCGGGGCCAAGACGATCACCTCGGCGGTCCGTGGCCAGCTGCGGGATCCGGCCACGCGCGCTGAGGCGATGAGCCTGATCATGGCGAAGTGAGCACGCTTGCAGGTGCCTCGTGAGAGGCGTCTCCCCATCGCACCGAGGAACCTGGTCCGGTGCCGCTCGGGTGCCGGGTGCCGGGTGCCGGGTGCCGCTCGGTTCCGGGGCCCGCGCGGCGGTTTACGTCGCCGGGGTAGCGCCCTGGCCGGGGGTGTCCTCGTCCTCGGGAAGCTTGCACACACGCTCCATGTAGAACGCGGCAGCGATCACGGCGATACCGGCGAGGACCGAGAAGCCCGCGTAGATCGCCTGGTCGCGGCGGGCCGGGACATCGAGGGACTCCAGCAGGAAGACGCCCGCCCCGCCGTACATCCCGGAGACGAGAGCCGCGACGAGCGCGCTGGCCTGGCCGAAGACGACGGCGCGGGCCGCCATCAGCGGGTCGACGCCCTTCGCACCCGGGCGGCGCTCGCGCTGGGCCCGGAGCCGCGTCCGGATGGACAGCGCCGTCGCCAGCAGGACGACGGCGATCAGCGCCAGCACGATGGGCGCGGCCAGCGGAACCCGCGGCAGGGTGCCGACCGAGTCCCACAGCCGGGCGCCTGCCCAGGACAGCACCCCGGCCACCACGAAGAGGCCGGCCAGCACCCTGATGCGCAGCTGTTTCACGTCGTCCCTTCGTCGCCACCGGCCTTCGCCGCCCTCGGCGAAAGCTTGGTCCGCTCGACCCTAACGTGGGTCCGCTCGACCCTGACGACTATTCGGGCAGCCGGAGTTCCAGGTCGGCGCGCGGCGTCACACCCGCCTGGGTGACGCCGGCCAGCAGCTGGGCGACGGGGCCGCGGCCGGTCAGCTGGGCCTCCGGCTCGACGTCGTGCCACGGCGCGAGGACGAAGGCGCGCTCATGGGCGCGCGGGTGGGGGAGCGTCAGCGTCGGGTCGTCCGAGACCACGTCGGCGTAGGCGACGATGTCCACGTCGATCGTGCGCGGGCCCCAGCGCTCGTCCCGTACGCGGCTGAAGGCCTCCTCGATCGCGTGCGCGCGCTCCAGGAGCGAGGAGGGCGGGAGGGTCGTCTTCACGACGACCACCGCGTTGAAGTAGGCGGGCTGGCTGCCCGGCTCGACGCCCCAGGGCTCGGTCTCGTAGACCGGCGAGACGGCGCGGACGCGGACGCCCGGCGTGTCCTCCAGGGCGTCGATCGCGCCCTGCAGCGTCTCCAGGCGGTTGCCGAGGTTCGACCCCAGCGAGATCACGGCCCGTTTCGGATTGCTCAGGGTCGTGTCGGCGGCGTCCACCTGCTCCACCACCGAAACGGGAACCGGCTGGACGGTCGGGTCGCTCTGTCCCCAGCTGACGAACGAAGTCATACTCGGCTCCGGTTGATCGTGACGGTCACGTCGTCGAAGGGCACGGTGATCGGGGCGTCCGGCTTGTGGACGCACACCTCGACCTCCTGGACCCCGTCGTGCTTCAGGCAGGTACGCGCGATGCGGTCGGCAAGCGTCTCGATGAGATCGACCGGCTCGCCCTCGACGACGGCCACGACCTCCTCCGCCACGATGCCGTAGTGCACCGTCTTCGCCAGGTCGTCGTCGGCCGCGGCAGGCCGCGTGTCGAGCCCCAGCACCAGGTCCACGATGAAGACCTGGCCCTCCTCGCGCTCCTTCGGGTAGACGCCGTGGTACCCACGGGCCTTGAGGCCGCGCAGCGCGACACGATCCACGCGAATCACTCCTGCAGTCATCGGACGGTTTTCATCTGGCGGACACGACCTGTTCCCCACGGCCGGGGCGCCCGGCCGGGGTGGGGTCATCGCCCGTGATCCGAACCGCCTCGTCCGAGAGCGGTCGGCTCACCAGCACGGTCGAATCTACCCGTGAGCACCGACAATCCCAGCCCACGAGGGTCAGGGCGGGCTGGATCATGGGCCTTCCGGGCGGCCGGACGTGGCCACGACCGGGGTGGTAGCCGTCCATACCCGGGCCGACGTGATTCCAACCACTCCTCGTCCCTGCCAGGCCCCTACCCACTCAGGCGGGGGTCTCGTCGTCCTCGTCCCCGTTGGATTCGGCCAGTACGGGAGAGGCGTGGTGGGACCAGAGTTTCCAGCCGGCGGATGTGCGGCGGAACACGTTCGTGGCGACGACCAGCTGGCCGACGAGCGGGCCGGGTTCGGGCCCGCCGTCCGGGGCGGGGGCGCCGCTGAGGATGTTCTCGGTGCAGGTCACCAGCGCGGTGTCACCGCTGACGGAGACGTGCACATCGGTCAGGAAGAACTGGATGTACTCGGTGTTCGCCATGATCAGCGCGTACGACCTGAGGACCTCACCGCGGCCCGTCAGCACCGGCCAGCCGGGATGTACGCAGGAGATCTCGGGCCGCGCGGAGACCACGGCGTCCGCCATGTCCTCCCCGTCGGTGATGTCGGTCTCGTCGAGTTCGTCCGCCGTGACCGAGGCACCCGGTCCGTCCTCGGTGTCCGACGCTGTCAGCCACAGCGCCGACAGCTCGTCGAAGTCGCCGCGCTCCATCGCCTCGTAGAAGGCGGTGTTGGCGCGTTCGACCTGCTCGACGTCGGTACGGGGGCCGGTCACCGGGCTCCTTCTACGGCACGGGCGACGCGGACCGCGTCCGCGGTGGCCCGGACCTCGTGGACACGTACCGCCCACGCGCCCTGGTGGGCGGCGATGGCCGAAACCGCGGCGGTGGCGGCGTCCCGCTCCCGGGCGGGCGGCGGGGCGCCGTCGGGGCCGCTCAGCACCTGGCCGAGGAACCGCTTGCGGGACGCGGCGACGAGCAGCGGGTAGCCGAGCGCGTGCAGGCGGTCCAGGTGCGCAAGCAGCGCCAGATCGTGCGCGGTCTCCTTGGAGAAGCCCAGGCCCGGGTCGACGACGATCCGGTCCGGGGCGATGCCGCCCCCGATGACGGCCTCCACGCGCGCGTGCAGCTCCGATACGACTTCGGCGACCACGTCGTCGTACGTCCCGGGGATGTTCCGGCCCTCCAGAAGCCCGCGCCAGTGCATGACCACGAACGGCGCGCCGGCCTCGGCGACGACGGGGACCATCGCGGGATCCGCGAGACCGCCGCTGACATCGTTGACGAGCGCGGCACCGGCCGCAAGGGACTGCTCCGCCACGGAGGCGCGCATCGTGTCCACGGAGACGGTGACGCCCTCGGAGGCGAGGCCGCGGACGACGGGGATGACCCGGCGCAGCTCCTCGTCGGCGTCCACGCGGGTCGCGCCCGGACGGGTCGACTCGCCGCCGACGTCGATCAGGTCCGCGCCCTGCGCGACGAGGTCGAGGCCGTGCTTGACGGCGGCCGTCGTGTCGAACCAGCGGCCGCCGTCCGAGAACGAGTCGGGGGTCACATTGACGACGCCCATGACCGCGCAGCGGTCCCACTTGGGCAGACCCGTCACCTGGCGGTGGCTACGCAACGTACTCATGGCTTCCAGCCTAGGCCCGGGGGCGGGGTGCTTGGGTCTCCCCGCCTTGGCGGGGGATCACCGTTGCGGCCAGGGGCGGGGCGCCCCGATGCGCCTGTGGCGGGGCTTTTCTGCCTTTGGCGCCTTTGGCGGGGGATTTCGGCCGCTCCGTGGCCGGTTTCCACCCACTCGCCCTTTTTTTGCCCGCCTCCGGCGGGGTGTGTCCGGCCGCTCCGCGGCCTGCCCGGCGGAACGCGCCCGAAACTCCGCGCCCCTAATGGGCCGCCTCGACACCCCGCCTCCGCTCCACCCCCGCCCCATGCGCGCACTGCCGCCGCGCCTGCGCGCCGATCCCGGTGAGCCGGGTCAGCCTCGGTGTCACGAAGCCCTCCGCCTGCAGCGCGGCGAAGCCGATGCGCGGCAGGTCGCGGGTGCTGCGGAACACCACGAACCTCGGCTCCCAGCGCGGGTGGAACTTCGCGTTGAACCTGTACAGCGACTCGATCTGGAACCAGCGCGAGAGGTACACCAGCAGACCGCGCCAGGCGCGCAGGACCGGGCCCGCGCCGAGCTTCTCGCCGCGCGAGAGGGCCGAGCGGAACATGGCGAAGTTCAGGGAGACGCGCTCGATGCCGAACCTCGGGGCGGCCTGCAGTGCCGCCACGATGAGCAGTTCGTTCATGCCGGGATCCGCGGCGCGGTCGCGGCGCATGAGGTCGAGCGAGACGCCGTCCGTACCCCAGGGGACGAAGTGGAGTACGGCCTTCAGGTCGCCGTACGACCCCGGTGCCGGGTCGTCCCGCCCGTCTCCCACCACCGCCCTGCCCGAGGCTCCCCCAGAGCCGAAAGCCTGGGGGGACCCCCATCGCGCCGCCCCTTCGATTCTGTGCGCCGTCGCGATCAGGCAGTCGCCGTCGGCGGCGTCGCCGACGCGTCCGAGGGCCATGGAGAACCCGCGTTCGGTGTCGGTGCCGCGCCAGTCGTCGACGGCTCTCCGGATCCGGTCCAGTTCCTGGTCGCCGAGATCACGGACGCGCCGTACGCGGGTCTCGTAGCCGGCCCGCTCGATCCGCCTGACCATCTGGCGCACATTGCGCATCGCGCGCCCGGAGAGGGAGAAATCCGCGACGTCCACCACCGCCTCGTCGCCCAGTTCGAGCGCGTCCAGACCGGTCTCGCGGGCCCACACCTCGCCACCCGTCTCGGAGCAGCCCATGACGGCGGGCGTCCACGAGTGGATCCTGGCCTCGTCCATGAAGCGCTCGATCGCGCCCGGCCAGGCCTCGACGTCGCCGATGGGGTCGCCGCTGGCGAGCATGACGCCGGACACGACGCGGTAGCAGACGGCCGCCTTGCCACTGGGCGAGAAGACGACGCCCTTGTCGCGGCGGAGCGCGAAGTGGCCGAGCGAGTCGCGGGCGCCGTGCCGGGCGAGGAGCTCGCGCAGCCGCGCCTCGTCGTCCGCGGTGAGGCGTGCGACCGGGTGTTCCGGGCGGAGCGCCAGGTAGATGGTGGTGATCGCGGTAATGAGGCCGAGGGCCCCGAGCGAGTAAGCGACCGTCCATGACGTACGACCGGTGTAGTCGACGGGGCCTTCGAAGCCGAACAGCCCGTACAGGACGTGCTCCAGACGCTCCGCGAGGCTCGGGTCGCCGACCGTCTCGCCGGGGTGGACGCTGACGATGACCAGGCCGAGGGCGAGAGAGCCGGCGCCCATGAGGACGACGTTGGCGAGCGCGAGCCAGCGGCTGCGCGGATCGGGCAGCGCCGCGAACTGGTCCCGGTGGCGCAGCAGCAGCGCCAGCAGCACGAGGGAGATCAGCACGCCCACGATCGAGTGCCGGTACAGGAACTGCGCCACGGCGCCCGCCGGCAGCAGCCCCACGGCGGCCTGCCAGGCCCGCCGCTTGTGGCGCCGCAGTCCGTGGGCGAGGAGCAGCAGCAGGATGCCGGTGCTGAGCGAGAGGGCGGCTGCGAACGGGCCGAGCGCGCCCGGCAGTACCTCTGCGATGGCGTGCATCCGGCTGTGCCGGAAGCGCGGGAAGACGCCTGCCGCGACGTCCACCAGGCCGACGAACGTAGGGGCCCGGGCGACGATGGCGGGCACGGCGTCGGCACGGGGGCCGCGAAGCATGCGCCCGAATGTGAGGGGCTGAGGCCCGGTGTGCCGCAGCGTGCCTGCGTCTTCGGGCGCCAAGTGTCCGCGAATCCTGCCGCCTTGCACGGTGCCGTCAGGAGTCATGACCGATATATCCCTATCTATCCTGGCGGGCATCGTCTCCCGTAGCTCTGCCAGCACCTCTGCCAACACCTTGACCCCAGGCGGTCCCGGGGGCCCATGAGGCCCGACGCCGAACCGGCGTCGGGGGACGGTGCGTTCTCTAGGAGGGCGTACCGGGAGGGCGGGTTCACCCACGGAAGGGCAACAGGGGGAAAAGCGACGGCAAAGGTATGCAGGGGGCACAGGCCCCGTGGAGAAGGGCGCCATCGACGTCGTTCCCGAATACGCCGCGACACTTGCCGAATTCCTCAATCTCAAGGAGAACGGGCCGAACGCGAAGCAGGTCGCCTTGAGTGATGAGGTGGTGCTTCTCCGCGAAATGCCGTACTCACCGCGAACGCGTTCTGATCGACCGCGTCGCCCGCCCGAAGCAGCTTCAGGCTCCGCGTGTTCCACGAGCTTCCGCAGCGCGGTTCGCCGCGCCGGGGCGTCGGGCTGCCGGTCGCATCACGCGGGCAGCACCGATATAGCCGACGTACTGGGGAGGTTGACGAAGACACTCACGACGGCCGATCTCGTCGAACTCGGAGGGAAGGTCAACGCGGAACACAAGCTGATCAAGAAGGCCGTGACCGGCGTACCATTTTTTGCCTGCCGGGGCACCATGATTCGCCTACGCGCGGTAAGTTTCTGGCCATGCCACGTGGACGTCACCGCCATTCGCCACCCCTGCACAGGCTGCTGCCGCCCTCGACGATCGCAGGCGCCTCGCTCGTCTGCGCCGCCGGCGCCTGGTTGTTCACGGAGCCGGTGGTGCTCCGTGGGCTGGCCGGGGCCGCCGCGGCGGTGACCGTCGCGGGTGCGGTCGTCATGCGTCGCTGGGACCGGCTGGCGGGCAAACGTGTCGCAGAGCTCATTCGGGCGCGCCAGAGCGACGAATGGCGTTACGAGGAGCGGACGGCCGAGCTCGAGTCCGACCTCGACGAGTCGCGTGAGCTGCGTATCAAGCTGGAGCACAAGTTGCGGGCGAAGCGCGCCGAGCTGGCTGCGCTGCGCACCGAGCACGCGGCACTGCTGCGGCGTTACGCGACCGCGGAGACCGAGCGGGCCTCCGCGCTGGAGGGACGGCGGCTGCTGGCCATAGAGGCGGCGGCCCCGGCGAGGGCGTTGCCGCCGGCGGGCGGGGCCACGGGGGCCGGGGTGGCGCCGGCGTCCACGGTGCTCGCTTCTGCGGGGGCTGCGTCCAGGGTTCCCGCTCCTGCGGAGCCTGCGTCCAACGAGCGCGCGTCCAACGAGCGCGCGTCCGACGGGTCCGCGGGCGCCGGGCCCGAGCCCGCCCGGCGCGTGTCCGCGGCTTCCGGCCAGGCGGCTCCGAGTCCGGAACTCTTCCTGCGAGCCAACTCCGCGCTGGACCGCCTTGCGAGGGGTGGCGCGTCAGTGAAGACTGACTCGGCCGGTACCGGCCGGGCGGAGAGCGGCAGGGCCCCGGCGGAGCATGCGGCCGCCGGCGAGCGAGCCGCCGCGCGGGAGGGCGCTGCCGCTGGGGAGGGCGAGTCGCAGGGGAAGTCCGTGGCGGCCGTCGAGCACACGCGCGCGGCCGCCGCACCCATGGGCCACTATCTGGTGCCGACTGCCGCGGCGGTCGTACCGCCCGCCCCCGCGCGACGCCGAGCGGTCGAGGGGAGCTTCGACTTCTTCGGCACCAAGAGCGTGGCGCCGGCCGCACTCGCAGCGGTGCAGAACGAGGACCTGGCGGATGTCGTCGGCGAGGAGGTTCTGGCCCTCCACAAGTCGGAGGCCGAGGCCGAGTTCAAGCCGGCCACCGACACCGGTCGGGCGGTCGGCCAGGTCATCGACCTGACGGAGCACGACGAGACTGAGCAGATCGACGTGGCGGACCTGAGGTCGGCGCTGCAGGCCTGACGGCCGTTTCGTCTCGCGAGGGCGCGAGGGCACCCGCCGTCGTGGGCTGCGCCGCTGCGCCCTTCCCGCCTCCGGGCCCGCGTGCGGGCCGCCGCAGGCCGTCGCTCAGGCCATCCAGCGGTCCGGGCGGGCCTCGCGGCGGCCCGTACGGGAGCGGTCCGCCTGGGCGTGCAGGAGGGTCGCCGCCTCGGCGGCGTCGCGGAGCCCGGCGGTCACGGTCTTGTTGGCGCCCGTGTCCACATGGAGGTCGGCCAGCGACCGGGCGCGCTGCCAGGGCCCCTGGACAAGCCGTACGCTCTGCACCTTCGCGTGCGGCACCAGCGACAGGCTGCGGCGCAGCAGCCCGTGACGCGACGCGAACACCGCGTCCGTGACCGCGAGACCGTAACCACGCCACCAGAACGGTGCGCACCAGCGCGCCCGGCTCGGCGGGCGGGACAACGCGCCCGGCACCGTCACGCCCGGCAGCACCCGCGATATCACCGTCTCCGCGACCTCCCGCGAAGCCACCGGCACCAGTACGGAGTTGGACGAACCGGCCACGTCGAGCTCGACACGGACCCAGCCGCGCCGCCGCCACAGCAGCGGTTCGATGATGCGGACGGTCTGCACCCGGCCCGGCGGCACAGTCTCGTGCGTACGGTCGAGCAGTCCGTGGTCGATACGGAGCCCGTCCGGGGATTCGGCGACCGTCCAGTCGTACTCGCCGATGAACCGGCCCACACTGTTCGCGCCGGCGGCGCCCAGCAGCGGCAGTGCCGTGGCCAGCACCGTCCACACGTTGTGGGTGGCCATCCAGATCAGCGGCGGTACGACGAGCGAGGCCAGCAGCATCGCCCAGGGCGCGCCGGTGAGCAGCAGCGACACCGCGAGCATCCGCGGCGGAACATGCACCAGCCGCTGTGCCGGGGCCTCGCCGACCTCCTGTGCCGTCTCGGGCGCGAACCCGGCGGCGCGGGCGAGGAGTTCGGCACGGAGGACACGGGCCTCCTTCTCGCCGAGATAGGCGAGTTCGTCCTTCTTGTCCGTCCCTATGACGTCGAGTCTGAGTTTCGCGACGCCTGCGAATCGGGCCAGCAGGGGCTGGGTGACGTCCACGGCCTGGAGCCGGTCGAGGCGGATATGTGCGGTACGGCGGAACAGCAGCCCGGTGCGGATGCGCAGTTCCGTGCCGGTGACGGCGAAGTGCGTGTACCACCAGGTCAGAAAGCCGTAGAGGGCGGCGACCGGTATCAGTACGGCCAGGCCGAGCAGCAGCGTGAACGTGGTGAGCTCGGTCAGCCGCCGTTGCGCCTGGTCCGGGTCGTGCACCGCCCAGCCGGCGACAACGGCGATGGGCGCCCACGCGCGCCGCAGGGGCGTGACGGGATGCAACCGCCGCTCGGCCACGCCCTCGCCGTCGCCCCGGGCCGTACCCGTGCCGGTGCCCGCGCCCCTACCCGTGCCTGTGCCGGTGCCGGTGCCCGTACCCGTGCCCGGGCCCGAACCTGTGCCGGTGCCGGTGCCGGTGCCGGTGCCGGTGCCGGTGCCCGTTCCCGTGCCCGGGCCCGAACCCGTGCCGGTGCCCGTGCCCGGGCCCGAACCCGTGCCGGTGCCCGTTCCCGTGCCCTCGGCTGTCTGCGTCCGGCTCGCGGCCGCCCCTGGCTCGTGTGGCTGGTCCGCAGTCGGCCCCTCGTCGGCCGGTCCGGGGTTCGAGGGCGCCTCGCCGTTCGCAGACCCCTGGCCGTTCACAGTCCGGCCGATCGGGCCTCGCCCAGTTCCGTGAGGCGGTCGCGCAGGCGTTCCGCCTCGGTCGGGAGCAGGCCGGGGATGCGTGCGTCGGAGGTCGCGGCCGCCGTGTGGAGTTGCACGCTTGCGAGGCCGAAGTGGCGTTCGACCGGGCCCGACGTGACCTCGACCAGCTGCATCCTTCCGTACGGCACGATCGTCTCCTCCCGCCACAGCACACCCCGGCTGATCAGCAGGTCGTCCGCGCGCTCCGCGTACCGCCACGAGCGCCAGTTGCGTCCCAGCATCGACCAGCCCCACAGCAGCAGCGCCAACGGCAGCAGTGCGAAGGCTGCCCAGCCGGTTCCGGCGAGCAGCCCCGGCAGCAACCCCGCCGCCACGGTCAACGGCACCAGCCACACCACCAGCAACAGCCGCCGCATCCGCAGCAGCCCCGGTGGCAGTCCCGTCCACTCGGGCTCAGTCTCGGCGTTTCCTGTCCCAGCGGCATGCACGCTGCCCCCAACGCCGGCCCCGACCCCAGCCCGAGCCTCGGCTCCATTCCCCGCCCCGGCCTCGGCTCCATTCCCCGCCCCGGCCCCGGTGCCGTCCCCCGCCCCGGCCCCGGTGCCGTCCTCTGCCCCAGTCCCCGTCTCCATACCGCAAGCCTACGTACGAGAGACTGTTCCCATGACTCCTACGACGGAGACCACGATCGGCATCGGCGGCGCCGCCGAGAGCACCGACATGGTGCTCAACATCGGCCCTCAGCACCCGTCCACGCACGGCGTGCTGCGGCTGCGGCTCGTCCTGGACGGCGAGCGGATCCGGCATGCGGAGCCGGTCATCGGCTATATGCACCGTGGTGCCGAGAAGCTGTTCGAGGCGCGCGACTACCGGCAGATCGTGATGCTGGCCAACCGCCACGACTGGCTCTCCGCGTTCTCGAACGAACTCGGTGTCGTGCTCGCCGTCGAGCGCATGCTCGGCATGGAGGTCCCGGAGCGCGCGGTGTGGATGCGCACGCTGCTCGCCGAGCTGAACCGCGTCCTCAACCACCTCATGTTCCTCGGCTCGTACCCCCTCGAACTGGGTGGTATCACCCCGGTCTTCTACGCCTTCCGGGAGCGCGAGGAGCTCCAGGCCGTGATGGAGGAGATCTCCGGCGGCCGCATGCACTACATGTTCAACCGGGTCGGCGGCCTCAAGGAGGACCTGCCCGCCGGCTGGCTCGGGCGCGCCCGGCACGCCGTCGCCGACGTCCGCTCCCGTATGGACGTGTACGACCGGCTGGTCCTCGGCAACGAGATCTTCCGCGGCCGCACCCGCGGCGTCGGCGTCCTCACGCCGGAGACGGTCCACGCGTACGGCGTGAGCGGCCCCATCGCCCGCGCGTCCGGCGTCGACTTCGACCTGCGCCGCGACGAGCCCTACCTCGCGTACGGCGAGCTCCAGGACACTCTCGAGGTCGTCACCCGCGAGGAAGGCGACTGCCTGGCCCGCTTCGAGTGCCTCCTTGAACAGACGCACATCTCGCTCGACCTCGCCGACGCCTGCCTCGACCGCATGGCCGAGCTGCCCCAGGGCCCGATCAACCAGCGCCTCCCGAAGGTCCTGAAGGCGCCTGAGGGCCACACGTACGCCTGGACCGAGAACCCCCTCGGCATCAACGGCTACTACCTGGTCAGCAAGGGCGAGAAGACGCCGTACCGGCTGAAGCTCCGCTCCGCCTCGTACAACAACATCCAGGCGCTCACCGAGCTGCTGCCGGGCACGCTGGTCGCGGACATGGTGGCGATCCTGGGGTCGATGTTCTTCGTCGTCGGGGACATCGACAAGTAGCCCGACCAGAACGTCACCACCCGTCGGTACGTACGTCCCCGGCCGGCACGTACAACAGGTCCGCTGCTACGCCGACGGGCTGCAGGAGCCAGCCGAAGTCGCCGAGGCCGCCCGGCGCGGTGAGCTCGGCGGCTGCCCCCGCGTCCGCGAGGGCGCGTACGTACGCCGCCGGATCCGACGAGGCCAGGGACAGCGGCGGCCTCGCCCCCGTCACGCCCAGCGCCCGCAGGGCGGCGCGCTGGGTGACAATCCGGGCACCCGGCAGCGCGCACGCGTCCAGCGCGACATGCGCCGTGATGTCGCAGGAGCCGTCCGGCACCGGCGTCGTCTCCCGGCCCTGGCGGAAACCGGTCAGCGTTCCGAAGGGCGGCCGCGCGTCCTTGAGGTGGGCGTAGTCGACGGCGACGGCGAGCCCGCGGGCAAGCGTGGCGACGGCGGCGGCCCATGCGTCGTCCCGGGGGTGACCGATCTCGGCACGCAGGCCGGGTTCGGCGTGCGGCGGCACGGGTGCTGTGTACGCCCCGGGGCCCGCGTCCGACGGGCCGCCCAGGCCCGACTGGCCCCCGGCGTCCGACCGGCCCTCGGTGCCCGACCCGCGCCCCGCCGCCAACGGCCACCACCGCGCGAGCCACTCCGCGTCGCGGCCGTCGACCGGAGCTCCGAGGGTCTCGGTGCCGTCCGCGCGTACGAGGACCAGCCGCGGCACACCGGCGGCGTCCGTCTCGGCGACATCCAGGGGGACGTTGTCGAGCCACTCGTTGGCGAACAGCAGCCCCGTCACATCCTGGGGCGGTTCGGCAAGCCACTCGATCCGGTGGTCGAGCCCGGCCGGTCTGGGCACGGCAAGCTCGACCGCGTACCCGCGCGCGCGGGCGGCCACGCCGGCGGGCAGCGCCGCGAGGACCCCCGACACGAGCTCACCGCGGCCCGCGCCCATGTCGACGAAGGCCAGTTCGGCGGGGTGTCCCAGCGCCTCGTCCACCCGGCACAGCAGCCGTGCCACCGCTGCGGCGAAGAGCGGCGACGCGTGCACTGACGTGCGGAAATGGCCCGCTGGACCCTCCGGCCCACGATAGAAGCCAGCCGGCCCGTACAGCGCCTCGACGGTGGCCTCCCGCCAGCCGCACGCGTCCTCGTTACGCTCATCCGTCACGGCGCCAGGCTAAGTGCAACGGCCATGCGGACCTCCACCTTGGGGAGTACAAGGCCGAGGTGCGGATCGAACCTCCGGTTGACTCCTGCACCCTGCACGCTTTCCTACTCTGGGTGACGTGCAGCGCGTCTACGACTACTTCCGCAGGCACCCGACATGGGTCGACGGCTTCTGGGCCGTCTTCCTCCTCGGGATCGCCGGCGTGAACTACGTACGCGCGCTGGAATCTCCGCTGGAGGAGAACCCGCCCGTCGCGTACGTCCCGATCGCGCTGGCCCTCTGTCTCGCCGTCGCCCTGCGACGCCGTATGCCCGAGAAGATGCTGCTGGTCGCCGCCGCGGCGGGCATGGCCCAGCTGGTCCTCGACGTCGCGGTGATGCCGGCCGACTTCGCGATGCTGGTGGCCATCTACACCGTGGCCGCGACCGGCGAACGCTGGGTGTCCCGCTTCGCGCTGGTCGGCGGCCTGTTCGCGGCGCCCCTGTCCCAGCTGCGCTGGCCGCAGGAGAACGTCAGCGGCGCCGGGCACGTGCTCGTCACGGTCTTCCAGACCGTGCCCTTCGCGCTTGCCTGGGTGCTCGGCGACTCCCTCCGCACCCGCCGCGCCTACCTCGCCCAGCTCGAGGAGCGCGCCGCCCGCCTGGAGAAGGAGCGCGAGGCGCAGTCCAAGGTCGCGGTCGCCGCCGAGAGGGCCCGGATCGCCCGGGAACTGCACGACGTCGTCGCGCACAACGTGTCGGTCATGGTGGTGCAGGCGGATGGCGCCGCCTACGTCATGGACACCGCACCCGACCAGGCGAAGAAGGCCCTGGAGACGATCTCCGGCACCGGCCGCCAGGCGCTCGCGGAGATGCGGCGGCTGCTCGGCGTGCTGCGGACCGGGGAGCACGAGGAGAGCGGCGAGTACGTTCCGCAGCCCGATGTCGAGCAGATCGACGAGCTGATCGAACAGGTACGCAGCGCCGGCCTGCCCGTCGACTTCAAGGTCGAGGGCACCCCGCGCCCACTGCCCAGCGGCGTGGAGCTCACCGCGTACCGCATCGTGCAGGAGGCGCTCACCAACACCCGCAAGCACGGTGGCCCGAACGCCGGGGCGAGCGTGCGGCTCGTCTACTTCGACGACGGCCTCGGCCTGCTCGTCGAGGACGACGGCAAGGGCGCCCCGCACGAGCTGTGCGAGGAAGGCGGGCCCGACGGCAAGGGCCACGGCCTGATCGGCATGCGGGAACGCATCGGCATGGTCGGCGGCACGCTGGACGCCGGGCCGCGGCCCGGGGGAGGCTTCCGTATCAGCGCCCTGCTGCCGCTCAAGCCCGTCGGCTGGCACGGTTGACACGTTCTCATGGCTCTGACCTCCTCATGTGTCCAGCCTCCGCTCTCATGTCTTCTCCTCATGATCTTCCGAGGTCCACGAAGGGACTCACCCCATGCCGCCGATCCGCGTGATGCTCGTCGACGACCAGGCGCTGCTGCGCACCGGCTTCCGCATGGTGCTGGCGGCCCAGCCCGACATGGAGGTCGTCGCGGAGGCGGGCGACGGCGTCGAGGCGCTTCAGGTGCTGCGGTCGACCGCGGTGGACGTGGTGCTGATGGACGTCCGCATGCCGAAGCTGGACGGCGTGGAGACGACCCGCCGCGTCTGTGCGGACGGGCAGCGGGAAGGCGCCCCGAAGGTGCTGATCCTCACCACCTTCGACCTCGACGAGTACGCCTTCTCGGCGCTGAAGGCGGGCGCCTCCGGATTCATGCTCAAGGATGTGCCGCCCGGCGAGCTGCTCGCCGCGATACGGGCCGTGCACAGCGGTGACGCCGTCGTCGCGCCGTCCACGACCCGGCGGCTGCTCGACCGTTTCGCGCCGATGCTGCCGAGCGCCGGCAAGGAGCCGCAGCACAAGGAGCTGGAGCGGCTGACGGACCGCGAACGCGAGGTGATGGTGCTGGTCGCGCAGGGCAAGTCGAACGGCGAGATCGCGGCGCGGCTGGTCCTGTCCGAGGCGACGGTGAAGACACACGTCGGCCGCATCCTCACCAAACTCGGGCTGCGCGACCGGGTGCAGGTGGTGGTTCTCGCGTACGAGACGGGGCTTGTCCGGGCCGGAGGCGGCGCCTGACTCAGTCGGTGCCCTGCTCGGCCCAGGTCCTGAGGGGCTCGGTGTCGAGAGTGAGCCCGACAGGCTCGGGCAGTGAGACCGTCTTGCCGAATGCCGCGGAGTGGCGCTCCTGGTAGGCGCCTCGACGGGCTCGCTGTACACGGTGACCTCGCCCGCCTCGCGATCGACGAGCGAGTAGACCGGGATGCCGCTCTCCGCGTACGCGCGGGGCTTCTCCACCCGGTCCCGCTCGTGGGTGTCCACGTCGTGCGAGGTGACTCCGACGGTCATGAGAACGCCCTCGGGCTCGGCCCAGGTACCGGCGCGGAGGAAATGCCCGCGGGGTGCGAGTGTTCCGTCCGGACGTGCGCGGCCCTTGCGGCAGGTCTCGATCCTCAGGCCACGCTCGCCGTAGAGGCCCAGCTCGGGGTTGTGCTGGATGCAGAGGGCCTGCAGCCACATGATGATCTCGTCGTGCACGCCATCGGGCTCGGCCTTGTCCCCCAGCCTTCCGCGGACGAATTCGAGGCGCAGGCCGTCGGCTTCCCGCTCAGCAGCCGCCGCGAGCGCCTCGAACTGCTCCGGTGCCATCTGGGCGTCGGCGCTCGGCGGGTCGTCCGCCGCGGTCATGAGTGTCCTCCTCTCGCCTCGGAACACCGCCGTATCGGCAGCCGCCGACACGGCGTCGGGTCAGCGCAGGATGCCCTCCAGGAAGTCGCTGCCCAGCCGGGCCACCACGGTCACGTCCAGCTGGTACAGGACGTACCGGCCACGGCGCCGGGTGGTGATGAGGCCTGCCTTCTTCAGCACGGCCAGGTGGCGGGAGACCTCGGGCGCGCTCAGGCCGTGCGCAATGGCCAGCTCGCCCGTTGTGTACGGCGCGCGGGCCATGTTGCGGCACAGGCGCAGACGTATGGGGTGGGAGAGGGCTTCGAGGCGCAGCTTCAGCGTCTCGACCGAAGCGGGGCTGGGCAGTTCGGGCGAGCCCACCGGGTAGTGGACGACGGGGCGCCAGCCGGGGGCGTGCAGGACCATCAGATGGGGCCAGCCGAAGTGCGACGGCACGAAGGTGATGCCCGCGCCGACCACCGGGTCCACGGCCGTCGTCCTGCCCAGCACGAGCTTGTCGACCTCGATCCGGCCGGCGTCCTCGGTCAGACTCAGCGCGGGCGAGACGGCGGTCAGGGCATCGGCAAGGCCCTTGTGGCGCAGGATCTCCGTCTTGTGCCGGGCGTCGGTGCAGGGCCTGCCCGATCCCCCAGCGCCAGGCGCCCAGAACTGGCAGGTCGTGCGCGAGGTGCGCGACCAGCGCCGTTTCCGTGCCGTCGTTGCCGAGCGCCCGGCCCGCGGTCGGCTCCGCGCCGGACTGGCCCGCCGGCTGCACCTGCGGCGTACCCGCCCTACCTGCTGACCTCGCCGGGCAGCCGCTCGACGAAGTCCGCGACGGCCGCGCGGACGTCGTCCGGTGTCCACTCCAGACCGGCGGCGGTCACCGTGACCTCGGTGACCGACACCCCGGGCGGGCCGCCACCCTCCCAGAAGACCCGGAACAGCGCCGTCTTCGTCTCCTCGGCCTGCCGTATCAGCGCGTCGTTCAGGACCTCGGCGGCGTACGGCAGCCAGACCTGGAACTGGTGCGTGTGCGGCTCTTCGGGGTGGACGCGTGCCCACGGAACCCCCGCCTCTGCGAACCCCTCACGCAGCGCCGCGGCGACCACGCCCGCGTGCGCCACGTACTCCGGCAGCCGCGGCAGCTCGCGCTCCAGGCCGATGAGGACGGACAGGGCGGTCGGGAACTGCTGGAAGACCTGGCCACCGTAACGGTGGCGCCAGGCCTTCGCCTCGTCGATCAGCGACCGGGGGCCGGCCAGCACGGATCCCCCCAGACCGCCGAGCGATTTGTAGAACGACACGTACACGGTGTCCGCGAGCCCCGCTATCTCCTCCAGCGGGCGGCCGAAATGGGTGGGGCACTCCCACAGGCGCGCCCCGTCGATGTGCACGACCGCGTCCCGCTCCCGCGCCGCCTCCACGACGGCCTCCAGCTCCTCCCACGACGGCAGGACGAAACCGGCCTCCCTGAGCGGCAGTTCGAGCATCAGCGTCCCGAAGGGCTCGCCGAAGTCCCGTACCTCGTCGGCGGTCGGCAGCCGGGGCTCGGTCGTCGGATGGACCGTACGCAGACCGCTGAGGGTCTCGAGGGCGCCGCGCTCGTGCTGCTCAGGGTGCGCGAGGGGATGCAGGGCGACGGTGGGGTTGCCGGTGCGCCCTGCCCAGCAGCGGAGCGCCACCTGCTGCGCCATCGTCCCGGTGGGAAAGAAGGCCCCGGCGTCCTTGCCGAGCAGCGAGGCGACGCGGCGCTCCAGTTCCTCGACGACACCGTCCCCGTAGACGTCGGAGGCCTCTTCCAGGTCGTATACGGCAGGTGCCCCGTCCGACAGCTGAGCGAGCTGTTCCCGGAGGGTGCTCTCCATCGCTGTGCGGGACAAAGTCCGCTCGGCGCTGCGCAGCGCGGCGAGGCGCCGCTTGCGCTCCTGCTCTGTGGGATCGGTCATCCACAGATCATGTCGTACGGCCCCAGGGGTGCCCACAGCCTGTGGACAAACCCCGAGCCTGTGGACAGAGGAAGAACCCCACGAACCGATCGCGTTAGCATGACGAGAAATCGTCCGGTACCCCGAGCGGACTGGAACGGAAGGCCGTCGTCGAGTGAACACACCTCAACCGCCCGATCCGAAGGACCGCCCCGCGCGGCTCTCCGTCGGGGTCGTGGGAGCAGGCCGGGTCGGACCCGCGCTGGCCGCCTCCCTCCAGCTCGCCGGGCACCGCCCGGTCGCCGTCTCCGGGGTTTCCGACGCATCGAGGCGCCGGGCCGCCGCGATGCTGCCCGATGTTCCGATGGTGTCCCCTGCGGAGGTCCTGGAGCGGGCCGAGCTGGTGCTGCTGACCGTGCCCGACGACGCCCTGCCGGGCCTCGTCGAAGGTCTCGCCGAGACGGGCGCGGTGCGGCCAGGACAGCTCCTCGTGCACACCTCCGGGCGGTACGGCGCCAAGGTGCTCGATCCCGCGCTGCGCGCCGGTGCGCTGCCCCTCGCCCTGCATCCCGCGATGACGTTCACCGGCACTCCCGTCGACGTACAGCGGCTGGCCGGATGCTCGTTCGGCGTGACCGCGCCCGAGGAACTGCGGCTGGCTGCCGAAGCGCTGGTCATCGAGATGGGCGGCGAGCCGGAGTGGATCGAGGAGGAGGCCCGCCCGCTGTACCACGCGGCGCTCGCTCTCGGTGCGAACCACCTGGTCACGCTGGTCGCCGAGGCCATGGAGCTGCTGCGCGCCGCGGGCGTCGGGGCCCCTGACCGCATGCTCGGCCCGCTCCTCGGCGCCGCGCTCGACAATGCGCTGCGGTCCGGCGACGCGGCGCTCACCGGCCCTGTCGCGCGCGGGGACGCCGGCACGGTCGCCGCCCATGTCGCGGAGCTGCGCAAGCACGCGCCGGGCACCGTCGCCGGGTATCTCGCCATGGCGCGGGCCACCGCCGACCGCGCGCTCGCCCACGGGCTGCTCAAGCCCGAGCTCGCCGAGGATCTGCTCGGGGTACTGGCCAATGGGGCGGACATCGACGGCGCGGACGGAGAGGTGCGATGACCACGCTGCTGCACACCGCGGAGGAACTGCGCGCACGCGCGCGTGCCGGCCGCCGGGCCGTCGTCATGACCATGGGCGCCCTGCACGAGGGGCACGCCACCCTGGTCCGCGAGGCGCGGCGGCTGGCGGGACGCGAGGGCGAGGTCGTCGTCACGGTCTTCGTGAACCCGCTGCAGTTCGGCGCGGGAGAGGACCTCGACCGCTATCCGCGCACCCTTGACGCGGATGTGAAGGTCGCCGAACAGGCGGGCGCCGACGTGGTCTTCGCCCCGTCCGCGGACGAGGTCTACCCGGGCGGCGAGCCCCAGGTGCGTATCTCCGCGGGCCCCATGGGGGAGCGCCTGGAGGGCGCGTCGCGGCCCGGGCACTTCGACGGCATGCTGACCGTCGTCGCCAAGCTGCTCCACCTCACCGCGCCCGACATGGCGCTCTACGGGCAGAAGGACGCCCAGCAGCTCGCCCTCATCCGACGCATGGTGCGCGACCTCGACTTCGGCATGGAGATCGTGGGCGTGCCGACCGTGCGCGAGGAGGACGGGCTGGCCCTGTCCAGCCGCAACCGCTACCTCTCGCCCGCCGAGAGGCGCACCGCGCTCGCCCTGTCGCAGGCTCTCTTCGCGGGCCAGGACCGGCATGCCGCGCAGGAGGCGCTCCGCGCGCGTGCCGTTCTCGCACCGTCCACGCACGCGCGTGCCGAGGCGCTCAGCGCGCTCGGCGAGTCCCGCGCCGCCGCGGACGCCCATGCCGTCGCCACCTCCCGCCCCTCACCCACCACCGCCCTTGCCGGAGGCTCCCCCAGAGCCGAAAGCCTGGGGGGACCCCCATCGCGCCGCACCTCCTCCTATCGCGGCCGCACCGCCGCCGTCCGCGCCGCCGCCCAGCTGGTCCTCGACGAGGCGTCCCGCCTCGATCCGCCGCTCGTACTGGACTATCTCGCCCTGGTCGACCCGGCCGACTTCACGGAGGTCCCCGACGACTTCACGGGCGACGCGGTCCTCGCGGTCGCCGCGAAGGTCGGCACGACCCGGTTGATCGACAACCTTCCCCTCACCTTCGGAGCCGCCTCGTGACCGGCACAGGTACGTCATCCTCCGGGACAGGACCCGCGATAGCCCCTCCGGGCGGCACGAGCACGGGGCCGGCCACGGCGCCGGGCCGCGCCACCGGCATACGGCTGCACGCGCCCGCCCCCGGCTGGTCCCTGGCAGCCGACGTCGTGGTCGTCGGCTCCGGCGTGGCCGGACTCACCGCGGCGCTGCGCTGCGAGGCGGCGGGCCTGGGGACCGTCGTGGTCACCAAGGCCCGGCTGGACGACGGCTCCACGCGCTGGGCGCAGGGCGGCATCGCGGCCGCCCTCGGTGACGGGGACACCCCCGAGCAGCATCTGGAGGACACGCTCGTCGCGGGCGCGGGCCTGTGCGACGAGGAGGCCGTGCGCATCCTCGTCACCGAGGGCCCCGACGCGGTACGCCGTCTCATCGACACGGGCGCCCACTTCGACACATCGCCGGAGACCGGCGACATCGAGCTCACCCGCGAGGGCGGCCACCACCGCCGCCGTATCGCGCATGCGGGCGGCGACGCGACCGGCGCCGAGATCTCCCGCGCGCTCGTCGAGGCGGTACGCGCGCGTGGCGTGCGAACCGTCGAGAACGCACTGGTCCTGGACCTGCTGACGGACGCCGAGGGCCGCGCGGCGGGCATCACGCTGCACGTCATGGGCGAGGGCCAGCACGACGGCGTCGGTGCGGTGCACGCGCCCGCCGTGGTGCTCGCGACCGGCGGCATGGGCCAGGTCTTCTCGGCGACGACCAACCCATCCGTGTCGACGGGCGACGGCGTCGCGCTCGCGCTGCGCGCCGGAGCCGAGGTCAGCGACCTGGAGTTCGTCCAGTTCCACCCCACGGTGCTGTTCCTCGGCGCCGACGCGGAGGGCCAGCAGCCGCTGGTCTCCGAGGCGGTACGCGGCGAGGGCGCGCACCTCGTCGACGCGGACGGCGTGCGCTTCATGGCCGGACAGCACGAACTCGCCGAGCTCGCGCCCCGCGACATCGTCGCCAAGGGCATCATGCGCCGCATGCAGGAGCAGGGCGCCGAGCACATGTACCTGGACGCCCGCCACTTCGGCGCGGAGATGTGGGAGCAGCGGTTCCCGACGATCCTCGCCGCGTGCCGCGCCCACGGCATCGACCCCGTCACCGAGCCCGTCCCGGTCGCCCCGGCCGCGCACTACGCCTCGGGCGGCGTCCGCACCGACGAGCACGGCCGCACCACGGTGCCCGGCCTGTACGCGTGCGGCGAGGTCGCCTGCACCGGTGTCCACGGCGCCAACCGCCTCGCCTCGAACTCCCTCCTGGAGGGCCTGGTCTACGCGGAGCGCATCGCGGCCGACATCGCCGCGGCGGCTGGGGAAAGCAGCCTCCACGCGCGCGTGCCCACCCCCGTGGAGCACCCCGAGACGCCCGCGCACCCGCTGCTCGCGCCCGAGGCCCGGTTCGCGATCCAGCGGATCATGTCCGAGGGCGCCGGAGTCCTGCGCTCCGCGGAGTCCCTGGCGCGCGCCGCCGAGGAGCTGCAGCGGCTGCACTCCGACGCGAAGGACGCTCTCGCCGAGAACGGCAAGACCGCCGAGCCCGGCGTCGACACCTGGGAGACGACCAACCTGCTGTGCGTCGCCCGCGTGCTGGTCGCCGCCGCGAGGCAGCGCGAGGAGACCCGCGGCTGCCACTGGCGCGAGGACTACGCCGACCGGGACGATGAGGTGTGGGGCCGCCACATCGTCGTACGGCTGAACCCGGACCGGTCCCTGGCCGTGCATACGACCGAGAGTGCCGCGTTCTCCCCCACCCGGCCCGGCCGGCCATTGCCGCCGCCGGCCCAGGACACCCCGGCCCCGGACCCCGCCCGGTCCCCGTCCGGCGACCTCCCCCCGACCCACCCGCAGTCCCGTCCCCAGGAGCAGTGACCGACGTGAGCACCCCCGACCTTCCCGTCTTCCCGAGCGGTGGCTGCGGCGACGGCTGCGGCTGCAGCGGCGAGGACGAGCACGACCCCATGGAGTGCGGGCTCGACCCCGCGCTCGCCCAGCTCCTGGCCGACGCCGGACTCGACCCGGTCGAGGTCGAGGACATCGCGCACATGGCCGTCGCGGAGGACCTCGCGGGCGGCGTGGACGTCACGTCCGTCGCGACCATCCCCGAGGACGCCGTCGCGACCGGCGACTTCACCGCGCGCGAGGCGGGCACCGTCGCCGGTCTGCGTGTCGCCGAAGCCGTCCTGTCCGTCGTCTGCACCGACGAGTTCGAGGTGGAGCGGCACGTGGAGGACGGCGACCGGGTCGCCGCCGGCCAGAAGCTGCTCAGCGTCACCGCCCGTACGCGCGATCTGCTCACCGGGGAGCGCAGCGCGCTCAACCTGCTGTGCCGCCTCTCCGGCATCGCGACGGCCACGCGCGCGTGGGCGGACGTTCTGGAGGGCACGAAGGCGAAGGTCCGCGACACCCGCAAGACCACGCCGGGCCTCAGGTCGCTGGAGAAGTACGCGGTGCGCTGCGGCGGCGGCGTCAACCACCGCATGTCGCTGTCCGACGCCGCGCTGGTCAAGGACAACCACGTGGTCGCGGCGGGCGGCGTGGCACAGGCCTTCAAGGCGGTGCGCGAGGAGTTCCCGGGCCTGCCGGTCGAGGTGGAGGTGGACACCCTGCACCAGCTGCGCGAGGCCGTGGACGCGGGCGCCGACCTGATCCTCCTGGACAACTTCACGCCCGGCGACACGGAGGAAGCCGTGTCCCTCGTGCACGGGCGCGCGATCCTCGAGTCCTCCGGCCGCCTCACCCTGGACAACGCCCGCGCGTACGCGGAGACGGGCGTCGACTACCTGGCGGTGGGCGCCCTCACGCACTCCTCGCCGATCCTCGACATCGGCCTGGACCTGCGGGAGGCCCCGGCCGCGACGGAGGCGGAGTAAAACCACATGCTTCTCACCATCGACGTGGGTAACACCCACACCGTGCTGGGGCTCTTCGACGGCGAGGACATCGTCGAGCACTGGCGGATCTCCACCGAGGCCCGTCGCACCGCCGACGAGCTCGCCGTCCTGCTCAACGGCCTCATGGGCATGCACCCGCTCCTCGGCGAGGAGCTCGGCGACGGCATCGACGGCATCGCGATCTGCTCGACCGTCCCGTCGGTCCTGCACGAGCTGCGCGAGGTCACCCGCCGGTACTACGGCGACGTGCCCGCCGTCCTGGTCGAGCCCGGCATCAAGACCGGCGTGCCGATCCTGATGGACAACCCCAAGGAGGTCGGCGCCGACCGCATCATCAACGCGGTCGCGGCGGTCGAGCTCTACGGGGGCCCGGCGATCGTGGTCGACTTCGGCACGGCGACGACGTTCGACGCGGTCTCCGCGCGCGGGGAGTACGCCGGCGGCGTCATCGCCCCCGGCATCGAGATCTCGGTCGAGGCGCTCGGCGTACGAGGCGCGCAGCTCCGCAAGATCGAGATCGCGCGGCCGCGGAGTGTGATCGGCAAGAACACCGTGGAGGCCATGCAGTCGGGCATCATCTACGGCTTCGCGGGGCAGGTCGACGGTGTCGTGAACCGGATGGCCCGTGAGCTCGCCGAAGATCCGGACGACGTCACGGTCATCGCCACCGGTGGGCTTGCGCCGATGGTTCTCGGCGAGGCCTCGACCATCGACGAACACGAGCCGTGGCTGACGCTGATCGGGCTCCGCCTGGTCTACGAACGCAACGTTTCCCGCACCTGACGGCGCGCCCGGTCCCCTACCGGGGGCTGGGGCACCTTCCACGGCACCCGCCGTCGTGGTGTTGCCCCCAGCCGCCGTGCTGCACGCCATACGCCACGTGACCCGCCGTCGTGGGTCGTGCCCACCCACCCCAGCCACCGCTGGGAGGTGCCCCAGCCCTGCGGAACGCCTGTCCACAACGGACCGGCGCGGCCCGACCCGGCCACCGACAGGTGGCGCACCAGCCGGCCGCCGGCGGGTAGCCGCGTGCGCGCCTGGACCCGCCACCGGCAGGTGGCGCCCCCGCCCCGCTCCGCCGCCGGCGGTCGATGGCAGCGACGGGAACCCCGTAGTGGCAGCGACGGGAGCCCCGTAGGAGAGCCACGCCCAGGATTGGGCGATAGCTGGCTTTTGTCTGATTAGCGCGTATCGTCAGGCCATGCCCACGCCTTACGGATCCCGCGGTGGCATGGCGTTCGGTGCGGAGGAGCTGCGTGTGCTCCGACGTGCCCTCGCTCTTGCCCTTCACCCCAGCTCCGTCTCCGCCGAGGACGTCCAGGCCTGCCTGCGCCTCGCCGAGTCCGTCGATGAGGCGGTCCGCGAGGGCGACCGGCTCTGCGCCTTCCTGGTGGCGGACCTCGCCCGCTACCGGGCCGCGCTCCCGGGCAGCGCCATCGGCTATCTCGCGCTGCTGGAGGACGCCCTGAACACCGGCCACCAGCCGGGCCCGGAGGACGTCACGGCCCTCCGCGCACTGGGTGCCAACGGCAACCCCGTCGCCGGGGCCCTCCTCGACCGCTGCCCCGGCCACACCGATCAGGCCGCAGCCGAGACCGTACGGGACGACACCGCCGTACGCGGCGACACCGCCGTACGCGGCGACACCGCCGTACGCGGCGAACCCGCGGCAGCTCGGCCGACAGCTTGGCAGCCAGGCCGCCAGACTCCGGCGGCCGTCACGGCGGGGCGCCCACGCCCGTCCCTGGCCGCCACCTCCCGTATCCGCCTGCTGGCCCTCCCCGGCGGCCGCGCCGCCGCCAAGGAACCGGCGAAGCCGAAGCCGGAGCAGCCCCCGGCCGAGCGCCCCGCCCCGCAGCGCCCCGTGCCGACCCCGGCCGAGGTCTTCCCGCCCAAGCGCAAGCCCGCGCCACCGCCCGCCCCACCGCAGAAGCTCGCCGCCGTCTAAGCGGCCCCGGGGAAGTTCAGGCACGCCCCCACGCCGCCCGGCACGCTCCCCCACTGCCTTAAGGGCGTGGGAGGTGCCCCCACTCGCCGCACCGGCCAAAGGCCCAAGTAGCTCCTCCCCCATTGCCTTAAGGGCATGGGAGGGGCCCCCATCGAGGGCCTTCGTCCGGCACGCCGAGAGCACGCACCGGCTGTTGACACAAGCCGCTGCCGCGGCGGGCGCGGGAACGCACCCGCACTTCCCCGGCACCGCTTAGCTACCCTGGGGGCATGGAATACGTCTCCGCGCTCTTGCCCCCGGTAGTGATGGCAGTGTTCTTCACCGGCCTGGTGGTGACGATCGTGAAGTCCCAGGGCGGCGCCAACAAGGCCAAGGAGGACGCGGCCGTCGACGCCGCCATCGCGCGTGCCGAGGCCGCCCGTCCGACCCGTGGGCCCGGCGACGCCTGACCCGTCGCAGGGGCCCCAAAGCGGCGTATGACTCCTAGCTTTTCGAGTCATACGCCCTTTTTGTTGCAGAAAGGCCACGTTCGGCGCGTCATTGGTGGCTTCTCCCACTATTGTTCTGGTGTGCCTCGCCCATTGGGAGAACTCGAAGACGCGGTCATGACGCGGGTGTGGAAGTGGAACCGCCCGGTGACCGTTCGAGAAGTCCTGGAAGATCTCCAGCAGGAGCGGTCGATCGCGTACACCACCGTGATGACCGTTTTGGACAATCTCCATCAGAAGGGCTGGGTACGCCGCGAGGCGGAAGGCCGCGCCTATCGATATGAGGCGGTCTCCACACGTGCCGCCTACGCCGCCGCACTCATGAACGAAGCCTGGTCGCAGAGCGACAACGCGGCCGCCGCACTCGTCGCCTTCTTCGGCATGATGTCGCCGGAACAGCGCGAGGCGCTACGCGCGGCCATCCGCATCGTGCAAGGCCCCGAGATCCTGGAAGGCCGGGAGAGCCCCGGTTCAGCGGAGGGTGAGGCCGGGCGATAGCGTCCGCTCATGCCAGCAGAGTCACCGGAAGCCACCGCAAAAGCCGTCACCGTACGCAGGGCGCGCACCGCGGATGTACCGGCCGTACGCCGTCTCCTCGACTCGTACGTCCGTCAGCGGATCCTGCTCGACAAAGCGACCGTGACGCTTTACGAGGACATCCAGGAGTTCTGGGTGGCGGAACGCGACGACAACGCGGAGGTCGTCGGCTGCGGTGCCCTGCATGTGATGTGGGAAGACCTCGCAGAAGTCCGCACACTCGCCGTGAACCCCGTGGTCAGGGGCGCGGGGGTCGGACATCAGTTGCTGGAGAAGCTGCTCCAGACCGCCCGCTGGCTCGGTGTTCGCCGCGTATTCTGCCTCACCTTCGAAGTGGAGTTCTTCGCCAAGCACGGCTTCGTGGAGATCGGCGAGACGCCCGTCGACACAGATGTCTACAGCGAGCTGTTGCGTTCCTATGACGAGGGCGTCGCGGAGTTCCTCGGTCTCGAACGAGTGAAACCGAACACCTTGGGCAACAGCCGGATGCTTCTGCACCTGTGATCATGGGGCGCTATTCCAAGCCGGACCCTGTTCCCGGGTGCCCTATGTCCGAAACGCGCACGTTTCCAGGCGTCCTTGGGTCCCCGGTCTCTGTCAGGGGTTTGTGTTTTTCCAGGAAAAGCGGTTTGCTTTCCGACGTACTGCAGCACTGCATATAACAGGGGCCGGCGAATCAGCGGCTGAAGCCGCAGGCCCCGGTCCTGAAGTTTCGATGAAAGGAAATCCGGTGGCACAGAAGGTTCAGGTCCTTCTTGTCGATGACCTCGACGGCGGCGAGGCGGACGAGACCGTGACGTTCGCGCTGGACGGCAAGACGTACGAGATCGACCTCACCACCGCCAATGCCGACAAGCTCCGCGGACTGCTGGAGCCCTACGTCAAGGGCGGTCGTCGTACCGGAGGCCGCGGCGCCGGCGCCCGCGGCAAGGCACGCGCAGCAGCGTCCGGTGGCAGCCAGGACACCGCACAGATCCGCGCCTGGGCGAAGGAGAACGGCTACGAGGTCAACGACCGCGGCCGTGTCCCCGCGACCATCCGTGAGGCCTACGAGAAGGCCAACGCCTGAGCGCTCAGACGCCGCAGCCGGGCCCGGTGGCACTCCGTCGCCGCCGCGTCCACCAGTCGTACGAGATCGAGAGCGGGGGCGCCCCCACCGCCCCCCAGCGAAGCCAGGGCCGGCAGCGCCGGTTCCGCCGCGCAACCTGACTCGGGGGGCCGCAACCAGCGGGCGGCCCCCGGCGAGCCCCGCCACCCCGGGGGCGTCGGCGCGTCGATCCGACCGCCCGCCCCGATCGCTGTGAGGTCCCGGGCGAGAGCGCCCCACTCCAGCCAGTCGAGCAGCCCCGGCAGCTCCTCCGCGCTTCCCGTGGCAACCAGCAGCCGCATCACCGGCCCCTGCAGAGCCACCGGGCACTGCGGCGAGAGCCGTCCCAGGACCGCGTGACCCGCATCGGCGGGCAGTTCCAGTACGTCGAAGCGCAGCCCCGTCAGCAGCTGCACCGGCGTCCCGTCGGCCGCCGCCCAGCCCAGCTCGTGCTCGTACCACCGCCGTACCGGATCAGCCGGGCGGCTCGGGTGGACCGGGCGCGAAGGAGGGGGGACCGTAGGAACCATGCAAGGAGCAACCCCAGGGAGTGGCTCTGAGTTACGCAAGGTGGTGTGGTCGATGCGCAGAGTATCCGTGATGGGGGCGTGTGGATGCACGCGGGCGCGCAAGGTTGTTCGCCCGTAGCGGAGGGAACCGGGGCACGCCGCATGGAGTGTCAGTCGTTACGGGTAAGACATCCCTAGTGGGGAGGGGCGACACGCAGTGTTGGGGCGTCTCACGTTCGCCATCGGCGTACTGGCGGCGTGGGTAACTACCTGGCCTGCGGGAACATCGTCTCGCACCATCGGGTTGGAGCAGTTGTCGGCGTTCCGGGTTGGGAGGCCAAGGACGGGTGTCGGCAGTTGGAATGAGCGGTCCCCGCTTGCGGGACTAAGCTGCGGAAGGACAGGGAGGGGAGCGTCCCCTTACTGCCTGACCGCTCTGAGGAGCGATTAACGATGTTCGAGAGGTTCACCGACCGCGCGCGGCGGGTTGTCGTCCTGGCTCAGGAAGAAGCCCGGATGCTCAACCACAACTACATCGGCACCGAGCACATCCTCCTGGGCCTGATCCACGAGGGTGAGGGTGTCGCCGCTAAGGCCCTGGAGAGCCTCGGGATTTCGCTCGAGGCGGTCCGCCAGCAGGTGGAGGAGATCATCGGCCAGGGCCAGCAGGCCCCGTCCGGGCACATCCCCTTCACCCCCCGTGCCAAGAAGGTCCTGGAGCTGTCGCTCCGCGAGGCCCTTCAGCTGGGCCACAACTACATCGGCACGGAGCACATCCTGCTCGGCCTGATCCGCGAGGGCGAGGGCGTCGCCGCCCAGGTCCTGGTCAAGCTGGGCGCAGACCTCAACCGGGTGCGGCAGCAGGTCATCCAGCTGCTCTCCGGATACCAGGGCAAGGAGACCGCCGCCGCCGGTGGTCCTGCCGAGGGCACCCCCTCCACGTCCCTGGTCCTGGACCAGTTCGGCCGGAACCTCACCCAGGCCGCTCGCGAGTCCAAGCTCGACCCCGTCATCGGGCGCGAGAAGGAGATCGAGCGGGTCATGCAGGTGCTGTCCCGCCGCACCAAGAACAACCCCGTACTCATCGGCGAGCCCGGCGTCGGCAAGACCGCCGTCGTCGAGGGCCTGGCGCAGGCCATCGTCAAGGGCGAGGTGCCCGAGACCCTCAAGGACAAGCACCTCTACACCCTCGACCTGGGCGCCCTGGTCGCCGGCTCCCGGTACCGCGGTGACTTCGAGGAGCGCCTGAAGAAGGTGCTCAAGGAGATCCGCACCCGCGGCGACATCATCCTGTTCATCGACGAGCTGCACACGCTGGTCGGTGCGGGTGCCGCCGAGGGCGCCATCGACGCCGCTTCGATCCTGAAGCCGATGCTGGCCCGCGGTGAGCTGCAGACGATCGGTGCGACCACGCTCGACGAGTACCGCAAGCACCTGGAGAAGGATGCCGCGCTCGAGCGCCGCTTCCAGCCCATCCAGGTCGCGGAGCCGTCGCTGCCGCACACCATCGAGATCCTCAAGGGCCTGCGCGACCGCTACGAGGCGCACCACCGCGTCTCCATCACGGACGAGGCCCTGGTCCAGGCCGCAACCCTGGCCGACCGGTACATCTCGGACCGCTTCCTGCCGGACAAGGCGATCGACCTGATCGACGAGGCCGGTTCCCGGATGCGTATCCGCCGGATGACCGCGCCGCCGGACCTCCGCGAGTTCGACGAGAAGATCGCGGCCGTGCGCCGGGACAAGGAGTCGGCGATCGACTCCCAGGACTTCGAGAAGGCGGCGTCTCTCCGCGACAAGGAGAAGCAGCTGCTCTCGGCGAAGACCAAGCGGGAGAAGGAGTGGAAGGCCGGCGACATGGACGTCGTCGCCGAGGTCGACGGCGAGCTGATCGCCGAGGTCCTCGCCACCGCCACCGGCATCCCGGTCTTCAAGCTGACCGAGGAGGAGTCCTCGCGTCTGCTGCGCATGGAGGACGAGCTCCACAAGCGGGTCATCGGCCAGAAGGACGCCATCAAGGCGCTCTCGCAGGCGATCCGTCGTACGCGTGCGGGTCTGAAGGACCCGAAGCGTCCCGGTGGCTCCTTCATCTTCGCCGGCCCCTCGGGTGTCGGTAAGACGGAGCTGTCGAAGACCCTCGCGGAGTTCCTCTTCGGTGACGAGGACGCGCTGATCTCCCTCGACATGTCGGAGTTCAGCGAGAAGCACACGGTGTCGCGTCTCTTCGGTTCGCCCCCCGGCTACGTGGGCTACGAAGAGGGCGGCCAGCTGACCGAGAAGGTCCGCCGCAAGCCGTTCTCCGTCGTCCTGTTCGACGAGGTGGAGAAGGCTCACCCGGACATCTTCAACAGCCTGCTGCAGATCCTGGAGGACGGTCGCCTGACCGACTCCCAGGGCCGGGTCGTGGACTTCAAGAACACGGTCATCATCATGACGACCAACCTCGGCACCCGGGACATCTCCAAGGGCTTCAACCTCGGCTTCGCCGCCGCGGGTGACACGAAGACCAACTACGAGCGCATGAAGGCCAAGGTCAACGACGAGCTGAAGCAGCACTTCCGCCCGGAGTTCCTGAACCGTGTCGACGACACGGTGGTCTTCCACCAGCTCACCGAGGAAGACATCATCCAGATCGTCGACCTCATGATCGCCAAGGTGGACGAGCGCCTGAAGGACCGCGACATGGGCATCGAGCTCAGCTCGACCGCCAAGTCGCTCCTGGCGAAGAAGGGCTACGACCCCGTTCTGGGCGCCCGGCCGCTGCGCCGGACGATCCAGCGCGAGATCGAGGACCTGCTCTCCGAGAAGATCCTCTTCGGCGAGCTGCGCCCCGGCCACATCGTGGTCGTCGACACGGAGGGCGAGGGCGAGGCCCGCAAGTTCACCTTCCGCGGCGAGGAGAAGTCGGCCCTGCCGGACGTGCCGCCGGTCGAGTCGGCGGCGGGCGGCGGCTCGGGTCCGAACCTGAGCAAGGACGCGTGACGCTCGCGCTGAGCTGAGCGCTGGAAGGGGTCGGCCCCGGAACTTCGGTTCCGGGGCCGACCCTATTTCGCGTTACAGCACGCTGTGGATTTCCCTGACCGTGTGCCTGCCGGGAAAGAGGCCGGTGATGTGCTCGGGGAGTGCTGTCCCGTCCTCGTCCGAAGCCAGGACGAATTCGACCGACCGCAGATTCGGGAAGATTACGGGCAGCTCCCTGAGATCTTCGCTTCCGGTGAGCTTTCTGAGCTGTAGGTGCTCGATGGCGGGGAGGGGCGGCGCGGAGGCGGCTTCGGGGAGAGCTGAGGCGTGGAGCCGCAGCTCCCTGAGCGCGGGGAGCCGGGCGACTTCCGACCAGTCCTCGGGCGTGAGTTCTCCTGAAGGGGGATTAAGGCCGAGAGCGCGCAGCGATGGCCAGTGGCTCAGCCCTCTGAGACCGGTGTGCCTGAGGGCATACCGATGGAAGTAGAGCAGTTCCAGCGGCATTCCCGGTGGCAGGACCTCTTCCAGAGAGTCACCTTGGAGTTCCTGGCCGATTTGGAGTTCGCGCAGGGCGGGGAGCGAGGCGATCGCTGCAAGGCTCCCGGCGGTGAGCAGACCGGGCATGGCGACGAGCCACATCTGCCGTAGTGGAAGCCCGGCCAGGGGCGCGAGGTCGTTCACGGATGGGCAGTCGCTCAGGTCCAGACGCACCAGTCGGCGCTGGTCCCTGAGGAACGTGAGGTCCCGCAGAACCCGGTTGTCCAGTACCACCAGGTGCGTCAGCTGGTTGGGCCGAAGGTGTGCCTGGAGCGTGGCGGAGCCGATGTCGCCCACGGTTTGGAGGCGGGGGTGCTTGCCGAGTTCCCGCAGGTTGCGCAGGTTGTCGGCCGAGTGCGTGGTGAAGTAGAGGCCGTCCGGATCGAGGTGCGCGATGACTTCCGTCGCGTACCGCGCGCTGTCGAATCGATGCCACGTCCAGGTCAGCTGGGCGCGCACGTCCAGCGACGGGTGTGAGCGGAAGCGGGCCAGGACCGGGACGGCGGCGTCCGTGCCGATGAGGGACGCGGTGATGACCACGGCCCTGGCCTCCGCGTCGGTGAGGCCGTCCGGTCCGGGGAGCAGTTCCAGGACGAGGAGGCCGGCCTCGGCGAGGGCGCGTGCCTCCTCCGTCGTACGGGGTGGGATGAGCGCGGCCGCCTGCTCCTCCACGGCCCTCCGTACGGCCGGGTCGAGCTCCGTGGCGTGCTCCAGGCAGGCGAGGGCGAGCAGCCGGATACGGGTGTCGGCCGGGGTGCCGTCGGCGCTCTGTGCCGACTCGACGAGTCCGCCCAGGAGTTGGGCGCGTTCGCGCGGCCGGGCATGCGCCACCGCCATGCGGATCACGTCCGCCCACTGGGAGTCGGCGGCGTTGCGGACCAGCAGACCGAAGTCCCCGTCCTCGACCGCCGCCTTCGCGCCCAGGTAGTCCTGGAACGTGCGGTGGACGAACTCGACGGTGCCGACGGTGGGTTCGCGCAGGAGCCCGCTGCGTACGAGCAGATGGCGGAGGATCCGGGGCGCGTCTCCCTGCGCGGCGGCTGCCGGGAGGGACGGCAGGGCATCGGCGATGATGCGTTCGGCGCGCTCGCGGTCCATCTCCGACTGGTTGTTGCGGATCAGCCAGTAGGCGAGCCGCTGGAGGAGCTGGATCTGGGGGAGTTCCGTGAGATGGATACCGTCCCGGCCGTCCCCGCCCCCGTGCGGGAACATGTCGCGTTCCTCATCACGGCGCGACAGCAGCATGGAGAGGGCAGCGTCATACAACTCCTGCCGTCCGTGCGGGAGATAGCCGCGCCTGTCGCGGTGAAGCGCGCAGATCAGGCCGCACATCAGGGGGTTGGTGGCGAGGCGGCCGAGATCCTGCTTGGTCCCTACGGCTTCCAGCAGCGACTGCTCGTACGCGTCGAGCCGGTCCGTGTCGGAGGCGTCGATGCGTGCCGCCGTGTGCCAGCGCCGGATGAAGGCGGACACGTCCGCGCGGGTCATGGGGGAGAGCGTCAGCTCCGTGAATCCCTCGGAGGCGAGCCAGTCCTCGCGTACGGCGGAGGGGCGCGATGTGACCAGCCACTGGTTGCCGGGATAGGCGCCCAGGAGGTCGCCCAGCCAGCCCCGGGTCCGCTCCCGGTCGCGCTCGGGGATCTCGTCGATACCGTCGACGAGGAGCAGTCCGCGGCCCGCGGTGAGCACCCTGTCCGCCCAGCCGTCCGGGCTCGCGGCATGGAAGGGGATGCGGACGGAGGAGAGGAAGCCGTCGGGTGCCGGTAGCCCGTCATGGCGTCGGACGAGGGTGCGCAGGGGGAGGACGAACGGAATGCGGTCGCCTCGCTCGCCCCGCGCCGCGGTCACGGCGAGCCACTGCACGAGCGTCGTCTTGCCGGAGCGCGCCACCCCGCGCAGCAGGACCAGGTTCCGGTCGGCGAGTGCCTCTTCAGCGGGGAGAGCGGTGCCGGGGGACACGATGTGCGAGCCGTCCGGGCCGGCGGGCTCCGCGTCCTCGGCGGGGCGCAGGGCCTGGAGGCTCAGATAGGCGGCGTCGAGGGGCCAGCGCTCGGGCGAGTCGACCAGGTCGATGCCGTAGATGGTGAGCTGGCTGTGCCTGGTGGCGACGTAGGCGAGATAACGCTGCTCGAACGCCGCGTCCTGGCCGCCCGGTAACGGCGTCCGGGCGATCAGCGCGTCGGCCTTCGCGATGAGCTCGGCCTGGCGGCGGCTCTGCTCGACGAGCGCCCGGGGTACGAACGCCGACCGCTGCGTGAAGAAGTGCAGGATGTGCAGGCAGGCCGTGTCGAGGAGCCGCTCGTAGAAGACGGTCGCGTCGAAGGACAGCAGGCGCTCGGGGTTCCCGCTCGCCTCGCGCAGCCGGAGCGCCAGGCCCGCATGGCCGAGCTCCACGGCCTGTACGTCGGTCATGGTGAGGTCGCCGAGAGCGTGCAGGGTCCTGGCGAGGGCGTGCGCGACGGCCTGTTCCTCGTCGGCGGGGAATGGGCGCTCGCCCGTACGGAGGGCTCGCGCGACCAGTTCGGCGGCGAGCTTCGTCAGGTCCCTCTCGTCGAGGGTGCGCTTCTCGCCCTTGAACGAGACATAGCCGGAGATGCGGGTCGGCTTCTCGACGAGCCCCGCGCCCGGTCCCTCGCTCACGAAGAGCTTCTTGATCAGCGGGGTGACCACGCTCGATGCCAGCCGGACCCCTACGGCTGCAGGTTCCATGTCGCTCCCCCGACGGCACGGTGACGGTGCGGTCAGCGTAGTCCGTCGATGCGGGGTCACGGCGACCGCATCCGTGCCGGCCGGGGACCGGGCAGAGCTGGCGGAAAGGCCAATTCGAGTAGCCCAGGTCACACATTCCAAAGAGCGCCGAGTAATGCAGGTCACATTCCCCCGAGTAGCGCGGGTCACATTTCCTGGTGCGGGATCTTGCCTTTCGGTGACATGGCACACAGCCGTTTTGTCCGTTACTAGGCGGAATAGTGGTTAGTGGGGTGGGATCGGCCTGGATTCCCGTTCCGGACCAGTGGTGGGAATCGGTAGATGTGGCAGCAAGATCTAGGAACACCCATGTTTGAGCGTTGTGCACCAGCCGCCAAGTGCGTTTAAACCTCGTCCAGATAAGAGGTTCTTGTGGTGGATTAGGGCGGTTTGACGTCCCGGCAGGGGATGTCAAGAGGTCCAGAATGTGATGTTTTCCTACGAGGAAGGCTAGTAGAAAGGGGTTTTGAGCGGGATCGGTGGAGTGGGTTACCAATGTGGAGTCCCGACCGGCACATGGCTTTTAAGTGCTGGATTTGCTTAAGCCCGGAGGTATCCCGAATGTCCAAGCTCGCCACGTCCCGCATCCCCGGTTCGTCCCTGCTTCGTACGCGGGCGGCCGTCGTAGCCGTCAGCCTGGGAGCCTCGGCGTTCCTCGGTGCCGGGGTCGCGGCCGCTGCGGACACCGTCACCGCCTCCGCGCTGCCCAAGACCACCGCCGCTTCCGTCGCCGCGCAGGCCGAGGCCCAGGCCAAGGCCGCCACCGCCGCTCAGGCGTCGGTCACCGAGGCCGCTGCCAAGAAGGCCGGCGGCTGGGTCGTCCCGGTCAAGGGCTACACGCTCTCCGCGAGCTACGCCCAGAGCGGCGGCATGTGGGCGGCCAAGCACTCCGGCCAGGACTTCGCGGTGCGCACCGGCACCCCGGTCGCCGCCGCCGGCAGCGGCACCGTCGTCAAGGCCGGCCCGAACGGTGCCGGTGACGGCCCGGCGTACGGCAACGCCATCGTGATCAAGCACGGCAACGGCACGTACTCGCAGTACGCGCACCTGTCGAAGATCAACGTGCGGGTCGGCCAGGCCGTGAAGGCCGGGCAGAAGATCGCCCTGTCCGGCAACACCGGCAACTCCAGCGGCCCGCACCTGCACTTCGAGATCCGCACCACCCCGAACTACGGTTCCGCGATCAACCCGGCGGCCTTCCTGCGTGCGCACGGCGTCGCCCTCTGATCACCTCTGATCACGGCTGATCACCGTTGACGGATCGCCGCCGGCCGCTCACCGGATGACCGCGGCGAACCCCGTCCGACGACTCAGGCGCCGGAGTGGGCCTGAGTCACCAGATCGATGGCGACCTCGAGGACAGCCTTGCGCTTGTCCTCGGGGTCGCCTTCGACGTCCCTGAGGGCGAACAGGGCGGCGTGGATCGCCTGCCCGAGCCTGATCGAGAGGCCGACCCGACCGATCGGGAACGTCAGTCCTCCAGCATCGGGTAGCTCCCGGTGTTCGTCGGCGCGTGCTCCGGCAGCCACAGCACCGCCACCGCGCCCTCCGCCGGTACGTCGTCGGACGCCCCGGGAGGCCGTACGTTGCGGAAGGTCAGGCGTGCGCCGAGCACCCGCGCCTGGCCCGCTGCGATCGTCAGGCCGAGCCCGTGGCCCTGCCCTGAGCGGTCCCTGCTGCCGGTCCGGAACCGGCTGGGCCCCTCGGCGAGCAGTTCTTCCGGGAATCCGGGCCCGTGGTCGCGCACCCGGATCACCCGGCTCTCCACCGTGACCTCGATCGGCGGCCTGCCGTGCCTGACGGCATTGGCCAGCAGATTGCCGAGAACCCGCTCCAGGCGCCGCGGGTCGGTGGTGACCTCCGACTCGTGCACCACGCGCACCGCGACGTCCGCGTCCCTTACCGCGACCCGCCGGGTCACGAACTCGCCCAGCATGATGTCCTGCAACTCGGCCCGCTCCGACGCGCTGTCGAGACGCGCCACCTCCAGCACGTCCTCGACGAGTGTGCGCATGGCCTGCGCCCGGTCCCGTACGAGCTCGGTCGGCCGCCCCGGCGGCAGCAGTTCGGCCGCCGTCAGCAGTCCGGTCACGGGTGTGCGCAGCTCATGGGCGATGTCGGCGGTCACCCGGCGTTCGGCCTCCAGGCGCTGTTTGAGGGCGTCCGCCATCGCGTCGACGGCCCGCGCGAGGTCGTCCGTCTCATCGCGTACGACACCGCCTATGGCGTCGCGCACCCGTACGTCCGTCTGCCCCTGGGCGACCTCTCCCGCCGCGGCCGCGGCCTTGCGCAGTCGCCGCGACATCTGGCCGCCGATGAGCACACCGAGCGCGCAGCCGCCGAAGACCACCACGATCGAACCGACGATCAGCGCCTGGTCCAGGTCCTTCATGACCTCGGCGCTGCGGTCCGTGAACCCGGTGTGCAGCGACAGCACGCGGCCGTCGTTCAGCGGGACGGCGGCCCAGATGTCGGGCACGCCGTTGGGCTTGTCCGTCACGTAGGTCGCCCGGCGCCCGGCCATCGCCTTCGCCAGCAGGTCCTTCGGGATGGCCGGATCGTTGATCTTGAGGCCCATGAAGTTCAGCCGGCCGGTCGTCTCGTACATGCGCTGCGCGACCTGGATGCGCTCGTCCTGGACGTCGCGTGCGTTGTCGAGCATCGAGACGCGCGCCGCGTTGTGCACGACCAGGCTCAGCGCGAGCGCCACCAGCGCGCCCACCAGCGTGATCGCGGCGCTGATCTTCCACCGCACCCCGGTGTGCAGCCGTCTGCCCACGCCCGGCAGCCGCCGGCCGCCGAAACCCCCCAGGTCCACGGTGTGCTCCTCAGGCCCTGAGCTTGTAGCCGAAGCCGCGGACCGTCTCGATCCGGTCCTGGCCGATCTTGGTGCGCAGGCGCTGCACATGGACGTCGACGACGCGGGTGTCGCCACCCCAGCCGTAGTCCCACACGCGCTCCAGCAGCTTGTCGCGGGAGAGCACCGTGCCGGGCGCGGAGGAGAACTCGAGCAGCAGCCGCATCTCGGTCGGCGTCAGCCCCACCAGCGCGCCACCGCGCCGTACCTCCATGCCCTCCGTGTCGATCTGCAGATCGCCGAAGCTCAGCACACCGCCGCTCGCCTGCCCCGCGCCGTCGGCCTTACCGGCACCGGAGGCCGCCCCGCTCGCGTGCCCGAAACGGCGCAGCACGGCGCGGATCCTGGCCACCAGCACGGCGCCGTCGAACGGCTTGGTCACGTAGTCGTCGGCGCCCGCTTCCAGGCCGAGGACGACGTCGATCGAGTCGGCGCGCGCCGACAGCATGATCACCGGCACGGTGGACTCGTCGCGGATGCGCCGGCAGAGCGAGACACCGTCGAGGCCCGGGACCATCACATCGAGCAGCGCGATGTCGGGTCGGTCGGCCCGGAACGCCTCGAGCCCCGACAGGCCGTCGGGCATGGCGGTGACCACGAAGCCGTCGCGCTCCAGCGCCAGCTGGGTGGCCTCGCGGATGACGTCGTCGTCCTCGACGAACAGGACGTGGGTCTGCTCTGCCATCCGAATGTGCTGCCTTCTGTGTCAGTTCTCCGGGGCGGTGGGCGAACCCCCGCCCACCGCGTTGCTGTAGTCGTTGTGCGTACGGGCCTGCTCGACGAACCTGTTCGCGGACCAGTGGTAGGTGATCACGTTCTCGCCGGACGGGTACTCCACGGGATCCCCCTTCTCGTACACCTGCATGGTGACGACGAGGTCGCCCCTGTCGATCTCCGCATAGACAGGCGGCTCCTCGACGCGGAAGACATTCTGATACTCCGTGCCGACCGCGCGGTACACATACGAGCCGACGCCGACCGCATCGCCGCAGGTCATCACGTTGACGACGATGTCGTCCGAGGAGCCGCCGGTCAGCTTGCCGTAGGACACGTCGACGGGGTACTCGTCCGCGACGCACGGTTTCAGGTCCCGCTTGACCTCGGCGCTCACCTTCGGATCGTTCTTGACCAGCGCGACCGCGTCGACGCGCTTCGCCGTGGGAGCGGGCGATGAGGAGGGCGAGGGTGCGGACTGGGCGACCGAGGCGCCCCGCGCCGGGCCCTCGTCGCGCGCACCGGTGCCGCCCGCGCCGCATCCGGCGAGGGAAAGGCCGAGGGCGGCGAGCCCGGCCGCCGCTGTGCCCCCCGCCGTCAGGGTTCGTCCCGTCCGGCCGCCGCGTCCGGCGGCGGGGACGTCGCCCCGTGGGGCCCCCACGCCTCGTCGTGACCCTACGCGTCGTAGGTGCCGTATCCCTCGTATGGCCCCCATGCCTAGGCCGCGCAACGCTCCCGCTCCTCACGTTCGAGCGCGCGCGCATCGAGGTCGCGGTTCTCCAGCTCCTGGCGGAGCCGGGCGAGCGCCCGGTGCAGCGTGCTCTTGACCGTGCCGACCGACATGCCGAGGGCGGCGGCCGTCTCCTCCGTGGACATCTGTTCCCAGTGTCGCAGCACGACGACGCTGCGCTGCTTGGGTGCCAGCACCTTCATGACGTCCATCAGCAGGGCGCGGTCGGCGTGCTGCTCGGTGGCGTCCTCGACGCTCGCGTCCGGCAGCTGCTCGGTGGGGACCTCCTCCAGCTTGCGAGCCCGCCACCACTCCGTCCGCGTATTGATCATGACGCGGCGCAGATACGCGTCGGCCAGCCGCTTGTCGGCTATGCCCTCCCAGTGGCCGTACGTCCGCACGAGCGCGGTCTGCAGCAGGTCCTGCGCGTCGACCGGGTCGGGCACCAGGCGCCGGGCGCTGCGCAGCAGGGCGTCCTGCCGACTGCGTACGTACTCCTCGAACTCGAACACCTCGCCGTGCGCCATTCCGAACCGCCTCCGTCCGTCCCGTGTTCGCGCTGGTGCGCGCCCCTGTGCGGTACGGCAGAAGCTACGGAGCGGTTGTCACGAGGCTGTCCGAAGCAGCCTGCGGCGGACGCACGGCTGTCCGGCGGTTGTGTAACAGAAGCCGGACTGCCGTAAAGCGTGGTGAGCGGCCGTATCGAGTGATGGGCGGCCGATAGTGGGCGGCGGGGGTTGGTAGCGGTAGCCGGAGGTCGGTCAGGCCAGCGGGAGGTCGGTCAGGCCAGCAGGGGCGGGAGATCGGTCAGGCCAGCGGGAGGCGGTACAGGCCGCCCTGCAGTGGCTCGACGAGACCGTCGGCGACCAGTCCGTCCAGCGCCCGCGCCCGCTGCACGGGCTCGTCCCACACACGGTCGAGCACGGACTGCGGCACGGGCGCCACGGCCTCCCGCAGCACGGCCAGCAGTCGGCCGCGCACCTGGCGGTCGGTCCCCGCGTACGTCTGGGCGCGGCGCGGCGCCCCGTCGTGCGCCGGCTTCCCGGCCAGCCGCCATGCGCACTGCGCGGCGATGGGGCAGCGGACACAACTCTCGTTCTTGGCCGTGCAGATCAGCGCCCCGAGCTCCATGGACGCGGCGGCCCAGCGCGATGCCGTGCGCTCGTCCTCGGGGAGCAGCGCGCGGGCCAGCTTGCGCTCGGCGGCGGTGGTGGCGTTGGGCGGGTACTGCGTACCGGTGACGGCGCGCGCGAGGACCCTGCGCACATTGGTGTCGAGGACGGCATGCCGCTGCCCGTAGGCGAAGGACGCCACGGCGGCGGCGGTGTACTCGCCGATGCCGGGGAGCGCGAGCAGCTGCGCGTGCTGCGTCGGTACGTCGCCGCCGTGCCGCTCCGTTATGGCGACGGCGGCACCGTGCAGCCGCAGCGCGCGCCGCGGATAGCCGAGCCTGCCCCAGGCGCGGACGGCTTCCCCGGGCGCCTCCTCGGCCAGGTCGGCAGGGCGCGGCCAGCGGGCCATCCACTGTTCGTACACGGGCAGCACGCGGTTGACCGGGGTCTGCTGCAGCATGAACTCGCTGACCATCACACCCCATGGCCCCGCCTCGGACCGACGCCACGGCAGGTCGCGCGCGTTCTCCTCGAACCATGCGATGACGGGCGGGTGCAGGGCGGCGCCGTCCGGGGCGCCCGGGGCGGCCCCCGGGGTGCCGGAGGCGGCGCGGCAGGACGGCATGGGCGCCGTGGACGGGGTGGGCGGCATGGATTTCGTGGGAGCAGTCATGGCACGCACGATCCTGCCACGGTGCCGCACGCCGAGCGGACATCCGCGGCCGCGGCCCCACAGAAGGCCAGGTGAGAGGCGGGAGTGACACGCCGGGCGACACGGTTTCGGGCCGTACCGGGGCGGTTCGAGGCGCCTGGCAGCCCCGAAACCTGACGATCGGAGGGGCGCCACGGCGGCCTCCGGACGCCACCGCCGACTCCCTTGAGCCCTCCCCGGTCAGAGCTCATACGGCGCGTACGGGGACGCCGAACCCATTGGCGCAGCCCTCGGCAGCGGCAACGGCGGCTGCCGCCTCGGCCCGCCACAGCCGGCGCGGCGCAGTACAGGCCGAACCCGCCACAGCCGGCGCGGCGCAGTACAGGCCGAACAAGCCGATCGCCGACCCGTTGCTGTCCGGTCTCCGTGGCCGTCGAGGCCGCGGCGCCGTCAGCCGCGATGGGCCGATCGCGGCTGGGGCGTGTCCCGGCCCGGTGCCGCGGGACCCGGACCGGCGAACCACCGGACCGGTCTCGTGGTGGACGCCCGCAGTGCCTCGGCCACGTGCGTCATCGGCCGGGCGCCCAGACGCACCACGGCGTATGCCACGGCGGCGCCGAGGAGCAGCCCCACGAGCACGTCGTGCGGATAGTGGACGCCCACGAAAACCCGTGAGTACGCCATCAGCAGCGCCATCGGGAAGGCGAGCCGGGCGAGACCGCGCCAGGCGAGCGTCAGTGCCACCGCCGCGGCGCCCGCGATCGACGCGTGGTTGCTCGGGAACGACCAGTCGCCGTGGGGCGGACAGGCGACGAGCGAGGCGGGGGCGCCGGCCACGGCGCGGCACGGACGCACCTCGTCCACCGCGGACTTGACCAACTCGCTGCACACAGACGCCACCGCGGTCGCGAGCGGCGCGAGAACCGCGACGGCCAGCGCGTAGGGCCCGCCGCGCCGCGCCCGCCACCATGCGGCTACGAACAGCGCTCCGAACAGCAGCAGTCCGGCCTCCGTCCATGCCTCGACGAGGTGCTGCACCCACGCCGGGGTGTCATGCGCGAAGTCGCTGATGCCGCGGTACAGACCGGAGTCGATGTCCTGCATGAGCAAGGACAGTACGCAATAAGTCGGCACATCACATGATGCGATGGTTCAGTCCCGTATCTGCCGAAAGGCAGGGGCGGCGGAGCGGTGGAGGGGTGTGAACGGGCTGCGCGGCCGGGATGATGATCCGCAAAAGTTGCGGCGCGGGGCGGCGGGTGGGGCAGGATAACCCGCTGATCTCTCGTACAGTTTGCGCCGTGGGATCTCTGCGCAATCCTGTCGGGCCGCTTCCCTCCAGCATCTACTGGCGACGGAGGGCCGTTCTGCTGTCCATGGTCGCCCTGCTGGCACTGCTCGTCGTATGGGTCGTCAATTCCGGTGGCGGCGGCAACAACAACGCCGGCGACTCCGACGGCAAGAACCCCGCGCCCTCGATCACGCCGGGTCCCTCCGGATCCGGGCCTGCGATCAGCGAAAACCCGGGCGGCCGCGACGAGTCGGGCGGCAGCGGCGACGGCTCTGGGGACGGTGACGGCTCGGGGGACGGTGAGGGCTCCGGCGAGACGGGAAGCTCCGGCGGTTCGGGCGGCGAGGGCGGCACGGATTCCCCGGACGGCGCCACGGGCGGCGGTGGCTCGGGCGACCGGGTTCCGGCCGGGTCCAGCCTGCCCAACTGCGCTGCCGGTGCGGTCAAGTTCACGGTACGCAGCGTCCGCAACACGTACGACCCCGGTGAGAAGCCGGAGTTCGAGCTGATCGCGCAGAACACGTCGGGCACCGCCTGCAAGGTGGATCTCGGGCCGAAGGAGGCCGTGCTGACGATCACGCTGACCGGGAGTGACGACGCGTTCTGGACGTCATCGGACTGCCCGGAGGGCAGCGGGAGCCTGCTGCTGCGGGTGCCGGCGGACGGGAGCGTCACGCAGACCGTGGTGTGGGATCGGCACGCGAGTGCACCTCAGTGCGCGACGCCGGCGGCCGGCTCGGCGAAGGCGGGTACGTACCTTGTCGAGGCGAAGGCCTCCGGCCTCGGAACGGCCCGAACTTCCTTTGTCCTGGAGAACGATTAGCCCTTGGCGGGCCGACCGCGGGCACTGCAAGAACAGCGGGCACTGCAAGAACAGCGGGCACTGCAAGAACAGCGGGCACTCCAAGAACAGCGGCGCCCGAGAACCGCAGCCCGCCGGAGGCTAGACGTAGCGCTCGAGGATCGAGGACTCCGCCAGCCGCGACAGCCCCTCCCGAACGCTCCGCGCCCGGGCCTCCCCGACCCCGTCCACCGTCTGCAGGTCGTCGACGCTCGCGGCGAGCAGTTTCTGCAGGCCGCCGAAGTGCTCCACGAGGCGGTCGATGATCGCGCCGGGCAACCGCGGCACCTTGGCCAGCAGCCGGAACCCCCGCGGCGACACCGCCGAGTCCAGCGCCTCCGGCGACCCGGTGTAGCCCAAGGCCCTTGCCACCACGGGAAGTTCGAGAAGCTCGGTGTGCGTCAGAGAGTCGAGTTCGGCCAGCGCCTCCTCGACCGTACGGGACCTCTTCGCGGTCGGCTCCGGTACGTAGTCCCGGACGACGAGCTCCCGCTCCGGCTCCACGCCCGCGATCAACTCCTCGAGTTGGAGGGCGAGCAGCCGCCCGTCCGTGCCGAGCTCCACCACGTATTCGGCGATCTCGGTGGCGATGCGCCGCACCATCTCCAGGCGCTGGGCGACGGCCGAGACGTCCCGGACCGTCACCAGGTCCTCGATCTCCAGCGCCGACAGCGTGCCCGCGACCTCGTCGAGCCGCAGCTTGTACCGCTCCAGGGTCGCCAGGGCCTGGTTCGCCCGGGAGAGGATCGCGGCCGAGTCCTCCAGGACCCGTCGCTGTCCGTCCACGTACAACGCGATGAGCCGCATGGACTGGGACACCGACACGACCGGGAAGCCGACCTGCTTGCTCACGCGGTCCGCGGTGCGGTGCCGCGTGCCGGTCTCCTCGGTCGGGATCGTCGGATCCGGCACGAGCTGGACACCCGCCCGCAGGATCTTGGTGAGGTCCTTGTCGAGGACGATGCCGCCGTCGAGCTTGCACAGCTCGCGCAGCCGCGTCGCCGTGAACTCGACATCGAGGACAAAACCGCCCGTACACATGGCCTCGACGGTCTTGTCGGAGCCGAGGACGATCAGTCCTCCGGTGTTGCCGCGGAGGACGCGCTCCAGGCCGTCACGCAGCGCCGTGCCCGGCGCGACAGCGCTCAAAGAGGCGCGCATGAGCCCATCGGCACCGGAGCTCCCACCGGACTTTCCGGGAGCTGCTGCCCGGTCGTTGGCTGCCACTGCACTCCTCCGGTCGCAGGTTCTGGGGCGCCCTCGGTTCGTACGGATGGGCGAGACCGGGGCAAAGTCTACCGGCGGTCCTCCTCCTCCCGTGGGGCCTCTCTCCGACGCGACCTCGGCAGCACCCGCAGAGCGTCCCCTATGTCGGCGACTTCCAGGACCTTCATACCGGCCGGGACCTTGCCCGGATCCGTCGGTACGAGGGCGTGTGTGAAGCCGAGGCGGTGGGCCTCCGCGAGCCTGCGCTGGACGCCGGTGACCCGTCTGACCTCGCCCGCGAGGCCCACCTCGCCGATCGCGACGAGGTTCTTCGGCAGCGGGGTGTCGCTCGCGGCGCTGGCGAGCGCGAGCGCGACGGCCAGGTCCGCCGCGGGCTCGGAGAGCTTCACGCCGCCGACCGTCGCGGAGTAGATGTCGCGCTTGCCGAGCGCGCTGATCCGGCCGCGCTGCTCGAGGACGGCGAGCATCATCGAGACGCGGGACGTCTCCAGGCCGGAGGTGGTGCGCCGGGGTGAGGGGATCTGCGAGTCGACGGTGAGCGCCTGGACCTCGGCGACGAGCGGGCGGCGGCCCTCCAGCGTCACGGTCAGGCACGTGCCCGGAACCGGCTCGGCACGCCGGGTGAGGAAGAGGCCGCTGGGGTCGGCGAGACCGGTGATGCCCTCGTCGTGCAGCTCGAAGCAGCCGACCTCGTCCGTCGTCCCGTACCGGTTCTTGACGCCGCGGACCAGCCGCAGGCGCGCGTGCCGGTCGCCCTCGAAATGCAGCACGACGTCCACGAGGTGCTCGAGCAGCCGCGGGCCCGCGATCGCGCCGTCCTTCGTGACATGGCCGACCAGGAGCGTCGCCATGCCGCGCTCCTTGGAGGCGCGGATGAGGGCCCCGGCGACCTCGCGGACCTGGGCCATGCCGCCGGGCGCCCCGTCGATCTCCGGCGAGGCCACGGTCTGTACGGAGTCGAGGATCAGCAGTGAGGGCTTGACCGCGTCCAGATGACCGAGGACGGCGGCCAGGTCGGTCTCGGCCGCCAGATACAGGTGGTCGTCGATGGCCTTGATGCGGTCCGCGCGCAGCCGCACCTGGCTCGCGGACTCCTCACCTGTCACATAGAGCGTGCGGTGCTCGTCGCTGGCCGACTTGGCCGCCACGTCCAGCAGGAGCGTCGACTTGCCGACGCCCGGCTCGCCCGCGACGAGGACCACGGCGCCGGGGACCAGTCCGCCGCCGAGCACGCGGTCCAGCTCGGGCACGCCGGTCGTGCGAGCCGTGGCCTGGCGGCCGTCGACCTGGCCGATCGGCACGGCCGTGGTGGTGACGCGGCCGGGCGTCGTCGTACGCACCGCGGGCGCGCCGTACTCCTCGACCGTGCCCCATGCCTGGCACTCGGGGCAGCGGCCGAGCCACTTGGCCGTCTGCCAGCCGCACTCGGTGCAGCGGTAGGACGGCCGGTCCTTGCCGGATTTCGTACGGGCAGCCATGGACGAAACCGTAGCGGTGCCCACCGACAACCCGGCCCCCGGCCGCCGACTGCGGCTGCTCGCCGGATGCCGCGGCGCCCGGCCGTCGGCTGCGGCTGCGCGCCGTCAATGCCCAGTTCCCGCCGGTGGCTGCGGCTTCTCGCCGCCGCTGGCACGCCCCCCGTCGCCGAGTGTGGCTGCGCTTCCCGACCGCAGCCTCGCCCTCGGCGGCTGTGCGGCTCAGGGCGGCAGGCGGGATCGTGCCGGCCAAGGGCCGCGGGAGCCGGTCGGCACCCTCGGCCCTCGGCCTGCGCGCGTGCCGACGCGCACCGCACCGCACCGCACCCGGGGCGCCGACCGGCGTCCGGTGGCCCCTTGCCGCCCGCGCGCCCGGTACCCACCGCTCCCGAGCTCGCGCCCTGCGTACGCCGACCGCCCCGCACCCCGCCCCGCGTGTCCGCCTGCACTACGCCCGCGCCCGCCAGTGCCGTGCGGTATCCGCGTCCGCCGGCGCCGTGCGGCATCCGCGCCGCGCGCCACCCGCGCCGGCCAGTGCCGCGCCACATCCGAGCCCGCCGGGCGCCGCGCGACATCCGCGCCCGCCGGGCGCCGCGCGCCACGAGACCGCCCCGCGCCCCGGTCCCTGTAACGCTCGCATCGCGGAATGACGGGTTCCTGTCCCCTTTTGAGGGATCTGTTCACCCGTAAGGATTAAATGTGCGCGACGGTGAGGAGGGCCCCACCACCACCCGCCTACGGTCGCACGGGTGACGAGCAGTAGGCCGCAGCACTCCAGACAGACCCCCGGAGCCCGCCGGGCGCATCGTGATGCGCGGCACCGCGGGGCGGCGCACCGCACGCTGGTCCAGCGGCCGCCCGCGCGCTACGAGCCGTATCTCGACGGCCTGTTCACGTACTGCCTGTCCGTGCTGTGCGACCACGACGCCGCGACCGCCGCACTGGGTGAAGCCCTCGCGTGTGCCGAGCGCCGCGGCTCGCGCGGGCCGGACTCCGAGAGCGACCGCAAGGCCTGGCTGTACGCGCTCGCACGCTGGTCATGTCTGCGCAAGCTCGCCGAGGCCAAGCGGAAGCGGCAGAGCTCGCGTGCCGCCGGGCGGCACGCCGAGCGGACAGCCGCCGCCTCGGTCTCGGCGAAGAGCGACCGGAGCCCGGCCCCCTCGGTCTCGGCGGAGAGCGACCGGACCCCCGGCCCCTCGGTCTCCGCGGAGACCGAGCAGGAGCGCCGGCGCGAACTGGCGCTGCTGGCCTGGCCGGAGGCCGCCGGGACGACCCCCGAACAGCGAGAGGCGCTCGAACTCGCCGTACGCCACCACCTCGCCGCCCACGAGGTCGCCGCGGTCCTCGGCATGGACCTCGCGTCGACCCGGGAACTCCTGGCCACCGCGGCCTGCGAGGTGGAGCGCACCCGTGCCGCGCTCGCCGTCGTCGAGACCGGCACCTGTCCTGCCGTCGCCCGCCTCACCGGCGACAACCAGCTGCTCCTCGGCGCGGCCCTGCGCAGCGAGCTCGTCCGGCACGTCGACGACTGCCCCCGCTGCCGCCGTACCGCCGAGCGCGCCGGGGCCGCCTGGCCCGGCACCAGCGTCACCCCGGCCGCGCTGCCCGTGGTCGAGGCCCCGCGCCCCGCCCTGCACGCCGCGATGACGCATGCCCCCCGCGCGCGGGACAGCGCACCGCGCTTCGACCGGCGCGGCTTCCCGATGGACCCCAGGGACCGAGCAGCCCGCCGCGGCCGGCTACGCGCGCGTGCCGTGGCGACGACCGTCGTCGCCACGGTCGTCGCGGCCCCGGTGCTCGCCCTTTGGGCCGCCTACCGCGGCGCGCCTCTCACCGGCGAGGGCCAGGACGGCCGCTCCATCTCCGTCAGCGAGGCGGACGGCCCCGGCGGGCTCGGGGGCGACCACGCGGGCGGCTACGAGAACGCCGGCAACGCCAGCCCCGAGCCCGACGCGCGCTTCACCGCCGGCAGCCGCACGCCCGACGTGTCCGTGGAGGTGATCAGCCCGGGAGCACCGCCGTCCCACAGCGCGGTCGGCCCCGGCAGGCTCACGGTGGAGGCGCAGCCGAGCGGCGGCGACACGACACTGATCACGCTGCGGGCATCGGGGGGCGCACCGGTGCACTGGTCGGCGCGCGCGGACGCCCCGTGGCTCTACTTCAGCCAGTCCTCGGGAACGCTCGCGCCGGGCGAGTCGCTCACGATCGAGGTGTACGTCGATCACCATCGCGAGCCTCCCGGCCATTGGCGCGCACAGATCGTGATCGATCCGTCGGGTGCGGTGATCGCCCTCGAGGGGTACGGAGAGTCGTCCCCGCCACCCTCCAGCCCGCCTTCGTCCAGCCCGCCGTCGTCCTCGCCCGGTCACCCGTCCCCGTCCGATCCGGGGCCGGCGCCGAGCGACCCGCCCTCGTCGGATCCGCCCCCGTCGTCCGACCCGCCGCCGTCGTCCGATCCGCCCCCGTCAGGGCAGGATCCCGCCCCGAGCGACCCGGCGCCCTCCGACCCGGACCCCGCGCCCAGCGACACCGCCCCTTCCGACTCGCCGGCCCCGTCGGACCCGGGGGACTCGTCGCCGCCGCCGAGCGACGGGGGAGGGGCGAGCCCCAGCTGAGGGGCGTAGGCGGGCGGCCCGCCCGCAGGACGACGACGCTACTGCTGTCGACGGCGGGTGCTTCTGACAGTGACCGATGGGCCCAGGGCTGGGCGGGGCGTCGGCTCCGGAACGGCCCCGCCTCAGCCCGCGGGGTCGGCGGGGTGCGGCGCCACCAGAGGCAGCTGCGACGCCAGCCGGGCCTCGCACAGCTCGACCAGCCGGTCGTATCCCGCCTTGCCCATCAGCTCGGTGAGCTCCGGCCGGTACGAGACGTACACCGGCTCGCCCGCTCCGTGCGCCGAGGTCGCCGACGTACACCACCAGTGCAGATCGTGGCCGCCCGGACCCCAGCCCCGGCGGTCGTACTCGCCGATCGACACCTGCAGGACGCGGGTGTCGTCGGGCCGGTCGATCCACTCGTACGTCCGGCGGATCGGCAGCTGCCAGCAGACGTCCGGCTTGGTCTCCAGCGGCTCACGCCCCTCCCGCAGCGCCAGGATGTGCAGCGAGCAGCCCGCGCCGCCCCCGAAACCGGGCCGGTTCTGGAAGATGCAGGAGCCCTCGAAACGGCGGGTCTGGCGCTCGCCGTCCTCGTCCTCCTGGACCCAGCCGGTCTGCGTGCCCACGTCGTGGTGCTGCCAGATCTCGGGAGTGAGCCTCGCCACATGTTCGGCGACGCGCTTCTCGTCGTCCTCCTCGGAGAAGTGCGCGCCCAGCGTGCAGCACCCGTCGTCCGCGCGGCCGGCCTGGATGCCCTGGCAGCCGCTTCCGAAGATGCAGTTCCAACGGGAGGTAAGCCATGTCAGATCGCAGCGGAATACCTGTTCGTCGTCCGCCGGATCAGGGAACTCGACCCATGCGCGGGCGAAGTCCAGGCCCTTCTCATCGGGCACCGGCTGCTGCTCCTGCACCGATCCCCTCGATCCCTTCGACTGCTTCGGCGGCTTCGACTGCCTCTGCTCCGACGGCCTCAGCTCCGGCTCCTGCGCCTTCGAGGAACCCTTGGCGGATTTGTCGGTCTTCGCCTTTTTCGTCTTTGGCACGCCTCCAGGGTATGCGGGTGGAACCCCGCCCCGGGACTTCCGTCCGGCCCACGCGCAGTAGCGTTCCGTATATGAGACTCGGTGTCCTCGACGTGGGTTCGAACACAGTGCATCTGCTCGTGGTGGATGCGCACCCGGGCGCACGCCCGCTGCCCGCGCACTCGCACAAGGCGGAACTGCGGCTTGCTGAACTCCTCGACGGCGACGGAGCCATCGGACCCGACGGCGTCGGCAAACTGATCGGCACCGTCCACGAAGCGCTGCAGGCGGCCGAGGACAAGGGCGTCGAGGACCTGCTGCCGTTCGCCACCTCCGCGGTCCGCGAGGCCAGCAACGCCGACGACGTACTGACCCGCGTCAAGGACGAGACCGGTGTCGAGCTGCAGGTGCTGACCGGTGAGGAGGAGGCCCGTCTGACCTTCCTCGCAGCCCGCCGCTGGTTCGGCTGGTCGGCCGGAAAGCTGCTGGTCCTGGACATCGGCGGCGGTTCGCTGGAGATCGCGTACGGCATGGACGAGGAGCCGGACGCCGCCGTCTCGCTGCCGCTGGGCGCAGGACGTCTGACCGCGAGCTGGCTGCCGGGCGACCCGCCGGACCCGGCGGACGTGAAGGCGCTGCGGCGGCATGTGCGGGCGCAGATCGCGCGGACCGTCGGGGAGTTCAGCCGCCTCGGCACCCCGGACCATGTGGTCGCCACCTCCAAGACGTTCCGGCAGCTCGCCCGTATCGCGGGCGCCGCCCGCTCGGCCGACGGCCTCTACGTCCAGCGGGAGCTCAAGCGCAGGTCCCTGGAGGACTGGGTGCCGCGGCTCATCGAGATGACGGCCGAGGAGCGCGCGGAGCTCCCGGGCGTCTCCGAGGGCCGCTCCGGTCAGCTCCTCGCCGGCGCACTCGTCGCGGAGGGCGCGATGGACCTGTTCGGCGTGGAGTCGGTGGAGATCTGCCCCTGGGCGCTCCGCGAGGGCGTGATCCTGCGCAGGCTGGACCACATGTCGAGCACGTAGGAGGTGCCGGGTCGCCCCCGCTGCGGAGGGTTGGGCACTGGGGTGCCCCCAGCGTCAACTGGGGGGAACCCCGACGCCGGGACACCCCTCAGCCGGACAGCAACCACGTCGTACGTGGGGGAGCGTCTCTGTTGGGGCGGCACCGCCGGGGGACGCCCCCGTCGCGGGGACCTTGCCCCGTACCCTGTCCCTCGTGGCAGAACCAGTGGTGCGCATCCCGGATGCGAAGGTCGCGCTCTCGACGGCCTCGGTCTATCCGGAGTCGACGGCGACGGCCTTCGAGATCGCCGCGCGCCTCGGGTACGACGGTCTCGAGATCATGGTCTGGAACGACCCTGTCAGCCAGGACATCGCGGCACTGCGCCGCCTGAGCGACTACCACCGCATCCCGATCCTCGCCGTCCACGCCCCCTGTCTGCTGATCACGCAGCGGGTGTGGTCCACCGACCCCTGGGTCAAGCTCCAGCGCGCGAAGTCCGCCGCCGAGCAGCTGGGCGCCTCCACGGTCGTCGTACATCCGCCCTTCCGCTGGCAGCGGCAGTACGCCCGGGACTTCGTACGCGGCATCTGGCGCATGGCCGACGAGACGGACGTACGGTTCGCCGTCGAGAACATGTATCCGTGGCGCTACCGGGACCGCGAGATGCTCGCCTACGCCCCGGAGTGGGACGTCACCAAGGACGATTACCGGCACTACACGATCGACCTCTCGCACACGGCGACCGCCCGCACCGACGCGCTGCAGATGATCGACCGCATGAGCGATCGGCTCGGCCACGTCCACCTCGCCGACGGCAGCGGATCCGGCAAGGACGAGCACCTGGTCCCCGGCCGCGGCACACAGCCCTGCGCCGAGGTCCTGGAACGTCTGGCGCTGAACGGCTTCGACGGCCACGTCGTCCTGGAGGTCAACACACGGCGGGCCATGTCCAGCGCCGAGCGCGAGGCCGATCTGGCGGAGGCCCTGGCCTTCACCCGGCTCCATCTGGCGTCCGCGGTGAGGGTGCCGAGATCATGACCGACACGGCTCCGCGGCGCAGGGGACGTCCATCGCGTACGCATGCGGGGGAGGGCCCCGCGGCGCGCGAGCGCATTCTGCAGTCGGCCCGCGAGGAGTTCTCCGAGCGGGGCTACGACAAGACGTCCGTGCGCAGCATCGCCAAGGGAGCGGGCGTCGACCCGGCGCTCGTCCACCACTACTTCGGCACCAAGGAACAGGTCTTCGAGGCGGCGATCGAGGTCGTCTTCGCGCCGGCCCTGAAGGCGCCGGACACGATCATCGAGGGTCCGCTCGACGGGGTCGGTGAGCGGTTCTCCCGGTTCCTCTTCGGTGTCTGGGAGAACCCGGTCACCCGTACGCCCCTGCTTGCCGTGGTCCGGTCGGCCATGAACAACGAGGCGGCCGCCGCGGTCTTCCGCCGGCTCGTCACGACGCAGCTGCTGCGCAGGGTCGCGGGCCATGTAGGCACGCCGGACGCCGAACTGCGGGCCGAGCTGGCGGCCGCCCAGCTCGTCGGCGTGGCCATGATGCGGTACGTGATCAAGTTGGAGCCGCTGGCGTCGGCGGACGTGGAGCAGATCATCGCGCGGGTGGCGCCGGTGGTGCAGGGGCATCTGACCGGGCCCTGAGCCCGGTGCAGGTGCATGTGAGCGGACCTTGAGCCCGGTGCAGGTGCATGTGACCGGCCCTTGACCCGGTGCAAGGTCATCTGACCGGCCCCTGGGCCCGTTCGTGGCCCGACCGGGTGCCGGTGACCGAGACAGGCGTCCCGCATTCCGGACGAGCTGTCCAGATCTTGGCGTAGCGGCGTAGGCTCGACTGCAGTCATCCCTGCCTGCGTCCGCCAGCCGTACGGACAACGCCGCGAGAGCCCGGCGACCACCGTGCCGCAGGCAGCCGTAGGCATCTGCCTGAAGGAGCGAGCGACGATGCCCGAGCTGAGGTCCCGCACTGTCACCCACGGCCGCAACATGGCGGGCGCCCGCGCCCTTATGCGCGCCTCCGGTGTAGCGAGCGAGGACATCGGCAAGCCGATCATCGCGGTTGCCAACTCCTTCACCGAGTTCGTGCCCGGTCACACGCACCTGCAGCCGGTCGGCCGGATCGTCAGCGAGGCGATCAAGGCCGCGGGCGCGGTGCCGCGCGAGTTCAACACGATCGCGGTCGACGACGGCATCGCGATGGGCCACGGCGGAATGCTGTACTCGCTGCCGTCCCGCGACCTGATCGCGGACTCGGTCGAGTACATGGTCGAGGCCCACTGCGCCGACGCCCTGATCTGCATCTCCAACTGCGACAAGATCACCCCGGGCATGCTGATGGCGGCCCTCCGCCTCAACATCCCCACGGTCTTCGTCTCCGGCGGCCCGATGGAGGCCGGCCGCGCGACCCTCGTCGACGGCACGGTCCGCACGCTCGACCTGATCGACGCGATCTCCGACGCCGTCAACGACAAGATCTCGGACGAGGACATTCTCCGCATCGAGGAGAACGCCTGCCCGACCTGCGGTTCCTGTTCCGGCATGTTCACCGCCAACTCGATGAACTGCCTGACCGAGGCGATCGGCCTCTCCCTCCCCGGCAACGGCTCGGTGCTCGCCACGCACACCGCGCGCAAGGCCCTCTACGAGAACGCGGGCGCCACGGTCGTCGAGCTGGCCAAGCGCTACTACGAGCAGGACGACGCCTCGGTCCTCCCGCGCAACATCGCCACCCACGCCGCCTTCGAGAACGCCATGGCCCTCGACATCGCCATGGGCGGCTCCACGAACACGATCCTGCACCTGCTGGCCGCCGCCCAGGAGGCCGAGGCCGGGTACGACCTGACCGACATCGACGCCGTCTCGCGCCGCGTCCCGTGCCTGGCCAAGGTCGCGCCCAACGTGGCGCCGACGCGGACGTACTACATGGAGGACGTGCACCGCGCGGGCGGCATCCCCGCGATCCTCGGCGAGCTGTACCGCGGCGGTCTGCTCAACGAGGACGTGCACACCGTCCACAGCCCCTCGATCAAGGAGTGGCTGGACGACTGGGACATCCGCAGTGGATCGGCGACCGACGAGGCCGTCGAGCTGTGGCACGCGGCGCCCGGCTGCAAGCGCTCCGCCGAGGCGTTCTCGCAGTCCGAGCGCTGGGAGGAGCTGGACACCGACGCGGCGAACGGCTGCATCCGCGACGTCGCCCACGCGTACTCGAAGGACGGCGGCCTCGCGGTCCTCAAGGGCAACCTCGCCGAGGACGGCTGCGTCGTGAAGACGGCGGGCGTCGACGCGTCGATCTGGACCTTCGAGGGCCCGGCCGTCGTCTGCGAGTCGCAGGAAGAGGCGGTCGACAAGATCCTCACGAAGCAGGTCAAGGAGGGCGACGTCGTCGTCATCCGCTACGAGGGCCCCAAGGGCGGCCCCGGCATGCAGGAGATGCTCTACCCGACCTCGTTCCTGAAGGGCCGCGGCCTCGGCAAGGCCTGCGCCCTGGTGACGGACGGCCGCTTCTCCGGCGGCACGTCGGGTCTGTCCATCGGCCACGCCTCCCCCGAGGCGGCCTCCGGCGGCACGATCGCCCTGGTCGAGGACGGCGACCGCATCCGCATCGACATCCCGAACCGCACGATCGAACTCCTCGTCGACGACACGACGCTGGAGGCCCGCCGCGAGGCCCTCGCCGGCGCGTACGCCCCGAAGTCCCGCGACCGTAAGGTCTCGGCGGCGCTGCGGGCTTACGCGGCGATGGCGACGAGCGCGGACAAGGGGGCTGTGCGGGACGTGACGAAGCTGGGCTGACGTCCGAACGGCGGCCGGGACGGGCTCGTCGGCCCGCCCGGCCCTTCACGGTGCCTCCGCGATCGCCCATCGGCACGGGATGGATCGCTCACCAACGGGAGGGATCGTCCGCCGCCACGGCGAACACCGTTCCGTCGGGCGCGCTCGCATACACCATTCCCATGGCGAGCAGCGGTGCGGGAATGTCGGCCACGACTCGGTCCGATGCCTTCGGAAGCCGGGGACTTGTCTGGCCGAGCAGAATCCCCCTGCGGGCGTCCACCGCGAGGAGGCGGCCGTCAGCGGCGGTGAAGTAGACATGCTCGGCGTCGGCGACGGGCGTCGAACCCCGGCTCACCGACGTCTCCAACCGCCACCGCTGGACCCGCGCGTCCATGTCCACAGCTGTGAGCGAACCCTCCGTCGCCAACAGGTAGACCGTGCCGCCGCGCACCGTGGCCCGGGCCTGCATGAGCGGAACGTCGAGCCGCACTCGGTGCAGGCTGCGGCTCGACGCGTTGTAGCTGACGATGGCCTCTGTATGTGCGAAGGCATCGACGGATACGAAAAAGACCGCGTCGCCCCGGGTGCCCACCGGGCTGAGTGTTCCGTCCAGGCGGCGATCCCAGCGGACCTCACCGGTGACCGGATCCACCGCGGTGACCCGGGTACCTGATGTGCCGCTCGCCGTGCTGGCGGCGTACACGAGACCGTCCGCAGCGAACGACGCGAAGGTGGGCCGATCGTGGCCCGGGAGGCGGTGGCTCCACCGCTGTTTCCCCGACGCGGCATCCACGCCGGTGACCGTGCCGTCGGGGCTCGTCAGAAGTACCGTTCGGCCCGCGAACTGCACACCACCCGCGTACGCGGAGACGTCCAGCTTCCACCGGGCCTTGCCGGAGGAGGGGGCGAGCGCCATCAGCATCCGGCCCTTCTGCACCAGGGCGAGCACGAGGCCGCCCGCCATGACCGGAGGCTCCGGAACGTCCTGTGCGAAGTCAGATGTGCGGCGCCACAGCACCGTGCCATCCTGCGGATCGACGGCGTGGATCCCAGGCTGGACACACACCAGCGTCTTGACTCCGTATGAGCACATGGATGTCCGAGCGGACTGCCCGGCTCCGGAGCCGGCGCTCAGACTTCTGGTCCACGGCTGGCGACCGGTCGGGTCGGTGCTCTGCCCGGTGGCGCTTCCGGAGACGGTGGGGTGGGGGACTGCGCCCACGTGGTGGACGGCCGCGGCCACGCCGCCGGTGAGGAGGACCGCACCGACCGCAAGAGCCACGTGGAAACGGGTGCGCACAGAATGATTCGAAGGCCGCGAGCCGGCCGCCGGCAGGAGCCCTTTCAGCCTGCTTCTGCCGACGTCCGTCCTCGCACCACCCTTTACGCCGGCTCCGTGCTCGTCCTCGCCGACGTCCTCCCTGCCCCCCTTGCCGGTGCCGAGGCCGGTGTCCTTCCCGACCGGCTCTCGCCCTCGCCGTACCGGAATGAACGCCTGGGTGTCATAGGACGCCGCGACCATGCGCAGCTGGGCCATCAGCTCGTCGGGCGTCGGCCGGTCCTCCGGTTCCTTGGCGAGACAGCGCGTTACGAGCGGCACGAGATTTCCCGGAACCGAGGTCAGATCCGGCTCGTCGTGAACCACTTGGTAGGCGACGAGATAGGGGCTGTCGGAATCGAACGGACCCCGACCCGTCGCCGCGTGCACCATCACGGAACCCAGCGCGAAGATGTCCGCCGCCGGGCCCACTTCCCGGGGGCGGCGGAACTGCTCGGGCGCCATGAAGGGCGGGGTGCCGATCAACTTCCCGGTCTCGGTGCGCAGTTCACTGTCGGATGGCCGGGAGATGCCGAAATCGATGACCTTGGGGCCGTCTTCGGCCAGCAGGACGTTGCTGGGTTTGAGGTCGCGGTGGACGACACCGGCGCGGTGGATGTCCCGCAGGGCTTCCGCCAGTCCCGCCGTCAGACGCTGCAGCTGTGGCGGCTCCATCGGACCATTCCGCTTCACGTGTTCGGCGAGGGTGGGACCAGGGATGAACAACGTGGCCATCCAGGGGCGTTCGGCCTCCGGATCGGCATCGACGACCGGTGCGGTGAACGCACCGCTCACACGCCGAGCAGCTGCCACCTCCTGCCGAAACCGCCCCCTGAACTCGGGGTCTCGGGCAAACTCGGCGTGTACGACCTTCACCGCGAGGCGCAGCCCCGAGTCGCTGCGCGCAAGGTGCACCACTCCCATGCCGCCTGAGCCGAGGCAGGACTCGAGGCGGTACTGCCCGGCATAGCCGGGAAGTTCCGCTTCCGTGCCTGCTCCAGTGCTGTGATGCGGCGCCATGGACTCTCCCCCCGGGTAGCTCGTCCGCGCGCGACATACGGAGCCTAGTCGATGATTAGTACGAAACCGGTGTGGCTTGTTAGCCTCCGCGTGCCATGTGTGTCCGCGACGCACTTGGCGCGATCAAGTGGGTTTCAACGGGGGGAGCCGACATGGCTGTTGACCGCATCGAGGGCTCGGAAGAAGAGGCGCAGCACACCACGCAGGCCGCGAGCACGGCCGACGTGCAGTTGCGCTACTACGCGATCGCCCCGGGCTACCGAGTGAACGTGCGCAGCGGCCCCGGCACGAGCTACCGCATCATCCGCGTACTGCCGGAAGGCTCGCATGTGCGGATCTTCTGCCAGCGCCCGGGAGAGACAGTGACCGGGCCGTACGGCACCACGAACATCTGGGACAACATCGCCGTCGGCGAGTACGTCTCCGACGCCTATGTGAACACCGGAAGCGACGGATACATCGCCCCGCGCTGCGCGTGAGAAGGAGAGGAACCAGCGTGAAGCTCCAGCCGACCAGACGTGCCGCGATGGCGGGAAGCGCCGCAGTCGCGGCTTTCGCCCTGACACTGGGCGCCGCGGCGGAGGCCGCGGCGGTCACCTACCCGATTGCTCCCGGCATCCGGCTGAACGTCCGTAGCGGGCCGGGGACCCAGTACACCCTCGTCCGGGTGCTGCCGGAGGGCTCCCAGGTAACGATCTACTGCCAGACGCCGGGCCAGACGATCACCGGCCCGTACGGCACGACGAACATCTGGGACAACATCGGCTCCGGGGCGTACGTCTCCGACGCGTACGTGAACACGGGCAGCGACGGCTACATCAGGCCGCGCTGCGCCTGACGAACGGGATGGGGATCACCATGAAGCTCTTGGCCGGCAGACGCACCAGGATGGCGGCAGGCGCCACCGTCGCGGCGTTCGCACTGACGCTGGGTGCCGCGGCGGAGGCCTCGGCGCTCAGGTACTACTCGGTCGCGCCCGGCTACCGCGTGAACGTGCGCAGCGGCCCCAGCACCAGCTACGGCATCGTCCGCGTCCTGCCCGATGGCGCCAAGGTGCCGATCTTCTGCCAGACGCCGGGCCAGACGATCACCGGCCCGTACGGCACGACGAACCTCTGGGACAACATCGCCGACGGCGAGTACATCTCGGACGCATACGTGTTCACAGGCAGCGACGGGTACGTGGCACCGCGCTGCGGCTGACGCCTCGGGCGTGGCCTCGCCCGCACGACCGGTGGGGCCACCCCGAGGAGCGGCAGATAAGCGAGCGGCAGAGGAGTGCCGGTAGGGATCACGGCGGGCCGGACCGATAATCGACGCGTGAGCGACGAGAAGGACGACAAGACCGGCACCCCGGCCACCCCCGCGGGCCCCCGCCCCGAACCCATCCGATTCTTCGGCACGACCTGGGTGAACCACGACGGCGGCTACGCGGCGCGCCGCGCGGCCGTAGCCGCCGGCTCGCTCGCCGCGGCGGCCGTGTCGTGCCTGGTCCTGCGCTTCGCGTACGAGGGTCTGGAGATCGCTGCCATCGGAGGGCTGGCGACCGTGCTGGTCGTCGTGATGTTCGCGGTCTGCAGCGCGCTCGCGTTCCGTCACACCTGGGACGGCTTCAGCAAGCGCCCCGAGCCCGACCGCCAGGCCTCCCTCCGAGGTCTCCTCGCCATCGGCTTCGTCGGCTCCCTCCTCGCCTACTTCCTCCGCACCCTCACCGAGGCCCCCGGCGAGAAGCTGTACCGCGAGGAGCACGAGGCGGCACGCGAGCAGTACGAACGCCGTGCGGCACGCCGCGCGGGCAACCCGTCGAAGCGGAAACGGAAAGGCTAGGCCGCCGCCCCACCGAGCGACCGCGCCTGACAGCCGCTGGCCAGGCATCCGCCTCCCCGCAACCACCCGCGGTCTGGCGGTTCTGCGGCGGATTCGCTTGCGTGGTGGCATGCACCCAGACGCTTCCGGCTACCCAGGTTCCTCAAACCTTCCAGGTCCCTCCCCCTTCGCGCTGTCCTTCGACTCCGTCGCCGGTCAGTACGCCGCCGCCCGGCCCGGCTATCCGCCAGAACTCTTCGACGCGGTCGAGGAGTTGGCAGGCCGGCCGATTCGCGGAGCGCGCGTCGTGGACGTCGGAGCAGGCACCGGCATCGCCACTCGCCTGCTGGTGGAACGCGGCGCACAGGCCGTCGCAGTCGAACCCGGCCCGGCCATGGGCGCCCAGCTCAAGGCGCACCTCCCGGACGTCCCCGTCGTCCGTGCCCTCGGCGACGCCCTCCCGCTCGGCGACGCCTGCGCCGACCTCATCACCTACGCACAGGCCTGGCACTGGACGGACCCGGGACGTTCCCTCCCCGAAGCCCTGCGCGTCCTGCGCCCCGGCGGCGCTCTCGCCCTGTGGTGGAACATCCCCGACCCGGACGTGCCCTGGTGCGCCGAGCAGGAGCGACGACTGCAGGCCCGCCTGCCCGGTTACCACGCGCACGGCATCACCGGCGAAGCGCCGCAGATCATCGACCGGCTGGCCCCCGGCCTGGGTCCGGCGCACCGCCGTCTCCACTGGACCCGCCGCATCCCCGTCGACGTCCATCTCGCCCACCTCGGCAGCCGCTCGTACTTCGCCGCCCTGGGCCCTGAGGAGTCCGCACCCGTACTGGCCGACGAGCGGCGCCACCTGCTGCGGTACTTCCCGGACGGCCTGGTCGAGGAGGTGTACGCCGTGGATCTCACGGTCGTACGCAGGCCCGGCCGCCTCACATGACAGCCGCGCATCACACCACCGGAAAACGCCCGCTCCTCCCGCGGGGGTTCACAAGGGTTCACCCACCTTGACGCCTTGACGCCACTACCCACCACGCGCATTATTCACCGCATGATGAATTTCGCTTCCGGACCCCCCGTCCGGGAAGGAACCCCCACCGAGCCCCCACCCGCCATCAAAGCCGCCGCCCTCACCGTCGTACGAGGCCCGCGCATCGTCCTCCGCAGCGTCGACTTCGCCGTCCCCCGCGGCCAGATCACCGGCCTTCTCGGCCCCTCCGGCTGCGGAAAGTCGACCCTCATGCGGGCGGTCGTCGGTACGCAGGCCAAGGTCACCGGCACTCTCGACGTACTCGGCCGCCCCGCCGGCGACCCCTCCCTCCGGTCCCGCGTCGGATACGTGACCCAGGCACCCTCCGTCTACGACGACCTGACGATCCGCCAGAACCTCGAGTACTTCGCGGCCGTCCTGGATCCCGGCCGCGCTGCCGCCGACCGCCGCCACGAACATGTCACCCGCGCAATCGCCGACGTCGACCTCACCTCGCACAGCGACGCCCTCGCCGGCAATCTCTCCGGCGGACAGCGCAGCCGCGTCTCCCTCGCCGTCGCCCTGCTCGGCGCCCCCGAACTCCTCGTACTCGACGAACCCACCGTCGGCCTCGATCCCGTACTCCGCCGCGACCTGTGGGACCTCTTCCACTCCATCGCCGCCGAGCGCGGAGCCACGATCCTCGTCTCCTCGCACGTCATGGACGAGGCCGAACGCTGCCACCGTCTGCTCCTCATGCGCGAGGGCGAGATCCTCGCGGACGACACTCCCGACGCCCTGCGCGAGCGCACGCACTCGGAGACCGTCGAAGCGGCCTTCCTCCATCTCGTCGACGAGGCCGTCGAAGCCGCCGCGGCCGATGCCGGCGCCGACACCCGCGGCAACGCCCGCAAGGAGACCGCCCGATGACCACGACGAGCACACACCCCGCACGCCCCGCGGCTGCCGCACCCAGCCCCACCGCGATCAGCGCATCCCGCACCCTCGCCACCGCCGCCCGCGTCCTGCGCCAGCTCCGCCACGACCCGCGATCCATCGCGCTGATGATCCTCGTCCCGTGCGTGATGCTCTTCCTGCTCCGCTACGTCTTCGACGGCAGCCCGGGGACCTTCGACGCGATCGGCGCCTCGCTGCTCGGCATCTTCCCGCTGATCACGATGTTCCTGGTCACCTCCATCGCCACCCTGCGCGAACGCACCTCCGGCACCCTCGAACGCCTCCTCGCCATGCCGCTCGGCAAGGCCGACCTGATCGCGGGCTACGCCCTCGCCTTCGGCACCCTGGCCATCGTCCAGTCGGCCCTGGCCACCGGCCTCGCCCTGTGGGTCCTGGGCCTCGACGTGACTGGCTCCCCCTGGCTGCTGCTCCTCGTCGCCCTGCTCGATGCCCTGCTCGGCACGGCCCTGGGCCTCTTCGTCTCCGCCTTCGCGGCCTCCGAGTTCCAGGCGGTGCAGTTCATGCCGGCGGTGATCTTCCCCCAGCTCCTCCTCTGCGGCCTCTTCACCGACCGCTCCAACATGCACCCGGTCCTCGAAGGGATCTCCAACGTCCTCCCCATGTCCTACGCCGTGGACGGCATGAACGAGGTCCTCAGGCACACGGACATGACGGCGAACTTCGTACGGGATGCGCTGGTCGTGGCCGGGTGCGCGTTGCTGGTGCTGAGCCTGGGCGCGGCGACGCTGCGCCGCCGTACCGCGTGATCGCCCCATTCAGCCCGTCTGGGGGCACCTCCCAGCGGTAGCTGGGGGAGTTTGAGGACGAGGCCGTCCAGGCCGAAAGGGGGGCTGGAGGCGCAGCCCCCAGGGACGGGAAGGGGAGGGGCGGCGGGGGCGAGAACCTTCCGAGGGAAACCCTCCAAGGGAAACGCGCCACCCGACGTCCGCCCACCGGACAACCGAGCCACCCCCACGCCCCCGGTGCGAGGATGAACCCGGACGACGCAACCCCCCGGAGGGCACCCCAGCCATGACCCAGAAAGTCGCAGTCCTCGGCACCGGCAAGATCGGCGAAGCCCTGCTCAGCGGAATGATCCGAGCCGGCTGGGCCCCGGCCGACCTCCTGGTCACCGCCCGCCGCCGCGAACGCGCCGAAGAGCTCCGGACCCGCTACGGCGTCACGCCCGTCTCGAACACTGAAGCGGCCAAGATCGCCGACACCCTCATCCTCACGGTCAAGCCGCAGGACATGGGCGCCCTCCTCGACGAACTCGCCCCGCACGTCCCCGCCGGCCGCCTGATCATCAGCGGCGCGGCGGGCATCCCCACGACGTACTTCGAGGACCGGCTGCCGACAGGCACCCCGGTCGTCCGCGTCATGACCAACACCCCCGCCCTCGTCGACGAGGCCATGTCCGTCATCTCCGCGGGCACCCACGCCACCGCCGAGCACCTCGCCCACGCCGAAGAGATCTTCGGCGCCGTCGGCAAGACGCTCCGCGTCCCCGAGTCGCAGCAGGATGCCTGCACCGCCCTCTCCGGCTCCGGCCCGGCGTACTTCTTCTACCTGGTCGAAGCCATGACCGACGCCGGCATCCTCCTCGGCCTGCCCCGCGACAAGGCCCATGACCTGATCGTGCAGTCCGCGATCGGCGCCGCCACCATGCTGCGCGACAGCGGCGAGCACCCGGTCAGGCTCCGCGAGAACGTGACATCGCCGGCCGGCACCACCATCAGCGCCATCCGCGAGCTCGAGAACCACGGCGTACGCGCGGCCCTCATCGCCGCCCTCGAAGCGGCCCGCGACCGCAGCCGCGAACTGGCCTCCGGCAAGAACACCTGACGCGCCGCCCGGCGCGGCGGCCGGCCCGACCGACCGCCGCGCCCATCGGTCACGAAGGCGGCAGCAGCCCGATCGCCCGATAGGCCGCATCCACCGTCGGCCTGGCCATTCCCCTGGCCCTCTCCGCCCCCTCCTTCAACACCCCGTCCACATAGGCAGGATCGGCAACAAGCTCCCTGTGCCTCTCCTGCAGTGGCCTGAGCACCTCCACCACGGCGTCGGCGGTGTCCTTCTTCAAGGCCCCGTACGACGTGTACGCACCACCCAGCTTCTCGGGCTCTCCATCCGTACAAGCCGCAAGAATCTCGAGCAGATTCGAGATACCCGGCTTGGCCTCCCGGTCGTACTCGACCTCCTGCCCACTGTCGGTCACCGCCCGCATGATCTTCTTCCGCACCACATCCGGCTCGTCGAGCAGATAGACGATCCCGGCTCCGGCATCGTGCGACTTCCCCATCTTCGACGTCGGATCCTGCAGATCCATGACCCGAGCCGCCACCACGGGATGCGTCGCGCGAGGCGTCACGAACGTGTGGCCGTACCGCTGGTTGAACCGCACCGCCAGATCCCGCGTCAGCTCGACGTGCTGTCTCTGGTCATCCCCGACCGGCACCTCGTCGGCCCCGTACGCCAGGATGTCCGCCGCCATCAGCACGGGATACGTCAGCAGCGAGAGCCGCACACTCCCGCCATGCGCCCGCTCGCGCGCGGACTTCTCCTTGTACTGGATCATCCGCCGCATCTCGCCGTCGGTCGCGACGCACTCGAGCAGATACGACAGACGCGCGTGCTCGTCCACATGGCTCTGTACGAACACGGTGCACTGGGCCGGCTCGAGTCCGGCCGCCAGCAGCAGCGTCGCCCCCTGCCGGCTGAGCCTGCACACGCGCCCCGGATCGTGCTCCACCGTCAGGGCATGCAGGTCGACGATGCAGAACAACGCATCAGCACGGTGCTGGTCGACTTTCGCCCACTGCCGCACGGCCCCGAGATAGTTCCCCAGCGTCAGATGCCCCGTCGGCTTGACCCCGCTGAAGATCCGCGTCATCTCTCCACCTCCTGGTCGTCGGCCGCCGCTGCCCGCCGGCCGACTCAGGTTCCTCCAGGAGGGAGATACGCGAACGGCCGCCGGAGCGGCGGCCGTTGAGTACATGCGTAAGTACGGCCGCCGTCAGGCGGCCCACCACTGCTGGGTGAACGCATGCTTGGACATGCCCACAAGGGTACGCCCTGCGGCGCCGAGTTGACATGACTGGCCGACCTACGTAGTGTTCTCCGAGTTGTCCGACGTGAGCACCGACTCCGGTCGGCCCCGGACAGCCATTCCGCAAGAACCATCCAAACGAACGATGACTCGTCGTCGGCGCGTTTTCATGCGTGTTTGCGAAATGAGGAATCAGCGTTCGAAAGGGCGCGGTCCCCGATTAGCTCGGGAGGCAGGATTCCGCTAAAGTCTCACTCGTCGGAACGGCCCAACAGCCGGGAAGACAAGCCCG